>NZ_FOWK01000008.1 GCF_900115435.1 Prevotella sp. tf2-5
GTTTATCGGGGTTTGAGCCACATAACGGGAGAAGGGGAGTAGTTTTTGCGAATTCTAACAATTATATGAAATGAGTTGCCGACTGAAGCTTGTTTTCTAGTTAATTAAAGCCTCCATTCATGTCAAATAAAGCCTCCATTTGCTCGTGATGCCTTGCGTAAGGGTAAAAGGTTACTGGTAATGGGGTGTTAGTGCCTACCTTCGAGGGAGTTAGGTACGCCCTTTCAACCGTTCGGCTATAGCCAAACGACTGAACGGCTCCAGCCAAACAACCGAACGCCTATAGCCGAAAGCAAACCGCTCAAAAAACAGTTGCTGTTTGGGTGTAGGATGGTAGCAGGATTGTAGCACCATTGTAGCAGGATAAATCCCAATCGTGCTACAGGCTCCACCCTTTATACATCGGCATTCCAGCCACATTGTAGCAGGGATAGCAGGATTTTTTGTTTTTGTGTTATGGAGATAGAAAAACGACTGGCAGAAACGTAGCTCTGCCAGTCGTTATAATTGTTTTAAATGTAGATCAGGTGAAATCCCCATGATTCTTTTGCTTGTTGACAAAAAATAATGCTTGCATAGATTCAATCACGATATTATTCTTCGTCATATAGCAATTCCAAGTAATTGTACCCTGAAAGGATTTGGAGAATCTCAATGTCAATTAATTGAGTGTGCATTATTGCATTGTGCAGTTCTTGCCTATCAGAAACTGGATATTGTTTTGATGATTCAATGGCTTTATTTAAATACTGGTGAGCTTTCATTAAATATTTTTTATACTGCATTATATATTTGCTTTGTTCCATTTTTTATCGCGAAGATACATTGTTAGAACGAGATTCATTCTTTTATTTGACTTTTTTATTTTTTTCGCGCATTCTTTAGTAATTAATTTTGTTTTATAAAAAATTATCCTTATTTTTGTTTCCAAAATAAAGATGGTTATGAGATTTGATGATTATATTTCTGATTTCTACCAATACATGGTAACAGAAGGCGGCTTAGCGGTTAAAACAAGCCACGATTACATTTCACGTCTTAGATTTTTAGCGACTCAATATGAATTGAATGATAATTTGACTGAGTCTGTCGTGAAAGAAATACTAAATACTGAAAAGGAAAAAAGACAATATCGTGATGTCTATAATTCTCGGAAATCAATAAGTGATTTCAGTGCAGGTCTATATAAATTTCTTGATTTCATAAAATCTGATTATCATAAACGTATTGAGGATAGTATTATTAGTGAAATTGTAAAAATTGAAAAATCCCAGTCGTTAAAAGATACAGAAAAGAAAGCAATAGTTCTTTCAAGAATTGGACAAGGGACTTTTCGAAAAGAGTTAATAAACTATTGGGGGTGTTGTTCTGTGTCAGGAATTACATCCACATGGATACTTATAGCGTCTCATATTAAACCGTGGAGAGTATCAAATAATAACGAGAGATTAGATGTATATAACGGTTTGTTGTTATTACCTAATTTGGATAAACTATTTGATAAAGGATATATTTCTTTTAATACCAATGGACAAGTCATTTATTCAAAATATCTTAGTATGGATGACAAAAAAACATTGCATTTGACAGACGATCTGAAATTAAGCAAAGTAAATCCCAATCATATACCATACTTAAAGTATCATAACAATTTTTGTTTATTGTGACAATGACACTTCATGTATAGCTTGGTCAAAGAACAAATGCTCACAAGGGACCTTTGTGCTCATGAGCAAGCATAAACATTCATAGCATAAATAGGCGAGGTCTTCTGACCAATCTATTCATGTCATCGAGCAGGGCGGCATTTGAAAAGACTATGCCGTCCTGTTTTACAATACCATAGTCCTGATGGGCATGTCCAAAAAGGTGGTATCGTGGTTTTACATCCATTACTCTGTTCCGTAATGGAGCATTACCCCAATGAATACCAATCGATTGGTCAAGTATCATCACTGGGGGTTCATGGGTAATTACAATATCCGTTCCTATTGGAATTAGCTCTTCGGAGTGATTGTATGCTATACCGAAGAACTTTACACCATCTATCTCCACACCTTTATCTTGAAGAAAGTGAACGTTGTCAGGAAGTTCTTCGATACCCTCAGCATCCCATAGACAAAGATCGTGGTTACCTGTAACGAATATCTTATGCGGATAAGGTAACTCTATATACCAATTCAGAAAGTCAAGAACCTCTTCCTCAGTGCCATTATTGCTGATGTCACCACAATGAATGATGACATCAGCTTCAGGTAAATCGTGAATCTGATGATGCAGACCATGAGTATCGGAGAGGTGCAGAATTCTCATCATTAGTTCTTATGGAGTTCGGACAAGAGACCAGATGCTCTATTCGTAGACATACTATCCTCTTCTTCCCGAATCTCATATTTTGTCTGTTTGTTCGGATGAAAAACGGTGTGAGAAAGAATTGACAAAGCATCCTCTTTACTTCCCATATACCCAACACACCTTCTGATTTGTTTTCCACACATCACGTTTGCATAATAAGCATCTGCGATACTCTCCGATATAGGTGCGATACCATCACCATCATTTAATAGAATTACAGGCAATTCGTCACTAAACAACTCTGCGAACTTTTCCGGAGCATCTGTATGGATAGGAATAAGCGCTTTAGGATGGAGCAGACGGAAAACATCACGTAAACTATTCATATCACAATGACCACTAGTGTGCTTATACAGGAAGCTGTCACCAAGAGACTTCGCCAGTTTTTCGTTATATGCTGCTTTGGACTTATCGACATAGCCGTTCCACATTGACAGGTACATCTGCTTGTCTCCTGGAATTTCGCCAATGAAATTGTCGAAACGGGGATTAGAGCGGGCTATCAGAACGTAGCCTTTGTCTTCAACAAGTTCCTTGAATTTGTCGTTCATCCAGAACTCGCCATTCACGATGGACAGAACAAAAGGCTTGTAAGTCTCCTTGAATTTATACAGTTTTGACTTTCCCCAGACAGAATCCCGCTGAGTCACTTTATCCATCATGTGCTTTTGGTATTCATCAATGATAAACACCCGACCTGCATATCTTGCAGCATGGTATAATCCAAATAATCGGTCAATGTTCGTTGACGAAACATAAACTACATTACCTTTGTTCTTGGAAAATAACTCCTGATACTCCATCTGCAAGTCGTGTTCGGGCAGATTGGCAGCATCAGGACGAGCCACGTTGGTTGCTTCGCAAACTACATAATCCACTTCACCAATAAACTTCTCGATGACTTCAGGCAGTTTGCTGCTTCTGAAACCATGCGTGCGAAAGTCACCTGTATGGAAAGCACTCACTCCATCTGCCTCGATTTTAAAGGCATAAGCATCAAATGCAGAATGGTCAACAGTCACAGGTATGATTTTAAAATCTCCCCATTCGAACTGTTTGCCTGGTTCAAAGGTCTTCACAATCTGGAGACGATCCAACATTTCTTGATGAACACCATCGACCAATTTGAGGTGGTCAGATAATTCCATCTGAATGTCCCTGCCAACCTTGCCCATATATATCAGCAAGTCTTTCGATAACTTTGGTATGCATCCAATATGGTCACCATGATAATGTGTGATAAGTAACGCACTTTTGGAAATATCTCCATGCGTCAGTCCCTCAACCTGTAAATCTCCAGACTTTGGGCTACCAGGCAGCTCTTCGCCATAATCGACGAACAAATGCCAACCGTTATATTCGTATTCTGTGACACAACCACCTATCTGGTGAGTGCCGCGATGGATTTTAATGTTCATAATTCACAATCTCCTCAGATATTTTTATTGAAATTTCAAGGTTGAAGGTATGTAGGAATATAATGATTTATCAAAGTCAATCTTCACGTCTTTCAACTGGTTGTCATTTAATAGCATAAAAACATGTTCATAATCTACCAATGGATGATAAACATCGGCAAGCATTCTTGCATGAATAACGCTCATTTTTTCAATATTTTTGTATAATGCCTTTTCATGTGGTAATATAGCATTTGGCTTAGAGATGCGTCCTAATACAATATCTCTCATCAAACTTGCATAGAAAAATAGTTCAGATATGATTCCTACCATTTCGTTCTCATATTTAAGTTCTATAATGGTTAGTTCATTTTCGTTCATTCCCCAAAGATCAATAGCAGCTTTACTCCCTGCAAAAAAAGAATTTCCGTCTTGTTTCACTCCTACAGGAAGTTGATGATGTATCTTTGGAATATTATAATGATTACATAATAACTGAGGAAAATTTTGCTCATGGACCATGTCGTATTCGACAGCATTTTCTCCAACCCTGCCACCATGTTTAAACTTCTTCTCTGGAATTTTATTACCACAATTATTCTGAAGATTATTTAGGCGTTCTTGAAATGTATCAATCTCACGTTGATTGAGATTGGCAATAGAAAACCAATCGAAAGACTCCTTCATCTTCATTACACGATAGCAAAATCGATTATAATGCTCGTTTCTTTCTTTTGGCACATCCCATTTCAATTCTACAGATTCAATAACTTCAGGAAGCCACGCCTTTAAACATACTGCCCACCCTTCGAAGGCTGCATTATCTGTCTGCATATTTTTACATGTTGCATTTAAGACAATCTCTTCCCCTGCACATATTCCCTTTTGCTCCTCTATATTGATAAGTAATTTCTTATCTTCTTGGATTTTGAAGCAAATATATTGGGGTAAGATAATATTCCTTGACTTTCCAGATACTGCTCGGACACGATCACGAAGAGGTTCTATAAATGTTTTCTTTTCATATTCTGATTGAGTTTCAGACTTTTTGTAATTTTCAATTATTGTTTTCTCCGCCATATGTTTTATATTTTGATTGTTTTTTTCTCATGTTTATAACACCACAATTCACCATCACATCCATGCTGAATAGAAAGTTTCTTTCCAGCCATCTTTGCCATGATTTGAAGATGCCTTGCTTCTTCATTAGAGAGGAATTCGACATTCTCGTCACTAATCCACTCGCCATTGTCATTGCGAACTAAATGCCACTGTCTTTCTTCACCCTTAGTTCCCATCAGGCATATTCAAATTTGGGTACGTCTATTATTACATCTTCTGTCTCATCTCCATCATCCATTGTTGGAACAGCCAAGCGGACTTCATCGTCTCGCATGGTGTTGTCGACAAGCAACGTCAGAGGAAAGATATCACTGTCTTCATCCAAGACAGGATAACCATATTCATCAAATTCAGTCATAAAAGCGGAGTCGATGCCATAGACATATATGTTTGGACTATACTTCTCCATTTCGTGATTGACGTATGGGTCCTGTATCGCATCAAATGATTTCCCTTGAGTCAAATCCATTCCATACACCAAAAATGGTGCTGCATCATTCGATTTTGCAAGGAGTGCCATCGTCAGTGAGTTTGCATACAAGTTCAGAGCATACTCAGTACTATAAGTATCATGGAAATCGTATTCGAACTCCTTCACAACATCACGAAAAGATTTTCCATCGCTTTTTCTCCTGCCTCTATTGTCATAGTCAGCAGGCACAAAGTAATAGGTCTTATAGAGTTCCTTCTCCATCATACTTCCATAAATTTTGATACAAATATAGTAAAATGCTCTCAGACTATAGTGATTGACAAAAAATATTTAGCATAAATTGGCTAATCATCTTGTTTTTGTTGTTTCCTCAGTCTTTCTTGTGTTTTTATCCAATTTCCCTTCTTATTTCGTCTCTTATTTCTTCTTTAACTTTCTGTCTTACGATTCCACTTATTCTTGTACGTCCATATTTGTCAGGATGATGCCCCCAAGTAGTGCAATGTCCTTGTACCCAATCAACCTTTATGCTGGGGCACCTACACGATATATACTTTGATGGACTGTTCTTTGGCATCTCGTCTATTCGATTGGGATTTCTCGATATTTTGTATTCCCATCCAGCTTTTAAGAATTTGCTTTTTAAATAACTTCTGCTCATTTTTTCAAATAATTTATGTTAGACATGCAGTTGCTTACTTCTTGATTAGGTGCTGGGGCAATTAATAGATATTGCTTGTTTCCATCAACCATCTCAACATTACGACAAGTAGTTTTCTCCTTTTAATAGACTTTTGTATTTTCTCTTTCTCTATTTGAACACGACTCAAATCAGACAAGCCCATGTCAAAGATTCTCTCCAAATAGTAAGTTCTAATTCCATATTTCGCCTGCAACTTTTCAATAACTTCACCAGGTGTGCCACATCTAATAATTTTAGTTGTTGCGTCAATGTTTTCTTTCCCAGCTACTAACAATAAAGCCTTCATGAAAAGCATCTCACGCAGTTGGATGGTGCACCATTCCATAATGTGACGTTTGTTAATATGGCCCTCGATCAAATCATAAATCATTCTGCAACTAAGGGTTTCCCCCTCTGTCACAAACACATCTTTAATTCTTAATTCCAGTAATTCTTTCTTTGTAATTTCCATCATCATAAATCTCTTTAGTAAGTATTCTTAATACGAAAAACATTTCCATACACAACAATGTTATCGTACACAAAGAAATATCTTAAGAAATTTTAAGAATTTAAAGACACTCAGGGACTGGTACCTGTCTCACTTGGAAAACAATGATGATGGCTCGGGCCTCATAAGCACCATCGCAGTTCGCGATGCTGCCCTAAATGGATTATGCTCACAAGGGGTACCTGATATAAACGATGTCTGAAATAAGAAGGAAGTATGATAAATACTTGGGTCAGTAGCTGAAAAGTTACTTTTAAACATCCCGCTCGTGTGAGATATACCGAGTATAAGCCTCTCTCGGGAGGCTTTATTATTATCGACTATGGATAAGAAAAAAGTAATTTGCCTGCACACAGGGACAATCCTGTGAATACCTGTAAACCAGTCCCCTGAATCGAGGGTAGTGGTATGACATCAAACAGGGCACCATCGTAATTCGCGATGGTGCCTATATGGGAAGGTATTTAAATAAAAGTAATGAATATTCTCTGGTCCAGGCTCCTAACATCATAAAATAGTGAAACTAACTTTTCTTCCTAAACCATGGAAAATTTTAAAAAGTGTAGACATCTGAATGTCTGCATGTCCATTTTCGACACGAGAAATATATGTTTTCTTTGTGCCAATTCTGGCTGCCAACTGTTCTTGTGTCAGACCAGCTTTTATTCTCTCTTCCTTTAATTTCTCACCTAGGATAAATGCATCAACACCAGCCTCAAATTCCATGCGACTGCTTGTCCCCTCTTTTCCAAAGTCTTCAGTTATCATGTCCTCAACAGGTGTAAGCTGAAGTTTTTTTGTATCTTTTTTATCCATAATCATATCATTTGTTTTTTTTGTTCATAATACTCGTTCATGATTCGTTTTGCTTTTTCAATTTCTGCTTTAGGTGTCTTCTGTGCTTTGCGAGGAAGTTCCTTTTTAAAGTCTTTAAAATAATCCTTGTAGGCAACAATATGCCTGACGTATTCCCTTTTTGCCATGATAATAAGTTTTGTGTGCAAAGATAACGAATAAGTTAACAACCGCCAAATATTTTGGCAAATATTTTGATCGCAGACCATCTTTTTCATAACAATTTTGAATATTATTCGTGCAAGTTTCATATAAAAATGCTATCTTTGCCGTATGAAACTAATATTAATAATAACATGAAGAAGATAATGTTTATGATGCTGTTGATGACTGTCACAACAGCGAAAGCGCAGTTCGGACCAGAGCCTGACTTCGACGCTAAGTATGCTACGGAACTGGTGAAGACAGGGACGATAGCTCCCGACTTCAAGATGAAGACAATCGATGGCAAGACATTCAAACTCTCGCAGTTAAAAGGGAAAACGGTGGTGCTCGACTTCTGGGCATCATGGTGCCCGGATTGTCGTAAAGATGCCCCGGAGGTTGTGCGTATGCAGAAAGAGTATGCTCCGCAGGGCGTGGAGTTCGTCGGTGTGTCTATGGATACCGACGTGGCAGCATGGCGTAAGGCCTGTGAGCAGTTTGGTATCACCTACACGCAAGTCAGTGAACTCAAGAAATTTAAGGAGACGGATATATCTAAGGCGTATGGGGTGAAATGGATCCCCTCGATGGTAGTCGTTGACAAAGACGGCAAGGTGGCACTCTCCACAGTGCTGACATATAAAGTAGATAAATACCTGAAGGAGTTGCGTCCCACGGGTTATCAGCCGACCAGGGAGCGTGTGACGATAGATGGTGACCATGGGAAGTTACAGGCTGTTATCCAGAAGCCCGTACTACAACAAGGTGAGCAATGTCCGATGGTGGTGTTCTGCCACGGCTTTGGTGGTTCCAAGGATGGTCCCCTGTTTGAGTTGATTACCGACTCGTTGCAGAAACACGGTATCGCCTCCATCCGTTTCGACTTCAACGGTCATGGGGAGAGCGAGGGTAAGTTTGAGGATATGACGGTACCAAACGAGATCAACGATGCTAAGAAAGTTATTGAGTATGTGCGTGATCTGCGTTATGTCTCTAAGATTGCCCTCGTGGGACACTCGCAGGGTGGTGTGGTCGCCTCTATGACAGCAGGAGAACTGGGGAGTGATATCGCTGCTGTGGCACTGATGGCTCCTGCCGCCGTGCTGCGTGACGATGCTATCCGTGGGTCTGTTATGGGGAAGATGTTTAACCCGCTGGACCCGCCGGCGTATGTGGAGATGTGGGGTGGTAACAAGTTAGGTGCCAACTATATCAAGGCAGCTTTCTCACTGCCTATCTACGAGACAGCGGCAAACTATCATGGTCCTGCCCTGATCATTCATGGTAATGCTGACCGTGTGGTGCCTTACACCTACGGAGAGCGCTTCCACCAGCTGTGGAAGGGTAGTGAGTATGTGTTACAGGAGTATTTCGACCACGGTTTCTCTCAGAATATCTATCGGACGACAGATACGGTCAGTGCGTTCCTGATACGGACTTTGAGATAATCTTACTCAAAGATCTTAAAGGCATAGCCCTGCTCTAGCAGCCACTCGATGGCTCGGGGCAGGGCTGTGCGTAACTTGTCAATGGACTTCAGGGAGTCGTGGAACGTGATGATGCTGCCATTACGGGCATAACGCTTCACATTGTTCAAGACATCCTCGGCGGTGAGCCATTTGGAATAGTCACGTGTCACGAGGTCCCACATCACAATGCGGAATTTCCTGCCGAGCCATGCATACTGGCTGAGACGCATCCATCCATGAGGGGGACGTACCAGGTTGGTATGCAGATAGGCATTGGCTTTCTCCACGTTATAGCTATAGTCACGGATGCTATGCCGGAAACCGCTGATATGGTTATGGGTATGGTTGCCGATACGGTGTCCCTCCTCAACTACCCGTTGGTATAGTTCAGGGTATTTGCGCACATTATCACCCACCATAAAGAATGTCGCCTTGATGCCGTAGTGCTTGAGGGTATCAAGGATAAACGGGGTAGCCTCAGGGATGGGACCGTCGTCGAAGGTCAGGTAAACTGCCTTCTCATGACGGTCCATACGCCACGTTGCCCTGGGGTAAAGCCAGCGCAACCATATTGCCGGTTGCTCGATAAACATACTTTACATTGGTTTAGTCCTCAGCACCTAGTCTGCCACCCTTTGCCTGGAAGGCATCGAGAATCTTGCTCAAAGTCGCCTCACACTTCTCACCCCATTTCTCATCGATGTTACTACCCAGTTGCAAGAGCTGGTTAAGGATATAGATGTGCATATAGCAGCTGTCTTCAGACAAGTTGAACTGCTGACCGTCGAGGTTGCAATACCATGCCACATACTGTGCGGAGTTCTTCCACAGCTGGTTGATGAGTTTCATCGCCTCCTGCTGGTTGCCCATTGCAGCCCATGCACGAGCCATGTCAAGGGAACCAGAGCTGTAGTTATGTGGAATGTTATAGGCGGGAAGCACTTTTTCTGTATATCTCAGCACTTCAGTAGCCTGCTTGTCGTTCCCGTCGTTGATGAGCTGCAGGGCAAGGCGTGCCATGATACGGCGGTGCGTATAGCACATCCGCATCACTGTCTCGTCGAGGTAGACACCTTTCGTGTCTGCTCCTCCGAACTTGAAGCGGTGCATCACATTATCATAGGTACGCTTCGTGTCAAAATTCTTAGCACCTTCCTGATTGGTGGTGAAAGGAGTGATACGGTAAGCAAGTCCTTCGGTAATGGTATTGTCACCCAAGTTGATATAGTTCTCATCACCAACGGAGACAGCGACATAGATAGGACGTTTCCAGTTACACTGAGACAACATCTCCAGAATCATCAGGTCGCCTTTATAGAGGGCGGTCTTACCCTTCAGTGAGATGGTCATCTTATCTGGGATGGAGTCAGTAGCCATCATCATACCACTCTGGCGCACAGCCTCCTTGTCGATGGTCATATAGATCACGTCGGTGGGAATGACATGAAGCTCGGCATTCTTGGAGCGAACCCAGTACTTCAGGATGTTCTTGAGCTCGAAGGGATCTTCGCCAAACTGTTTCTTCGCTGTCTCCGGGTCTTCCTCATAGAAGTCGAGCACAGCCTGTTTCATGTCTGGTTCGATGGCTACATACTCATTCGTGCCAGCACAGTATTCGATACGCTCCCATGAGATAGGTACTGATGGAGAGTCATAGGCAGGACGACGCATCTGGTCAATATACCAGTCAGTCTGTAGGTAAGAGAGGTTGCAGACACGGGCGTCGGTACGGAAGCCCTCCACATCCTGGTTATACCACAGTGGGAAGGTGTCGTTATCACCATTGGTGAAGATAATCGGGTTTCCTTCGTCCTGAAGTGACATCAGGTAATTCTGTCCGAAGTCACGACAGGTATAGCGTCCGCTGCGGTCGTGGTCGTCCCATGTCTGGGATGCCATTTGGATGGGTATTAGTATAGTAGCGATAGTAACTATAGTACCTATAGCGATAGGGTTCATCTTCAGTTTACGCTGGATCAGGTCGATGAGGGCAGCGACACCCATACCGCACCAAATGGCGAAGGCATAGAACGAGCCGGCATACGCATAGTCTCGTTCACGAGGCTGCATCGGTGTCTGGTTCAGGTAGATGACGATGGCGAGACCTGTCATGAAGAACAGGAAGAACACCACCCAGAACTGGCGGATGCCTACGGGCTCTATCTCAGTCTGTTCCTTACCATCTACGATGACACGGTTCTTACGGGTGTACCATGACTGCCAGAAGAGTCCAATCAGTCCGAGCAACAAGGGCAGACAATAGAATACATTGTGTCCTTTGTTGTTCTTCAGCTCGTCAGGTAAGGTATTCTGGTCTCCCAGACGCATATTGTCAAACCAATCGAAACCACTGAGCCAGTTGCCATGCTCCAGCTCGCCGTTACCCTGAATGTCGTTCTGACGTCCTGCGAAGTTCCACATGAAATAACGCCAGTACATGAAGTTACACTGGTAGGAGAGGAAGAAACGAATGTTCTCCAGTTGACTGGGAACCTTCACGCTGACCATCTCACCACAGCGGTCATAGGGAACCTCAGTGCCGTCCACGCTGCCACCCATCCAACTCTCGTAGGCTGCACGGTGTGCGGAACTGTACATACGAGGGAAGAACATGTTCTGGGCATATTGGTACTCATCTTTAGTACGGAGTACGAAATATTCATCTTTCTCGTCAGGAGATGCTTTCTCCTTACGTTGCCATACAGGAGCACCTTTCTTCATGACAGGTTTGCAATACTCACCGTCTTTCTCCAAGGCAACCTGTGAGGTGTATGCCTGTCCGTAGAACAACGGACGTTGTCCGTACTGCTCACGACCGAGATATTCGCCCAGTGTGAAGATATCCTCAGGGGAATTCTGGTCCATCGGCGGATTGGCGGATGAGCGGATGACAATCAACGCGTAAGATGAGTAACCGATCATCAGCATCAGCATACAGAGCAGGGAGGTGTTCTTGATACGTGCTGTAACCAACAGTTCTTTCTTCTGCCTGTACTGTAGCACAAACCACAGGATGACTAATACCACGATACCGATAATCACTGCCGACCAGCCATGTCCGTAGAAGGGGATACCCAACATAGCGACAGCCAATAGGAAGGCGATGTTCTGCTTCTTCTCACTGACATCACGGTGTGTCTCGTAAATTGCCCAGATCGTGATGGCTATCAATAAGAAGATATAGACAATCTCACCTGTGTTGAACGGACAGCCGAGGACGTTGACAAACAACAGCTCGAACCAGCCTCCCACCTGTACGATGCCGGGAACGACACCATAGAGCACGGCGGCAAGGATGACAATAGAGATGCCCAGGGCTATCAGAGAGCCATACAGGTCTTTGCGTGGCAGGCTCTGTGGAAACTTGCGATAATAATAGACCAGTACGATAGCTGGCAAACAGAGTAGGTTCAACAGGTGGACACCAATACTCAAGCCTGTCATATACATGATCAGGATCAGCCAGCGGTCACTGTGCGGCTCGTCAGCATGGTCCTCCCATTTCAGTATCAACCAGAATACCACGGCGGTAAAGGCAGAGGAATAGGCATAAACCTCACCTTCGACGGCAGAAAACCAGAATGTGTCGCTGAAAGTGTAGATCAATGCACCTACCATTGCAGAGCCCTCGATGGCAATCATTTTCCAAAGGGTCAGCTCACTCCAGTCCTTGATGAGCAGGCGGCGCACCAGGTGTGAGATTGTCCAGAACAGGAACAGGATGGTTGCTGCCGACAATAACGCACTCATCATATTCACCATCCGTGCCACCTGTGAGGGATCGCTGGTAAACTGTGAGAAGAGGTTGGCGGTGAGCATGAAGAACGGTGCACCAGGTGGGTGTCCGATTTCCAGTTTATAACCTGTGGAGATAAATTCTGGACAGTCCCAGAAAGAGGCTGTCGGCTCAATCGTGGAACAATATACGATGGCGGCAATCAGAAAACTGACCCATCCAAAGATATTGTCTACCAGTCTAAATTGTTTCATTACCTATTGTGTCGTTTAATTCCAATCTGCAAAGGTAATATAATTAATTGACAAATGGCAAATGACCATTGAGAATTAATGGCGCCTTGTTGTTTTTTAACGTTTAAGAGGTTACATGAAGAGTTGTGCCCCATAGATTAGCAGGACATAACGCAGGAATTTTCCAATAGCCATACTACTGATGGAGATGGGGATATTGGCACGCATCAGTCCTAGGACGATGGTGATGGCGCTGCCTAAGATGGGGATAAAGGCAAAGAATCCCATCCACGCACCTCGTCCTCCCATGAAACGAGTTGCCTGATCCAGTTTCTTCTTGCTCACATGCAGGTATTTCTCGATCCACTCCAATTTACCCATGTGTCCAATGGTATAGTTGAACATACCTCCTGCCACATTGCCTATTGTACCATAGATGATAAGTAACCATGGGTCCAGTCCTGCTGCCAAAAGTCCCATCATCACAGCCTCACTGGAGAAGGGAAAGAAAGAGCCAGCCACAAATGCTGTGATGAGCATGCCCCAATAGCCATAGCTGATAAGAAGGGAGATGATTATATCCATAGGTTATATGCGGTGATTACCAATGCGATCACAACGATACAGCAAAACATGATGTTGGTTACCCGTTTCCCTGTCAATGCGATGAAATGAGCAATCAAGGGTGTTGTGTTGACAATCATGAGTCTCAGCAAGAGGTCATAAAGCTGTGGTTGCAGACAGAAGAGGATGACGAGAAAAATGTCAGCCCTGATAAAGAACCCAAAGAACATGCGGATGCGGATCTTGTCCTGATAACTGCTCCTCCAAAAATGCAGGCTTCCGAGAATGGCAAGGGCAAGGACAAAGAAAAAGGTGACCATCTGATGACGGCTGAGCGACGAGAAGTCGAAAGGCATTTGGAAGTGACTGAGGACTTCGAAATGGGACACCAGAGCTTCTGGATAATCTTGGTAGAAATACCAGCAAAGCAGGAACCAATAAGGTGTTATGATACCCATGAGTGATGCCATCAATGTACGCCATGATAATGACTGCAGGTTGGTGAACATCAGGACCCATAGGGCAGGAAGCAGCCATAGGATATGCACATAACCTACACTTGCCAGTCCTATCAGGAGAAACCCATAATAGGTGACACCTGGGGAATCTTTATCCTTATAGCTATAGAACAGGAAAAGAAGTGCTCCAATGAAGAATAACTCACAGATGGCTTCCACAAGGGATGGAAACATGAAAGATGCCATACATGAGAGCACCAGAAAGGAACAGGACACCATACGGGAGTGGATGCGGATAAGGGCGTTGGAATTGTTCAGCTTCTCCATCAAGAAGGTGGAGAGGGCAAGACAACAGAACTGTATCCACCATTTCTCCTGAAACAGTCCGCAAAATACCCAGACACCAGCTGCATAGGCACTGGTGACGGGCAATGCGAGATAACTCTCAGATATCTTGTTCTGCAGTCGTTTCATTACAGGTCTGCACCAATGTCACGACGGAAATACTTGTCGGTGAATCGTATCTTCTGAGCTTCCTCAAAGGATTTCTGAAGGGCTTCCGCCTTGTCCTTGCCATAGGAAGATACGGCAATGACACGTCCACCATTGGTGACGACCTGACCATCCTTCAATGATGTACCGCTATGGAAGACGATACTTCCCTGTACCTCCTCGATACCTCTGATGGGATAGCCTTTCTTGTATTCCTGGGGATAACCTCCGCTGACCAGCATGACACAGACTGCCGCACGCTCATCGAACTCAATGGCGCGCTGGTCGAGATTACCTTGGGCAACACCCTCGAAGAGATCCACGATATCGCTCTTCAGACGGAGCATGACACTCTCTGTCTCCGGGTCGCCCATACGACAGTTATACTCAATGACCATCGGGTCTCCCTTCACGTTGATAAGTCCGAAGAAGATAAAGCCTTTGTAGTCGATACCCTCAGCCTTCAGTCCCTCTACGGTAGGACGGATGATACGGTCCTCTACCTTCTGCATCCACTCTTTGGTAGCAAATGGGACTGGGGTTACAGAACCCATACCACCAGTGTTCAGACCCGTGTCGTGCTCCCCGATGCGTTTGTAGTCTTTTGCCTCAGGTAGAATCTTATAGTGATCACCGTCCGTCAGAACGAAGACGCTACACTCGATACCGCTCAGGAACTCCTCGATGACGACTTGTGAGGAGGCATTGCCGAACATACCGCCCAGCATCTCCTTCAGTTCCTTCTTGGCTTCCTCGAGGGTGGGGAGGATCAGGACACCCTTGCCGGCACAGAGACCGTCAGCCTTGAGGACATAAGGTGCCTCCAAAGTCTCCAGGAACTTTAGTCCTTCCTCTACATGCTCTCCGTCGAATGTCTGGTAGCGTGCCGTGGGGATATGATGACGAGCCATGAAAGCCTTGGCGAAATCTTTCGAGCCTTCAAGGACGGCACCCTGCTTGGAAGGTCCGATGACAGGGATGTCCTTGGTGCGCGCGTCAGCCTTCATGTCGTCGTAGATACCCTTTACCAGCGGGTCTTCCGGACCAACGACCACCATGTCGATGTGTCTCTCCACGCAGAAGTTCTTCACTGCCTCGAAGTCATCCGCCTTCATGGCAACGTTCTCACCGCAGTTGCTGGTTCCCGCATTACCTGGGGCGATAAACAGTTTCTCACATTTCTCACTCTGAGCAATTTTCCAGGCGAGGGCATGCTCACGTCCACCACTGCCTAATAATAATATCTTCATCGTCTTTATGTTTTTTACTTTTCTACCTTTCTACAGTTTTCCCTGTTCACCTAAATAAGAGTCCTTGAAGCCGAGGAAATATAGCACGCCATCCAGTCCGATGGTGTTGATGCTTTGTTCCGCATTCGCTACCACACGGGGCTTTGCGTGGAAAGCGATACCCAGTCCGGCCTCACTGATCATGGGCAGGTCGTTGGCACCGTCACCAACAGCTATCGTCTGGGCAAGGTTTACTTTCTCGACCTGTGCGATGAGCTTTAACAGCTCCGCTTTCCGATGTCCGTCAACAATTTCGCCCACATAGTTACCTGTCAGTTTGCCGTCATCCCCTATCTCCAGTTCATTGGCATAGACATAATCAATGCCGTAACGACGTTGCAGATACTCGCCGAAGAACGTGAATCCTCCACTGAGGATGGCAATCTTATAACCACAGGTCTTGAGGATACTCATTAGACGGTCTACACCTTCCGTGATGGGAAGATGCTCTGCAATGTCACGCATGACGCTGACATCGAGTCCCTTGAGTAATTTCACCCGGCGTGTGAAACTCTCCTTGAAGTCAATCTCACCACGCATGGCACTCTCTGTGATGGCACGTACCTCGGCGCCGACACCATTACGCTCGGCAAGCTCGTCGATACACTCCGTCTGTATCAGGGTGGAGTCCATATCGAAACAGATAAGGCGGCGCATGCGTCGGAACATATCGTCACGCTGGAAAGAGAAGTCAATACCCATCTCCGCGGACAGCTTCATGAGTTTTGACTGCATGTCCTGGCGGTCGACAGGCTCACCACGTAATGAGAACTGGATACAGGCACGGGTATGCTTGTCAAGTTGTTTGATACTCTTACGTCCCGTCAGTCGCAGGATAGAGTCGATATTTAGTCCCTGGTTGGCGATGATACGGGTGGCAGCCGCTATCTGTCGTGCCTCCAGTTGTCGTCCCATGACCATCAGGATATAACGGTTCTTACCCTGATGTCCTACCCAATTCTCATACTCGTCATCGGTAATTGGTGAGAAACCGATGTTCACCCCCAGCTCCGTGGCTTTGAACAAGAGTTCCTTCATCGCCAGTCCTGACTTCATCTCATCCATACGGATTAAGATGCCTAGTGATAACGTGCTATGGATATCGGCTTGTCCGATATCGAGGATCTGAGCGTCGTATCTCGCCAGGATTCCCATAACCGCCGCTGTCAGACCAGGACGGTCTTGTCCTGTGATACGGACTAATATCTGTTCTTCTTTCATAATTGTGAACTATGAACTTTAAACAATCAATTATTTCAGGTAGTCTTCAAAATACTGGGTGATACGCTCATGCAGATGAACACTGGCATGTCCCCGCATGTTATGCGCCTCACCAGGATATACGAAGAAGTCAGGCTGGGTACCAGCCTCTATGCATGCTTTCAGGAATGACAGACAATGCTGTGGCACTACCGTGTTGTCATTATACCCCGTGATGATTTGGAGTTTTCCTTTCAGATTCTTTGCCTTGGAGAGCAGACTAATCTTCTCGTACCCTTCCGGATTGGTTTCCGGGGTGTCCATATATCGCTCGCCATACATCACCTCATACCATTTCCAGTCGATGACAGGACCACCAGCCACCCCTACCTTGAAGACGTCAGGATAGTTAGTCATCAGGGAGATGGTCATAAAACCGCCGAATGACCAGCCGTGTACACCCAGTCTGTCCATATCCACATAAGGTAGGGAGCGCAGGTATTCCACGCCCTTCATCTGGTCCTGCATCTCTATCTGTCCGAGTTGACGGAACGTGGCTTGCTCAAAGTCGCGTCCACGATACTCACTGCCTCTGTTGTCGAGGATAAAGAGGATATACCCCTTCTGTGCCATATAGGTCTCCCAAGAACGACTATACCAATGCCATGCTGCTTCTACGTTATGGGCATGTGGTCCACCATAGACATAGACGACTGTAGGATATTTCTTGGTCGCATCGAAGTTATAAGGTTTCACCATACGGTAGTAAAGGTCGGTGATGCCATCTGCTGCTTTGATCGTCCCACATTCGAAAATAGGTTGCTCATAGTCTTTCCAAGGATCCTCCGCAGTCATCAACCGTGTCGCCTTTGCCGTTTTCACTTCGACGAGGTCGATGTTACGTGGCGTTGTGGGGTTGCTCCATCTGTCGACGAGATAAGTGCCGGATGAGGAGAGCTTACCATGATGTACCCCATCGGCGGAGACGAGTTCCGTCATCTTACCGTCTTTGATGTTGACGTTATATAACCAGCGGTGGAGCGGATGGTATTTGTTGGCAGCAACGAGGACGCTCTTCTGTTTCTCATTGAACCCCAGTACCTCCTGTATGACAAAGTTGCCTTTAGTCAGCTGTCGTTGTAGTTTTCCTTCTTTATTATATAAATAGAGGTGATTATAGCCATCCTTTTGACTTTGCAGGATAAACAGGTCATCGTCCCAAGGCAGGAACTGGATAGGATGCAAGGGTTCCACATATTTATCGCTGGTCTCCCGATACAATTCCGCTTTCTTCTCACCAGTCATGGCATCGTAGGACACCAGTCTGCAATCGTTCTGGTCGCGATTGAGCTCAAACATATAGATGGTCTTCGCATCGGGGCTCCAGGCGATATTCGTGAAGTAACGGTCTGTGGGGTCACCAGCTTTCAGATATGTGGTCTTTTGCGTATCCAGGTCATAAACACCCACTGTTACTTGATGTGAGGTCATCCCCGCCATCGGGTATTTGTCCGGCTCGTGAGTAGCGCTCCGTGGGTCAATGTCAACTTGCGGATAGTCGGTGACCATCGACTGGTCCATGCGGTAGAAGGCAAGACGCATACCGTCAGGACTCCAGAAAGTGCCCTTGTCGATACCGAACTCATTACGGTGAACACTTTGTCCGTATACTATCTCACGTGACCCGTCAGTTGTCAGTTGGTGCTTGCCGCCTTTCCCGTCAACTACAAACAACTGGTCGTCCTCTATGTATGCCGTGGCTTTTGATACAGGATTCCAGTCGTTAGCTTTCTGTCCGGAGATACTGTCCTGCCAAACGATCTCGTGTGTCTTGAAATTGAGCAGCAGGAACGACTTCTTGTTGCCAAGAGCCACCCAAGGCTGGTCAGGGTAGGGGAAAGTGGCATAATAGAGTGCACGGACATGATACATGTCATCGCTCTTCAACCATTTATTGACCTCGTCAAGTGTGAAGAGACGCGTCTCCTTGCCAGTTCTCTTGTCGACGAGCCAGCATTCCTCCACGTCTGTCCTTATCAATTCGTCACCCCACCAGGCATACCATTTGTTCTGAGGCTGGATGGTATGATAGCGGTTACCTCCATAGTTGAGTTCCTCAAGGGTGAAGAGTTGCTTTTCCTGGGCAGACATATTCAACGAGAGTATGAGAAGGAGCAATATGGTTTTAATCTTCATCATGGTCATTTCTCCTATTCTTCTTGTCGAAAGTCCTTCCTTTCCGGTCAAAGTCCCGCTTTCCCTTGAAAGGTTTTCTGGAATCCCTGGAATATCTAGATTCTCTATCTCTAGAGTCTCTAGACCCTCTAGATTCTCTAGAATATCTAGACTCCCTTGACTCCCTTGGTTCCCTGGGCTCCCTAGGTTCCCTGGGCTCCTTTTTCTCCAAAGAACGGAACTTAAAAGAGCGGATGTCCGCTTCCTCGTTCTCCTCCTGTTCCTCCAGGCGTTTCTTGAACTCGCGATTCTGTTTGAAGCGGCGCTTCTCAGCCATCTGCCGTTTCTCCTCCTCCGTCTTCACTGTTCCACCCTCCTCACGGAAGACACGCATCTTACCATCGAACATCTGGTATTTGCGGAACTCACATTCCAAGGAACCATTATACAAGGGGATTTTGATGGATGGCTTCAGACCAATCTGGTCGAAACACTCCTCCCGATAGCTCAGGATCCAGGCGTCATTCCCAGTAAACTGGTGCTTCAACCGTTCCCCTATCATCTTATAAGTGCCGAGCAGGTCGGGGGTGGAGATACGCTCTCCATAAGGAGGATTGGTGACCATGATACTCTTCTCCTTGGGTTGTGTGAAATCCTTGAAATCAACATTCTCTACAGTGATATCGTTGGTCAGTCCTGCGGCACGTACGTTGATACGGGCAGTGTTGACAGCCTTCATGTCGATATCGTAACCATAGATATGATGGGTGAACTCCCGTTCCTGAGAGTCATCATTATAGATGGCGTCAAACAGGTCACGGTCAAAGTCTTTCCATTTCTCAAAAGCAAACTCCTTACGGAACAGTCCTGGTGACATGTTGCGGGCGATGAGTGCTGCCTCAATCAGCAAGGTACCGCTGCCACACATAGGATCGATGAAGTCGGTCTCACCATGCCAGCCCGTCATCAAGATCATTCCTGCCGCCAATACCTCGTTCAAAGGAGCCTCTACAGACTCCTGACGATAGCCGCGACGGTGCAGGGACTCACCACTGGAGTCCAGGGAGAGTGTGCATTTGTCCTCTGCGACATGGATGTTCAGTCGGATGTCGGGATTCGTTATGGAGATATTCGGACGCTTGCCCGTCTTCTCACGGAACTGGTCGACGATGGCGTCCTTGACTTTATAAGCTACGAATTTGGAGTGTCGGAATTCCTCGGAGAAAACCACAGAGTCAACAGCAAAGGTGGTGTTCAGGTCCAGGAATCTGGTCCAGTCCACCTCTTTCACTCCTTCATAGACATCATCTGCTGACTGTGCCTTGAAATGCTTGATAGGTTTTAGAATACGGATGGCAGTATGCAACTGGAAGTTAGCACGGTACATCATTTCTTTGTTACCAGTGAAAGAAACCATGCGGCGTCCTATCTCAATGTTCTCCGCGCCCAATTGCGCCAATTCTTTCGCCAAGACAGGTTCAAGACCCATAAACGTCTTGGCGATAAGTTCATAATCTTGTGTCATAATGTCATGATGTAAATATGCTGCAAAGATACGAATAAAGTAGGCGATTTACAAAATAAATCGAGTTTTTTTTCATTATTCTGATTCTTTTATGTATTTTTGCAACCAATACAAGAACAAGACTATCGGTCATGACGAACGGATTGGCAATATTTCTGATAGATATCAGTGGTCTGATGAGAATTGATATCTTGTTATGGGTGGCAGGTGTTCCTGCAATTCTGGTATTGCTGTTCGCTCTTTTCTACCAGGTGAGACAATATCGTCAGTTGAAGGCTGAACTGGCACAACTGGCGAAGATCAAGCGACATAACATCGAGTATGAGTTGGTGCTGAAGGCGATGAAACTGTCCACATGGCGACTGAATGTCCCAGAAAGCACGGTGGCTTATGAGAGCGATTACCGGAGTGGAAAGTATTCGTTCAGTCCACAGACGGGCACCCCGGTTGAGGGTACTTTTGCCCTTATCCATGCCGATGACCGTGAGCGAGTCAGGGAAGCGCTGACAGGACTGATGAAAGGCAAGTACGAGGACTATCATCAGCAGTACAGGGCACAGGCGACACCTTCCTCACCCTTTTATTGGGCGGAGACCTTCGCTACTGTTGAGAAACGTGATATCGACGGCAAGCCTCTGACCATCGTGGGCACCTCTATGCGTATTGATGCCCAGAAAGAGATTGAGCAGGCGTTGATAGAGGCTCGTAACCAGGCAGAGGAGAGCGACCGCCTGAAATCTGCCTTCCTGGCGAACATCACTCATGAGGTACGTACTCCCCTGAATGCCATTGTGGGCTTCAGCGATGTCCTGCCCATGGCACAGAGCGAGGAGGAGCGTAATGAGCTGATCAAACTCATCAAACAGAATAACGCCCACCTGCTCCGGTTGTTTGACGACATGATGAATATCTCCAAGCTGGAGGCAGGCAACAATGGTGAGATCGTCAAGGAGGATTTCGAGTTGCTGCCTTTGTTGCAGGAGATGGTGGAAAAATACCAGCCTGTCGCGTCCGACAACGGGGTTGCCGTAGAGACGGATGGTGCCGCTGAGTCCATCATCATCCATACAGACCGTGACCGTCTGAAGGAAATACTGAACCAGTATATGAATAATGCTGTGAAGTTCACAGCTGCAGGCAGTATCCGACTGGGTTACGACAAGCTGCCGTCAAGTCTGAGGATATGGGTCCGTGACACAGGAAAGGGTATTCCTGCCGACAAGTGTAACGACCGTCTCTTCGAGCGTTTCGTGAAAGTGGATGACTTCGTGGCGGGTACCGGACTCGGTCTGAGTATTTGCCGGAGCCTTGCCGACCTCCTGGGAGGTAAGGTGGGCGTAGAGTCTGTTTATCAAAAAGGATCTACCTTCTGGGTGGAGATCCCCTATTAACTATGCAAGCGATTAGATTTAGATATTTTCTCTTATTCCTCCTTTGTTTGGTGTGCCAGTCTTCCCTGGCACAGTTGATGTCCGGGGTGATTACCGATGCCGAGACAAAGATGGTCATTCCTTCTGTGACGGTGTCGTATAAAGGACATCAGGTGGCTGTCGCCTCAGGACTTGACGGACGTTATGTCATCCAGAAAAACGTGGGATGGGCATTGACTTTCAGTGCCGTGGGTTATGTGTCACAGACCATCCCTGTCGTCGA
Organism: Prevotella sp. tf2-5; assembly: GCF_900115435.1. Lineage (GTDB taxonomy): Bacteria > Bacteroidota > Bacteroidia > Bacteroidales > Bacteroidaceae > Prevotella. The sequence goes on from NZ_FOWK01000008.1 coordinate 22,294, forward strand.
CAGGACTCCTGTGGTCGTTAATATCCAGTTGCAACCGGATACCAAGGTGCTACAGAACGTGACGGTACGCTCCAAGCGACAGCGTTATAGTCGTAAGAACAACCCTGCCGTGGAACTGATGCGTAAGGTGATAGAACACAAGCGTTTCACTAATCTCGCCAATAAGGATTATTACCAGTATACCAAATACCAGAAGCTCACCCTTGCCGGTAATGACATCACCCCGGAGAAACTCTATCACTCCGTCTTCCGTAAGAACAAATGGATGTTAGACCAGTTAGAGCCTTGCCCCTATAACAACAAACTCATCCTTCCCATCTCTGTTGACGAGACGGTGACGAGGAAACTGTACCGCCGCCATCCGCATGATGAGAAGAATATCATCATGGGACAGAACTCGACGGGTGTCGGTGACTTGTTCCAGACGGGCGATATCATGAATACGATGATGAAGGATATCTTCACGGATGTGAATATCTACGATGACCAGATCCGGCTTCTTCAGCGTCCTTTTACCTCACCGATAGGAAGGGGCGCCATCGGCTTCTACCGTTTTTATATCGAGGACACCCTGCAGGTGGAGCGTGACAGTTGTATCCATCTGCATTTCCTGCCTAATAACATGCAGGACTTCGGTTTCCGTGGGGATATCTATATCCTGAAAGACTCCAGCTATCAGGTGAAACGCTGTGACTTGTCCATCCCTCGTCAGAGTGATGCGAATTTCATCGAGAACCTCCGTGTCATCCAGCAGTTCTCCCAGTTGCCTACTGGTGAGTGGGTGCTGACGGTGGATGATATGATGGTAGAGATAGAGATACTGAGTTTCCTGCAGAAAGCGGTCGTCGTCAGGAACACTCGTCTGACAGACTATGCCTTCGATGCTCTCGACGACCAGGTGTTCAAGGGGAAGCGTGATGTGAGGGACGCTGACGCGATGTCGCATAGCGACCTCTTCTGGGCACAGTACCGTCAGGTGGAGCTGACCAAGGGTGAGGCGTCGATGAAGGACTTTGTCAAGAGTTTCGAGAAGATGAAGGGGTTCAAGTATATCATGCTGGGCTTGAAGGCTCTCATTGAGAATTACGTGGAGACGGGTAACCCCTCCAAGGTGGATATCGGTCCTATCAATACCATCTTCTCCACCAACTATATCGACGGATTCCGTACTCGTCTGAGTGCGCAGACCACGGCAAACCTCAACAAGCACTGGTTCTTCAGCGGGTATGTGGCACGAGGGTGGAAGTCGCATAAGAACTACTATAAGGGGGAGGTGACATATTCCTTCAACGAGAAGGAGTACCTGCCCAAAGAGTTTCCGCAGCGTTACCTGACTTTCTCGTCAACGTATGATGTGTGCTCCCCGTCGGATAAGTTCCTGACGACGGATAAGGATAATGTGTTTACGGCATTCAAATGGAGCAAGGTGGACGCCATGATGTTCTACAACAGACAGCAACTGACTTTCGTCCATGAGGCAAATGCGGGACTGAAGACGACAGTCAGTCTGAAGACGGAGGAGAACGAGGCGTGCGGCAAACTCTATTTCACTCCGCTTGCTGATTATGCCGCATGGGATCAGACAACTCCTCGTCCTTCTGCGAGAATCCGCACTACGGAGCTGCACGCCGAGATAGAATACTGTCCGGGAGCACTTTATATCAACACCAAACAGCGTCGTAAGAAGGTGAATCGTGAGGCTCCTATCTTTACCCTGGGACATACCATCGGTATGAAGGGCTTCCTGGGGGGAGACTATAACTACCACTATAGCGAGCTGAGTGTCAAGCACCGCTTCTGGCTGAATAGCTGGGGAAAGGTGGATGTCTATGTCAAGGGTGGGGTGCAGTGGTCGAAGGTGCCGTTCCCGATGTTATGTATGCCGGAGGCGAACCTCTCGTATATCCTCCATCAATACACCTATAGCCTTGTCGATAACATGGAGTTCCTCAACGACCGTTTCGTCTCTACGATTATCGCCTGGGACTTGAACGGAAAACTGTTCAACCGCATCCCGTTGCTGAAGAAACTGAAATGGCGTGAGTATATCGGGGTCAAGATGCTGTGGGGAGGTCTCTCCGACAAGAATAACCCGTTCCTGGCACAGAATACTGACAGCCCCTTGCTGATGGTGTTCCCTGAGGGCTCTCATGTGATGGATCCGAAACGCCCGTACTGGGAGGTCTCTGTGGGTATCCATAATATCTTCAAGTTCTTCCACGTGGAGTATGTGCGCCGCTTGAACTACAACGACTTGTCGACGGCTCATAAGAATGGTGTCCGCGTGACCGTTCATTTCACTTTCTGATAATTTTCTCGCCTATGCAACTTTTTCCGCGTCTTCTCCGTCTAACAGACAGAAACATTAATAAAAGAAAGAGTATGAAGAAGTTATTTTTGATTTTTGTCGTCGTGTTCGCCGTCGTGGCTGGAACAAGTGTTTATGCCTTCCAAGGTTCTGATAAGGTGGAGGAGTCTCGTGGGTTGAAAGGGTTTGAGCGTATCCGTCTGGAGGGGTCTCCTGACATCAAGTACGCACAGGGTAAGACATGGTCTGTCCGTGTGAAGGCGCCCAAAAGTATCATCAAGAAAGTACAGACTCGTGTGGAGAACAACACACTGGTCGTCAGTGTGAGTTCTGGCAGTATGTTCAGCTTCAGCAGCATGAAGGATAATGACGTGACGGTCTATGTCACCTCTCCTGACCTGGTCGGTGTCGAGGTGCATGGCTCTGGCGACTTCGAGAGTAAGTCGCATGTGGATACGGATAACCTTGCCATTACCCTGAAGGGCTCTGGTGACATCGATTTCTATGATATTATCTGCGACCGTGTCAATGTCTCTTTGGTGGGTTCTGGTGATGTGGATGTCAAGAAGGTCGTCACCCAGTATTCCGCTGTCGAGCTGGTAGGCTCTGGTGATGTGAAGATCAGTCAGCTGAATGCCAAGGACACGAAACTGGAACTGAAAGGCTCTGGTGATATCAAGGTGGCTAACCAGAATTGTGGCACCGTCACCTGCCGCCTGGTGGGCTCTGGCGACATCACCCTCACTGGTACGGTCAGGAAACTTGAGAAGACGACTCGTGGCTCTGGTGATATCCATACCGATGGGCTCCAGATCGTGAGGTAGTGACAATATGCCATATACTTAATTCTATAAATATCAATACAAAACTAAAACTGTTATGAAGAAACTCCTACTTGCCCTGCTGGCTGTGGTGCTGTGTGAGAGTGTCAGTGCTAAGCTGCCAGTGAAAGAGAAACTGAACCGTGCTCCTGTGGCTGTGAAGACCTCGCAAGGCATTCTCGTGTCATGGCGCTATCTGAATGCTGACGGTGATGCTACCTTCTCGTTGTATCGCAACGGAACACTTGTGAAAAGCGGTATTGCCGGTGTTACTAACTACCTCGATGCCGACGGCAACCCTGGCGACACTTACAAGGTGGAGAGCAGTATGGGTGGCGAGGCTGTCTGCACCGCCTGGGACAATATGTTTACGAAGATAACCATTCCTCGTCCGGCAGCACGTATGTCGAAGGATGGCAGTCTCAAAGGTGAGTATCGTCCAGACGACATCTCTGTGGGGGATGTTGACGGTGATGGCGACTATGAGCTCGTAGTGAAATGGCTCCCCAACAACCAGCGTGACCCTGGGGAGGATGGTGCGGCAAGTGCCACATACATTGACTGCTATGAGATGGACGGCACACAGAAATGGCGTATTGATGTGGGCGATGGGGTGCGCTCGGGTCACCATACCACACAATTCCTGGTGTACGACTTTGACGGCGACGGCAAGGCGGAGGTTATCTTCAAGACTGCTCCTGACTCTAAGGACGGCTTGGGAAATTATGTCACACAGGCGGGTAATGCCACCATCAAGGCTATCGAGCCGTCTACGGTAACCGTGAACTCTGAGGGGCATGTCACACAGGGCGCTGAGTTCCTCACCGTGTTCAATGGCGAGACGGGTGCCGCCATGCATACCATCTTCTATACCCCCAGCCGCTCTATGAGTGACTTCCCGTATAGCGACACCTCATACAGTTCGTCGTGGGGTGATGACTCTTACAACTATGGCGAGCGTTATAATGCTGCCGTGGCATACCTCGACGGTGTTAACAACCTCCCTTCTGCCATCCTGCAGCGTGGCTACATGACTGCATGCTACATCTGGGCTGTTGACTGGAATGGCACCGCCCTGAAGACTCGTTGGTTGCACAAGGGCAGTAGTAAATGGCAGTGGTGTGTTGTCGATGCTGCGGGTACGGAATTGGCTAATGAAACCACTGACCCGGTAACATCACAGGGTAAGTCAAGCTTCGGACAGGGGGTGCATGGCATCAGCATAGGTGATGTCAATGTCGATGGATATGATGATATCTGCATTGGCGCCGCCACCATAGGACATGATGGAAAGTTGCTCTGCGCAACGGGCTTCGGGCATGGCGACGCCATGCATCTTACTGACCTCTGCCCGGATCGCCCGGGACTTGAGGTGATGATGCCTCATGAGCAGAGCCCGTTCGGTTGGGATGTGCATGATGCCACGACGGGTGAGGTGTTGTTTGACGCTACAGGTGAGAAAGACAACGATAGCGGACTGGCTTGTGACTTCGTTCCTGGTAAGTATGGATCGGAATTCTGGTCTTCTGCCGATGACGTGATGCGTTCTTGCGTTGACGGATCTACTGTGCATAACGGTAAGCCTGACACTAACTTCCGGATCTATTGGACTGGTGACCCGTTCGACCAGTCGTTCGACGGACAATATGACGCAACGAACGGCTGTGCTCCACGTGTCTGCTCATGGAATACGGAAAACAATGCCATTGTCACCTTCCAGGAGTTCGCGGAATATGACAAGCCACAGACCTGCAACACCACCAAGGCGACTCCTTGTTTGCAGGCTGACCTGCTGGGTGACTGGCGTGAGGAGATAATCATGACAAACTATGAGGCTGACTGGAGCGATCCTCATTGCGAGCTCCTCATCTTCTCCACACCGGAGCCGACAGCATATAGGGTGCCTTGTCTGATGGAGGACCACATGTACCGCCTGGGGGTTGCCTGGCAGAACTCCTCATACAACCAGCCTCCTCATCTGAGCTACTACCTGCCTGCTCACCTGGGTGTAGATGGCGATACCTACACCACACAGACTGCCAACCATGCTCCTGAGAGCGCCACAGGTGTGAAAGGGGTTAAGGCTCAGACCTCAAATGACAAAGTACAAACCACCAAGAAAATCATCAGTAACGGTCAACTTGTCATCGTCAAGGATGGCAAGGAGTATAATGCTGTAGGACAGACTTTAAAATAGGTTCCTGCTGATATCCGTTATCCCTCATCCCAGTATCTGTTATGGGTGTATTCCGATACCTCCGATACCCCTATAACAGATATTGTTATACCCCTATAACAGATACTGGAGCAAGGTGAAGGAGATACTGGAGCAAACCTTCGCAGATACTGGGATCTCTCGCATTACAGATTACAGATTACAGTTTGCGATTTCAGATTTCAGATTTCAGTTTTCAGTAAGTGATCTATGACAAATGACAAATGACAGTTTATCATTTGACCGATTCAAACAAATAACAAATAACAGTTAGCGAAAAAGGAAAAAAGTCTCAGTCTCAGAATCTCAGTGAGCGAACGAACGAACAGCGAACAGTTTACTAAAGTAGAAATATACCAAAAAGTCTATATATTATATTATTATATATATATTATATATAATATATATATAATAAAATTAGTGGTCAACATTTTTAGGAAAATAGAATAACTGTTCAACTGTTCGTTCGTTCGCTTTAAAAAACTGAGATTCTGAGACTGAGACTGCATTACCATACTGAAGAAGTTGACACCCTACTCTGGGGATCATTGACGCTTTTTCTAAGATCGTTGACGCTTTTACTAGAAAGGTTGACTTTCACTAACTGTCATCCGTCATTTGTCATAGCATTCAACGTTTTGACTTACTGTAATCTGTAATCTGAAATGCTTGCCGTACAGGTAAAAAGTTACTGGTGACGGGGTATTAGTGCCTACCTTCGAGGGTGTTAGGTACGCTCTTTCAACCGTTCGGCTATAGCCAAACGACTGAACGGCTCCAGCCAATCAACTGAACGCCTATAGCCGTTTTCAAATCACTCAAAAAACAGTCGCTGTCCGGGTGTAGAATGGTAGCAGGATTGTAGCACCATTGTAGCAGGATAAATCCCAATCGTGCTCACAGGGGACAGTCCTTGTGCTCCCGACTGGAAGTTCTAAACTGTAAAAAGGGAAAATAAACAACAAGCGGGGTCTGTGCCCCGCTTGTGTTATTTGATGACAACCTTACGTCCACCGATGATGTAGATACCGCGCGTGGGGTTGGTTACCTGACGACCCTGCAGGTCGTAAATCTTCTCACGCTGACTGGGTGCCACCGTGCCTTTCACCTCCTCTATGCCGGAAGGACTGAGGTTGAGAATATAGTTGAGACCCTTCTGAGCATTGATTTTCCCGTAGCCCCATCGGATGGGCGTCTTGGCGGTGAAATCGTCGTTGTCGCACGCGTTCTTCAGCGCGTCCTTTATCTGTTCAAAGGTCAGTCCGGGCTTGGCTTGCAACCACAGTGCGATGATGCCAGCCACGTGGGGAGCAGACATCGAGGTACCGTTATAGGCTGTGTACGCACAGTCTTTCCACTTCATAGACTCTTTGGGCGTGCCCGGATCGTCATATTTGAGGACATTCGCGTTGATGGCCGACACGATGTTGACACCGGGAGCACATACCATTGGAGCTTTGACCCCGTTGGAGAATTGGCCGTAGCTGGAGAAGTGAGCGATGTCGCCGAGGGAAAATTCCGAGGAGGCGTCTTTATCATCCTCCGTGTAGTTACGGCTCAGTGTGTTGGTACAGTAGGCTCCTACGCTGATGATGTTGGGCGTGGAAACCCAGTCGCTGGCGGAGATGTCATTGTCGGCAACGGCGCATCCTGGGGCATTGCCGTATCTGTTGTTATCCCAGAAATCCATTTCCAAGCCGTCGTAGCCCTCTACAGTGAGACTGAAGGGGTCGGGCTTGCCGCCCTCTTCGGGAATATATATCGTACCGCCGTAAACAGCCTTGATGTGGAGTTTGCCGTCAACAGTACCCACACTGATGTACACCTTTCCTCTGGTTAACAGGGCAAGATTTTGATCATAGGGCGCAAGAGGGTCTGAGTCTGAATCGTCACCGTTTGCTCCCTTGGAGACGGCGGGGTCGCCTATCTTATAGCTCACCTCGAGCCCCCATTTCTGAGTGTTCTGATGAAGGATGGCCATCTTCACCTTGACCGTCTGGCCGACGACGGCAGGTTGGCGTGAGTATCCGTTGGAGTTGGCCTGTGTAGAGAAGTCGTCGCCATATTCATTATGACTTTCGACCATGGGGAACACGGTTTTGAGGGTGTTGTCGGCAGCTGTAAACTTCTTGTAGATATGTGGAGTCAAACTACCCTCGTTGCCGGAAGACATGACGGGAATAGTCGTCTTGACTACTTCGCCCAGCATCTCGGGTATGGTTCCGGTACCGTTGTGCGGTCCCTCATGGGTTCCGATACTCATATTGATAACGAGGTCTATTTTCTTCTGCTTGGCGTAGTTGACAGCAAACATCAGCGCCTTCTCCAAACTGCCTTGATAGGTTTCAAAGCGCAGGGCGTCGTATACTGCATCGAAGGGAATCATCATGATGTCGGCTTCGGGAGCCATACCGGTGAATCCCTGGGCACTCTTCGTTCCTACGGCGATACCTGCAGTATGGGTTCCATGGGTGTCAAAGAGTCCGTCTTCCTCGCCAAGCGCCTGAATGCCCTCGGGGGTGTCGTAGTAGTAGCCGGGAGCGGTCACCTCACCGGCCTTAGGGTCGGTGTACGTCAGCTGTTTATGTCCTGCTTTGCCAGTCTTCTCTTCCATCTTGTAGACGCACTTGATGCGGCTGTTCCCGTTGGCATCGGTAAAGGCGGCATGCTTGAAATTGAAACCACCGTCGATGATACACACCATCACCCCCTTGCCGGTGAGCGACGTGGCGGCTCCTGCCGGTTTATTGAGGATATCACTGACCTTGGTTGCCTTCACCGAGACGTCGGTCAGCGGCTTTCCCGTGTGGGTGACGTCGATGCGCTCGATGCCTTTCAGGGTGGCAAGACGCTGAATACTCGACACAGGGATGTTGATGACGGCCTGTTGTCCCAGCACACCCTCTATCCGACCTCCTGCGTCGCGAATGGCATTGTAGGTCTCCACAGCAACTTCATCAGCGACTTTGACCACCAACGTGAGACGGTTCTCATCGGCATTGGCGCTACGGCGCCCTTGTCCTTCTAACGCCTGCTGCTGATTAGTCAACAGCTGTGCGTCCAGTGTCATCTTGTCTTGTGCTGCAACCGTCATGCTGACAGCCAACAGCACCAATAGGTAGAATTTTCTCATTGTATTTCGAAACAACTAACCTAAAATGTACTTCTCGGCATTCAAGTGGAAGAGTTTTTCTTTTTCCTCTTCCGTCAGATCCAGCGTTTTCACGAATTTCATCATGTTAGACAGACACTCGTAGGGGTAGTCTGAGGCGAAGATGATGCTGTCGATGCCGAAGGCCTGCTTGGTACACTCAAAGGTGATTTTAGACATGATGCCGCTGGTGGTCATCACTACGTTCTTGTTCTGGAAGTAGTAAGCTACCGTGTGCTTCATCTTCACCTCATCGTCCTTGATCCATGCAAAACGGTTGTCAACCCTGTCGATGATGAATGGGAAGTATTCGCCACAATGGCCGAGAATCATTCTCAGCTTGGGGAACTTGTCGAAGGTGCCGTTTAGAATCAGGCGCAACGACGTCTTCATGGCATCCAGTCCGAATCCGAGTCCTGGCGAAGAATACACATAACCCATCTCCTTCATATCCTTGTCGTCGGAAGCCTGCGGATGAACATAGACGGCACAACCCAACTCTTCAGCCTTTGCCAGCAGCGGCAGGTATTTCTCCTCATACAGATGCTCATGCATATAATTGGAATGTGTGTGCCAGTATTTGAATCCCAGCTCTTTGACGCAACGCTCCAGCTCCTTGATGGCCTCATCAACGTATGGCGTCGGCAACACGGCAGCACCAAAGAAACGACCGGGGAATTTCTTGATGAGTTCTGCCACAGCGTCGTTGGATTTCTTAGCGAAATACACGCACTCCTTCTCGGGCAATTCCTCCAACGCAGGCGAAGAAGACATCACAGCGGCGTCAACGCCGTTGCGGTCCATTTCCGCCACGCGCTCCGCTCCGAAATTCATCAGTTCGTCAATGACAGGATAGGTGTTCGTCACACCGCTGAAATGGGCATAGATTTTATCTCTCACTTCCAGCACTTTTTTTTCTGGATAATACCTCATGGCCTGATCTCTCGTAGCGAGATAGTCCATCAACTCAGGCAAATAATAATGAAATTCACAATCAATAATTTTCATGTTGAAAAATATATTTAAGTTAATAAAATAATTATTTGGCTGTAACGGTCATCGAGTAAGGTTTCGGGTGATTGCCATCGGCGCAGTACCACTTGATGGTGAACTGCGAGACGCCTCTGTCCAAGGCATAGCCTCTCAGTGTCTGCAGGGCATTGGGGTCGTTGAGCATTTTCTTCGACGTGTCCACCAGGCTCTTGATGGTGTTCTCGCTCTGAGGCGTCTGGTCGGCAAGCACGATGGTGGGCTGATAGAGGTCAGGGAATTGCGTCTTCAGAGCGTTGGTCAGCTCGTCCTTCACACCTTTGTAGCCATCCTGTCCCAACTCCGGGAAGTCCACATCCATATACCACGTCTGCTTTGAGCGGTTAGGCACCAAGAGCTCGTAGGAAACGGTATTGTTGTTGGCATCCGTAGAAGAGGTGGAACATAATTTACCTGAGTTTAAGGCAGCCCATGGGTCTGAAAAATCCTCGTCAGGTGACCGTGCGACTGCAACAAGTGAACACATGGTTGGCATGTGGTATGTCTCTAAGGTGTAAGCACCTTCTGGATTAGCAACAGACCAGCATGCCTGATTGTCTATATTAACATCAGTGGTAAGAGCATCAGGTGCAATGGCATGTGTGCCTTTTCCTTCGTCACTCCCAACATCTCCCATACCAGTCTTACCACATTCGTAGGTCCAGCTTACCTTGTTGCCATCTGTATTCTTCACACATTTCAACTCCTTTGCATTTTCCGTAGTCGTCATGGTGTATGTTGTGCCTGTTGTCCAACCTTGAGAGAAATTGAGTCCGAGTGAACCACTTGGATTACTTCCTACAAAACCGAGGCCAAAGGAGCCACCAATGGTATTGGTTGATGATTGCGATGTACCTACGGCAACAGAACGGCTGATGTTGTTGTTGTCGGTATCAGGGATAGCATCTTCGAGCTGTATGCTACCTTTGCCTGTAAGGTTCAGCGAAAAATCGCCCTTGTTAAACCAAGCACCATATACAGCACAGCCATGAGTGTGAGACCCCGGCTCCCACGGCTGTTCCTGAATATAATCTTCGGGAAATTCGAGGCCTATTGTATTGTCCGGGTCACTATATCTGTCTTTTTTTAAAAATATCCACTTGTTGTTTTCATACGGACCTCTATAGAGTGTCTTTGAGGCATTCCAGAGGTCATCGCCTTCACGCTTGCCGCCTACTGAGGCTACAACCTTCTGCTCTGTGTAATAATAGTCTTTGTTGGTCTCCATGTTATGAACACCCCATACGCGGATGATTTCCTGATAGGCATTGTCCTTCTTGAGAGGATTGTTCACCTCAAGGATTTTATTACCATCCTTGTCTTTGTTAACCAAAACAGCAGCGAGCGAATTCTGATAGGTGTGTTCCTCGCTGGCACTCGTCAGGCTGTTGATGGCATCGTTGCCGTTAGCTCGGTTGCTCGCCCTGCGCACCTGCTGTGCTGCGTCGCGATTGTTCAGCCACTGCGCTGCGCCATCGGCAAGGTAACCACTGCTGCATTGGTCATATTCTTGCGTGATGGTTTTTGTCTTGGTACTATTCGAACCATCTTTATTCGTTACAGAATAAGTAATAGTTCTGGTGCCATAAGGTGCACACTGATAATAACCCTTACGAGAGAAGATGACCATCTCGGCAACAGCATCTGCCTCGCCTGCCCCACTTCGGGTGGATGCCAGAGCATTGATGTTTGCAATGCGAGTCTTCATCTTCGCTGCATCAGCATTGATAGTATTGCTGGAAGTCAGGGTGTTTGGTGGAACGATATTGACAACAACACCACTGCCATCATCTTTTGTAAGAATATCGTATGTTGCCTGCTCAAATCTTGCCGACAACTGCTCCATCACCTGTACCAGATGTGCATTATGAGGCTTCTCTATTGCGATGTAGCCGCCAGTCAGATATATCTTCGCTGCCTCCAGCCATTCTGTAAGAGGGCGATTTTGGATATCCTCACCCTTGATGAGCACCATCTTGGTATTATCATCAAGACCGGTGGTGGTATTAGACAGACGACGCACAAGGGCTGCACCCATAGAGTTGTCGTCGAAGGAACTCATTACCGCTGTAGGAACATCTGCTGTCACCTTGACATTCAACTCATCCACCTTCACGTCGGTAGGATTAACTCCGCCGCCGTTATCATTGCTGGCTATGTCTTCTTTGGCACAGCCTGTCATCATCGTCGCAATCCCCATCATTAGGATTGCAGAAATCAGGTAATTACGGTTTTTAGTCTTCATAATCTTCCTTTATGTTTTTCAGTAAATGATGTTGCAAAGATACAACATTTTTTTGATATATATACAAAATTGCGTTTTTATTAAGGAAAAGTTGCGCACAGGGGGCTCCTTGCGAGCATAATTATATGAGGTCGTCTGAAACGCCGATAAATAAAGGCTTCAAGCGAGATGATTTAAGCCTCCAAACGAATTAATTAAAGGCTTTAAATGAATAAAGAAGAAATATGGTGAAGAAAAAACTCTTGCTCACCCCAACAGATATTATTGCATCCAGATTGTAAAACTCACACCTACATCAGCCACTTCCACACCGGCACTACAGGTATTCCTTCTTCCGTGCCCTCCTCATCGTAAGTGATCAGTAGGCACTTCCAGTCCTCGTGCGCCTTGGCATACTTCACCAATGGCGGCACTTCTCTGTTGTAAGTGGTCTCCTCCTTGATGCTATACGCCACCTGGATGGCCAACTTCTCGTCAGGTAATATGAAGTCTATCTCCTTGTCAGCATTTAGATAATACACATTCTCTTTGCCGTATCGTCTGAATAATTCCACCGCAACCATATTCTCCAGCAGCGAAGTCTCCGAATTCATCAGAAACAGGTTCAGCAATCCGTTGTCGATAAAGTAGTACTTCTTCTGCATCTCCTTCTCCGTCAGCTTTCCCACCTCGTTCTCCATGGGTAGTATCAGCCAACTGTCAGCTGCATATCCCGCGTAGTCAATCGTGGTAGGCACACTGATGGGCGACCCAGTTGCCACGATTACATTCTTCAGTCTGTTATACGACAGAGGCTGCTTCACACTCTCTGCCATCTTCTTGATCAGGATGTTCAGCACCCTGTCGTTCTTAATGTTGTTTCGCGCACAGATGTCGCCAAGGTAAATCTTCTGGTACAAGCTCGAAAGCATAGCCCGCTTGTTCTTAAACGACAGAATCTCTGGCAGACCGCCATAATAGAAGTATTCATTCAGATGTCGCTTCACCTCGCTTCTCTGAATCGTGTCATATTCCCAATGCTCCCTCAGTTCCACCTGCTGCGCTGCCAGATACTCTTTGAACGAATATGGGTATGCATCATATATAAAGAACCGGCCACCCAACGTAGTTGCCACCTCCTTGCTCAGCATCTTCGCATTGCTGCCCGTCACGTAAACAAGGTATTTAGCATCAGCCAGTCGGCGCACAAACTTATCCCAATGAGGAATGTTCTGCACCTCGTCTAGAAACACCACCGGCTTCTTGCCATACAGTTCCAGATGGGCCTCCAGCAAGCTGTTGAAGTCTTCTGTCTGGAATTCCGCCAAACGTTCATCCTCAAAGTCAACAAACAGAATCTCGTCCCATCCCTTTCCTGCTGCCTGCAGCTGACGTACACGCTGATACAGCAGGTACGACTTACCCGCATGTCTCACGCCAACTATCACATAGTTGCCGTTCTCTTCAAAGTCAGTGGGACGGTTCACGATCACCGCCTCATCCACTTCGCGCTGCTTACTAATTAGGCACTGTTTGATGACATCTTTACTGATACTCATATAAATTATATTTAATAAGAGTTGTATGATTTTATAAAGTTTGGTTTACAAAGTTAAGCATTTTCTATAAAACAGAATTAATAAACCCTGATTTTTTACTATATTTTCACATTTTTTTATCGCAACCACTATTTTCCCTGTCTATATTTTGCCATGTCGTGGATTTGTCGTATATTTGCAGGCAATATAAATGAATAAGGTATATGAAATCAATCTTTGGAAGGATTTTAACGACAGGTTTAATTGGTTTGACAATGGGATGTAATAGTAGTGTCGATATCGAGCAACAAGTGGATGAGCTCTATGGAAAGATGACGCAGGAGGAGCGTATCGCCCAACTGCAGAGTCTTTATATGGATGTGCTGTTCGATGAGCAAGGAAAGCTGGATACGGCAAAATGTCGCCAGCTGATACCAAACGGTATCGGACACTTCTCCCAGTTTGCCATGCAGAAACCCAGAGATCCCAATGAGTTGCGAGACCGTGTCGCCGCCGTCCAGGATTGGCTCATCAAGAATACGCCCAATGGTATTCCTGCTCTCTGTCATGAGGAAGTGCTGACAGGTGTGAACACGTTAGGTTCCACCATCTATCCCCAACAGATAGGACAGGCGTGCTCCTTTAATCCGGTACTTGCGGAGCTGAAGACGAAGCAGACGAGTAATGCCCTGCGTAAGATGGGAGGTATACTGGCACTCTCCCCAATGGTTGACGTATGCAGAACACCTAGTTTCAACCGTTTGGAGGAGTCATATGGTGAGGATGCCTACCTGTCGGCAGTGATGGGTACAGCCTTCGTCAAAGGACTGCAACAAGGTGACCTGAAGAAAGGTGTTGGAGCATGCTCAAAGCACTATCTCGGCTATGGCGGTGGCGGTGATGCGGAGGAAAAGGAACTGATGGAGGAGATCCTGATGCCCCATGAGGCGATGATCCGTCTGGCAGGAAGCCGCGTTGTCATGCCAGGCTATCATGCCGTGCATGGTACCAACTGTGTCGCCAATGGTGAGATCCTGAATGATATCCTTCGTGGCTATGTGGGATTTGACGGTATGGTGGTGAGTGACTATACCGCCATTGGTCAGATCCCTGATACGGAGGATCCTATACAGAAAGCCGCTGCAGCCATCAATGGTGGTAATGATGTCGACTTCCCGACAGGTTCTGATTATAAGTATTTGCCAGATGCCATCAAAAAGGGACTCGTCAAGCCGGAAGTGCTGGAGCGAGCAGTAAAAGATGTGCTGCGACATAAGTTCCGTGCAGGACTGTTCGACAAGGATGCGTATCTCTATTCCTCAGAGAAAATAGTCCTCGACACCCCGGAGGAGCGTAAGACCGCCTATGATATCGCCACTCAGTCGGTGGTGCTGTTAGAGAATAATGGTGTCCTTCCCTTGAAGGATGTCAAGAATATCCTGCTGACAGGTCCTAACGCCAACAGTATCTGGGCGATGTGTGGTGACTATACCTATCCTGCCATGTCTTATTTCTGGAAGATGCAGGAGGACGTGCCGGATAACCCCCATATCGTGAAACTGCTGGAGGGTATGACGAAACAGAAACCTGAGGATGTCAACCTCATGTACTCCCGTGGCTGTGACTGGACAGAGGAGATAGAGACCAAATATGGTGAGGTGGGTGATGCACGAGCTTGGGAATACGCACTGCTCCATCGTAAGGTAGACGCTGGTGAGAAAGCAGACAAACAGGAAGCGCTCCAAATGGCTAGCCAGAGTGACGTGATTATCGCCGCTGTGGGTGAGAATGTGATGCTGTGCGGAGAGAACCGTGACCGCATGGGACTCCGGCTGCCAGGAAAACAGGAACAGTATGTCGAGGAACTCATCAAGACTGGCAAGCCTGTTGTGTTGGTCATTTTCGGCGGTAGGGCACAGGTGGTGTCCGGACTGGCAGAGAAATGTGCCGCAGTCATCCAGGCATGGTACCCTGGTGAGGAAGGTGGCAACGCTGTGGCAGACATCCTCTATGGTAAGGTGTCTCCCTCCGCAAAACTGTCTGTCAGCTATCCCAATACGGAGATCAACACTCCCGTCTGCTATAACTATAGCGCAGAGAAAGACGCACGGATCCAGTGGCCCTTCGGCTATGGTCTGACCTATACCACTTTTGAGTACGGCAACCTTCATGTGGACAAAGAGATGGCTACTACTAACGAGAGTATCAGTCTTTCTTTCGAAATAAAGAATACGGGTAAGATGACTGCTGACGAGATAGCACAGATATACCTGAGTCCTGCTGACGGGCAGTCTATCCGTCCCATCCAACTGCAAGGCTTCGCACGTGTCAGTTTGCAGCCTGGGGAGCAGAAGAAGGTACAAGTCAAGCTCTATACGGAGCAGTTTGGCTTCTATACTCATGAAAGTCAGCGACAGTGGAACATCCGTCCTGGTAAGTATATCGTAAAGGTGGGCAGCTCCTCAGAGGATATCAAACTACAAGAGACGATTACCCTTACCGGTGATCCTGTCGTCAAGCCCATCAGGGATTTCTATTTCTCAGAGACATTATAATATATGTATGTAGTATTAGCCGACAATCAGGATATCACCAGGGCAGGCATGATGTATGTCTGTCAGGAGCTGGGGCAGGTGGAGATGCACCGTGCTGAGGATAAGGTGGAGCTGATAGAACAGTTGAAACAGCATCCTGAGGCAGTGGTGGTATTAGACTATACCCTTTTTGATATCAATGATGTCGAGGAACTGGAAATCCTGTATCAGCGATTCCCTCAAGTACAATGGATACTTTTCAGTGTGGACCTGTCGGGTGATTTTGTCCGTCGGGTGATTGCCATCTCCCCACGTTTCAGTATCTTGTTGAAAGAGTCACCTATACAAGAGATAAGAGAGTGCCTGTTGTTTGGGCAGCGACATCAGCGATATATCTGTCAGCGGATGGCAGAGCTGTTGTTGGCTCCGCAAACGAAAGTGGTGGAAGAGGATGTGAAACTGACACCTACGGAAATCGAGATTCTTAAGGATATCGCACTGGGACAGACCACCAAAGAGATCGCGGAACGTCGTTTCTCCAGTTTCCATACTGTGAATACCCATCGGAAGAATATTTTCAGGAAACTAGGGGTCAATAATGTCCATGAGGCTACCAAATATGCCTTGAGAGCAGGACTTGTAGACTCTGCGGAATACTATATATAATAAAGGTTTTCGTCGCTTTTCAGAATAAAAAAAGTAGGAATTATCTCACGACAACTCCTACCCAATTTCTAACTAACTTATTATCAACTATTCATTACTCATTCTGAATTCACATTGCAAAGATAAGTACTTTTTTTGATATCTGCAAGAAAAAGACAAAAAAACTTCGAAAAAAGTTCCGTAAACGTTTGCGTAACTCGGAAATTATTAGTAATTTTGCATGTGATGAGTAAAATTAAGCAACATAGAACCTCCTTAAAAGATCTGGCAAAAGAGTTAAATGTCAGTATTGCCACAGTGAGTCGTGCCTTACGTAGCTCAACAGAGATAGGTGAGGAAATGCAGCGTCGTGTGAAGGAACTGGCAAAGAAAATGAACTACCGCCCGAATCCCTTCGCACAAAGCCTTCGCAAAGAGGCTCCCAAGATTATAGGGGTGGTGGTGCCGAACCTGGTGACCCACTATTATGCCGCTGTCCTTGATGGTATTGAGGATGAGGCGAGAAGGGCAGGGTATAGCGTGATCAGCGCCAACAGCCATGAGGACTGCGAGAAGGAAGCGAATGTGGTGGATAACTTCATCGGCTTGCATGTGGAGGGTATCATTGCTTGTCTGGCTCAGACAACGACAGACTATAGTCATTTTGAGGAATTAGCCTCAATGGGTATCCCCTTGGTGTTCTTTGGACGGACCTGTCTTTCCGACCGCTTCTCCAGTGTGACAGCTAATGGTGATGAGGCTGCGATGATGGCTACCCAGCATCTGATAGATACGGGCAGCCGTCGTATCTCCTTCATCGGAGGTCCTAATCATCTGGATATGGTGCAACGACGTAAACACGGCTATTTGGAGGCTTTGCGTGAGAATCGTATCCCCATAGAACGCGACTTGGTGATTTGTAATAAGATAGACTATCAGGTGGCATTGGAGGAAACTGTGAAATTACTACAGAGGGAGGATCGCCCGGATGCGATACTCGCCTTTAATGATATCATCACCTTTGCCGCTTTTACGGCTATAAAACAGCTGGGACTGCGCATCCCCGATGATGTTGCCCTTATAGGTTTTACGGATGATGCCCATGCGGCTTATGTGACCCCCCGGATGTCTGCCATAGTGGATCAGTCGTATCTGATGGGTGTTACTGCCTGTCAGGTGTTGTTGGGGCATATTCAGGGGGATACTAAGGTGCAAAAGAAGATTGTTCCCCAGCAGTTGATGATCCGAGATACTTCCGCGAAAAACAAAAAGTAAGCATTTTTTTTGGTCATATTGTAAAAAAAGTGTATTTTTGCAGATATTATTTGGAAAGATATATTTTACCAATGACTAAGAAACTTGTTTTACTATCCTTATTCATATGCCTGATGCCATTGGCTACGATGGCAGGGATACCTGATGTGAAGTTCAGTCGCTTGGATACACGCGATGGACTGAGTAACTCCCAGTTGTTATGTATTCTTCGTGACTCGAGGGGTATGATGTGGTTTGGAACGCCTTACGGATTGAACCGCTATGACGGGTACCGATTCAAGACGTTCTATTCCTATCCCAAGGATACGACTACGATGCGTAACAATTATGTGGATGAGATTTATGAGGCATACGATGGGAAACTGTGGCTCCGGCAGAGTATGAACTATACCATCTATGATCCTGTGACGGAGAAATTCGACCGCCATCCGGAACAGTGGTTGCAAGAGCATGGTATCACAGGAGGTATAGAGCGTCTTTATATCGACTCGAGAAAAGACTTCTGGGTGAAGACTTATGAGAACGGCTTCTGGCATTATAGTCCTCGTACGGGCAAATTAAAGCAATACCACTTTGGCTATGGTCGTCAGGAGTTCAATAGTGACTTTGGTGTCTCTGGATTTACAGAGTTCGGGAAGAGCGTGTTGATATCTTCTTTCAATGGTGAGATCATCTGCTTTAATCGTGAGAAAGACTGGATCAGCTGGAAGAGTGACTATCTGCGAAAACACGGATTCGTCAACAACCAGGACTGTAAGCTGCGGGTAGACAATGAAGGTAACTTGTATGCTATCACGATGCAGGGAACCTATATCTTGATGAATGGCAAAAGGCGATGGTGCCATTCCCTGCCAGAGTTGTTCCATAGCTGGGGAATTAATGACACAGAGGAAGTGCAGAGCGTCTGGGATGTCCAGTTGGACCATCGAAAGAGATTATGGCTTGCCACAGACCATCATGGCGTGATCATCGTCGATCGTAAGTCGCAGGAGATTCGCCAATTCTTGAATGACAAGCATGACGAGACCACTGTCAGTGACAATACCATCCGTTTCATCTATCGCGACCAGTTGTCTCGCATGTGGTTGGGATCCTATATGAATGGTGTGTGCTGCTATACTGAGAGTAGTTCGAATTTCCAAAATATCGAGTTAGGGAATATCAATACTATCTGTGTCGACAAGGCTGGCTACTATTGGTTAGGTACTAACGACAAGGGTATCATCCGTTTTGATCCCCGTACGGAGGAACAGGTCGTCTATGACAAGGCGAACAGCGGTATCGCCTCTAATACAATGGTTGGTTCTTTGGCTGCTCGCGACGGTTCCGTATGGTTTGGAACCTATGAGGGTGGTCTGATTCATATTAAGGACGGACAGGTGACTAACTATCGCGCTACAGGAAAGCCCAACGACCTTGCTAATAATAATGTATGGACTGTTTATGAGGACCAGTGGGGGTATATATGGATAGGAACGCTGGGAAGTGGTGTACAGCGTATTGACCCGAGAACGGGACACATGGACGAACCGATCAACACCAAGAACTCTATCCTTCCCAGTGACTATATCTCTACGATTAGCAGTACACAGAAGGGCTGGCTGATGGTGTCACACTCTGTTTACTATTCTATTATCAACCCTAAGACAAAGAAGGTTATTAATCGTAATATTACGGACAACCATAATAATATTAGTATTACGGAGACTTCTATCAATGCGATGCAAGATAGTCGTGGGTTGTCATGGCAAGGCTCATCCTCTGGAGCTACGATATGGGACCCAAAGACCAACGAGGTCTATCTTATCGACATGCGTTCTGGTATGTTTGGCTCTACTGTAAACAGTATGATAGAAGATGAGCGTCATACGATGTGGCTGGTAACGGATCACGGAGTGACAAATGTGGTGCCACAGAAAGTCGCAGACAATAAATGGAACTTTGTGGTGCGTAGTTTCAACAATCGTGACGGACTACATGGCAGTCCCTATAACCAGCGCTCACTTTGTTATACTCCTGACGGGAAAATCCTGGTGGGTGGTCAAGGAGGACTTGACATCATCAATCCTAAGAAAATGGGTAAGGGACGTTTGAGGGAGGTTCCTCTTTTTAGTGGACTGAAGATCGGTGGTCGTGAGGTGGAAGTTGGTGAGGAGATTCATGACGATATCGTATTAGATGAGGCTCTTGACTATTGCCGTGAGATTACTCTTAGGTACGACGAGGAATTCACGGTACAGTTGGCAAGTAATAGTGGTGAGATCCATAACCGTTCCCGTTTTATCTATAAGTTGGATGGCTATAATGACGAATGGCTGCGTACAGAAGAGGTGAATCCTAATATCACCTATCAGAGTCTTCGTGCAGGCTCTTATGACTTATGTGTCCATATGATGAACGATGACGGAACGATGGGAAAGGAAGAGAACCGTATCTCCATCACCATCCGTCCTCCTTTGTGGCGTACTCGTTGGATGATATTACTTTACATGCTATTGATAGCTGTCGCCGCATGGATCTGGAGGAAATGGTATATCAAACGTCACGAGCGACGAATAGAGGCAGAGAATCTCCGTCGTGAGACTGAGAAGATATCCTGGATGTCGGAAATGCGAAGGAAAATGGCAGAAGAGCAGTCTGATGAGACTCTTGTGGTGAAACAAGATAAAATGGAAGCCCAGATGCAACAAGCAGACATCGTCGCTTTCATCAAGAAGGTGTGTGATGAGTTTAAGGGATATGAGAATCTGCCTTTCAAGTTGTCTATCGTCACTGCAGTCAACCAATTGCAATTGATGTTTGACCCTGAACTGATGAAACGTGCGATGAATATCCTCCTGACGAACTCCGTCAGGTTTGCTCCAACAGAGAGTCGTATCAGTGTGGGGGTTGCCCGGATGTCAACTGGGGATGCTCAGATACAGGTGGCAGATAACGGGGTAGGAGTTCCCGAGCAATATAGGGAGCATATCTTCGATCCTGTCCCTGAGGGTGAAGGTATTCAGCTCGATAAGGTGAAGGCAATAGTGGATGCCCATCATGGCACTATCCGAATGGAGGATAATCCTGGTGGCGGCTCTATCTTTATCATCACTCTGCCTGGAGGTGATGTCATAGAAGAGGCTGAAATCATAGAAGACTAGCAAAAACATTAAATAAATCAATGAAAAACTTTAAAATGGTGACGACAGGAATCCTGTCGATGATGATGGCAACACTGACTGCTGCTGACTATACTGTCAAAGGTAATTTCGTGACCATCCCAGTGAAAGAAGTGAAGGCAGGTGGTGCTAAGGTAGTGCGACTGCAAGTAATCAACGACAATATTATCCGTGTGCAAGCTACCTCGGAGAGTGCACTGCCGCAGAAGCAAAGTCTGATGATCGTGGAGCAGAAGGCTCAGCCGATATTCGACGTGAAGGAAGATGATGATAAGGTCTGCGTGAAGGCAAAGAACGTAGAGGCTCGCGTGGATACGGAGTCTGGTAAGATTACTTTCTATGATGCCGCAGGCAAGAAGTTGCTCAAGGAGGACGACAAACAGTTTAAGAACTTCACTGTTCCTGAGCGTGAATATGGTCTGAAGGGTGGTGCTCCTCTGACTGAGGCGATGAAGCATGGCATCCAGTGGCAGATGAAGTTTGATTCTCCAGATGATGAGGCCTTTTACGGACTTGGACAGCACCAGTCGGAAGAGTTTAATATGAAGGGTAAGAATGAGGACCTGTTCCAGTATAATACGAAGGTCAGCATTCCTTTTGTCCTATCTAATAAGAATTATGGTATTCTGTGGGACTCCTACAGCTATTGCCGTTTTGGTAATCCCAATGATTATCTCCAGCTTAACCGTGCCTTTAAGCTCTATGACAAAAAGGGAAAGGCAGGACATCTGACAGGTACATATGTGGATAAGGACGGTAAACGTCTGGTTCGTGATGAGGATTCTATCTATTATGAGTATGCCTTCCCCACGACCTCTGAGATTGCTGTCAAGACAGATAATGGTGGTATCAAAAACCTGCCGCAAGGTTTTAACTTGCAGGGTGCCAGCGTTGTCTATGAAGGCTTCATCGAACCTGAGTGCATTCCCGAGCAAGGCTCGCCTACCCGTAGCCTTTGCGGTAAGTGTACAGGTAAACAGGCTGACTATCAGTTTATCCTCTATTACTCTGGTTATGTGAAAGTATATATTGACGGAAAGGAAGTCGTTCCTGAACGTTGGCGTACTGCATGGAATCCTAATACCTATAAGTTTACGGCCAAGGTACGTAAAGGGGTGAAGAACCAGTTGCGTATCGAATGGCAGCCTGACGGCGGGGAAGCCTACTGTGGACTTCGTGTCTCAGAGCCTCGTAGTGAGGAGGAGCGTGGTAAACTGAGCATTTGGAGTGAGATGGCTCGTGACATGGACTATTATTTCATTGCTGGAAAGAATTTCGATGAGGTGATTAGCGGCTATCGTACCTTGACAGGTAAGGCCTCCCTCTATCCGAAGTGGGTGCTGGGATTCTGGCAGAGTCGTGAGCGTTATAAGAGTGCCCAAGAGATTGTGGAGACGCTTGCAGAGTTCCGTAAACGTCATATTCCTGTTGATAATATCGTGCAGGACTGGAATTATTGGAAGTTGGATTCTTGGGGTAGTCACGTCTTTGAGTCTGAGCGTTATCCTGATCCTCAGGCAATGCTGGACAATGTTCATAAGATGCATGGTCGTTTCATGATTTCCGTATGGCCTAAGTTCTATGATACTGTCGAGAATTATAAGGAACTGGATAAGAACGGTTGGATGTATCATCAGGCTGTCAAGGATGATATCCATGACTGGCTGGGCTTCCGTGGCTCTTTCTATGATGCCTATGATGCCGGTGCCCGTAAGATGTTCTGGCGACAGATGGATGAGAACCTGTATTCTAAGTATAACCATGATGGTATCGCTGGAGTAGATGCTTGGTGGATGGATGCCTCTGAACCGAATGTGCGTGACTGTACGCCGATGTGGTATCGTAAGGCTCTCAGTGGTCCTACGGCTCTTGGAACATCAACGGAGTTCTTCAATGCTTATTCTACTGTCAATGCGGATGCGATCTATAATGGTCAGCGCAGTGTGTGGAAAGGTAAGGACAACGAGCCTCGTGTGTTCTTGTTGACACGCAGTGGCTTTGCAGGAGAACAGCGTTTCTCTACTGCCACATGGAGTGGTGATATCGGTACCCGTTGGGAGGATATGCGTGCTCAGATGACTGCTGGTCTGAACTATTCCATGTCGGGTATCCCGTTCTGGGGCATGGACCAAGGTGGCTTCTGTGTGGAGAACCGTTATGTGGCAGCTCAGCAATTCTATGATAAGACGGGTGTGGAGAACGAGGACTTGAAGGAGTGGCGTGAGTTGCAGACGCGTTGGAACCAGTTTGGTGCCTTTATCCCCCTCTTCCGCGCTCATGGACAGTGGCCCTTGCGTGAGATATGGAATATTGCTCCAGACGATCATCCTGCCTATAAGTCATTTGTCTATTACGACAAGCTGCGCTATCGTCTGATGCCTTATATCTATTCTATGGCTGGTTGGGCTCATTTCAAGGATTATACTTTGATGCGTGCCCTTGTAATGGACTTCAACGGTGATAAGGAGGTAGAGAATATTGGTAACCAGTGGATGTTTGGTCCTGCTTTGATGGCTTGTCCTGTTGGCTATTACAAGGCACGTAACCGTAACGTTTATTTCCCAAAACAGTGTGGCTGGTATAACCTTTATACCAATGAGTATGTGGAAGGTGGTCAGTCGCTGGTTGTTGATGCTCCTTATGAGTGTATCCCAGCCTATGTCCGTGAGGGTGCTATCATCCCCTTCGGACCAGAGATGGAGTGGAGTGACGAGAAGCCTGCTGAGCTGATCAATCTTTATGTGTATGCGGGACAAAATGGCTCGTTCCAGCTTTATGAGGACGAGGGTGTGAATTATAACTATGAGAAGGGTAAATACGCTACTATAGAGATTTCCTATGATGATGCTTCAAAGACGGTGAGGTTTGGTGCTCGTAAGGGTCAGTTCAATGGCATGCTGAAGAATCGCCGTTTCAATGTGGTTCTCATCACGAAAGATACTGCTAAACCTCTTAACCTTGACAATCCTGAGGGTAAGATGGTGCAGTATAGTGGTAAGGAAATCAGTGTAAAACTGTAGCAAATGAGATTAAAAAATATATTGCTAGTTTTAGCCGTAGCTACTGTGAGCGTAGCTGTCCAGGCTAAGCCGGATGAAAAATATAAGGACACAAAGGAATACCTTACCCTTCGTGACACCATGCACCATGCCTTCAATAATGGGGACAGCGCACACTTTTTTGTGTCTGTTCGCAAACTCGAGGATTACCTGTTGGGTCAGGGCGACTTACATGCTTACTACACACAACGATGTAATGAGATTGTTTTCCAACTGAACCGACAACGTATCTTTGAGGCATATAAGCTCGCCACCCAATTGTCGAAGGAGTTGACGGAAAAGAAACTCGACAAGGAGATGTATATGGCGATCAATATGATGGGGCATATCTATAATTACAGCGGTAATAAAGAAGGGGCGAAGAAATGCTTCTGGGAGGTTATCCGCAGAATGGAGCAGGAGGGGTATACAGAAAGTCAGCCTCCTATCTATATGAATCTGGTGAATATCGTGATGGAAGAGGATCCGCAAGAAGCATTGCGACTGATAGACCAGGCAGCGGAAATTGCTAAAAAATCATCACCAGAACGGGTGTTTGATATTGAGACACGCCGTACCCTTGTCTATTATCGCTTAGGTGACAACCAGCGTTTTCTGGATGGCTATAATGCATATCGTGAAGGATTGGAAAAAGGACTCTCATCAGTTCATGGCAGGATATTGGAAGTCTATTATCTGGCTTCGCAAGGGCTTGTTGATGATGCTGCTCATTTGGCAACTGAGAGTTCTGATAATCCTTTTTTGACACAAGCGGAGATATACGCTAGTGCAGGACGTTGGGAAGAGGCTTATGCTGCTTTGAAGAAGAATGTCGCAGAGACCGACTCCCTGAACAGTCTGATTCTTAGCAGTTCCATGCAAGGCATACAGAACGAATTAAAAATCTATGAGGCAGAGCGAAGGGTCAGTCGTCTTTGGTTCTATGGTTTGGTGGCAATTGTTATATTGTTGTTCTCACTCGTCGTGGCATTATTCTATATCGTACAGATGCGACGTCGTCATTGGCGTGAGATGAAAAAAGCCTATGACAGAGTCCTGGAGTCTGATAAGCTGAAGACTGCTTTCATTCAGAATGTGAGTCATGAAGTCCGGACACCGTTGAATGTCATTAGTGGCTTCGCACAGGTGATGGCAGCAACAGAATATGACATTACTCCTTTAGAGCGTCGTCGAATTGCTAATACCATGATGAATAGCACCAGACGTATTACGACCATGGTTGATGAGGTGTTGGAGATGTCAATGAATGAGGCTGGTGTGGTAGAACAGAACCTCTCTGACGTACAAGCTAATGTGGCGCTTCGTCGTATCATGGGAGATTTCCGCAGAGAAGTAGGACACCTCAGTACTAAGTTCTATTTTGAGAGCTCCCTTGATGAAGATTTCAAGATAAGGACGAATGAGAGTGTGTTGCGCCGTATTATCACCCCATTACTTGATAATGCGGTGAAGAATACGGATGATGGCGAGGTGAGGATGATCTGCACAAAGACCACCGATCAATTAGTGATAGCAATAGAAGATACAGGACGAGGGATCCCGGCAGAAGAGGCAGAGCATATCTTCGAACGTTTTGTGAAGTTGGATAATTTCAAAGAAGGAATGGGAATTGGACTGACTTACTGTCGCTCTATGGCGAACCGACTGGGTGGACATGTCAGACTTGATACTTCCTATGCAGGACCAGGCGCTCGTTTTGAAATTATGATTCCTTTGGTAAAGAAAGAAGAAAAAGCATAACAATATGAGAAAAGTTTTATTCCTTAGTTTTTCTGTCGTCCTCATTGGATTGACAGCTCAGGCTCGTGACCGTCAGAACTTTGACATTGGTTGGCGGTTTATCCTTGCCGATTCGGTGCAGATGTCGAGTCAAACGTATAATGATGGACATTGGCGAATATTGAACCTGCCACATGATTGGGCGATAGAGGGTGATTTTTTTGTAGGTAATCCCAGTGGCGCTGGAGGTGGCGCATTGCCTGGTGGTATCGGTTGGTATCGTAAACACTTTTCTCTCGACTGCGAGGCGGTGCCTGGTAATCGTTACTTTATCGAATTTGACGGTGTCTATATGAACTCTACCGTCTATGTCAACGGACAGGAGGTAGGGCATCGTCCTTATGGTTATTCAAGTTTTGAGTACGATATTACTAAATTCCTGAAGCAAGGTGATAATGTCATTGCGGTGAAGGTCGACAATTCCGACCAGCCTAACTCCCGCTGGTATAGCGGATGTGGCATCTATCGTCATGTTTGGTTGACAAAGACTCATTCCGTGCATGTCAAACACTGGGGTGTTCATGTCGTGACGGATGCGAAGACGGGACAGGTTAAAGTCGATGTGGAACTGGATAAGTATCAAGCGACAAATACTCATCGTCCGACAATCAAGAATACTGTCTTCGACGCTAATGGTAAGGAAGTCGGGTTGAAGGTTAAGAATCCACATCTATGGTCGGTAGAGGATCCTTATATATATAAGGTTCGCACGCAGGTGATGATTGATGGTAGAGTCGTTGATGAGGTATGGACGACGACGGGCTTCCGTGATTTTAAGTTTGATGCAGAGACAGGCTTCTGGCTCAATGGCAAGAACTTTAAGTTGAATGGAGTCTGTGAGCATCATGACTTCGGTTGTCTGGGCGCTGCTGTCAACGAGGATGCCATGCACCGCAAGCTGTCGAAACTGAAGGCAATGGGTGTCAATAGCATCCGTTCCTCACATAACCCTCCAGCCCCGGAGTTGCTGAATATGTGTGACACGATGGGTATCATCGTGATGGATGAGAGCTTTGATATGTGGAGACGTAAGAAAACGGCAGGCGACTATGCCCGTTTCTTCGACGAATGGCATGAGCGTGACCTTACAGATCTGATACTCCGTGACCGTAATCATCCCAGTGTGCTGATGTGGTCTATTGGTAACGAGGTACTGGAGCAGTGGTCGTCAGCTGAAGCAGATACATTGACGCTTGAACAGGCGAACTTGATTCTGAATGCAGGACATGATGCCTCTACGCTGGCAAAAGATGGTGAACTGTCCGTACAGTCTTTGCTCACGCGTCATCTTGCTGAGATTGTGAAGCGTTATGATACGACACGTCCGGTCCTTGCCGGTTGTAATGAGCCGGATCCTAATAACCACCTTTTCAAAAGTGGTGCGATTGATATCATTGGTTTTAACTATCACCACCAGTGGGTAAAAGATGTTCCCAAGAAATTCCCCGGGAAGCCTTTTATCTTCTCGGAGAGTGTGTCGGCACTACAGACACGCGGCTATTATAAGATGCCTTCCGATGAGATTACCTGGGCACCGCAGGAGTGGTGGCTTCCTTATACGGACCCCTCCTATATGTGTTCTTCATATGATAATATGCACGCTTCCTGGAGTTCTACTCATGAGGAGACTTGGGACGTGGTGAAGCATAATGCCTTTGTGGGTGGACAGTATATCTGGACCGGCTTCGACTATATTGGTGAGCCGACACCCTATGGTTTCCCTGCCCGTTCTTCGTATTTCGGTATCATTGATCTTGCAGGATTCCCCAAGGATACTTACTATATGTATCAGAGTGAGTGGACGACAAAACCTGTGCTGCATCTTTTCCCCCATTGGAACTGGGTACCAGGAGATGAGATTGACATGTGGTGCTATTATAACAATGCCGATGAGGTGGAATTATTCATCAACGGCAAGAGTCAAGGGGTACGTCGTAAGACTGGTGAGCAGACAGAGGGACGTTATGACATGCACAACACCAAGGCAAGATTGAATTCCGAATACCATGTTGGATGGCGTGTCGTCTTTGATCCTGGTGAGGTAAAGGTGGTGGCTCGTAAGGATGGCAAGGTCGTTGGCGAGCAGACGATCAAAACAGCTGGAGCACCAGCAAGGATTCGTCTCTCAAAGGACTATCAGGGTAAAAATACTACTTTTGTCACCGCCGAGGTGGTGGATAAGGATGGTAACCTTTGTCCGTGGGCAGAGGATCAAATCTATTTCATCTATGAAGGTAACGGTCAAGTATTGGGCACAGATAATGGTTGCCAGACTTCGATGGAGAATTTCAAGGCTCCCCAGCGTAAAGCTTTCTTTGGCAAATGTATGGTAGTGGTAAGTGGTAATGGCTCGATAACAGCCAAGTCACCTACACTACAGTCTGATGTGATACAGTTGAAAGTTAACAGATGAAAGATAAGAGATGAAACGCACGTTATTATTCTTTTGTGTAATAGGTAGCGGCTTTACTGCCACTACCACCTACGCCCAGTTGCAGACTTCCGCAGGTGTCCAGTATCTGCAGTGTATGCCCAAGGATCAGTCGGGT
The DNA here is from genome assembly GCF_900115435.1 of Prevotella sp. tf2-5. Classification (GTDB taxonomy): domain Bacteria; phylum Bacteroidota; class Bacteroidia; order Bacteroidales; family Bacteroidaceae; genus Prevotella. The sequence goes on from NZ_FOWK01000008.1 coordinate 50,582, forward strand.
GATTTCTCTGATTTGAGTAACACCTATTTCCTTGCTGACTCGCTGGCATCATTCGATGGGACGAAAGGAGAGGGTTTGTTGAATTGGAAGCGATATCGGATGACACCTCGTCAAGCCTTCAACCTCAACGGTTATTGGCCTGTGCGGATGCAGATGCTCGATTTCCCGGATACACAGTACGATAATGATCCTAACTTGTCATTCAAGATAGACTTCGTGAGTCCCCGTTGTATACGAATCAGGATGGCTACCTCACCCGTTGAGGCTCCAAGAAAAGATGGAGAGAGTCTGATGCTGGCAGGTCCTGTGCCTACCACCTCTGCCTGGAAAATGAAGAGCGACGGCAAAGTCATTGCTTATACTACCGATTATGGGACGGTGGAGATCCAGAAATATCCTTGGCGTATCGTGTTGAAAGACAAGAGCGGGAAGGTGATGACACAGACACGCCATATCATTGATAATGACTCCAGTCAGGTGAAACTCCTGCCGTTCTCGTTTATCAAGCGTGGCTCTGATAATTCTCGTAGCGTCAACCCCGTATTGACGATTGCTCCTGGTGAGCGCATCTATGGATGTGGTGAGTCATTTGGTGCCTTGAACAAGGTAGGGCAGAAGGTACAGATCATGGTGACTGACCCACAAGGACCAGAGACGGATGGACAGTATAAACCAGTTCCGTTCTATTTCTCCAACCGTGGCTATGGTATCTTCATGCATACCTCGGCACCCGTCACTGCAGACTTCGGTGCTTCGTATATCGGAGCCCAGCGTCTGTTTATGGCTGACGAACAAATAGATTTCTTCGTATTCTTCGGGTCTCCCAAAGATATTCTTAACGAGTATACGAATATTACGGGAAAGTCGCCGATGCTGCCGTTGTGGACTTTCGGTACGTGGATGAGTCGTATTACCTATTTCTCACAGGAAGAGGGTCTGGAGATTGCTAAACAACTCCGTCAAAATAAAATTCCAAGTGATGTTATCCATTTCGATACAGGATGGTTTGGTGTTGACTGGCAATGTGACTATGAGTTTGCCAAAGACCGTTTCAAAGATCCGAAAGGTATGCTCGACCAACTGAAACGTGACGGTTTCCATACTTGTCTGTGGCAGTTGCCATACTTTACACCCAAGAACCGTTTCTTCCGTGAACTCGTTGATGGCGGTATGGCGGTGAAGAATGCCGCAGGCAGCCTGCCTTACGAGGATGCTGTCTTGGATCTGAGTAATCCCAAGACCGTGAAATGGTATCAGGATAAGATTGCCAATCTCATTAAACTCGGTGTCGGAGCTATTAAGTGCGACTTTGGTGAGGCGGCTCCTTACGACGGCTTCTATTATAGTGGTCGTGGTGGACTCTACGAGCATAACCTCTATCCTGTCCGTTATAACAAAGCTTTGTTCGAGGCTGTGAAGGCGAATAGTGGGGAGGGAGTCATCTGGGCACGCAGTGCCTGGGCAGGTTCTCAGCGTTATCCGTTACACTGGGGTGGTGATGCCGCTACGACCAATACGGGTATGTTGGGTGACTTGCGTGGCGGACTCTCCTTTGGACTCAGTGGTTTCTCCTTCTGGAGTCATGACATGGGTGGCTTTGTTACTGCATCCCCTGAGGATATCTATCGCCGTTGGCTACCCTTTGGCTTCTTGAGCAGTCATACCCGTGCACATGGTGCACCTCCAACGGAGCCATGGCTCATCAGCGAGTCGTTCACAAAGGCTTTCCGTCAGGCTGCGGAGATGAAGTATAAACTCATGCCGTATGTCTATGCACAGGCAAAAGACTGTACCGAGCGGGGACTGCCGATGGTACGTGCCCTGTTGGTGGAGTTTCCTGACGACCCCGGTGCCTGGCTGGTGGAGGATGAGTATATGTTCGGTTCTCAGATTCTGGTTGCCCCGTTATTGGAGAGTGGCAACAGTCGTACCTGTTATCTGCCCAAGGGCAAATGGATTGACTATCAGACAGGCAAAGTCTATGAGGGCGGTTATCAGACCATCAAGGTCGGTGAGATTCCTGCTGTCATCCTCGTCCGTGACGGTAGTCTCATTCCCCATGTACCTCTTGCCCAGCGTACCGATCAGATACAATGGGACAAGGTAGAGTGGAAGGCATACAAGGCCGATGCGAAGAAATGCACAGGTTTACTCTTCAAGCCTGGCGATACGTCGTTACAACGCATAGAGCGATAAAAGAAAAAGGGATGTGTCTGAACGCACATCCCTTTTTCATGACTTATTGATAGCACTCGAAGATCTTATCGACCGTCTCGCGATTCATCTTCGGCGAGAGGAGACTGACGAGCCATACGACGGGGAAACCACCGACCATGGCGATAGCTCCACAGTTGATGGGGTTGATGGGATTACCTAAGAGCATGTTAATCACGGTCAGTCCTACGCCCCAGATGAAGCAAGCCCATACACTTACCGTTGTCACGCCACGCCAGTAGAGTCCCAGCATGAAAGGAGCCAGGAAGGCACCAGCCAGCGCTCCCCATGAGATACCCATGAGTTGGGCGATGAATGTTGGTGGGTTGAGAGCGATCAACAAGGAAATGGCAATGAAGAACATGATAAGCACACGCATCACCACGACTTTACGACGCTCGATCTTCTCTGCGACGATATCGTCAATAGATCCTTCCTCCACTTCTCCCGGCAGCGACTTCTTGTCGCGATAGATGAGGTCGAGTGTCATCGTTGAACTGGAGGTGAGTACCAGCGATGCCAGTGTTGACATTGATGCGGAGAGTACCAGCAGTACCACAAGGGCGATGAGCACATCGGGCAGGGTGACAAGCATGGAGGGTACAATGCTGTCGAAAGCAAGTTTGCCGTTCGGCAGGACGGGAGGCATGCCGTACAGACGTCCGAAACCGCCGAGGAAATAGCAGCCGCCAGCCACGACGATGGCGAAGATCGTGGAGATGATGGTACCACGTTTGATGGCACTCTCGTCCGTGATAGAGTAGAACTTACCCACCATCTGCGGAAGTCCCATCGTACCTAACGAGGTCAGGATGACAACACCTAATAGTCCCCAGGGGTCAGGTCCGAACCATGAGGCAAAGCCACCGTTAACAGCCGGGTCAGTATCAGCGGGCAACTGCGCCAATTTGTCGACAGCCGCCGTCAGTCCACCTTGTGCGTTCAGTACGGCAAGGATGACGGCAACGATGCCAAAGAGCATGATGATACCCTGTATGAAATCGTTCATTGCCGTTGCCTTATAGCCGCCAAGGATGACATACACCGCTGTCAGGATTGCCATGATAATCACACAATACTCGTAGGGAATGCCGAAGCCCATCTCGAAGAGGGTGGAGATGCCTTTATACACACCGGCGGTATAGGGGATGAGGAATACGAAGGCAATGACAGAGGCGACGATACGCAGTCCCTGGTCTGCAAAACGGGTGCCGAAGAAGTCGGGCATGGTACGCGACTCAATATGTTGTGTCATCAGTTTGGTACGACGACCTAGCAGGATCCATGCGAGGAGCGAGCCAATCAAGGCATTGCCGATACCGATCCATGTCGACGACATACCGTATTTCCATCCAAACTGTCCGGCATAGCCCACGAAGACCACAGCAGAGAAATAGCTCGTCCCGAAGGCGAAAGCGGTGAGCCATGGTCCCACAGCACGACCGCCTAATACAAAACCGTCCACACTACTTGCCTGTTTGCGGGTATATACACCCACGCCAATCATCACTATCAGGAAGATGATGGTCAAAAGGATCTTGATAATCATAGTTTTATCTTGTTATTTCTTTCTTGAATAATCTAGTCTAACCTGCATCTGAGCCATCACCTGGTGACTGGCACCATGAGTGAAGACACCATTGGCGACATAGGCACTCTTATAGACATACTGTACCTGGAAACGGCATTTCTTGAAGAACCAGTATTGCAGACCTGCAATCGCCTTATGCTGGTCCATGCCGAGATTGGTGTTGAAATTAAAGAAATCGTAAGAGCCGACGAACTCCAAGCCCTTATACAAGGGGACGGCACCAGTGACGTAGGCACCACGGCTGGTGGCATTCCCGTCCTTACCTTCCAGATACTCCCCATGTACGTTGAAGTCTTTTGATTTATAATCGAAACCTACTGTCCAACGGTTACGCTTATAGTTGTCGCCATCATGAATATCGGGGTTATAAGGTGAGTTAGCGATGGCATGCCCTCTTCCTATTTGTCCTGTGGCAACGAGGTTGAGTCCTTTCACGGGACGGTACTCCAGTCGTCCGATGAAGTCCTTCTCCTTGTTACCGTCTTTCTTGTTGATACCCTGTCCGTTCATCACCTGAGCCTCATAGCGGAACTTACCATCGTTAGTCTCACCAAATATGGCGAGTCCGAGGTCACGACCATACTGCACACCCATTAGCGGGTCACTGCCGCAACCTGTCAGGTAAGTCACACCTTCAGAATAGACATCGATAGCCTCCATGGCGGTAGGGGATAGGGGATTCTCGAGCGAGACACCGTTCTTAAACTGTCCAAGGCGAACGGTCAGAGCCTTGTTGTTGGTAAAGCGATAGTCGGTGTAATACTCTTGTACGACGCTCGAGAAGTCGTGCATAAACAGGAACGACCATCTGTCTGTGATACGGGCATCTACCCAAAAGAGGATGCGCTTGAGCTCAAAAGTACCTTTGTCGTCAGCATTTTGATGGGTGTAGTTGAAACCGCCTTGTGCATAGCCGTGCAAAGCGACACGGTCGGATGCGTCTTTCAACCAGTCAATCACCTCTTTCTTCTGCCCGTCAGATTGTCCCATGGCAGCAGTACTGCTGAAGGCGGCAAGCGCAACGGCAAGCAACGCCTCCTTGAAAAATTGTTTATTCCCGCACTTTGTGCGCCTACCCGTAGCCTTTCTCATCTTGTTTAATTTTTATTTGGTTTAATCGGAATTTCGATATTTCGGGTTATTTATATCTCCGGATTCTCACGTCGATGCCACTGCCTCCCAATAACATCGTCACCTTACGGATAGGGGTGTCGCTGTAATGATATGGGAACAGCACCTTCGGTTTGATGGTCTTTGCTGCTTTCGCCAATTGCTCTGGAGTCATGGTATAGGGCTGGTTGCAAGGCAGGAAGGCGATGTCGATGTCTTTCATGTCTGCCATCTCTGGGATGTCCTCAGTGTCACCAGCCACATAGATACGCAGGTCCTCCACATTCAGGACGTAACCATTATCACGCCCTTTGGGATGGAACTTCTCATGTCCGGGAGTCGTGTTGTAGGCTGGTACAGCCTCTACGGTCACGTTGTCGCAGACCTCTGCTTGATCACCATTGGCAAGCACATAACCACTTCCCCATTGGGTGTAGACATTATGGTTGGTATAGATAACGGTATAGCTCCTGCGTAATTCCGTCAGCGCCATTGAGTCAAAATGGTCGTGATGCTCATGGGTCACGAAGATGTAGTCAGCTTTAGGCCATGTGGTGAAGTCAGTATGCGGCTCCATATTGATGACAGGGTCGAAGTAAATCGTCTTCCCGTCATACTCCATCATGATACTGGCGTGTTTGATACACGTAATCTTCACGGTCTTTCCTGACTTCGTCTGAAAGACATCGGTCTCACGGGGCTGTGCCCAGCAGGTTACTGTAAGACACAAGGACAGTAATAATAAACTAAGTTTTTTCATACTTATTGGTTTGTTTATGATACAAATTGGTGCAAAGGTACAAAAAAATGGCAGAGAGCCAAAAGTTCTCTGCCATTTTTTTTGTATTGTGGTGTTTACTTCATCATGATCTTGCGGGTAGTACCGTCGCTCATTTTGACGATATTAAGACCGTGTTGTAGTTGTTGCAGGCGCTTGCCGTCGATGGAATAGATAGCCACAACCTGGGAAGTGGCAGTACTTATTGCAGTATCGATACCTGTTGCGCTGACACTGATGGCATCCGATGCAGCACTCAGTCCGCCCATCTCGTTGGCAGCACGTACACTATACTGACCGTCAGTGGTCACCGTATAGGTAGGCTCAGTGGTGAAGTCTATGATGTCGCCATCCTTGCAGACCGCCCATAGCATCGCATAGTCACTGTTGTCCCATGTTAGCGTGTTACCCTCAGCCTTCACATGAGCAGGAACGGGTGCCTGTTCAGTAGCGAGTGTAGGTTGCCATTCTCCGAGAGCATTGGACATGTTACCGATTTCTGTAGCATCCTCAGGAGTCAGTATGGGATTGTTGGGAGTACCGTTGATCATCGTGGCACGTCCGCTCAGGTCGATAGCCACACCGTTGGCATTTGTCGAGTTGTACTCAGCAAAGCGTGTAGGACCGTTGTTCCAGTCATGCCATCCTGCCACAGCAGGTTTCACCTCCATGGTGGTATTGATGAAATAGGTTTCGGCTGCGGCTGTCCATGCACGTCCTAAGTAGTAGGTACCGTCCACGTCAGTCTCACCTGTAATGGAGCAGTCCTTGAAGACGTAGCCGTATTTCTGGTTGTCACGGGGAGCCACCACATAACCGCCCTTCTCTGCCATGATGACATTCACCTTGTTGAAATAGGCGTCACCAGAGCCGCAGATGAAGTCGGTACGTCCGCGGATGACACCGTCCTCGAAGTAATAGAGCCCTTGACTATTGTTAGAAATATAGGTATCCTGGTATGCCCAGAGGTTGGTATTCTTACAGATGGTCTTGGTGCCACGGTCGTTGAGTGAGATGTTACGTCCTCTGTTGTCATCGATGCCACTCTTGATGGTCACATCCTGGAAGTAGGTGCCGCTGACACCGCTTTGAATCTGCAGCACATCGCTATATCCGATGCGCTCATAGATACTGACGGTCTGTCCGAGACTGTTCGTATAGGTCTCTTCACCAATCGTATTGGTGATAATGGTAGCGTCACGGTCTTCACCGATAAACGAGATATTGGAGGCCTTGATATAGGTAATCGGACTGTAGAATGTCGTCTGAGCGGGGTCTTCAGCTTTGAAGGTCTCCGTCGTGCTCTGTGGCAACTGGTAGGTACCCTTCTTCAGGAAGATACGATAGCGGGTGGTCTTGTCACTACGGCTGTTAGCGGCATTGATGGCCTCTACCAGTTCGTCGGTGGTCGCAACGACTTTGTCGTAAGTCGCTTTTCCTACGGTAGGACGATCCATCACGATAAAGGAAATCTGGACAGGCTCGGTAGCTTTGTTGCCAGACTTGTCTTGTACGAAGTTGGCAGGCATCAGGAAGGTATACTGCGTATTGTATTCCAAGGCACTATAGTCAAAGCTGACTGACCGACTACTCCAGACGGGAGTCAGGGTTACTCCATTCAGTGTTGCTGCGTCAGCACCCTCTACAGCCTCGATGCGCTCATCATAGGAAATAGTAATCTTACCTGTGGCGCTCACACCGGTAGCACCCGTTGCTGGAACGGTACCTGTTACCACGGGAGCTTTATCGTCAGTTTCCACCTCAGCCTCACCCAAGATATAGACATTACCCACTTGACTCTCGGAATTGGTAGCATAGGCGAGTCCTTCTGCAGAGGTTCCTGCATTGTACTCGTACTTATCAGACAACAGTTCATCGCCTGTTCCCATGATGCGAACATATACAGTCTCCTTGCCAATAGCATCGGCAGGCAGTACGAAGTTCAGCGGCGTCAGCGTATTAGCGGTAACGGTCCAGGGCTCACCCAGAGCGGTAAACGTAGTACCGTCGGTAGAGTAGGAGGCTTTCCAGTTTTTCGTGGCAGCATTCTTGGCTGCCATGTCAGCGGTAAAGGTAATAGCTGTGAAGCCAACGGTAGAGAACTGATACTGCCAAGCCACGTCAGCAGGATTGTAACCATTGGTAAAGACACCGCTCAGGGTGGTGAGCACACCGCTGTTGGCACGGTTGCGGACAACGGGGTTAGCGTTTGTTCCTACCACCTGTGAGCCATCGCTCTGCTTGACGACAGATACCTTGGCATTGCGGTTGGCATCCCAGACCTCATCGGCAGCAAAGGGATAGGTCTGAGTGGCATAGGCTGATGTCTTGCTGGCATCGAAGACAGCGATAAAGTCCTGCACTTCGTAGTTAGCCACCAGCGTCATGTCGCTGTTGACCGTCAGTTCGCGCTCCTTGGAAGCACCGGCATTCTCGTTCTCGTCCGTCCAGCTCAGGAACTTCAATATCTTACTCTCATTGGCAGTAGCCGTAATCTTGGTACCTGCCTCATACTTGCCATTGTGTTCGTTGGGAGTCAGGGTGATACTGCCCATGTCACGCTCGGCATCATTGGTCACCTTGGTCTTCACCGTATAGACGGGGACTGCCTCGAAGACTGCCTTCATGGTCTTGTCGGCATCCATCGTGATCGTCGTCTCGGCATCTTTGCTGACGATAGCACCTGTAGCATCCTGCCATTCCTTAAACTGATAACCGAAGTTCTTGGTGGCTTTCAGCGTCACCTGCGTACCTTCCTTATACTGTTCCAAGTCAGGGTCACGAAAGATGGAACCTGCCTCGGCAGTGGGTAATACCTGTGTGTTCAGGGTATACTTGGTCACCTGTGCGGCAGCACCTACCAGGGTGCCCTCGATGACAAGGTTGCCAATACCGGCAGAACGGGTTCCTTGTACGTTCAGGAACGAGAACTTCAACTTCAGCGGTTTGTCGGCAGTAGCGGTAATGCCGCTCAGTTCCTCGCTAAACGATGAGGGGTCGACAAGCGGATTCGTCTTACTGCGGTTCAGTTCAACATTGTCCTTCAGGGTCTGCTTGGTCTCACCTGCCTCTACGGAGAAGGTGAGGTGGGGATTACCAGAGTTGAACTTACCCGCCAGGAAACTGACTTTTGAGGGTACGAAGGAGAAACCGTCCTCAGGAGTCAGCGTCAGACTGATGGTACAGTCATCGTCGGCAACCGTCGACAGGGTCTCTGTGGTGGCGGCATTGTATCTCAACTGCATCATCTTGGTATTGCCAGTAGCCCCTTGGAAGGTAGTACCTTCGATGACTACTTTCTCGTTCGTACCGTCGTACGCCCATTTCTTACCAGCGAAGCCGGCATTGAGCTCATTGGGATTCATCACGGCATCATCATTGTTCTCATTCAGTCCGCCCTTGTCGAGCGTATAGGTAATCGTGCCGGGGATATTCACACCAGCGGCATCCTTCGACTGACCGTCCACCTGAACGTCAGAGATACAGAGCCACTTGCCCGTAGCATCACTGGTGTACCAGGGATAGACACGGATCTGCAGTTGATCGCCCTCCTCCAGTTTGATGACCGGTGTGATGTCCACCTCGTTCATCACACCGCTTGCCATGGAGGCAGGCGAATAGAAACCAGTACGGTTGACAAAACCGTCTGTGGAGTAGTAGACATGGCACATCATACCATTACCGCCATGACCACCCACCTTCATGGCGATGTGGTTGATGTCGAGTTTCTTGCCGTCAGGAGCAGTGACTGTGAACTGCACATACTGGTTAGGCGACTCGTCGATGAGTTTGGACCAGGTACCGCCTTCTCCTGTGCTGACCATGATACCCTTCTGTCCGTTATTGCCATATTTCACCAGTCCCTCAATTTTGGCGGCAGCGGCGGTGGCACTGCCGTCTACCACAGCATTGTCATTGCTGGTCAGTGACCACTTCACAGTGAAGGGATCACCACCGCCCAGTTCGATGGCATTCATGGTAATGGTGGCAACGGCAGACTTACTGTCCAGCGTAGCAGTCACCGTACCGCTGAACTGTCCGACTGCCGTGGCAGCCACCTTGGCATAGAAGGTCTTGATGACCGTTCCGCTCTCGTAGTTGACGGAGAACGAGCTCTGCCAGTTCTGCTTGTCGACAGACAGTTGGATGCCCTCAGAGGCAGTAAGGGTGATTGTTCCAGTGCTGGGCTCCAGTCCCAGTCCCGTGAGTGTCAACTCCTTCGTACCGGACTGTCCGACATAGACATCGCCCATATCGGCGACAGAGGGGGTCACCGACAGGTCGGTGGGTATCTCGATGGCATCCGTCAGGATACCTTTCTCCTTTAGCAACTGAGCACACAGACGGGCAGCCATCAGGGCACCCGTCAGGTTATAGTGTGTGTTATCCCCGGCACAGAAGAGTGCGTCATGACACTTGGCAGAGCCATAGCTCTCGTAGAGGTCCTTGGTGGCTGTCGTCATGTCGATGAAGGTGACACCCTCGGCAGCAGCCAGTTGTTCCATCTGGTAGCGGTAGTCCATTGTGTGGTCATCGGCTGGAACACTCAGGTTCGTCTTCAGCTCACCGTTGACAATGGCATCGTATTTGTCACCTAAGTCGTGGCGACCGTTGCGGCGGATGGTCTCACCGTTGAAATAGCAACGGCATACAGGGGCTACGAGGATAGGAGTGGCTCCTTTCTCCTTCACGGCATCGACCAGTTGTTTCAGACACGCCTTATAGGTCGTCGTTGGTGTCGTACCACGACCGTCGCTCTTCACGGCGGCGGCATTGGTGGCATCGCCCTTGTCGGTATAGTACGCCTGTAGTTCCAGGTTGTCCACGCCATTGTACATCTGGTCGTTGTGGGCAAACTGGATGATCATGTAGTCACCTGCCTGTACGTTGTTCTTGGCGTTCTGCCACAGTTCGTTGTAGCCGCTGCGCGAGTCTCGCCCGCCCTTCGCATAGTTGACGGACTCCCACCCGTTGGTGAGGAAGTTGCCGAAGTACATACCCCAGCCACGCTTCGTCTCGGTATTCTCGTCGTAGTTGGCCATGGTGGAGTCACCAATGGTGTGTACCTTCTTGGCTGCCTGCAGGTTGCCCAGCATGAGGAATGCCGCAACCAGAAGCATCAATCGAATCAGTTTTTGTTTCATAGATGTTTTTGTTTTTAAGTAAATATTGGAATCTGGGTGCAAAGGTACACTATAAAGGATGACAAGGTGGGGTAACTTTGCGTCAAAGAGGTATGAAAAATGCGTCAGATGCTTATTCTGACGCATTTTTCCACTCCGTAGGCGACTGTCCTGTACTTTGCTTAAAACAACGGCTGAAATACTTGGGGTCTGTGAATCCGCAGGCGTATGCCACCTCTGCCACTGTCTTGTTACTATTACGAAGCAACTGGCATGCCCGTTTGATGCGGGCCTCACGCAACAGATCCTGTGGCGTGATACCCATCGCCTGTTTTAACTTACGCTGGAGACCGCTACGACTGGTGGCGGCAGCCGATGCCATGTCGCCCACGCCGATATCACCGTTCGATATATTCTCCTCAATAAAGGTCATCACACGTTCCAGCATGGGATCGTTGGCTGTTGGCGATTGGCTATTGGCTGTGGACTCTTGGCTATGGTCTTCTTCCAGCAATGCCAGATACTTCTCTAGGGTTTCGTGTTGTTGGCGTTTGATACGCCTTATATATAACAAGGTGTAAACTACCGCAGCCACCACACCAATGACGAGCAGCAGGATGAGCAGTTGACCATACCATGCCTCCCAGAACGTAGGTTTGACGATGACGGTGATGCTCCGTATGTTGTCTTGCCATTCACCGTCGGCATTCGTAGAGCGGATCTCCAACAGATAGGTGCCTGGCTCCATATCGAGCAGCGTTGCCGTGCGGTCATGTCCGATATAGTTCCACTGGTCGTCTGTCGACAGGCGGAAGGCGTAGTTGATGCGTTCGGAGGCACTATAGTCGAGGGCGGCAAAGCGTACTGTCAGGTTGCGCTCTTGTGGTTGGAGTATCAGTGTGTCGAGTGACTCTGCTCCCCAGGTACTCCTTACCTCAGCCTTCTTACCTCTTACCTCTATCTGTGTCAGCACCACCCGGGGCTTCATCGTATGGACGGTCATCTGTTGGAGGGTCGTGATGAAGGCACCGTCCATCAGTCCGAAGAGCCAGTGGTTGTTGCTGAGTGTCAGGGGATGCGCCTCACTGAAACGGTAGTCGCTGTTGAAGAAATGGGCATCCAGCACACGTCCCTGCAAGGTGGAGTCTAACAACGTGACATGGTGGCTGCCTACGGCGATCAACCCTCCTTCTTTAATCGTTGCGAGAGACTGTATGACATCAGAGGTGAGAGGGGAGAGATGGGAGGATAGGGGACGGAAGGAGAGCTTCTCTGCCAACAGGTCCGTACCTTCAATCAGGTTGACACCGCCACTCTCCGTACCAACGAAGTACCTGTCTTGTCGGTCTTTTGTCACATCCATGACGGCACTGCAGCTCAGACTGTTCTTACGGTCCGGCTCACGCTGATGACACAGGAAGTGCATCTTGTCGGCATCACGCTCCATCTTTGCCACTACCAGTCCATTGCCTGTCGCCACCATCATGATGTCGTTTTGGGTAAAGAAGAGGTATCGGCACCGGGCGTTGCTGTCTTTCGGATAGTGCTTGGGGATGAGGAACAGGGGTTTATCCGTCTTCTGCTGGGAGGTATAGAAGATGCCTCCACCCAGTGATGCCACCCACAGACGACCCCAGCGGTCTTCCTGGATATGGTAGATGTCCTGATGGGGCAGATCGGTGAAATGGGCTATCTGGTATGCCTCGGCACCGATGGGTTGCAGACGGAAGAGTCCGTCGGGCTTCGTGCCCAGCCATAGGGTGCCGTCCTTGTCTTCATACATGCAATAGACGGCGGCACCGAACGGGGTATAGCTCTGATGCACTCTGCCGTCAGGTCCTAGATAGCCCAGAAGGTGATGGTCCATACTGTTGTAGACACGTACCGCCTTGTCGTCCTTGGTGGCGATGAAGAAATGTCCCTTGCTGTCGGCAAACAGACATTTCACCTCTGCGCGAGGCTCTATGGCAAGCCGTTGGACAGGCTGTATTCTAGTACTGAACCTATAGATGCTGCCATAGTCTATCGCCCATAGGTTTCCTTGGTTGTCTGGTGCCACAAAGGTCAGCGTCTTAAAGGATACTGGCAAGGGATAAACAGTCTCTTTGCCGTCGTGCAGGAAGGTCAGCACACCATCGCCCTGCACGGTCCATTGTGTCTGATGACTGTCAGTCCATGTGTAGTGCTTTCCGTTGAGCAGTGAGCGGCTCTGTCTGTAATCCCAGGTATATTCCTTCGTATGCTGCCTCTCTTGGTCGGTCAGGTCGCGGAAGCGGTAGTTGTCAAGGTCGAAGATATAATATTCTGTATCTACCTGGCACAGGATGAGTCCGCCAGGCAGTAGGTTGATGTTACGTATACGGTCTGTGGTCATGTGGCACCCGTCACCCACTTGTGGCTTGAAGGTCTGGAACTCATAACCGTCATAGCGGCAGAGTCCGTTCCAGGTGGCAAACCACATGAAGCCCTGCTCGTCCTGCAATAGTTGGGTGAGATGGGAGGAGGGAACGCCGTCGTCCTCGTCATATTGGACGACATTACACAAGGGCTGGGCCGTTGTCGTCAGACACGCCAGCCATCCTATTATCACCGTCCATATCACGTTTTTTCTCATCACTTGCAGGTATATGATGGTGCGAAGTTACTAAATTGCTTTGTAATTCCATCATGTTTTGTTAAAAAGTAAACGTTTACGATGGATATTATGTGAAAAGCGTGTTGATAATGAATAATTTTTGGTACTTTTGCAAGCAGATAGAACTACTAAAAACGAATAGCAATGAAGAAATTTTTACTTTTTTGCGGATTGTTCCTGCTGTCAATGGTTGCGATGGCGGACGGGACAGAGCCTGAGAAGATCGACGTGAAGGAACTTACGAAGATTACTTTCGAGGGTGATAACGTGATCCTTCATTTCAAGGATGGTTCTAAGGCAGACTTGGAGAAAGACCTGGAGACTATCGTTATTGATTTCTCTTCAGTAACGGCTATCGAGACATTACGCCAGGTGGAGCCCATGAAGAATATGAGTGTTTACAACCTGCAGGGTCAGTGTGTAGGTCAGGGTGTTGAGGGACTGAAGAAAGGACTTTACATCGTGAATGGAAAGAAAGTTATTATTAAATAAGGTATAGGAGGAACAGACGATGAAAAGACATATAACGATATTGACCCTGCTCGTCCTGATGCTTGGACTGAACATGAGTGTGAAGGCCCAGACTTGGGACTTTACGAAGACACCAGACGCGGATGTCGCTCTGTTGAAAGCCGCCACCTCGGAGTGGGGGTATACTGAGACAAGCAACCGCTATGAGAGTAAGACCGCTATCAATGGCGCTATCAAGGCTGGTGGTACGGAACTGTCTATGACCAAAGGACTGACTGTTGATGCCGCAGCGACTAAGATCCGTATCGACGTGAATAACCGCCTGCAGTTGGCTGGTAAGAATATTCCATTGTCTACTCCTATATTGAAGAAGGGACAGGTGGTGAAGATCGTCTTTGCCTCTACAGGTTCTACTGCCGTGACTTTCGACAGCAACACGAATCTGTCGGGCACCTCCGGCTTTACTGCCGCAGATAAAAATACCACCCAGACAGGAACAGGAACAGTAACTGCTGATGGCGTGGTTAGTTTTAAATGCACTGGTGGTTCTGTCAACGTATTCAGCATTGAGGTGACTGGTGAAGGAGGTGGTGAGCAAGGTGGTGAGGATACCCCCGCAGTTGATGATTATTCCACCACGTCTAACCTGACAAAGAACCAGGCGATACTGACTTTGTCGGATCAGAGTAAGAAATATTATAACACAGAGTCCTTGAGTGATATTTCTTTTGATGGACAGGATGTGACGGTCAATCTGAAAGACCAGGAGACTTATACTTTCAAAGCAAATGTCTCAGAGATTAATTTCCGCAAAGCCGACAATACCTCCGATGCCGCTATCAACAATACCACAGGTGGTGTACAGATTACAGAGGCAAAAGGATGGCTGGAGTCTGCCTATGTGAAATTTGATCTCTTCGAGGGAGCCAAAACATATAATGTGTATGTAAAAGGTGGACAGTATGCTGACTATACCAAGATAGATGACCAGCTCGTTCGTAACTATGGTACCTATGGGCGTGCTGATGTTGTTGGTCTGATGATGGCTGACTATGCTATTAAAGTGGTTCCTGTGGATGCCGACAAGAAAGAGCTGACAGACAAAGGCAGTGAGGCTACTCAGATCATCGTGAAGAACTATGATCGTGCTGGTTTTGCCCATAAGGGAACGACAGGCGTAGGTGCCTATAACGATGATGGTACGCTGAAGACAGGTGCCAAGGTGTTGTATATCACGAAGAACAACTTCAATACTGTTACTCTTGAATTGAATGTTGATAACAAACCTCAGACATTCACAGGCTTGGGTAAGATATTGGAGGCAAAACAAAAGAAGAATCTGGACACGACTCCGTTATCCGTTAGGATTATTGGTGAGATCAGAACGTCAGATGTCGACGCAGCACAACTCTTGAGTGATGAAAATGGTCTTCAGTTGAAAGGTAATTCCGAGACATCAGAGATGAATGTGACGTTGGAGGGTATTGGCGACGACGCAACCTTCAATGGTTTCGGAATGACATTCTATAATGGAACGAGTGTGGAGATGCGTAATATCGCTTTCATCAACTTCAATCTTGATGGTGTCCAACTGAAAGGTACTCAGCATGCTTGGATACATCATAATGACTTCTTCTATGGAAATGCAGGCGGCGACGCTGACCAGGCAAAGGGAGACGGCTCCCTTGACGTAAAGGACAACTCACGCTATTGCACCTTCTCCTATAACCACTTCTGGGATAGTGGAAAGACCTCTCTTTGTGGTATGAAGAGTGAGAGTGGAGAGAACTGGCTGAGCTATCATCACAACTGGTTCGACCATTCCGACTCTCGTCATCCACGTGTCCGTACTATGACGGTTCACGTATGGAACAACTATTACGATGGTGTCTCAAAGATCGGCGTAGGTGCTGTTAAAGGTGCTAATATCTTTGTGGAGAGCAACTATTTCCGCAACAGTAAGAATCCTATGCTCATCTCGGAACAGGGTACGGATGGCAGAGGTGGATTTGCTGATGATCACGATGGTGGTATGATCAAGGCTTATGGAAACGTCTTGACAGGTAAGTCTGCTACGACATTCATCCCTCATACGAAGAGTGCGACGGAGTTTGATGCATATGTCGCTGAGACCCGTGAGGAGAAGGTCCCGGACACTTACAAGTCTGTTGTTGGTTCCTATACTTATAATAATTTCGATACGGATGCCACGAAGATGTATGAATACATCCCCAATGCCGCTGATGATGTCCCTTCCGTCGTTACAGGTTTCTATGGCGCAGGTCGTATGAATCATGGTGACTTGCAGTGGACTTTCAATAATGACACAGACGATGCAAAAGATGCTATAGATACTGGACTGAAGTCAAAGGTTACTGGCTATAAGACGTCTCTCGTAGGTATCTTCGGTGAAGAGAATGCCGGAGGCGGTGAAGGCGGTGGTGACGAACCCGGTGGTGGTGACACACCTGTCCCAGAGGGTACGATTACCTGTTCGTTCGATGGAGCGTCATCGAGTACGATATTTACTGCTGCTAATAACTACGGCGATGGTAAGATTACATATAATTCAGTGTATTATAAGAAGGGTGAGAAATTGGATTCCAAAGGTTCTATAGTCTTCACTCCGGCAAAGGATTACAATATGACTATCGTCCTGAGTCTGGCTAAGACCGGCAGAGATGTGAAGATCAATGGAACAGCCACTACCGTCGAGGGTACTACCAATACCGATGGTAATTATTACCAGATGAATGCCATCAAGGTAAATGCCAATACCCAGTATACGATTACCAAGGGTTCTGCAGAATCTATCGTCATGCTCATCATCCTTGACCCCATCTCTGAATAACCGATTCTTAACTTGTGTGGGGAAACAAAGAATTGTGCAAACGTTTACGAAAGTTTTTTGAAAAAAATGTATTGCTGAATGAATCTTTTTGCTTACTTTTGCAATCACAAGACGAAAGAGAAAGATTTACATTGAAAACAATATAGCTACTAATTCAAATCAAAAAGGAGCCATGCGTGATGTATGGCTCCTCTTTATTTATAAATCGTTGTTAATAAAAGCAAACCAATGTTATAAAATATGTAAAATATAAAAGAATGATAAGGGAATGTACAAATAATAGCTATCTTTGTGATTAGAATATAGATTAATAAAATAACCAATAACTGATAATATGAAACAAGATGAGACTTTTGTAAAGGGTGGTAATAACCCTTATGCACGTTCCCATGGTGGTCAACGTACAGGAAGCGAGACTTATATCCCAGGTATGAACGACTATACGCCAGGCAGTGCTCCGCAGGCAGCAAGCCCACAGGCAAAACCTAATACTCCTGTGGTGGGATTCTTGTATTCCATTTCCCGCAAAGGTATTGGTGAGTACTGGCCTCTGCACCTGGGTACCAATACTATCGGCAGAGCAGACGATAATGACATCTGCCTGAAGGAAATGTCGGTGTCAAGCAAACATGCTACCTTGAGCATCAAGCAGATGAAGAGCACTCACAAACTGATCGCTAGTATCCGTGATACTGGTTCGAAGACGGGTATGTACCTGAATGATGAGGAACTGGATTATGAGAATCATTCCTGTAAGACGAATGACATCATTACTGTGGGTGCTAATTATAAGTTGCTGCTCTTGTTGATTGACGCAGAGGAGTATGGTCTCTCCGTCGCTGAGGAGTTTGTGGAGGACAAGGATGCTGCTCCTGCTTCCAGTGGCGCATCTTTCCAAGGTGCGCGTGGCGGGTTCGGCGATGATGCCACACAGAATAATTTCCGTCCTTACAGTGCAGAACATCGTAACGTGGATACAGGAACGGTAGACTTGAGTGGTGCCGGTTTCGACGAACCAGGTGGAACGGAAATGATGTAAGACTAATCTACAGATAATACCATGTCTTTAATATATATACAAGGAGAAGAGGAAAAACGACAACACATACACTATGAGGTAGACCCGGAGTTGCCTTCGCTGGGCGAAGGTGGTATGGGACAGGTGTTGAAGGGTGTCAGGGTGAACGAGTCTAATGGACTCCGTCAGGATGTCGCTATTAAGTTCTTGTTCGAGGATCTGCCTGCCCATGCCATTGAACGTGCGAAGCGTGAGGCATCCATCCAGATTCATAACGAGAACCTGGTGGAGATGTTCGGATTCATCGAAGTGATGGAGAACCCTGACAGTGCCCGTCCCGTCAAACGCTACCATGTGGTCAGTGAGTTGTTACAAGGTGTGATGCTCTTTGACTTGCTGAATGGAAAAACAACAGATAAGAACGGCAATGAGGTGCCTTTCGCCCAGGAACTTTATAGCAAATACCAGAACGATCGTTTTGGCTTTGCCGTCTTCATCGTGAAGAATATCCTGTCGGGTCTGATGGCACTTCATGACAAAGGCTATATCCATCGTGACCTGGATCCAAGTAATATCATGATTACCACAGACAGAAAGGTGAAGATTATCGACTTTGGTATTGCCAAACGGTTGGATAACTTGAATACACAAGACCAGCAGCTGACCAGTACAGGACAGTTTATCGGCAAGGCAGCCTATGCCGCCCCGGAGTTGGTACTGGGTGATGTGCATAACCAGGACAAGACGACGGATATCTATGCCGTGGGTATCATGCTCTTCCAGTTTATCACAGGTTCCATGCCCTTCGAGGGAACAATGGCGGAACTCATCAAAAAACAGTTGAATGAGAAGATTCCCTTGAAAATGATTCCTTATAAGGCGGTGCGTAATATCGTTGCCAAGGCTACAGCCAAGAAACAGGCTGACCGCTACCAGTCGGCAGCGGAGATGCGTGTGGATATGGAGCATCTGTCGAAGAAGGATGCAATACCTTCTGCCACTAGTACAGGACAGGTAGTCGCCACTATCGCTGATGTGAAGAAAGGTAAAGGAAAACTGATAGGTATCGTTGCCGGTGCTGTGGTTTTGCTGGGCGTAATCCTTGGTGTGGCACTGAGTGGTGGCTCTAAGGAGGAAGCCGAGGAAAAACCACAAGTTGCCGTCGTACAAGAACCTGCCTTTGACGTGGCAGCAAGTTTTACAACGGCAAAGGACAAACTGTCGAATGCTGCTACCATCCAAGAGGGTGTCAACCTGTTGAATGAGATAGCTGCTAAGCATAGTGACGACGAGAAAGCTGCTGATGCCATTGCTTTGTTGGCTGCTCTGACACAGCCCGAGGACGCGGAGATCAGTCCCGATGAAGTCAAAGAGTTCAGGTCATTGACAGCGAATATCGTCAAGCGTGATGCCAGGAAAGCTCATCAGTTGGCGGAGAAAGCTTATCAAGCTAATCCACAGAGTTATAAGGCAACCTTTGAGCTTGCCACGGACTATCTTGCTGGTGCTATCCGTACTGGTGACGCTAATGTGCAGGATGTCGCAAAGGCAGCTAAGTTGTTTGAAGAGGGCATTAAGTTCGCCCGTCTGGGGGGTGACAAGGAGTATGTAGAGTTGTATACGACGCGTTTGGAGCAGGCTCGTAGTCTTGCGGCTAGTGAATAGTATATATAAAAACAAGGTGTATGCCAGGAAAGGTAACGAGAGAAGGAAACATCATCTACCTCAACGCCTATGGCCGTTGGTATCAGTATGATGAGACACGTCCGCCACTAGGGGCGGGAGCCATGGGGGTGGTGTATCTCGGACAGGACTGTCAGACACGTGAGCCGATAGCCGTCAAAAGGGTTGTCGACCGCTATGCCAATAATCCGGAGGTGCGCCGCAGAGCGCATCAGGAGGCAGATTTGATGTTCAGTCATCCTAACCTGGTGGAGATGCTGGGCTGTTGTGAACTGGATCCCTATCAGGGACCAATCTTTATCATCAGCCGTTTTGTGAAAGGGGAGAACATTGATAAGTTTATCAACGCACATGTTCGTTCGCTACCGAATGCGGAGCATCGCATCTGCGAACTCTTCCTGCCCGTGCTCGACGCCCTTGCCTACATCCATTCGAAAGGGATTATCCACATGGATATCAAACCTTCGAATATCATGATGGAACAGGGACGTAATGTGCGACTGATGGACTTGGGGATTTCTGACGTGACAGAGACCGTCAACAGCTCTACGTCGGGTATGATGGGAACTCCCAAATATGCCGCTCCAGAACAGTTCTCGGATGTGGAGAACAAGCCCCAGCTCACTTCGGCAACAGATATTTATGAGGCAGGAATCACCTTGTATGAGTTGATTACCAAACAGAACCCGTTCTCGGCAGCGACCATTGCGGAGGCGAAAGAACTACATCATGGCATGGTACTCCCGCAGGTACCAGGTATCTCTGATTCCGTCTTCGAGGTGACACGTAAGGCGACAGCCATCCATCCTTCTGACCGTTACCAGAATGCGAATGCGATGAAGGCGGCATTGAAAGCGGCACTGCCTCCCCGTAACTTCTCGAAGTTCGACAGGTTCATGAAAAAAGTACAAGACAGTAATGTGTCTGTCATAGCAAATATTCTTAAGAAATAATATATGAATGCAATTAAGACAGCCATGCCGTTCGCAGGCTATTGGGACACCCGACAAGGAGGCCGCCCTGAGAATCAGGACTCTTGCGGTTTCCTGGATACTGACAAGGGATTGATTGCCGTAGTCTGCGATGGAATGGGAGGTGGTCCTGCAGGACGACTTGCCTCCACAATCGCTGTTCAGAAGATTGTGGAGTATGTGGTCAACGCACCCCAAGACATGCCCCGTACAGAGATGGTTGCCCAGGCGATAGAGTATGCCCATCAGTCTATCCATGCCAAGGTGGCTGAGACTCCAGCGGTAAGGGGTATGGGCTCTACGGCTACTGTGGTACTGATTAACGACCATTCCGCAATTCTCGGACATGTGGGCGACAGTCGTATCTACCAGTTCCGCCGGGGTAGGAAAATATTCCGTACCGCCGATCACTCGATGGTGGGAGAACTGGTACGTAACGGTACATTGACAGAGGAGCAGGCAAGACTATCATCACAATCGAATATCATCACCAAAGCACTGGGGAGTAAGTTGTCAAACCTTGCGGAAGTTACAGAACGACCTTATGAAAAAGGTGACCGTTTCATGCTCTGTACGGATGGCATCTGGGGAGCACTTCCTGAACCAGAGCTGGTTAAGAAAGTCGCTAAGACCGTCTCTCTGTCGGGAGCCGTCGACGGCATTGTATTGGATGTGGATGAGATCGGTCGCAAAAATGGTAATAAGCATGATAACTTGACCATCGCATTATTAGAAACAAAGAAAGATTCATTATTAAAAGAGAAAATGAGTAAGACAACATTACGAACCCTTATCGGACTGGCAGTTATCTGTCTCGTGAGCATTATCCTGAACTTCGTGCTGCTCTTCCAGCAGTCCTCCGATAAAAATGATAGTGAGATGGAGGCACTTCTTGTGGAGAACGAGGCAAGGGGGAATCGTATCAGGAACCTGGAGGACAGTATCAATGTGCTATTGGGACATGTAGCAACTTCAAAACAGGAGGCTGCCGATGCTACCATGCAGGTAGCGAAGGAAAAAGAGAATCAGGCAGAGAAGGCAAAGAGTGAAGCGGAGCAGAAAGCAAAAGAAGCTAAGGAAGCTGCCGACCAGGCAAAGCAAGCTGCCAGTCAGGCTCAGGCTGCCGCTGATGCCATCCAGAAATCACGCAGTGGTGTTATCGCACAACTGACTAAAATCAAGGATATGCAGGAGAATACTGAGCGTAAACAGTTACGTACGACAGTGGCAGAACAGTTGAAGAGTCTTGCTGCCAAAGATACTAAGAACAAGACAACTTATGACGAGGTGAGAGAAAAACTGGGAAATAAGATTGCCACGGAGAACTCTGACAAAAGTGTGGGTCACTATAAGGCATTGATAACAAAGCTCCAATCAATTAAATAACGGATAGCCTATGAAAACAATTACAGTAGGACGCGGAGAGGGCTGTAACATCATCGTTGATGACGAGATGATGAGCCGCCGTCATGCAATTATAAAGATTCCCACTTTCGGGGGTATGGAGATTGTCGATATGAGTAAGAACGGCACTTTCGTCAATGGTGTCCGTCTTCGCCCCAATGTTCCATTCCCTATCACCCGTAAGGATGTGGTGAACTTTGCAGATGTGCACCAGTTGGACTGGTCAAAGGTACCTGACCCGTTGAAATATTATAAAATAGGTGTGATGGCTGTGGGAGGACTCGTCGTGCTTTTGTTGGCGATATTCTTGTTAAAGAGTTTGCTGAGTGGTTCTAAGGAAACACCGGCAGAGCCAGCTGTTGAGCAAGTGGCAAAACCTGTTCAGACTGTAGAGGCAGAGCAACAGCAAGAGTTGACTGAGGAGAAAAAGGAGGAGGAGACTGTTCCTGAGGAGAATGTTCCAGAGGCAACCTCACCAGAGGGTTCTGAGAACGCCTCTGCCAGCAAGAACGATGAGGTGATTGATGTCTATGGCGCTGCCCGTGCCAGCAAAAGGAAACGTGAGGCGGAGGAGCGTGCCCGTCAGCAGAAGGCAAGGGAGGCTCAGAAGGCAAAAGAGGCTCAGAAACAGCAGGACAGCAAGGCACCGTCCACCAGCAAGCCATCTGGTAAGAACAATAATAAAACAGTCGTAATGTAACATAACTAAAAACTTAAGCATATGAAAATTATCAAAATTGGTAGCTCGCAATCTTGCGACATCGTGTTAGACAGTAATTATGTTAGCAGCCTGCATGCTGAGATGACCATTCTTGACGATGGACAGATTATCCTGGAAGACAAGAATAGTAAGAACGGAACCATGGTTGGCAACAAGCGTATCGAACCTGGCAAGGAGGTCAATGTACAGCGTGGTGACCGTATCACGATTGCTGATACTCCATTAGTATGGGCAAAGGTTCCCGTAGCAGAGAAATTGACAAACTATAAGTCGGTGTATAACATCGGTTCTAACTACCGCAATGAAATTATCCTGAATAGTCAAACGGTAAGTCGCTTCCATGCTTCTGTAAGAATTGGAAAGGACGGCAAGACATATATCCATGATAATGGCAGCCGCAATGGTACTATGGTGAATGGTGTGAAGATTGGTGCAAACAAGGACGTCCGCATCAAGAAAGGTGATAACATCGTCTGTGGAACAGAGGATGTGACGGAACAGATTACAGCATTGATGCCTAAGACGAACATGACCATGATCTACGGTATCGCAGGGGCAGTAGGTGTGTTGGCACTGATTGGTATCCTCTTTGCTTTTTGGCCCAAGGGTGGCGACTCAGAGCCTGTTGCCGTTCTAAGTGACTCTACAACTGTTGCCGCTTCCTCCACCCCATCCAGTGTTTCTCCAGAGAAATACCGCAATACGGTGGTATATGTAGGTGCACAGTATCACTATATCGCTGAGTTTGAGGATAACCCGATGCCTGACACATGGAATGGCAAGATTGAGGACATCGCCGCACAGCAGCCTTATTGTGCAACGGCATTCTTCCTTGACCGTAAGGGTTATATGGGTACGAACCGTCATGTTGCTGTGCCCTGGGACTATCGTTCCAAGGAAGAGGACAACTGGATTCGTGAGCGTATTGAGTATCGCATAGAACTGATGCGCCGTACTTGTATGTATATGCAGACCGGTGATGACAGGCTGACGACCAGCAACAAAGGTAGGGATTTCTCAATGCCAACGATGCAGGCTTTTGCACAGACTGATTTGTTCAAGGCTATTAACAATCATATCCAGAAATTCGGTGCTGGATGGAGTGGGGAACTGAACAAAATCATAGATCGCCTGAACCGCTCTCGTTATGAAATATCCGGTGCAATCGATTATATTACTGTAGGATATGCGGGCAGAAACTACACACATCTGGATGAATTCCAGCGTTGTGACGTGGTTGCTGACTCTAAGGACAAGGATATAGATATCGCTCTTCTCCAGTTGAATGACAAGAAAACTCCTCAGGAGGTTGAGATGGTGTTCAGTCCAAGCGAATTCTGTACGGAGCGTCTGGTTCCTCTCAAGGACAAACTTTTCACCATCGGTTATCCTGCAGGTTTGAACTGGGCACTTGACAGAAAGACGAAATCACTGGAGCCTAGTATCAAGGAGACGAAGTGCAGCAAGGAACCTAGCAAATATGACTTCGAGTTCCAAGAACAGTCTGTTGGTGGAAGCAGTGGTTCTCCTGTCTTCAACGAAAGTGGTCAACTCGTGGGTATTTTGTGGGGTGGAACCAGTGTTGCAGGTGGCTTTACCAAAGCTGTACAGGCTAAGTTCTTGAAGAAGATTTACGATGAAGAAGCTGTTCAATAATGAGAATAAATAAAGGTCTTATCATATTACTGATGTGTCTTGCCCTGCCTATGGTGGGGCAAGCACAGTCTGCCCATTGGGCAGTAAGTCCCATCTATCAATCTGTCACACGGTTTGCCTCGAATCTGTTTAAGATTAAGACAGCGATGAGCACTGGTATTTGTGACGAGGAGGAGAAATGGGTGGTGTCACCTTCCATGGACTCTATCACGTACTTAACCAATGGATATGCCCTTGCCATGACTAAAAACAAGGACAGATACCGTATCATCTATGTTGTCAAGGAAAATGGTACCCGTGCGTCGCTGAAAGAGGAAGTGTACGTCAGTGAGTTTCCTTATTTCTCAGATGACCGTTGTGCGGTGGTAAACAAGAAAGGGAAATATGGTTTTATTGACCCTTCTGGAAAGTTGGTGATTCCTTGTTCTTATACGGCTGCTGTCCCCTTCCAGAATGGGGTCGCCCAAGTGGCAAAAGGCAAAGGAAAGAAAAAGGGTGATTTTATAGAGATTAATCCCTCTGGCTCTGTTGTTCGTACTATTGATCATTTGAATAAGGTGGATATAGGATTTGTGAACAGACCGTATGAGGCTCCTGACGATCCGTCTTTCTCACGGTTTATGGATAATAAGGAGTATGGCTATAAGGCAGGAAATACCACAATCCTCCCAACTCAGTTTGAAGAGGCGGAAAAGCCCTGTGACGGTCATGCTATTGTGATGGTTGACCACATGTATGGTGTGGTAAAATTCAATAGCGCTACCATTGATTGTCATGTTAGTGAGTCTGGCGGACAACTGAAGGTGGAAGCAGAGATACCCTCCATTTGGGAGAATAAGGTGGCGACATTATCCCGTATCGTCAATGATGCCTCTCGGAAAGAGTATGAGATGGAGGGTTCTGGTACAGAGCGTACGCTGACGACGAATGTGTCGAAGGAGAATGGTAAGAGAGTCTATGAACTTGCTTGTGATAAACTGATTCTATGGCGTAGTCAGTACAAGGTGGAGAGTTCCAAAGGGAAAGGATCTCAGGGTGGAACAGGAATCACAGTGAGTGCTCCTGCATCAGTGAAAGCCAACAAGAAAGGTGTTTGTGCAGTTCCTATCAAGGTCGTTAACCGTGGTAGTTCGGAGCGGTCAATCAGTATCTCTCTCAGTACTGGACAGAAAAGTTCTCTTAAGGTTGGTGCAGGAAAGACAGGCTCTGTGACAGTCAATGTCCCAGTGACCAAAAAGACCTCCTGTACGATTACGGCACGAGGTGGTGGCGTGTCCAGCTCATGTTCCACAACTTTGAATCCTGCAATTGTATTGTAAAGAGAAAAAGATGATGCGAAAATTCATAAGTTTCCTTTTATTTTTAGTGTCCTCATCTGTGATGGCACAGCAGAAGGTTTACGATAAACTGATCCTCATGGACGGAGACATCGTCGAGGGTCGTATCACGGTACAGCATCCGGGGAGGGATCTGGTGTTTTCAGTGGACAACCAGGAGAGAACCTACTTGTTAGAAGATGTTCTGGCAATAGAGCGTATCAAACGTACCGCTGACGATCTTTCGGGACTCAATGATATTGTTGAGACAAGGGATGGGAAAATCTATAAGGGACAGATTTTCAAGCAGCTAGTGGGAAAGTCTGTTTATTTGTTAGATGACAACGGGGTAGAGCGGATTATCAAGAACGCTGATATTGCCTGTCAGAAAAAAGAAAAGCTCAACCAGGCACAGACTTTGGTAGAGCAGACTCCCTTCTTGGATGTGGTGGTTACGGAGACAGGTCGTTATCAGGGTGTTATCGTTCTTCAGGATTATGGAACAGATAAGGCGCCCAGCTTCTTGTGTGTGGAAGATGCCGATGGTCAGCAGCATAAAGTAGAGATAGCTGCGATTACGGAGATACAACGTATTCCGAATAATCAATATCTGCTCGTCAAAGAATTCAAGGTTGGTGCTGGGGAGGTTTTCTTTAATAGGAATTTGGTAATGGCATTAAATGGTGCCACGGACGATGATGCCACCTTCAAGATTGACCGTGCGAATATACAGGCTCCTGTCGTAGACAGTCCCTTGATGATAGAGATGATGGACACACCTGGTAATCAGCAGGGTATATTGATCCGTGCTGACGTTCAGACCCAAAAGAAAAAAGAGATATTGTCTTTTGGTTATAAGGATATGGTACTTTCTCCAATCCGCCCTCGTTCTACGACAACTGTCAGGCAAACATTAAGGATGGAGTACGGCGTGTCATCGGGTTTTTATGTATTTTTCATCCCACAAGGTCAGAAGGCTTATATCTGTGAAGTTAGATGAGGATAGATCCAATCGCTTTTTTCCGATCACCTTTTACGTCGAAATTCGGAATACCACGACAGAGTGGAATAGTGAGTGAACTGAGAGGTAAAATCCTGTTTACGAATGATTATGCGCAGGCTGATGCACTGCGTGGCTTGGAGGAATATGACTATCTGTGGTTGATATGGGGTTTCTCAGAGCATATAGGAGTAGAGAAACATGCCACGGTGCGTCCACCATTATTAGGAGGAAATGAACGGGTAGGCGTTTGGGCTACCCGTTCTCCTTTCCGTCCTAATAATCTCGGACTCTCCTCCGTGCGTATCCTTGCTATTCATCCTGAGATTCCTGATATTGAGGTGTCTGGCGCTGATCTCATGGATGGCACTCCTATCTATGATATAAAACCTTACCTCCCTTATGTCGACAGCCATGCAGAAGCACGGGGTGGTTTCACGGATACTCATCAATGGAAACGACTGGAAGTGGTGATACCCGACATGGTCCGTCCTTGCTTTGATGAAGAGCAGTGGCGAGTGATAGAGGAGATATTGTCTTTAGACCCCCGTCCTCATTATCATGAAGATGACCAGCGTATGTATGGCATGCCCTTTGCAGACAGGGATATCCATTTCAGGGTGAGTAACGGGGTATTGACAATTGATAAGATAGTTTAATTTATTTTACAGAAAAAGGAGGAAAAATTTGCATGGTTGGAGAATAATCCATATATTTGCAGCAAAGTAATGAACGTAGAGGATAAAAATCATGTTGATGATCTTAGTTGCATTTATAATTATTTTGATGGCATTGGTATGCTGTTTGTGGTATATCAAGACATTGAAAGACCGACTGAGGGAGAATGCTAAGTCAGAGAAAATGAAGAAGGCATTCCTCCAGAATATCCATCATGAGATATGTGTACCCTTGAAAGCTGTGAAGGACTTGGCGGGTGTGGTAGGGAAAGAGGACTTGTACCTCTCGAAGAATGAGAAGCGCAATATCTCTGATCAGCTAACCTATAATGCTAATCTGGTGGACACCTTGTTTGATGAAGTGGTTATGTTCTCCGAGAATGTTTATGAGAAACACCAGTTACATTTGGAGTCATTCAGTCCGAATGCACTTTGTCGCCGATGTCTAGAAGCCAATATGTTTAGTATCTATCACCGTCAGGCGGTGAAATTGAATTTCAAGCGTGAGTTGAATGATGAGTTCTTTGTGAAGAACGACCGCCATATGGTGGAACTGGTGCTTAACAAACTGATATTAAATGCTTGTCGTTTCACGGAGGTCGGCGAGGTGTTGGTAGGGTGTAATACCAGTGAGAACACTGACCAGTTGACTTTCTTCGTGGAAGATACAGGAAACGGGGTTCCAGAGAATCGTCGTAATAAACTCTTCACATGGTTTGAGAAGCCAGAGGAGATGGCTGATGAAGTGGAGCTTGACTTGAGTATTTGTCACCGTATCGCTATCAAGGTGGGAGGAGCACTTTATATGGATGAGAACTACCACCGTCGTGGTACTCGTTTTGTATTCATTCTTCCATTGAGGCATTCTTAATCTTCGGAATCTTCAGTTTGATCTAGTTGATTCTGCCATAAGTATTTGCGGGTTTCGTGGACGATAATA
The DNA here is from genome assembly GCF_900115435.1 of Prevotella sp. tf2-5. GTDB lineage: Bacteria > Bacteroidota > Bacteroidia > Bacteroidales > Bacteroidaceae > Prevotella. The sequence goes on from NZ_FOWK01000008.1 coordinate 78,741, forward strand.
CCATTTAGTGCTAATAGGGATATCAAATTGGGTATCGCCATAAGAGCATTCATACAATCAGCAAGATTCCATACGATATCAAGTTGTATAACGCTTCCTATGAATACCACAATGACGAAAGCGATGCGGTAGGGTATGACCCAGCGGCTTCCTTTGAGATATTCCATAGCTTTCTCGCCATAATAGCTCCACCCTAGAATGGTAGTGAAGGCAAACGTTAGCAGACCGAATATTAACAAAGGTTCTCCTACTATTGGTATTTTGGAAAATGCCATGTGTGTCAGTGTAGCACCGTTGCTGAATGAGATATCGGGATAGTGTAGCACACTGCTCACAATCACAATACCCGTCATGGCACAGATGACCACAGTGTCCCAGAAAGTACCACTGCTTGATACAAGTGCCTGCCGGACAGGGTTACGCGTTTGAGCTGCTGCGGCAACGATAGGTGCGGAACCCAATCCCGATTCATTACTAAACAGACCTCGCGCAATACCATAGCGGGCTGCCGTCATCACAGCGGCTCCTACGAAACCACTTCCCGCAGCCTGGGGGGTGAACGCACATTTAACAATCATTTTGATGGCAGGCCATACAAAGTCGATGTTGACAAAAATAATATAGATGCAACCCACGACATAAAAAACTGCCATCATAGGCACTAAGGCAGAACATACCCGTGCAATGCTCTTCACACCACCTAATATCACTGATGCTATTAACAAGGCGATAATGGTTCCCGTGAAATAGGGCGATATGGCATATGTCTCCTTAGTTACGGTGGCTATGGCATTAGCTTGTACGGTATTACCGATGCCAAAGGCTGCAATTGCCGTAAAGATGGCAAACAAAATAGCGAGCCATTTCCATTTCAGTCCGTATTCCAAGGCGTACATCGGCCCGCCGATGAACTGTCCGTCTTCTTTCTTCTTACGGTATTTGATGGCAAGCAGACCTTCTGCATATTTCGTGGCAATACCGAATACACCTGTCAGCCAGCACCACAGCACAGCGCCAGGACCTCCCAGTGCGATGGCTGTAGCCACGCCGATGATGTTACCAGTGCCAATCGTGGCAGCAAGAGCGGTTGCAAGGGAAGCAAACTGCGATACGTCACCAGTCGCCTCCGTGTCTTTTTTTACTGAAATGCGTATTGCTTTGAATATATAGCGTTGGGGTACACGCAGTCTTATCGTCAGATATATATGTGTTCCTAGTAAGAGGATAATCATGGGCCATCCCCATAACAATCCACTGAGGTCTGCAAAAAAATGATTGAGTTGCTCCATCTTTTCCTATTCTTTATACAGTATTTTCACATGCTTAAATCCCATACCCTGCATCACTTGACGTACCTGTCCTTGGCCATTTTGCTCTGCAATTTGCAGGTTTTGGCGAGTCATTCCACGCCGTAGCATCATTTGGTATGCTTTGCGAAGCATCGCTTCACGGTCTTTTGCCGTCCAACTGCCACTCTCATAAAAACTCTTGGTACGTGCCTCGTCTATGAAATCATGGTCAAGGAGACTGATTTGGGGCAGGGTAATCTCGATGGTGTCACCTCGTGTTACAATCCATCCTGGTTCAACCTGTTTGAGATTGACCCCCAGACGCATCGTACCATAATAGATTCTTACCAAATGGTCATCGGAAAAGATCCCGTGACGGATAGTGTCCACCATCTCTTCGTCACTGATGGAAAGGAACTCCCATTCTCCAATCTCTTTGATGCTTTGTATCTGTTGTGGAGTGATGTCTATCTTCTGGTCGGCACCAATTCTCAGACGTGTGGTCTTGATGTCACGATAGACCCACCCAACCAGAAGCACCAGTAGGATAAGTACTATGCCGATGGCGGTCAGACTCAGTAAGGGATTATTGATTCTTCTCATGTTCGATATCCAGATGAATAAGTGACTGAAGGTCACGTAACCCATATTCCTTACGGAACTGAATGATAATATCCTCTTCCTGATAGCCCATTTGTTTGATGAGTGGTACTAGAACACGCGCAGCATTCTCTTGAGCTGTGTGAAGGATGTTCAATTGTGGAATACTCTCTATGATGGCAGCACGACCTTGTCGCTCATAATTCGTCATCTCCGCATCAGTGAAATGGGAACGTACCAATCCTATATATTCCTTGATGTTCTTTTGGTCAATCTTCGAGCTGGTCATGATTACCTGAGGGTCGGGCAGGATGATAATAATCTTTCCATCGGTCTTCTCAACATTACGTTCAGAGAAGTTACTCATATCAATATATGCCTTTAATGTCGCATCCATCGGAATAGCTATCTTCCGGTCTCCCAAGGGCATCTTGAGATTGAAGTCTTGGGCAAGGAAAGTACCTTTAAGTCGAATCACATCATCGTGGGTCACTATCTTGTGAATCTTGTATTCAGTAGTATAGATACGGGAACATTGCCGGATATGGGTGACAAGGGATGGAAGTGTGTCGGCAGGAACAGACACAATCTCTTCCTTTTGCTGTTGATGACAACCGCAAAGACTAAAGAGGATGATGGCAAATATGAGAATATATCTTGTCATTTTATATATTATTGGGTACAAAGTTAGTTAAAATTTATCAAATTGCTATCGTTCTCCCCCTTTTTTTAGACTAACATTAAACTTTTTCTCTTCTTTTGCGTCAGAAAGATAACAAAAGACTTAATAAGCAAAAAGACACTCTCAACCAAAATACACAAAAACTGATTAATAGATGATATCATAGTGATTTAGGTTAACATAGTGTTTTCATGGGGGGCAAGCGTGCCCCTTTTTTTCTGTATAATCATCAAACTCCTTGTAGAATATACAAAAACAGAGTAACTTTTTAAACAATTTAGATTTTCTTTTGTTCGGTTCTTAATTTATTTCGTAACTTTGCCATCAGAGATGGCGAACTTACTCCGTCTCGGCATAAAAAAGATTAAAATCTTTTGTTCTACTCTCGACTTTTCGTAACTTTGCAACCATGAAGCAACATCATTATGAAGGATTGACAAAGGAAGAGGTGTTGGAAAGTCGTCTGCGGTATGGCACGAATGTTTTTTCTGAGCCGGAAAAAGTACCTTTGTGGATTCGTTTTCTCCAGAAGTTCAAAGATCCTTTAATTATTATTTTGCTAGTGGCAGGTGTCTTGTCAGTTAGTATTTCTTTCTATGAGTATTTTGTCTTGCGGGAAGATACTACCGTTTTCTTTGAGCCCGTAGGAATCTTTATCGCAATCCTGCTTGCTACGGGACTGGCTTTTCTTTTTGAGGTGAAAGCCGACCGTGAGTTTGCGATTCTCAATCAGGTAAATGATGAGGAACCCGTTGTGGTCATTCGTGAGGGGCGAAGACTGCAAATTCCTAAATGTGATGTTGTTGTTGGCGATATTGTATTAATCAATACAGGTGACGAGATACCTGCTGATGGATTGTTACTGGAAGCTGTGTCGATGAATGTTGATGAATCGACGTTGACAGGAGAACCAGTATGTTATAAAAGTGTGGCAGATCAGGATTTTGACCCCGAGGCTACTTTCCCCACTAATCAGGTTTTGCGTGGAACGAAAGTAATGGAGGGTCATGGTATTTTCCGAGTTCAGGCTGTTGGTGATGCCACTGAGAATGGCAAGGTCTATGAGGCGGCGCGAATTGATGACAGTGTGAAGACACCGTTAAATGAACAGTTAGAGCGTTTGGGAATTCTTATCGCAAGGGTAAGCTATGGTATTGCTTTCTTGGTGATTGTTGGTCGTGTTATGATGTATTTTCATCATTACGACTTTGAATGGGTTCATTTCGTGTCCTATGTTTTGCAGACAGTGATGATAGCCGTGACATTGATTGTCGTTGCTGTCCCTGAGGGACTTCCCATGGCGGTGACATTGAGCCTTGCTTATAGCATGCGTCGTATGTTGAAGACGAATAATCTGGTGCGGAAGATGCATGCCTGTGAGACTATGGGGGCAGCTACCGTTATCTGTACGGATAAAACGGGAACACTGACACAGAACGTCATGCATGTTTATGAGACATGTTTTGAGACAGAAGGAGAGCAGTGCCAACATCGGGTCTGTCAGGGAATCGCGGTGAATACAACAGCGTCGTTACAGATAGATGAGGGGACATCACCAAAGGTCTTGGGTAATCCGACAGAGGGCGCCTTGCTGTTATGGTTGTATGATCAGGGTATTGACTATCGGGCATTGAAAGAGGAAGTGGTCTATGAGATGGAGCTCCCTTTCTCTACAGAGCGTAAGTTGATGGCGGTGGTTATCAAGACGGATCAGGAAAGAATCCTCTATGTAAAGGGTGCTCCTGAGATTGTATATGAGAAGTGCGTGTTGTCTGATCAGAAAAAGGAGGATATACAGAAACGGTTACTTACCTATCAGGAGCAAGGGATGCGTACATTAGGATTTGCTTACCAGCGATTAGATGATACAGAGATGCCTATCGTAGGACAGCAATTGGTTGCAAATCAGATGACATTCCTGGGTGTGGTGGCTATCTCTGATCCTGTCCGTCCCGATGTGCCGCAAGCAGTCCGTGAATGTATGGAAGCGGGTATCGCCGTGAAAATAGTGACGGGTGATACCGCTGCCACTGCCCGGGAGATTGCCCGTCAGGTGGGACTGTGGTCGGATGATGATACGGATCGTCAGTTGATAACCGGTCCGGAGTTTGCCGCCTTGTCAGATACGGAGCTACTGGAACGGTTGATGGATCTGAAGGTAATAGCTCGTGCCCGACCGATGGATAAGAAACGATTGGTGGAGGCATTGCAGTTATTAGGACAAGTGGTTGCTGTAACCGGTGATGGTACCAATGACGCTCCAGCTTTAAAAGCGGCTCATGTAGGACTCTCCATGGGAGATGGAACCTCGGTGGCAAAAGAGGCTTCGGACATTACTATTATTGACAATTCTTTCAGTAGCATTGGCAGAGCGGTCATGTGGGGACGTTCCCTCTATCGGAATATCCAACGTTTTATTCTGTTCCAGATGACAGTTAATGTAGTGGCATGTCTGATCGTCCTGGTAGGTGCTTTCATGGGTACAGAGGTGCCGCTGACAGTGACACAGATGTTGTGGGTAAATCTGATTATGGATACTTTTGCTGCCATGGCATTGGCTTCCCTGCCACCATCTACCTCGGTGATGAAGGAGAAACCTCGTGATCGTCGCTCTTTCATCATCAATCGTGATATGGCAAGACAGATTATAGGGGTAGGGTGTACCTTCTTTATAGTGTTGATATGCCTTCTATACCATTATGAGAGGAATGGGTGGTCGCCTTATGAGCAGAGTTTGTTCTTTACAATCTTTGTCATGCTCCAGTTTTGGAATATGTTTAATGCCCGTGCCTTTGCAACAAGGGAGAGTGCTTTGAAGATAAGCGGTTGTCGTGGTTTCCTGCTGATAGCCCATCTGGTATTTTTTGGACAGCTCCTGATTGTCACGTTGGGTGGCAGGATGTTCAATGTAACACCTTTGCGTTGGCAGGACTGGTTATTGATTATCAGTGCTACCTCTGTTGTGTTATGGATCGGGGAAATCGGTCGCTTGAGAGTAAAAAGAACTGCCAACCAAAGAAAATAACGCCTTTTGTACTTATTTAACCGATTTTTTTGTATCTTTGCAACATTATAAAGAATAAAAAAGATGAAAACGAACAGATGCTATTTCTTCCTGATGGTATGCCTCGCTTTGGCTATGATGGCTTGTGGTGGAAAGAAAAAGAGTGACAATATTATCACAGAGCGTGCGGAAATCCCCAAGCCACAGGAGCCTGTACGTTTACAACCTTATTCTGATAGCAGGGATGTCAATTGGATAGGACGTTCCTATCATCTGGACATCAATCGTCAGCCCAGTGATTCCTTACCAATGGTCAAGGATGAGATTGGTCAGCAGTTTGTGGATAACTGTATCACATTGGTAGTCTCTCGTCAGGATGGTTCCAAGTTTTATAGTCATAAATTTACCAAAAAGGATTTCGACAAATATCTTGATGATGACTATCGGAAGACGGGTATTTTGGAAGGATTGGTGTTTGATAAAGCAGAAGGAGACTGGTTGGAGTTTGCTGCTAGTGTCAGTCATCCCCAAACAGATGAGTATATCCCTTTGATTGTCCGTCTCTCACGAATGGGGGAGATATCTATCAAGCGTGATTCTCAGATGGATACAAATGCCATTGAAGAGGAAAAAGAAGAGGAAGGTGTTTAATATTTTACTTATTTCCTGAAAATAAAGATTCCCATAGTCGGGAGAAGGTACTCATGTTGGGCATGATGATATCTGCTCCTTTGCTCTTTAGCGCCTCATCGGGTAAAGGACCGGTGTTGACGGCAACCGTGAAACACTTTGCGGCAACGGCAGCCTGTACCCCCAAAGGAGCGTTCTCTACGACAATTGTTTCCCAGGGATTAGTGCCTACCTTCCTCATACCTGCCAGATAAGGTTCTGGAGCGGGTTTCCCATGTGTGACATCGAAACTGGTGACAATCAGATCCTGTTGGATCAATCCATTATAATCTGTCACTAATTTGTCTAATAAGGTATGTTGTCCACTTCCTGTTACGACGCATATCTTTAAACCGTCAGCCTTGATTTGTCGCATGAGGTCCTCGGTGCCTTCCATCTTGTGGGCAGGGGGGCATTGACTGAAAAGAGAAGCTTTGATCTCATAAATCCGTTGTGCTTCCTCATCACTGATCTCGCGGTTCCATTGTTGGCGTGCTTTCAGTTTAATCGTCTCAACTCCTCGCATACCCTCATAAAGATATGCTTCACTCTCCTCCATTTGTATACCGACGGAACTCATCGCCTGATGCCATGAACGGGCATGGTTGGGCATTGAGTCATAAATGACCCCGTCCATATCGAAAAGCACGGCTTTCGGACAAAATTGTCTGAAGCCGTGCTTTGCTAAGTATTTCTTAATTGCCAGTTCCATTGTCTTCTAGATATGCTAGAGACTCTAGACATTTTTACTTCTCTTTGGCAAGACGCTCCTTGATGGTCTTTGAGTCAGCCTCATAACCAGGTTTATCAAGTAAGGCAAACATATTCTTCTTGTAAGCCTCCACACCAGGTTGGTTGAAGGGGTTAACGCCCAATACATTACCGCTGATACCGCATCCAATCTCGAAGAAGTAGATCAATTGCCCAATATAATATTCATTCAGTTTGGGAACACTGATCCGGATGTTGGGAACACCACCGTCCACATGGGCAAGACGGGTACCGAGCTCTGCCATTTTATTAACTTCGTCAACTCGTTTACCAGCCAGGAAGTTCAAACCATCCAGATTCTCTTCGTCCTCTGGGAACAACAGTTTCTTCTCAGGTTCCTCAATGGATATTACGGTCTCAAAAATAGTGCGTTCACCGTCTTGAATCCACTGACCCATGGAGTGAAGGTCGGTAGTGAAATCCACTGAAGCAGGGAATATACCCTTCTTGTCCTTACCCTCAGACTCTCCGTAGAGCTGTTTCCACCACTCACTGACGAAATGCAGCTTGGGCTGGTAGTTCACCATAATCTCTATCTTTTTCCCTTTACCATAGAGGGCGTTACGAACTGCGGCATACTGAGCTGCCGGGTTCTCGTCAAAGGCAACATCTTTTCCGCAAGCCTTTTCCATGTCCTGAGCACCAGCAACCAACTGTTTGATGTCAAAACCAGCGCAAGCAATAGGCAGGAGTCCAACTGGAGTAAGAACAGAGAAACGTCCACCAACGTTGTCGGGGATGATGAAACTCTTATAACCTTCCTTGTCGGCGCAGGTACGGGCAGCACCACGCTTGGCATCTGTAACAGCTACGATTACTTTTTTCGCTTCTTCCTTACCACGTTGTGCCTCACATTGCTTCTTCAGCAGACGGAAGGTCAATGCCGTCTCTGTTGTCGTACCCGATTTAGAGATGTTGATGACGCCAAACTTCTTGTTTTTGAGGTATTCTGTCAGTTCATACAGATAGTCCTCACCGATGTTGTTACCTGCAAATAGGATAGTGGGGTTCTTCTGATCTTGAATCAGCCAACCGAATGAGTTGCTCAATGCCTCGATAACGGCACGCGCACCTAAATAAGAACCACCGATACCTGCTACAACCACTGCCTCGCAGTTGTCACGAAGGACCTTGGCGGTAGCCTCAATCTCATCGAGGAATGCGGGAGTAATCTCTGTGGGCAGATGCAGCCAACCTAAGAAATCGTTACCAGGGCATGTGCCATTTTCCAAAGCCTCTTGAGCGGCTTTTACTTTCGGTTCGAAAGATTTTACAGCGCCTGCTTCCAAGAAACAAGCAGCCTTTGTGATGTCAAGTTTAATACTCATAGTTTTATTATTATCTAAATGAATCTGTTAATAGCTTAATCTCAATCTGTGGGGAAATGCGCTCATAAAGAATATTATAGACCGCATCAAGTATGGGCATGTTGACATGACAGTGACGGTTAATCTCCTTCATGCACTTTGTTCCAAAATAGCCTTCTGCGATCATCTCCATCTCTATCTGTGCCGATTTGACGGAATAACCTTTTCCAATCATCGTTCCAAAAGTACGGTTACGGGAGAAATTGGAATAACCTGTCACCAGAAGGTCACCTAGGTAAACGCTGTCCACGATATTACGTTCGATGGGGTGTACCACTTTCAAGAACCGTGCCATCTCCTGTACGGCATTCGCCATTAGTACAGCCTGGAAGTTGTCGCCGAATTTCAAACCATTACAGATACCAGCAGCAATAGCGTATACATTCTTTAATACGGAGGAATATTCAATACCAATCACATCGGTTGATGTCTTGGTCTTGATATAGTCACTGCTCATAATGTCTGCAAAAGCCTCAGCCTTTTCTCTGTCGGCACATCCTACCGTTAGGTAGCTGAGTCGTTCCAATGCCACTTCTTCCGCATGGGAAGGTCCTCCAATGCAAGCGAGGTTCTCATAAGGCACATCATAAACCTGGTGGAAATATTCCGAGCATACCAGATTCTCGTCTGGTACGATACCTTTGATGGCGGTAATGATGAATTTGTCGCGGATACGGGTCTTCAGTTTCTTCAGATGACTCTTCAGATAAGGAGATGGGGTGACAAACACCAGTGTATCATACATCTGCACTATCTTATTAAGGTCACTAGAGAAGAATATCTCGTCAGTATTGAAACGGACACTCATCAGATAAGCGGGGTTATGCCCTAGGCGCTTGAAATCATCAATACGATCGTCACGACGCATGTACCATCCAATGTGGTGAGTATGTCCCACCACAATTTTGGCAATTGCCGTAGCCCAGCTACCGCCGCCAATGATGGCTATTTTCCCGCAGTTGTACATGACAACAATAAACGTTATACCATAAACATCAGGCTTGTGCCTTCTCTATCCATGCTGCGATGTCATCGACAGAGGGCTTCTGCATGTCAAGCTTATATTTCTTTACGATGTCTCCAATTTTCTGCTGTAACCCTTGAGCCTTCTCGTCCTTGATGTTCTGAACGAGGTTGAAACCTGCTTTGCGGAGCACGGGAACCCACTCTTCAGGGACTCCTATCTCTGCCCACTCGGCAGAAGTGCTCTGAGGAATCTTCTTCTCAGGTTTCATTTGAGGGAAGAACAATACTTCCTGAATGAAGGTCTTTCCTGTCATAAGCATAACTAAACGGTCGATACCGATACCGATACCACTTGTCGGCGGCATACCGTACTGCAAAGCACGAAGGAAATCCTGATCGATAATCATTGCTTCGTCGTCACCCTTGTCAGCAAGCTTCATCTGCTCAATGAAGCGTTCCTCTTGATCAATGGGGTCGTTTAGCTCAGAGTAAGCGTTGGCGAGTTCCTTGCCATTCACCATCAGTTCGAAGCGCTCGGTGAGTCCGGGCTTAGAACGATGCATTTTGGTAAGAGGTGACATCTCAACAGGGTAATCGGTGATGAAGGTGGGTTGGATGAAGGTTCCCTCACAGAACTCACCAAAGAGCTCGTCGATAAGCTTTCCCTTACCCATCGTCTCGTCAACATCCATGCCCTTAGAGAGACAGAATGCCCGAATCTCCTCCTCACTCTTACCATTGCAGTCGAAACCTGTCTTCTCCTCGATGGCCTCAAGGATTGGTAACCGACGATAAGGAGCCTTGAATGAAACGATGTTACCATCAATCTCTCGCTCGGGCTTGCCGTTGACAGCGATACAGATGGTCTCCAAGAGTTTCTCTGTGAACGACATCATCCAGTTGTAATCCTTATACTGTACATAAAGTTCCATACAGGTGAACTCTGGGTTATGATTGCGGTCCATACCCTCGTTGCGGAAGTTCTTGCCAATCTCGTAGACACCCTCGAAGCCACCCACGATGAGACGCTTTAAATAAAGCTCAGTGGCAATACGCATATACATATCTTGATCAAGTGCGTTGAAGTGGGTGATAAAAGGACGTGCGGAAGCGCCACCGGCAATCATCTGTAAGGTAGGAGTCTCCACCTCCGTATAGCCCGCTTCATCCAATACTCTGCGTAATGTGCGAATCACCGTGGCTCGCTGTAGGAATGTGTCCTTGACTCCTTCGTTAACCACCAAGTCGACATAGCGTTGGCGATAACGCAACTCGGGATCGTCAAATTTATCATAAGCCACACCATCTTTGTATTTTACGATAGGTAAAGGCTTCAATGATTTCGATAATAAAGTCAACTCTTGGGCATGGACGGAAATCTCACCTGTCTGGGTGCGGAAGACAAAACCTTTGACGCCGATGAAATCACCGATGTCCAGTAGTCGCTTAAACACCTTATTATATATGTCTTTATCTTCCCCGGGACATAGGTCATCGCGGGAGATATATACCTGTATTCTGCCTTTGCTGTCCTGAATTTCCGCAAAGCTTGCCTTTCCCATGACACGACGGCTCATCATACGTCCTGCGATACATACCTGGCGCTGTTCGTCATCGTCACGGAAGTTTTCAAGGATATCGGTAGAGAAAGCGTTTGTCGGATATTCTGCTGCAGGGTAGGGATTGATACCCATCTGGCGCAGTTCCTGAAGACTCTCGCGTCTTCCAATCTCCTGTTCACTGAGTTCTAAAACGTTCATATTGTTTTTCAATTACTATTATAATGGTTGCAAAGATAGTGCAAACTGAGTGAAAAACCAAATTTTATTTGAGTTTTTCCGAGGTGCGGCCTATTTTCGCTGGATTTTATTCAGCAAAGATACTAAATTATTCTGAGATAGTCTCCTTTTTAGCTTTTTTTTCATTATTCTGGAAGCAGTACATTAAATAATTGCTAAAAAAGCGGACAATATTTGGTTGGATGAGGATTTCTTTTTATATTTGCCAAATTAAAGATTAATACTAACACATTAAAATGATAGACAACAATTTCAAGACCAAGGTCATAGGGGTGGATATCCGTGTTGACAGAACGGTCTATGCCTTGGTTAATATTCGAGGTGAGGTGCTGGCTCGTGATGAGATAGTCACTTCGGATTATCCTGTTATCAGTGATTTTGTCACTAAATTGTCAGAGAAGATTGTCTTATTGATGGAGGCAAACGGAGGTTTTGACAGTGTCCGCTCCATAGGTGTCAGCGCTCCGAGTGGAAATTTTCATACAGGATGTATTGAGAACTCCCCGAACCTTCCTTGGAAGGGTATCGTGCCACTGGCAGCGATGCTGCGTGACCGTATGGGACTGGCTGTTGCTGTCGATAACAATGCGAATGTCATAGCGATGGCGGAACATGCTTTTGGAGCCGCCCATGGTCTGAAAGATTTTGTGCTAGTCAACCTCGGAAGTGGAATGGGTAGCTGTATCTATAGCAAAGGGGTGATTTATCAAGGAACGAATGGGTTCTCTGGAGAGATAGGTCACACGACATATATTGCCGGAGGACGTCAGTGTGGTTGTGGAAAACAGGGATGCCTGGAAGCATATACCGCATCAAAAGGAGTCCTGCAAACTGCTAAGGAGGTCTTGGAAGAATATGACACTCCTTCCTTGATGCGCCAATCCCAGCAATTGACAGTGAAACAGATTGTAGAGTTCTGCCATGAAGGTGACCAGTTGGCGATAGAGGTAATGCGTCGTACGGGACATGCTTTGGGAGTTGGTCTTGCCAACTATGCCTCTTTGTTTAATCCTGAGGCAATCATCCTTTCTGGTGCTGTCTCCAAGGCGGGAAAATGGCTGCTGGAACCGACTGATGAGGCTTTTGAAGAACATGTGTTCCATAATATGAAAGGGAAAATCAAGTTGGTATGCTCTCTCTATGAAGATAGGGAACTCATCGTGTTAGGAGCCAGTGTACTTGCTTGGACAGTGAAAGAATATTCTCTTTTTAAATAATAGAAGACGACCAATCCAAATGAACGAAAATATCATTAAAAGACATGTAGTAGGCGTGGATGTAAGTACTGATCTTACGACTTATGCCATCGTGGATATGCAAGGTGGGATACTGGCGAAAGAAACATTCGCCACCTCTGATTATCTGAATGTGAATGAATATGTGTCAGTTCTATGTGAGAAAATTATTGCGTTAGTTGAGCAACATGTAGGCTATGAGAGTATCCGTTCGGTGGGCGTCAGTGTACCAAGTGGTAATTTTATCACAGGTAGTATGGAGAATGCCTCAAATATGCCTTGGAAAGGACATGTTCCGTTGGCAGCGATGTTGCGTGACCGCTTGGGACTTTCCGTTGCCTTGGGTAATGATGCACATGTGACGGCAGTCGCTGAGAGAGCCTTCGGAGCAGCTCATGGCTTGTCGAATTTCATCGTGGTGACTATCAGTCATGGCGGACTGGGCAGTTGTATATTCCTGGATGGTCATCCGCATCTGGGAGCGGAGGGCTTTGCCGGTGAGTTCGGTCATATTTGCATCTACGAGGATGGTCGCCAGTGTAGTTGTGGTCATCGGGGGTGCTTGGAAGAATATGCTTCTGCCCGTGGGTTGGTACGTACAGTACGGGAGATTGTCGAAGAAGGAAGAGACAGTTCCCTTAAGGACAAGGGTGAGCTGACTCCTCAGTTGATCGCCATTGCTTGTGAGCAGGGTGACGAGGTAGCCATTGAGGCTTTCAAGAGAACAGGGCGTATCCTGGGCGGAGCGTTGGCGACTTATGCGTCATTGGTCGACCCGGAGGCGATCATCCTGACGGGTGACATGACAGCTTATAGTAAGTGGATGATGAGTGATCTGAAAGAGACTTTTGAGTCCAATATCTTCCAAAATCTTAAGGGTAAGGTAAATATTACCATCTCTCCATTGAACAATGGTGAGCGTGACGTACTTGGGGCAAGTGCTTTGGCATGGTATGTAAAAGAATACTCTTTATTCAAATAAAATAGGTAACTAAATTATTATAATACTTTCATGGAAGAAAACATCAAAACACGAGTTGTCGGAGTCGACATTAGTAATGAGCTTACCACTTTTGCGATTGTGGATATCAGGGGTAACATTATTGCAGAAGATAGTTTTGTGACAATAGACTATCAGGATGTCAATAATTTCGTATCGACGTTAAGTGAGAGAATCGTCTCATTAGTGGAGGAACATGTCGGGTATGAGAAAATCCGTTCTGTGGGAGTCAGTTGTCCGAGTGCCAGCTTTATCTCAGGGAATGTTGTTAACGCGCCTAACTTACCATGGAAAGGTGTGATCCCTATGGCAGCGATGTTACGAGACCGGCTTGGATTGGCTGTCGCATTGGCGAATGACGCCCATGTCTCTGCCCTTGGTGAGCGTACCTTTGGATCGGCACATGGTATGAAGGATTTTATCGTGATCAATATCGGAGTAGGCTTGGGCAGTTGTTTCTTCTCTAATGGGCACGAGCATCAAGGTTTTGAAGGTTTCGCTGGTGAGATTGGTCATACTTGCGTGGTCGGTAATGGTCGTGTTTGCGGATGTGGTAAGAAAGGATGTCTGGAGGCTTATGTAGCAGCAAAGGGAATTATCCGTACGGCGCAGGAATTAATGGAAGCCTCCAATGAGCCCTCTTTGATGCGGGACTTGGAAAAACTGACACCTCGTACGATTACTGAATGTTGTAACAAAGGAGATGCAATGGCGATAGAGGTGTACCGTCGTACAGGTCATATGTTTGGAGTGGGATTAGCCAACTATGCCAGTATTGTCGATCCTCAGGCGATTATCTTGACAGGTGGTATCTCTCATGCTGGTAAATGGTTGTTGGATCCCACCCGAGAGTCTTTTGAGGACAATATCTTTGGTAATATGAAAGGTAAGGTGAAGATTATCGTGTCACAACTCGACGACCGTGAGCGTGATGTCTTAGGTGCCAGTGCCCTTGCCTGGGAAGTTCCTGAATATTCTCTTTTTAAATAATGAACGTAGAAAGAATCAACGAGATTATTAACGCTAAACCCAATTTGAGTACTGCCCTCGGGATGGAGTTTATCTCCACGCCCGAGGACGATACTTGTATGGCGCGGATGAAGGTGGATGAGCGCAACCGTCAGCCTTTCGGGTTTTTGAGTGGTGGCGCCTCCCTTGCCCTTGCAGAGAATGTGGCGGGAGTAGGCTCCTCCGCTTTGTGTGCAGACTGTGCCTGTGTGGGCATTGAAGTGAGTGGCAGTCATGTAAGGGCGGTCAGCGAGGGTGACACTGTCACCGCTTATGCCCGTCTGCAGCATCGTGGTAATACACTTCATGTATGGAATGTGGATATCAAGAATACTGCGGGAGAACTGATCTCCACAGTCCGGGTGACTAATTATATCATCAAAAATCATAAGTAGTATGTCGTGTTTCGCCCTTTTCCGTTTGCCGTATCAACAGCAGGTTACACTTGTCATGCAAACATCGGGTGAACCACTCGAAGTATCGTCTTGTATGGAGTTGAGCGGGAAAACGGGATTTGTGGTTGCACCCTTCGCTCCTTCCAGCGAACGTCCTATTCTGGTGATCCGTCCTGATGTGGTGACGCATGAGATACCTTGGGATCAGTTACAGGTAATGCCTCATCATGTATCCCCTTCTGTCCATACGGATCCGAGGATGGATTATCATATCGACTTTGCCAATTTCCATGCTCATCTGGAGAATCACGACTTTGCCAAGTTGGTGCTCTCACGGAGTATCTTCATTCCTGCTGATAGTACTGTGTCACCGATTACACTTTATCAGCGAGCCTGTGCCAGTTATCCGCGTATGATGATCATGCTGGTGTCGACATCTCGCAGTGGGATGTGGCTGGTGTCAACTCCCGAGATATTGTTGTCGGGTGGAGAGGAAGACTGGCAGACGGTTGCCCTGGCTGGTACAATGCCTTTCAGCGAGGAGGTGTTATGGAGTGATAAGAATATCCAGGAGCAGCGTTATGTGGCGACTTATATCATAGAACAGCTGGAGCAGTTCACATCAGATTTCAAGGAGACGGGACCTCGTACTATCCGTGCTGGTCATCTTGCCCATCTGCGTAGTGATTTTCATTTTCAGTTAAATAATAGTCAAAATATCGGAGAGCTGATACAGGCTCTTCATCCCACACCCGCCGTTTGTGGTCTACCCAAACAGGAAGCCTTCCGTTTTATCCAGCATAACGAGCATCATGACCGGAGTTACTATAGTGGTTTTATGGGACCGTTACAGGTGGCAGGAAATACTAACCTCTTTGTCACCCTCCGTTGTATGGAGATATTTGCTGATGGTTACCGTCTGTATGCAGGTGGTGGTATTCTGAAAGACAGTCAGGAGGAGCAAGAATGGCAGGAGACGGAAATCAAACTCGATACTATGAGACGTGTTATTTAGGGTTTACAGTTTAAAGTTTACGGTTTACAGTTGTTATGTATAGCAATAAAGAAAATGTCAATATACTCACCGCCTTGTTAGTGGCACATGGAGTCCGTCATGCTGTCGTATGTCCGGGGAGCAGGAATTCTCCTGTCGTACATAACCTCAATGAGTGTCCTGATATCCATTGTTACCCTGTGACAGACGAGCGTTCGGCAGGGTTCTATGCTTTAGGAATGGCACAGGCAACAAATACTCCTGTTGTCGTCTGCGTCACCAGTGGTACGGCATTGCTGAATCTTGCTCCTGCAGTCGCTGAGGCATATTACCAGCATCAACCGTTGGTCGTGATCTCCGCCGACCGTCCTGCCGCATGGATAGACCAGTTAGATGGTCAGACCATACCACAGCCCGATGCCTTAGGACGATTTGTCAAAAAAGCAGTATCGTTGCCAGAGCCACATGATGAGGAAGAGCGTTGGTATTGCAATCGTTTGGTCAACGAGACATTGATGGCGCGTCATGCTCCTGTGCATATCAATGTCCCCATCAGCGAACCCTTGTTTGACTTCTCTGTGTCTTCCTTGCCTGTGGAACGGAAGATAGAGCTTCTTCCTGCTGATACACCGGCGCATACCCTCAGTCATGTCGTACGGATGTTCATGCAGGCAAAGCGTCCGATGCTGATAGCCGGACAACCGATGAATCCGAATATGGACGAGGCTGTCTGTTTGGTAGAAGATGATGAGCGTTATGTCCCTGATTTCGTATTATATATCGGAAACTCTATTGTCAGCAAACGGGTTAAGCGTTTTTTACGGAAGGCAAAGGAAACATGGGCAGTGAATGAGACTGGTGAGGTGAATGACACGTTCATGAACTTGACACATGTCGTTCAAGGTGATGGAGATGTTGTTGCCGACCAGGTCCGTTTCATGCTGGAGCAACAGCCGCATCCTTTCGTTCAGCGCTGGGATGAGCTTTTGGAGAGAGCGCGTCAGCATGCTGTCGCTTATGAGCCTCCCTATTCCCAAATGGCTGTCGTGAAGTGTCTTAATGCTCATTCAACAACTCTCCATTTACAATTCGCCAACAGTACCGCTATCCGTCTCGCCAATATCTATGCCTGTCATAATGTCTATTGTAATCGTGGGGTGAACGGTATTGATGGGTCACTCAGTACTGCCGCAGGCTTTTCCCTTGTTACGGACGCCCCGGTGTTATGTGTCATTGGTGACCTGAGTTTCTTCTACGACCAGAACGCATTATGGAACCAGAACCTGCGTGGGAATTTCCGTATCCTGTTGATGAATAATGGCAAAGGGGGTATCTTTAACATGCTGTCAGGCTTGGAACAAAGTCCGGCCCGTGACAAGTTCGTGGCAGCAGAGCATCATACCTCCGCCAAAGGAATCTGTGAACAGAATGATATCGTCTATATGAGAGCGGATGATATGGTGGAGATGCAGGAGGGTGTTGACCGGCTGCTGCAGGAACAGAGTGACCGTCCAATGCTTCTGGAGGTGTTTACCGATGCCGCTGAGGATGAGCGGGTCTTCAAAGATTATTATGCGCAATTCAAAAAGAAATAAATATGGCACAAAGAGAATGGAAAGAGATTAGGAAGTTCGAGGAGATCCTCTTTGAGGAGTATCATGGTATAGCGAAGATCACCATCAATCGTCCTCGATATCGTAATGCGTTCACGCCTAAGACGACATTGGAGTTGTCACAGGCTTTTGCCCTTTGCCGGGAGATGCAGAATATCCGTGTGGTGTTGTTGACAGGTGCCGGCGACAAGGCATTCTGCTCTGGTGGTGATATGCATGTCAAGGGACGTGGTGGTTATGTGGATGACGAGGGCGTTCCTCGTCTGAGTGTCCTCGATGTACAGATGCAGATTCGTCGCTTGCCCAAACCCGTTATCGCAATGGTTAATGGTTATGCCATCGGTGGCGGTCATGTGCTCCATCTGGTATGTGATCTGACCATCGCCTCTGAGAATGCCATCTTCGGACAGACAGGTCCGAAGGTAGGTTCTTTTGACGCAGGCTTCGGCTCCAGCTATCTCGCCCGTATCGTCGGACAGAAGAAAGCCCGTGAGATATGGTTCCTCTGTCGTCAGTACTCTGCCAAGGAGGCTGAGGAGATGGGGATGGTCAATAAGGTGGTACCTTTCGACCAGTTGGAGGATGAGTGTGTCGCTTGGGCAGAGGAGATGATGGAGCGTAGTCCTATCGCCCTCCGCATGATCAAGGCAGGACTGAATGCCGAACTCGATGGACAGGCAGGTATCCAGCAGTTGGCTGGTGATGCAACCATGTTGTATTATTTCTTGGATGAGGCTCAGGAAGGTGGAAAGGCGTTCTTGGAGAAGCGCAAGCCCGACTTCGAGCAATATCCTAAGATTCCGTGATAGTTGAAAGTGAAAATTGATATAGAGGAGCGAGTGCTCCATTTCAAACAGCCGGCAGGAACTTCCCGTGGGGTATACACGGAACGGAGAATCTGGCTGGTGACGATATCCGATGGGGAGCGTATCGGAGTAGGGGAGTGTGCGCCGTTACCGAACCTCAGCTGCGACGATATCCCCAACTATACCGAGGTACTCCGTCGTTTCTGCGATGAGGTGGAGCGGACAGGCGAGCTTGATACCGAGGCTCTGCGTGACTATCCCTCCATGCTCTTCGGCTTGGAGACAGCACTGATGGATGTCAGATGTAAGATGGAAGATGGAAGAAGTTTGTTGTTTGACAACGCTTTTTCTCGTGGTGAAGTCGGTATCCCCATCAACGGACTGGTATGGATGGGCTCCTTCGAGGAGATGAGGGAGCGCATCGAACAGAAACTGGCACAGGGCTTCCATTGTGTCAAACTGAAGATTGGTGCCATCGACTTTGATGCCGAACTGGAACTCGTCAGGAGAATCCGTGAGCGTTTCAGTCTTCATGAGGTGGAATTGCGGGTGGATGCCAATGGGGCTTTTCCTTTCGAAGAGGCTCTTTATAAGATGGAGCTGCTCTCGCAATATGCGTTACACTCCATCGAACAACCTATCAAGGCAAAGCAGTGGGCGAACATGGCGGAGCTCTGTCGGGAGTCACCTCTGCCTATCGCATTGGACGAGGAACTGATTGGTGTCAACGACCCTGACCAGAAACGGCAGATGCTGAATATCATCCGTCCTCGCTACATCATCCTGAAACCGTCCTTGCATGGGGGGATGATGGGTGTCCGTGAGTGGATAGACATCGCTAATGATATGGGTATCGGTTCTTGGATCACCTCTGCCTTGGAGAGTAATATCGGTCTGAACGCCATCGCACAGCTGGCGGCAGATATCTATGGTCCTCATATCCGTATGCCACAAGGGTTGGGGACTGGACAACTTTTTACAGATAATATCCCCATGCCCCTGGAAATACGAGGGGAAAAACTTTGGAGAGTTCATAGTTGACACTGAAGGAATTCCTTGAAGAGTGGAATAACTCTTCGGAAACAATACTGGTGCATACCAGTGGGTCGACAGGTAAACCGAAACCAATGCTGGTGGAGAAACGACGCATGGAGGCCTCGGCACGTATCACCTGTCAGTTCTTAGGACTGAAAGAAGGTGACACCGCCCTGCTTTGTATGCCCCTCGATTATATCGCTGGAAAGATGATGGTGGTGCGTTCGCTGGTTTGGAGCCTTCATTTGATGTGTTTGGAGCCTTCAAGTCACCCGTTTGGAGCCTCCAAACACCCCGAATGTAACGTCCCCATAGATTTCGCGGCAATGGTACCCATGCAGGTATGGAATACACTACAGGTACCAGAGGAGCGGGAGCGATTGATGCAGGTCCGTCACCTGATTATCGGTGGCGGTGCCATCAATAACGAGTTGGCGGAAGCGTTAAAGGACTTCCCAAATGCTGTGTGGAGTACGTATGGGATGACGGAGACGCTGTCGCATATCGCCTTGCGACGACTGAACGGTCCTGAGCGCAGCGATTGGTACACACCCTTCGAGGGTGTTGAGGTGTCACTGAGTGAGGAAGGTTGTCTCGTCATCCATGCTCCTGCCGTCCACGACGGTCTCTTGGTCACTAATGATATCGCAGAACTGTCACCTGTCAACTCTCACTTGTCACCTAACCAATTCCGCATCCTCGGCAGAAAGGATAATGTCATCTGCTCAGGTGGTATCAAGATACAGATAGAAGAGGTGGAGCGACTATTGTATCCGCATCTCCATGAGCCTTTTATGATTACCAAGGCACCAGATCAGAAACTCGGTGAACAGGTCGTTCTGCTCATCGAGTCCCACGATATACCTGCTGTTCAGGATATCTGTCGTCAGGTGTTGCCCAAATACTGGCAACCCCGTCAATACCTTTCCGTTGACCATATCCCTCTCACAGAGACAGGCAAGCCTGCCCGTGCAGAGGCAGAGCGTTTGGCAAGATTGTATTAATCAAGGAGCTATATCGTTCATTTTCCCTAACCTCGCAACAAAAAAAGTTTGTTAAGGGGTTAGCATTTTGAACGGCTGAAGGGTATTACTATAAAAAGACGTGATGGAAAGACATGAAAGGCTACGGGTAGGCGAGCAAAGCTCAGGAATGATCCAAAGGCTGTTCAAACAGCACTACGCCAAGATGCTGAGGGTGGCACGTACGATCCTCTACGATGAGCAGGAAAGTAAAGATGTGGTCAGTGACATCTTTGAGAGTCTGCTTCATGGACAGACAGAACTGATGCCTGACACAGAGGAGCGTTACTTGCTTACGAGCGTTCGTAACCAATGCTTGAAACGTATCCGCCATCAGGAAACAAGGCTCCGCTTGGAGACTTCACCTGCAGAGAAGCCGTCTGATGCAGAGAATGAAGACGAGCGCATAACCGACATCGTCGAGTTTGTCGTCAGCCATCTGACAGAACAAGAGCAACGCATCTTCCACTTTCGTTTCACTGAAGGGTATAGCTATGAGGAGATCGCTTCTTCTGAAGGCATCAGTCGCGTAGCTGTATGGAAACATCTTTCACACGCCTTGAAAGAAATCAGGAACCGTTTTAATCCGAAAGGCTTATGAAAAAAAACTACCACAACAAACAGCTTTGCCGCGATATGCAGGAAGAGCCCGACAAGTATTCCGATCAGGAGATAGAGGAAATGATAGACGATCTTGACCAAATGCCTGACGTTGATGAAGCATGGCAGCAGTTCACCCGGCAGCATATACCCTCAGAACGTCCTATACATACGTGGCGTAAGATCGCAGCCATACTCATTGGCATATTAACACTATCAGGTATTGCCATCGCAGCAGTTCAAATGATGCGTCAGTCCCAGCATGAGGAACAACCTGTAACAGCGGTAGAAAAGCCTCAGTCTGCAATCATCGTATCTCAAACCCTTCCAGCTGATACCATCGTCAAGTCTGGACCTGTCGTTTTCGACAATGTCCCACTCGATAGCATTGCCAAGGACATTGCTACCTATCATCACCTTGATGTGGACTTACAGAATGAAAGGCAACGGGTAGGCGCGTCAGCGGGAATGCATGCTAGTCAACTCCGTTTCTATTTCGTATGGAATCAGGAAGAGAGTCTGCAAGAGGTCATAGAGAAGTTGAATATGTTCGAACATGTCAATATGGTTGTAGAGAACGGAAAACTGATTGTCAGATGATGAAGCACTTCATGATGCCCCTTATTACCCTGTTCTGTTTCATCAACGTTCAGGCGCAGAAGATCACGCGCAGTTATGATAATGTATCAATGTCTGAGGCTTTGCGTGACCTCAACGAGCAATTGCGGGACTATACCATCAGTTTTATGTACAATGAGTTGGAAGACTTCCGTGTGACCACTAATATCAAGCATAAGTCTGTCACAGATGCTATCATGCAGATTGTCGCCTTCTATCCTATCCGTGTCGTGAAGCATGGAGAGCATGAGTTATATGTGGAATGTACCCACAAGACAAATCTCCATCTGACAGGCACCATTATTGACGAAAACCGCCAGCCTGTGCCCTACGCCAATGTTTACCTGCTTCATCCATCAGACTCAACCATCATCGGTGGAGGCGTGAGCAACGAGGCTGGCGTTTTTGTCATTCCATACAATCAGCCAACCGTTCTTGCCCGCATTTCATACGTCGGCTACAAGACAGTCTATCACCTATGCAACAACGAACAAGTCGGAACCATTCAGATGAAGCCCGAGACGATGACTATCAAAGGTGTAGTTGTGACAGGTGAGCGTCCCAAGGTACAATTGCAGGGCAATTCGCTCGTGATGAATGTGGAGGGAACGGTGATGGAACGAATGGGCACCGCTGAAGATGTGCTCTCGCGGGTGCCTACCATTTCAAAGAAAGGAGATGTGTTTGAGATTCTGGGGAAAGGGGTACCGTTGATTTACCTGAATAATCGTAAGTTGACCGACTTGCAGGAACTGAAGAACATCCAGTCAGACAACATCAAGAACATAGAAGTAATTCAGAATCCTGGTGCCCGGTATGACGCATCCGTCAATGCTGTTATCATCATTCACACCAAGCGCACGGCAGGTGAGGGTCTTGGTGTAGAACTGAACTCATGGAGCCGCAAAGATCGTGGATACGTAAACAACGAGCGCATCAACCTGACTTACCGCACTGGCAGGCTGGAATTATTCGCCAACCTTTTCGGAGCTTATAACAAGAAGTGGAGCCGCAGTGAGTTTGAACAGACCGTCTTTGCCGACACGCTGTGGGTTATTACCAACAGAGAGGAAGAGCATGTACGCAATCCATTCCTTGAGGGCCGCTTCGGCTTCAACTATCAGCTGAACGATAACAACTCTTTTGGCGGTTTCTATCAGAACACCTACGACTATATGAAAGTGTCGTTTGAGGATGATGATGACCTGCAAGCCGACGGTTCCCCTTATGACCACTTGCAGAACAGTAGCGTCAAAAGAGCCAAAGGCACACCCAAACACCAAGTGAATATATACTACACGGGTAAGATTGGAAAGTTCAGCATCGACTTCAATGCCGACTATACCTATCGTAATCAGCGTAACCGCAACCGGCAACAGGAACTGAGCGACGAGTATGATGACCGCGACGTCAACACCTATGCCCTGACGCGCAGCCGCCTGATGGCAGAGAAACTCTTCGTGACGCATCCAATAGGGAAAGGACAGATTGAGATTGGAGAGGAATATACCAATACCCGCTGGAACAGCAGTTTCGAGAACACGGAAGGCTACATTGCCAACAGCAACAACGAGCAGCATGAGCAAGCCATAGCCCCCTTCATGGAACTACGCCAGCAGATTGGCCGTCTGCAGTTGGCTGCAGGTTTGCGCTATGAGCACGTGACGTCGGAATACTTCGTTGGCGGCATCCGTCGCGATGACCAGAGCCGTACCTATAACGACTTCTTTCCATCGGTGTCCCTGTCAACTTCTGTGAAGAAGGTGCAACTGTCGTTCAGCTATGCCAAGCGCATCAGGCGTCCGTCTTACTGGCAGTTGAGTAGTGATGTCATCTATGAGAACCGTTTGAACATGCAGACGGGAAATCCCTATCTGAAGCCCGTTAAGTATCATAATGCGAATGCGATGGCTATGTGGAAGTGGCTATATCTCAACGTCAACTATAGCCATTGTATCGACCCCATCCTCTACACGGTAGAAAGCTTGGAGAGTGACAGCAAGGTGAACCTTGTGACCCACAAGAACTACGACCATGCCGATTGGATCACCATCACGCTGGGGGCACAGAAGAATGTCAAATTGGGTCACGAAGTCACATGGACGCCGCAATACAACATATCACTGATGAAGCCGTGGCTTAAAGCGGAGTTTCTGGGCGAACAGAAGAGTTTCAATCAGCCTATGCTGTCCCTGCAATTGGGCAACATAGTCACCCTGTCTCACGACTGGCTTGTGCAGGCAGACTTCAACGTGCATACACACGGTGACACTGGCTCGAATGCCAATTTCGACTGTACTAACCCTATCCTATCGCTTAGTGTCAGCAAGGACTTTTGCAAACGCCGCCTTAACATCAAACTCTCAGGCAATGACCTTTTCAATGGAGGCATTAATCGCTTCACGCTCTACAGTAATCGCATGATGTTCCGCAAGACAGAGGACAACGACTCGCGCTGCGTTACCCTCTCCCTGCGCTACCGTTTCAATGTCACACCGTCGAAATACAAAGGTACAGGTGCAGGTAATGCAGAGAGAAACCGACTGTAATTTTACTTCCCTCGGGATTTGATCCTTGAGCGCATACTGCGGACGGATGTGCGCTTCACATTGAGGGCGGCAGCGATGGCTTCATCATCGTAGTGTAGGTCGTCTTGCATGATGAGGAATATGTATTGTGCGGTGGAGAGACCTCTGTATTTGCGCTCCCACTCCTGCCATCGCTTCGGGCGCAACTGGGCGAAGTAGTCCACCAGGCATAGCTGCTCCTTGGCGGTGGCTTCCGCGATACACTGGTGCTGCTGTAGTTGACTGTACATCTGCGTGCCGATCAGTAGTGCTCCAGATATGCGCTCCATACGGCTTTCCATTTCTTCTTTCATTCGTTCCATCTCCTGCCCGTTCTCTTGACCGTCCTTCTCCTGCTGCTCAATCTTCGTGCGCAGTTCGCTGATACGCTTGGTGTCCTCATCCAGTCGAAAACTCAGCCTGTGCATCTTCTTACGGTGCCATCTCATGCCAATTCCAATGGCGAGTACCACTAATACGATCAGAACGATAATCAACCCCTGCATCCATGATAAGCGATGGTAGAAATCTTTCGTCTGCCGCACCTCATCAAACTTCTGTTGCCACTCAGTCATTTGCATGAGCTGATTGACATGCTCTATAGAGTCTTTGTACAATTTTACAAGTCTTCTTGCCTCCAATGCCTGCTCATGACTGCCCGTCAATTCATAGAGTTCTGATAGAAGTTCCATGCTTTTCATGCGAGTCTTTTGGTCATTGCCTGCCATCCCCACTTCTAATTCTGCCAGTCTGATGGCCTTCTCATATTGTCCTTGGGCTTTCCTTATGCGGGCCAATGTCAAGTTTCCTAAAGAGCTGTGTGTTTCCATCCATGCTCCATCTCTTGTCGGGAAGCATATATTGACGTAGGCGCCATTTCCCTCCCACTTCTTAATATATTCCTCAGCCTTTGCAGTATCACCCTTCTCCTCATATATCAATGCTATGGTGCTATATATATTAGCCAGCAAGTCCTCGCTTGCATATTTTTTCAGTTTAAGACATTTCGTCAGATAGGTGTATGCACTGTCCTGCTGGTTCATGTCTGCGTATGCTGTGGCACACATGAAAAGACTCCTTAGTATCATCATACTATCTTTGAGCTCGATACTGCTGTCGAGCCATTTATGTGCATATTTCAAGGCTTGCGGATGATTATTGATGATGATGTTGACATAGTGTAGCCTGTTATAGATGTGGTTTTTCAGTTCCTCATCGTCAGCTGCTTCCGATATGATCTCTGCCACTTTGAAGTCTTTGACGGCATCGGGTAGATTACCAAGTTTAGACATCCTGATAACACCACGATAAAGATAGGCTCGACCACGGTGCCAGTCATCACCATGCTGGTTGTAGTAGGCTATACAAGCAGATATGAGCGAGTCGTTATCAATCATTCCATAAACCTTATAAATCCCATTGGTCTTGGAGACCAGTATCGTTTTCAGCAGTCCGTATTCTGCTTTGTCTTTCTCTGTCAGGGAGTTCATGTGTACCTTCGCTAAAACGACTTTGGCTGATTCTGGATTTTCTTCTAACAGCTCCCAGACCTGTCTTAGCAGGGGATGCTGCTGCTCAGTACATCCGAACATAGCGGTCAAGAAAGCCAGTAAGATGAATAGTTTTTTCATATTGATGATTATTTGCCTGCAAAATTACGGCTATTTCATCATATTAGCAAGCCTTTTTATGTGTTTTAGCAGCTTTTCCCCGTTCCTCTCAGCCACTTTTTTCTTCGTTCGTTTCTGTCCATCTTACTTGTTTTCAATACTTTAGGGGCAAAAAGTATGCAACACCTCCAATGACGAATTCCCATTCAAATCCTTGTGCGATTCATATATTCATCCTAACTTTGCCATCGCATTAAGTCAAGCAAATCACTAAAAATCAAAACGACTATGAACAAGAAAAGTATTATGACGATGATGCTCGCCCTCGTCACAATGACGGGGCTGGCACAGACAAAGACAGCAACTGTCACTGGTTATTCACCCGCACTGAAAGACGGCACTTTGGTACTTGCCGGTACTGGTACTATTGGAAATGTTGTAGACACCGTCCAAGCAGGACGTTTTGCCTTTACTCTACCAGTAGAAGAGCTTTCTAGTGGTTTCCTCTCTTTTATGGGCGAAGGCTTTCCCAATTTTAATTTAACCCTCTTCCTGCGTCCAGATGTGACCGTTAATGTGACAGGTAATGACAGTTCCTACCCTTTTTGGAAAGTGGAGAGTCCGCTGTCTGAACAGCAGACTCAGAACCGTATGATGGAGTATTGCCGAGATGTAATAACAGAATTAATACAGAAAGACTTGGCTCATGCGCCTTGGGCAGAGAGAGAACCTGTTGAGATGAAATATATGAAGCAACAAATGGACATCCTGCCATCACTACCAGTAGATGCTGCCACAATCCGTGCACTATGGGGCATAGCCATGACGGCAAAGAATACCAAGGACTTCCCACACATGGATCAGTTGAGTAAATTGGAAAAGACCATCGCAGCCCGTGCACCTAAAGGGTTTGAAGAGACATTGGCAGAGATACACAACTATGTCTATCCACCACGTGTCTTGAAGGTGGGGGAAGAAGCGGTGGATGCTGAACTTTTCGATATGCAAGGACAAAAGCATCATCTATTTGAAGCCTTTACCAATAGCAAATATGTGCTGCTCGACTTCTGGGCCATTGGCTGTGGTCCTTGTATGATGTCTGAGCCAGAGATGAGAGTATTCTATGAGAAAGTGAAGGATAAACTGGAGATTATCGCTATTAATCAGAATAAGCTCTCAGAATGGCAGAAGCATGAATTCAGCAAGCGTATTGTTGGGAAGAACTGGAATAACGCCATGAAGGATATCAGTAGCAGATACTGTGACATCGGTGCCATTCCTTATTATGTACTGATTTCACCTGACAAACGTATCGTCTGGAAGGCAATGGGCTATCAACCTGGAGATTTTATGGGACTTGCTGAAGCCCTCAACGGTCCCAGACAGGACAATAGTTCCAATCTCCAGTTCGCTATCCGGAAAGTCGAGACCAAAGCTAACGGTACCATTATCAGTTTCCGCTATTATGCAAAGAAAGGCTACTGGTTCCGCATTGCCAAAGACTCCTATCTCACAGCTAATGGTAAGAGATATAAGTTGACAGCAGCCGATGGTATCAAGCTCGACGTTGATAATTATGCTGAGATAAATGTCTTTACTGCCAAAGAGGACTATATTAGCGAAATAAACTACAGCGATTTCACGCTGACCTTTGAGCCATTTGAGACCATTCCCGAAACCTTCGACTTCATAGAGGGTGATGTACAGGGTGCCTTCGTCATCCGTAATATTCATTGTAACTTATGAAATGTCAAACCACGTAAATTTTTAAACCCTTGTCACCGTTGCCGCCTTGCAAAACTGTTTGGGAATCAGGTGGTTGTGGGTAACAACGAGGTGGCAACGGTGACAACGATTGGCGGTTTTGCCCTTATAATGTATTTCCTATGAAAGTAAATTCAGTGTGTTTACTTAGTAAATTCAGTGAATTTACTCACCAAATTCAGTGAATTTACTGAGATAGGAGATATCGGAATAAAAAGCAACTGACAGGGGTGTTTTACGAAGGTGGTTTGTCGGTAGGAAAGCACCCTTTAGTCGGTAGGAAACTATCCTTTTGTTACCGACAGATTATTTGTGAATTTGGTTGTTTGTAATATTATTAGTATATTTGCAACAAGATTACTAAGTAATATTAACAGTGAAATATGAAACAGCCTACATCTGAACGTGTTTTGAGTAATTCCCGTGAGCGTAAAGTCATCAACCTTGACTCAGAGGACAATGACACCAACACTACTGATGCCGCAGGAGCTTGTCTGCAATTCCACAGACTACCGATGAAGCCGGAGCCAGCCCCCACAGGTAAGTACCGTTGGTATCATATCCGTTTCGAGGGTGGTCTTGGAGGACAATCCGATGTCGACATCAACAAAGGACGTTGCAGTGCCGTCATTCCAGCATGGGCTCTCCTTGCCGCAGTTTATAACGAGTATGACTTCCATCTTGCCAGTATCGAGGTGGGTGAGTCAAATGCCTCTATCGCCACTACTGCCGACCTGATTGTCTGTGTCCGTTCTGGTGAGGCTGCTGAGTTTGTCAAAGCACAGGAGGAGAGTATCAACGAGTGGTTGCGTGAGGAATATGGAGCGAACGATCCCCATATACACTGTACCATCGAGAAATGCGACAAGCGGGAGACGGTCATCCCCACAGCCACCTTCGAGGCACTGATGAGTTGTCTGGAGCAGATCCCGCAAGGGGTTGTCAAGATGAGTGAGACGATGAAGGATACGGTGGAGACCTCGAATAATGTGGGACGTATCAGTACGGAGGGCGACCATCTCCTCGTCAGTACCCAGACCCGCAGCATCATCGATGCCGACATGCAACAGCTCAGTCAGGATATCGCCGACACCTTCGCCTCCTTCGGTGGTCAGTCAGAGATAGTCTGACGACACCCGCAGGACTATCTCTGATGGAACAGCTCAGGCATTTGAGGTAACAGAGCCTACGGATGTAGTGGCGTGAGCGGGTAGATGATGTTCACGATGAGGATGTTGGCAGCGAGGATGATGATGTTCATCAAGATACCAATACGCATGAAGTCGCTGAACCGGTAACCACCAGGACCATATATCAGCATGTGGGTAGGAGAGCCGATAGGTGTGGCGAAGCTACAGCTGACACTGATCATGAGGGCGATGAGGAAGGTATACGGATCATAACCCAGTTTCACTGCCGCCTCGTACATAATCGGGAAGAACATGGCACCCGCTGCCGTGTTGGAGATAAACTCCGTGATGAAGGTACCCACCAGACAAATCGCTGTCATGACGACAAGCGGGTTGCTGCCACAAACATCCAGGATGCCAAAGGCAAGGCGCTCGGCTATTCCCGTTTTCTGAATGGCAAGTCCCAGCACGACACTACCAGCGAACACCATCAGTATCTCACCATTGATAGACCTGACAGCCTGCTCTGGTGTACAACAGCCGATGAGGAGCATGATGGCGGCAGCGATAAAGGCACATTGCAACAAAGGCATGATGTTAAAAGCTGACACAATCATCATCGCCAGCATGACGATGGTCGAGGCAATGGTCCTCCAACTGATGTTAGGCAGTTGCAGGTTATCAAAGAAATGGAGTTCCGACGACAGCTTCTCGGTATTGATAACCAGATGTGGGGGACACTCCAGGAGTAAGGTGTCACCAGCCTGCAGTATCACCTGGCGGGGAATCTTGTCAAGACGTTTCCCTCTGCGGGCGACAGCCACCAGTGTCATGTTGTTGTCACGCTCAAACGAGTTTTCCTCGATGGTAGTGCCTATCAGGGGACTGCCAAAGGTGACATAAGCGGTGCGTAGCTGACGGTTCTTGTCCAGTTCATCCAAGGAGAAAACATGATGATTGGCACTCACCAGTCCGTGTGTCTTTTTCAGTTCCAATAACTCGTTGATCTGTCCGGCATAGACCAGATGGTCACCCCCCAGGATGAACTCTTCTTTGGTAACGGGGGACGGCACGTTGTCAAAGTGGTAGAACTCCAACAGGGAGCCACCCTTGACTTTGAAGAGTCCTGCCTCTCCCAGTGTCTGACCGATATACGGATTATCTGACGGTACCAACAACTCAACGGTATATTCTGATGTCGCCTCGAAGGCTGACTCTGGCACTTTACGCTCTGGTAACAGCTTCTGCAAGGCGATGACAGAGAGTATTCCGACGAAAAGACAGAACAGTCCGGGAATCGTTGTCGCTAACACGTTCATCGCTACCCCCGTCTTCTCGGCATACAGTCCGGAGATAATCAGGTTCGGAGGAGTACCGATCAATGTACAGATACCACCCAGTCCTGATGCGTAACTCAACGGAATCAACAGTTTGGAGGGGGATATCCCTAATTTCTTTGACCACATCTTCACGATGTTGACGAACATGGCGACTACCGTGGTGTTACTCAAGAACGAGCTGAGTACCGCTACGGGGAGCATCAGTCTGGCTACCGCTTTCGTATAGGACTCAGGTTGTCCTAACAGGTTCTTGGTAATCCATTGCAGTACCCCTGTGTAAGTCAGTCCCGCGACGACGATAAACAATACTCCGACGATGACTACCGATGTCGAGCTGAAGCCTGAGAACGCCTCTTTCGCATCCAGTACCCCCGTGACATACAATATACCGATAGCACAGATGAATACGAGGTCTGTACGTATCTTGGTACAAAGGAGGGTGGTGAACAACCCCAATACTGTCACAATAGTAATCCACGCCTGAAGATTGAATCCCCAGAGAAGTTCTGTTTCCATGGTATTTAGTGTTTTATAATTTCAGATACTCTCGGAAATAAGCGATGATGTGATCCAGTCCTTCATCCAGTTTGACCTTCGGCTCCCATCCTAACTCCCGTTTTGCAACGGTGATATCCGGACGGCGCATCTTCGGGTCGTCACTGGGCAATGGACGGAACACGATCTTACTCTTACCACCGATCTTCTGAATGACCTTCTCTGCCAGTTCGAGCATGGTGAACTCACCAGGGTTGCCCAGATTGACAGGACCTGTGAAACTGTCGTCTGTGTCCATCACGCGGAGCATACCCTCAATCAAGTCACTCACATATTGGAAAGAACGGGTCTGCTGACCGTCTCCATAGATGGTCAGGTCCTCACCACGCAGTGCCTGGACGACAAAGTTAGATACTACACGACCATCGTTGACAGCCATACGGGGACCGTAGGTGTTGAAGATACGGATGACCTTGGTACGTACGTTATGCAGACGATGATAGTCGAAGAAGAGCGTCTCGGCGACACGCTTACCCTCATCATAGCAGGAACGTAGTCCGATGGGGTTCACATTACCCCAGTAGCTCTCTGGCTGTGGGTGTACGTTAGGGTCACCATAGACCTCACTGGTCGATGACTGCAGGATCTTAGCCTTTGTGCGGCGTGCCAGTCCCAACATGTGATATGCTCCGAAGAAACTCGTCTTGGTGGTCTGTATCGGGTCTGTCTGGTAGTAGATAGGAGAGGCAGGACAGGCGAGGTTGTAAATCTCATCCACCTCAGCCCAATAGGGGTTGATGACATCATGGCGCACCAACTCGAAATTGGGTTTCCCAATCAGGTGCCATACGTTCTCTTTAGAACCGCTATAGAAGTTATCGATACAGATGACATCGTTGCCCTCATTGACGAGGCGTTCACAGAGGTGGGAGCCAATAAAACCTGCTCCACCAGTAACTAAGACTCTCTTCATGATTGTTTTTATGTTTATAAGTTTTTGCAAAGATACTAATTTTTCGGATAACACCAACGATTTTAGAAAAAAATATAAGCGGAACACGTCCTCACGGATGAGTCCCGCCTTCGGTTGTTAGCAATCTAAATAGGTAGTAGTATCTTGTATCAGGGATTAATATTCCCTGTAAAAGTCTAATGCGTCCTTGATCTCCTCCTCTGTAGCTGTCTGGTTGATACGGATGTCTCCGATACCACCTAACAAGGTGAAGTTGATCCCTGAGCCCTGGTTCTTCTTGTCGTGATGCATAAGCTCCAGAAGATAAGGATAGTCATCACAGGTGATCGTCATACGACCATAATGCTCCTTGATGAAGTTGACGGTCTGTCGCATCTTATCCTGTGGGAATCCCGTCTTGACGCAACAGAGGTAGAGCTCGACGACCAGTCCGTAGGCGACGGCATAGCCATGAAGGACAGGCTTGTGTTTCAGCGCATACGACTCGAAAGCGTGTCCTGCGGTATGTCCGAGGTTCAGTGCCTTACGAAGCCCTTTCTCCGTAGGGTCCTCTGTGACGATATGCTGTTTGACGGCAACACTCTTGGCGAGGAGGTGGGATAGATGGTCTATAGTATCTATAGTGCCTATAGTTCCTATAGTATCTATAGGGTTATTGAGCAGTTCTGCCCAATGCTCTTCATTGTCAATCAGACCGTGTTTGAGCATCTCCGCATAGCCGGAGAGGATATTCTCATGGTCGAGGGTACGCAGGAACGTGGTGTCGATGATGACACAATGGGCGTTGTTGAAGACCCCGATCTCGTTCTTCAGACCTCCGAAGTTGATACCTGTCTTACCCCCCACGCTGGCATCCACCATAGAGAGTAGGGTGGTGGGTATATTAATATAAGGTATACCACGCTTGAAGGTGGAGGCTGCAAAACCACCCAGGTCTGTCACCATACCGCCTCCCAGGTTGATCATGAGGGAATGACGGGTGGCTCCCATCTGCTGCATCTCACTCCAGACATGGGAGAGTGACTCCAGCGTCTTGTGGGTGTCTGTGGCTCCAATCGTGATGACCTGAGCCTCCCGCATGCAGCTGAGGTTGCTGACCACTGGCAGACAACAGTCACGGGTGGTCTCGTCGACGAGCACCAACAAGCGGTCGTGGGCACATTCACTCACGGCTTGCTCCAGCGTCGTAGGCAGGTTTTGGGAGAATATAACCTTCTGTGGTTTCATTGCGGTTGCAAAATTACTATAAAATTTGTAAATACTTCTATAAAAATGTGGAATAATTGTCAGGAATACAATTTTTTTGATTTATATCGTTAAACTTTTCAACATGGGGAACGTCCAAAAGACATAATTTATACAATAGAATGAAGAAAATAGCGCTGGTTTTGCTCATGATAGTATCTGCTATACAGGTCATGGCACAAAAGAATATTACAGGTAAGGTGATAGAGAGTGACTCTCAGGAACCTGTGGCACAGACCACCGTCCGACTCCTGAAGACGGACAGTACGATGGTGACAGGGTCACTGACAGATCTGAACGGACATTTCCGTGTGAAGGCTCCCGCTGCCGGTACCTATATCCTGCAGATCACTTGTGTGGGTTTCAAGGCATACACCAAGACGGTCAAGGTGACAGCCGATAAAGACATCGCCCTAGGAACGGTGGAGATGAAACCCGATGCTATCATGCTGAAAGGAGCGACGGTGACAGGACAGGCCGCCAAGGTAACCTTGAAAGAGGACACCTTTGTCTATAACGCCTCAGCCTATCGTACCCCAGAGGGCTCTGTGATAGAGGAACTGGTACGCAAACTGCCTGGAGCACAGGTGGATAATGATGGTAAGGTGACCATCAATGGTAAGGAGGTGAAGAAAATCCTCATTGATGGTAAGGAATTCATGACTGGTGATACGAAGACTGCCATGAAGAACCTGCCGACCTCTATCGTGGAGCGTGTGAAGGCTTACGACCAGAAGAGTGACCTTGCCCGTGTCAGTGGTATTGACGATGGCGAGGAGGAGACGGTGCTCGACTTTGGTATCAAGCGGGGTATGAACAAGGGCTTTATGCTGAATGCCGATCTGGCGGCAGGTACCAGAAAACGCTATAGCGGACGTGTCTTCGCTGGTATGCAGAGCTCAGACTTGAAGATCTTTGTCCCGTTGAGTGCTAACAACGTCAACGATATGGGCTTCCCTGGTGGCGGCGGTCGTTTCGGTGGTGGCAGACAAGGACTGACTGCTACGAAGATGGCAGGTTTCAACCTGAACTACGAGAAGAAAGACCTCCTGAAACTGGATGCCAGTATCCGTTGGAACCATCGTGACGGGGACGCTGTCGTACGAAGCTCTACGGAGAATTTCATGACTGGTTCTTCCTCGACGTTTGGCAATAGCTTAAACAGTAATCTCTCCAGGAGCAACAGCTGGGATGCCCGTTTCCGTCTGGAATGGACACCTGACTCGATGACGAATATCATGATGCGTCCGCAGTTTAACTACAACTCCAGTGACGGACTGAGCGAGGGACTGTCCCTGACCTTTGACGAGGATCCGTATAAGACGGTGACAGCCCCCCTGGATCCTGAGGTACTGCAAATATTGGTGGACAAGGGAATCGTCAAGAACAGAAACTTCAACAACTCGATATCCTATAGTGACTCCAAGAGTGCAGGCGGATGGCTGCAACTGAACCGACGGTTGAATAACAAGGGACGTAATGTCACCCTGCGTTTCTCTGGTAATGTGGGCGAAGGAATGAGCAGGTCATTCACCAATAGTCTGGTGGAGTATTATCAGTTGCTGAACCAGCAGGGAGAGGACTCTACTTATCAGGCGAACCGTTATGCCGTGACACCCACCAAGAACTGGAACTATGGTATCCGTGCCACTTATAGTGAGCCCATCTTCCGCCAGACTTACCTGCAGTTCAGTTACCAGTATCAATATAGTTATACGAAGAGCGACCGTGCGACATATGACTTCAGCCTGTTCCCTGCGGATTTCTTTGGCGTAACACCTGTCTATCGGGGATGGGACGATTATCTTTCTTTGTTAGGCGGTCTTCCACTGGAGGGTTTCAGGGATGACGACCTGAGTCGCTTCTCGGAGTATCGTAACTATAACCATACGGCGGAGATCATGCTGCGTATCGTCCGTAAGGCATATAACTTGAACGTAGGTTTCCAGGTACTGCCACAACGCTCCCATTTCACACAGGACTACCAAGGAGTTCATACGGATACTGTCCGTACGGTGACGAATTTCGCGCCGACAGCCGATTTCCGTTGGAAGATCTCCAAGGTGAGCCAGTTGCGCTTTACCTATCGTGCCAATAGTAGTCAGCCCTCGATGTCTGACTTGCTGGATATCACAGACAATAGTGACCCGTTGAATATCCGGAAGGGTAATCCTGGGTTGAAGCCATCGTTCACCCAGAACTTCCGTATGTTCTATAATAATTATATCCAGAACCATCAGCGGAGTATCATGGCACATTTGAATTTCTCGACAACCAGTAATTCGATATCCAATATGGTGAGGTATGACGAGAAAACGGGTGGACGTACTGTCAGACCAGAGAATATCAACGGAAACTGGAACACCTTCGGTATGTTTATGTTTAATACTGCCATCGACTCTGCTGGCTTCTTCAATGTCAACACGTTTACGACGCTCCGTTATAACAACAGTGTGGGTTATGTGAGTGTCAAGAGGGATGCTGACTCTGAGAAATCCACAACACGTACGACAACTTTGGGTGAGCGTCTTGCCGCAAGTTACCGTAATGACTGGTTGGAGGTCGAGCTCAACGGTTCGTTGGAGTATATGCATGCCCGCAGTGAGTTACAGAGCAATAACAACCTCGACACATGGACCTTCTCCTACGGTGGTAGTATCCTGCTGACGGCACCATGGGGAACCCAGTTGTCAACCAGTATGAATATGAACAGTCGTCGTGGCTATAACGATAAGTCGATGAATACCAACGAACTGATCTGGAACGCCCAGTTGTCACACTCCTTCCTGCGTGGCAATGCGCTGACCCTCTCACTCCAGTTATATGATATCCTGCATCAGCAGTCAACTTTCAGTCGTACGGTAGATGCCATGCGTCGCAGCGATACCGAATATAATGCCATTACCAACTATGCCATGTTGCATGTCATCTATCGCCTGAATATTTTCGGAGGAGGCAGCAACAGAGGTCCTCAGGGTGGTCCCGGAGAAAATGGTGGTCGTCGTGGAGGAGGCTTCGGTGGTGGACGTCCTGGCGGTGGTCGCCCTGGTGGCGGCTTCGGAGGTCCGAGGTTCTAAGATAAGCTAGGATATAAAAAAGGCACTCAAAACTGAGTGCCTTTTCTGTTGGTTGTTATTCTGCTTTCCGGTCGTCGATATTATCACCCTCCGTGGGAGCTAAGTCCTCCTCAAAATCGGTGATACCCGCTGTAACAAGGATGTCATACCACTGGAGCAACTTCTTGATGTCACTGTTGTGGACACGTTCCTGATCCCACTCAGGCAGTACCTTGGTGAAATAGTTGTGCAGCTCTTTGGGAGATGCTTTCTTGTAGTTGACACTTGCGGTCTTTCCTTTCTCCAAGTCACGCAGGGAAGCAAGCACTTTCATCAGAGGCACGTCGTCTGTCTCTGTGAACATGGCGATGTCAGCAAGTGAAGTGATACGGTCTGTACCGAAAGCCGGCATACGCTTGCCTGTCCCGTCAAGTGCCTCTACGATGAGGCTGTTCTTGGAACGTGATACCAGTTTGTAAAGTCCCGGTTTTCCCGAGATGGCTAAAATAGTCTGTTTCATATTGTTTTCTTTTTTGTTATGTTGTTTCGATGTTTCGTTATTTCGATATTCCGATGTTCCGATGTTCTGATATTTCGGGGATTTGCGCTATCTGTGCGTCGATATCGGCTTTGCCATCGTTAATAATCTCGTAATGGGCACGCTTTCTTACCTCTTCCTGTGGTAGTTGGCGTTGCATCCACTGTAACACTTTCTCCCGGGTGATATGGTCACGCTGCATCACACGGTCGATACGTACTTCCAGAGGAGCGGTCACCACGATGACTTTGTCTACTAACCGGTAGATGCCCGACTCATACATAATAGCACTTTCCATCCATGTCATGCCACTCTCCTCGAAGTCCTGGAAGACAGCAGGATGGACAATAGCGTCTATCGCCTTGGCATGGTCGTCACTCTGCAACAGAAACTGTGCCACAGCGGCTTTGTTGAGCGTACCGTTTATATAAGTGTCACACCCGATGAGTGTCGTCAGCTCCTGCCGTATCTTCGGAGAAGTGCGGATGAGCCGCTTGGCAGCGGCATCACAGTCATAGACCTCAATCCCATAGCGAGCCAGTTGTCGACAGACAAAACTCTTGCCAGAGCCGATCCCCCCAGTAATCCCTATCTTCATTCCACTTCCTCTATGAGATAATCCACTTGTTTGAGGGGTAATGTCGCCCTGCTGATGCCTTGAGGAATCTCCTTCAAGTAGATGTTGCACTTATCTGAAGGGCGTTGACTGATCTCATTATAATCGGCAATCACGGTGAAGTCTTCAGGACGTAATGTGCGGAACTGACTGACACCTGTGACAAAACGGATACTGATCTTAGGTGGGAAGGTGCGCAGCACTTTTCCTGGTGGCATATTAATCGCCTTGATAGTTACACCATCTATGCTCTCTTCTGTCAGTACGTCCGTATAAAAACCGATACGCAGTTGTTCTGGGACAACTTTGACATCTTTGGGATGGGAGGCTTTGCAATTGACGATCAGGGTGTCTCGGAATCCTACGTAGTTGAGGGCTTCAGAGTAGATGACGCTGATACTATCCAGTTTCTCCCTGGAGGAATAGATGTCCACACTGTCTGGCCAGTATTGTACGTGGGAGATGAAATAGAGTTGCTCAGGAATCACCCGTCCTGTCCATCTGACAGGTACACGCTTCCGCTCACCATTATTATAAAAGAACTCGACACGGTCCGGTTTCACGGAACTGATATGGGTCGTCATCTCTATTTGCTGTGTGATCAGTCGTTTGAGATCAGACGAGGACACCATACCATAGCCGTTTCCTCTGTCATAGTTCTTATACGAGATATTGATGTTGCGGTTTTTCTCGTAGAGGTATCTGATGAGGATCCATCCTTTGTCGCGCATTATCACCCGAAGGGTGTCTGTCTCGTTGGAGGTGAGCACCACATTCTTGGGAATACCGACTATCTTCATGGTGATCTTGACTTCCTTCTCGTAAGACTCATTCAAAGTCAGAATCAACCAGAAGATGCCCGACAGGATGAGGAAGAATGCGAATACCAGGAATTCCCTGCTCGTCCTATTGAACAAGAAACGCTTGATATAAAGTGATATCCGCCGTGTCTCCACCTGTCCTCCCTTCTTATCTTTTATTTCTCACCTCATGCCCCTTCCGACTTACTTTTGCGTCGGTGTGCTTGCCATGTCTTTGAAGACAGAGCCTTTGTCAACGCGGATTACCACACCGTCGGCGATCTTCACCTCGATGACACCTGTCGCAAGGTCGATTTTCTTGACGGTACCATAGATACCTCCGCCTGTTACCACAGAAGTACCCTCTGTCAGCGAGTTCTGGAAATTCTGAATTTCCTTCTGGCGCTTCTGCTGAGGCTTGATCATGAAGAAATACATGATGGCAAAGATTGCCACCATCATAATAATAAAACTGGTCATGCTGCCACCGCCTTGGGCGGCTTGAGCAGCGAGAATCATTTGTGTCATTTTATGTTATAATTTTTTTTTGATATTTCGATATTCCGATGTTTCGAGGGTTAACTCCTTTCCTCCATATGCTTCAGCAGTCTTCCACTTTCTATCAGATGACGTGCGATAGCGTCCAGCATACCATTGATATAGCCGCCACTACGTGGGGTGGAGTATAATTTGGCAATCTCTACAAACTCGTTGATGGTTACTGATATGGGAATACTGGGGAAGGTGAGCATCTCGGCAATGGCAATCTGCATAATAACGATGTCCATATAGGCGAGACGGGAGAAGTCCCAGTTGCGTGAAGCCTCCGTCATGTACCGCTGATAGTCGTCTGCGTTCATAATCGTGGCGCGGAACAGTTTCCGGGCATAGTCCTTGTCCTCGTCGTTACTGTATTCTGGGAGTAGCTCTTGTTTCGAGTGTTGTTTCTCCTCAAAGCGCTTGATGGTCTTTAATACAAAGGTGTCCACCACTTCCTTGTCGTCATTCCAATAAAGACTCTGTTCTTCCAGGAGGGCATCCAGGTCGTTGTTGTCTTGTATCAGCGTACGATATAACTTACGCCACAACTCACGGTCTGTCTCGTAATTGTCCTCTTCGGACTCCATGTATTCTTTGTAAACTTGACTCTCAATAATCAGATGATAGATTTTCTTGAGAAATTCCGGCTCGTCATCCCAATTCAATTTCTTTGTTTCCAGAAACTCGTTCAGCATCTTGTTCTCCTCCAGTTGGAGCGCAAAACGGTTATAGGCGAATTTCTGTGACGGCATCTCCGTCCCCTCGCGCTTTGCTCTCGACTGAGCCACCTCCAGATAACGGCGTGACTCTCTGGTAATCGCAACGATGAGCGCTAAGAGATAATTATACAGGTCATACGCCTTTGAAAGACTGAAGAGAAGCTCTTTCTCCGCCGTCTCAATGTTTTTGTTGCCGTTTTGGTAGTAGGCATAGGTTAACTGGACTACCTTAATTCTTATTAACTCGCGATTAATCATATTCTATAGAATAGCTAGTTTGATACTCTTATCACCTGCAAAGGTACAAAGAAGTGATTGAAAAACCAAAGGAAAATCCATTTTTCTTCTGATTTTTCTTGCATAATATAGGAATAATTCGTACCTTTGCACCCGCTTTTCGCATCGTGTGATGGTGAATTAAGCAAAAATGTATAACTTAATTTAGAGTAACACAGTTTATTATGAGAGAAATTAGTGTAAACGGTCAGAAGCGTGCCGAGACAGGTAAGAAAGCCTCAAAACTGCTTCGCAAGGAGGGTCTGGTACCCTGTAATTTGTATGGTGAGACAAAGGGTGAGAAGGGTCTTCCCGAGGCATTCTCTTTCGCCGTTCCAATGGCAGAGATGCGTAAGGTG
Organism: Prevotella sp. tf2-5; assembly: GCF_900115435.1. Taxonomy (GTDB): domain Bacteria; phylum Bacteroidota; class Bacteroidia; order Bacteroidales; family Bacteroidaceae; genus Prevotella. Next base: position 118,242 of record NZ_FOWK01000008.1, read on the forward strand.
ATTTATTCTCCTCATGTATATGTTGTCAATATCACTATTGACGGCAAGGAGCACAAGGCTATCATTAAGGAGCTCCAGTTCCATCCCACGACAGACGCGCTGATTCACGCTGACTTCTATGAGATCAACGAGAAGAAGAACATCACTGTCGGTATTCCAGTGAAGCTCACTGGTCACGCTCAGGGTGTACGTGATGGTGGTAAGCTCCAGTTGCAGATCCGTAAGATCAACGTTACCGCTCCTTATAAGAATATCCCCGAGTTACTCGAGATTGACGTCACTTCTTTGGAACTTGGCAAGAGCATCAAGGTTGGTTCACTGAGCTTCGAGGGTCTGGAGATTGCTACTCCGAAGGAGGTTATCGTATGCTCTGTAAGGGCTACACGTGCTTCTCGTTCGGCAGCTGCAGCAGAGGATGCTCAGTAATAGCCAGTTGGCAATAGAATGGACAAGTATTTAATTGTCGGTCTGGGTAACGTCGGCGACGAGTACGACATGACCCGCCACAATACTGGATTTATGGTATTGGACGCTTTCGCAAAGGCGTCCAATATCGTTTTTGAGGATAAACGCTATGGCTTTGTAGGTGAGACGAGTCTCAAGGGTCGTAAGGTGTTTCTCCTCAAACCTTCTACGTATATGAACCTCAGTGGTAACGCGGTGCGTTACTGGCTCAACAAGGAGAATATCGACCAGAGCCGTCTGTTGGTCATCAGCGATGATGTGGCAATCCCCTTGGGACAGTTCCGCCTGAAGGCTAACGGCTCCAATGGTGGGCATAACGGCTTGGGACATATCCAGCAGCTCATCGGACAGAACTATGCTCGTCTGCGGATGGGAATAGGTAATGACTATCCTCAGGGGATGCAGATAGACTATGTCTTAGGGCGTTATGGCGAGGAGGAGATGAAGGTGTTACAGCCTGCCATCGACTTAGGGGTGGATATCATCAAGAGTTTTGTGCTCGCCGGGATTGATATCACCATGAACCAATACAATAAATTAGGTAAGAATGGAGGAAGCAAGAGTTGACAAGTGGCTGTGGGCAGCCCGTATCTTCAAGACACGCAGTATCGCCGTCGATGCCATCAAGAACGGACGTGTGACGATGAACGGTATGAACGTCAAGCCCTCCCGGATGGTGAAGGTGGGTGAGGTCGTCAGTGTCCGCAAACCTCCTGTGACCTATTCCTTTAAGATATTAAAGACCATCGAGCAAAGGGTAGGGGCAAAACTTATCCCGGAAATTTATGAGAATATAACGCCAGCCGACCAATATGAGTTGTTGGAGATGAACCGTATCAGCGGTTTTATTGATCGTGCCCGTGGCACAGGTCGTCCCACCAAGAAAGAGCGTCGTGCGTTGGATGAGTTTATCGGTCCTTCTCTGGAGGGCTTTGACGAATTTGATTTTGACGAAGATGATATTTGATATCCTATTGATTATAGCCGGTGTGGCGATGGTGCTCTATGGAGCCGACCGTCTGACGGAGGGAGCCTCTGCCTTGGCTCGTAGTATGAATGTGCCGGAGATTATCATCGGCTTGACGATAGTTGCCGCAGGGACCTCTGCCCCAGAGCTCTTTGTCAGCATGGTATCCGCCTTGAAAGGTACGCCAGATATGGCTATTGGTAATGTGGTGGGTTCCAATACCATGAATGCCATGCTGATAGTCGGTTGTGCTGCCATGGTAGCCCCGATGACGATCAGCAAGAGCACTGTCCGTAAGGATATCCCTTTCTCTGTCTTTGCCTCTGTGCTGTTGGTACTCCTGAGTCTTAACAGCTTTTTGGGACGCTTGGACGGTATCTTCCTGCTTGCGGGTTTCGCTTTATTTATGTATTACACCTTATCACAGGCAAAAGTCGGAGAGACAGCATCTGTGTCAGAAGTCAAAAGCGTGAAACCTTGGCTGAGTGCCTTTTTCGTGTTGTTGGGTCTTGCCCTCCTCGTTATCGGCAGTAATATCTTTGTCGACTCAGCCTCTCGTGTAGCCTATTCCTTAGGTATCAGTGAGGGTGTCGTCGGCTTGACGATAGTGGCAGGAGGAACCTCCCTTCCGGAACTTGCCACCAGTGTCGTAGCGGCACGTAAGGGACAGTCTGCCATTGCCATCGGTAATGTCATCGGCTCGAATGTCTTTAATATCCTGTTAATATTAGGACTCACCGCCACCATCAGTCCTATGCAGATACAGGGTGTCACCCTTGTGGATATGGGAATGATGTTAGGTTCCGTATCACTGGTGTGGCTGTTCTCCTATACCCGTTATACGGTGGAGCGCTGGGAAGGTGCCCTCCTCGTTATCGGTTACCTCGTCTATCTTGGTTGGTTGCTGAGTAACGTGTAACCTTTTAGTTCCCTTTTGTGATACCTCCTACCACATCATCGTTCTCGATGCTGTGCTCCGCCTTTTTGACACTTGCCTTCAGGGAACCGAAACGGTAGCTGATGGAAATGGCAAACTGACGCCCACGATTCCATGAGGTGCCAAGATCGCGGAAGTCACCGTTGACGGCTTCGTCACAGTATTTGGTATAACGGTCAAACGGGTCGTTGGTCATGATGCGCACCGTCAACCGGTCGTCTTTCAGGAACGAGCGTTGTAACGATGCGTAATAGCCGTACCACCCGTGCATCTTGTAATATACATTAGTGGGGTTGTGTCCTATCTTGCCATAGGCACTGAGTGACAGCTGTAGTCGCCATGGCAGCTTCTGGGTGATGTTGATGTAAATATTATCCGACCACCCAAAGTTCCGATAACCGAGGTTGGGATTCTCGTAATGCTCATAGCGCAGGTTATTATTGAAGACGAGGGTAGTGGTCTCGAATGGTTTCCATTGCGCATACTGCTCAAAGGAAGCACGGCGATAGCGTTGGATATTGTCATAGGTCAGATAGCGGATATCCCCCTCTGCTGTCTGGATGGAGGCGATGCCCCCATTACTGAACTGGTAGCCGGGAGCCAGTTGAAGGGTCAGATGCTTACCTACAAACATATAGATGAGGTTGAGGCGTTGGGAGTGAGAACTTTCCAGTTGGGGGTTACCACTCTGTATAATCGTTGGTGAGATGACTACGGCAGGATTCAGGTAGGAGATACCCGGACGGTTGATACTGGTGGTATAGTTCAGTTTCAGCGACTGTGTCTCTGTCATCTGGTATTTCAGACTTGCCTGTGGCACCCAGTCACTGAGCCGTTGGTGAAAAGTCTCTCCCTTCCCGTCAGGATAACTACCCTCCATATAACTGTATTCATAGCGTAGTCCCGCACGTGCCGACCATTGATTTTTATTAAGGATATAATCCGCATAGCCGGCAAGGACACGGGTGGTGTGCTCGAACTGATAATCTGTCATTGGCAGGGCATCCCGATAGTCCTGTGTGTTATGACTGTTGTTATTGCGATAAATATACTTCGTTCCAATCTCTATCTGATGTCCTTTTCCAAGGGGTCGCAGCCAGTCTGCTTGAAAGGTGTGCTCCGTAAATCGCTCCCGTTCCGTTTGCAGGGTGTTGGTATAAGGGAAAGGGCGATCTCCCTTGAGGATGACATATTCATTCTCCTGATCCGTATGTTGACGCGTCAGGGCGAGCATGTAAGAGAGTGTGAGTCGCTCGCCCTCCCGCCGCGTCTTATGCTCGAAGTCCAGTCGTCCGTTCCAAGACTGATGACTGTACCCTGGCATCCAGTATTTGTTGTTGTAACTATAGAGGAGATTCTCCCCTGATGGAGGTAGGAGTTCTGTCCAGCCGTCCCCTTGCACGTTCAATTTATAGAAATAACCACCAAATGAGGCAGACAGCAGGTTAAGGGAGTCGATGTCATAACTGGCATTGATGTCCCCAAAATGAATGCCGCCGGGGTTGCTGCCCTCGCTATGGGAAAGCAGTCTGTTGCCTGTCTGTAGAAAGGTACGCTCTGTGTCATTGATATTCTCCGTCTCACGTCTTGACATCCCGCCATAACCATAGTTGGCAGACAGTAGTAGTTTGCCGACCTGTCCTGTCAGGGAGGTGTAGAGGTTAGGATGATTCAAGGTGTTATAATACAGGTTGACGACCCCCGTCACCCCGTCAAGTTTCGAGTCGTCCATCATCACGATATTCAGGATAGCGTCCACACCTTCCGCATCCTCACGGGCACCAGGGTCTGTGATGACCTCGATACGCTTGACCATCGAAGCTGGCATCGCCTTCAGGACCTCCTTGGCATTCTTTGTCAGACTAGGGTCGTAATGTCCGTTCTTATAAATCTTGAAACTGCTGTTGCCCTTCACTTTGATGTTATCATCACCGTCGACCGTCACCATCGGTACCTTGCGCAGCATATCCATCACGGTTTGTGTCTTTGACTCCTCGTCGCCCTGTACGTCATAACCGATACGGTCTATCTCCTGCTTGATGAGTTGGCGTTGCGCCTTCACCTCGATACCCTCCAACTGCTGATCCCAAGTGATGGAGTCGTTTCCCACTTTCAGACTATCCGTCTGAGCCATAGCAACCCCTGCTTTCGCTGCCATCAGGAGCGAAAGACATACTGTTTCCCAATATTTCATATCGTCTTACTTTTTGAGTCGTTCGATGCTCATGTCAAACAACTGCTGTATAAACTCGTCCTTTGTTTTCTTTTTTAATTTCACAATCTCTGTTGCCACTATGTTCTTCTCCACATCCTCCAACGATTTGGTATCCTTGCAAAGACGATAGATCTGTGTGGCATAGCTATTGGCTGCTGTTCCGTCTGGATTCTTCAGAAAGAGGTTCTTGTAGGTGTTGAACTCTGATAGCCATGTCTCAGACGGTTTGGTGTCAGCATCGGAGAAGAAACTGCCAAATGCGAAATTGTTGCCATTGACCGTGATGGTTCTTGACTGCTTCTTTTCCTGTCGGAACTTCAGCGTCGTAGCATAGGTCTTGACGATACGTCCTCTGATCTTGTTGCCATTCTCTGCCCATTCCAACGCATAGGCATAGCGATGCTGACGTAGTGTGTCATTGGGGTCGAGGAAGCAAGCGTAGATCCATTTCGAGTCTTTGATCAGTCCGATGGCAACACCTCCTTTATTACTGTCACCAACAGCGAGAGAGACAAAGTCCTCACTATTGCCATTCGACCCAGTACTGACACTATAGGCATGAGCCTCGTCCAGCTCGAAAGCCTTCCGGATATTGTCTATCAGTCGTTTATCCCGATTGTCAGTTAACTCAAAGTCGTAGGTGTCTTCCAGTCCTTCCATCGTTCCTAAATCAGGATCCTTCTCCACACTGTGTCTTGAGCTTATTTCTTTGATGTTACTATTCCTCAGGGCATCGAATGCCTGTTGGATGTGTTGCTGTGCGAGTACTGCCGAAGGGAGTAGCATCAGCAAACCCGTGATAAGGATGTTTTTACTCTTCATATGCGAAATATTCTTTTGGTTCTTCTACATAAATAATGGTTCCGTCTTCCTGCATTACTGGAACGAAGCCTGCTGCTGTCAACTGGACATGGGCAACCTCCTGTCTTGCTTGTTCTATCTGTTGTCTGACAGCCTGCTGCTCTTGTTCCATCTCCGCCATCAACGTATAAGCCTTGTCGTAGTCGTGGATAGTAGGTTTAGGCTTGCGCAGTCGTGAGCGTTGCTGTTTGACAGGCTGTTGTTTGCGCAGTGCTGTAGTATCAGGCAGAGGTTGCTCGTTGGGAGCCTCTGGACGTAGCACTGTTGTAGAATCTGCCTTCGCAGTCAAGGGGGTGGGCAGAGGAGAAGGTTGCCATAACATGGTAACAGGCAGAATCGCCATTCCAACCACTGCGGCAGCGATACTCCATCCTATCCATCGCTTTCGGTTCTTCTGGGGTTTCATCCCTTCCATTTCCGCAAACAGCAGGCGATACTCCTCCCATTCCGCAGGCACGTTGCCTTGGGTGAAATACTGGTTAAGAATATCCTCCTCTTCCAGTGTTGTCGTACCATCCATAAACTCGGTCAACAATAGTTGGATGTATTCCTTGGTGTATTGTATCATATCTTGTTCCTTCGTTTGATGTCTTCTAATAAAGACCGTCGTGCTCGTGCCAGTAGTGTACTGACGGAGGTAATTTCTATACCCAGCAGACTGGCTATCTCCTCATGGCTTCGTCGCTCCACTTGTCGCATGTATAATAAGGTGCGTTGGGTGGTGGGTAGTTGCTCCAGTTTCCTTGTCAGCCATTCCTCGTTCTCCTTTGTCTCCAAGAGTTCCTGAGGACTGAGGGTCAGTAGTATCACGCTCTCTGCATTCAGTGGCTCCATCGACCGTCGTCGTTGGTGGTTTCTTACCAAGTGGCGGGTCATCAGTGTTACCAAAGCCTCCACCGACTGGTAGTTGTCCAGTTCGTCGCGCATCTGCCACAGGTGGAGCATCACATCCTGTGCGATGTCCTCTGCCTCCTCGTTGCCCGCCCCACTGCTGCGTCCTACGCTCAAGGACTTCTGATGCCATGTGCGGGCTTGTTGTTCAAATGCGCCTTTGTCCATTTTATCTCATTGTCATTAATAAGACACTCAACGTCTCCAAAACCAAACAGGAATTAGTAAACCTTAACAAATTTGTCGCAAAGGTAGAAGGATTAAATGAAACGACCTAAAATAAAGACTGACATTTGTCTGACAAATCAATCTGCTATCAATTAATAGTTGTCAAGTATCTGTTTCAGTTTCTCATGCTCTCGCTCCCTCTTTGATTTTCGATGTGGGAATAGTTTACTGATGAAATAGCCGATAAGGGATATTGGATTGACACCTGTCATCATGGCTCCACCCTGCTGTTCCTTTCGTCGTTCCTCCAGCCAATGGCTTTGATAAGCGAGTCGCATATCCGTTCTCAATGCTGGCGTTATGATATTTATGTTGACTTTGGGGCGCTCAGGTATCTGTTCTAAGGGGTTGATGGTGGAAATATGCGGTTCCATCGGGGTTATTGTCTGACTGTCATGGGGTGTGGACCTCAAGGGCTCATTGCGTAGCCATTCCTCATAGTCGCTTTTTAACGAGTCTGTTTTCATGTGACGTTTATCATCGTCAGGACCTTGAGCACAACAGGTGGTTGTCACCAACAGAAGGGTAAAGGATAATATATAAAAAAGGTGAGACATTAGAATTGTATCAAGCGATAACCAAGTCCACGTGCGTTGATGATTTTGAGGGAAGGGTCTGCCGATAGGATATGTTTCATACGTGACATGAAGACATAGAGTGAATTCAAGTTATAGATATTGTCATCATCCCAAAATTCAATTAAGAGGATATGGTTCTCTACGATGTCACCTTGTGCCTCTATCAGCATACCAAGGATAGATGCCTCGCGAAACGACAGTTTTCTGGAAGAAAGTGTCCCGTCAAGTGCATGGAACCGTAGTTCCTGTTTCTGCAGGTTTAATTCAAAGCGTCCGATTTGTAATACGTTCATGACTTTGCGTTATTTGATGGGTCAGTAATATAAATGACGGCGCAAAGTTATAGTGAATAAACAAAACAGGAAGGCAGATTTTCCTTACAAAACCTTACAGATGATTAAATTAAGGCTTTCTTAAAATATTTTTGGTTTAAAAGTCTTTCATCAAAGTAATAAAGATTAATACCTTTACTTTTGATCATGATTTAACTAAACAAATGAATTGTCAGACAAATGTCAGGAATTTATTTCCCTTGTCATCGCCTGTTTTCATAACTTTGCAGGAAAAACCTATATAAAGTTAAATAGTACAAACAGATGATATTGTTTAGAAACAAAATTGTACTTTTGCCCATGATATGAAAAGAGTTGGTATCATAAGTCTTTATCTCTTGCTTCTGCCAATAAGTATGATGGCACAAGTTGAAACCGGTGGTTCACAATTACCCGAAAAGACAATGGATATGATGCAGACGGATGTCAACCAGCATTTCCTGAGAGACACATTGCGCCTCCAGACAGATATCATGCGTCCTCAGTTGTCGATACCCAGAGAACCGCAGGTTGTTAGTTATACCCATCAGGTCAAACAAGGTGCAACAGGACTGAACCTATGGAAAGGTGCTTCACTTGGCTTTTATGGGGCAACTAGTCAGATGCCAGGGCTGATGAACACGGAAACGGGTATGATGATGCTTCACCAAAACGCAGGACGATGGCATTTTACAGCCTCCGCACTCGCCAACAAATACTGGATGCCTTGGCATCGTACCCTTTCGACACAATACGGATTGGGTGGTACTGTCGGCTATGACCTCAGTGATGCCGTATCACTCCATGCTTTTGGCTATTATTACGCTAACCAGATGCAGGTAGGACCTGCTATGAGTCCGTATGTGAATAACACGACTTACGGAGGCTATGCGGATATCCGTTTCAATAAGACTTTCGGTACTAAGATGGGGGTGCGTCGCTATGTCAACCCGATGAATGGCAAATGGACCACGGAGCCTATCGTCAATCCATATATTAAAATAGGGGATTCTAAAATTGAACTTCCCCTTGGTGGTCTGCTGAAAGCACTGGTATGGGGTGACCGTGACAATCCCATGCGTTTCCAGCCCCGTCCGCAAGCCCCCATCCAGCCTGTCAGAAGAATCAGAAGATAAATTAAGCTAATATGAAACACCAATATGTCATCGTGCTCTTCGCACTGATTATCACCTCCAGTATGGTAAGCTTTACGAGTTACAGGGCTACGGAGCGTGAGGTCAACGAGGATATGAGTCAGGCACTTGCCCTTGCTTTGGATGAGCAGCAGTCGGATGTGATCAGTGCTGATACCATTCAGATATTCAACCGTTATTTGCAGATAGAGGCATTACGTGGGAATGCGTTATTGGCAGTTGACACCCGACAGGGCTTCTGTCCTCGTCCTCATTGCTCGATGGCAACGATCTTCGCACTCTCCGACCAGCGTCTTGCTATGGTCTTATGGATGATGACGATGCTATGGGGATTGTTCTGTCTCTGGAAACGCAGGAAACAAGTACCAATCATCTGTGGCTATGGTGGATTGGTCTATTCTGAAACCGACAGGCGTTTTTTCGGTTTGAAAGGGGAGCAAGTGAAACTGACCCCGATGCAACAACAACTGATGGAGATGTTCTATATGTCGCCCTCGCATCTGCTGACAAAGAAAGAAATCTGTGATGCACTATGGCCTAAGAAAGAGGATGCCAGCGAAACGCTCTACACCCTTATCCGCAGACTGAAGCCCATTGTGGAACAGCACTCTAACCTGAAAATAACGTCAGACCGTGGTCGTGCCTATGAGCTGAAAGACAGTTGAGTTCTTTGGATTTCCTATCATCGACAGAAGGCAAACACCAACAAAGATGCCTGGCAAGACAGAAAAGACCTGACGCTGTCTCAGCGTCAGGTCTAATCGCAAACTTGAACTCACGTTCGAGTTTGTCTTTGGCGCGGCAGAACTCATGCGAGCATGGCTCTGCACTCGCCCTTCGCAAACTTCAAACAACCAAAAAAAGAAGTTGTTGTCTGAAAAAGTGATGTTTCTTATCGGATGAACAGCAGTTCACGATACTTAGGTAGCGGCCACAAGGCGTCGTCTACGATCAGCTCGAGTTTGTCGATCTGGTAGCGGATGTCATCCAGTTTCGGCTCTACCTTGTCATGATAGGCAATCGCCTTCTCATGTTCATCCTCTATCTTGTTCGCCAGCTTACGTGCATTGACCAGTTCCTCTACCTGTCGCTCGATAGACGAGGTGCGCTCGGCAACCTCCTCAATCAGTTTGATGTTACGAGCCGACAACGACTCCGCCTTGTCGACAGGGAAGATAGCCGCCATGTTCTCCACGTTCTTCAGAAGCTGACTCTGGTAGTGAGTGGCGACAGGAATGATATGGTTCATGGAGAGGTCGCCCAGTACACGCGCCTCAATCTGTATCTTCTTCGTGTAGGTCTCCCATTTTACCTCATTACGAGCCTCCAGCTCTTTCTTCGTCATCACGCCCAGGCTTTCGAACATCTGGATACTCTCAGCGTCAAGGTAACGCTCGAAGATCTTGGGACATGACTTCTCCACATCCAGACCACGCTTCGTAGCCTCTACGACCCACTCATCACTATAGCCGTTGCCGTCGAAACGGATGGGCTTACAGGTCTTGATGTCCTCACGCAGCACATCGATGATGGCATGGAACGTGGCGTTATGTCCTGTGCCGGACAGTTTCTTCTCCAGTTCAGGAATACGAGCGTCCACCCGTTTCTTGAAGTTGACAAGAGCCTCGGCGACAGCACTGTTCAGGGCTATCATCGCACTGGCACAGTTTGCCTCGCTGCCCACGGCACGGAACTCAAAGCGGTTACCCGTGAAGGCGAAAGGTGAGGTACGGTTACGGTCGGTATTGTCGATGAGCAGTTCCGGGATCTCCGGGATATCCATCTTCATACCCTGTTTTCCAGCCATCGCCAGGATGTCCTCCTTATCAGCCTTCTCGATATGGTCGAGCAACTCCGAGAGCTGTTTGCCAAGGAACGAGGAGATGATAGCGGGAGGCGCCTCGTTGGCTCCCAGACGATGCGCATTGGTGGCACTCATGATCGACGCCTTCAACAGTCCGTTATGACGATAGACACCCATCAGGGTCTCCACGATGAATACGGCAAAGCGCAGGTTCTGCTCTGGAGTCTTACCCGGTGCGTGCAGCAGGATCCCGTTGTCGGTAGACAGCGACCAGTTGTTGTGCTTACCACTGCCGTTGATACCTGCGAAGGGCTTCTCATGGAGCAGTACGCGGAAACCGTGTTTGCGTGCCACCCGCTTCATCACCGACATCAACAGCATGTTATGGTCGACGGCGAGATTCGTCTCCTCGAAGATAGGAGCCAGCTCAAACTGGTTGGGAGCCACCTCGTTATGGCGGGTCTTGCAAGGGATGCCTAACTCGAGTGCCACGATCTCCAATTCCTTCATAAAGGCAGCGACACGCTCGGGAATACTTCCGAAATAGTGGTCGTCCATCTGCTGGTTCTTCGCAGAGTCATGTCCCATCAGTGTGCGTCCCGTCAGCAGCAAGTCCGGACGGGCGGCATAAAGCCCCTCGTCGACGAGGAAATACTCCTGTTCCCATCCGAGGTTGGAGGTGACCTTCTTCACCTCCGGGTCGAAATAGTGGCATACGTCCGTTGCCGCTACATTGACGGCATGGAGCGCACGAAGCAGAGGAGCCTTGTAGTCGAGGGCCTCACCACTATAGCTGATGAATACGGTGGGGATACACAAGGTGTCGTCGATGATGAATACAGGGGATGTGGGGTCCCATGCGGAATAGCCGCGAGCCTCGAAGGTGCTGCGGATACCACCACTGGGGAACGACGAGGCGTCAGGCTCCTGCTGTACAAGCAGTTTACCGGTGAACTCCTCCACCATACCCCCTTTGCCGTCATGCTCGATAAACGAGTCATGCTTTTCGGCGGTACCCTCCGTCAAAGGCTGGAACCAGTGGGTGTAGTGGGTGACACCATTCTCTGTTGCCCACTGTTTCATGCCGGCGGCTACAGCGTCAGCGATCTGACGGTCGAGACGGGCACCATTGTCCATCACGTCCATCATCTTCTCATACACTTCTTTTGGCAAGTACTTATACATCTTCTCACGGTTGAACACCTTCTTGCCAAAATACTCAGAAGGTCTCTCTACTGGGTTTTTTACGTCGAGCGGCTTCTTCTTGAATGCCTCACCGACAACCTGAAATCTTAATGCTTCCATCTTCATTTTGTGTTTGTGTTGTTAATAATCGTCTATTTTGACCATTTCTTGATTCTTTCTAAAGCCTCCTCCGTCTTCTCATGACTGCCAAAGGCAGTGAAGCGGACGTATCCCTCGCCACTGGGTCCGAAACCGACCCCTGGGGTGCAGACGACATTGGCACCATAGAGCATCTGCTCGAAGAACTGCCATGAGGAAGTGCCGTCAGGTGTGCGCATCCAGATATATGGAGCATTCTCACCACCATAGCACTCATAGCCCAGACTCCTCAGGACAGAGAGCATACGGGCGGCATTCTGCATGTAGTAGTCGATGGTCTGCTGGATCTGTTGCTTGCCCTCAGGGGTATAGATAGCGGCGGCAGCACGCTGGCTGATGTAGCTGGCACCGTTAAACTTCGTACACTGACGACGGCTCCATAACTGATGGAGGGGGATGCGCTCTCCCTCAAAGGTGGCAACGGTCACCTCCTTGGGTACGACGGTGAAGCCGCAGCGTAGCCCTGTGAACCCAGCCGTCTTGGAATAGGAGTGAAACTCGACGGCACATTTGCGGGCACCACGGATCTCATAGATGGAACGTGGTATCTCCGGATCCCGGATATATGCCTGATAGGCGGCATCGTAGAAGATGAGCGCGTCGTTCTTTAATGCGTAGTTGACCCATTTGCGCAGTTCCTGTTTCGAGATGACGGTACCTGTGGGGTTGTTGGGATAACAGAGGTAGATGACATCCATGTGACGGTCCTTGGGTATGGAGGGTGTAAAACCGTTCTCTGCCGTACATGGCATATAGACGACATTGGTCCACCTGCCGTCCTCAAAAGTTCCACAGCGCCCAATCATCACGTTGGAGTCAATATAGACGGGATAAATGGGATCTGTCACTCCGATGAAGTTGTCCCAATGGAGCACCTCCTGGATATTACCCGTGTCAGACTTGGCGCCATCATTGATGAATATCTCATTGATGTCGAGATGGATGCCACGGGGCAGGAAGTCGTTCTCCAGAATCGCCTTCCGCAAGAACTCATAGCCCTGTTCGGGTCCATAGCCGTGGAACCCCTCGGCAGTAGCCATCTCCTCGGTAGCCTGATGCATCGCCTCGATGACGGCAGGGCAGAGTGGCTGGGTGACATCTCCGATACCGAGGGAGATGACGTCAGCCTTGGGATGCATTACCTTAAAGGCATTCACCTTCTTGGCGATGTCAGCGAACAGGTAGTTGTTCTGGAGATTGAGGAAATGGGTGTTTACTAATGCCATGTTTTTTTCTTTTTCTTTTTTTATTTCGGGATTTCGTTATTCCGTTATTTCGGGATTCCGTTATTCTGATGATTCGATTTCCCCGTCGAAGACGAACTCGGCGGGTCCTGTCATATAGACGTGGTTGTCACTTTCCCGCCATTCGATGTGAAGGGTGCCTCCGTCCATGACGATGTCATTGGTCCTTCCGGCTCGTCTGGTCATACAGGCTGCAACGGCAGTGGCACAGGCTCCTGTGCCGCATGCCAGGGTAATGCCGCTGCCACGTTCCCATACACGGGTGCGGATAGTGGTTGATCCTTCTTGGGAAGGAGATAGCACATGGGCAAACTCGATGTTACAACGTTGTGGGAAGGCGGGATGATATTCCAATATCCGTCCCATTTCTCCCACCAGATCCACATTATCGGTGAAAATGACATAGTGGGGATTACCCATTGAGACGAACACACCTTTATTAAGTCCACGGCTGGATATAAATTGTGCCTCGTCCTCCAATACAGGTTCACCCATATCCACGGTGACACACTCCACGATGTCATGGCTGATGTGTAACTGTAACGTCTTTACTCCAGACAAAGTCAACAGGCGTATCTCTCGTTTGTCCGTCAGTCCTCGCTCATAGAGATATTTTCCGATACATCTTGAAGCGTTGCCGCACATCATGGCCTCACTACCATCAGCATTATAGATATGCATGGTATAATCAGCCTCAGGTACAGGACTGCTGCCGATCAGCACCAGCCCGTCGGAGCCGACCCCTTTGTGGTGGTCACTCCAGGCAATGGCTGCCTCTGAGGGGTTGGGGATGTCGTACTCCATCGTATTGACATAGATGTAGTCGTTGCCGCAACCGTGCATCTTGGTGAACCTGATTTTATGTGCCATATTGTAACTGATATTTGAAGTTTGCTATCTTTTTGTAATCATTTCAATTGCAAAGGTAGTCAAATGGTAAGAAAGAACAAAAGAAATCGTCCATTTTGTGTGATGAAAAATGAAATTATTGTCATTTTGTAAACTTTTCACGGTTCCATTCTGCCGTTCTCCTTACATCTTGCCATCCTTCTTGTTGGTTTTGATACATTGTGTCAGTAGCACGCCTGACGAGTCTATATCTTTTTCGAGAGGAAGGCGTGGACCTTCGCAGCTGTCTGTTTACCACTTGCCATGGCACGGACGACGAGGGACGCTCCGTTGGCGGCATCTCCGCAGACAAAGACATGCTCAGGATACTCTGGGTGCTCTGGCTTGAGGAAACCCATGGCGAGGAGTACCAGTTCTGCCTTGATGATTTCCGGCTCACCCTTCTCGACCATGATGGGACGCCCGCCTTCCGGGTTGGGCTGCCAGTCGATCTCCTGGACTTTCACACCAGTCAGTTGTCCGTCCTTGCCGAGAAACTCCAGTGTGTTGATGTTCCAACGGCGGGTGCATCCCTCTTCGTGGGAGGAGGTGGTCTTCAAGGTACGGGGATAGTTAGGCCATGGGTTGTTAGGGTCTACTGGTCCCTCAACAGGTTTAGGCATGATTTCTATCTGTGTCACGCTCTTGCATCCCTGACGGTGGGCGGTACCGATACAGTCGGATCCCGTATCACCGCCACCGATGACGAGGACATCCTTTCCCTTTGCCGTGATGCGTTCCTCCTTGGGGATGTCTATCCCTGCGAGTACCCTGTTCTGCTGGGCGAGGAGGTCGAGGGCAAAGTGGACCCCCTTCAGCTCACGCCCCGGAGCGTTTAGGTTGCGGGCGGTAGGAGTGCCAGTGGCAATGACGACAGCATCGAAATCATTGACTATTTTCGATTTGTCATTGACTGTTATCTCCTTACCATAGCAGAACGTGATACCTTCCTGTTCCAGCAGGTGGATACGCCGGTCGATAATCGCCTTGTTGAGTTTGAAGTTGGGAATACCATAACGCAGGAGTCCTCCCGCATCCTCGTTCTTCTCGAAGACGGTGACCTGATAGCCTGACAGATTGAGGTCATGGGCAGCGGCAAGTCCGGCAGGACCTGCACCGATGACGGCAACATTCTTTCCGTTACGCTGAGGGTGGTGAACGGTGATGTATCCCTCTCGGAATGCCGCTTCTGTGATGGCGCACTCGTCCTCTCGGTTCGTGGTAGGCTCATGTTCGATGAGGTTTAGCACACAGGCTTTCTCACAAAGGGCAGGACAGATACGTCCTGTGAATTCCGGGAAGGGATTGGTGGCGTTGAGCAACTGATAGGCGAGTTCCCAGTCTCCTTTGTATAAGGCCTCATTCCACTCAGGAGGTTTGTTGCCTAAGGGACATGCCCAGTGGCAGAAGGGTACACCGCAGTCCATACAGCGGCTTGCCTGTAACTTACGCTCTCGTGTGTTGAGTGTCTGCTCCACTTCTCCAAAGTCGTGGATCCTGTCATGTATGGGACGGTATCCCGCCTCCTGACGATGTATCTCTAAAAATGCTTTCGGATTTCCCATTTTTCTATTATTTACATTATTACATTTTCTAATTTTTTCATTTTTAGTAGTCTCGCTGGATATCGGCAATCTTCTCATGCAGTCTTGCCATCTGTTCCTCGTGGAGTACCCGCTTGTATTCGATCGGTACGACTTGGATGAATTCCTCTATGTATTGCTGCCAGTTATCTAACATGGTGCGGGCAAGTGTGGAGCCTGTGTGAAGGTAGTGCTGATGGATGAGCTCATGTAGTTCTTTCCTGCTGACACTATCCTCGACGAGATTGATCTCCACCATGTCCATATTACAGAAATAATCGAAGTTATGGCTCTTGTCCCAGACATAGGCGACACCTCCCGACATACCGGCGGCAAAGTTACGCCCCGTCTCACCAAGCACGACGACACGTCCGCCTGTCATATACTCACAGCAGTGGTCGCCAGCTCCCTCAACGACGGCAATAGCACCGGAGTTACGCACACCGAAACGCTCGCCGACCTTGCCGTTGACATATAGCTCGCCGCTCGTGGCACCATATAGTCCAGTGTTGCCTGCGATGATATTGTCTTCCGCGGCAAAGTTGCTTCTTGTCGGTGGGAGAATGGCAAGACATCCCCCGCTGAGTCCTTTGGCAAAATAGTCGTTGGTCTCACCCTCTAACTTGAAAGCGACCCCTTTCGTCAGGAAAGCGCCGAACGACTGTCCCGCAGAGCCCTTGAACTTGACGTTGATGGTGTTGCCGGGTAGTCCTTCCTCACCATATTTCTTGGCGATAGCACCAGAGAGCATGGCGCCAGTGGCACGGTCTGTGTTCTTGATGGCATAGTCGAGGCTGACCTCCTCACCATGCTCTATCGCCTTTGCCGCCGCCACGAGCATCTGCTCGTCGAGAATCGTCCCCTGCATACCGAGTGGTACACTGGGTTTCCGGATATCACCAGTGAAATGGAGTGTCCCATGCTCTTTGTTCAAGAGTCTGCTGAAGTCAAGCACCGAAGACCTGGTCTCTATCAGCTCTGTGTGTCCTACGATATCGTTAAGACTCTTATACCCCATCTCGGCAAGGTACTCACGTACCTCTTGAGCCAGGAAGGTGAAGTAGTTGACCAGGTACTCATAACGTCCCATGAAATGTTTGCGCAGTGCCGGGTTCTGTGTCGCCACGCCCATCGGACAGGTGTTCAGGTTGCATTTGCGCATCATCACACAGCCAAGGACAATCAGGGCAGCGGTGCCAAAGCCGTACTCCTCAGCACCCAGCAGTGCCATGAGTACGATGTCACGACCCGTCTTGATCTGTCCGTCGACCTGAAGTCTTACCTGTGAGCGAAGCCCGTTCCTGACAAGTGTCTGTTGCGTCTCGCTCAGTCCTATCTCTGGAGAGATACCTGCGAAGCGCATGCTGGAGGCAGGAGAGGCACCAGTACCACCTTCTGCTCCGGAGATGATGATGAGGTCTGCCTTCGCCTTTGCCACTCCGGCGGCAATAGTTCCCACACCACTCTCAGCAACCAGTTTGACGGAGATTGCCGCCTTCGGATTGACGTTCTTCAGATCAAAGATCAGCTGGGCGAGGTCCTCAATGCTGTAGATGTCATGGTGGGGTGGAGGACTGATAAGGCTGATGCCCGGAATACTATGTCGTGTCTTGGCAATGACCTCATTGACTTTAAAACCAGGCAGCTGACCTCCCTCTCCGGGTTTGGCGCCTTGGGCGACCTTGATCTGTATCTCTTCCGCATTCACCAGATACTCCGTCGTCACTCCGAAGCGTCCGCTGGCTACCTGTTTGGTCTTACTGCTCAGACTGATGCCGTCGACAGTGGAGTGGAACCGCTCGGAGTCCTCACCACCCTCACCGGTGTTGGAACGTCCTCCGAGTTTGTTCATGGCAAGGCAGATCGCCTCGTGTGCCTCTTTGGAGAGGGCACCAAATGACATGGCACCTGCCACAAAGTGCTTCACGATGGCCTCAACAGGTTCCACCTCGTCAATCTTAATCGGGTTTCTCCTGAACCCCAGGAAGTCACGGATGAAGATAGGTGATTCTTTCTTGTCGACGAGTCGGGAGAACTCCTTGAACTTCTCGTAGTTCCCCGTCCTTGTGGCAAGTTGCAAAGTCGCTATTGTCTCCGGGTTCCATGCGTGTCTGATACCGTCCTTACGCCAATGGAACTGTCCTTGATTGCTCAGGTAAGCGGTATGGGTATGATAGGCTGCCTCATGAAAGGCAACGGCATCATGCGCGATCCTCTCCAGACCGACACCTCCTATCGTGCTGACTTCTGTTCCGAAATAAGTCTTCAATAGGCTCTCACTCAGTCCGATACTCTCGAAGATCTTGGCGCCACGATAGCTGCGAATGGTGGAGATACCCATCTTCGCCATGATCTTGAAGAGTCCTTTCTTGACAGCCTTGATATAGTTCGCCTCCGCCGTGGTATAGTCCTCTTGAATCTTATGTTGCTTCACAAGGTCAGCAAGAATGGCGAATGTCATATAGGGACACAGCGCACTGGCTCCGTATCCTAACAAGAGGGCAGCATGCATCGTCTCACGGATCTCACCACTCTCGACGATAAGGGCGGTCTGCACTCGTTTGCCGGCACTCGTCAGGTAATGGTGTACGGCACTGACGGCTAACAGACTTGGGATTGCCACATGTGTCTCATCGACATCACGGTCGGAAAGGATGATATAGTTATACCCCTCATCCACCGATTTCTCAGCCTGATGGCATAAGGTGTCCAGTGCGTCACGTAGTCCGTTGGCACCCTTCGCCCCGTCAAACAGAATAGGTAGCTTGATGGTGTTGAATCCTTTGTAGCGGATGTTACACAGGATATCCAGCTGTGTGTTGTTCAGTATCGGGTGGGGAAGGCGCACCATCTTACAGTTGGTCTCGTCGGGTGTCAGGATGCCAGAGCCTACCCGTCCGATATACTCTGTCAGACTCATCACCAGTTCCTCGCGGATAGAGTCAATGGCTGGGTTCGTCACCTGGGCGAACTGTTGACGGAAATAGTTGAAGAACACCTGTGGTTTCTCAGACAGGACGGCAAGTGGTGTGTCATTACCCATGGAGGCGGTAGGTTCCTGACCGTTGACAGCCATCGGGATGATGGTCGCGTCAATATCCTCAGAGCCATAACCAAACATGACCTCCTTCTGTAACAGGTTCTCTATGCCATTCTCCACATGACGACCGGACTTCAACTTCTCCAGCTGGATACGGTTGGTGCTCAGCCACTGTCTGTAGGGATGCTCACCGGCAAGTTGTTGTTTGATCTCGCCATCATAGTAAATCTTACCCTCAAGGGTGTCTATCAGCAGGATCTTACCAGGTTGTAAGCGTCCTTTCTCCGCCACCTCTGTCGGGTCAAAGTCCATGACACCTACCTCACTTGCCACGATGATGGTGTCGTTCTTGGTAATGGTATAGCGGGCAGGACGCAGACCGTTGCGGTCGAGCATGCCACCGGCGAAACGACCGTCACTGAATAACAGGGCTGCGGGACCGTCCCATGGCTCCATCAGGATAGAGTGATACTCATAGAAAGCCTTCAGGTCTTCGGATATCGGATTCTTGTCATTAAAACTCTCTGGTACCAGCACACTCATGGCATGGGGCAGTGACAATCCTGACATGACGAAGAACTCCAGTACGTTGTCAAGACTGGCAGAGTC
This sequence comes from Prevotella sp. tf2-5, assembly GCF_900115435.1. Classification (GTDB taxonomy): domain Bacteria; phylum Bacteroidota; class Bacteroidia; order Bacteroidales; family Bacteroidaceae; genus Prevotella. The sequence continues at coordinate 137,361 of NZ_FOWK01000008.1, forward strand.
GGACATCCCTTCTTGTATGATGGGTGAGATGTGCTTGATGTCTCCCAGTGCCTCACTGCTCAATACGCTCTCCCTTGCCCGCATCCATCCACGGTTGCCACGGATGGTGTTGATCTCACCATTGTGGGCTAACAAGCGGAAGGGCTGGGCTAATGACCACGTAGGAAATGTGTTTGTGCTGAATCGTGAGTGCACCAGCGCCAGTCCGCTTGTGAAATAGGGGTTAGTAAGATCGGGGAAATACTGTCGTACCTGCATGGACGACAGCATCCCTTTGTATATGATGTTTGTGTTGCTCAACGAACAGAAATAGAAGTCCGGGTGTGAGATGCGACGCTCAATCTTCTTACGTATAATATATAAGGTTCGCGCAAAGGTGCCCACCTTGTCATCGTTCACACCAGTGATGAATATCTGCTTGATGGCAGGCTCCGTACTCAGGGCTGACTCGCCCAAACAGTCCGGGTTGGTGGGGACATTGCGGAGGTGCATCAGCTGCAGACCCTCACGTTCTATCTCCTCGATCATGATACTGAGAATCTCACTTTGTGCTTTCTCCTCTTTGGGCAGGAATACCAGTCCAGTTCCGTATTTTCCCTTTTCGGGTACAGGAATACCTTGTAGCAGAATGAACTCATGCGGGATCTGTACCATGATACCGGCTCCGTCACCATCCTTGCCGACTTCCGCACCACGATGGCGCATGTTCTCTAATACGCGTAATGCCTGGTCTACCAGTTCGTGACTCTTGTTGCCGTGGATGTTGACAATCATGCCCACACCGCACGCGTCATGCTCATACTCACTTCGGTAAAGTCCTCTCTCTTGGTTTTGAAGTTTACGTTTTGTCATATTATCCTTGTTTGAATCAATTCTTTTGTCTTAATCCGGGTGCAAAGGTAATTCAAAAAGTCAGCTAATAAAAGATTTTACTTACATAAATTATTGTAAACATTTAAACAACTGACAAAATGAAATGAAATAAAGCTTTTTCATTACAATGTGTCAATCAATAAGCATCCTGCAAGCGTTGATTGTTGACAAAGTGTTAGTTAGGACTTTTTTTTACATGAAAATACAGGAAATATGTCAGGTATTCCTTCTTAAACACTTAACTTTGCAGCGAGAACAATGATAAGTCACGTACGGACACATTATTTATTTAAAAGGATTTAAGGTATGAAAAAGATTGAAGCGATTATCCGCAAGACAAAGTTTGAGGATGTCAAGCGAGCTTTATTGAGTTCAGACATCGACTGGTTTGAGTATCATGATGTGCATGGTATCGGACAGAGTCGCCAGGAGCGTATCTATCGTGGTGTTCAGTATAGTACGGATGTGATAGAGCGTGTGGCTCTGACCATCGTCTGCCGTGATGTGATACTGGATCCCACTATTCAGGTGATATTACGGGTAGCCCATACGGGAGAGATAGGAGATGGGCGTATCTTCGTCAGTGATGTGATAGACACCTGGTCTATCCGTACTGGTGAACACGGAGATACGGTATTGAGAGACAAGAAATAGGATAATAAACACAACACAAATTAAACACAACGATGATGAATGAGATAGGATTATCACTGGATACCGTTTGGATGCTGTTGGCAGCGATGCTGGTATTCTGGATGCAGCCCGGTTTTGCGTTATGTGAGGCAGGTTTCACACGTAGCAAGAACACGGCGAATATATTGATGAAGAACTTTGTCGACTTTATGTTCGGCTCTCTGTTGTTTTTCTTTGTAGGTTTTGGCTTTATGTTCGGAAGTGACGGTGCAGGATTCATCGGAGCACCTAACTGGGGCGACCTCTCTTTCTATAAAGGTGACTTGCCGGTAGAAGGCTTCCTGATTTTCGAGACCGTCTTCTGTGCCACCTCAGCGACGATTGTCAGTGGTGCCATGGCGGAGCGGACGAAATTCTCCATGTACCTGATTTACAGTGCTATCATCTCCATGTTGATCTATCCCGTAGAAGGACACTGGACATGGGGTGGCGGATGGCTTTGTAATGATGCTGCCGATAGTTTTATGATGACGACCTTCGGTGATGTGTTCCATGATTTCGCCGGTTCCGCCATCGTGCATAGCGTAGGTGGTGTACTTGCCTTGATCGGTGCCATCGCTTTAGGTCCTCGTATCGGGAAGTATGATGCTGACAAGAAGAGTCGTGCTATCCCGGGACATAACCTTACTTTGGCATCCTTAGGTGTCTTCATCCTCTGGTTAGGGTGGTTTGGTTTTAACCCAGGCTCACAGCTTGCGGCAAGTGGGGAGGTCAATCGCATAGCTATCTCCCATGTGTTCCTGACTACCAATCTTGCCGCAGTGGCAGGTGGAACGGCAACGATGTTCCTGACATGGTGTAAATACGGAAAGCCCTCTCTGTCTTTAACACTGAACGGTGTGCTGGCAGGTCTGGTGGGTATCACGGCAGGTTGTGACCTCGTATCACCCCTTGGGGCTGTTGTCATCGGACTGCTTTGCGGACTGGTACTCGTCTTTGCCATTGAGTTTATCGACCATAAGTTACATATCGACGACCCTGTAGGTGCCTCTAGCGTTCATGGTGTATGTGGTATCTTAGGAACACTGATGACAGGATTGCTCTCTACGAGTAATGGCGCATTCTACGGGCATGGCTGGGGCTTCTTCGGTGCGGAGTGCTTCGGTATACTGGTCATCGACCTTTGGGCAGCTGCCTGTGGTTTTGTTTTGTTCTTTGGTATCAAGAAACTTCATGGTCTGCGTGTGGAGGCACGTGTAGAGGAGGAGGGACTTGACATCTATGAGCATGGAGAGAGTTGCTATAACTAATAGATTTTAAGGTATGAGAAAGATTGTGATTTTTGCAATGGGAATGGTGCTTAGCGGCACCACCCTTGCACAGGAAAAGATAGAGGCAACGATTGGTGCCGACTTTGTGAGCCAGTATATCTGGCGTGGATTAGACGCGGGGCATGTCAGTATCCAGCCCACACTAGGTGTGGCTTATAAAGGACTGAGTCTTTCAGCATGGGGTTCGGTAAGTTTCAAGTCGGAAGACACCAAGGAGTTTGACCTCACGGCATCCTATACTAATGGAGGACTGACCCTCGGAGTGACAGATTATTGGTTTGACACACCAGAGGAGCGTTACTTTAATTATAAGGCTCATGAGACCAGTCATGTCTTCGAGGCTTTTGTCGCCTACGATTTCGGACTACTCTCAGCCGCATGGAACACCAACTTTGCCGGCAACGATGGCCTGAATAAAAACGGTAAGCGGGCTTACTCTTCTTATGTGGAATTGAATGCCCCCTTTAAACTCGCTACCTGTGAATGGACAGGAACATTAGGAGTAGTGCCTTATGCGACCAGTTTCTATGATACTTCTGGCTTCGCGGTGACGAATGTCGCTATCAAAGCGCTGAAGGATATCAAGATTACAGACTCCTTCTCTGTCCCGATATTCGCGCAAGTGATAGCTAACCCTTGTTCACAGAGAGCCTATTTCGTCTTTGGATTCACGCTTAAACCGTGAGTCCAAAGACTCCCTTTTTCGCAAAACTTCAAAACAATCAATATATGGAAACAAAGTATATCTTCGTAACAGGCGGTGTCGTTTCGTCATTAGGAAAGGGCATCATCTCCGCCAGTATCGGTAAACTACTTCAGGCACGTGGGTATAAGGTCACCATCCAGAAGTTCGATCCTTATATCAACATCGACCCTGGAACCCTGAACCCCTATGAGCATGGGGAGTGCTATGTGACAGTCGACGGGATGGAGACAGACCTCGACTTGGGACATTACGAGCGGTTTACGGGTATTGAGACCACCCGGGACAACTCAATTACCACAGGACGTATCTACAAGACGGTGATAGACCGGGAGCGTCATGGTGACTATCTAGGAAAGACTATTCAGGTGGTTCCGCATATCACGGACGAGATCAAACGCCGGATGTTACGAGAAGAACTCAACGAAGGACTGGATTTCGTCATCACAGAGGTGGGTGGTACTATTGGTGACATCGAGAGTGCCCCTTTCATGGAGGCTATCCGACAGTTGCGCTGGCAACTGGGTCGTAATGCTGTTTGTGTGCATCTCACCTATGTGCCCTATCTGAAAGCCGCTGATGAGTTGAAGACGAAACCCACCCAGCACTCCGTCAAGGAGTTACAAAGCATGGGTATCCAGCCTGATATCCTCGTCTTGCGTACCGAGCGTCATCTGAACGATGGCTTACGCATGAAAGTAGCCTCTTTCTGTAATGTTGACCTGGAGTGTGTGGTACAGAGCGAGGATATGCCCAGCATCTACGAGGTACCCGTGAGTATGCAGCGACAGGGACTTGATGCCGCCATCATGCGGAAGATAGGTATCCCGGTGGGAGAGACGCCAACGATGAAGTCGTGGCACGACTACATTCAGAAACAACGGAATGCCACCCGTGAGGTGCATATCGGACTGGTGGGCAAATATGCTTTACAGGATGCGTATAAGAGTATCCGGGAGAGTCTGACCCTGGCAGGTATCTATAATGATGTGAAGGTGAGGCTCCATTTTGTCAATAGTGAGGACATCATGAAAGAGAATGTCGCAGAGAAACTGGATGGTATGGCTGGTGTCATCATCTGTCCGGGTTTCGGTCAGCGAGGTATTGAGGGGAAATTGGTCGCGGCACACTATACCCGAACGCATGATATTCCTACCTTCGGTATCTGTCTGGGTATGCAGATGATGGTGATAGAGTTTGCCAGGAACGTATTAGGCTATGCCGATGCTAACAGTTGCGAGATGGACGCACAGACGACTCACCCTGTTATCGATTTGATGGAGGAGCAGAAGAGTATTACCCAGATGGGAGGAACCATGCGGCTGGGAGCCTATGACTGTGAGCTGCAGCCTGGGAGCCGGACTTTCGAGGCATATGGCAGAGATACGCTCATCAAGGAGCGTCATCGTCATCGCTATGAGTTCAACAATGCTTACCTTGATGAATATGAGAAGGCAGGTATGAAGTGTGTGGGTGTCAACCCTGCCGCTAACCTGGTGGAGATTGTCGAGATACCTGACAAACGGTGGTATATCGGAACACAGTTCCATCCGGAGTATTCCTCTACTGTACTTCATCCGCATCCATTGTTTATGTCGTTTATCAAAACTTGTAGTGATGGAACAGTTGAAGCATGAGTGTGGCGTGGCGATGATCCGCCTGTTGAAGCCGTTGGATTATTACGCCAAGAAATACGGCACATGGGCTTACGGGTTCAACAAGCTCTATCTGATGATGGAGAAACAGCACAACCGCGGTCAGGAGGGTGCCGGTATCGCATCAGTGTGTCTGAGAAAGAAACCGGGTACGGAGTATATGTTCCGTGAGAAAGCAGAAGGGAAAGATGCCATCACAGAGATATTCAGCCGTGTGACGGAAGAGATGGCGGGTGAGCTTTATATGGGACATCTGCGCTATTCGACCACAGGCAAGAGCGGGTTGACGTTTGTGCACCCGTTCCTGCGTCGTAACAATTGGAGGGCAAAGAACCTCTGCCTGTGTGGTAATTTCAATATGACCAATATCGATGAGGTGTTTCAGTTCCTGACCCAGCAGGGACAGTCCCCGCGTATCTATGGTGATTCGTATATCACGCTTGAACTGATGGGACACCGACTGGACCGTGAGGTGGAGCGTCTCTATGATGAGGCGAGAGAGAAAGGACTGGAAGGTCTCGATATCACTAGTTATATAGATGATCATGTGGAGATTGCTAACGTACTGAAAAAGACGATGAGTCATTATGACGGTGGTTATGTGATGTGTGGACTGACAGGCTCGGGGGAGATGTTTGCGGTACGCGACCCATGGGGCATCCGTCCGGCATTCTACTATCGGGATGACGAGATTGTTGCCGTAGCCAGTGAGCGACCGGTATTACAGACCACCTTTGACTTGCAATATGAGGATATCCGGGAACTGGGGGCGGGTGAGGCACTTATCGTACGCAGCCATGGTGAGAGTCATCTGGAACAAATCATGCCGCCACAGCAACTGAGTGCCTGTAGTTTTGAGCGTATCTACTTCAGTAGGGGGTCTGACCGTGACATCTACCAGGAACGTAAACGACTGGGTGTGCAACTGATGCAGCCCATCCTCAAGGCTGTCAATGGCGACGTAGCCAATACGGTATTCTCGTATATCCCCAATACCGCCGAAGTGGCATTTTACGGCATGACGGATGGCTTCCGCCAGCAAGGCTATCAGGTGCACACGGAAAAGGTCGTGTGGAAAGACATCAAGATGCGTACGTTCATTGCTGATAACAATGAGCGTAATGACTTAGCGGCTCACGTTTACGATATCAGCTACGGATCACTTCGTCCTTACGAGGATAATCTCGTGATCATCGATGACTCCATCGTCAGGGGCACCACCTTGAGAGAGAGCATCTTCAAGATTCTTGACCGTCTGCATCCTAAGAAAATAGTCATGGTGTCCAGTTCTCCACAGATTCGCTATCCTGACTATTACGGTATCGATATGCCCCGTTTGGAGGAGTTCTGTGCCTTCCGTGCCACAATGGCACTGATAGAGGAACGAGGGATGTGGCAGTTGGTCAACGACACCTATCTGGCTTGCAAGCGTGAGTTACAGCAGTCCAAGGAGCACATGCGGAACTGTGTACGTGCCATTTACGAGCCCTTTACCGTTGAGGAGATCAACGACAAGATCGTAGAGATACTACGTCCTGAAGGTATGCGGACCCCCGTCGAACTTGTATTCCAAAGCATAGGAAGTCTGCATGAGGCTTGTCCTGACCATCCTGGAGACTGGTATTTCACAGGACATTATCCCACACCTGGAGGCACACGGCTCTGCAATCAGGCGTTTGTGAACTATATTGACAACAAACAGAAACAACAATCATAAAAAGAAAGATTATGTGTGGAATTGTAGCGATATTAAATGTCAAGGAACAGACACAGCAGTTGCGTCAGAAGGCATTAGGTATGAGTCAGAAGATACGCCATCGCGGTCCTGACTGGAGTGGTATTTATTGTGGCAAGTCCGCAATCCTTGCCCATGAGCGGTTGAGTATTGTCGACCCTGAGTCGGGAGGACAGCCATTGTATTCACCCGGCCGTCAACAGATCCTCGCCGTGAATGGTGAGATATATAATCATCAGGAGATACGTAAACGATATGAGGGGAGATACTCGTTTCAGACAGGCTCCGACTGTGAGGTCATTCTTGCTTTGTATCAGGACAAGGGTATCGACTTCCTGGAGGACCTGAGTGGTATCTTTGCCTTTGTGCTTTATGACGAGGAGCGTGACGAGTTCCTTATTGCCCGTGACCCGATAGGTGTCATCCCTCTTTATATCGGTTATGATGATGACGGTACAGTATATGTCGCTTCTGAGCTGAAGGCGTTGGAGGGACAGTGTCAGCGTTATGAGCCTTTCCTGCCCGGACACTATGCCTACGGCAAATTAAAAGTTAAAAATGAAAAATTACAAATGGAGCGATACTACCATCGTGACTGGATGTCGTATGATGCCGTGAAGGATCAAGATGCGAGTTCTGAGGATATCCGTCAGGCATTGAGGGCTGCCGTGAAGCGTCAGTTGATGTCTGATGTTCCTTATGGGGTGTTGCTCAGCGGTGGTCTTGACTCTTCCGTGATCTCGGCTGTCGCAGAGAGATATTCTGAGATGCGTATTGAGGATGACTCACAGACGAAGGCATACTGGCCTCGTCTGCACAGCTTCGCAGTGGGACTGAAAGGGGCTCCTGACTTGGCGAAGGCGAGACTCGTTGCCGACCATATAGGCACTGTGCATCATGAGATCAACTATACCATCCAGGAGGGACTGGATGCCATCCGTGATGTTATCTATTTCATCGAGACGTATGATGTCACCACGGTCCGTGCCTCCACACCGATGTACCTCCTGGCACGTGTCATCAAGTCGATGGGTATCAAGATGGTTCTGTCAGGTGAGGGTGCCGATGAGATATTCGGGGGCTACCTCTATTTCCATAAAGCTCCTGACGCCAGGGCATTTCATGAGGAGACAGTGCGAAAACTCTCCAAGCTCCATCTGTATGACTGTCTGCGTGCCAACAAAAGCCTGTCTGCCTGGGGGGTGGAGGGACGTGTGCCCTTCCTTGACAAAGAGTTCCTGGATGTGGCGATGCGTACCAACCCTGCGGCGAAGATGTGTCCGGGTAAGACCATAGAGAAACGGATTGTCCGGGAGGCTTTCTCGGATATGTTACCTGAGGAGATTGTATGGCGACAGAAGGAACAGTTCAGTGACGGGGTGGGGTATTCGTGGATTGACACCCTTAAGCAGATCACTGCTGAGGCTGTCACTGATGAGCAGATGGCACATGCCGCGGAGCGGTTTCCCATCAACCCGCCGAAGAACAAGGAGGAGTACTACTATCGTTCCATCTTCACGGAGCATTTCCCTTCTGACAGTGCGGCACTCAGTGTCCCCAGTGAGGCGAGTGTGGCGTGCTCTACCGCCATCGCCTTGGAATGGGATGAGGCTTTCAAGAATATGAATGATCCCAGTGGACGTGCCGTGAAGGGTGTCCACGAACAGGCCTATTGAGTGAAATAGAGCCTTTATTCACATGAATAAAGCCCTTAAACGACTCGTTTAAGGGCTTTAATTGATGTGGTCAGTATCTTATTTCTTCAAGATCTTCTTTCCATTCTGGATATAGACACCCGGTTGTGTGGGCTTCTCTACTGGCATACCGCTCAGCGTGTACCATTTGCCGTCCTGACGTTGTCCTTCTGTCTGCACCTTCTTGATGTCTGTCGTATCCTCGATGAATGTCACTTTGATCGTTACATCAGAAGCAGGCATCGTGAAACTACGTGTTACCGTTGTTGTCTCCTGGGCAGCGGCTCTTGCTGTGACAGGAGTGGTTACAGGTATCTCAGTACCACTGGCATCAGTAACGGTGAAGGTCTCTAAGACATAGCCTTCCATGGGCGTGACAGTGGCTGTTACCACACTGCCCTCGTTGGCATAGACCTTGTCTGTTGCGACAGATCCTTGAGTGGTGACAAAACTGGTTGCGACATAGTTGTTACCTGCCGGCCATGTAGCCCATCGAGGGTCACCATACTGAGTCTGACCTTCCGGGAAGTTTGCCTGAGGTGCTTTGTTGGCAATACTGAAGCTACCGGCCTCCACATCCTCGAAACCAGGATCAGCTGTGAATACAGTCTTTGTATGGTCACGACCGTCCAGTGACTCGTCTGGGTCTATCCAGCCAGCCTGCAAGGCACCGTTGTTCCAATAAGTGTTATAGTCATAGAGCATCGTCGGGCCGTCAGACTCGGCACCGCCCATCCATCCTTTCACTTCTCCTCCATTCACGGTACAATTGTAGAGGATAGAATTGGTCAGTGTGAGTTGCAGTGTACGACTTGCCTTGGCAGCCAGGTCGTTGAGACCGACACCTACAGAAATCTGATATAATGTGCAGTGGTCAATGCTGATTGCCTGTACAAGTACGTTCTGTGCCTGTGACTTATCCAGGTCCCTCGTTCTTCCTCCGGCACGCAGGATGTGTCCTTTGTGTCCTGCTTCTGACCAGAATGTAGTATTCGTTATCTCCAGTGTAAGGGGGAAACCGTCAAAGTCAAACAGGTTGTTGGCACCAGCTATCTCAAAGACGCAATCGTCGATAATGACACTCTCTACAAGGGTCTTCTGATGATCCTGTATCACGGTACCGTTCTTCTTCAGTGTTGTTTGTATACCAGTGAGGCTTACGGTCTCCACATACTTATAGTTGGGGTTCAGGTCACCCTTCGTGTCCTTGTCCGTCATGTTGTAGGCATGTTGCTCCGTACCTTCCAGGATAATCAGCGGACCGTTCAGTCGTGTGCAGTTGATGAGTGATTTCAAACCAGTAATGGTTACAGAACCGGATGACTTGATGGGCTGGGTTATCATATACTTAGCACCTTCCGCCAGGAGGATCGTGATATCACCCACCTTGTCGAAACTTCTCTTAGCAGCCTCCAGCCTGTCAGTGATATCATCTGCCACCTTCAGGTTTAGCACGATATCGGCGGGAAGAGCTTGGGCGGCACTGTAGGCAACAACCCAGCGGGGATCACCTGTCTGGAATTTCGCCTGCAGCGAACCCGCATGAAGATGGAAGTCGCCGTTGGCAATATCTGCAAAGGTAGGATCAGTGGTCAGGATATCGTTGCTCGTATCGGCGACACTCTCCTCTACTGCCTGGTCTTTGATGACTCCAGAGTTCTCATCAGCAGCGTAGTATGTGTTCTTGGCAAACAACTTCTTGGCGGTTGGGGCTATGTCCTTTCCTACCAGACCGATAACGAGGTCGATACCACAGTTATACCAGATATTCTTCTGGATGTTGTAGTTGACGTAAGGCTCGCCAACGAACCCGTCATTAGCCCATGATTCCCCACTGGTTTCTGCCAGCACATTGACAAAGGTGTTGCTCAGATAGGTTACGTTGTGCATCTCCTTGGTGATGTCGTAGCCAAACTCTTGAAGGTTTCCCTTGCTGATGACGAACGACTTTAACTTCTTGTAGTTATTGCCGTAGACGGTAGAGTTCTTGATGGTAAAGTCCTTGTAGCCACCTTTCTTGAAGGCGATGACTCCCTCAATCTCACTGGCGGTCGCCAACTGCATCACGACATTGTCAATGGTGAAGTTAACCACACAGTATTTAATCTTGTTGTCGTAGAAAAGGTTGCTCTGCAGTCCTTTCAGCGTAACATTATTGATGTTGATGTTCACGCGATAGTAACCGTTAGTGGCTGTCACCTGCGGAGTGGAGTTCATCAGGATAAACGAGCCTCCGGAACCTTTCTCCTCATCGCTGCCACCACCAGCAGGCGCCTTACAGTTAGTAACATCGATAACAGCGTTCTCTGCACCGTTAATCACCACATCTGCTCCTGCATAGATAGAGCTGCTCAGTGTGTAACTCCCTCCTGCTGCCAGATTAATAGTAATGTTCTTGGCAACATTGCCTGCTCCTACTGCCTCGTTAATGGCTGCCGATAGATCACCGGATGTTGGTGAGATAACGACATCCACGGACGTTTGAGCGAATGATGTCATGACAGTCATGACCATCATGATGAATAAGTAGATTTTTCTCATATTACTTAGTTTAGTTTCTAACCGCAAAAATAATAAAAATATTTAAATGTACCAAATATTTTCGTTATTCTCCGTATATTTCTTTCAGTTTGTCGAGGAGTTTCTTCCCTCGTAAATCCATGGCGATAATCTTGCCTGTGGGGTCAACAAGGATGTTGGAGGGGATGCTTGTGACACCGTATGCGTCAACGGCGGCACACTTCCATCCCTTCAGGTCACTCATCTGTTGCCATCTCATTCCCATTTGCTGGATAGCGTTTATCCATGCCTCCTTCTTCTGGTCGAGGGACACGCCAACCACATCAAAGCCTTTGGCGTGGTATTGCTCATAGACGGATATGACAAAAGGCATCTCTCTCCGGCAGGGACCACACCAGGAAGCCCAGAAGTCGACGAGGACATAGTTGCCCGTTCCTACCCATTGACTGAGCTTTACAGGCTTGTCATTGATATCCAGCATCTCCAGTTCATGGAACTGGATACCGGGTTTACGCTTCTCATAATTCGCCAATAACTTCTTGGGGATGTCCAAGTCCGGGTGTCTGTAATAGGATGCCCTGGGGTTAAGGGCTGTTTTCAGCTCCTCATAGGTAAACTGGTACATCGCATCCTTGATATACCTGACGGGCAAGTCGTTATCCTGGTTGTCGCGGATGATCTCCTTGATGAGCTTCAACTGCTCATCACCGATGGAGTCCAGACGGTCGGACAGGATTCTCGCCTTTGCCTTGCTCTCAGGAAGATCCCCATTAGGGTCTTTCTGTTGGATGGCACGGTATTCTTTCAAGACATTGTCTGCCTGTTTGTCGAGCGCATCCATCAGAGGCTGATAAGGGTCGATGTGGTTTTGTGCCTGTGCCGTCATCGTGATGGCAAACAGCACCAGTGTGATGATTTTCTTCATATTCGTTAGTCTTTGTGTTAAAATATTACATATCCATATGCTTGTCTCGCATCTTGCAGGGGAACCAGAAGTTGACAACGGTCTTCCGCTCGTATGCTGTATCCATAAAGAACTCACCGCCCAGCATTTCCACAATGGCTTTGCAGATAGAGAGTCCCAGGATTGACGACTCGTTGACGTGTTTCAGGGCGTCTTCTTTCTGGAGGAATGAGTAGATGTCCGATCCGATCAGTTCCGCCTTGCCATTGCCCAGATAAGTAATGGTGACCTTAAGACCCTTGCGCTCGTAATTGTAGTTGATGATAATGTCACCCTCCAAGCAACACTTGGCGGCGTTCGACAGCAGATGCATCATCAACTGGTGCATCAGGTTCGTGTCGAGCATCGCCTTGCAGTGTGGTGACAGGTCTGTCCTGACACGTACAGAGACATCGGGCTTTGTCATAGCTAAAGCCTCACGGCGATAGGATGCCATCAACTCGGTGAGGTTGACTTCAATAAATGTGAAACTGGGGGTAATGCCCTCGAATTTCGACATCTCGAAGAGTTGCTCCACGAACGCCAGCAAGTCCTTGCTGTTATTGTTGATGTTGGAGCTCATCTCCTTGACATGTGCGGCGTTCATGGTTTCATCGTTCTCCTCCAAAATCATGTTGCTGTAGCCTAAGATAGCATTCAGTGGCGTGCGTAAAGTATGGCATACGTTGTCGATAAATGCTGATTTCAGTTGCTCGCTCTTCTGGGCGCGCTTCACTTCCTTTTTCAGTTGCTTCTCGTAGTGGCAATGCATGAAATATAATGCCAGTACAAAACCGACAAGCAGCACTACGATTACAATAATCAACACAAAATTCATAGTAACAATTATTTAAAAGGTTGTACTTAATTAAACCACAAAAAAGTGTGTTCAATATGCAAAGTTATAAATATTCGCACAAATAACCAAATATTTCATCGTATTTTTAGCTGTGGGACCTCCGCTCATACATGCATTTTCGAGAAAATTGCAAATAAATTTGCATTTTCGTTCGATTTGCACTATCTTTGAGACTTCACCTCGAAATTACTCACGTTCGAGAAAACTCAAATAAAATTTGGTTTTCTGCTCACTTATTCGTAATTTTGCACCCGCTTAAGAGAGTAGGGGTACTTGCGAAACCTGATAGTCAGGCGGACCCCCTTTAACAAAACAAGAGAATTTATGGAACAAGACAAAAGGAAAGTCAGTGTACTTTTTATGTTTTTTGGTACACTGTTCTGCGTTTGCCTGATTACGGCAAACGTGTTGGAAACAAAACAGTTATCGTTCGGACCAGTCAATCTGACAGCGGGTGTCATCGTATTCCCGGTGAGCTACATTATTAATGATGTGGTGTGTGAGGTATGGGGCTACCAGCGTACCCGTATGCTCATCTGGATGGGTTTCGCGATGAACTTCTTCTTTGTGCTGATGGGAGCCATCGCTGACTGGATCCCTGGTGCAGACTACTGGGATGGTGATGAGGGCTTCCATGTCATCTTCGGTCTGGCACCACGTATCGCCCTTGCCTCCTTCATCGCTTTTATCCTGGGCTCATTCACCAATGCCTATGTGATGTCACGCATGAAACTGACATCAAATGGAAAGAACTTCTCGGCTCGTGCCGTCTTGAGTACCGTGTTTGGTGAGGGTGTTGACTCTATCATCTTTTTCCCTTTGGCACTGGGTGGCGTTATCCCCTGGGAGGAGATGCCTTCGTTGATGATCTCGCAGGTGACCTTAAAGACGCTCTATGAGATTTTGGTACTGCCTGTCACCATCCGTGTGGTGGAGTTTACTAAGCGTCATGACCACGAGGATGTCTATGACCGTGATATCAATTACAATATCTTTAATATCTTGAAACTATGAACAGAGAACAGGACCATTTGCAGCAATTGGGCAAAAAGACCGAGTATCGGATGGACTATGCCCCGGAGGTGCTGGAGACTTTTGAGAATAGACATCCTGATAACGACTACTGGGTACAGTTCAACTGTCCGGAGTTCACGTCACTCTGTCCTATTACCGGACAGCCTGATTTTGCGGAGATCAAGATTCTGTATATCCCTGCGAGGCGCATGGTGGAGTCGAAGAGCCTGAAACTTTACCTCTTCTCCTTCCGTAACCATGGGGATTTCCATGAGGACTGCGTGAATACCATCATGAAAGACCTGGTGAAACTGATGGAGCCTAAGTATATAGAGGTCATCGGCTTGTTTACTCCGCGTGGCGGTATCTCCATCTATCCCTATGCCAATTACGGACAGCCAGGGACGAAATACGAAAAGATGGCTGAACAACGGATGCTCAGCCATCAGGTAATCTAATTCTTTTCGGAATCCCGAAATCCCGGAATTCCGAAAATCCGGAATTATTAATCAACCGAAAAGACGAAGTCTTGAAGGGTACAGAGGGATTTCTCCTTCGTGTCCGATGAGAAGATAAAGAAAACAGCATGCTTACCTGTCAGCTCAGCAAGGGCTGGCAGGTTTGTTTTCAGTTCTGTAGGATTTTTCGGCATATCCGCTTTCAGCTCGATAGTACCGAGTTCTTTTCCACCTTGTGAAACCCATGGACGGTCTGCCATGATGGTGATCTTCCCGTCTATCCCCTCCGGAATCAGGTTCAACAACAGGCTCACATCCTTCCTGCCGTTGACAGCATCGAAGTTGAAATACTTATACCCCACGATAGAGCCATCGGTATTGTTGACCACGAAATTGGTGTTGTTACGGAGGTCGTAGGGCTTCTCAAACTTATCGTCGGTACCATAGCTGGCAGCCACATAAGAGCCGTAGAACGTGTTGTTGGGCCACTCGTGGATGGCAACCTTCGGACCAGTGTACCAGCAACAGATACCAGCAGAGTGACGCTCAAAGGGGTCAAGACCGTTCAGGGCAAAGCCCTCGGAGGTGTATTCACCCTCACTGATCTCCACCTTGCCACCAGGTCCTTCCTCCACTTTCACGGTGATAGGTGCCACCATAGCCTGACGGGCAAACTCATTGAGTCCTGATTGTCTGTGATAGAACACATACCACTGTCCGTTGATCTCACAGATACTTCCATGGGTGTTGCCAGAGACATTGGCAGAGGCGATCACGTTGCCTTGCTCATCTTTCTCACGGGCACGACCGTCGATAATCGTTCCGCCATAGGTCCAAGGACCCAACGGCTTGTCGCTATAGGCATAGGCAAGGGTATAGTTGGTGGTGGGCAGTCCGAACTCACCTTCCTCCGTGAAACGGCTATAGATAAACACATACTTGTCTTTGACTTTACGGATGGAGGAGGCTTCGAAGAAACGGAACTTACCTGGTTCCTTGTAACCGGATATCATACCATCCACCACCTTGGTGCCAGGCATGACAGTAGCCATGGTGGCAGGGTCAAGTTCTGCCGCCATCGAGTGTCCGAAGCCCCAATAGCCATAGACTTTCCCGTCATCGTCAACGAAAACTCCTGGGTCAAACTGTAGAACACCATCCGTGGCATTCGGGTTCTCCTTGCTCCAGTTACATACCTCAAAAGGTCCATCAGGACGGTCGCTCTTAGCAACCAGTCCGTTACGCCCCCCATGCTGATCGTTGGGGTAGAGGTAGTAAGTCTTCTTCCCGTTCTTATCCGTCACTAAGGTGACGTCAGGGGCGAAGAGCACATCGGCAAGACTGTCCTCGTTGAGGATGTCTCCCTTCGCATTCTTGTTGACAACGAGTATCTCACCATCGTACCGCCAGTTGTTCAGACTGTCTACCGAGGCTGACCATACCACCTGCTCTCGTCCGCAATAGTCGGTGATACGACTGTCGTGAGAACCATAGATATACACACGGAGCTTCCCGGGTTGGTCAGGATCCTCAAAGACGTAAGGCTCTCCGTCGGGAATATGTTCCCAAAGGGGAAGATAGGGGTTGCCGACAGTCGTAAGACCTTGTTGCTTCTCTGGGGTAGAGGCACTGCTTCCACAGGCTGTCAGCAGGAGTCCTGCTGTGAGCACAGTGAAAGACTGATAGATGGTTTTTAGTTTCATAGATGACATGTTTATTGATTATTATCTGTCTTACGGTAATAGCTCTGCTCATGGTCCTTGAACTTAAGGACGAGGGTGTCACGCTGTAATTGGATGATATCTGCGGTATCGGTCTCTGGCGCTCCCTTCTTACCTTTGGGCAAACGGATGGAGTCGGTTGTCAATATCAGTCTGCCGTTATACAGTCGCCATTCTTTATATCTCCTGATGGCAGGATACTCCACCGGGCTCATATGATCAGTAGTCGTCTGTCTCATACCGCCAAAGCTCTGGGCGATATTGCCCCGTTTCAGTTGGAAACCATACTCACGGGGAACCATGAGCGACTGTCTCACAGAGTCAGGAATCCGTGACAGCATCCTCTTTTGCACACGGTCGGGCATCTGGTCAAGGTTACGGAAGTGTGGCATCACTTGATAACACCATTTCCCACGCAGCCGTTCGATGTTCACCACCATCAGCGCCTCCGCCTTATCCTCGGGATTGAGGATGACACCCAACTCGTCACCGATACATGGACGTCCATAGATATGACGACTTTGGAACGCATTGATGATATCAAAGGTGTCCGGGTCACCTCCGCTGAATGGCAACAGTACCAAAATGGAATCGGTACATCCCTCGCAGGCAAGACCGTAGAGCGTGGAGTCTCCTGGCAGGTTCTTATGTGTATGGATGGGCTCGGTGGACTCTCTTTTTATCGGTTGTTTCTGATGGCATGCCGCCAGCATCGTCCCTAATAATATAAATAAGGTGAAAACTTTCTTCATAAAAACTAAATTTTCGGCAAAGATACAAAATAATTGAGAGTTGACAATTGATAATTGATATTTTATTCGTAATTTTGCAAAAACATTAACAACACATTGTAGATTCCAACTATCTATGAAGAAGAAAATAAAATTCAGTCTTGTCTATCGTGACATGTGGCAGTCAAGTGGTAAGTTCCAGCCTCGTAAGGACCAGTTGGAGCGTATCGCACCAGTGATAATTGACATGGGGTGTTTCGCCCGTGTAGAGACCAATGGAGGTGCTTTCGAGCAGGTCAACCTGCTTGCCGGCGAGAATCCTAATCCCGCCGTCCGTGCATTCTGTAAGCCCTTCAACGAGGCAGGGATCCAGACCCATATGCTCGACCGTGGCCTTAACGCCATCCGAATGTATCCCGTTCCTGACGATGTCCGTCAGTTGATGTATAAGGTGAAGAAGGCACAGGGTGTGGATATCCCCCGTATCTTCTGTGGTCTGAACGACACCCGTAATATCATTCCCAGTATTAAGTGGGCGAAGGAAGCTGGTATGATTCCACAGGCAACACTGTGTATCACCACCTCTCCTGTCCATACCGTTGAATATTACAGTGCTATTGCCGATGAGGTGATAGCCGCTGGTGCTGAGGAGATCTGTCTGAAGGACATGGCAGGTATCGGACAACCAGCTCTCCTGGGTGCCCTGACGAAGAGTATCAAGACGAAGCATCCCGATATCATCATCCAGTATCACGGACACTCAGGACCTGGTCTGTCGATGGCTTCTATCCTGGAGGTCTGCAACAATGGTGCGGATATCATCGATACCGCCATTGAACCGCTTAGCTGGGGTAAGGTGCATCCTGATATCATCTCGGTACAGTCGATGTTGAAGAACGAGGGCTTCGAGGTGGAGGACATCAATATGAATGCCTATATGCAGGCTCGTACCTTGACACAGGAGTTTATTGACGACTGGCTCGGCTACTTCATCAACCCTGCCAACAAACACATGTCCAGTCTGCTCTTAGGTTGTGGACTGCCTGGTGGTATGATGGGATCGATGATGGCTGACCTTGGTGGTATCCATAGCATCATCAACAAGAGTCGTGCGAAGAAGGGTGAACCGGAACTGACAACCGATGATATGCTGGTGAACCTCTTCCAGGAGGTGGAGTATGTATGGCCTCGTGTGGGCTATCCCCCATTGGTGACACCATTCTCACAGTATGTGAAGAATATCGCTCTGATGAACCTGCTGACGATAGAACAGGGCAAGGGCCGCTTTGTGATGATGGATGACTCCATGTGGGGCATGATTCTTGGTAAGAGTGGTAAGATTCCCGGTACCATTGACCAGGAACTCGTGGAACTGGCGAAGAAACAGCATCGTGAGTTCACGGATGTCGACCCGCATACGCTTGTTCCTAATGCCCTAGACGACTTCCGTAAGGAGATGGATGAGAATGGCTGGGAGTATGGACAGGATGACGAGGAGCTCTTTGAGCTCGCCATGCACCCGGAGCAGTATCGTAACTTCAAGAGCGGACAGGCGAAGAAGAACTTCCTCGCAGACTTACAGAAGGCGAAGGATGCCAAGATTGGTGCCAAAGTGTCTCCTGCGGAACTCGCTGCCTTCAAGCATGCGAAGGCTGATGCCCTCACGGCTCCTATTGCCGGACAGGTCTATTATCAGTTCTCGGGGGAGGGTGCCTGTGAGCCTTGTCTCGAACCATTCATCGGACAACAGTACAAAGAGGGTGATACCTTCTGTTATATCCAGGCACCATGGGGCGAGATCGTTCCTATTCCCGCAGCCCTTGGCGGCAAACTCGTCGAGGTGAGTGCCAAGTCCGGCAGTAAGGTGCGACGAGGTGATAACCTCGCCTGGATAGAGCGAGAAAGTTAATGGACTATCAGTCGCTTCTTGATAAGTATTATCCGCAGGATGACGCTCTGCGTCGTCTCTTGTTAAAGCACAGTCGGCAGGTTGCCGACCGTGCTCTGCTTATTGTGGACAAACACAGGGAACTGCCTGTCGACCGCCAGTTCATAGAGGAGGCGGCGATGCTCCATGACATCGGTATCTTCCGTTGTGATGCTCCTTCTATCTTTTGTAATGGTACGGAACCGTATATCAAACATGGTCCCATCGGTGGAGAGATCCTTCGTGCTGAGGGCTTCCCTCGTCATGCCAGGGTCGCAGAGCGCCATACGGGCACTGGCTTACCGGGCTATGAGCCGGAGACATTGGAGGAACAGATCATCTGCTATGCTGACAAGTTCTATTCCAAGTCCAGTCCCGACCATGTGCGTACAGTCCTGGAGACTGCCCAGTCTTTAGAGAAGTTCGGTGCCGAAGGGGTTAGGATTTTCCTTGAATGGGCAGAGCGATTTGAGTAAAAAGAAAACTCAAATAAGATTTGGTTTTCTTCTCACTTATTCGTAATTTTAACCTTCGGTTGAAAGGCTACGGGTAGGCGAACGAAGTTCGGGAATGGGTAGGCTGCACCTCAAAAATAAAAATAAATTCATATTTATTTTGTATTTTGCTCGGTTTGCACTACCTTTGCAGCCGTGAGAAAAAATACGCTCATCATCGTATTACTCTTCGTCCTTACTTTTGTGATGGCGGAGCTACCTCGTTTGCACTTCCCTCAGGAAGTGAGAGATGAGGATAGTGTCCGTGTGGACTCTTTCAAGACAGACACACTGACCGCTGACCGCCCAGCAAAGAAAACAGAGAAGGACACCCTGAGCATGGACTCCCTGCAGAAAGCTATATGGAAGCATAATAAGGCTATTGACGACTCCCTGCATGCGGACAGTCTGAACAGGGAACGTAAGAAGGGTATTGATGCTCCGGTGGAGTATCAGGCTGATGACTCCATGACTTATGAGGCAGGGTCAGGTATTGCCCGCCTGTTCGGTAACTCACAGGTGAAATACCAGGATATGGACCTGCAGAGTGACCAGATATTTATGCAACTGGACTCTAGTCTGGTGCATGCCACTGGCTCCCGTGACTCAACAGGAACGAAGTTCGGTACTCCTGTCTTTAAGATGGGTAGCGACAGCTATGAGAGTGATACGATGGCATTCAACTTCAAGACAAAGAAGGGTCTTATCCAGAATGTCTATACCCAGCAGGATGATGGTTTTATGGTGTCTGAGCTCTCCAAGCGTAACGAGAAAGGTGAGTTGTTCCTGCAGCATGGTCGTTATACTACCTGTGATGAGCCTCATCCTGACTTCTATATCGCCCTGTCAAGAGCGAAGGTACGTCCTGGTAAGGACGTGGTGTTCGGTCCTGCCTACCTCGTGGTAGCTGACGTCCCCCTTCCTTTTGCCATCCCTTATGGCTTCTTCCCCTTTACGAAGAGTTACTCCAGCGGTTTCATCATGCCTACTTATGGTGATGAGACTTCCCGTGGTTTCTATCTGCGTGATGGTGGTTACTATTTCGCGATGAGCGACAAATGGGATCTGAAACTGCTTGGTGAGATCTACACGAAGGGCTCATGGGGACTCTCCGCAGCCTCCAACTACCATAAACGCTATCGCTATAGTGGTTCGTTCTATGCCAGTTACCAGAACTCGGTGACGGGTGATAAGAACATGCCTGACTATGTGAAGTCGACGAGTTTCAAGATACAGTGGAGCCACCGTCAGGACTCGAAGGCGAATCCCTATTCCTCCTTGTCGGCGAGTGTTAACTTTGCCACGACGAACTATGAGCCGAACAACCTCAACTCGATGTATAACCCGCAGGCGATGACCCAGTCGACACGTACCAGCTCTGTCAGCTGGAGCACCAGTTTCTCGAGTATCGGTATGACGCTGAGCTCCACCGTCAACCTGAACCAGAACATGCGTGACTCTACCATCGGTATGACATTACCTGACTTGAATATCTCCATTGCCCGTTTCTATCCTTTTAAACGCAGACATGCCGCTGGCAAGGAACGCTGGTATGAGAAGATATCCATGTCCTATACGGGACAGTTGAGTAACTCCATCAATACGAAGGAGGATAAGATCCTGCACTCCAGTCTGACGAAAGACTGGCGTAACGGTATGAAGCACTCTATCCCCATCAGCGGTAGTTTTACGTTATTCGGCTACCTGAACCTGAACCCCTCCATCACCATCAACGACCGTATGTATACGCAGAAATACAAACGGTCATGGGATGAGGACAGGCAACGGGAGGTTGTGGATACCCTGCAGGGATTCTATAATGTGTATGACTGGAGCCTTGCCTTGACGGCATCTACCACACTCTATGGCTTCTATATACCTAACAGGAAGATTTTCGGTGATAAGATACAGGCGGTACGCCATGTCTTCACACCAACGATCGGGTTTAGTTACGCCCCGGACTTCAGCAGTTCCCGTTATGGCTATTATGACACTTATACGAAAACGGATGCGGATGGTAACGTGTCGTTGGTGGAGTATTCTCCCTATACCGGGACACTCTATGGGGTACCGGGAAAGGGAAAGACGGGAAGAATCTCCATGGATATCAAGAATAACATTGAGATGAAGGTTCGCAGTGATGATGACTCGACTGGTTTTAAGAAGATCAGTATCATCGATGAGTTAGGAGCCTCTATGTCGTATAACTTCGCCACGGACTATCATCCGTGGAGTGACCTTTCCACACGTCTGCGCCTGAAACTATCGAAGAGCTACACCCTTAACCTGAATGCGGTATTCGCTACCTATGCCTATGAGATAGACTCTGTGACAGGACGTCCTTATATCGGTAACCGCACGGAGTATAGCAAGGGACGTTTCGGTCGTTTCCAGGGTATGTCCCAGAACCTGTCGTACACCCTCGATAACAAGAAGATAGCTAACTTCTTCAAATGGCTGAGAGGTGAGAAGGTGAAGAAAGACAAGGACAAGAGGGACGAGGAGAAATATGATACGGGTGTGGAGACGAATGTCGATGATAAGATGGAGGCAGGAAAACATGGTGCCCGCAGGAGTGAGTCCAGCAAGGCAGAGACGGATGAGGACGGCTATATGCTGTTTAACGTGCCTTGGTCACTGAGTATCGGCTATGGTATCACGATGCGTGAGAATACTGGTGGACGCTTTAACTACGACACGATGCGCTATCCGTATAAGTTCACGCAGAACCTGAATCTCAGTGGTAACGTACGGATCTCTGACGGGTGGAATATCTCGTTCTCCTCGGGTTATGATTTCGAGAACCATAAGATTTCCATGACGACGGCATCGCTCTCACGTGACCTCCACTGTTTCAATATGTCATGCTCTGTGGTACTGGCTCCCTATACCAGCTATAACTTCTCGTTCCGATGCAATGCCGCTACGCTTACCGATGCCTTGAAATACGATAAGCGCAGCAGTTATTCGAATGCGGTACAGTGGTACTGATTCCGTAATTTCGTAATTTCGTAATTCCGTGATTCCGTAATTCCATCATCATTCCGTTGAGAGCAGGGCATGTATCGCCTCCTCCTCTCCTACAATCCATAGGATGTCACCAGCCAGGAACTTACGGGACGGGGCTACTCTCGACAGGTTCTCCTTACCTTCTTCCAGTCCGATGACCATGCAACTGTAGATATCACGGATACCGCTCTCCTGAAGGGTCTTCCCTACAAACGGACTGTCACTGCCGATAATCATCTGGTGAAGTTTCATCTCACGGTCCTCCAAATGGAGATCCTCTCCGAAGACCTCTGTCTCCACCGCCTGCTTGAACTTGTTCAACTGGTCGTCACTACCGATGATCTCCAACTTGTCACCGGGATAGATGACATAGTCTCCGTCAGGGATGTTCAGACGGTGATTGGCACGTAGGATACTGGTGATATGCACCCCGTATTTCCTTCCGAAATTCAGTTGCTTGAGGGAACTGCCCATCCACATGGTGTTCATGGGTACGTCAAAGACAGCGATATGCACATCACGGTCCAGCAACTTACCTTCATAAAGGGGACGTTTTGTTCCATGTACCTGGGCAGCGATATCCCGGGAACGGAGGTTCAGGATAAACAACCGCTCCAGTCGGATACTCCTTTGCTTGATGGTACGTGACACCACAATCAACGCTACGACAATTACACCGATGGTGATCATGATAGCACTGGAGAAACGACTGAGGTACTGACAGATATAGAAGATGAAACCAACGGCAATGATGGCTCGCACCAAGATCGTGAACAACAATGGCATACGGTTGATGTTGCTCTCTGCCCATAATGCCTTCCATTCCTCACTGCGGTTCTTCTTCATCACCATGGCACGGAGGAAAGGAGCTATGATGAGGATGGTGAGTATTCCCGTGATGGCATTAGCATACCAGTGAAGCTCCCATCCTGGCAACATCTTACGGGCGACAGGAAGGACAAAGGAGAACATCACGGCAATAGCTGCTGTCGACAGGATAGAGTAAATCAAGGTGTTGACTAACATCTGGGTCAACAGCTTCTTCCATTTGCTATGCTCCTTGGTGGAGGGATGACTCATCGACAGGTGGTTCAACAACTGGATGAGACGGTTGGGCAGTCTCCGTTCCAGACTGTTATAGACGGGAGTCGCCAGACGGATCATATAGGGGGTGAGGAATGTCGTGATGACAGAGACAGCAACAACGACAGGGTAGAGGAAGTCGCTGATAACACCTAACGACAGTCCTAACGAGGCGATGATAAACGAGAACTCACCAATCTGCGCCATGGAGAAACCGCATCGCATGGCTGACCTCAGACTCTCACCGCCCAGCATGAAGGAGAGGGTACCGAAAATACTCTGACCAAGGAGGATGGCAAGGACTAAGGTGATGATGGGAATGGCATACTCCATCAGGATCTCCGGGTCTACCAACATACCTACTGACACGAAGAAGATGGCTCCGAAGAGATTCTTGACAGGCTCTACCAGTTTCTCGATACGCTCTGCCTCAATGGTCTCGGCAAGGATACTACCCATGATAAAGGCACCAAAGGCGGAAGAGAAACCAACCTCTGTCGAGAAGACTGCCATCGCACAGCATAACCCTAGGGATACGACAAGTAGTACCTCGGCATTGATCAGGGGACGTACCCGTCGTAAGAACGGGGGAATGGCGGAGATACCGACTACCAGCCAAAGGATCAGGAAGAACCCGATCTTAAGGATAGAACCGATCATCTCACCACTGTTAGGATTGTTGCCACTGGCAATGGCACTCAGCATCACCATCATCACAATGGCAAGGATATCCTCGAGGATGAGCACACTCATCACCAGACCGGCAAACTGCTGCTGGCGCAGCCCTAGGTCATCGAAAGCCTTATAAATAATCGTCGTGGAACTCATGGCGAGCATACCACCGAGGAAGATACAGTCCATCTTACTCCACCCGAAGAGCTGTCCGACCAACAGACCGGTTATCGACATGAAGAAGATAATGGTCGTGGTGGAGATGATCGGGGAGGCTCCCATCTTCAGGATCTTCTTGAAAGAGAAGTCCAGTCCTAAGGAGAACAACAGGAACATCACACCAATGTCTGCCCATAGATGAATGCTCTCAAGGTCTGCGACAGAGGCTGTATAGGGCATGTGGGGACTGACCAGGAAACCTGCCACGATATATCCTAATACCAGTGGCTGTTTCAGTTTCTTGAAAATAAGGGTTACGATACCTGCTGATACCAGGATCAGTGCCAGGTCATTAATCAATGCAGGGAGCTCTGCCATTTTCTAATTCTCAACTTTCAATTTTCAATTTTCAACTATCAATCAGGCATTATAACTGCCAACCAGCTCGCAGATCTTCACGATGACTGCCATCGCTTTCTCCATCGACTGGATAGACACGAACTCATAGGGACCGTGGAAATTGACACCTCCAGCGAAGATATTGGGGCAGGGGAGTCCTTTGAAAGAGAGCTGGGCACCGTCAGTACCACCGCGGATGGGTTTTACCTTTGGAGCGACACCGGTCTCTTGCATGGCTCTCAGCACCAGGTCGATGACATGCATCTGGGGGTCGATCTTCTCTTTCATATTATAATATTGGTCCTTGACTTCGGCGAGAATGGTTCCCGCACCGTATTTCTCGTTCATCTTCTCCGCACAGGACTGGATGTAACGCTTACGGTCCTCAAACTTGTCTCTGTCATGGTCACGGATGATATAACTGAGTCTCGCCTGCTCGACATTCGACTGGATACTCAGCAGGTGGTAGAATCCCTGATAGCCCTCCGTGGTCTCTGGGGTCTCCTCCTCAGGTAGCATCTTGGCAAACTCTGCGGCAAGGGCATTGGCATTAATCATCTTGTCCTTTGCATATCCGGGATGCACACTGACTCCTTTGATGGTGATCTTCGCGGAGGCAGCGTTGAAATTCTCAAACTCCAACTCTCCCACGTCTCCACCATCCATGGTATATGCCCACTCACAACCGAATTTCTCCACATTGAAATGATGGGCTCCCATACCGATCTCCTCATCGGGGTTGAAGGCGACACGGATCTTACCGTGTTTGATCTCCTGATGCTTCTGGAGATAGACCATCGCTTGGATGATCTCGGCAATACCTGCCTTGTCGTCAGCTCCCAGCAATGTGGTTCCGTCAGTCACGATCAAGTCCTCACCCACATGCTGCAACAGCTCTGGGAATTTCTTCGGCGACATGATTCTCTCCTCTCCATTCTCCTCTCTTCCTAGCAGGATATCGGAACCGCCATAGTTACGGACGATCTGGGGTTTGATATCGGCACCGCTACAGTCGGGTGACGTGTCATAGTGTGAGATGAACCCGATGGTGGGCACCTTGCCCTTGATATTAGACTTCAACGTGGCATAGAGGTAGCCTTTCTCATCGAGCTCCACATCGTCAAAGCCTTCGTGCTCAAGCTCTTTCTTCAGGTATTCCGCGAAAATCAGTTGCTTACTGGTACTAGGTACACTGTCGCTGTCCTCAGCCGACTGTGTATCAAACTTGGTGTAATTTAGGAATCGTTCAGTAATATCCATGGTGTTATTTGTAATATTTGCTGGCAAAATTACAAAAAAGCGTGCGAAATGCCAAATTTATTTGAGCATTTCCGAGTGCGTAGTATGTTTTCCCAAAAGATTTGCTTGTTTACTCTTCGAACACATAGCCGAAACCTGTACGACTGACAATATTTTGGGCATAGGTCCCTAGTTACAATTCTGTTACGATTGAAATATGCCTGGGAAAATGATTCCCCTGGACAGGGGAGGGTAGGAACATTGGGACTCGAACCCAAGACCTCTTCAATGTGACTGAAGCGCTCTGAACCAACTGAGCTATGCTCCTATAATACTTCTTTATCTTCCGTGATCCCGTTGGGATTGAATTTCGTGATCCCGTTGGGATTCAAACCCAAGACCTTCAGAACCGGAATCTGACATTCAATTTCTTTGAGTATCCCTTTGTTTATGGGCATCTTCGGCATTCCTCAAAAACGCATTTGCGCCGATTTTGCGCCGATTCGGCATTGTTAATACTCTCTTGTCGGTTGCAAAGGTACGAATAAGTGAGCAAAAAGCCAAAATAATTATGGACTTTTTCGAGTGAGAGTGCTTCGAATGAGCACAAATTTGGAAGATTGTACTGTCAATTTGGAAAATTTTCCATAAAATCTTCACTTTTCTAGATAAAAATACTACCTTTGCACCATCAAAGCACTGATTTATGGAAAAAAATGCCCTATTGAACCACGAAGTCGTTATGGCTTCTTCTGACAAGACCACCAACAACTTCATTTCAAAAATGAAGAAGGAAGGGCGTCTTATCAAGATTGCCGCGAAGATTTACACTACAAATCTCAACGACACTCCGGAGAATATCATCCGCAGGAATCTCTTTTTCATCCTTGGAGAGCTGTTCCCCGATGCCGTCATGAGTCATCGTAGTGCTTTCGAATGCCGTCCTACAAGTGACGGACACATATATCTTACTTATGGCTATACAAAAAAAATCTCATTGCCCGGCATTACTGTTCACCTGTTAGAAGGTCATAAGGCATTACCAGGGGATTATCCTTTCATGGGAGGTCTGCACATGTCTTGCAGCGCCAGGGCTTATCTTGAAAATCTTCAGACCGGCTATAGCCGCGATGGTGTTTCCAAGTGTCTACCACAGGACGTTATCGAAGAAAAACTGGATAAAGTCTTGCAGACCAACGGTGAAGATGAATTGAACAAGTTGCGGGACACAGCTCGCGAGATAGCCGGACAACTCGACATGCCTGACGAGTTCAAGAAACTGGATTCCATCATCGGGGCCATCCTTTCAACTAAGCCCTCTAAGATTCTCACATCCTCGGTTGCTGAAGCCCGTGCATTGGGGGAACCGTTCGACAGTCAACGACTGAAGCTTTTCAGCATTCTGATGGCTGCACTTAACGAGCGTGAGTTCGAGAATTTCCCAGAGCCAAACGAGACGGATGCTGCCTATAATAACTTTGCTTTCTTTGAGAGTTATTTCTCCAACTATATCGAAGGAACAGAGTTCGAGGTGGACGATGCCCGCCAGATTATCGAGACCCGTACTCCCATGCCAGCCAGAAATGCTGACAGCCACGACGTGCTTGGTACATACTACATCGTTTCTAATCGCAAGGAGATGGCTGTCACGCCCACCTCTCCAGATCATCTGATTGACATTCTCCAGCATCGTCATCGCATTATGATGTCCGCCCGTCCAGAGGCTAATCCTGGCATGTTCAAAACACAGAACAACCGCGCAGGCG
The DNA here is from genome assembly GCF_900115435.1 of Prevotella sp. tf2-5. Lineage (GTDB taxonomy): Bacteria > Bacteroidota > Bacteroidia > Bacteroidales > Bacteroidaceae > Prevotella. The sequence continues at coordinate 164,979 of NZ_FOWK01000008.1, forward strand.
AGACACATTTTGTAGATTATCAACAGGTACGTGGCACTCTCAAGAAAGGTTTTGAGATTTATAGTGTCTTGCGCCATCCCTTTGCTCGTGCTCTTTTCATGCTCTTTATGATTAGCGAGGTTCACCCGTTTTCTGACGGCAACGGACGTGTATCCCGTATCATGATGAACGCAGAGTTAACTGCTGCAGGACAGTCGAAAATCATCATTCCAACCGTTTTCCGCACCGATTACCTCAGTGCATTGCGTCAACTAACCAGGAAGGACAACCCTGAGAAACTGATCAATGCCATCCAGCGTGTCCGTCTATTCAGCTTTAACCTGCGGGGAGACAACTTCGAGCAGATGCGCGACTACATGGAACGCTGCAATGCCTTCAAGGAAGAGGACGAGTATATACTTCGGTTTTAGTTTTCTTTAAGGTGTCACTAAATGTAAAGAGACATCATGGATAGAGTTGAAGGTAAGCGCACGGACTCCTTTCTTCATCACTTGCTTGGGAACTTTGTAACGGATGAAAGGGTCGCTTTTGATGATGGTCTTTTCTTCTGTGTTGAATTCAAGCATCGCCTCACGGAACAGATGACGCAGTTCGCCCAAGTAAAGCGATTGTGCTCTGGGTTTCTTTGACAGATGATTCTCGAACTCTTTCAGTAGGGTGTAGGTTAGGTCAGAAAAGAGAAGATTCTCCTTGCCAAGAAATGAGGAAAAGGTGTTGAGCATACATTTGTAGTTCTTCTTGCCTTTGATGCTGGTGTGTGCCAACCAGTTCTTGGCAAAGGCAAAGAAGTCTGTTTCCTCTTTTTTCTTGCTGATGGCAGAAGTGATGTCTTGAGCATCCACCTTGACACCTAAAGCTTCAATTCCTAATTGGTTGATTTTGTTTTCCCAATCCAGACGCATCATCTCTATCTGCCTCGCCTTGCTAAAGTCTTTAATCTTTTTGGTGCGAGGCGAGATCTCGGATTCCAATACTTTGACTTGCGTGTTGATACGCTTCTCAGTCTTGCCGCTTCTGATTCTCAGATAAACGGTTCTCGTCTTGTTGCTACTTAGCTTTCCGTACTCAGTTGTAATCGTTGCCATTTTAACTAAAAATTTGCGCCGATTTTGCGCCGATTTTGGCATTTTGCGCTGATTTTGCGCCGATTTTTCACCCTAAAAGTTGGACTGAGACCAAAAAGTTGGAAGCCCATACCCCTGAATGAAAATTATCGAGAAGCCCTTTATTTACTGGGATTCTCGATAATCAAATGATTTTTCAAATCTGGATTGGCTTCGCCTATCCCTCGTGATCCCGTTGGGATTCAAACCCAAGACCTTCAGAACCGGAATCTGACGCTCTATTCAGCTAAGCTACGGGACCCTTTTTGTTATTTCGCATGCAAAATTACAAAAAAGTTTAGAGTTTTGAGTTTAGAGCTTAGAGTTTTATAATCTTTTAAGTATTGCGTTTGTGATACAAAATGAAAGGAAATAATAAAAATTAGTGTCATTTTGCAAAATAATTTGGTTTTATTCTTGCAAATTAGTTTAAAAGTAGTACCTTTGCAGTCGCAAAATAACAGAATAAAGTAAATAGTAAATCGTCAAATAGTAAATATACGAGATGAGTCAACTGATTAAACCCACCGGCTACCAGTCGTTGCTCGACATGAAACAGACAGAGCAGGGTATTAAACTGATTAAGGATTTTTTCCAGCAGAATATATCGACGGAGCTGCGGTTACGTCGTGTCACCGCCCCCTTGTTCGTGCTCAAAGGACTGGGTATCAATGATGACCTGAACGGAGTAGAGCGTGCAGTGTCCTTCCCCATCAAGGATTTAGGGGATGCTCAAGCAGAGGTCGTCCACTCCCTGGCGAAATGGAAACGTCTCTCGCTGGCAGAGTACCAGATAGAGCCGGGTTATGGTATCTATACTGATATGAATGCCATTCGTGCCGACGAGGAGCTGGATAACCTCCATTCCCTGTATGTCGACCAATGGGACTGGGAGGCTGTCATCACGAGGGAGCAGCGCACCATAGCCTATCTGAAGAATGTGGTGGAGCGTATCTATGCCGCTATCCGTCGTACGGAGTACCTCACATGTGAGACGTATCCGCAGATCAAGCCTTTCCTGCCGGAGAAGATCACGTTCATCCATGCCGAGGAACTGTTGAGGATGTATCCTGACAAGTCTCCCAAGGAGCGTGAGGATGCCATCTGTGAACAATATGGTGCCGTGTTTATCATGGGTATCGGTGGCAAACTGTCGAATGGTGAGAAGCATGACGGTCGTGCTCCCGACTATGACGACTGGTCGACCATTGGTGAGAATGGTCTGGCAGGTCTGAATGGGGATATCCTCATCTGGTATCCTGTTCTGGGACGTTCCTTCGAGCTCTCCTCCATGGGTATCCGTGTGGATAAGGAGTCCTTGCTCCGCCAGCTGCAACTGGAGGGTAAGGAGGATCGTGAGGGCTTGTATTTCCACCAGAAACTGCTCCACGACCAGTTGCCATTGAGTATTGGTGGTGGTATCGGACAGAGTCGTCTCTGTATGGTACTGCTCCACAAAGGACATATCGGTGAGATCCAAGCCTCTATCTGGCCTGATGACATGCGCTCAGAATGTAAGAAACTAGGAATGACGCTGATATAAATTACGCCAATTCCAGATCTAGGAGATCCCGCAGTTTCGCAATGGCGGGATTTTCTTTTTCCATCAGTTCATATTGTTCCTTACGGGTCAGGATGCGGACTCGCTCTTTCTGTTCCGCGATCCTCATGTCAAGGGTGATGGCATTGTTATGGAGATAGATCCTCAGCGTACTGAGGATACTGCCTCTGATCTCTGTCATCTGGTCAAGGGCAAGCTGGTTGTCGACCACCACCTCCACATGAGGCATCTCCTTGATGACCGGGTTCATGTTCTTCATACGGGCGGCGATACCACTCAGATACTGGGGCATGCGGTTGCACATCATCATCCACTGGAACTCCAGGTCTTGTTGCGAGAACTCCAACTGCTCGTCTTTGATGATGCCATTAGGGTCGTCAGGTCCCAGTGAGCCTGGGATAATCTGCATCTTGCTCTTCGCCTTGCTCTTCGCCCGCAGCTTATCCCACGAGAAACCGACAGCCTTCTTCGGCAGAGAACTCCGAGTACTCTGAGAACTCTGAGCTCTCTGAACTCTCTGAGACGCAACCTCCTCAGCCGCAGCTACCTGTGGGGCTGCATTCATAGGATGAGGCTGTTGCATCAATTGCTTAAACAGGGATTTCAATCTTCTGGGCTTACGCCCACTGCCAGCCCCCTCGTCGGGCTGTGTGATCTGTGCGATCTCGATGAGTGTCAGTTCCACCAGCAGTCGTTTGTTAGACGACTGGCGGTAGTTGATGTCACACTGGTTCATCAACCGCAGGGCATCATACAGGAAGCGGATCTCACATTTCTGTGCCTGTTGCTGGTAACGCTCCCGCTGCTGGTCACTGACCTCCAGCAAGGGCAGTGTCTGTGGGTCTTTCGCCATCAGCACGTTTCGGACATGTTTGGCAAGCCCGCCGATCAGCAGTCCTCCGTCGAATCCCTTGTTGATGATCTGGTTCAGCAGCACCATGATGTCGCTCACCTTGTTATCCACGGCGAGGTCGATGATCTTGAAGTAATTCTCCGCGTCCAGCACGTTCAGGTCCTCTATCACTTTCTGATAGGTGATATTCCCCTGACAGAAAGAGACTGCCTGGTCGAAGATGCTCAGGGCGTCACGCATACCGCCGTCCGCCTTCTCCGCAATGACGGCAAGCGCCTGGTCCTCATACTGGATGCCCTCTTTCTCCGCTACCGCTTTCAGATGGTCGATGGTGTTACGTACCGTCATCCGCTCGAAGTCGTAGATCTGACAACGGCTCAGGATTGTCGGCAGGATCTTGTGTTTCTCTGTGGTGGCGAGGATGAAGATGACATGCGAGGGAGGCTCTTCCAGCGTCTTCAGGAAAGCGTTAAAGGCTGCCGTGGAGAGCATATGCACCTCGTCGATGATAAACACCTTGTATTTACCCACCTGTGGCGGTATACGGGTCTGTTCCATCAGGGTCTTGATATGCTCCACGGAGTTGTTGGAGGCAGCGTCTAACTCAAAGATATTGAACGACCGTTGTTCGTTGAATGCCTGACAACTCTCACAATGCCCGCAGGCCTCTCCCTCTTCGGTAGGAGTCATACAGTTGATGGCTTTGGCGAAAATACGGGCACAGGTGGTCTTTCCCACGCCTCTGGGACCGCAGAAGAGGTAGGCATGCGCCAGTTTCCCGCTCTTCACCGCATTCTTCAGCGTCGTGGTCAGTGCCTGCTGTCCCACGACCGCATCGAAGGTCATCGGTCTGTATTTCCGTGCAGAAACGATATATTCTTCCATAATACATGTAAATTTCTTGCAAATTTACGAAATAATTGAGAATTTACAATTGAAAATTGAAAATAATTTCGTAATTTTGTGGCAAATTATGAAGCGACTGAAAGAAATAGCAGAGAGATTGTACCGCATCCCCTGGCTGAAATACGGGGTGGTGACGTTATTGGCGGTTGTTTTCATCGGTTTTGTGGATGAGAACAGTGTGTGGCATCATTTCAAGAACCAGCAGCAAATCGGTGAACTGCAGGATGAGATCAAGCGCCAGACAGACCAGTATAACCGTGACCGTAAGAAGATCAAGATGCTCGACAGTAATCCCAAGGCGATCGAGAAGATCGCCAGGGAGCGTTATTTCATGAAGGAGGACAACGAGGATATCTTTGTCTTCAGTAACGACCAACCCCAGTCTACGAGTTCCAATGAGACAGTTGAGTAAAGTGGAGACAGCGCTCCTGCTGTTAGGGGGCTTATTGATGGCGATAGGTTCCGGCGCCAGTATCTTCTTCCAGTCGTGGGCTCCTTATGTCTTCGCCCCCGGTGCCTTGTTGTTTGCGAGTATCCAGATGCGCCAGACATACGAGGGAAGGAATGTGACCATCCGTCGCCTCCGTCGTATCGTCCTGATCAGTGATGTCCTTTTCCTGTTGGCGGGACTGATGATGCTTGCCAACCAGTCGAACTTCCTCGGGATGGATTTCCTGTTATATATTAAATATGTTCACAACAACTGGATTGTCATCCTCTTGGTGGCTGCCATTCTGCAACTTTATACCAGTCATCGTATCGCTCATGAATTGGAAAAAGAGGCTCAGTAGGCAAAAAATACTAAATATTTGCACAAATATATTAAATTGCGCAAATATTTTTCTTCTTTTCAAACCATCGTTGTACATTTGCATCACAAATGAATAAAACATCTATGAAGAAGGTCTTATTTTTGTCTGTCATAACAGTACTCCTGGCGTCGTGTGCCAGTACATACAACGTGGAGGGCTCCTCGTCAGTATCGGCGTTGGATGGCAGCAAACTCTATCTCAAGGCTATCAAGAATAACGAATTCAAGAATATTGATTCCTGCGATGTCGTGCATGGTGAGTTCCATTTCACGGGACTCCTCGACACGGTCCGTATGGCTAGCCTCTATATGGATGACGAGAGTATCATGCCTGTCGTATTGGAAAAAGGGGAGATCGTCATTAAGATTGACCCGGCAAGACAGATGGTGGGTGGAACACCGATGAACGACTCGCTGTATAAGTTCATCGATAAGCATAACCAGTTGACCAACCAGATGAACGAACTGTCTCACAAACAGAGCCAGATGCTCCTGGAAGGAATGGAGGAAGCGGAGATCAACCGTCATCTGTCTGGTGAGGCAGCGCAGATAGCCGCTGAGGAAGACCGTCTCGTGATGAAGTTCATCGAGGCGAATTTCGATAATGTCCTCGGTCCTGGTGTCTTTATGATGATCACCAGTCAGTATCGTTATCCGATCCTCACCCCGCAGATAGAGGATATCATGTCGAAGGCGACACAGAAATTCAAGGACGACCCCTATGTCAAGGACTATTACCAGACAGCTCAGGAGAATGAGAAACGGATGAGTGGGGTAGAGAAGGAATAGCCCATGCGTACGATTATCGAAGGTGGAACGATAGTGAATGAAGGTCGTACCTTCGATGGTACGATCATCATCGATGACGGCACGATCGTCAGTCTAGAATCTCTAGAAAATCTAGAATCTCAAGATCATCTAGAGCGAATCAACGCCCACGGCTGTTACATCCTCCCCGGAATCATTGACGACCATGTGCATTTCCGTGAGCCAGGGCTCACGGAGAAAGCGGATATCGACACGGAGAGTCGTGCAGCGGCAGCAGGGGGTGTCACTACCTTCTTCGATATGCCGAATACGAAGCCCCAGACTACTACGTTAGAGGCACTGGAGGAGAAATTCGCGTTGGCACGACAGAAGAGTCATGTCAATTACAGTTTTTTCTATGGTGCCACGAACGATAATGCGGACACTTTCCCGCAACTGGATATCCATCGTATTCCCGGTATCAAACTCTTCATGGGCTCGTCTACGGGGAATATGCTGGTAGACCGCAGGGAAGCCCTGGAACGCATCTTCAGCAGTACTCCACTGCCCTTGATGGCTCATTGTGAGGATACGGAGATCATCAACCGTAATATGGCAATGGCAAAGGAGGAATATGGTGATGACCCGTCCGTGGCTCATCATCCGGAGATTCGTAGCGTGGAGGCTTGTTACGAGAGTACTAAGCTCGCCGTGGAACTGGCACGCAAGTACCAGACCCGCCTCCATATCGCGCATCTGACGACCGCCAAAGAGCTGGAGTACCTCACAGGGGGACAGTCCCCATGTGAGGTTCGTCTCACAGAGGGACTGTCCCCCTGTGAGGTGACCGCCGAAGCCACCGTCTCCCACCTTTATTTCTCCGACCGCGACTATGCCCGTCTGGGAACCCGCATCAAATGCAACCCCGCCATCAAGTCGGAAAGGGACAGGGAGGCCCTGCAACAAGCCCTCTCTGACGGTCGTATCACGGTGATAGGCACTGATCACGCCCCGCATCTACTCTCCCAGAAAGAGGGTGGATGTGCCAAAGCGGCAAGTGGTATGCCGATGATCCAGTTCTCACTGGTCACCATGCTCGAACTGGTCGACCGGGGGGTATTGTCATTGGAACGCCTCGTCGAACTGATGTGTCATAACCCGGCACGCCTCTTTGAGGTACGCCAACGGGGCTTTATCCGTCCTGGCTATCGGGCGGACCTCGTCCTGGTACGTCCTCAGTCCGGATGGACAGTGACACCTGACTGTATACAGAGTAAGTGTGGGTGGAGCCCGATGGAGGGACATACCTACCTGTGGCGGGTGGAGCGCACCTTGTGTAACGGGCATTCCGTCTATGTCAACGGACAAGTGGACACGGACTATATCGGAGAGGAGGTTGCCTTCAGATGAGGAAGTCTTACGAGATTCACGAGGTGCAACCCTATATCAACTGGGACTATTTCTATTATGCATGGCAGTTGAGGACTCCGGACCAACAGCAACAGTGTAGGGCAGAGGCAGAGCAGGTGCTCGCCCAACTGGAGGGCAGATACCGTTCCCATGCGCTCTTCGAACTCTTCGAGGCTCATGCCGAGGGGGATGATATCCACCTCACAGGGGGACAGTCCCCATGTGAGCCCCATCTCACAGAGGGACTGTCCCCCTGTGAGGTGTCAACTCTCACCTTGCCTCTGTTGCGCCAGCAACAGGGAGACTGTCTCTGTCTCTCCGACTTCATCCATCCCGGGCACGACCACATAGGGGTCTTTGCCACAACGGTGGATATGGGCTTGGAGACTGATTTCGACCAGGACCCTTATCAGAAGATGATGGTACAGCTGCTTGCCGACAGACTCGCTGAGGCTACAGCGGAGAGACTCCATGAGGAGGTGCGTAAGGAGATATGGGGCTATGCCCCTGATGAGCATCTGACGATGGCAGAGCTCCATACCGAGAAGTTTCAGGGCATCCGTCCCGCCGTGGGTTATCCCTCCCTGCCGGATACCAGTCTGAACTTCGTACTCGACAAACTCCTGAAATTCCGGCAGATAGGTATCCGCCTCACTGAGAGTGGTGCCATGAAACCGCATGCCAGTGTCAGTGGTTTGATGATAGCGCTCCCTGAGGCGCATTATTTCTCTATCGGGAAAATAGGGGAGGACCAGCTCCACGACTATGCCCACCGCCGTGGGCTCCCCGTCGAGACCCTCCGCAAATTCCTCTCAACGCTCCTCTCTAACCGCTAACCGCTAAACTATAATCTATAATCTCTAAACTATAAACTAAAAATGATCGCACGTTACGCAGTACCTTTTTTCGTGATGATGGCATTTGTGGTCGTCCCACTCGTCGTCTTTTTCCTGTGTCGTTATCTCTTACCCCGTCGATGGGGCAAGAAGGTAGGCATCAGTCTCTCCTTGATCATCATCCTCTTTGCCTTCTATGGTATGTTTGTAGGCTACCAGCAGTTGGAGATCCGTCAGGTGGAATATCGGAGCAAAGACCTGCCTGCAGCTTTCGATGGCTACCGCATCGTGATGTTCTCTGATGCCCATGTGGGTACCATGACAGGCAACCGCCAGTGGCTGATGGAACGTGCCGTAAACAGTATGCTGGCACTGAGTCCGGATATGATCGTCTTTGCGGGTGACCTGCAGAATGTGTATCCTGACGAGATCGTCGAGCATCTCCCCCAGCTCAGCCGGTTGAAGGCTCCCGACGGTGTCTTTTCCGTCCTGGGTAATCACGACTATGCGATCTATGAACCGGATGACTCGCTGACGAAAGAGGCGAATGCGAAGAAGACACAGGCGTTGGAGCGACAGGCGGGATGGACCCTCCTGATGAATGAGCATCGTGTCATTCACAGGGGTAGTGACTCCATCATTATCGCGGGAATGGAAAACTGGGGCACCGTCAAGCGCATGCCCCGTAAGGGTGATGTCGCCAAGACCCTTGCCGGTCTGAATCTCCCCTCCTCTGTAACCAATAACCCTTTCATCCTCATGCTCCAGCATGACCCTACGGCATGGCGTGAGTTGATCCTCCCGCAGTGTCATGCCCAGCTCACGCTGAGTGGTCATACGCATGGTGGACAGGCGAATGTCTTTGGTTTCTCTCCTGCTGCCTTCAGTTATGAGAACTATGGTGACTGGACGTATGAGGGTTCTCGTGCGTTGTTTGTCTCCACGGGCTTAGGTGCCCTCATCCCCTTCCGCCTGGGTCTTCCTGGCGAGATCGTCGTCCTCACCCTCCGACGAGGATAACAATAAGACCCTCCTAAATCCCCCCTGTTTAGGGGGGACTTTTTGTTTTCACACGGATTTTGCACCTCACAAGGGGACAGTCCCCATGTGAGGTCCGCCTCACAGAGGGACTGTCCCCTTGTGAGGCGCTACTGATCAGGGTTCTCTACAAACCCCTGATATTCAGGAGTGAGAGAACTCATGATGACGTCATACGATTGCTGGAGCGTAGACTGAACATTCTCCGGACCCTGAGACTGCGGATAGATTGGAGCATGGATCGTGAGCGTCAACGGATGCCAAGTGACGAAATGCCAGTCACGGAAACGAGGCATCACATCAAAAGAACCATTAATCGTCATGGGAACCACCGGGAGTTGTAACTCATCCGCTAACGTGAAGGCACCCTTCCGGAACACCCCCATATGCCCCGTAAAACTACGGGAGCCCTCCGGGAACACCACCACACTACAATTACCCGTCTCCAACGTATGACGGACCGTCTTGTACATCGCCCGGACTTTCGCTGTTCCACGACGGTCCACAAAGATCTGATGAGACTTCTCACAGGCATATCCCACGAAAGGAATCTTCTTGAGCTGGTGTTTCATCATCCACTTGAAATTCCTTCCTAAATAACCATATATCAAGAAGATGTCAAAAGCCCCCTGGTGGTTTGCCACAAACACAAACGACTGGTCCTGGGGGACCTTCTCACTCCCCTCCACCTTGACAGGAAGGAGGAAGACACGGGTAATCACCCTTGCCCACCAACGACCAGGGTAATAGCCCCAGTAATGTCCATCCCCGATGGTACATCCTACTGCCACAACAAGGGCTGTCCATATCGTCATCAGGATAGTGACAGGGACTGCAACGAGCAACTGATAGACTCTATACAAGTATTTCATCGGTTAGCGGTTAACGGTTAGCGGTTATCGATGGATACTTGCGGGTCCATCCGTCCCAACGGAGACGCATCACACCAAAGAATGCCTCACCGAAAATACCACCCGACATCTTTGAGGTGCCCTCCCGGCGGTTGACGAAGATGACAGGTACCTCCTTGATTTTAAACCCAATCTTATAGGCGGTGTATTTCATCTCTATCTGGAAGGCATAACCCTTGAATCGGATCTTGTCGAGCTCGATGGTCTCAAGCACCTTGCGCTTGTAGCATTTGAAGCCTGCCGTGGTGTCGTGTACCGTAAAACCGGTGATAAACCGTACGTATTTCGAGGCGAAATAACTCATCAGTACCCTGCCGATGGGCCAGTTGACAACATTCACGCCACTGACATAACGACTGCCGATGGCGAGGTCATACCCCTCGTCTGCGCAAGCACTGTAAAGGCGGGGGAGGTCATTGGGGTCGTGACTGAAGTCTGCGTCCATCTCGAAGATATAGTCGTAGGTGTGTTCCAATGCCCATTTGAAGCCTGTGATATAGGCGGTACCGAGTCCCAGTTTCCCTGTCCTCTCAAGGATAAACAGTCGGTCGGAGAACTCTTTTTCCATGAGTCCTTTGACGATGGCTGCTGTACCGTCGGGTGATCCATCGTCAATGACGAGGATATGGAAACATTTCTCCAGGGAGAATACGGCACGAATAATCTTCTCGATATTCTCTTTCTCGTTATAGGTCGGAATAATAACTATGCTGTCACTTTCGTTCATATTTGTCTATATTTGTTGCAAAGGTAGTGCAAACCGAGCAAAGAACAAAATAAATCGCGATTTATTTTTTCTTTCGAGGTGCAGCCTACTTTAGACCGCAGGTCAAAGGTAGTGTAAACCGAGCAAAGAACAAAATAAAAACAATCTTTTTTTGTCATTTGAAAAAAACTTTGTATTTTTGCACGACTTAATCATAACTATATGGCGAGACAAGCTAGGCAGGTGAGTGGTACGGGTATCTATCATGTAATGATGCGTGGCATTAACAGGCAGAATATTTTTGAAGATGAAGAAGATTATAAACGTTTTCGGGAGTTACTCTTTCAAATGGTGTATCCTATAGATGATACAGGGAAGGAAATTCCGGCACGTTGTACTTTTTACGCATATTGCATGATGTCTAATCATGTCCATTTGCTTATTAGAGAAACTGCAGAGAATTTGTCTGATGTCATAAAACGGATAGGTGTTTCCTACGCACAATATTTTAATAAAAAGTATGTGCATTTTGGTCATCTTTTTCAAGATCGGTTTAAGAGTGAACCAGTTAATGATGATTCATATTTCTTTACAGTCCTCCGCTACATCCATCAAAATCCTTTAGCTGCAGGAATAGTTGGCAATGTAGAAAGCTATCCATGGAGTAGTTGGGGAGAGTATGAGAGAGCCGGGAATGGTATTCCTGCCATATGTAGTACGAGACCTGTACTGGCTAGAATCCCTTTGGATGACTTAAGGTCTCTTGTGGAAGAGCCCCTTCCTAAAACCTATGAGGTACTTGAATTCGATAATAGCTACAGGAGCAAGACAGACGAAGAGATGCGAGAGTTCTTCAATAGTTCTTTCGGTATCGAACGTCCAAATGAAATACAAATGTATAGCCGTGATCGGCAAAATGATATGTTGAGAGCTGCAAAACAATTTGGTGGAAGTATACGACAGATTGTACGCTTGACAGGCATTAGTTTTACTGTTGTCCGCAATGCGTAACCTCACAAGGGGACAGTCCCTCTGTGAGATGGACCTCACATGGGGACAGTCCCCTTGTGAGGTAAAAATTTGAAAAATGACGATACAAGAGTTAGTACAGCTATATGGGCATAGTCCACAGGTGGAAGCCCTACGGAAAGCAATAGGGGAAAAGTCGGTGAGAACGATTTTCCTCCAGGGACTCGTCGCCTCCTCCGCCCCCATGCTCTTCGCCTCCCTCCCCCCTCGACAGAAGAGACCGGGGAAGACCACCTCATCCCCTCAACAAGGGGAGTCAGAGAACGTCTCCCTCTACATCCTCCAAGACGAAGAAGAGGCAGGCTATTTCTACCACGACCTCAAACAACTACTGGGAGACGAGCATGTCCAGTTCTTCCCCTCCTCCTTCCGCCGTGCCATCAAATACGCCCAGCGGGATGCCGCCAACGAAATCCTCCGTACCGAGGTGTTGACGAAATTGGTTCAGGGGGCTGCAGGCTCACAGGGGGACAGTCCCTCTGTGAGACGGACCTCACATGGGGACAGTCCCCGTGTGAGCCTGAGCCTCGTCACCTACCCCGAGGCCCTTGCGGAGCAAGTGGTATCGGCAGCGCAGTTGCAGCAACAGACACTCGTTCTCCGGCAGGGACAGAGCGTGAAGGTCGATGACCTGGTGAGGAGTTTACGGGACTTAGGGTTCCAGGAGGTAGACTATGTCTACGAGCCCGGACAGTTTGCCCAGCGTGGTGCTATCCTCGATGTCTATAGCTTCAGCAGTGAGTATCCCTTCCGTGTCGACTTCTTCGGTGATGATATCGACTCCCTCCGTACCTTTGAGGTCGACGACCAGTTGTCGAGGGATAAACGGGATATTATTAGTATTGTGGGGCAGGGGGGCTCACAGGGGGACAGTCCCTCTGTGAGGCGGACCTCACATGGGGACAGTCCCCTTGTGAGCCAGTCGGAGAGGGTCTCTTTCCTCTCCTTCCTCCCGAAGGAGACGCTCCTGGTCGCCAAGGACTTCTCGTTTGTACGGGATGCGATAGACCATAGTTGTCAGGAGGCAGATCCGAAGGAGGTACAGGTGATCAGTGGGGAACAGTGGGAACAGGAGTGTGCAGCTTTCCGTCAGGTGGAGTTTGGGAGTCATCCTTCGAGGACCCCGGATGTCTCCCTGGTGTTCCATATCTCCCCGCAACCGCTGTTACACAAGAATTTCGACCTCCTCCGCCAGACCTTCTCCGACTACCAATCGAAGGGGTATCACCTCTATGTGTTGGCGGACAGCCAGAAACAACTGGAGCGACTAAAGGAGATTTTAGACCCTCCTAAATCCCCCCTGTTTAGGGGGGACTTTCCTGACTCAGGGGGCTCACAGGGGGACAGTCCCTCTGTGAGATGGACCTCACATGGGGACAGTCCCCGTGTGAGCTCAACTCTCAACTATATCCCCACTTCCCTCCATGCCGGTTTCATTGACCACGACCTGCAATGTTGTGTCTTCACCGACCATGAGATCTTCGACCGCTTCCACCGTTACACGCTCCGTTCTGACAAGGCACGGAGTGGGAAGGTGGCACTCACCCTCAAGGAACTCCAGCAGTTTGAGGTGGGCGACTATATCGTGCATGTCGACCATGGCATCGGGAAGTTCGGGGGATTGGTCAGGATGCCGATCAATCAGAGTTCTCAGAGTTCTCCGAGTACTCAGAGTTCTCCGAGTTCTCCGAGCTCTCCGAAGGTCCAGTACCAGGAGATGATCAAGATCATCTACCAGGGTGGGGGAGCCATCTATGTCTCCATCCACTCGCTTTATAAGGTCAGCAAATACAAGGCGCAGGATAGTGGGGAACCGCCTCGTCTCTCCCAGCTGGGTACCGGTCAGTGGGAACGGATGAAGGAACGGACGAAAAACAAACTGAAGGATATCGCCCGTGACCTCATCAAACTCTATGCGACTCGCAAACGGCAGAAGGGTTTTGCCTATAGTGCCGACAGCTTCCTGCAGCATGAGCTCGAGGCGTCGTTCCTCTATGAGGACACCCCCGACCAGTTGAAGGCGACCAATGACGTGAAGGGGGACATGGAACAGGCCCGTCCCATGGACCGCCTGGTATGTGGGGATGTGGGTTTCGGTAAGACGGAGGTCGCTGTCCGTGCTGCTTTTAAGGCGGCGTGTGACTCCAAACAGGTGGCGGTACTGGTACCTACCACCGTCCTTGCTTTCCAGCATTACCAGACCTTCCAGCACCGTCTGAAGGACTTCCCCGTCAGGGTGGACTATCTCACCAGGGCTCGTACGGCGAAACAGACCCGTGAGATCCTCCAGGACTTGGCAGAAGGAAAAATCGATATCCTGGTCGGTACGCATAAACTCATCGGTAAGTCGGTGAAATTCAAGGACCTCGGACTGCTTATCATCGATGAGGAACAGAAATTCGGGGTGTCCACGAAAGAGAAGCTCCGCCAGCTGCGGACGAATGTCGACACCCTGACCCTCACGGCGACACCCATCCCCCGCACCCTCCAGTTCTCGCTGATGGGAGCCCGTGACCTGAGTATCATCCAAACACCCCCGCCGAACCGCCATCCCATCCAGACGGAGATCCATACGCTCAACCCGGAGGTCATCGCTGATGCCATCCGTTTCGAACTGTCCCGCAACGGACAGGTGTATTTCGTCAACCCGCGGATCAACGACCTCCAGCGCATCGCTGACATGATCCATAGCTATGTCCCGGAGGCTCGTCTTGCCATCGGACATGGTCAGATGAAACCTGACGAGCTGGAACAGATCATCTTCGACTTCGTGAACTACGACTATGACGTGCTGCTCTCTACCACGATTATCGAGAACGGGATAGATATCCCTAATGCGAATACCATCATCATCAACGGGGCACACCATTTCGGACTCTCTGACCTCCACCAGATGAGGGGCAGGGTAGGGCGTGGCAACCGCAAGGCGTACTGTTACCTGCTGGCACCGCCGCTCGCTGACCTCCCGCAGGAGAGTCGTAGACGCCTGGAGGCGTTAGAGACGTTCAGTGAACTGGGCAGCGGTATCCAGATAGCGATGCAGGACCTGGACATCCGGGGTGCCGGCAACCTCCTCGGTGCCGAACAGTCGGGCTTCATCGCTGACCTCGGCTACGAGACGTATATGAAGATCTTGAATGAGGCGATGAAAGAGCTGAGGGCCTCGAGCCCGGAATTACGGAATGACGGAACAAAGGAATCACGGAAAGGTAACCCTTCACCCTTAACCATGAACCATGAACCCATCGACACTGTCGTTGATGCCGACCTTCCCCTCTATTTCCCCGACCAGTATGTGCCGTCGGACAGTGAGCGGATGTTACTCTACCGGGAATTGGACAACCTGCAGACGGACGAGCAGCTGGAGGCATACCGCTCCCGTCTCATCGACCGTTTCGGTCCTGTACCGCCTGAGGGGGAGGAGTTGATGCGTGTTGTTCCTTTGCGTCGTGTCGCTGGTCAGTTGGGGTGTGAGAAGTTGATGTTGAGGCAGGGGCGTATGACGCTTTATTTCGTCTCGAACCCGGAGCACCCGTTCTACCAGAGTCCTGCCTTTGATGCCATCCTCCAGTTTGTCGCCACGAATCCTCGTCGTTGTCAGTTCCGTGACGCTAATGGCAAGCGCTCTCTCCTCATCGCTGATGTCCCTTCTGTCGAGTCTGCCCTTTCCCTGCTTAAATCCCTCCTTTAAAAGTCACACAGATCTTGTAGATCGCACAGATTTATTTGCCACGGATTTTTAATGGATTCGCACGTTGTGCGAAGAAATTATTCAAAATTAACGATGGTATGGGCTGTAACTGCCTATCGGCAGCTCCCATGCTGTTTTGATTGTCTGTGATCTCAAGCAAGCTTGGCTCACCTACACTCAAACCACCATGCATCATCTTTTCGATGATGTTACATCCCAAACCATCTCAAAAAATTATTCAAAGCTGGCGCATACCTATACTAGTTCCAAGTATAATTTTAGACTACGCCACTCCGGAACATTTCTGGATTAATCAAAGCTGGCGCCTCCCAGCTCACAGGGGGACAGTCCTAGGTTGTTAAGTTAGCATACCATTTTATGCTATATTTTTAACCACATTCATTCTTTTAATGGAGGGGTTTGGCAATAAGTTGTCCCCTCTCCATTTCTTGATGTCGGTAATGGTAGTTCTGGCAAGCAAATGGCTGACGTTAAAATTTCTACAGTCATCAATTGTGCTGACTTTGAGTGACAGCGGAATCAATAGCACAAGTGGTGTGTATCCGTTGTTCTTGTTGGGTGACATCCTTGCTTTGAAACATCCGAATGTCGACTCGATGATGTCTGAGGTTAT
>NZ_FOWK01000020.1 GCF_900115435.1 Prevotella sp. tf2-5
GTCAACTTTATCATGGAGAATCCTACGAGTACCTTCGACTTTGAGGCTGCTGATGTTAACGAGGATGGTGCCGTGAATGTCACGGATATTGTGGGTATGGTGAATATCATCATGTCTAATCCTTCTCGTGAAATAGATGAAATAAGTCTATAACATTATTTACTTCATAATGAGGGGGCACGTTTTCGGATGTGCCCCTTTTTGTATTCTTTTGTGAGATGTGGCAATAATATCCATCCTCCAAGCGTTTATAATAAAAAATGAAGATCATGAATAGGATCATTGCTATCATCACATTTCTCTGCCTTTGCATGGGTATGAAGGCACAACAGGAGACAGGTTCGTGGACACTGACGCCACGTGTGGGTATCAACTCATCGAATATGTCGGTAGAAGACTTATGGACAGACCTTGACCATGCTGTCGGTGCGAAACGGAAGTGGGGCTTTGTGGGAGGTCTTGACGCAGAATATCACGCATGGCAGCAAATCGGTATCTCTGTGGGTGCCTACTATTCCAATGAGGGCTATACTTATGGCACTGTGGACAATCTGGGTAAGGTGACACAGACACTTCACTTCATCAATATCCCTGTCCTCGTCAATTTCTATATAGAACCGAATATCCTGCCAGGTCTTGCCTTGAAGGCTGGTGTGCAACTGGGCTATCTGGTGAGTGGGAAATACAAGGATAACGTTACCTCCCTGACTAATACGAGTGACTTCAAACGTGTCAATGTATCCATTCCTGCAGGCATCTCCTATTGTTATCGGAACTTCGTCGCCGACCTTCGTTATAATATCGGTTTGATGAACATGTGTAACGTGGAACTGGCTGTGGAGGACTCTTGGAAGACCAATTCCCTATGGTTGACAGTCGGCTATCAGTTTGAGCTATAAAAGTAAATTCACTGAATTTACTCAGCAAATACACTGAATTTATTTACCAAATACACTGAATTTACTCAGTAAATACACTGAATTTACTGAAACAGGTGCTATCTTTATCATTTATCGCCTTAGTTCTGCTTTCAAGAACTTGGGTGTAGATTCTTTTTTTCTTTTGGTTCTATCGAAATGTTAAAATAACATTATTATGATTGAATAAAAAAAAAATTTATATCTTTGCCCACATAATACTAATAACAGATACTAACCTTAAAAAGAAAGATAGCTTATGAAAGTTACTCATTACCTATTGACTGCGACAATGCTTTTTATAGGATTAATACCTTTGTCCGCTCATGAAACGCATGGTGCTGAGGATTATGATGTCGTAAAACTTGATACAATGAGTAGACCATTCCGTCCTGGTCAGGTTCTTGTGAAGTTCAAGGATGATAGCTCTATTAATCTTAAAACACAAGGATCTGGACGTGTGAGGGCTAGTTCTTCACGTGTACAGGCAAAAATCAACCAGCTTGGGATCACTAATATAGAACAGTTGATGCCTGTAGCTGGTAAGATAAAGGTAAAGAACTCCTCTCGTGTACGCTATGCCAATGGCAAACAGATTGAAGATCGTGACTTATCGAAATTGTATTTGGTAGAGTACGATGCGGAACATGCGGCAGATGTTCGAGAAGTTGTAAAGGAATTCCAACAACTGGACGAAGTAGAATTTGCAGAACCCAACTATGTAGTTTATGCGTTGGGCAGTCCTGCACCTGCTCCAGCTATACAGCAGGGACGCAGAACAGCTACGCCTCCGCCTACCTTTACACCTAACGATCCTATGTACTCACAGCAGTGGGGACCTGGCGTTGTAAGGTTACCGGAATTCTGGACAGTTAACGATAAGAATGTCCTAGGTCGTCGTCCCGTTGTTGCCATCTTGGATACAGGTGTAGACCTCGATCATCCTGACTTGAAGGATAATATATGGATCAATGAGAAGGAAGCCAATGGTGCCGATGGCGCCGATGATGATATGAACGGTTATGTTGACGATCTTCATGGATGGGACTGTGTGAATCAGACTGGACGAATAGGCGACTGGAATGGACACGGTACCCATTGCGCGGGTATCGCCGCTGCCGTGGCAAATAATGGCATAGGTATTGTCGGTGCCAACCCCGATGCCCAGATTATGGCAGTCACCGTACTCCAAAGTGACGGTATCGGTGACGTAGGCACCATCATCCGAGGTTTGGAATACTGTCTGACCCATGATGTAGATGTCATCTCCATGAGTCTTGGTAGTTACGGCTATTCCAAAGCAGAGGAGATGGCTCTTGGAAAATGCTACCATAACAGTGTCATCGTAGCCGCCGCAGGTAATGATGGACTCTGTATATATCCCGGACACAGTTGTTGCTCAAAGCCAATGTACCCTGGTGCATTTACCTTTGTTCTAGGTGTAGAGGCGAGTAAGGATTATGCTGGTACATGCTATAGTTCATGCGGTTATGGTGAGGCTCCCTACAAAGCGAACCCATGGCGTGCATGTTTTAGTAATCTCGATGACGATAATCCTATCTATACCGACCTTAATATCTTTGATGAGGAAAAACTCTACAACTATGAGTTGTTAGTTCCCGGAACGAATATCATAAGTACCTATCCTGGTGGGCGCTATAAAGTGATGAATGGAACATCTATGGCTACCCCGTTGGCAGCAGGTGCCATCTCACGCCTCTTGCAAATGAAGGAATACAGCAGCAAGGAACTACTTTTCGGTGACCTCATCGCCTCAGCCAATGCTGACTCTAAAGTGATGGATATCATGGCTGCCTATAACATCACTGATGCCGACCGCAAGCCAACCCTGTGGTTTGTTAGTTATGAGATGAGTGACGTGGAAGGTGGTGATGGTGACGGACGCTTTGATGCTGGTGAGGTGATTGAGTTGTATCCTATCCTTCGTAACTCCTGGGGTGAGGCTGTTGGCATCAAGTGCTCTCTTTCTACCAGTGACAACGAGGATCCGGAAATAATCGAGTTGATAGACAATGACATAGACTTCGGACGTACCCTGAACAGTTATGGCAAGGAGAAGAGTGTCAACCCCATCCGTTTCAAGATCAACGAGAACTGTGTCGATGGTCGTCATATCAGACTCACGCTCAGCAGCAATTGTGAGAATGGCACGGGTGAGACCATCCATCAGGATATTGTCATCACTGCTGAGAACGGAGAGGAATTAGGAGGAATCTTTGCTTCTAACAAGACTTTGGAGGCAGGCAAACACTATATTGTCAATAAGTCAATCGCCATCCCTAATGGTATCACGCTGACCATCGAACCAGGTGTTACCCTGAAGTTACACGACGGTGCCATTATCCAGGTAGCGGAGCGTGGTCGTATCAGGGCAATTGGTACCGCTGACAAGCCTATCATTATCACCAAGGGCGATCTGAGCCAAGGCAATATTCCCACCCTCGCCTTTAACAACTATTGTGTGTTTGAGTTCTGTCAGTTCACGATGCTCTCCACCTCGTTGCCTAATCTGATAACAGGCGGAAGATTTACCGACTGTCTCTTCAAGGACTGTGTAATGGGAAGAGGCATCGGCCCCACTGGTATGGCAGGTGCCACAACTACTCGTTGTAATATTGTGGACTGTACAGGTGATCATGGCTATGAATACGGTAACACCCATAAGAACACCAATATCATTGGTAATATAGCCACAGATATTTCTGATTATCTTCCGCAGAGCAACACCCAGTGGACGGATGTCAACGGCTGTAATGTCTATGGTAACTACAACAACTACTTCAGACGCTATGCTAACATCCATTGCACCCCAACTGGATTGAATCCGACAGTGACTTACTATGACAATCCTTCCTATTTGGGAACCGCCAAAGAGGATATAGCCCGTAAGTCCGTGATAGACTATTATAACGAGGTTAACGACGATGTCCTCTACACTACCTTTGCCGCTGTTGATATCACCAATATGCTGAAACAGCCCAGCAGTGAGGCACACGGCATCGTATGGAAAGTCGTGGTGAACGGCAAGGACGCTCAGGACGAGTATGACGAGATACCACCACTCGGTGTAGGCACCCATAAGGTGGACGTATACTTCAACCGCCCGATGGACACCAGCATACAGCCCTATCTCTCCATGGGTGTGCGTCCCCCTTATACACAGACCTTCATCAACGAGGAACCCTCATGGAATGAGAACGGAACAATATACACTGCCTATGTCACCATCACGGCGAAAAGTGCTTTCGATGGCATCAACCGTATCTACGTCGCTGACGCACAGGACTTAGACCATTTCGTCATCCCCACAGAGAACAGCCGCTTCAACGTACCTGTCGGCGCTGCTGGCAGCAAGAGCACTGGTTTCATGGCAGAGCCTGGTGTGGGATATGTCAAACTTACTTGGGAGTCTGTTGACCCAGAGGAGGTGGAGGATGTGATGGGCTATAACATGTACCGTTACACTCTCAATGACGACGGGGTTGCTTCCGACACCATCCTTGTAAATGAGGAAATCATAGAGAGCAAGGACAATGAGGTGATAGAAGAGATGGCATTCACCGACTACAATGTCACTCCAGGTACTACCTATTATTATTATTACCGTGCCCTGCGTTCTACCCTCGACTCTTCTGAACCGTCCATGAATGTGGCAGCCACTCCGCTGTCCTCCTCTCAGGGTGATGCCAATGGTGACCTGAACGTGACGGTCAATGACGTGGTGACGATCATTGACTATCTCACCAATCAGAAACCTAAGCCGTTCATCTTTGAGGCTGCAGATATCAACGGTGACGGTGTGCTGAACATCCTTGACGTGGTGGCTACCATCAATATCATCTTAGGCTATTCTGCATCCCATGAAATGATACAGAGTATTCCTACTGCCACGTTAACGGTAGAGAACGGAATCCTGTACCTTGACAGTCCTGTGGCACTGGGTGGTGTACAGCTTAGTTTGAACGCTCCAGAGGAAGTGTGCTTCGTTCCGCAGAAGGCTCTTGAGAACAGAGAGTTTGTGAACTATAAGGATAACGAGGGCTTGACAGATCAGTTGATGACCTTCTCCGTCGCTGGGCAAGTCATCCCAGCTGGACGGCAAGCCATCGTCTATATCGGTGATGCCTCCTTGGTGGATGTCGTACTGAGTGATCAATGGGGACGTCCTGTGAATGTCGAGTACAATACTGTGACAGGCATTGTGAATGTAAATGATAAGGTGAGTGATAGGAGTCGTGAGATATACGACCTCAACGGTCGCCGTGTCACGAAGCCTTCTAAGGGATTATACATCATTAACGGAAAGAAAGTAGTTTATTAATACTTGCCTATGCTACATTTGCAGCAATATGTGGTTATACTGTGTGCGGCACTGTCATCGATGATGACAGTGCCTGCCACCGCTCAGAGCACTTTGTCACTTACCTCCGCTTCAGGTCATCCGGGGGATGAGGTGGAAGTGAGTGTGATGCTGGGTAATGCACAGTCTGCCACAGCCATGCAGGTCACCATACCCCATACCCCGTATGTGAGTTATGTGGACGGCTCCGCCGTACTGAACCGACAACGGGTGTCGGACACGCATAGCATCACGGTCTCTGACAATGATAACCTGTTGAGTCTCTATGTCTACGACATGTCACTAAACACCTTCAAGGAAGGAACGGATGCCTTTATAACCCTCCGTCTGAAGTTGGATAAGGAACCGGGCACTTATGAATTCAAACCAGAAGTGGTGCTGAGCGATATCTCGGGCAATCCCTTATCCGTCAGTGTCATTGGAGGCAAAGTGACGATCCTCAGTCCTAAGATAGCACTGAATGTCACGGAAGTCAATTATGGCAGTGTACCCATTCGCAGTTCTCATCAAAAAACGCTGACAGTCAGCAATATAGGAAATGAGATACTGACAGTCACTGATGTTCAGAGCACCTCGACTCTTTTTAAGGTTAGTCCTACAACTACGTCTATTGAAGCAGGACAGCAGCAGACGCTGACGATAGAGTACAATCCTCAGGAAAGTGGAACTGATGTCGCAGATATCACCTTAATATCCAATGCGGTGAACGGCAATCAGAATATCCATGTCACTGCGACTCCTTTCTCTGTGAACACCTTAACGGTGGCTGATGCCGCTGGACAGGCAGGTGAGCAGATAACTGTCAGTGTCAGTATGCAGAACATGGAGGCAATAGTAGCCGTACAATGCTGCTTTACCTTGCCTGACGCATTGCAATATGTGGAAGGCAGTGCCACCCTATCTGAAAGGGTATCGGGCGGTTCCCATCAGCTATCAGCGACAGAGAAAGACGGCAAGCTCGCCTTTTATATCCATTCCTCTTCCAATAAAGCATTGTCAAGCAATACCGGAGATCTATTTACGTTTAAACTTCTGTTGAATGGCGGTGGTAGCTACACGTTACAGCCAGAGGAGGTTATACTGAGTAATGCCAGTGGTATTGATATGACATCTGATGTGAAAGGCGGCAATATCCGTATTGCTGCCCCGAAGTTAGAGTGCTCCACAACACTGGACTTCGGGAGGATTCCTGTCGAAGAGGTCATCAAAAAGCGTTATATGGTAAGAAACGGTGGTGAGTCGCCTCTCACCATCCAACGCATCGATTTCTCCGACGAGAAGTTCAGCCTCACTGATTCCAATTTGCCCACTATTGCTGCAGGTCATGCAGTTGAGATAGAAGTATGTTATCGTCTTTCAGGACCTGGCACCTTCACAGGTGTCATGCAACTATATTGTAATGATCCGCAGAATCCCATGCAGGCTGTTGAGATAAAAGGTGACACCTACTATACCAATGAGATTACGCTGAACGGACAGACGGTGAGTAACAATGCAAATCAGTATGCACTGACCATCTCTCTTGAGAACACACTGCCAATAGTCGCCATGCAGTTCGATATCCATTGGATTACTGGCATGGCTCCTGTTAAGGAGATGGCTTCTATGTCTGCACGTGCCTCGGGGCATCAAGTAGATATCACCAAACTATCGGATGACACCTACCGCGTGTATCTCTATTCTCTGAATAACGCACCGATAAATCCAGGCAAGGGTCCAGTGGCTACTATTATATATAATAAGGTGAACGGAATGGTTGACTATAACCATACCGTCATTAGTGCTAATCAGGTGATTTTGAGCACCAAAGACGGTGAGAATTGTGCCTCATCTTCCACAGCAGAACTGAATATTGGAGGCTTGTCTGGACTTATGGGTGATGCCAACAATGATGGTCAGGTAAATGTAACAGACATTACTTGCATCGTCAATTATCTGTTAGAAATAGACTCTACCGGGTTTGTCATGTCTCAGGCAGACATGAATCAGGATCAGAGAATTACCATCACGGATGCGGTGGAGCTCATATATGCGATTTTACACCAATAAGAACTATAACTATAAATGGAAAATATTATGAAAAGACGATTACTAACCACAGCAGGACTGATGTTATGGACATTGGTCTTCGCCGTCTGTACGATGGCACAATCGGTGACTGTCCTGAACAACACAGCAGGCGGTCTATGGGATGCTTTGGACGCACAGGGCGTTACGGACTTCACCACGGTAAAGAGCCTGACAGTAACGGGCGAGATGAACATTACCGACTTCTTGCTAGTCAAAAACCAATTGACGAATCTGGAAACTCTTGACATCTCCGGAACAAATGTCACAGAGATTCCAAGGGAAGCGTTTTCACAGAGAGAGAATCTGACAACGGTGCGACTACCGGAGGGAATGATCTATCTCCAAGAAAATGCATTTAATTCTTGTCGGAAGCTTGAGGTCGTAACCTTCGGCAACCAGACGGCAACAGCAGGAAAAATCGTATTTCCTGCTAAATTACGCAGAATAGAATCAAATGCTTTTAGTAATTGTACATTATTGACTCATTTGGACTTTACTGCTTGTACTTCTCTTGAATATTTGGGAGGCTATGCTTTTTGTAATATAAACAACCTGAAGGAAGTTCTGTTACCTAGTAAGGGTAATTTAAACATTGGCTATGAATGTTTTAATGTATATGACACGTGGGATCAAGCCACCCAGCAGTACCTTTGCAAAGGTTTGGAGAGTATCATCATCACAAAGGCTGTTAAATATCTAGAGGGCGGATGTCTGCCAAGGAGTCTGAAAACGCTGTATGTTGAGTCTGCGACTCCTCCATCAGCCTCGAGCAGTTTTATATATGACTCCAATAGCTTAACAACGATATATATCCCTAAAGGTTCAAAGCGCAACTATGCCATAGCTGACGGATGGAGCAGTTTCTATGGAAAGATGCAGGAAACAGGCTTCCAAGTAAAAGTTACCGGTTTCGGAACTTTACAGATGGGTGGTCAAACCTATTCTAATGGGGATGTGTTCTTTAATACTTCAGGCAGTGCCGCCACAGTGAAGGCCGTGCCTATTAAAGGAAATGAAATTATCTCTGTCAAACTCGACGACGTTGCTTTAAATGTGGCTGCTGACGGTACATTTACCATTCCCGCAGGAACCACTACCGGTACCCTTGATGTGGCATTCACCAGCAACCCCATCACTATTGACAATGCCAATGGCGGAGAGCTGAAGAACAATTTAATCGCAGCAGGTCTTGATCCTAACACCCTTGTTGCATTGAAGGTAACAGGTACGATGACCACCAAGGACTGGAATTATGTGAAGAACAGCCTGACGGTGTTGGAGTCATTTGATATCAGTGAGACCGATGTGAAAATAGTCCCTGAACAGGCATTGCAGCAGCATCAGAGACTCACAACAATACATTTGTCTTCTACTGTCACCACTATTGGTAGTTCGGCACTCAATAATTGTCCACAACTAACCACTGTTGATGGTTGTGAGAATGTCGCAGAGATTGGTTCTTCTGCTTTCTCGTATAGTCCAAAGCTTGCCAATTTTCCCTTTGGCGACAAAATTAAGAGCATAGAATCTAATGCTTTTGAGGATTGTACCTCACTGCCAAAGAAACTTGTACTTCCAGAATCGGTATATAATATTGGATGGTCGGGCACCTTTAGAGGCTCGTCTATCCGAGAGTTTGATTTGAGGCAATGTCATCTGACACAAAATATATCTCAAGGGATTTTTGGTGCAGCAACCTCCGTCTTGCTACCAGAATATGGCAACTATGGGGTAGATATGCGTACCTTTGAGAATTCAAACATTACAGAACTAAGAATTCCCGCCAGTGTAAATTATATTGGAGAGTATGCCGTTACTTCTTTAATGGAACGCATCTATGCACAGAGTGCTACTCCTATTCGGGCTAATTCCTATGCTTTCTCCAATGTTGATCCCAATTTCTGCGTACTATATGTTCCTGTGGGTAGCAAAGATGCATATGCTGAGGCTAATGGATGGAGCATTTTCACCAAAATACAGGAACAGGGTATCAAGGTGGATATCAGTGGTTTCGGATCATTGCTGCAGGGTAATATTTCTTATGCTAATGGCGCTGTTATTTTTGCCAGCGAAGGCAGCGCTACTACACTGAAGGCCGTGCCAGAAACAGACAATGAACTGATATCGGTTAAACTTGACGGTGTTGCTTTAAATGTGGCTGCTGATGGTACCTTCACCATTCCCGCAGGAACCGAAGTTGGTACCCTTGACGTTGCGTTTACTACGAATATGTTAACCGTCAACAATCCTAATGGCGGTGAGCTGAAGGATATGATCTCTGCTTTAGGAATGAATCCTCGTACTATCCGAACCCTGAAAGTGACGGGTAAGATGTCAAACAAGGATTGGAACTATGTAAAGAGTACTTTGACAGCATTAGAGGCATTTGACATCAGTGAGACGGATGTGAAAATAATCCCAGAACAGGCTTTCCAGGAGCATCAGAGACTCACTACTATACATCTGCCATTGACTGTTGTTTCTATTGGTTACCAGGCATTCTCTTATTGTCCACAGTTAACTACTGTTGAGGGATGTGAGAATGTACAAGAGATAGGAAATGAGGCTTTTTGGTATTGTTCAAAACTTTCAAATTTCCCCTTTGGCAACAAGATAAAGAGTCTTAGAAATGCATTTGCTAGCTGTACATCTCTTCCCGAAGAATTGGTACTGACAGCTACACTTACCAATTTGGAATCTTACGTTTTCCAAAGTAGTTCAGTTCGTCGTATCGACCTGAGTCAGTGTACATTTACAGGAAATATTTCATACAGTCCCTTTGGACCAGCCACCTCAGTGTTGTTGCCGGAAAATGGAAACTATTCTTTAGGATGGGAAGCATTTAAGGATACACCGCTAACGGAACTGCGTCTTCCTGCTGCTGTTACATCGATATATGGTGAGAGAATTTTGCCAACAACATTGGAACGCTTGTATGTGAGTCGCTCTATACCTATTAATTTGGATGGCAGTTCTTCTTTCAATAACCTTGACTTTGAAAATTGTACACTTTATGTACCAGTAGGTTCTGTAGATGCCTACAGTGAAGCTGTCGGCTGGAGCAATTTCACCAACGTGAAGGAATATGGTATGCAAGTGACCGTTGGTGAACAAGGAAAGGTACGTGCCGATGGTCAGACACTGATGGGTACCACTACTTTCTTCCCTAAGGAGAGCACGACAACATTTGAGATTCTTCCGAATGCCGGATGGCATGCCGATGCAGTGACGCTGGATGGTGTTGACATACCTTTTGCTGATAATAAGTTCATACTGAGTGGTGCTCAGCTTACAGGTAAACTCGCGGTAGCCTTTGCCATTAACCAGTTTGACTTGCAGTTGCAGATAACCGGTAGCGGTAAGGTGAAGAGGGGATCAATCGAATATTCTGCAGCTAGCCAGACTTTGAAGGTTGACAGCCTTGCCACGCTGTCATTGACTTTGGAACCAGCAGCAGGACAAGTGGTAAGCGGCATTACCTTCAATGGCCAGGAGAGTGTTGTACAGAATGGCGGCACCAGCTATGTGACACCAGCCATCATTGCAAACTCAACACTGGCTATTACCTTTGGTGCCGGTGGTGCAGAAGGTGATGTGGTCACCTATACTGTCAAGACAGGCGAAGGTGGTTCCGTAGAGTACAAGAACGCAACGCTGTTACCAGAGACCACCATTCAGGTATCCAAGGGACAGGATGCTGTGTTCGCTATGAAGCCGGATCAATACTTCGTCGTTGATGTGGTGAAACTCAACGGACAGGATGTCACCGACCTGTTGGATGCCGATGGAAAACTGACGGTAAGTGACGTGCAGGCTGACGCTACGCTGGAGGTAACCTTCCGTATAAACAGCGAACTTACTTTGGTGATGGAGGAGGGTGCTAGCCTCTCGAATATGTTGACAGAAACCCAGAAGCAGAATGTGACCAAGCTGACCATCAAGGGTCGGATTAATGATCAGGACTTCTTCACCATGCGTGACGAGATGCCGTTGCTTAGTGTCATTGACCTTTGGGAGACACAAGTTGAATACATTCCTTACAAGGCTTTCTGTACAAGTGATAACTATGAAAATCCATTAGGAAAGACAACGCTGACCAGTGTCCGCCTGCCACAGACTACTCGTACAATTGGAGGCAATGCTTTTGCTGGTTGCTCGAACCTGAAAGAGGTGAACTTTACAGAGTTGACGAACCTGGAGAATCTGGATTATTATTCCTTCCAGGCTACTAACTTACAGGTTATTGACTTGAGTAACACCAAACTGACAGAAATCCGTGAAGCATTTAGAAATGTCAAGAACTTGGAGGACATCAAGTTTCCGGCAACGCTGACTTATCTCGGCACAGTGTTCTCTGGAAGTTCGTTGACAGAGATTGACCTTTCCAACTGCAGCAACTTGAAGACATTGGAAAGCACATTCAGCGAGTGTAAGAAACTGGTGAAAGTGACGTTGCCAGAAGGAATCGTAAATATTAACTATGCCTTTAGCGGATGTGAAAATCTGACTACCATTAATTTCCCGAAGAGTTTGCAGTCAATAGGTGCTTCTGCCTTCTCCAACACGAAGTTGCAGAAAGTTGATTTGAGTGGTCTGACCGAGTTGAAGAACATCGGAAATTCCGCATTCTCAAGTTGTCAGGAGTTGACAGAAGTTCTGCTCCCAACCTCGTTGACACAGTTGGGTAGTAATGCGTTCTCTTATTGTCAAAAGTTGACATCTGTAGATTTGTCGAAGACAAAGTTGACGAATATACAGGAATGGACATTTTATAGTTGTAATTCACTTGACAATGCTAAATTGCCCAAGACACTGGAAACAATCGATACCTATGCTTTCAGTGGTTGTTATAAGCTGACAGGTGTGCTTGAGTTAGGTCCGAAGTTTACTAGCATTGGGAAATATGCACTAAACAGTACACAACTTTCCGTTGTAAAGAGTGAGGCAACAGTCCCACCAGTGCTAAGCAACGAAGCTTTGCCAACTACATGTATAGCAGCATTTGTACCAGAAGGTTGCGCAGATGCCTATAAGTCTGCACCTATTTGGGAGGATATGACAATCCTTGACAAAGAGGTGCATGCTGAGGTTACTGTAACTAGCGAGGGTAACCTTGCTGTGGATATCACAGAGCAGGCTAAAATAGCACCTGCCACCATTACTCACCTTAAGGTACACGGACCTTTGGGAGTACAAGACTTTGCCATCATTCGTTCGAACATGACAATGCTCTTAGACCTTGATATGTCTGATGCACAAGTGAGTGTGATTCCTGAGAATGCCCTTCTCGACAAGAAAGTGCTGATGAGTATAAAACTGCCAGAGTCACTGCTGCGCATCGAACAGGGTGCGTTCCGCGGCTGTTCATCACTTGCAGGTACACTGACGCTGTCAACAGGATTGAACTTTATCGGTTATGGTGCTTTCCAGGGATGTAACTCACTTGAAAAGGTAGAGTTGAATGACAACCTTGCCGTTATCCAGGGCTTTGCCTTCGAAGGCTGCTCATCACTGGCTCAGGAGCTGACGCTGCCTAAGGACTTCCAGTCGTTGGGTGAGAGTGCCTTTGCTAACTGTACGAGCCTCTATGGTACTGTGAAGTTTAACAACGGCTTCTATATGTTCATGGGTACAGAGGGTTATGGCTCGTCTGCAGGCTCCTGCTTCTCGAACTGCTCTAAGATTGAGACTGTTGATATGTCTCTGACAGATCTTGATGAGATTCCCTATGCAACCTTCCGTGGCTGTACATCACTGAATACCGTGCTGCTTCCTCCTCTCCTTGACCGTATTGACGACAGTGCTTTTGCAGATTGCTCAAGTCTAAACGGCATAGAGTTCCCCGACTTGCTGCGCGTAATTAACCAAGGTGCATTCCAGAACTGTACATCATTGACATCTGTTGACCTGAGCGAATGTACAGACCTTGGTTCTATCGAGCCATATGCTTTCTACGGCTGCTCAAGCCTTGAGACTGTGGATTTGCCAAAGAGCGTGAACTGGATTCGCGACTATGCCTTTGCAGGTTGTCGCCGACTGTCTAATATCACCGTTGAAGCTACTACTCCTGCTGATCTTGGGGAATATGTATTCCGTAAGGTTCACACAGACCGTTGTGTGCTCGCTATCCCAACAGGTACATTCAACGACTACCTGTCTGCTGCTCAGTGGGGTGCTTTCGTCAACATGCGTAAGAACATCGACGTCACTGTAGGAGAGGGTGCTAACCTCTACTTCGTGAATGAGGACGGTGAGGCTGCTGCTTCACGTCGCGCTGCCGGAACAGCAATTATGGGTGCCAAGGTGAAGGACGGCTCAAGTCTGTATGTTCAGGAGAACGAGACAGCTACCTTCAGGATTAATCCTGACGAAAACATTAAGATTGCCAAGGTCCTCTATAATGGTAAGGACGTAACCAGCGAACTGGTTGACGGTGTCTATAAGACTCCTGGCGTAACAGATGCCTCTTCGTTTGAAGTACAGGTTAACGTAGTCGGTGACATCCATGTTAAGGAGCTTCGTATGCTTGATAGCGAAGTTGCTCTGAAGATGGGTGAGACTCGTAAACTGAAATATGCCGTATATCCGACCAACGCCACAAACAAGACGATTGATTGGACAAGTGGTAATGAGAGCGTGGCAAAGGTTGACAGCGAGGGTAATATTACTCCTGTCAGTGCCGGTCGCACAGAAATCACAGCTAAGACTGTCGACGGTGACTTCGAACAGAAGTGTGAGATTACCGTCATATCGAACAACTACTGGATTGTGATGGAAGATAATGTGGAGAACTATATCGAGAACACTGTTTCATTCCCAATCGCACTCCATAACGAGAGCGAGGCTCGTGCTATACAGTTTGATGTATACATGCCAGAGGGGATCGGCATTGATCCTTGGTATGGAAACTTCCAACTCAGTGAACGTGCCAACGGCTATCAGGTATCTGCTGCACGCAAATCTGACGGTTCTGTACGCGTCATCGTTTACTCTCAGCAGTCAGGTAATTCGTTCCAGAATAGTGACGGTGAGATACTCACATTGCCGTTCAATACTGGTGAAAAGACTGGTAAGTTCGATGTAACCATCAAGGATATCCATATATCTGGACCTAACAATATCGACTTTGTGGCTCCTG
This sequence comes from Prevotella sp. tf2-5, assembly GCF_900115435.1. GTDB lineage: Bacteria > Bacteroidota > Bacteroidia > Bacteroidales > Bacteroidaceae > Prevotella. The sequence continues at coordinate 14,507 of NZ_FOWK01000020.1, forward strand.
AGAAGGTTTTGCGCTTCAATCTGAAGGACTATCCATTGGGTGACAGTGACGGTAATGGTTCAGTAACTATCACAGATGCCGTACAAACTGTGGACTATATTCTGGAGAACTACCCAGGACGCTTCATGAAGAAGGCCGCCGACGTCAATAAGGACGACCTGATTACTGTTGCCGACGTGACGGGAACTGTGGACATAGTCCTTGAGCGCCCAGCAAATAACAGAGCTGCTGCACACCGCAGCGCACCTGATGCTCAAGGCAGACTCTATATGGATGAACTGAAGATGGTTGCTGGAGAGCAGAATGCTATAGGAATGCAGATAGAGAATGCGACCGACTTCATCGCCTTCCAGTGTGATGTCTATCTGCCAGAGGGCATGACAGTAACTCGTGACGATAATGAAAAACTCTTGGTTAACCTCGCCGGTAGCGTTAGCAGTAGCCATGTAGTTTCTGCCAATATACTCGACAACGGTGCCTTGAGAATTGTCGTCGTCTCTTCTCAGAACGAGATATTCAGACTGACGAACAATAACATTGTCAACCTGATGGTAACACCAGAAACATCGATGATGGATGGCAGCATGATAGAGATCCGTGACATCCGTATGGTAAGAGCATCTGACAATAGCGAGTATCTTGCTCCTGACGTTATAACTGCTGTTCATTTCGGTGATGCCACAGGCATTGACGCTATTAACGGTATTGACGGTAGCCAAGAGGGACAGGCATTTGATGTCTTCGACCTCCGAGGCAACAAGGTACGTTCTGACGTGACGAACCTCAGTGGTCTGTCAAAGGGTGTGTATATCGTCAATGGCAAGAAAGTGATTGTAAAGTAATATGAGTATGAGAATTGATAATATCCGTAACTTGCAAGCATCTCCGCTCTGGAGATGTCTGCAAGTTGCATTCTTGTTTTTTGTTTTCCAGTTATTTTCCGTCTCCTCATCATGGAGTGCGGATGGAGACTGCCTTTCCTTGCCCAAACTGAAGATAGTCCCTGGGACAGTCCAGAAACTGGCAATTCAACTAAAGAATAGTAACGAGTACACGGCTTTTCAGGCAGATTTCTATTTCCCCAATGGTATCTCACCGGTAAAGGATGCTAGTGCAGGTTACACCGTCAGTCTGTCTTCCAGGAAAGCGGATCACTCCATTTCTGCCAATGTTGTCAGTGACGGTGGTCTGAGGGTCGCTGCCTACTCTATGAATAACTCCAGTTTTACTGGTAATTCCGGCGACCTCTTTTATATTGATATTGTTTCTGAGTCTACATACGAAGGGGAGGGAACAATAGAAGTGAAGGACATCCTGTTTACCAGGACAAGTGACCGTAATGAGATTGCTTTTGACAATACAACTTGTACCGTTAATACAAAAGAATCTCTCAAGGGCGATGCCAACCAGGATGGTGCCGTGAACGTGACGGATATCGTGGCTACTGTCAACTTTATCATGGAGAATCCTACGAGTACCTTCGACTTTGAGGCTGCTGATGTTAACGAGGATGGTGCCGTGAATGTCACGGATATTGTGGGTATGGTGAATATCATCATGTCTAATCCTTCTCGTGAAATAGATGAAATAAGTCTATAACATTATTTACTTCATAATGAGGGGGCACGT
>NZ_FOWK01000003.1 GCF_900115435.1 Prevotella sp. tf2-5
GACTACCACGTTGATAGGCAGCAGGTGTAAAGACGGTGACGTCAAAGCCGAGCTGTACTAATTGCCCGAACGCTTTCGCGTCGAGTCATCCCTTCAGTTGTTGTTTCGCTGTCCTGACCGGCGTCTTGCTTGTGGAGATTGTCACCTATACGGTTGGTGATGTGGTGGGAGAGTGATGTAATCATAATTACTAATTCCTAATTCCTAATTACTAATCCGAAGAATTATCAGGTGGTTATTGCGGCGGGGTCCCACCTCTTCCCATTCCGAACAGAGAAGTTAAGCCCGCCTGCGCCGATGGTACTGCAATGCAATGCGGGAGAGTAGGAGACCGCCACTTTTTCACAGACGAGGCCCTGCGGATGCAATATCCGCGGGGCTTCTTCGTTTTATAGATGTATGCAATGGACTGACAAAATCCGACAGGTCAAGATCTTATTAGTTATATCAGCGGTGATTATCGCTGTCGCTTCTTTGTTGGTTTCCCATTTTTTGGTAAAAGACCTTTCCAATGAAGAAAGAAAAAAGATGGAAGTATGGGCACAAGCGCTACACTCTCTCAATGAGGCGGATGAGCATACTGATCTTTCTTTAGTCCTGAGTGTAATGGAAGGTAATAATACGATTCCTGTAATAGTGCTGGATAAAGATGGTCATGTCGCTGACTATCGTAATATAGAGATTAAGGCAAAGAATGCTCTTGATACCATTTCTTATGTGGAGCGTATGGGGAAGCGGATGAGAGATGCTGATCGTTTTATCAAGATACAGATAGGGGATTCTACAGATTATCAGCTTGTTTGTTATGATGATTCTGTCATGCTGAAGCGTCTTGCCGCCTGGCCGTACGTACAGCTAGGCATCGTCCTGATTTTTGTTGTAGTGGCTATATTTGCCTTACTATCCTCTAAACGGGCAGAGCAAAATAAAGTATGGGTTGGATTGTCTAAGGAGACAGCCCACCAATTAGGTACTCCTATCTCTAGTTTGATGGCATGGACAGAGATGTTGAAGGAGAATTATCCCGATGACGAGTTGTTGCCTGAGATGGATAAGGATGTGAAGCGATTGGAGCGTATTGCCGAGCGTTTCTCCAAGATAGGGTCAGTACCAGAGCCTGTTGACGCTTCCATGAATGAAGTGTTGGCTCACGTTATAGAATACATGAACCGTCGCACCTCTCAGAAAGTTCAGATTATCAGTAATTTGCCGGAGGAGGATGTGATTGTTAAAATGAATGCGTCGTTATTTGAATGGGTGATAGAGAATCTCTGTAAGAATGCTGTGGATGCTATGGAGGGGACAGGTATCATCACGCTCTCTCTCTGGTCAGGTGATGAGGATGTTATAATAGAAGTTCAAGATACAGGAAAGGGTATCAGAAAGAAGGATATCAAGAATGTCTTTACCCCTGGTTTCACAACCAAAAAAAGAGGATGGGGACTTGGCCTGTCACTTGCTAAACGTATAGTGGAAGAGTATCACAAAGGGCACATCTTTGTTAAGACATCAGAAATAGGAAAGGGTACAACTTTTCGTATTGAAATGCCAAAATGATTGCACAAACAATGGGAGATGTGTGCAATATAACAGCTTGTTAGTGGTTGATTTTCAAAGGAAAAGCAAAAAAACTATAATTCCTAATTTGTAATTCATAAATATTTCGTAACTTTGCAAGCCAAAAGTGTTGTTATGTGCGATTTAGAGACCTTTAAGATTGATTTGAAGGGGATGAAGACCGACGAGCAAAGTCTGGAATTCGACCTGAATGATGAGTTTTTCAAGGTTCTGGATGCCTCAGAGGTGAATGGTGGAGCATTGCACGTGTCGGTGTCTATACGCAAGGCTTCCGGCTTTTATGAACTGCTGTTTCACACCGAGGGCACAGTAACTGTTCCTTGCGATTTGTGTCTGGATGACATGGAGCAGCCTATTATGACGGATAACCGTTTAGTGGCAAAGTTGGGGACAGAGACCAATACCGAGGATGATGATGTCGTGATTGTTGACGAGAACGAAGGAATGCTCGATACATCATGGCTCATATACGAGTTTGTGGCACTTGCCATACCCATTAAGCACGTTCATGCACCTGGAAAATGCAATAGTGCGATGACACAGAAGCTCGAAGAGCTGAGTGGCGCTGTCCGGAGCAGCGAAGAGGCGGCAAAGGAAATAGACCCGCGGTGGGAGGCACTTAAGAAGTTAAAAGTTTAAAGTTTAAAAGATTAAAGTTTATAGAATTATGGCACATCCTAAAAGAAGACAATCAAAGACTCGTACACTGAAACGTCGTACTCATGACAAGGCAGTAGCACCCACATTGGCAGTATGTCCTAACTGTGGTGCATATCATGTATATCACACAGTATGCCCCACCTGTGGCTACTATCGTGGTAAGATTGCCATTGTAATGGACGAAGCAGCTGAGTAATGGGAAAAATCAGTGCGATAATCACCGGTGTTGGTGGCTACGTGCCAGACTATATTCTGAATAATGAGGAATTGTCTCGCATGGTGGACACCAATGACGAGTGGATAATGACTCGTGTCGGTATTAAGGAACGCCATATCCTCACAGAGGAAGGCTTGGGAACCAGCTATATGGCTCGAAAAGCAGCCAAACAGTTGATTCAGAAGACTGGTGTTGATCCTGATACTATTGACGCTGTGATTGTTACCACCTCGACGGCTGATTATAAGTTCCCGTCTACAGCCAGTATCGTATTAGGTAAGCTTGGATTAAAGAACGCATTCGCATTCGATTTCTGGGCAGCTTGCTGTGGATTCCTCTATACACTTGATGTTGCCGCCTCGATGATTCAATGCGGTCGCTATAAAAAGATTATAGTGATAGGTGCAGACAAGATGTCGTCTGTTATTGATTACAAAGACCGTGCGACCTGTCCATTGTTTGGTGACGGTGCAGCCGCTGTTCTTGTAGAGGGCTCGGAAGAAGAGAATATCGGTGTGATGGACTCTTATTTCCGTGCTGATGGTAAGGGACTCCCATTCCTTCATTTGAAAGCAGGTGGTTCTGTATGTCCTCCTAGTCATTTCACGGTAGACCATCGTTTACACTACCTCTATCAAGAGGGACGTACCGTTTTCCGTTACGCAGTGACAAATATGAGTGACGACTGTGCTTTAATAGCAGAGCGCAATGGCTTAAACAAGGATAATATCCAATGGGTGGTTCCTCATCAGGCGAATATGCGTATTATTGAAGCAGTGGCAAAGCGCTTGGAGCTTCCAATGGAACAAGTGATGGTGAACATAGAGCATTTTGGGAATACCTCTGCCGCAACGATTCCATTAGCACTTTGGGAGAACGAGCATCTGTTGAAGAAAGGTGATAATATGATTTTCACCGCTTTCGGAGCAGGATTCGTTCATGGAGCAAGTTTCTATCGATGGGCATATGACGGAAAAGACCATGCATAAAGCAGGATTCGTAAATATCGTTGGAAATCCCAATGTAGGTAAAAGTACGCTCATGAACCAGTTGGTTGGTGAGCGTATTTCGATTGCGACGTTTAAGGCACAGACCACTCGGCACCGCATCATGGGTATCGTGAATACAGATGATATGCAGATTGTATTCAGTGATACACCAGGTGTGTTGAAACCCAACTATAAATTGCAAGAGTCCATGCTTGCCTTCTCTGAGTCGGCATTGCAGGATGCGGATGTCTTGCTTTATGTGACGGATGTTGTAGAGAACCCGGAGAAGAACAGGGACTTCTTGGAGAAAGTCCAGAGAATGACGATACCTGTTATTCTACTTATCAACAAGATAGATGAGTTGGCTAGTGATAATAGTAGAAATAGTCAGTCGAGACTTAACAGTATCGTGGAGAAATGGCATGAGCTGCTACCTCATGCGGAAATATTACCTATCTCGGCAAAGAACAAGTTCGGGACAGACATGCTGTTGAAGCGTATCCATGAGTTATTACCAGAGAGTCCTGCCTATTTTGACAAAGACCAATTGACAGACAAGCCTGCCCGTTTCTTCGTGTCAGAGATTATCCGTGAGAAAATCCTTCTCTATTACGACAAGGAGATTCCTTATGCGGTAGAGGTTCGTGTGGAGCGTTTCAAGGAGGAAGAAAAGCTCATTCGTATCAATGCTGTCATCTATGTGGAGCGTGAATCTCAGAAAGGAATCATCATTGGACATCAAGGCGTTGCCCTAAAGAAAGTAAGTACGGAGGCTCGTAAGGCTTTGGAGAAATTCTTCGACAAACCCATCTATCTGGAAACCTTTGTCAAGGTTGACAAGGACTGGCGCTCGTCGCAGAAAGAGCTGGACTCATTTGGATATAACCCAGAATAAAAACGATAAAGAAAAGGAGGTAAATTATGAAACTACATCGTCATGGAGTCAAAGTGTTGTTTTGCTGTCTGCTGCTATTGATGGGTACACTATCAGCAGCTGCACAGACGGAGCAGGAGGCGGATTACACGAAGTATGCTGGTAAGATCGGTCCGTATGCTATCACACTATTCATCAACATGCGTAGTTATGGCGAAGAGGATGCAGGCTACTATTATTACAATGACCGTCCTCAGACCAAGTTCACATTGAAGATGATGGAGAACGAACCCAATCCGAAAGGTTTTAATAAGGTCGTTCTTTATGAGTATTCACCCAAGGGCAACCATACGGGTACTTTTAAGGGAACTGTTGAAGGACGTGGCGATGGATTCTATGGAACCTTCACCAACGGTCGGGGAAAGAAGTATGAATTTCAATTGATGCAGCAATATTAATGGGAAACTTAGTAGCGATAGTAGGACGCCCCAACGTGGGTAAGTCTACCTTGTTTAATAGGTTAACAAACTCCCGTCGTGCTATTGTGAGTGACGAGGCAGGTACTACCCGTGATCGCCAATATGGCAAATGCGAGTGGAACGGTCGTGAATTCTCTATAGTAGACACTGGTGGTTGGGTCGTTAATAGTGATGATATCTTCGAGGAGGAGATTCGCAAACAGGTTGTTGTTGCCACCGAGGAGGCCGATTTGGTACTTTTCCTGGTAGATATCAAGAATGGTCTGACAGACTTGGATATGGATGTCGCCCAGATTCTAAGACGTTCCCAACTCCCGGTCATCTTAGTAGCTAACAAAGCTGACGATGGAAAAGACCTCTATGGACAATATGAGTTCTACAAGTTAGGACTTGGTGATCCCTATTGCGTGAGTGCTGCCACTGGAAGTGGGACAGGTGATTTGCTTGATGATATCCTCTCTAAGTTGAAGACAGAAGAGGTGGATGATATGGAGGATGGTACTCCCCGTTTCGCAGTAGTCGGTCGTCCTAATGCTGGTAAGTCGAGTATTATTAATGCCTTTATCGGTGAAGACCGTAATATCGTGACAGAGATTGCAGGTACTACGCGCGATTCCATCTACACCAAATACGACAAGTTCGGTTTTGATTTTTACTTGGTGGACACAGCAGGTATCCGTCGTAAGAACAAGGTGACGGAGGATTTGGAGTTTTACAGTGTGATGCGTAGTATCCGTGCCATTGAAAACTCAGACGTCTGCATCCTGATGATAGACGCCACCAGAGGTATTGAAGCCCAGGATATGAATATTTTCCAGTTGATTCAGAAAAACAACAAATCGCTGGTGGTTGTAGTCAATAAGTGGGACTTGGTAGAAGACAAGTCGCAGATTGCTATTAAGACCTTTGAGAATGCCATCCGCAACCGTATGGCTCCCTTTGTCGACTTCCCTATCGTTTTTGCCTCTGCCGTGACGAAACAGCGTATCTTCAAGGTTTTGGAGACAGCAAAACAAGTATATTTGAATCGTACTATCAAGATTGGAACCTCTAAGCTCAATGAAGTGATGTTGCCATTGATAGAGGCGACACCACCACCCTCTATCAAGGGTAAGTATATTAAGATCAAGTATGTGTCCCAGGTGCCAGATACGCAGATTCCTACCTTTGTGTTCTATGCCAACTTGCCCCAATATGTGAAAGAACCCTATAGGCGTTTCTTGGAGAACAAGTTGCGTGAGAACTGGACGTTGACGGGAACACCTATTAATGTATTTATACGACAGAAATGAGGAGAAGTCTTTTTCTGCTGGTATTGTTATTCGTTATATGTGCCTGTTCACGACAAGAGCAGACACCAGAGGAACAAGCCGGTCTTGCCGCTAAGGGATATTACGACAGTCTGCTGACAGGCGATTTTGAAGGATTTCTTAGTGGGAAGGCAGGTATGAATTCTGTTCCTGGTGACTATCGTGCCCAGATGATGAAAGCTTGTGAGAAATACAGGCAAGAGCTGGAACAGTTGCATGGAGGGCTAGCCACAGTGACGATATCAAATGCAAAACTTGACAGCACGCAACAACTGATGCATGCCTTCTTGCTACTTCATTTTAAGGATTCTGTGAAAGAGGAGATTACTGTCCCGATGGTGCAGCTTGACGGGCAGTGGAAGATGCGTTGACCACTTCCCGCATCTCCTTCAGGAGTTCACTGGCGAAGATAAAATCAGTCAACCGTTTATTGGTAGACCCCATGATATCCGCAGAGACACCCTGCCATTCCTTATGACCTTCGTAGATAAAGATGATATTCTCTCCGATTGTTGTCACGGAGTTCATATCATGCGTATTGATAATGGTTGTCATATTGAACTCCTGTGTGATACTATGCAGCAGTTCATCGATGACTAATGATGTCTTGGGGTCTAGTCCTGAGTTCGGCTCATCACAGAAAAGGTATTTGGGATTCAGGGCGATAGCACGTGCAATAGCCACACGTTTCTGCATACCACCGGAAATCTCCCCAGGGTATTTCTCCTCGGCGCCCACCAGGTTGACACGGTCCAGGCAATACATTGCCCGTTTCGTGCGTTCACGAAGTGTCATGGGAGCAAACATGTCAAGTGGGAACATTACATTTTCCAATACTGTCATCGAGTCGAATAGTGCTGCGCTCTGGAAGATCATTCCCATCTCACGACGCATCAAGATTTTCTCTTCTTTAGACAAGGCAACAAAGTCGCGTCCGTCATAAAGAATCTGTCCGCTGGTAGGCTCAAATAATCCTACGAGATTCTTGATCAACACAGTCTTTCCGCTACCGCTCTGACCGATGATCAAATTGGTCTTTCCATCCTCGAAAACCGTACTGATATCTTTCAGCACCTCCAGACCGTCAAAGCTCTTGCAAAGGTTCTTTACTTCAATCATGACAGCAGTTGTGTTAGGAATACATCAGAGAACAGAATGAGGACACTGGAGCATACCACAGCGTCTGTTGACGCCTTACCCACATTCACAGAGCCGCCTTCCACTGTATAGCCGAAGAAGGAAGGAACTGCGGATATGATAAAGGCAAAGAACAAGCTTTTGATGATACTCATCCACACAAACCATGGCTGGAACGAGTGTTGCAGCCCTAATGTCAGGTCGTCAGGAACGATGATATGTCCGAGATAGGCTGTGCCATATGCTCCTATAATACCCATCGCAGAGGAGAACACCACAAGGATCGGCATAATGGTCAGCATTGCGGTAATCTTGGGTAGTATCAGGAAGTTTGCAGAGTTCACGCCCATGATGTCTAGGGCGTCAATCTGTTGGGTCACACGCATCGTGCCGATTTCTGAGGCGATGTTAGACCCTACTTTACCTGCTAATATCAGACACATGATACTACTGGAGAACTCCAACAGCATAATCTCTCGAGTAGTATATCCGCTGACCCAGCGGGGCATCCAAGGACTCTGGATGTTCAGTTTCATCTGGATACAAATCACCGCTCCGATGAAGAAGGAAATCAGCAATACGATACCAATGGAGTTGACACCCAGTTGTGCCATCTCCTTGATATACTCCTTGGCAAACATACGCAGCCGTTCCGGGCGCTTGAATGTCCTGCTCATCAGAATCAGGAATTTGCCAAACGAGGTCAGCGATTTATGCAGTAAATTAATCATATTCGACGACAAAGGTACAAAAAAGCAAGGGTAGAACAAAATTAATTTCCTATTTTTGCTATCATTTACAGAAAAAATCTATTTTGCGTGGTGACGCAGTGAAACAATTTTTGACTTCTTCGAAGATACTCACGTTCGAGAAAACTCAAAATTCTTTTGGTTTTCTTCTCACTTATGCGTATCTTTGCACTCGTTATGGACGAGACAGTAAATAGACAAGAAGAACAACTGGTACTTCGTACGGAAGGACTTGTGAAGGTGTATGGCAAGCGTACTGTAGTGAACGACGTGAGCTTTAACGTCCGACAAGGTGAGATTGTGGGACTGCTGGGACCTAACGGTGCTGGTAAGACCACCTCTTTCTATATGACGACAGGTCTGGTGGTTCCTAATGGCGGGCATGTCTATCTGGGAGAGGAGGAGGTCACCGACTATCCTGTATATCGTCGTGCCCGTGCTGGTATCGGTTATCTGGCACAGGAGAACTCCGTGTTCCGCAAGATGTCCGTGGAGGATAACATCCTCTCTGTGCTGGAGATGACAGGTAAGCCCCGTGACTATCAGTTGGAGAAGCTGGAGAGTCTGATCAAGGAGTTCCGCTTGAATAAGGTGCGTAAGAACAAGGGTGACCAGCTCTCTGGTGGTGAGCGTCGTCGTACGGAGATTGCCCGTTGTCTCGCCATCGAGCCAAAGTTTATCATGCTTGACGAGCCTTTTGCCGGTGTCGACCCTATTGCCGTAGAGGATATCCAGCAGATTGTGTGGCAGTTGAAATATCGTAATATCGGTATCCTGATTACCGACCATAACGTGCATGAGACCTTGAATATCACAGACCGTGCGTATTTGTTGTTTGAGGGACGAATCCTCTTCCAAGGAAGTCCTGACGAGCTTGCCGTCAATCCGATCGTGAAGGAGAAATACCTCGGTTCCAATTTCGTCTTGCAGAAGAAAGACTTCCAGCGGATGGCAGAGGAGAAGAAGCGAAAAGAGGAGGCAGAAGATGCCGTATCATAAAAAAAGGAATCAGCCAACAGGTTGATTCCTTTTTCTTTTTTATAGCAGTTCCTTGGGCATGAGCTCCTTGGCCCGTTCAAAGTCCTCAGGAGTGTCTAACTCGTACGAGAAGTAACTGGTGGTGTCAACCATCTTGAACGTATGTCCCTGTGGGATGAGTCGTTCGAAGCAACGCTCGTAGAACACGTCGATGAGTCCTTCTTTCAGAATCATCTGGTCGAGTTCCTTGTAGAGTGCCGTACTATAGTCGGCAGTCATTTTCTCGATACCTACAGACTCACCGATGGCGTCTTGGATGCTGCATACCTTGCTGATCTCCGTGATATGCCCATCGGCATCCACGATGACCTTGATCTCTTCCTCTCCGCACTCATGACGGTTGAGGGCGAGGGCAGACTCCGGTTCATGGGCGATACGTGCCACAGCGGCAGGGTCGCAGAGGATATCGCTGTCCATCAACAGGAACTCCTTGCCACGCACATACTCTCCAGCCATCCATAATGAGTAAATATTATTGTTATGCTCGTAGTCGGCATTGTGGAGGAAGTGGAAGGTGGGGGATTTTATAGTGCCTATAGGCTCTATTTGATTCTCTAAAAATGCCACGATCTGCTCTGCACAATAGCCAGTGACTACTACGAACTCGCTGATGCCAGCCTGTTGCATGGCACGGACGGTACGCTCTAAGAGAGTGCGCTCACCCACCTTCAGCAAGCACTTAGGTTTCGTGTCTGTCAGGGGGCGCAGGCGTTTCGCCATACCAGCGGCTAAGATAACTCCAATCATACCAATTGAGAACAGGGTTTTATTTCTTGTTATAGACCTTCAGGATCGTATCGACCACCGTCTGGGTCTGTTCCTTACGTCCCAGGGTGATGCGCAGACAAGACTCCAGTCCTTTGTCACCCATGAACTTGATCTTGTAGTCCTGCACCTTCAGTGCTTCCATCAGAGCGTCTTTGATCTCCACAGGATACTTGATGAGGATGAAGTTAGCGACAGACTTATAGACTTTGAAGCCAGGCAGACTGCCGAGTTCCTTCTTATACAACTGGCGTCCCCATTCCATGTCGTCAGCAACCTTGCGGTAGTGCTCGTCGCTGTCAAGGGCAGCAAGGGCGACAGCCTCCGAGAAGCGGTTGTAGCCCAGGTATTTGTTGACATAGCTCTCAAACTGGTCGTGTCCCTTTCCGATGAAGCCGAAGCCTACACGCAGACCCGGCAGTCCGTAGAACTTAGACAAGGTGCGTGAGATGATCAGGTTACTGTATTTGTTGACCAATGGAGCGATATAGGCGGTATCTGTGCTGATAAAGCTGGCATAAGCCTCGTCGATAAGTACCATCGTGTCAGAGGGGATATTCTCCATGATACGCCCGATCTCCTCAGGGGTCAGTCCGTTACCTGTGGGGTTGTTGGGAGAGGCGAGCAGCAGCATGCGGGGATGTACGCGGTTGGTGTACTCGATGACCTCATCGATGTCATAGGCGAAGGTGTCGTCCTGTTCATGCAGGGGATACATCTCAAAAGTACCTCCACACTCGCTTGCCACACGATTGTAGTACCACCAAGAGAATTCCGGGATGAGGATCTTGGTATTAGGCTGTTGCCCATTCGCAGGCTGTTGGCTGTTGATGGAGAGGAAATAATGGATAGCATTCTTCAGCATGTCCTCACCACCATACGTCAGCAGTACCTGGTTCTCTGGAACATTGTAGATTTCGCTGAGGCGTACGGAGATGACGCTCTTCTTACCCTGGTCATAGATACGGGTATAGAAACACAATGTCTTAGGGTCGAAATTCTTAATAGCCTCCACCACTTTCTGGCTGGGCTCAAAATTAAATTCGTTTCTGTCGAGATAATTCATGTTATATTGTTTTTTTGATTTTTCGATATTCCGATATTCCGATATTTCGATATTCCGATGTTACTTTAATCTTTCAATTTCATCAGCGCCATGCCAATGGCAATCCAGATAATCTCCCTCACACGGCAGATGATGCTCACGAAAATGCCCAGGGCTGCGGAGAGACCCAGTGCGGCGATGGAGAGCACGAAACCACCCTCTTGTACACCCAGCTGCATCGGCAGGAAACCTATCAGGTTGGCAAAGAGGGTCGTGAAGGCGACGATCAGGATGCTGTGCAGGAAGGTAAGTGTCAGACCGTCCCATCCACCTCCACAGTCGATGCCGAAGAGCAGGAGCATGAACATCACCTCCGAGCTCTGTACCACACGAGAGAAATATTCCAGCACCAGACTACGATAGAAGGCACGGGTGTCCTGTCCGTAAAGTGCTGCGATTTGTTTGTCGATGTTCTCGATAGCCTCTGAGTGACGTGCCCAGAACCGGAGGGTCCATTTCTTTAGTCCGGGGATATTCGCCACAACCCCCAGCACATACTTCACCAATCCGTTACGATATCCCTTTGAGAAGAGATAGAAGAAAAACAGACAGAACACCACGATGATCCCCAGGGTGGTGCCAATGGTGACATTGATGGGGAGGTCGCCAACGATGACAAGGGCGAGATAGATGAAGATACTGATAAACCAGAACCAGAAATGGGCGAAGAAATGCATCATGGCATAGAGGATGACACTGGAGGTGGCATGCTGCTTGTCAATGTCCTTCGATAGTTCCATGATACGATAGGGCTCACCACCGAGTCCACCCACAGGTGTGGCATAGTTGAGGGCATAGCCAGTGATCGTCAGGCGATAGAGTCTCCAGAAACTCACAGGCATCTTTCCTTGGATATTCCCCTCGATGATGGCTTTCCAAGCGAAGGCGTTAAGACCATAGACGATGATCCACACCCCCACGATGGGTATCAGCCAGTAGCCGGCGTGACAGAGGTGGTCCCATAGCTCGACGAAGCTGACGTCAAAGGTAAACAGCATGACAACGCATGCTGCCACTCCCAAGAAGAAAAACAAGTTATTCAGTCTTTGTTTCGTCCACTTCATGGCTCTCAATCCTTCAGTTCTTTTAGTCGCTTCGCTTTGTAAAAGCGTCTTGCGACGATTACTTCAACCCTTCAATCCTCGTCCTGATTCGTTTGCAGAATGTCTCATGGCGATGGTTGACATACCATGCCAGCAGTCCCATGGCGACAATCTCCCAGATGAAGTTCATCACGGGGATGTCCAGCAGACAGAACAGGAACAGCCATGCCGAGCGGAAATTGAAGGTCAGCAGACCGTTCCACGTAATCACGGGGAGTGAACTCTTATGGAAGTCCTCACGGATGTCCGCGGGGATATTGTCAAGGCTGCCGTATTTCTTACGCATCGCCTTCAGCATCTTCTGGAACTCAGGTGTCTTCTGCTCCTGTTTCTTGGTATAATCGATATACGACTTCTGGAAATAACGCTCCACCCATGGTGTCTCACTCGTCATCTGGTCGTAGATCTCCTGTTGTTTCTTGGAGTTGTCCAACTCAGAGCCCTTCTCTCCTTTCAGGAAGAAGAGGTGAGCCTGGATGTAATAGTCGGCAAGGCGCTGCTGTCCTGCCAGTCCTGCCACACCAGAGATGATGCCGAGGATATAGACGACGATGGTGGCAATGATGACGTTCTGCTCCGTATCGGCAATCCCCAGCCATGCAAACTCGATGTCGTGGTGGATATAGAAGCGGTATACCAGTCCGTGATAGATGGGCACGAACCATGTGAAGCCTGCCACACCGTCAAGGATACGTCCTAAGCGGCTCTTCTTACCCGTCATACGTGCCAGCTGTCCGTCTGTGCAGTCGAAGATGTCGGCAAGACAGAGCAGCAGGATGGCGATGATGTTCATCACCAGTCCGTTGGTACCCTCATAATAGAAACTGCCACAGGCAAAGAAGAAGGTGCTTGCAGCTCCGATGATCATCGAGAGGATGGTGACGGTGTTAGGGTGTATGTCGAGCTTGGCAAAGAACACTGCCCACCAATAGCAGAACGGACGTACCACATGCAGGTCCAGCCAGTCCTCTGTCTCGGCGGATTTAAGTGTTTTCTGAATCTTTTCGTTCATGTTCCTATTTAATTATTTTAATCAGCCTGCAAAGGTACAATTTTTTTGCTATTTAGCCAAATTCTTTCAGAAACATTTGCATGAAAGTCAAATATTCATTATATTTGCATCTGAAATATAGATTAAATAACTTTTTGTTAAACCGATTAAAATGTATGTACTTATGAAGAAAATGATGATGTTACTATTGGCTATGTTGTCGATGTCCCTCTCCGTCCATGCCCAGAAGATGAGTAAGCAACAGCAGGAGTCTGCCATGATGAACCTTTTCGCAAGAGCTACCTTGGTAAATGGCAAGTTTGCCATTACCCGTGAGCCGATTACCTATTACGACTATTGGGCAGCAACGGGTGAGAAAGCTCATGGTCCTAATACCAGTGTCACCAATGCTGCCATCGTGAGTGATGGTAAGAAACAGAAGATGGTGAACTGCATCAACAAGTATTTTGGGGAGACGATCGTGTCGCTTGCCAGTAGCTCACAGATCACGGAGGCACAGAAAAAGATCGGACTGCATCGTGAGCTCGGTGAGAACAGTATTGCCGGTCAGGGCTTCTTCCTCGTGATGACGGCTGAGAAATATAAGAAGTACAAGAAGATGTATGACGACTATAGGAAGGGTAAGTCTTCCTCTTCTCGCTCTACGTCCTCGTCCAAGAAAAAGAACGGAGCCAGGTCTACCTTCAGCTCTGGACAGAAGCGTCAACTCAGTTTCTAAGACACTGATACCTTCTGTCGCTCATTCCAATATCTCCCATAGGGGTGTTCCAGTATCTGGAATAACAGACGGGAGATATTGGAATGAGTCGTTACAGATACTGGGATCAGGTATCAGAGGCATCGGAAGGTGGAATGAGGACACGCCCTTCCGTTAACATCCTTTAACTTGTAATCACAGATAACAGTTACAGTTAGGTCAAAATCGATTTTCCTGCAATTTTATGCAAAATACGGTATATTTATTTACTATATATATAATATATATATTATATATATAGTAATAGTATAGTAAGAATGGAAATGAACTTAACTGTAACTGTTATCTGTTACACTTATTTATCTAAGTGGCTAAAAATCAGATAGATGTAAAAATCTCAGATTTCAGTAACTGTCACAAAAGGGGTAAAAACAGGCAAAAATGACTCAAATCGGGGCTTGAAAAAGGGTGATTTAACATTTCCAAGAGGCGATTTAACATTTTTGGAGTCCGTTTTGAGTCAAAATCCGCTTGAATTTGATAAGGGTAAATTCCACCTTAAAAGTCTATTTCTGCATGTATATGCATAAAATCCCCTTCGTTTTTATGTTAAATCGCCTCTCAGAAATGTTAAATCGCTGATTTTTGAACCTCAAAACGCTCCTAATGACCCCCAATTACCCCTTTCCAGACAAGACGATTTGTGAAAATTAGTTAAACAAAGACAAACATTAGAGATACGATCTGAAGGTCGAAGGTACTTACGTTCGAGAATAAAACAAAAAAATCGCCTTTTTGTTTTGTATTCTGCACAATTTACATTACCTTTGCACCCTCAAAACGGAAAATACAAATATAAATAAGGTAATAATAAGATGAATATTTCATTTGAAGCTCCCGACAAGATTAATGGTTTGATGACCATTACATTGGAGAAAGAAGACTATCAGGGAGAAGTCGAGAAGACTTTGAAGGACTATCGTAAGCGTGCTAACGTTCCTGGATTCCGTCCAGGTATGACCCCGATGGGGCTGATCAAGCGCCAGTTCGGTGCTGCTGTGAAAGTAGACGTTGTCAACAAGATGCTGGGTGAGAAACTCTACGAGTATGTTCGTGAGAACAAGATCCAGATGCTTGGTGAGCCATTGCCCAGTGACAAGCAGGAGACCCTTGACTTCGAGGGTGACGCTCCCCTGACCTTCAAGTTCGACATCGCCGTGGCTCCAGAGTTCGAGGCAAAACTGAGTGGTAAAGACAAGATCGACTATTATAACATCACCGTTGACGACAAACTCATCGACCAGCAGGTGGAGATGTACCAGAGCCGTGCCGGACAGTATGAGAAGGCAGAGCAGTATGATCCCGAGCAGCGTGACATGCTGAAGGGTGACCTCCGTGAGCTGGACGAGAAAGGAAACGTCAAGGAGGGTGGTATCACTGTTGCTGACGCTGTGCTGATGCCCCAGTATATGAAAGTCGACGACCAGAAGAAACTCTTCGACGGTGCTAAGTTGGGTGACATCATCACATGGAATCCCCGCAAGGCATACCCGGAGAGCGACGTGGAGGTATCTTCCCTGTTGAAGATCCAGAAAGAGGAAGTGAAGGACCACGAGGGCGACTTCACCTTCCAGATCACAGAGATCAGCCGTTTCGTGAAGGCAGAGATCAACCAGCAGTTGTTCGACCAGACCTTTGGTGAGGGAACTGTGAAGGACGAGAAGGAGTTCCGTCAGAAGATCGCCGACATCATCAGTCAGCAGTTCAAGGCAGACAGCGACTATAAGTTCCTGCAGGATGTCCGCAAGCACATGGAGAAGAAGGTGGGCAAGCTGGAGTTCCCAGAGGCTATCCTGAAGCGTGTGATGCTGAACAATAACAAGGACAAGGGTGCTGACTTCGTGGAGAAGAACTTCGAGGCAAGCATCAAGGAACTCGGTTGGCATCTGATCAAGGAGCAGCTCGTTGCCGCTCAGGAGATCAAGGTTGAGGATGACGACCTGAAGAATGTCGCCAAGGAGGCAGCTCGTGCCCAGTTCGCACAGTATGGTATGTCAAACGTGCCTGATGAGTATCTGGAGAACTATGCCGCAGAGATGTTGAAGAAGCGTGAGAACGTAGACGGACTCGTTGACCGTGCCGTTGACGTGAAGTTGACAGCAGCCCTGAAGGGTGTGGTCAAACTCAACGAGAAAGACATCACTTTGGAGGACTTCCAGAAGATGCTGCAAGAAAAATAAGTTTTTTTAAGAAAAAAAACAGCATTATCTTTCGGGGTTACCAACTTTTTTCGTAATTTTGTATTTACAATATGCGGAAAAGAGTTGGTAACTCTCTTTTTTGTGCTAAATCGAAAGAAGAAATGATAAACAATGATTTTAGAAAATATGCTACCAAGCATTTAGGAATGAACGGCCTCGTACTCGATGAAGTAGTCAGTGCACAGGCCCAGTATTTGAACCCATATATCCTGGAGGAGCGTCAGCTGAACGTGACCCAGATGGACGTGTTCTCACGTCTGATGATGGACCGCATCATCTTCCTCGGCACTCAGATTGACGACTATACGGCAAATACCCTGCAGGCACAGTTGCTGTACCTTGACTCCGTGGACAGTGGCAAGGACATCTCTATCTATCTGAACTCCCCGGGTGGTAGTGTGACGGCAGGTCTCGGCATCTATGACACCATGCAGTTTATCTCCTCAGATGTCGCTACGATCTGTACGGGTATGGCAGCCTCGATGGCAGCAGTACTGCTGGTGGCTGGTAAGGAGGGTAAGCGCTCCGCACTGCCCCACAGTCGTGTGATGATCCACCAACCGCTGGGCGGTGTGCAGGGTCAGGCGTCTGATATCGAGATTGAGGCGAAGGAGATCATGAAGTTCAAGAAGGAGCTCTACACGATTATCTCGGAGCATTCGCACACTCCTTATGACAAGGTGTGGAACGACTCTGACCGCAACTACTGGATGACGGCAGAGGAGGCAAAGGAATATGGTATGATTGATCAGGTTTTGGTGAAGAAGTAATGAGGAAAACATGTAGCTTCTGCGGAAGGTCTGACAAAGAGGTAAAACTGCTAATCACGGGTCTCAACGGCAATATCTGCGAAGAATGTGCTGCACAAGCGTATGAGATCGCCAAGGCGAACGGCTATGGTCCTGATGCCAAGAAGGCTCCGGATGCCGCGATAGACTTGAAGAAAGTGCCTAAGCCCAAGGAAATCAAGGCTTATCTCGACCAGTATGTCATCGGACAGGATGAGGCAAAGCGCTTCCTCTCCGTTGCCGTCTATAACCATTATAAGCGACTGCAGCAGCCCGTCGACGAGAACGGGGTGGAGATCGAGAAGAGCAATATCATCATGGTAGGCTCGACGGGTACGGGTAAGACCCTGCTCGCACGTACTATCGCCAAACTGCTCGACGTGCCCTTCACCATCGTCGACGCCACAGTATTCACGGAGGCTGGTTATGTGGGTGAGGATGTGGAGAGTATCCTGTCCCGTCTGTTACAGGTGGCGGATTATAAGTTGGAGGCTGCCCAGCGGGGTATCGTCTTCATTGATGAGATCGACAAGATAGCTCGTAAGAGCGATAACCCCAGCATCACCCGTGACGTGAGCGGTGAGGGTGTACAGCAGGGACTCTTGAAACTGTTGGAGGGAACCATCGTCAATGTACCGCCTCAGGGTGGACGTAAGCACCCCGATCAGGAATATATCCATGTGGATACCAGGAATATCCTGTTTATCTGTGGGGGCGCCTTCGATGGTATCGAGCGTAAGATCGCCCAGCGTCTGAACACCCATGTGGTGGGATATAACTCCGTACAGAACGTGCGAAAGATAGACAAAGGTGACATGATGCAGTATATCCTGCCGCAAGACCTGAAGTCGTTCGGACTCATCCCGGAGATCATCGGTCGTCTGCCTGTACTGACCTATCTGAATCCACTCGACCGTGCGGCGTTGGAGCGTATCCTGGTGGAACCGAAAAACTCCATTGTGAAACAGTATGAGAAACTGTTTGAGATGGATGGTATCAAACTGACGTTCACTCCAGAAGCCCTGAAACTCATCGTCGACAAGGCGGTGGAGTATAAACTTGGAGCCCGCGGACTGCGCTCTATCGTGGAGAGTATCATGATGGACGCGATGTTCGAGGTGCCCTCGAAACGAACAAAATCCTTTGAGGTGACAGCGGAGTATGCGCAACAGCAACTCGACAAGTCACACTTACAATAAAAAAGAAAGCCTATGCCAAAAACAAAAATGAATCTGACAGCAGCCCTGAAGAAATACTTCGGCTTCGACAAGTTCAAAGGCGACCAGGAGGCCATCGTACAGAATGTGCTGGATGGCAAGGATACCTTTGTGCTGATGCCGACAGGTGGAGGAAAGTCACTATGTTACCAGTTGCCATCGCTGTTGATGGATGGTACCGCCATCGTGATATCCCCACTCATTGCACTGATGAAAAACCAAGTGGATGTGATTAGTGCAATGAGTGAGGAGGGAACGGCGCATTATCTGAACTCCTCCCTGAACAAAGCGGCAATTGACCAAGTGAAGGCGGATGTCAAGGAAGGACGCACCAAACTGCTCTATGTGGCTCCGGAGTCGTTGACGAAAGAGGAGAACGTGGAGTTCCTCAAACAAGCGAAGATATCGTTCTATGCCATCGATGAGGCTCACTGTATCTCTGAGTGGGGACACGACTTCCGACCTGAGTACCGGCGTATCCGTCCGATTATCAACGAGATAGGTAACGCACCGATTATCGCTTTGACAGCGACAGCGACAGACAAGGTGCGTACGGATATCAAGAAGAACCTGGGTATCACGGACGCCGTGGAGTTCAAGAGCTCGTTTAACCGTCCCAATCTCTATTATGAGGTACGTCCGAAGACCAAGGATGTGGACAAGGATATCATCAAGTTTATCAAGCAGCATCCCGGGAAGAGTGGTATTATCTATTGTCTCTCCCGTAAGAAAGTGGAGGAGCTCGCAGAGATCCTGCGTGCCAATGATATCAAGGCACAGGCTTATCATGCGGGACTCGACTCTGCCCTTCGCTCACAGACACAGGATGACTTCCTCATGGAGCAGATTGACGTCATCGTTGCCACCATCGCCTTTGGCATGGGTATCGACAAACCGGATGTGCGCTTCGTGATCCACTATGATATCCCCAAGTCGCTGGAAGGCTACTACCAGGAGACGGGTCGCGCGGGTCGTGACGGTGGCGAGGGACTGTGTATCACTTTCTACGCTAATAAGGACCTGCAGAAGCTCGATAAATTCATGGAGGGCAAACCTGTCGCAGAACAGGATATCGGTCGTCAGCTCTTACAGGAGACGGCTGCCTATGCGGAGACCTCCGTCTGCCGTCGAAAGATGCTGTTGCACTATTTCGGAGAGATATATGATCAGGACAACTGCCATAACTGTGACAACTGCCTGCATCCGAAGACGAAGATAGAGGGAAAGGATCAGCTGGTGATAGTCCTGAATACTGTGATAGCCCTCAAGGAGAATTTCCGTTCCGACTATGTGATAGACTTTATCATGGGTCGTGAGACGGAGGATATCATCGCCCATAACCATCAGGAGCATGACCTCTTCGGAGCTGGCGAGGATGAGGATGAGAAATTGTGGAATCCTGTGATCCGTCAGGCATTGATAGCCGGCTATCTGAAGAAGGATGTGGAGAACTACGGACTCCTGAAGATCACCTCGGCAGGTAAGAAATTCTTGAAAAAGCCGGAGTCCTTTATGATTGTGGAGGATAAGGAGTTCAATGATGATTATGAGAGCACACCAGAGCAGGAGGGAGGTACCAGCGCATTGGATCCTGTACTGAACTCGATGCTGAAGGACTTGCGTAAGAAGGTGTCGAAGAAAATGGGTCGTCCTCCTTATGTCATCTTCCAGGATGTGTCGTTGGAACAGATGGCAACAGACTATCCCGTCAACCTGGAGGAGTTGAAGAATATCCAGGGAGTGGGAGAGGGAAAGGTGAAACAGCCTTATGCCCAGGAGTTTGTCGACCTCATCAAACGCTATTGCGAGGAGAATGATATCACCCGTCAGGCAGACCTGCGTGTCCGCACTGTCGCCAAGAAATCGATGCTGAAAGTGAAGATTATCCAAGGTATAGACCGTCAGGTGGCTTTGGATGATATCGCCAACGCACAGGGTCTGGAGTTCGAGGAGCTCCTTGACGAAGTGGAGGCCATCGTATATAGCGGAACCAAGTTGAATATCGACTATTTCCTGGATGAAGTGATGGACGAGGACCATATCGATGATATCTATGATTATTTCTCAGAGAGTGACACTGACTCCTTGGAGGCAGCTATCGACGAACTGGGTGACGAGTGCTCTGAGGACGAGATCCGTCTGGTGCGTATCAAGTTCATCTCAGAAATGGCAAACTGATGCTCCGCGTTAAATCGTATTAATAATGTGGCGAAACGCTTGCCATGTCGGAAAAAATGAGTAATTTTGCACGCAATAAAAATTAAAGGAGTATTTATATGTCATCATTTATTGCAGACAAGATTGTCATGGACGGCTTGACTTTTGACGACGTCCTGTTGATTCCCGCTTATTCAGAGGTACTGCCTAAGACAGTAGAGTTGCGAACCCAGTTCTCACGTCATATTCAACTGAATGTGCCGTTTGTGACGGCAGCAATGGATACCGTCACGGAGAGTCAGATGGCGATTGCCATTGCCCGTGAGGGAGGTATCGGTGTGATCCACAAGAACATGTCTATTGAAAACCAGGCTCGTGAGGTGGCTATCGTCAAGCGTGCGGAGAATGGTATGATCTACGACCCAGTGACAATCCCCCTTGGCTCTACAGTAGCACAGGCTCTGGATATCATGGCAGAGTACCATATCGGTGGTATCCCCGTGGTGGATGAGGAGAAACATCTGATGGGTATTGTTACTAATCGTGACCTTCGTTTCGAGCGTCGTCTCGATCGTCCCATCGAGGAGATCATGTCAAAGGACAACCTGGTGACGACGCATCAGCAGACTGACCTTTCGGCTGCCGCCCAGATCCTGCAGGAGAATAAGATTGAGAAACTCCCTGTGGTGGATAAGGACAATCATCTGATTGGCTTGATCACTTATAAGGATATCACCAAAGCAAAGGATAAGCCCATGGCTTGCAAGGACGAGAAAGGTCGTCTGCGTGTTGCCGCTGGTGTTGGTGTCACGTCTGACACCCTTGACCGTATGCAGGCTCTGGTGAATGCGGGTGCCGACGCAATTGTCATTGATACGGCACACGGTCATTCCAAAGGTGTTGTCGAGAAACTTCGTGAGGCGAAGGCTTCTTTCCCTCATATTGATATCGTAGTGGGTAATATCGCTACAGGCGAGGCTGCCAAGATGTTGGTGGAGAATGGAGCTGATGCCGTGAAAGTGGGTATCGGACCAGGTTCTATCTGTACTACACGTGTTGTAGCGGGTGTGGGTGTTCCACAGTTGAGCGCTGTTTATGATGTCTATCAGGCACTGCAGGGTACAGGTGTACCTCTGATTGCTGATGGTGGCCTGCGCTATTCTGGCGATATCGTCAAGGCTCTTGCCGCCGGTGGCTCTTGCGTGATGGTCGGCTCTCTTGTGGCAGGTACAGAGGAGAGTCCTGGTGATACCATTATCTACAACGGACGTAAGTTCAAGAGTTATCGTGGTATGGGCTCCCTGGAAGCTATGGAGCATGGTTCCAAGGACCGTTATTTCCAGGCAGATACGAAGGATGTGAAGAAACTTGTACCAGAGGGTATCGCTGGACGTGTTCCTTACAAGGGAACGGTTCAGGAGGTGATCTACCAGATGGTGGGTGGCTTGCGTTCTGGTATGGGCTATTGTGGTGCCTCGACAATTGAGAAGTTGCATGACGCTAAGTTTACTCGTATCACCAACGCTGGTGTTAACGAGAGCCATCCGCATGATATCACGATTACCAGTGAGGCTCCAAACTATTCACGCCCTAACGATTAAGATGAGGTCCCGACTGTTGTCTGTCTTCATGTTGCTGGTGCCGCTAATGGCTCAAGCAGCGGATGATCCGATATTGTTTACGGTTGGTGATATGCCTGTGACACGTTCGGAGTTTGAACAGTCGTATTTGCAAAACACTACAGGCAGTCATGTCAGTCATCTGACGATAGCTGACTATCTGGAGTTGTATATCGCCTATAAGTTGAAGGTCAAGGCAGCCTTGGATGCTCATATCGATGCGACGAATTCGTTTAAGAGTGAGTATGCGAGGTGTCTGTCTGAGGTTCCTATGTCTCTTGTATCCTCCTCTCAAGGTTATCGTGCCTCTTCCTCTTCTGTGAGGACAGCGTATGA
Organism: Prevotella sp. tf2-5; assembly: GCF_900115435.1. Classification (GTDB taxonomy): domain Bacteria; phylum Bacteroidota; class Bacteroidia; order Bacteroidales; family Bacteroidaceae; genus Prevotella. The sequence goes on from NZ_FOWK01000003.1 coordinate 22,092, forward strand.
GGTGTTGAGGAAGGAAACAGGAAATGACGGACTCGTCTGTCCTGCGCAGATATTGATTCGTGTCCCCCAGAAAGCCAGCCGTGAGGAACAACGTCAGGCTCAGCAGCGGATAGAATCCCTTTATCGGCAGTTGCAAGATGGAGCTGATTTCGGACAGATGGCTCGCCAGTATTCTCAAGACAGGGCCTCTTCCGAACAGGGTGGAGTGATGGGCTGGTATTCGCATGGGCAGATGCTCAAGGAGATAGAAGATGTTGTCTTCAACATGAGGAAAGGGGAGATGACTCGTCCTTTCTTGTCTACGATAGGTTATCATATCTTCTTGATGACTGACCGTAAGGCTTTGGAGGATTATGATACTTTGAAGGAACGTCTCTCTGTTGAGGTTGGACAGCGCCAAGTTCATCAACAAATCTGTATGACACCTTTGTCGGGAGATGTCCTGAGACAGACGGAGACGGTGACTATGGAAACATTACAGATGCCTTCTGATGGTTTGCAAAGAGCATATTATGAGGGTCTCCTCTTGTATGAGCAAAGTAAAAATTCCGTTGGCAGACAGGCTGCTGAGGATGAGGAGGCGTTGAAATACTATTTCAAGAAGCACAAGAAAAAATACAGACGTAAGGGATTTAAGCCCAAGGATTATCGTGAGGTGCGGGAACTTGTGGTTGCTGACTTGCAAGAGGAAATGAATAAGCACTGGGTGGCTGACCTGCGGAAAAAATATCCTGTGAGTGTGAATAAGAAGGTTTTAAAGACAGTAAATAATCATCATTGAATATGAAGATACAAAGTATTATTGCAATAGCGGCGTTGTTGATCACTCTGCCCACACAAGCCCGAGGGACTGCTGATAGTACAAATGTACAGAGTGTGGTGGACGAGGTCATCTGGGTAGTTGGTGATGAGGCTATCCTGAAGTCTGACGTAGAGACGATGCGTATTCAGGGGCAACAGGAAGGAATGCGTTGGAAAGGGGATCCTGATTGTGCTATTCCCGAACAGATTGCAGTGCAAAAGCTCTATCTCCATCAAGCCGCTATCGACAGTATTGAAGTCACAGAAGCGGAGATATCTGCAGGTATCGAGCAACAGATAGAATATATGATATCTGTGATAGGCTCTCGTGAGAAACTTGAAGAGTATCAAAAAAAGAGTATGAATCAGATCCGCAGTGAGTTGCGTGAGTCTTTCCGTGACAGACAGATGATTCAGAGTATGCAACGACAACTGGTGAAAGATATTACGGTGACTCCTGCTGATGTGCGCCGTTATTTCGAACATTTGCCACAAGACAGTATTCCTTTTGTTCCGACAGAGGTGGAGGTGCAGATTATTGCTCAGACTCCGCGTGTGGATCAGGAAGAGATTAATAGGGTCAAGGATGAACTGCGTGACTATACTGACCGTGTGAACCGAGGGGAGACATCTTTCCAGACCTTGGCTCGTTTGTATTCGGAGGATCCGGGTACAGCACGCCGTGGTGGTGAGTTAGGTTATACAGGACGTGGTACGCTCGATCAGTCTTTTGCGAATGTGGCTTTCAACCTGACTGACCCGAAGAAGGTTTCAAAGATTGTGGAGTCGGAGTTCGGATTCCATATTATTCAGCTGATTGACAAAAGGGGTGATAAGGTGAATGTCCGTCATATCCTCCGTAAACCGGTTGTCAGCCAGGAGGCCATCGACAAGGCCTTGGCACGTTTGGATTCTATTCGTTCTGATATCCGTGAGGGTAAGTTCTCTTTTGAGGCTGGTGCTTCTATGATCTCTGACGATAAGGATACGCGTAACAACAATGGACTGATGGCGAATGCCACACAGAACGGTCGTACTTCCAGATTCCAGTTGCAGGATCTTCCACCTGAGGTGGCTCGCGCTGTGGACACCTTGAAGGTCGGTGATATCTCCGAACCTTTCCAGATGATTAACGCTCGTGGAAAAACGGTCTGTGTGATAGCGAAGCTGAAGAGTCGTTCGGAAGGACATAAGGCAACGATCACAGAGGATTTCCAGGTGATGAAGGATGTCGTATTGGAAAAACGCCGTCAAGAGAAACTACATGAATGGGTGGTTAATAAAATTAAGGCGACTTATGTCCGTGTGAACGACCGCTATAAGGACTGTCAATTTGAATATCAGGGTTGGATTAAATGAGACTTCGTACAGTTGCCTTCCTGCTGCTGTGCCTCTTCGGACTGAGCCTCGTATGGGCGATGCAGCCTACCCGCAAACGCAATACTACCCGTAAGCGGCAAGAGGACAAACGTGTTTATTTGGTTCATTCTGACCAGTTGCGTTATGATCAGTATCGCAATGGTGACGCACAGATCCTGGTAGGTAATGTCCATTTCCGCCACATGGGGGCTAACCTTTATTGTGACAGTGCTAATTTCTTTCAGCAGACGAATTCTTTTGAAGCTTTCGGACATGTGAAGATGTTACAGGGTGACACCCTGAAACTCTTCAGCGACTATGCCTATTATGACGGTAATGCACAAATCGCCCAGGCTAGATATAATGTGATTCTCAAACACAGACAGTCTACGCTCTATACGGATAGCCTGGACTATGACCGCCTGTATAATTTCGGTAATTTCTTCGAAGGAGGAAAATTGGTGGATAATAGTTCTACTTTAACAAGTGACTGGGGAGAATATCATACTGACACGAAAATGGCGATGTTCTATTATGATGTCCGTTTACGTGATAAGAACTTTTACCTGACTACAGACTCCCTGTATTATGATACGCAGACTTCTCGCGCCCATATCGTAGGACCGTCGAATATCACTTCCGGTACGAGTCATATCTATAGTGAGGATGGCTATTATAATACAAAAACGGAGACTTCTGAGCTTTTCGGGCGGTCGGTGATGAAAGACCAAGGACGAACGATTGTCGGGGACAGTGTATATCATGACGCCAAGAAAGGGACGAGTCATGCCTATTGGAATGTCGTCTATACAGACTCTGTCAATAAGAACCGGCTGACGGGTGATTATTGTGAGTATAATGACTCGACGGGATATGCTATGGCGACAGACCGTGCGGTGGCAATGGACTTTTCCCAGAAGGATACGTTGTATATGCATGCTGACACGTTTAAATTATATACTTTCAATATCAATACTGACTCTGTTTATCGTAAGATACATGCATATAATAAGGTTCGCGCGTACCGCATTGATGTGCAAGCGGTCTGTGACTCGCTGGTCTACAACTCCAAAGACTCTTGTATGACCATGTATCGCGATCCAATAGTATGGAATAATAGTCAACAGTTGTTTGGTGAGGTCATCCGTGTCTTCATGAAGGATTCAACCATCCATAGGGCGCATGTGATCGGACAAGCTTTTTCTACAGAACAGATGCCGGATACTGTGCATTTCAATCAGGTATCATCCAAAGAGATGATTGCCTATTTTGAGAAAGGAGAGATTTATCAGACGGATGCTGTGGGGAATGTCTTAATTGTCTACTATCCTGTTGATGAGTCAGACAGTACTCTCATTGGTCTGAATTACACGGAGACACCTTGGATGAAAATGTTCTTGGAAAACAGGAAGATGAAGAAAATATGGATGGAGAAGCCTGTGGGAGTCCTTTATCCGATGACACAGATTCCACCTTCTAAGTATTTCCTGCCGCAATATGCATGGTTTGATTATATCAGACCTCTTAATAAGGAAGATATCTTTAACTGGCGTCCTAAGAATTCTGGACAGGAATTGAAGGAAGTCAAGCGTCGGGAGGCTCCTAAACAGAAACTGAGTAGGAAAGGGGAAGAGAATGAGTGATGTGATACAGCTATTACCTGACTCTGTCGCGAATCAGATTGCGGCAGGTGAGGTCATACAGCGTCCTGCCTCTGTGATTAAGGAACTGGTGGAGAATGCGGTGGATGCCGGAGCTCATACTATCCAGGTCTTGGTAGTAGACGCTGGTCGTACTTCTATCCAGGTGATAGATGATGGAAAGGGAATGTCTGAGACGGATGCCCGCCTTGCCTTTGAGCGCCATGCGACTTCTAAAATCCGTAAGGCAGATGATTTGTTTGCTTTGACGACGATGGGATTCCGTGGTGAGGCATTACCTTCTATCGTTGCTGTCTCGCAAGTAGAGCTGCGTACGAGGATGGGAGAAAATGAGCTGGGTACTTACCTGCGCTTCTCCGGGTCTAAGTTAGAATCCCAGGAACTGGTCAGTTGTCCTGTCGGTAGTAACTTCAAAGTCGAGAATCTCTTTTTCAATGTTCCTGCTCGTCGTAAGTTCCTTAAGACGAATGCGACAGAGTTGAATAATATCCTGACGGCTTTTGAACGTATCATCCTGGTTTGTCCTGATATCCATTTTACCCTGCATAGTAACGGACAAGAGCTTCTGAACCTGAAGAGTGGTACTTTACGTCAACGTATAGCCGATGTGTTTGGGAAACGCTTTAACCAGGATTTGTTAGAGGTTAAAGTGGAAACAGCCATATGTAAGATAACGGGTTTTGTGGGGAAACCGGAATCGGCAAAGAAGAAAGGGGCGCATGATTACTTCTTTGTCAATGGACGCTTTATGAAACATGCTTATTTCCATAAGGCAGTGATGCAGGCTTTCGAACGTCTGGTCCCTGTAGGGATGCAGGTCCCTTATTTTATCTATTTCGAGGTAGCTCCCTCCGATATTGATGTGAATATCCATCCCACCAAGACAGAGATTAAGTTTGAGAACGAACAGGCTATCTGGCAGATCCTCGTGGCTGCAGTGAAAGATGCCATCGGCAAGTTCTGTGAGATACCCCAGATAGACTTTGATACTGTCGGGCAGCCGGATATCCCCGCTTTCAACCCTGTCTCACAGCATGCGGATCTTCCGCAACCTTCTTATAACCCTTCCTATAACCCTTTCAAAGAACATCAGCATACAGAGCGTCCGAAGAAAACCGTTGAGGGTTGGGAAAAACTTTACGAACAACTGCCACAGCACCCTCAGGAGTCTCCTGTGGAGGGAGAGGCATTTGCCGTTGAGGAGAAGTCTCCTATACATTATCAATATAAGGGACGGTATATCATGACGGCAGTAAAGTCGGGCCTGATGATTATCGACCAGTATCGTGCCGATGTCCGTATCCGTTATGAGCGCTACCTGGCACAGTTGGAGTCGCAGACGGTGAGCGGTCAGCGTGTCCTCTTCCCTGAAGTGGTGCAGTTTGCTCCTTCAGATGCTGTCGTCTTGGAGAAGTTATTACCAGAGTTGAACGCTATGGGATTCGAATTGACAGACTTGGGGAAGTATAGCTATGGAATACAGACGGTGCCAGCGGGGCTTGATGGACTTGATTACGCTCAATTGATTCGGGAGATGGTCAGTGACACCATAGAGAATGGAACGGGTAATCTTCATCATATCCATTCTTCTCTAGCCTTAAGCCTTGCCCGTCATGCTGCCATCCCTCAAGGTCAGATCCTGAGCAATGAAGAGATGGAGAATATCGTCAACGAGCTTTTCGCCTGTTCAAATGTCAACTATACTCCAGATGGGAAAGCGATACTTTGTATTTTACCCCAAAGGGAAATAGAGCAGTTGCTTGGTTGAATTTAACTTTATTTAGGGTGTTTTAGAGCATTGAAACAGATATAATATTCCTTTTTTTCTAAAAAAGTGCAATTTTTTGCCAAAAAAGTTTGCAGATTCAAAATAAATGTTTACTTTTGCACAGAAAATTGATAAAAGTGTAAATACAATATCATTTAACATTAATATTAGTATAGGTATGAAAAAGTTATTAATGGTACTGGCTTTTGCCGGTGTTTCTGTAGCCTCAATGGCACAGGATGCTGTACCTACTGAGAAGTACAGTGTTTCTACAAATTCTTTCTGGAGCAACTGGTTCATCCAGGCTAATGCAGTTGGAACATCTTTCTGGGGAAGCCAGGAGAATTCAGCTATTAAGCCTTCTAAGTTGTTCAAAGGCTATCGCACTAACCTCGGCTTCTCTGTAGCTCTTGGTAAGTGGTTTACTCCTGGTATCGGTCTTCGTACCAAGTTCACAGGTATCTGGGGTCGTTCAGTCATTACTTACAACGATGTAGCAGGCAAGTCTGCTAAGGACTGGAACGCTAGCAAGTATTGGGTATTGAACGAGCAGGTTCTGTTCAACCTCAGCAACATGCTGTGTGGTTACAACGAGAACCGTGTTTGGAACTTTGTTCCTTACGTTGGTGCTGGTGTAGGTCGTAACATGAGCTACAACACCTATTCAATGGATCTGAATGTTGGTATCCTGAATATGTTCCGTCTGAACAAGAAGGTTGCTATCAACCTCGATATCAACTACGGTCTGTTCGATCCTCGCTTCGATGGTTTCTCTCAGCACTTTGGAAGCAAGAAGAACAGCTTTAAGAACATGGATCGCACCATCAGCGTTGAGGTTGGTTTGACTTACAACTTCGGCAAGGCTACTTGGAACAAGACTCCAGACGTAGAGGCTATCAAGGCTCTCTCTCAGGGTCAGATCGACGCTCTGAACGCTCAGCTTGCTGACGCTAACGCAGAGAACGCTCGTCTCCGCAACCAGATTGCTAACCACAAGTGCCCAACAGCTACTGGTGAGGTTAAGACTGTTAAGGAGGTAGTTTCTGCTCCTGTATCAGTATTCTTCAACATTGGTAAGTCTAAGATCGCTTCTCAGAAGGATCTGCAGAACGTTCAGGCTATTGCTGACGCTGCTAAGGCAAACAATGCTAAGATCGTTGTTAAGGGTTATGCTGACAGCAAGACTGGTAGCTCTAACTTCAACCAGTCTCTGTCTCAGAAGCGTGCTGAGGCTGTTGCTGACGCTCTCGTTAACATGGGTGTTGATCGTTCTAACATCGAGGTTAACGCTGAGGGTGGTGTTGACACACTGTCTCCAATCAGCTACAACCGTCGTGCAACTGTTGAGTTGAAGTAATTCAATTGAAACAATAACCATCAAATCCCGAGTACTTCTGGTGCTCGGGATTTTTAAGGGCGTTTAGCTCAGCTGGTTTAGAGCATCTGCCTTACAAGCAGAGGGTCGGCGGTTCGAATCCGTCAACGCCCACTCCCCAAGCTCCGAGAATACTCGGGGCTTTTTTTATAATATGGTGCTTACATTATAATTTTTCTCAGTTCTTGTTTCTCGTTTTCATTTAAATGTTGTATCTTTGCATCACACAAAACTATACAAACTTAAAACATTAACAAGAATAAACATGTAATACAATGATTTGGAACGAAAGTGTAGAATGCATGGATCGCGAGCAGTTACGTGAGATTCAGAGCATTAGGTTGAGAAAGATGGCAGAGTATGTATATCATAACACGCCATTTTATCGTAAGAAATTTCAAGAGATGGGCTTGGAGCCTGGCGATATCAAAGACATCGATGATATCGTCAAGTTGCCGTTTACTAACAAGCTCGACCTTCGTGATAACTATCCCTTCGGACTTGCCGCAGTGCCGATGAGTCAGATAGTACGCATCCACGCATCGTCTGGTACGACAGGAAAACCAGTCGTTGTGCTGCATACACGTAAGGACCTTGCTATGTGGACAGAGGCGATCTCTCGTGCCTTTACTGCCTATGGAGCCTCGAAGGATGATATCTTCCAGATATCCTATGGCTACGGACTCTTTACTGGTGGACTGGGAGCCCATGATGGTGCAACGAATATTGGAGCCAGTGTGATTCCGATGTCGTCGGGTAACACACAGAAGCAGATCACGCTGATGCATGACTTTGGTGCCTCTGTGCTCTGTTGTACACCCTCTTATGCTATGTTCTTAGGAGAGGCGCTGCGTGAGTGCGAATGGCCTCGTGAGGATTTCAAATTACGTGTGGGCGCCTTTGGCGCTGAGCCTTGGACAGAGGAGATGCGTCAGAAACTGGAGGCATCGCTGGGCATTAAGGCGTACGATATCTATGGACTGAGTGAGATCGCCGGTCCTGGTGTGGGCTATGAGTGTGAGTGCCAACATGGTACCCATCTGAATGAGGACTATTTCTACCCAGAGATCCTGAACCCTGAGACAGGTGAGCCGATGCCAGAGGGAGAGTTGGGTGAGCTGACTTTCACCCATCTGACGAAGGAGGGAATGCCGTTGCTGCGTTATCGTACTCACGACCTGACCGCTCTCCACTATGACAAATGCGCATGCGGACGTACCTTGGTGCGTATGGACCGTATCCTGGGTCGTTGCGACGATATGCTCATCATCCGTGGTGTCAATGTCTTCCCGTCTCAGATCGAGGCTGTCATCCTCTCGCTGCCAGAGTATGAGCCACACTTCCTGTTGACAGTCGATCGTGTCAACAATACCGATACCAGTGAGTTGAAGGTGGAGGTGAAGGAAGAATACTTCACTGATGATATGGCGACGATGGTAGGACTGCAGAAGAAACTGGAGGCAGAGCTTCGTTCTGTGATAGGTCTTGGTTTCAAGATCAAACTGGTGGAGCCGAAGGGTATCGAGCGTTCTACTGGTAAGGCAAAGCGTGTGATTGATAATCGTAAACTGTAAAATTTAAAACGAAGATATTATGTTAGCAAAACAATTGTCTATTTTCTTGGAGAACAAGTCAGGACGCCTCACAGAAGTGACTGACGTGTTAGGTGAGGCAGGAGTCAATCTTTCTGCCATGAGTATTGCTGATAACTCAGATTTCGGTATCCTGCGCTGTATCGTCAGCGATCCTGACAAGGCTTACCAAGTTTTGAAGGCGGCTCATTTCGCCGTGAAGATCACGGATGTGATAGGTTTCGTATGTCCAAACACCAGCGGCTCCCTTGCCAAAGTACTCAAACTGCTGTCTGATGCAGGTGTTTTCATTGAGTATATGTACTCCTTCGCCAATGGCGATGTCGCCCATGTGGTCATCCGTCCTACCGACCTTGAGAGCTGTGAACGGATCCTCGCGGAGAAGAAAGTTGACCTGATGGCAGCGAGCGATTTGTACAAATTATAAGAAAAAATAGAAAAAAGTGGTGCAAAAGTTTGGCGGTTTCAAAAAAACGTCGTACCTTTGCACCGCTTTTAAAGCAAAGGGCGTTTAGCTCAGCTGGTTTAGAGCATCTGCCTTACAAGCAGAGGGTCGGCGGTTCGAATCCGTCAACGCCCACCAAAGAAAACCTTTCTCCGATGGAGAGAGGTTTTTTCTTTATAAGTAAATTCACTGAATTTACTCACTAAATACACTGAATTTACTTAGCAAATACACTGAATTTACTCAGTAATTTCACTGAATTTACTTGCAGAAGTTTGCGTAATTGAATTTTTATTAGTATCTTTGTGCCTTGAAACAACGTATTATCAATATAATAAACCAAATTAGTATGAGTATTAAGTACAGATTGCTGAAGAATCAAATCAAGAGCAGCAAGAATTACGGAAAGTATTATGCCCACACCGTCAAGGCGGGCGAGGTGTCGTTGGAGGAGATAGAGCGCATGGTAGAGCAGAGCTGTTCCGCGAAAGCTTCCGATGTGCGTATGGTTGTAAAGGAGTTGTTCGACTCTATCCGTCATTACATGCAGGCTGGCTATGTGGTGAAGTTAGGTGACCTGGGACGTTTCTACATCTCCGTGAAGAGCGTCTGTGTGGACGATCCGAAGGCGTTCCGTGTAGACAAGCACCTGAGTGGTTTCAAATGCAACTACACCCCCTCAGGTCATCGTTACAAACCGGGTAATGGCGATCTCGCCCACCGCATGCATCGTGATTTGCTAGACGGTTGCAAGGCTGAGGAGGCGACATACTGAAATAAACATACGATGGTCTTTATCTGAGAGGAACACCCGTTCGCCAATAAAATTTTAAAAAGTCCCTTTTTATTTCGTGCTTTGCTGACTTATTCGTACCTTTAAAACAAGTTTTTAAGGTACTCTCGTTCAGAAAAACTCAAATATATTTGGTTTTTCCTTCACTTATTCGTACCTTTGCAGTCCAATTGGGAATATAGCTATATTTATAATTTAAGGTATTAAGAAAGAATAATGGAATTAGACGTGTTGACAGCCATTTCGCCTATTGATGGCCGTTATAGAAGTAAGACAGAGCAGTTGGCAGGATATTTCTCAGAATATGCACTTATTCGCTACAGAGTCCGCGTGGAGATAGAGTATTTCATTACGCTTTGTGAGTTACCCTTGCCGCAACTGGAGGATTTCGACCATAACCTGTTTGAGCGTTTGCGCGATATCTATCGTCACTTTACGGAAGAGAATGCCGCCCGTGTGAAGGAAATCGAGAAGACGACCAACCACGACGTGAAGGCTGTGGAGTATTTCATCAAGGAGGAACTTGACAAGATAGGTGACTTTGAGAAATACAAGGAGTTTATCCACTTCGGACTGACCTCTCAGGACATCAACAATACCAGTGTGCCCCTCTCTGTGAAGGAGGCACTGGAAGAGGTGTATTACCCTATGGTGGAGGAACTCATCGAGCAGTTGAACGACTATGCCGAGCAGTGGAAGAATGTGCCGATGCTTGCCAAGACACATGGACAGCCTGCCTCTCCCACCCGTTTGGGAAAGGAGGTAATGGTGTATGTCTATCGTCTGGAAGAGCAGTTGCGTGGACTTAAAGATACCCCGATTACTGCGAAGTTCGGTGGTGCTACAGGTAACTATAATGCCCATCATGTGGCTTATCCGCAGTATGACTGGCGTGAGTTCGGTAATAAGTTTGTCAGCGAGAAACTCGGACTGGAGCGTGAGCAGTGGACGACGCAGATCTCCAACTACGACTGGTTGGGTGCCATCTTCGATGCCATGCGTCGTATCAATACTATTATTATCGACTTGGATCGTGACTTCTGGATGTATATCTCCATGGAGTACTTCAAGCAGAAGATCAAGGCAGGTGAGGTAGGATCGAGTGCGATGCCCCATAAGGTGAACCCCATCGACTATGAGAACTCAGAGGGTAACCTCGGTATTGCCAATGCCATCCTGCAGTTCCTTGCGCAAAAACTGCCTGTCAGTCGCTTACAGCGTGACCTGACGGACTCGACAGTGCTGCGTAACGTGGGTGTCCCCATGGGACATGCCCTGATAGCTATCCAGAGTACTTTAAAAGGCTTGCGTAAGCTTATCCTTAACGAGGAGAAGTTGCAGGAAGATCTCGACAATACATGGGCAGTGGTTGCTGAGGCTATCCAGACCATCCTGCGCCGTGAGGCTTATCCTCATCCCTATGAAGCGTTGAAAGCACTTACGCGTACCAACCAGAAAATGACACCAGAACTGATCCATGAGTTTATTCAGGGACTTGATGTCAGTGAGGAGGTTAAAGAAGAGCTTATGGCGATTACGCCTATGAACTATACAGGTATTTAACAAACAACACAAGAGGGAGCCGTGAGGCTTCCGGCTAACGTTTAAAAAACAGAAGAATAAAAAAATTAAAGAATTAAAGATTATGGAATTAGAGAACGAAAACAAAACAGAGGAGCAGTATTCAGAACAGAATACTACAAGCCGTGAGGGCTTCACAAACCAAACCAGTGGTTATCAAGGTTACAAACCAGGACGCTCACCACGTCCACGTATTCATCAACAGGTACGTCCTTACAATCAGGGTGGCTATAATCGTAATCAGAGTCAAGAAGAGGGCGGGTTCCGTCCTGAGGGATTTGGTGCAAGTCTGCAGAGCAGTGCGCCACAGCGTCCTCAGGGTGAGTATGGTCAGCCTCGTGGCGGCTATCGTCCCCGCTTCAATCCCAATAATAATGGTGAGGGTGGCTATCGCCCCCGTACGAACAGCTACCAGCAGGGTGGCTACCAGCCCCGTCAGCAGGGCGGCTATCAGCCTCGTGGCGGCAGTTATCAACAAGGTGGCTATCGCCCTCGTTTCAACCAACAGGCAGAAGGAGAGGAGGGTGGTTACCAGCCTCGCCAGCAGGGCGGCTATCAGCCCCGTCAGCAGGGTGGCTACCAGCCTCGTCAGCAAGGTGGCTATCAACCTCGTGGCGGCTATGGACAGCCTCGTGGGGGTTACCAGCAGCGCGGCGGCTATGGTCAGCCCCGTCAGCAGGGTGGGTATAACAAGCAGCGTGGTGGCTATCGTCAGCATACTGCCGATTATGATCCCAATGCTAAGTATAGTTTCAAGAAACGTATAGAGTATAAAGAGGAGAACTACGATCCCAATGAGCCCATCCGTCTGAATAAGTTCCTCGCCAATGCTGGTGTATGCAGCCGTCGTGAGGCAGATGAGTTCATCCAGGCAGGTGTCGTGACAGTGAATGGACAGGTGGTAACAGAACTGGGTACCAAAGTGTTGCGTACTGACGAGGTGAAGTTCCATGACGCTCCTGTTACTCCAGAGAAGAAAGTATATGTCCTGCTCAACAAACCCAAGGATTATGTGACTACCAGTGATGATCCTCAGCAGCGTAAGACAGTGATGGAGCTTGTGAAAGGTGCTTGTCCTGAGCGTATCTATCCCGTTGGTCGTCTGGACCGTAATACGACAGGTGTGCTTCTGTTGACTAACGATGGTGATCTTGCCTCTAAGCTGACACATCCGAAGTTCTTGAAGAAGAAGATTTATCATGTATATCTCGACAAGAACGTTACTGCCCATGACATGCAGCAGATCGCAGAGGGTATCACCCTTGAGGATGGAGACATCAAGGCGGATGATATCCAGTATGCAGATGCTGTTGACAAGAAACAGGTAGGTATCGAGATTCACTCTGGAAAGAACCGTATTGTACGTCGTATCTTCGAAAGCCTAGGTTATAAGGTGACGAAACTCGACCGTGTACAGTTTGCTGGTCTGACCAAGAAGAACCTTCGTCGTGGTGACTGGCGTTATCTGACCGAGGAGGAGGTTGACCGCCTGCGTATGGGAGCGTATGAGTAATTGATAGTTCATAGTTGATAGTTTAGAGTTCATAGTTCAATGAAAAGAACAAAGATAATTGATGTACTGAAAAGTACGGAATATGGTAAGGAGGTCTGTGTCAAGGGATGGGTACGTACGCACCGTAATTCCAAGGCTGTAGACTTCATTGCCTTAAATGATGGCTCAACCATAAAGAATGTACAGATTGTCGTTGACCCGACAAAGTTTGATGAGCAACTGCTGAAGGATATCACCACAGGTTCATGTATCTGTGCTGTCGGTACCCTAGTGGAGAGCCAAGGAGCTGGACAGGCTTGTGAGATCCAGGCAACAGCTCTGGAGCTTTATGGCGTATGTGACAACACTTATCCGATGCAGAAGAAAGGTCAGTCTTTTGAGGTGATGCGTAAGAATGCTCATATGCGCCTCCGTACCAATACTTTTGGTGCTGTGATGCGTATCCGTCATAATATGGCGATGGCAATCCATACCTACTTCCACGAGCATGGTTTCTTCTATTTCCATACCCCCCTGATTACGGCAAGTGACTGTGAGGGTGCAGGAAACATGTTCCAGGTGACCACCAAGAACCTTTATGACCTGAAGAAAGACGAGAATGGTAAGATTATCTACGATGACGATTTCTTTGGAGAGCAGACCTCTCTGACGGTATCAGGACAATTGGAGGGTGAGCTGGGTGCTACGGCATTAGGTGCTATCTATACTTTCGGTCCTACGTTCCGTGCGGAGAACTCTAATACGCCCCGTCACCTCGCTGAGTTCTGGATGGTGGAGCCAGAGGTTGCTTTCATGGATCAGGACGAGCTGATGGACTTGGAGGAGGACTTCATCAAGTATTGTGTCCGTTGGGCATTGGAGAATTGCAAGGACGATCTCGCCTTCCTTAATCAGATGATTGATAAGACACTCATCGAACGTTTGGAGGGTGTGTTGAAGGAGACGTTCGTGCGCCTTCCTTATACGGAGGGTATCAATATCCTGCAGGAAGCCATCAAGAACGGTAAGAAGTTTGAGTTCCCCTGCAACTGGGGTGATGACCTTGCCTCTGAGCATGAGCGTTATCTCGTAGAGGAGCACTTCAAGAAACCTGTCATCATGACAGACTATCCTCGCGCGTTCAAGTCGTTCTATATGAAACAGAACCAGGATACCGCTGATGGAGGCTCTGTAGGATACAAAGGTGCTGCGGCTCCTGGTCCTACGATGCAGGGTACGGATGTGCTGTTCCCACAGATCGGTGAGATTATCGGTGGTTCAGTCCGTGAGGAGAGCTATGACAAGTTGATGAGTGAGATTAATCGTCGACAGATGGATATGACTCATCTGTGGTGGTATATCGATACCCGTCGTTGGGGAACATGTCCACACGCAGGTTTCGGACTCGGTTTTGAGCGTCTGATTCTCTTTGTAACAGGTATGCAGAATATCCGTGACGTCATCCCATTCCCACGTACTCCAAAGAGTGCAGAGTTCTAAACGAGGGAGATCCCTTCGTCAGAAATAGTAATCAGTCGGCGGCGGTAAAGGTCGCCGACTGATTTTTTATAGATTTTCTTCGAGACACCAAAGCGTTGGGCGATGTCCTCTGAGGAACTTTTGTCACCCAAGTCGCAATGCCCTCCGTTCTCTTTCAGGTAACGTAAAAGCTCGTCAGAGAAATCAAGGGCACGCTCATAGCCGTTGTGCTTCTGATATCGCTCCACCTTTGCCGTAGCCATGAGACGGTGAGTCTTCTCATCCTCCATAACATAGACATAATAACGTTGTCCTTTCTGCATCCGTTGTTTTTGCTCGCGGAATGGACAGAACAAATCTTTCATCAACCCCCAGTTGAGGAATGCCCCATATTCATTCGTCCATGCACACTCCAGCCAGACGAAATCACCCACCTTCGCCATTGGCTTGAGCGTGGTGGCAACAAGTTTCTCGTCTTGGTCAAGGTAGATGAAGACTTCAATGTCGTCACCCACTTTAACTCCTTTTGGCACATAGCGTGATGGAAGTAGAATCTCACCTTCATCACCTCCGTCTAAGTACATGCCGAAATCAACATTCTTCACGATGCGAAGCGTGTTGTAGTCGCCGAGTTTGATTTTCATAGTTCTATAGTATTTATAGTATCTATAGGTGTTGTTTCTAATAGACCATCCCGCATATGGATAGTACGGTCGGTAATGCTTGCTAGTTGTTCATCATGAGTGACGATAACGAATGTCTGTCCGAATTTGTCTCGTAGGTCGAAGAAGAGTTGGTGCAGTTCTTCTTTGTTCTTGGAGTCAAGAGAACCGCTAGGCTCATCAGCAAGGATGACAGCAGGGTGATTGATGAGCGCACGAGCCACTGCGATGCGTTGCTTCTCGCCACCACTTAGCTCATTGGGCTTATGGCTGGCGCGTTCGGTAAGTCCCATGAAATCTAACAAATCTTGTGCCCTTTGTCTTGCCTCTCGCTGGGAGAGTCCTGCAATATAGGCAGGTATCATGATGTTCTCAATAGCCGTGAACTCAGGAAGTAGTTGGTGGAACTGGAACACGAAACCGATATGCTGGTTGCGGAAGTCAGACAGTTTCTTCTTGCTGAGATGGCTCACATCAATACCATCGATGCAGACAGTACCGGCATCTGGCTTATCTAGTGTTCCGATGATCTGCAACAGTGTTGTCTTACCCGCTCCGCTGGGACCGACGATACTGACCACCTCACCTTTATCGATGTGGAGGTCGATACCTTTCAAGACCTCGAGGGAGCCGAAATTTTTCTTGATTCCTTGAATTGATATCATAGGGATGATTGGTTTAGGGGTTAATGGGAGCGATGGTCGTTAATCCATCGGGCGATGGTATTATAAATACTACTCTCTTCTTGGTGTTGTGCCTCCGTGAAGGTCATACGCTCCTCTTTCGTGTTACCATATTGATCTGGGAAGATAATCATCAGATTCTTACCCGAGAAATGTTGCATCAGTTCATTAGGAAGCCGTTCTAGTGCATTCTTATATGAGATGGTACCTTTACGTGCCGTGATCACCACGAACATATGGTCTTCTTTGATGGTCTCTGCCAGTTTGGGTAACTCATTCCAATGCGCCATGAAGGTATATTCCGCACGGACACCCGGATGGAGATTGTTGATATACTCCCTAATCAAGACTAGACTCTCATCACGTCCATGGAACTGGATGCGACAATCAAGGTTCTCTGCCATGCGTCCTAAACGTTCCAGCCAGCGATGGAAACCTGGCTCGAATTCGGCACGAGATGGAACGGCAACCTGTATGCGTCGCAGCGTGTTCAGGGGTTGTACAAAACGGGTCAGAAGGATTTGGCGATTCAGTCCATTATACAGACTCTGGATAAAGTCTCCCCAGAACTTCGGGTTTACTTCCGTATGAACGTGCATTCCCATGATAATCTCTGAACTGGAGAACTCACGGAAGGCATGTTTAATACCATTGGCAATATTAGTGGCAAGGCGTACCTGTGTCTGTACTTTTACCTCGCTAGCACTAGCTTGTTGCTGTAACTGTTCTAGCAAGCGCAGTCCATTATCACGATTGACGGCAGCATTGTTGTCGTCATATACCACATTCAGTGCCACAATTCCGCGATTCAGTTTCTGGTTCCGTAGCATAATAGCAAGTTCCAATAACTGAGGAGCTATCTCAGGGTATTTCACACAAAGCATGATTTTCTCGTCATCGCCTTGGTTAATGGCTGTCGGGTGTTGGTTGGAGGCTAACACGATCTGTTGGGCGGCACGAGCAGTCATCATTGTACTAATGATACAGGTAACAAGAATCATGATAACGACACCGTTCAGAATTTCGTCGTTCACCAGGTAAACACCGGGACTGACCTCCAGGCGCATTCCCACCATCACCATTGCGATGGCTCCGGCAGCATGGGCACTGGTCAGTCCAAACATCATGTGTCCTGCTGATTTAGGAAGGTGGAATAACAAACTTGAAAGATAAGCGGCGACAGCCTTTCCAAAGGTCCCGAAGAAAGCAATCATGAACACTATCCAGAGCATGTGAAGTCCAGTGAATAGTGAGCCGATATTGATGAGCATGCCCACACCAATCAGGAAATAAGGAATGAAGAGTGCGTTACCGATAAACTCGATACGGTTCATCAATGGGGAAACATGGGGGATATAACGGTTGAGAATCAGTCCAGAGATGAAGGAACCTACGATGCCTTCCACACCGACAGCCTCTGAAGCTGCGGCACTGAGGAACATCACGGCAAGAACAAAGATAAACTGCATGACAGCATCGGAGTACCGCCGCAGGAAATAACGTGCGAGTTTAGGGATCAGCCATATACAAGCACCGCAGAACAGACAAAATTTCAGTAGGAAGAGAAGCCAGAAGGTGAGCCCTGTGTCTTCTCCATAAGAAGCAGCAAGTGCAGCAAGCATCAACAAGGCAAGGAACAGGGAAATCATGGAGGAACCTACGCTCAGCATCACGCTGGAGTCACGTTGCAGTCCATAGCGTCCAATAATAGGGTATGCAATCAGGGTGTTTGATGCCATGATACACCCTAAAAGGAAAGAAGCCTGTGTGGTATAGTCCAATAGCCATATTGCCATGAAATAGGTCATGACGAGTGGTACCAGACATGTGAGTAATCCGAAAATCAGAAACCTTCTGGAGTTTTTCTTCACACTTTCCAAATCCATCTCCAGACCGGCGAGGAACATGATATATAGTAATCCTACTTTTCCAAATAATTCAAAGGAGGAGTCTCGTTCCAGAATATTCAATCCGTATTTTCCAATCAACATGCCCGCCAGTACCATTCCGATGATATGCGGTATGCGCAGTTTACCCATGATGATGGGTGCAAACAGGATGATGAGTAATACGACACAGAAGATCAATGTCGGATTAGTAATCGGAAAATATGATGCAATATATAACATATTGTGTGCAAAGGTACGAATAAGTGAGTGAAATGCCAAATTTATTTGAGCATTTCCGAACAAAAGAACCTTCGGTGTGGTCAAAGGTTCGAAAAATTTTTGTACCTTTGCAAAAACTATCAAGAAACGATGAAGAGAATATTGACAATTGTTTGGGTGGTCTGCGCTTTCATGATGATGACTGACGCTCAGGGGCAACCGCTTCTGAAAGCCCATGTGGAGACAGGTGATGTAGAAGGTGTCCTTGACAGTACCCTTGCCGTGTATAAAGCAATACCATATGCTGCTCCTCCCGTAGGTGACCTTCGTTGGCGGGAGCCACAGCCAGCCAAGGCATGGGAAGGGGTGTTGAAAGCGGATCAATTTGGACCGTTACCTCCACAACCCACCCGTCCGGGGCGTACTGCGGATATGATGAACGAGGATTGTCTGTATCTGGGTATCGCAACACCAGCAACATCTGTTAATGACCACCTGCCAGTGATGGTATGGATTCATGGCGGTGGTTTTCAGACGGAATGGTATGGGGGCGACTTGTGGAAATACCTTGCCATGCGTGGGGTCGTCATCGTCAGCGTAGAGTACCGGACAGGTGCACTTGGTTTTATGGCACATCCGGAACTGACGAAAGAGAATAAGGAGGGACATTCAGGTAACTACGGCATCCTTGACCAGATTTTTGCTCTTCAGTGGGTACAGCGTAATATCACCAACTTCGGCGGCGATCCTTCGAATGTCACGATCTTCGGTGAGAGCGCTGGTGCCATCAGTTGTAGTATCCTTTGTGCCTCACCGTTGGCGAAGGGACTCTTCCATCGTTGTATCAGTCAGAGCGGAGGCTCTTTTGCTCCTTGGCGTGACCAGCCACGTACCTTGGGTATAGATGCTTCGCAGAAAGGTGCCGAACAACAGGGACTTGCCTTTCAGAAGCATCTGAAGAAAAAGAATCTCAAACAGCTGCGAAAGATGGATGCGATGTCACTATGTGACGGTCATGTAGGTTTTGCAGGCTTCTGGCCATGTGTTGACGGGTATGTCATCTGTGATGACCAGTATCGCCTCTATGAGCGTGGCGAATATAATGATGTCCCCGTTATTGTGATGACCAACTCTGATGAGGGGGCCCTCTTCAGCCCGGGTAATATCACTCCTGAGGACTATGACAAGACCGTCAAGAATATCTTCGGCTCCTTTGCTGATGAGGCGAAGAAAGTCTATCCGGGCAGTACTGCCGATGAGGCATGGCAT
This sequence comes from Prevotella sp. tf2-5, assembly GCF_900115435.1. Lineage (GTDB taxonomy): Bacteria > Bacteroidota > Bacteroidia > Bacteroidales > Bacteroidaceae > Prevotella. Next base: position 41,160 of record NZ_FOWK01000003.1, read on the forward strand.
GGTTTTGGTGATGCTTTCCGTGATATGGGGTTTGCCTGGCCATCATATGCTTGGGTGAGTCTGCAGTCCAAAACGGGAAAGAGTGCTGCATATGCCGCCTATCTTAACCAGCCATCCACTCGTAGCTTCTCTGGTGATCCTCGTCGCCGTGGTGTGGCACATGCTGATGACATCCTTTATCTTAATGGGGAGTTCCTGACTCAGTCAGACAAATATCCCGCAGAGTCCGCTGTTGCTGAGATGATACAACAGTATTGGATCAATTTTGCCAAGACGGGTAATCCAAATGGCAAGGGGTTACCATACTGGCCTACATTCGATGATTCGAAGCCTACAACGATGCAGTTTTGCAATGGGGCATCTCTTATTATGGTTCCTAATCGTGAACAGATCAACTTCGTGGATCGTTTCTACAAAGCAAAGCGTGAGGAATGCGAACAGCAGCGAAATAATTGTCGTTAATAATCTGATTAGTTGAAGTGAAAAGAGTAATCAAGATGTTCACTGTGTGCTGTGGTCTTATGATGACCACTCCTTGTATGGCACAGGATGTGAATATAGAGTTTTATACTCCCAATATAGTACATGTTGTCAAGGGTAAACCTACCAAGACGCTGGTTATCACGGCAAAGCCCGAAAACGTAAAGACAGTGCGGAAAGGTAACACGTGGATGAGTAGTGAACTGACAGTCAAACAGGATGTCAATGGTAGCCTGACTTTTTTGACGGCAGCAGGGAAGGTGTTACTTCGTGAAAAGAATGGTGATGTGATGAAAGCTCGTCAGACATTCCTGCTTGATAAGGATGAGCCCATCTATGGACTTGGAACGATACAGAATGGTAAGATGAATCGCCGGGGTGAGCATAAACGGATGGAACAGTCGAACTTAGAGGATTTCCAGAATGTATTGCAATCTGTTAAGGGATGGGGCATATACTGGGATAATTACTCACCTACGCAGTTTGATGACGATGTGGATGGGATGACATTCGCCTCAGAGGTTGGTGAGGGCATTGACTATTATTTCATGTATGGTGGTTCTGCTGACGGCGTGATAGCCCTGATGCGTCATCTGACGGGTGACGTACCAATGTTTCCTTTATGGACTTACGGTTTCTGGCAGTCCAAGGAACGTTATAAGACTGCTGCAGAGACGGAGAGTGTCGTTGATAGATATCGTGAGTTGCAAGTTCCCTTGGATGGTATTATCCAAGACTGGCAGTATTGGGGTAGTAATTACCTATGGAATGCGATGGATTTCCTGTCGGAAGATTTTACTGATGGTCCTCAGATGATTAAGAATGTCCATGCGAAGCATGCGCATTTCATGATTAGTATATGGGCAAGTTTCGGACCTCAGACACAGCAATTCCGGGAACTCAGTGAGAAAGGACTGCTATTACCGATTGAGACATGGCCTCAGAGTGGACTGTCACATATATGGCCGCCTCGGATGGACTATCCGTCGGGTGTGAAGGTGTATGACGCTTTCAGTCCTGTCGCACGTGCTATTTATTGGAAATATCTGAAGACACTGTACAACTATGGTACGGATGCCTGGTGGATGGACTCTACCGATCCAGATTTCTTCAATCCCCGTGAGTCGGATTATGAGCATAAGGTTACTGGTGGTACCTGGCGCTCTCTACGTAACGCTTTCCCCTTGGAGACGGTGCGTGGCATTTATCAGTCACAACGCAAGGATTACCCGAACTCCTCGAAACGTGTGTTTATCATGACACGCTCATCGTATGCTGGTCAACAGCATTATGGCTCCAATATGTGGAGCGGTGATGTCGCCTCGTCGTGGGACATGCTACGAAAGCAAGTACCGGCAGGACTTAGTTTCTCCCTGACAGGTAATCCCAATTTCAATACAGATATCGGAGGCTTCTTCTGTAATGCCTATAACACCAAGGGTCCAGGCTCCGCACCTCAGAATCCCCAGTATCAGGAATTGTATGTGCGTTGGATGCAGTATGGGCTCTTTGCGCCAGTATTTCGTAGTCATGGTGCTGATGCACCTCGTGAGATATGGCAATTCGGCAAGAAAGGTGAACCCGTTTATGACGCCATAGAGAAAATGATTCGTCTGCGTTATCGACTGATACCTTATTTGTATAGTACGGCTTGGCAGGTGACATCTCAAAACGGGAGTTATATGCGTCCTTTGTTCAGTGATTTCGTTGATGACAAGAAGGTATGGGAAATGACTGATGAGCTGATGTTTGGACAGAGCATCCTTGCGACTCCGATAGTCAATCCATTGTATACAGAGGAACAGATTATCAAGGAAGACGCAATGACGGGCTGGGACAGGAATAATGTAAAAATGAAAGAAATTAAAAATGAAGATGTGGATTGGTCGCAGACCAAGACCGTCACGAAATACTTGCCACAAGGTACTGATTGGTATGACTTCTGGACGAATGAACGTAGGAAGGGAGGTCAGTTCGTTGCTATACAGACAACGCTCGACCGTGTCCCGATGTTCGTGCGAACAGGTAGTATCCTGCCTCTTGGTCCAGAGATGCAGTATGTCGGTGAGAAATCTTGGGACAGTCTTGAGCTGCGTGTCTATCCTGGTTCTGACGGCTCTTTTGTGTTGTATGAGGATGAGGGTGATAGCTACAATTATGAGAAAGGTGTTTACAGCACGATTACCTTCCAGTGGAACGATAAGATGAGGACACTGACTATTGGTGCCCGTCAAGGTTCCTATCCCGGCATGCTCCAGAAACGCCAGTTCATCATTGTCCTTCCAGACGGTCAGCACCAGACAATTAGTTATGAGGGAAAGGAGCTGCAGGTGAATTTATAGTCTGATAAGCCGGATATAATACGGATGTTATCACTTTATAACAATGCGGTTTTTCTTGTCTATTTTTGGTTATATCAAAAATATGTTGTACCTTCGCAGCCAAATTTAGTATAATAGGAAAAGAATTAGACTTATGAAAGTAGCAATTGTAGGCGCCTCAGGTGCTGTGGGTCAGGAGTTCTTGAGAATCCTCGACCAGAGAAATTTCCCAATGGATGAACTGGTGTTGTTCGGTTCAGAGCGTAGTGCTGGCAGGAAATATACTTTCCGTGGTAAGGAACTGACAGTGAAACTGCTCCAGCATAACGATGATTTCAAGGATATTGATATAGCTTTTACCTCTGCAGGTGCTGGCACGTCTAAGGAATTTGCGGAGACGATTACAAAATATGGCTGTGTGATGATCGACAACAGCTCGGCTTTCCGTATGGATGATGATGTACCCTTGGTGGTACCAGAGTGTAATGCGGAAGATGCCTTGAAGCGTCTTCGTGGTATCATTGCCAACCCCAACTGTACGACGATCATGATGGTGGTGGTATTGCAGCCTTTGGAGCAATTGAGTCATATTAAGCGTATCCACGTGTCTTCCTATCAGAGTGCCTCTGGTGCTGGTGCTGCTGCGATGGCAGAGCTGCAACAGCAGTATAAGGAGATGGTAGAAGACGGTGAGGTGAAGACCATTAAGAAATTCCCGCATCAGCTTGCCTATAACGTGATTCCTCAAATTGATGTATTCCAGCCTAACGGCTATACGAAGGAGGAAATGAAGATGTATAACGAGACACAGAAGATCATGCATACTGATGCGAAATGCTCTGCGATGTGTGTACGTGTCAGTTCGTTGCGTTCTCACTCTGAGAGTGTATGGATAGAGACAGAACGTCCTCTCAGTGTTGAAGAGGCACAGAAGGCGATAGCCGCTGCTCCTGGTTGTACACTTGTTGACGATCCTGCTAACCTTGTTTATCCGATGCCTTTGGAGACAGCAGGTAAGGATGATGTCTATGTGGGTCGAGTCCGCAAGGACCTCTCTGATGAGAATGGTCTGACCTTTTGGCTCTCTGGTGACCAGATTCGTAAGGGTGCTGCCTTGAATGCAGTTCAGATCGGAGAGTACTTAATCAAAGTAGGTAATGTAAAATAAGCATATTGCTTGTACATATAAAAAGGAGCAACCTCTAAGGCTGCTTCTTTTTTGTGTCGACACTTGGATTCGGTCTCTGTTATTTAATCTTAAAAAATTTATTTTAATCTCTAAACCCTTGTAAATAAAGGCTTTTTCGCAGTTTTGCTTATTTTGAAGATTTCCCAAAATTAATCAAAATTACGCTTTTGTGTGGTAAAAATGCAGTAAAAGTGTGGTAAAAATGCAGTAAGAAAAAACCGCCCTATCCTCACGGACAATGGCGGCCAGCAAAATTCAAAATAAAAGTTGAGTTGTTGATTTTCGGTATATGTCAATTTTTAAATGTAATTCGGAATCTGTCTCGATAGAGCCGCCCCCAACATGCGCGTGCGCGAAGGCATCAATCGTCATCGTCAAGTAGTCTCGGCCTGCCGACTTTCTTGCACAACTTATCCGAAAGAAAATAGATTTTTTTGGATTCATCTTCATCTTGGCTCGCAAGAATGAATTTGTGCCTAATTGCCATTGCGAAAGCCCACGCAGATAGTTGCTCCCGATACTTCTGCACAAAGTTCTTAAACATAGTATGCTCAAAAAAATACAATAGGTCTAACTCAGAATGCGATGTGTTCCTGGCAAACGTGTTCCCGCAAATATCGGCAAATTTAGCATAATAGTGCTGCATAGCCCGCTTAACGTCAGCCTCGGTGAAACTAATCATCATCGAAACTTCCTCTGCATTTTTATGTATATTTTGTTTTCTCAAAATCATATTTTTTTTGTTTGAAAGGGGTAGTGAAATGGTATTCCTCCATCCACACCCCCATAGTTAAGGACAAAACAAAATTAGGCGGGACTTTCCCGCTTTAGTGCTATACAAAGCTCTGCTCTAACTGCTCACGGTATTGTTCCTCCTTGGCTTCATTCTGTTTGCGCCTCTCTAAGTAGGCTTTAACGTCAAAGTTGTCGGACTCAGTTTTGGCATTTGCCTTTTGTACTAGGCTGTTGAACATAGCCTTCTCTTCAATAGAAAGAGTCTCAATCATGGACTCTTCAAATATAATCAATTTTCCCATAATATGAAATAGTTTTTGTGGTTATAAATACTTTTTCTCGCTTTCTCTCTGATTTGCCAACATCTGTTGCATATATGGCTTAGAATCAAATCGGTGGTCGCGCTTGATCTCATTTGTTGCCCATGCTTCAATAAAGTGGTTCTTGTCAAAGTGCAACAAAACATCTAGTGGAAGTTTCTTAACGTCCTGTCCGGCTTCCCATGCCCGCAAATCCATGATTGCGTTAAGAATGCTTTTAATCTTCTGCCAATGCTCAGCGGCTTCTGCTGGTACTTGGAAGGTTGCACGTTCCTTTGCAAGTGCTGTAATGTCTCGATAGAAGAACGTTCCTAACTCTTCATCAAACACAAATTGCTCATGCGGGATTCCAGCAATGAAGGATTGAATCCGTTGGACGTGCGGTAGCATACGATGGTAGAGTTTGCCCCAATGCCCCTTTTGAGAGTTCCGTTGCTCGATGGTTAAGAACTTAACATCATCAACTGCCTTTTTGCCATCTTCGTAGATGGCTTGCAGCCATTCTTCCGTACAAAGTTGCGGTTGCGGAATCGTACCAAGGTTTTCCTCCTCTTTGATTGCCTTGTAACTTTCTTGCGCTGCTCGCAATTCCTCGCGCAATAGGCTATCAATCCTTTTACGCTCACTTTCAAGAACAATGCTCGTTGGCATCTTTTCTAGATTCTCAGTTTCTGTCATATCTCAATGTTTTTGTGTTGTGGCTGCAAAGGAAGTAATAACATTTTACACCACCAAATTTTTTTCGTTTTTTGGTTGTTAAATCGAAAACTTTTCCAATTCTTTTGCTTTCTTGGTTCTTATGATATTACCATTTGCATCTACTATCTACTCCAGTTCTTCCCTGGTATGTGCCTTTTGTGTGCGGTAGTGGCAATAGTCTAAATGGTCTCGGAATTGCGTAAAAATGAAAAATTTCAAAAAATCTCGACGAAAGGTCAGTAGGGCTCCCCAAAGTTGTTAAGGGGGGGGTGTACCCCATCAATACGAGAATAACCATTGTGGATTCAATAGGCAAATAGATAGTACGCTGTATATTGCCTAATTCTGTGCGTATCTATGCCCAATAGGGCAAATATCCATGTCGGATGCAATAACAATAAATCCCCATCCATGAAGGATAGGGATTCGTTACGCTGTTTGGCTTTGGTTATTATGCGGCTTTCAACATCTTTGAAATTGCCTGTACCGTACTAGGATTGACTTCATAACGCTCTGCCAATGCTCTAACTGAATAAAGGCTACCTTTTGCGCCATTGGCTTTGTCTCGGAGGTCTTTAACCAATTGCGGGTACTTGGTTTCGTAATCTTCTATTGTTACTCTGTAACCCTCCTTACGTCCAACTTTGCCGCCTTTGGCTCGGTAATTGTCGTAACCTGACTTCATGCGAAAACGGATGGATTCACGCTCTATCTGTGCGCACGTTGAAAGTGTAGCAATCATAATCATCAAAAATGGGTGCTCGTTGCCATCAGCATTAAATAGAGATAACTGCTCTTTCTGAAAATAGACATTGATTTTATTTTCCTTGCAATAAATAACAGACTTCAATACTTCATCAATGTTACGACCCAAACGGCTTAACTCACTGCAAAGGATGGTGCAACCGTTGGCGGTGGCATAATCAATAGCCTCCAGTAATGCGGCTCTTTCCTCATTCTTCTTTGCACCTGATATTTTCTCAGTGAAGATGTTTTCAACCTCATATCCGTTGCCGTTGGCATAGTTCTGAAGGTCTGTAACTTGTCGGTCGGTGTCCTGTACCAACGTTGAAACTCTAGCGTAGATAATTGCTTTCTTACTCATAATTAGGAATCTTAAATGTTTGTATTGCAAAGGTAGCGAATATCTTTCAAAGTGCTGTCAAGAATTAAGAAAACTTTGTGTGTATTGTATGGAAATAACCTTTTAAATTACAATCACACAAATACAGTCTCTAATTTTGCTATCTCCACGTAGCAAATAAGATTAAAACCACACACACATTAAAACCACACAAAAGACATGATGCAATATTTGGCGGTCTCGGGAATAATGCCTACCTTTGCATCAACTTTCCAATACTCACATATTGGGGAGTCTTAAATGTTTAAGAGCCTGCCACCTGTGAAGGTCGTAGGCTCTATTAAATTGTATGCTGTAGTAGTGGTGTGTATCAGATTCCACATTGCAAAGTGGGAACTTTCATTAAACCCTTCAGAATGGTGTCTAATTGGCTCCTGAATCCGTCTTATCAATAGCCCAACAATCCCAATCCCCTTCGGTGAATGTCTCTTTAACTCGGCAATATCCAACCCATCGTTCTTCTTTAGCGTAGAATGTCCGACAAATCATATTTTCACACTCCTTGCACCTCATAAGCCTTACGAATAAAGTTTGTGTTTTGATACGCAAGTTTCTTTTGCCTTACGCTTTCGTCCATGGGTGGCAAAATAGAACTCACTATCTGGTATTACTTTAGCATCTTCCACTATCTGCAAATCAAAGACTTCAACCAACAGTCTAACGGTTGCATTTGTCTTGATCATGTCGGCTAATATCTGCTCTTGCTCAGTCATTACCTCGCTTATTCGCTGAGGCTCTGTTTCAAGCTCCTTGCATAACCAATCAGCAATGTCTATCTTTTTTATACGTTCTGCATTGGTGGCATTTAGTTCTAAGATGTCAGACACGACACAACGACAATAAGTTAATTCTGTTGCTTTCTCTTTCCAATAGTTGTAAGTCTCGCCTGTGGTGTCGGTGTCAGGGAAAAGTATTACCTTTCTCCCTGCCAAAACATTCATCTTATCGGCATTGATTCCGTATTTACCGCCAGTTGCTAACCAAACATACTTGGGAAATACTGCGGACGCAATAACAGCCGTTTTCTCAGACTCAACCATTGCAACTACCTTACCCGGGTACTTCTTCAGAAGATGTTCACCGAATAAGCATTGTTGGAGGTTAAACTCTCCATCTATCAACCCTTGCTTTTTCAGCAAAGAATGAATCCAGTTGGTTGCTCCGCTGTTATGGGTTCTGTGTCCTGTCTCCGAATCGTAGGACATAATTTTACCCGTTCTGATTCTTTTTTCAACATCTACTTGCCAAAAGATAACATCACGGCTCTTTGTTGCGCCTAAATAGTAATCTGCTGCAACTCTTTCGATGGTCTTGATGTCGAACAATCCGCAAAGGAACTCGACGAATTTACTACGATAAGAGAAACACTTGATAAGATATTCCTTTGGGATATAACTTGGCGGTGTCGGTGGTGGTGTCGGCTTCAGTAGTCGGATATCGGGCACATTATCGCCATTTACCTTAAATCGGCTTATGTCAATTCCAACGTTCTTTGCCATTTGTAAGAAGGTGGCAATCCCTATCTTTGTGTTGGTTCTGGTAGCATATCGAAATTGGTAGTCAGAATCCTTATAGTTGTAGAGTGGTGAAAGGCTGCTGATAGCATGAAAGATTTCTTTGCCTGCATCACCAAGGTTACTTAGAGCCATGGAGCCCTTAAACCAATCATCTTCATTGCCAAACAGATTTATCCCACGCTCTGTTATCTCGTTTGCTATCGCTTTGAAATTGTACGTCATAGTGTAGAATTTTAATTTTACCCTAAATGATATATATTCCTTGCAAGGGTAAAAGGGTAAAAAGAGTGTATATTTATATATAAATATATACACACTAATTTTACCCCTTATTTACCAAGGGGAATTTTACCCCTTATTTTACCCCAATTTTACCCCGTCCTTTTCAGGGTCTTTAAGTACCCATTTTCCATCAGAATTATTTTCTATATAACCTTTCTTCTTAGCACTTCTGAATCTTTGTATTGCAGCATTATCTTTTACACCTTCTTTGGCAAATAAATCTATTATTTCTTTATAACTCAAAGATTCATTGTCGGCAAACATTTTTTGCCATTGCTTTGCTATTTTATCCGTCCTACAGTCCTTTTTCTTCTCAACTTTAACGGTTGAAACGTCGGACACACAAATACTACCATCATCGGCAAATTTAAACAAAACTTGTGGCGCAAGTGCTGTGTCATTGCTTTTGTCATGTGTAATACTATGATTGCCGCTGTTTTTATTAAAGTCTGTTTTGAATATCGTTGTTGCTATTCGGGTAAGTTCAGTACCCATTGCATACCGAAAATTATCATCATTCTTATTGGTATGTAGCATAGCGAATACAGACGTGCCTTTTTCCACTATCCGTTGTAATAGTTCAATCACTGGTGCGCAATTGTCGTTTGCATCGTCTGTTAGGTCATAGATGCCATCTATAACAACACAATCGTAATTATCCATAGCAAACAGACAATCAATAAATGCTATTCGGTCTGCTAACCTTTCCCCTCGCATTTGGTGAAAGATTACACCATGTTTTTCAAGAGGATTGTTATCAACCATGTTTGCAATACGTCTAAATATTGTCATCTTCTGTTTGCAACTATAATCTCCCTTTTCGGTGTCAATCCACAAGACTTTTTTACAAGGTGTAAGACAACGTATCCCTGCAAAAGAAGTCTTACCTAACAAAACTCCTACAAAGATTGCAAGAGTAGTGGATTTCCCAGTACCTGGTTTCCCTCCTATGCCAATTATTTCGCCACTGGGTACACAATCCACCCCAAGGATATTGAAACGGAATTTGGGACTTGTAATTGATTTGTCAAGATCGTTAAACGCTCCCTTATCCAAGAACTTTATGAAACGCTCAAACATCTTTGGGTCGCTATATCCAAGCGATTCAAATATAATTCTCACGTCTTTGTCCCTATCATTCTTAACAGACATTTCTTCAAGAATCTTGTTTTTATCTTTAAGTTCTCTCCCAAGCATGGAAATTTTACTTTCACTTTGGGGATTTACATTAGAATCCTTTGCCGATTCGGGAATAGTTTGTACCTTTGCATCGTCTGTAAGAACATCGGTGGTGGTTTCGGCTGCTGCCGTTTTTCTTTCTTCCATAAGCTAAGCCTCCTCCATAAATCTTTTTACCTCACTTTCGGCATAAGTTACACGTCTGCCTACAGTTGTGGCTTTTATCTCGCCATCCTTTGTTTTCTTCCATAACGTAGGTTTGGAGATACCAATCAATTGACATACTTCATCACGCGAAAGATAACGCTCTGGTCGTGCTTTCTGCCGTTCCTCTTCAATTGTTCTGCGTACTTCATCACGAATCACATCACGTAGCCAATTCTCTACAATGGGTAGAGCCTCAGCACATAGACTGCTAAGAATAGTATTTGTGTTATTCATGGCTCATTCCGTTTAAAAGGTTATCGATGTCACCACGTGCGTACAGAATCTTATAACCTATTTTGCGAGGCTTAAGGATCCCTGCTTTTGTGTATCGCCATACGGTTGTACGACCCACCTTGAGGTATTGGCAGACCTCAACGATGCTTAAATACTCGCCATCTGGAATTGGTGAACCATACAGTTTTTTCTCTAGTTCATTTACCAACTCCGTTAGTTCCTCACCTGATAAGCCTTTAATGGCTTCGATTGCTTTTGCTAAGTTTCCACTAGCATTAGCCAACTGCTGTTTGGTTTTTGTTCTCATATACTTCTGTGTTTAAAAATATCGCTCCGCAAATATACAACCTAATTAATAGGATGCACGCAAAATTAATGGTAATCTGTGAAACATCAAGGAAAAAAATGCAAGAAAAAGGGATTTCGCCGCAACATTTCCAATTTAAAGAAAAAATATTGATGCTGAATATTGTTTTTTCATGGTGTATCTATCTTTGTCTATAAGCAAAAAAAAGGATGCAACGAATAGTTACACCCCTTTGAAGATTTAAGCCAGTAGAAAGCCGTTTCTGTGGCTCATTCATCGTCTTTCCTATTGAATATAGAATCATCGGGAACAACAACGGTTAAGCCTTGCCCCTTTGTCTCATATAGTCGTTTGCGCCAGTATTCACGCTTAATTCGCTTTTGTTCATCTACCTTCCGTTGCTCCTCTTTCTGTTGCTCTAATACCTCAGTTCGCTTTTTCAAAGTATCAAGGTATCTTTGACAGCCTTTAATTGTTCCTGATCAATCTTCATTCCTGAATGTCTTTATCTACGGGGTCGTAATCTTTCCCATCATTAAAAGTAGTGGAATATTCTTCCAAAAACATATTAAGAGTACTCAAGCAGATTTTGAGATTTTCGGCTTGACCTTCAGTCAGTTTGCTTGCACATTCGGCTGCATACACATCGGAAAACGCATCTGCAACAGACGCTTTTAACGAATACCATTCACTTTCATTCATTTTAGTCATAATGCTTTAATTTTAAAAGTTCGACAATAATGTTATTTTACTCGCTTTTTTACTTTGTAAATACTGCACTTTGTTCTAACTGCAAACGCTTTTAAAGTCCTTTGTTTATGAAGGTTTTAACGTCTCTCATTGTGCTTAACGTATTATTTTATAGACTACTCAAAAGGGTTTTTTCGCTTGTTTAAGTAAAAACAAATTTTTAAGCCTCCTTCTTCATTTTGATTTCCTTTGCTTTCTTGAATTTATTAAAGATGTCTGTTGCTCTCTCTGTCTTTTTGACCTTCATATACTTTTCATAAGACTTGATTGTGCTGTGACCTGATACACTCATTATCTCTCGGTCTGAGAACAACCCGGACTTGTGCAATGATGTTATCATGCTTCTGCGAGTTGTGTGACAACTCACCAACTCCCAACGTTGCCGTATCACTCGCCCCTGGTAGTCTCTTTTATAGAGAAAATCTCCGCTATCATGTTCGATTGCATATTCCCTTAGTCGTTTGTAACGTTTGGATTCTTCACCGTGAAGTTTCTCGCCAGCCTCTACCCTTTTCTTAGTCTCTATAAACCATTGCTCTTTTTCACGTTCCTTTGCAGCTAGTAACGTAACCTCCCATTGGTTAAGTGTTGGGACAGATTCAGCCAACATCTTACAAGCCGCCTTTATGCCTCGATTGATTGCGTCACGCTTTAACGGTGGGAAATGGTAGTTGTATTTCTCGCAAAGTTCAAATACCCTATCATCCAATATAGGTACTTCTAACTCTGTTTGGGTCTTTTGCTGACGTAGCCGTATAACTGGAGTACCATCTTCATTTATGGCAAAGTTATCTCTTGTAAAGTTGCTGTAGTCTGAAACTCGCTGTGCAGAGAAATACCCTAATATCCATAAGTCGCGACATTGTTCAATATGCCCTGTTAGATTCAATTCGTAAAGTGCATCTATCTCTCCATCCGACAAAACGATTTCAGCACGCTTTTCATCATCCTTCTGCTCATGGGACTTCCAAACTCTAAGACTTGTTCCGTTACGGTTCTTTCCATCTTCTGCGGCAATGTTACAAAGTTTGCGGAAATGGTTCGTCTGTTGGCTGATTGTAGCCTTCATCAACTCTTTGCGCTCTAAGTAGGTTATGAAGGCTGTTGCCGTTGTACGGTCTATGTCCTCGAATGTCATAGTTAAATTGTGGCGATATTCGAGAAAGCCTTGTAAATGTATGCCGAATGTAGTCCACGCGCTAATTGATGATGGTGTGTAACGCTTCTGCTCACCATGCCTGATACTGCCATCCTTAATACCATTTAGAAAGAACTCGAAATAGTTCCAGATCTGATACAACCGATTCTTTTCTTCATCTGCCTTTGCCTTGACTGCATCCAGTTCACGTTGCCTTACCTCTTCCTCGGCTTTATCGGAATCTAATCGCACAACTGATTTGATTCTGTCACACAACAGATCCTTACTTCCCTTATTTACCGTTTTAATGCCATCAAAGAAATTTTTGATTACACCATCAACAATGTCCGTCAATGTCTGCACTTTCTTTCCTTCCTCTGTAGAAAGATACTTTGCAAGATACTTCGCGCCTGATTGAGCCTTAGTCCATTCCACAACATCGACTTTGATTTCCGTATTTACATACCATTGCCTGACTCCCAAGGCCGGGCGGTTAATCCTCACATAAAGAGTTGCTGTCCCACTCTTCTTTGTAGTTTGTAGAAAGAAATTAGCCATACTATTTGAATTTTGCTGTTATAAATCTGTTGCAAAGATAGATGTTTATTTTCAGACTACCAAATAGCAAAAACACAAAAATGCAGTAAAAATGCAGTAACTCGCTTAACCTCAAAATAGGCAGAAAAAGAAAAGTGGCTGAAAATCAACCACTTACGCTTTGTGTCGACACTTGGATTCGAACCAAGGACCCCCACCATGTCAAGGTGATACTCTAACCAGCTGAGCTATGCCGACTTTTTCTGTGCGCCTGACAGGACTCGAACCTGCACGTCGTGAAACACTAGATCCTAAGTCTAGCGCGTCTACCAATTCCGCCACAGGCGCTTGCAATTTGACGCAGTCTATTGTTTGCGGGTGCAAAGGTACGAAAAATTCGATTAAGTGAGAACAAAAAAGTGAACTTTTTAGGTCGAGCGTGAGAATTTTATCTAATAAGTGAGCAAAAACCCCCATTTATTCCGCTAAAAGTTTCCTTGCCGTCTCGATAATCGTATCAATTCCTTTCATCGTATCCTCATCAGTCAGTTGTACGTTATAGTCCGGGTCAATGCCAAACTCCGTTTGCTGCTTGTCTTTGTCGTACATCGGACAGGCAGAGAAACGGACACTCCATCCGTTAGGCAGACTGCTACTCATAGGCATGCCAGAGCCTCCTCCTGTATGGTCGCCTACAATCTTGACGTTAGGCAGTGCTTGCATCATGGATGTAAACTCGTTGGCGGCACTGAATACGGAGCGGTTGGTCAGTACACATACAGGTTTATGCCAACGGATATTACTTGACGGCTCCAGATATTGAGGTTCCATACCACTGAAGTCCTGATGACCTTTTCCTGTCTTGTGTTGCATGTAACCTACCAGGGTCTTTTCTTGAACGAAACGGGCAGCAAGTTTCTCAGCGTTCGTCAAGTCGCCTCCCCCATTGTTACGGATATCAATGATGATACCTTGGCAAAGGGCGAAGTAGGCGAGGACATCGTCCAGGTTACCCTCACCAATCGGATTCGTGAAAGACTCATAGCGGATATATCCTATATTGTCGTCCAAGACCTTATATTGTAGTCCACTTGATATCTTATAGTCCGTCCCTAAGTATTTGCGCTCCAATGAATCACTATAGTTCTTGGGGTAGGCTTCCTGCCAAGTCCAATAGCGGCCATAGTCATAACTGGATGAGAGATTGACATGTCCGTCCCGTAGTTCTGCAAGCATATCACACAACACTTCAAAGAGTTGAGTCTCTGTCATGTGGTCGTTCACGCGTACCTTATATTTATGATACACCTCCAGCCAGTCGAGTCCATACTCATGTTGCTTATAGTCGAAGAAACAATAGTGCTCATCGATAATATGCCATAGTGCCTCGAAGTTGCCTGCTGGTGTATCCGTTCTTTGCTCCTCATCAACGCAGGAGGAAAACACTACAGGTACTATTAATACTATAGTGACTATAGTAACTATATTAATGATCTTCTTCATAAGCGATGCGGGATGAGTGAGAAACGACGTGTGAAGCCTATCAGGAAACGATGTGTATAGACATGTTGTTTCAGCTGATTGACTTTGTATTGCTGATAGTTGCCGAGGTAACCGATGCGCAGTGTCCACTTGCCTGTGAGGTTGGCATCAAGGGTGAGCATCTGGCGCCATTCCGGAGCTGTTACAAAAGTCGTGAATACCACGTTATGGTCGTAGTTGCCGCGATTGAATATCTCATAGTATGACTGTCCGTAGTTGGGTGAGAACATCACGCCAGCCAAAGGTAGGTTCAGTTCATAGCGTACCATCATCGGCTTATGGAAGAGCGTGAACTTGTAGGAGGCAATACCAGTAGGCATGATATTCAGATGGAAACGAGCCTGAGCTGGATTGTTGGAGTTAGAGGTGTTATAAATGAATCCCAGTGTGGCATTTCCCAGGGCACCAGCCTGTAATGTCAACCGATGGTCGAATAAGCTCCAGTTATAGAACTTTCCCCAATAGAAATTATAGGCACCCTCTAGTTCTTTTCTGGAATTCGCACGATCATGGACATAGGAAAGGTTTGCCTCATGCTCCATCAGTGTGCTCCATCTGCGTTGTGGTCTCTTTCGTTCTACTGTGGCAACGAAACTGATACCCACCCCTTTGAAATGCTCTGCGGAAAGATAGGTGTCCAGGATATTCGTGCCTCCTACACCTATCATACGACTGCTGGTAATAATCTTTGCCGAGTCACTCTGGGCACTAAGGGGTAGGTGCACGAGGGTAAGCAGGGTGAGCAGGCAGAATAGAGGTTTACTGATAGTCATCATCGGAGAATAGGTTTTGCTGTCCAGTCAGTTCATCTAATACCTGTTGCTGGCTCTTGCCGGCATCAGGGTCGAGGTTTTCTTCCTCTTCCTCAACAGGATCGACAGGTTCGGTAGGTTCTGTGGGGAAGCGCAGAGGCTCCAGTTCCACGATACTTTCCGTCTGGTTAGTGGTGAGTCTCTTACCTTTAGCCTTATAGCCTTTGACGGCAATAAACTGTTCTACGTCAATCTCCTCGCTGCCCCGGAACTCATCAGCTCCTCCATAGGTGACCAGGATACGTGGGTAAACTTGGTCAGTCAACAGTAGCTGTTGCGAGTTAGGATTCTCGCCCAGGTAGTTCTGTTTTTTCTTCGAGGCTTCCATCAGGAAACGCTTGACATATGGGTAGCCTTGGTTGTCGGCATCATAGAGGACACAGCTCCATACCTTTTCCGCCTCGTATTTCTCCAGGAGGGCAATGTTATCCTCAAAATGGACGTTGACATCGAAACCGGAGAGGTAGTAGTCACCATTTTTGAGAATGACGAGGATGGCATCTCCATCGTTGAACTCTCCCAGCAGTCGTCCGTGCTCGTCGTAGTTGAGACGGTTGACATCGGGGTCGTACCACACCTTGCGTCCACCCAGTGTGGAGTGTCCGTGACTCTTGAGTCCGATGCGGTGTATCTGGTATTTCGTAAGGATGACGCCTTTGGCGCTGCGTCCTTTGATGCCAACCTCCGAGAAGTCCTTGTCGAAGAAAATCTTCTTGAGTTTGGGAGCCGGGTCAAGCGTCACTTTAATCACCTCCGCCTCACCATTTGGATTGGCAGTGAAATAGACCACCTTCGACCCAGGTGTACCGTTGGTGATGTCATACTCACGGTCACGGGTAATCGATGGTACGTTGAAGCGCTTGATATAGTAGATGCCCTTCTTTCCGTCACGATAGACGGCGTTATAGATGGTGCGCTGGTCGTTTTTCTTGAAGACACCCAGCCATAGCACGTTCTTACCCACAAACAGCTTGTCGGCAACACGTACCACCTTCATCTTACCGTCTTTGTAGAAGATGATGATATCGTCAATATCGGAGCAGTTACATACGAACTCGTCTTTCTTCAGTCCTGTCCCGATGAAACCGTCCGAGCGGTTGATGTAGAGTTTCTGGTTTGCCTCTACGACCTTCGTTGCCACGATGGTGTCGAAGTTACGAATCTCCGTCAGGCGTGGATGGTCCTTGCCGTATTTGTCCTTGAGGAATTGGAACCAGTCGGCGGTCACTTCCACGAGGTTGGCGAGGTCGTGGTCTATCTCGTCAATCTCCGCTTTGATGCGAGCCATCAACTCATCCGCCTTGTCTTTGTTGAACTTCAGGATGCGTTGCATCTTGATTTCCAACAGCTTGAGGATGTCGTCCTTGGTGACCTCACGTACCATCTGTGGATAGTAAGGTGTCAGTCGCTCGTCGATATGCTCGCAGACAGCATCGATAGTCGGTGCTTGTTCGAATTTCTTATCTTTATAGATACGCTCCTCGATGAATATCTTCTCGAGGGAGTAGAAATGCAGTTGCTCCAACAATTCCCCCTTGCGGATCTCCAACTCTTGTCTGATGAGGTCTTTCGTCCGGTCCACAGAGTGGCGCAGCACATCAGATATGGTGAGGAACTGTGGTTTGTTATCCTCGATGACACAACAGTTGGGTGAGATGTTGATCTCACAGTCGGAGAAGGCATAGAGGGCATCTAGTGTCTTATCAGAGGAGACACCAGGAGCCAGTTGTACTTGTATCTCCACCTTCGCCGCTGTCAGATCCTCCACATGGCGTGCCTTGATTTTTCCCTTCTCTATCGCCTTGAGGATAGAGTCAATCAGCGTCTCTGTCGTCTTGGAGAAAGGAATCTCACGGATGACGAGTGTCTTCGGGTCGAGTTTTTCAATTTTGGCACGTACTTTCAGTACGCCACCTCGCTGTCCGTCATTGTATTTCGAGACATCGATGGAACCACCTGTGGGGAAGTCGGGGAAGAGCTGGAAAGGCTCGTTGTGTAAGTAGGCGATTGCCGCGTCGCAGATTTCCACGAAGTTATGGGGCAGAACTTTCGTCGACAAGCCTACAGCGATACCCTCGGCACCCTGAGCAAGCAGCAATGGGAACTTCACAGGCAGGGTGATAGGTTCCTTGTTCCTGCCGTCATACGACATCTGCCATTCTGTGGTCTTGGGATTGAAGACGGTGTCGAGGGCGAATTTCGACAGGCGTGCCTCGATATATCGGGGAGCAGCCGCTTTGTTGCCTGTCAGGATATTACCCCAGTTACCCTGTGTGTCCACCAGCAGCTCTTTCTGTCCCAGCTGTACCAGAGCGTCACCGATGGAGGCATCGCCATGCGGATGAAACTGCATGGTATGTCCCACGATATTCGCTACTTTGTTGAACCTGCCGTCATCCATACGTTTCATGGAGTGCAGGATACGTCGCTGTACGGGTTTCAGTCCGTCCTCGATATGTGGAACGGCACGGTCGAGGATGGTATAAGAGGCATAGTCCAGAAACCAGTTCTGGTACATGCCACTCAGATGGTGTACGGCGGCAGCGTCGAAGCGGTTGACTGGTTGATAGTCAGAGTGAGCTTCGGAGTTCTCGGAAAATTCGGAGACCTCTGAGCTCTCTGAGTCTTTGATGTCTTTAATCTCGTCGTCCATGAATGTTTATATCTTGATAAGTGTATTTATTTGTTCCAAGTAGCTTTCCCCTTGTCAGTTTACACGCAGGCAGAGCATTGTAAGGTCATCGTTGGGAAGGGCACCGTTACGATGTCTCTCTACCTCTCTTTCCATCACTTCAATGACCTGTTGTGCTGTCTCATAACGTGTCTTATGCAGAATCTCCAGCAGTTGCTCGTCGCCAAACTGCTGTTGTTCTTTGTTCTCTGCCTCGTTTAGTCCATCAGAATAGACAAACAGGGGATGATCTTTGACAGACTCCAGCTCTTGTCCGACAAACTGCAAGTCGGGCCACAGGCCAATGGGCGCGTTTGACTCTACATCCATAAACCGTCCACCTAAATCCCCGTCTCCCATTACAGGTGGGTTATGTCCGGCATTACAAAAGAAGAGGTGTCCTGTATTCATATCAACCAGACCGATGAAAAGAGTGACGAACATACCCATCTCATTATCCTCGGTCAGCTCATTGTTCATTTCCGTAGCAATCTGCTCTGGTTTCATTCGCTGGGCAGAGAGGGTGCGGAACATCCTTGCCACCTGAGCCATGAAGAGCGAGGCGGGGACCCCCTTTCCACTAACATCTCCCACACAGAAATAGAGTAAGTCCTCGACGACCAGATAGGAATAGAGGTCACCTCCCACCTCCTTGGCAGGTTTCATCATAGCATAGAGGTCGAGCCCCTGGTGCTTGGGGAAGACATGAGGAACCATCGACATCTGGATATCTCTGGCAATTCGCAGCTCACTCTCAATCCTTTCCTTCTGGGTTGTCGTCTCCTCCAATTGGTCATACGCGCTTTGCAGCTTGTCGTTAGCAACGGCAAGTCGGTGCTCAGCCTTACGACGGTAGGCGGAGTATAGGATGAAAAAGACCACGAACAACACCAGTACACCGGCTGTCCCGATGAATCGCTGTTGTTGGATTCTTGCCTGATGAAGAGCGATCTCAGCCTCCTTCTGTTCCGTTTCGTAGACAGCGGCAAGTTCTGCCGTCGTATTACTCTTGTTCTGTTCTATCGCTTTGTCAAGGGCGTCAGCCAACTGGATGGAGAATCTGGAAACAGAATCCTTACGATCCGCCCCCACGTTAGCCCTCAGCTTAGGAATCAAGAAGAGCTGGATAGTCTCCAGCGAGAGGTCGAGTCCCCAATCGTCTATCACATGGTCGAGGTCCCTGAAATTATCGGCAGCCTCACTATAGCGTCCAGCAGCCAGCAGGTAGTCGTTGGCAGTCAGTCGTCCGTCAGCAGAGCGTCCGAACTCGGTGTCTTTCACACTCTCGTAGATTTGTGCCGCCTTCTTCGTGTCTCCGAGTCCTTGCAGGGCGATAGCCTCCAGCAGTTGCAGTCTGATGCGGAAATCAAAGGCGCTAATGGTGTCGGCATGAGGCTTGCGCTCATAGAGTCCTATCATGTCACGAGTCCGTTGCAGCCAAGGGAGCACCATATTATATTTCTTGGCGTTGCAATAGTCAATGACGGTATTGACCATTGCGTCGATAGACTGTCTGGAGTCTATGCCTTTCTCGTCCTTCTCGCAAACCTGCATATTGAGGTCGTAAGCATGCTCGTAATACTTCTCGGCTTCCTCGTCGTGTCCTAAGTTGAGCTGACAAGCTCCGATGGTGTTGTAAAGGGCTCCAAGGGCACGGATGTTCTGCTCCTTATTCTGCTCCATCCGTTTCACGGTCTCGATGGCGACCTTCAAAGCGGCTTCATAGTCACCTTTGGCAACTTGTCGAGAGGTGAGGTTGATGGCAACAGTGTTTTGGAGGGAACGTTGCTGGTCATTCTTGGGTTCGGCATCTACCACTTTCTGATAATAGATCTCCGAACGGCGTCTCTGTCCCATCCGGTTATAGACCCATCCCCTTGCCTGGTTGACCCTGATGTCGCTCAGCAGTCCTGTGGGCTCCAGACTGTCCACCAAAGCCAGCATACGCTCAAGGTCTCCTTCTTTCTGAGCGGCATTTACCAGGCTGTCGGCATAGTTCTTCTTCTCTACTTTCCGCTTCGCGTCGTCGCATGAAGTGATGGTAAGTAGAGTAAGGAGCGTCAGCAAAAATGCGATTCTTATTCTCATTTATTTCTTGATGAGTGATGCTACCCATAGGATGGCGACAGCACCGATGATGGCAGTACCGAGTTGTCCTAAGATACCACCCCAGGTGATGCCCAGCTGGTCGAAAAGCCAACCGCCTACCAGACCGCCAAAGAGTCCCAGAACGATGTTCATAATCAGTCCGAAGCCTCCGCCTTTCATCAACTTACCTGCGCAGAATCCTGCCAGGCATCCTAAAATAAGTGATCCAATCAGTCCCATAATAATATTACGTTTTGGTTAATTCCTATAAAAGCCCCTGTTCTAAGGGCTGTTGCAAAGTTAGTAATTATTTCTGAATTAAGGAAACTTTTGTTAGTTTTTCTTTAGAAAACCTTTATGATATCCCAAAGAATTAGTTTCTTTGGAGAAGTTCCCGAAGATACTCACGCATTCCCGAACTTCGTTCGCCTACCCGTAGCCTTTCGAAAAAACTCAAGATTTTCTTGGTTTTTTGCTCATTTAATCGTATCTTTGTGCCATTAATTAACCTAATTAGCAACTATGGGATATAATATCAAGTTCAGTGTGCATCGACTCCGTCGGCTTCACCCCCGACAGACAATTCCTCAAGCAGTTGCACGAGCACGGCTACCATTTCGTCAATGCCACAGGCAGAGGACGGGTGGGGCACTCTACCGAACAGTCGGAGGAACAGGTAAAAATGCGGCTCGACCAATGGTTTAGCAGTCATGAGATGCTGACATGCAGGCAGATGATGGGACTTTTCGGTATAACAAGGTATATGGCGAATAAATGGCTTGACAGTCTTTGTGTCACCCCTTCACCCTATCTGTATCCGAAGAAGATAGGGGGAACCGTTTGTTATTATCGTCATACTAAGAAGTGAGAAGGCATCCTAAGCAGTTGCAAGTGCCGTTGTCATCGATGTAAAGTGCCGTTATAAGCAATCGTTACAAGCATCCTAATCGGTTGTCGACTCCAGTCGACAGGGTTGCTGACTCCAGTCGACAAGGTTGCTGACTCCAGTCGACAGACCTGCTGACTCTATGTCAACCATCGTTAACTATCTTCTTTCATCCAGGAGGTGACGGTCTGACCCATGAAACGCTTGAAGGCGAGACCGAAGGTGGCATAGCTGCGGAACCCACTCTCGTTGGCAAGTTCCAGGGCAGTAAACTGTTGCTTCTGTTTCTTCCTCTCACGATAGAGTTTTACGAAGTGCTGGATACGCAGTCTATTGATGTAAGCATTATAGGAGATACCCTCTAGTGCGAAATAAGTACTCAGATAGGTGCGATTGGTGCCAATCGCCTTGCTGAGCTCGTCGAGGGTGATGTCATGACGCAGGTAAAGCTGGGTGTCCTCGCAGAGCTCTTTCAGCTGGGTGCCGATGCCGGAGGGAATCGTCAGCGCAGCTTCTGAGGCCGTCTGTGTGTCGATGCTGACAGCCTCCTCTTGGGGAATGGGCTCCAACTGCTGTAATGTCTCCACACGCCATAGTAGGAGAGCTATTAGGATGAGGTCGTTCACCTGAACCCAATACGCATAGGCGATATGGCTGACATTGTTGCCATAGATGCCGAAGAAAAGGAAGAAGATTGTCAGCACCAACAGACTCTTCCACACCTCCTTGTGCTCCAGGTCGGCATAGTTGTCGCGCAGCCAGTAGCTATACTGTCTTACATGATACACGAAGTAAAGCAGACTGGCAAGGACCAGCCATTGGAAATAGGTGATGGATATCGTTAGGAAGGTTTCGTCGTGCCGGATGATACATACTGCCAGTCCGACAAGTAAAGGCAATAGCGACAGGATGACTGGCAGGAGCGAACGCCTGCGGTCTTGCAGCATGGAGAGTAGTATACCGGCCACTGTGATAATCAGTGTCGCACCGTCAAGTCCGACAGCTATAGCTAAGTACGCTAAGGAGTCAGGGTATTGTCGGAAGAATTCTAATTGAAACCACCACCCATGACTCAAGACCATAACGGCAAAGAAAGCTGCTACCCAACGGCGCAGACGTATGGACGAAATGATATCAGGGGCGAAGGCATTACCCCTTCGAAAGAGTGTATAACAGCAGGCAGCGGCAGCCACAAAGGTCACTCCTGCGTATAACATGACATAAAAAATGTCTACATCGTATTGTATCATTTTTTCACATCCTGATTGCTACTGCAAAGTTAGCAACTATTTCCGAATGTTCCAAATTATTCTGATAAGTTTCTGTAAAAAACTTGTAGTCTGAGAAAAAAAGTGTATATTTGCACCATCCAATAAACTAATGACAACAACTATGAGAAAAATGATGATGATGGCTACCCTCTGTCTGATGGCAGTGGTAGCACAGGCTCAGCAGAACTTGAGCTGGGGACAAGGTCCTCAAGTAGTATCTCCCGATGTGCATGCTGACAACAGTGTTACTTTTAATCTGATAGCCCCGGAAGCACAGAAGGTACAGATCACTGGTGATATGCTGCCTACAAAGAAGGTGGAATTCGGCGGTAATATTTACGACGCTCCTGGAGTGGTCGACTTGGTGAAGAACGACAAGGGCGTATGGAGTTTCACTACTGAGCCGCTGATGCCAGAGCTCTATACCTATAATATGATTGTGGACGGTGTGAAGATCATCGACCCGCTGAACGTCTACAACATCCGTGACATCAACAACCTGTTCAGTGTGTTGCTCATCGGTGGTGATGCACGTACAGATCTCTATAAAGTCAATAAAGTGGCTCATGGTACTGTCAGTAAGATATGGTACGAGAGTCCGACGGCAGGACTTACACGTCGTCTGACGGTCTATACACCTGCTGGCTATGAGACAAGTAATAAGGAGTATCCTGTGCTTTACTTGCTTCATGGAATCGGTGGGGACGAGAATGCGTGGAGTGAGCTGGGACGTGCCGCACAGATCCTTGACAACCTGATTGCGCAGGGTAAGGCAGAGCCGATGCTGGTGGTGATGACCAATGGGAACATCTCGCAGGAGGCTTGTCCTGGTGAGACCAGCGAGGGCTTCAAGGTACCTACTATGATGCTCCCTAAGACGATGGAGGGTTCATTTGAGACCGCCTTCCCTGATGTGGTGAAGTTCATAGAGAAAACATATCGTGTGAGGAAAGATAAGGCTCACCGTGCCATCGCGGGTTTGTCGATGGGCGGCTTCCATAGTCTTTTCATCAGCATCAACAACCCGGACCTCTTCGGCTATGTAGGACTCTTCTCCGCAGCTGTGGACCAGCAGCAGGCTGACCCTAACGGTTTCCCCAATATTTATGCAGACCGTAACAAGAAGATTGACGCTCTCTTTGCCAAGAAACCGCAGCTTTTCTGGATTGGTATCGGCAAGACGGACTTCCTCTTCAAGAACAATAACGATTTGCGCGCCTATCTTGATTCCCAGCATCATAAATATACCTACCTCGAGACAGAGGGAGGGCATATCTGGCGCAACTGGCGCATCTATCTCTCTGAGTTCACACCCTTATTATTTAAATAAAGACCTATTGAGTAAATCCGTATTATGAAAAGAATATCTATGATGATGGCACTGGCAGCGATGTGCTGCCTGAATGTTCCAGCCCAAGAGAAACTCTTCCAGAGTGCCAATGTACAGTCTCCTGTCATCAACAAGGACGGGACCGTGACATTTAACCTATTCGCTCCCAAAGCTGTTAAAGTGGAGGTAACGGGCGACTTCTTGCCTACACAGCAGATTGATGTCCCTGGCTATGGTAAGTATGATGCCCCCGGCGTTGCTCAGTTGAAGGAAGGTGAGAATGGTGTATGGAGCTATACCACAGACAAGCTGGCTCCTGAGATGTATAGTTATACCTTTAATATTGATGGCATGAAGGGCGTGAAGGATCCTGCCAATATCTATGTGAATCGTGACATCGTGTCGTTCACCAATATCTTCATCATTAGTGATGCGAAAGGGGACAAGGGCGACCTGTATCGTGTGAATGAGGTGCCCCATGGCAATCTGAGCAAGGTCTGGTATCCTAGTCCTACGCTGAAGATGCAGCGTCGTATGACCGTCTATACTCCTGCAGGCTATGATAAAGGCGGTAAATATCCTGTGCTCTATCTGCTTCATGGCGCTGGTGGTGACGAGAATGCCTGGAGCGAGCTCGGACGTGCCGCACAGATTCTTGACAATCTGATTGCTACAGGTAAGGCAAAGCCCATGATTGTAGTGATGCCAAACGGTAATCCCAATTGTCAGGCTGCTCCTGGTGAATGGTCATGGGGTATGTATACCCCAGGCTTCCGCGATAGCGGTACTGGTCCTACAGCTCCAGCAGTGGCTACGATTCCTGCCAGTTTCATGGATATCGTAAACTATGTCGATGCCAATTACCGCACCATTAAGAGTCGTGCGGGACGTGCCGTTTGTGGCCTCTCCATGGGTGGCGGTCACACCTTCGGCATCAGTCTGTTATACCCTACGACATTCGACTATTACGGACTCTTCTCTGCAGGTTTGCATCTCGGTAAGAACTTCAATATGAATCAGCCCTTCGCAGAGCAGATAAAGGAAGATCCCGATTTTGCCCAGCAGAGTGCCCGCCTCTTCGGTAGCAAGCCAAAACTCTATTGGATGGGTATGGGTAAGACTGACTTCCTGTATCAGAGCACTGTCGACCTGCGTGCCTATTGGGACAGCAAAGGTTATCCCTATGAGTATGTTGAGACCGATGGTGGACATATATGGCGCAATTGGCGAATCTATCTGACGATGTTCGCTCAGAAAATTTTCAAATAGAAAGGTAGAGAGAATTTATCTTGTTACCTTTGCATGATGAAAAGATGGTATATATGCAGCATGATGCTTTGGATGAGTATCGTGGCAATGTGTCAGCAGTTGCCGACAGACGGTCCGCTGACGATACGCCCGATGCTGCAACAACTGGGCGAACAACTGTTGAAGGGAAAGACAGGCAGTATCGTGGCTATCAATCCTGCCAACGGCGAGATACTCTGTATAGCGACCAATACGCCGAAGGGGAGTGATGTGCGACAGGCTGTCGGGAAACCGCAGGCTCCTGGCTCCACCTTCAAGACAGCACAGGCACTGACCTTGTTGTCGGAGGATATTGTGACACCTGCCATACAAGTGGTCTGCAACAACGGGGTGACAGATGAGAATATTAAGGTGGGGTGCCACCAGCATCGCTCTCCGCTTGCCTTGAGGGACGCGCTGGCACAGAGCTGTAATACGTGGTTTCTGATGACCTTTGCCTCGATGATCAACGACAACTTTGTCTATAACGACAAGACAGAGGCTATTAATACATGGCGTAGTTATATGCAGAGCATGGGACTGGGTGGTCCGATGCATATCGATATTGAAGGTGAGCAAGGTGGACTGCTGGCTGGTGCCGACTACCTGAACAGGCGTTACAAGAACAACTGGGACGGCAAGACCATCTGGTGGGCTGGCATGGGACAGGGTGATGTGACCTGCACACCCTTGCAGCTCTGTAACCTCGCAGTGACCATTGCCAACCGAGGGTGGTTCTTCGTACCTCATATCCATCAGGGAACCAAGAACAAACGTTACCTCACCAAACGATGGACAAAGGTGAAGAAGTCGGCATACCAGCCTGTGGTGGAGGGGATGAAGATGGCTGTGGAGAAAGGGACGGCAACATGTATCCGTACTACATACCCGATTTGTGGGAAGACGGGGACGGTGGAGAACCCTGGGAAAGACCACTCCGCCTTTATCGGTTTCGCTCCTATGAACGACCCGAAGATTGCGGTTTCAGTATATATTGAGCATGGAGGCTTCGGAGCTGATATGGCAGCTCCTATCGCCGGACTCATCATCGAAGCCTATCTGAAAGGCAAACTGTCGCCATCCTCTTCGGCTAAAGCCAAGCAGCTGACGGCAAAGAAGACTCGCTGAAATTTGAAAAAATGCAAATAAATTTGCTTTTTTGCTCACTTAATCGTACCTTTGCACCCATCATTTCGAAATTATAGTATTTTATGGCACAAGAAGATGTATTTAAGAAAATCGTAAGCCACTGCAAGGAGTATGGTTTCGTATTTCCCAGTAGTGATATTTACGATGGATTAGGCGCCGTGTATGACTACGGTCAGAATGGCGTGGAGTTGAAGAATAATATCAAAGAATACTGGTGGAAGTCGATGGTCCTGTTACACGAGAATATCGTAGGTATCGACTCAGCCATCTTTATGCACCCAACGATATGGAAGGCTTCTGGTCATGTGGACGCTTTCAATGACCCCTTAATCGACAACCGTGACTCCAAGAAACGCTATCGTGCTGACGTGCTCATCGAGGATCAGATCGCCAAATATGACGAGAAGATCCAAAAAGAGGTGGAGAAGGCACGCAAGCGCTTTGGTGACTCTTTCGATGAGGCGAAGTATCTCGAGACCAGTGAGCGTGTGAAGGAGACCAAGGAGAAACGTGATGCGTTGCACGCCCGTTATGCCGCTGCCATGCAAGGTCCCGACTTGGAGGAGCTGAAGCAGATCATTCTCGATGAGGAGATCGTATGTCCTATCAGTGGAACCCGTAACTGGACGGATGTGCGTCAGTTCAATCTGATGTTCTCCACAGAGATGGGTGCCAGTGCCGACGGCTCTATGAAGGTTTACCTGCGTCCAGAGACGGCTCAGGGTATCTTTGTCAACTACCTGAACGTGCAGAAGACGGGACGTATGAAGATTCCTTTTGGTATCGCTCAGATCGGTAAGGCATTCCGTAACGAGATTGTTGCTCGTCAGTTTATCTTCCGTATGCGTGAGTTCGAGCAGATGGAGATGCAGTTCTTCGTAGCTCCCGGCACAGAGCTGGAGTGGTTCCCCAAGTGGAAGCAGACTCGTATGGCTTGGCACCAGGCATTGGGCTTTGGTGCAGAGAACTATCGCTTCCACGACCACGATAAGTTGGCGCACTATGCCAATGCCGCTACGGATATCGAGTTCAAGATGCCATTCGGTTTCAAGGAGGTGGAGGGTATCCACTCTCGTACCAACTTCGACCTGTCGCAGCATGAGAAATATTCTGGTAAGAGCATCAAATACTTCGATCCGCAGACTAACGAGAGCTATACTCCGTTCGTCATCGAGACCTCTATAGGCGTCGACCGTATGTTCCTCTCTATCATGTGTCACTCCTTCTGCGAGGAGAAACTGGAGAATGGAGAAACGCGTGTGGTATTGAGACTGCCTGCAGCCTTGGCTCCTGTGAAACTCGCCGTGATGCCGCTGGTCAAGAAAGACGGTCTGCCTGAGAAGGCTCGTGAGATCATCAACGACCTGAAGTTCCACTTCAACTGCCAGTATGATGAGAAAGACTCTATCGGTAAGCGCTATCGTCGTCAGGATGCCATCGGTACTCCCTATTGCGTGACCGTCGACCACGACTCGCTGAACGATGGCAAGGTAACCCTCCGCTTCCGTGACACGATGGAGCAGGAGCGCGTGAATATCTCTGATCTCGCATCTATCATCGAGGATAAGGTAAGCATCGCTTCTTTACTGAAAAAACTTCAGTAATGAGAAAACTTCAGTAATGAGAAAATGAAAAGGAATCATTCTGTTATTTTCAGACTGTTAAATTATTATATTGCAGCAACGATGTCGCTGCTTGCTTTTACTGCCTGCAGTGAGAGAGACGATACCGTTCAGGAATATGCCGACTGGAAGAATAAGAACGAGCAGTTCTTTGAAGCCGCTTACCTCTCCGATGATTATGACTTGAAGCTAAAGAAATACTCTCTGGGCACAAGTTATGTGGCAGGTCATACTGACTATGTACTGGTGGATAAACTGGGCAGCGAGATGGGAGCCCCTGAGGTGACTCCTTATCTAAGTGATACAGTACAGATACATTATGTGGGACGTCTGATTCCGTCTCCCTCCTATAGCACGGGATATCAGTTTGACCAGAGTTATCTGGCACCATTTGACATAGATACGGCTGTTCCTAGTAAATTTGCTGTCAGTGCAGTCGTACCAGGATTCGGCACCGCTTTGATGCAGATGCATCGGGGGGACTACTGGCTAGTCGTCGTTCCCTATCAGTTAGGATACGGAACGAGTGAGAATGGTACTATTCCAGCCTATAGCACGCTTATCTTCGAAGTTCGCTTGGAAGACTTTTGGACAAAAGAGAAAGGTGACCGCTATTAAGCAGGTCACCATTTTATTTTATTTAAACAGGTCATCGATATGCAAAAGTATGCGGATTATATCAAGAGGATAGAGATAGACTCCCTTTGGGGAGGTCGGAAACATATTGTATGGGATCTTGACCCTAAGGTGAATGTGCTTAGTGGTATCAATGGTGTGGGTAAGTCTACTATCCTGAACAGGGTAGTGAGGAGTATCGCCATCAATGGTGATTTACTGAACCACATGCTCAAAGGGGTACATATCATCTCAGAGCCAGAGGATGCTACCCATGTGCGCTTCGACATCATCCGCTCGTTAGATAGTAATATCTCCCAGACCCTGACGGAAGGGGAGGCTGTGATGCGCGAGACCTTGTCGGCTCTTGCTGGCATGGGAGGTGGCTCGTTGCTAGATATGCAACTCTATAACCTGCAACGTAAATACCTCGACTATCAAGTGAATATAGGCAACCGTATCATTGCTGAGTTGCAACAAGGGAATACGGATGCGGCGCAACACCTGTCTGAACCCAAGAAACGCTTTCAGGATATCGTTGACGATCTCTTTAATGAGACAGGAAAGAAGATTGTACGTACGGAGAATGAAATCCGTTTCTCACAGATCGGTGAGATCTTGCTACCCTATAAACTGTCAAGTGGAGAGAAACAGATCCTTGCCATCCTCTTAACAGTATTGGTGGAAGACCAGCAACCTTATGTTCTTTTTATGGATGAGCCGGAGGTGTCTCTACATATCGAATGGCAGAAGCGACTCATCGACTTGATACAAGAACTTAATCCTAACGTGCAGATTATCCTGACCACTCATTCGCCAGCTGTCATTATGAACGGCTGGATGGATAAGGTGACAGAAGTGAGTGACATAACAGTATAGCTTCTATAGTCACTATAGTACCTATAGTTCCTATAATATATTACAATGAGCAGGCTGAAGGATCATCTTAATAGTCGCTATTTCGAGGCTGCCAACCAGATGACCTCGAAAAAGGCAAGGCGGAGAATCGTAGCTTATGTGGAAAGTTACGACGATATCTACTTCTGGCGTACCGTCTTGGGACGCTTTGAGGATGATAAACGCTACTTTGAGGTGATGCTGCCTTCCCACCAGAAATTGGAACGTGGGAAGAAATCGGTATTGATGTCCTTTATAGAGGGTAGGATAGGAGAGGATATGATCGCCTGTGTGGATGCGGATTATGATTATCTGCTACAGGGTGTCACTCCACAATCGAAGAAGGTGGTGGAGAGTCCTTATGTGTTCCATACTTATGCTTATGCTATCGAGAACCTGCAGTGTTACGCACCCTCTCTTCATGATGTCTGTGTCGCCGTCACCCTCAACGATCATCGTCTCTTTGATTTCGAGGATTATCTTACGCAGTATAGTGAGGCGATATTCCCTTTGTTTATATGGTCGGTATGGGCATACCGTACAGGTCGGCATAACCAATTCTCCCTGTCTGATATGGCAAGGGTGATAGACCCGGGGGGCTTCAATGTCTTTGATCCGCAACCGTCTCTTGACCATCTCCGTCAGAAAGTCTGTAGGAAGGTTAGACAGCTACAGACAGAGTTCCCTGGTAATAAGGAGTCTTATCTGAAGCTGAAAGCGGAGATTAAAGAACTGGGTGTTACTCCACAGACCACCTATCTTTATGTACAAGGGCATTCCTTGTTTGACAATGTGATAGTCCCTATATTAAATAAGGTGTGTAACCGGCTCCGTCTGGAAAGACAGGATGAGATCACGCGGACGGCACGGCATCATACGCAACGCAGAAACGAGATGTCCTGCTACGAACACTCGTTGCAGGACATCCGTCAGATGTTGAAGAAAAATAGTGGTTACATGCAGTCAGAACAATTCCGTCGTGTACAGTCAGATGTGGAGCAGTATCTTACGATAGGACATAAGTCTCCAGAAACTTAATAGTTCCCTCTGTTCTTATCTCTTTGACTGTAGCAGGGATAAGGACGGTCTCACCAGCATGGAAACTCACTTCTTCCCCGTCAATAGTCAATGTACCCTCTCCCTTCAGTCCAATTAGGATGACGAAAGAGTCGAGTTCACTATAGTCTATCGTCATCGGCTCTGTCAGGTCGTAGACTGCAGTGTTGAAATAAGGACACTCCACCAATAGCTGACTCTCGTTTTTCTGGGGGGTATACGACGTGCGGTAATCCTCAAGGACGGTATAGTTAATGCTCTCAGAAGCCTCCTGGGTGTGTAACTGACGATAGTTGCCGTCCTTGTCCTTGCGCTTGAAGTCGTAAATTCGATAGGTCACATCGGAGGTCTGCTGGATCTCCGCCAAGAAGCAACCGGCGCCAATGGCATGGATGCGTCCTGCGGGGATAAAGAAACAGTCACCCTCTTTTACCTCATATTGGGCAAGAGCGTCACAGATGGTGTCATTTTCTACCATCTCCTTATATTGCTCAGAGGTAATTTGCCGTCTCAGCCCGTTATAGAGTTTTGCCGTTGGAGCGCTGTCCATCACAAACCACATCTCGGTCTTACCACGACTCTTTCCCTGTCGGTGGGCTATCTCGTCAGTGGGGTGTACCTGTATACTCAGGTCCTGACGGGCATCGATGAATTTAATAAGTAAGGGAAACTCATCGCCAAAACGCTTATAGTTTGTCTCACCGACTAACTGTCCTTTCATTTCATGTACTAATTGATTGAGGGATCGCCCGTCACCAATGGTTATCGTTTCATTATCCTTAACACCAGAGATCTCCCAGCTCTCACCCACATTCTCCATTTGTGCATTGAGTTTCTTGAAGTGGATAATCTTGTCGCCTCCCCATAGCGTCTGTTTTAATAATGGTTCAAATTTGTAGTAATTCATATATGCTAGTTTGATTCAGATTAATTGTCTCTCCAGAACCCTCGTGTGAACAATACCAGAACACTCATAATCTCCAGACGTCCTACCAGCATCAAGAAGGAGCATACCCATTTGATGAAGTCAGGCAACTGGCTCCATGACATCTCTGGACCAATCTGTGTCCCAAGAGATGGTCCGACATTACTGATACAGCTCAAGGCAATGGTGATGGCGTTCGTATTGTCAATTCCCGCTACTATCATAATCGTTGCGGATAATAGTACCATCAAAGTGAAGATGGCAAAGAAGGCAAGTAGTGAGTTCAGCTTCTGCTGAGAAACAGGTTGCCCGTTGATCTTCACAGGAAGGACCGCATTTGGATGGAGCAGTTTATGGAATTCATTGCGTAAGACCTTCATAATCATCACACCACGGATACACTTGAATCCACCAGTAGTGGAACCAGCACATGCTCCTAAAAACATCAAACAGCCAAGGATGACCCATGTGATGTGAGGCCATAATGCCGCATCGTCATTGAAGAGTCCTGTGGTGGTCATAAACGATACTACTTGGAATAGAGAAGAACGGAATGCTCTCTCTATACCGTATCCGTTATGTGACATCAACAGATACATGATCCATATCGTGGATACGGTGATGAGAAAGATATACAGTTTAAACTCTGAATTCTTGAAAAGGTTGGCGACCTTTAAGCGGAACACAGCGAAATAGAGCATGGTGAAGTTGATACCTGCCAGGAACTGGAACAGGATAGCGATGTACTCAATTGTCGGTGACCGGAAAAATGCCGCAGAGTCATTATGAGGAGAGAAACCACCTGTCGCCGTTGTGGTCATCGCATAGTTGATACTGTCGAAGACGTCCATCCCCGCAATATAGAAAGAAAGGACACAAGCAATGGTAAGCGCAGAATATATGGACCATATCCATTTGGCGGTGGTGGAGAGACGGGGGTGCATCTTCGAGCGGATAGGACCTGTAGCTTCCGCAGCAAAGATCTTCACGCTACCGCTTCCTACCATAGACGGTAGAATGGCAATGGTGAAGAACACGATTCCAAGTGCCCCAATCCATTGAGTCTGTGTACGCCAGAACAGAATAGCATGTGGCATCCATTCCACATCATCAATAATGGTGGCACCCGTCGTAGAGAATCCGGACATGGTCTCGAAGAAGGCATCCGTCACATTATCAATATATCCTCCAATAAGAAACGGAATCATGCCAAACAGACTGAATACCGTCCATGTCAGCGTGACTAGAAGATAGGCATCACGACGACCCAGATTGTTATTGGCGTTCCGCCCTATGAATTTAAGGATAAAGCCACAACTGAAGGTAAACAACGTGGACAGCAGGAAAGCCATCATATCGTCTTCCATATAATAGAATGATATACACGTGCAACAGGTCAGCAGTGATCCTAATAGTAGGAGCAGCGAACCGATGATCTTGTATATCAATGGATAGTTTACCATAAGATATTTGACTTGAAGAACTTCTCTATCTTTTTCAGATTCTGTTCATGACAGAATACCATGACAGAGTCACCTGCCATGATTTGTGTGTTACCATTGACAAGGATTCCCTCGTCATGACGAACGAGACCGCCGATCGTCACACCAAAAGGAAGCCCTAAGTCCTTTACTGGTTTCTTGGTAACTCTGGAACCTTCTGCCGCGGTAAACTCCGCTACATCGGAGTCGACCATCATCAGAGAACGGACATTGCTGACATCCGCGTCCAGCATCATTTGGTAGATATGACTGGCGGCTACTGTCTTCTTATTAATAATCGTTCCGATATCCAAACTCTCTGCCATCTCCACATAGTCAAGGTTCTCAACCATAGCCACCGTCTTCCTGACACCGAGTCGCTTGGCGGTCAGGCAGGCTAGAATATTCGTCTCTGCATTTCCTGTCAGGGCGACGAAAGCCTGTGTATTGTCGATACCCTCTTCCTGCAATAATCCAAGGTCACGGGCATCTCCATGGATGATCATGGTGTCTGTGTCGCAAAGAAGTTCGTTCAACTGCTCACAACGCCGCTCGCTCTTCTCAATGATTTTCAAGTTCATATATTCAGGAAGCGTCAACCCCACGCGAACGGCAGTCTTTCCTCCACCCATGATAATGACATTCTTCACATCAGCATAATGCTCCTTTCCGGAAATCTTGCGTATATAAGGAATATACTCGCTGGTCGTCATGAAGTAGGCGAGGTCGTTGACACATAATTTATCATTACCACTCGGTATCAGTGTCTCGCCACCACGTTTGATGGCTACGACATGATAAGGGTCATCAGGACCGCAGAGGTTCTTCAGTGGCTCATTGAGTATCTCACAGGTCTTTCGTAGTTTGATACCCAGCATTACCAAAGCACCGCCATGTACGTCCCAGCGTTGTCTGACCCATGACATTTTCAGACCATTCGTGATGTCGATGGCGGCAAGGACCTCAGGATAGATGAGGGAGTTGACCCCCATTCCCTCGAAGAATGGCTTCAGATGTGGTGCCAGGTATTCGTAGTTATCAATACGTGCAACTGTCTTCTTGGCTCCTAAAGCATGGGCAATACTGCATGCCGCCATGTTTTTGCTCTCATCTGGTGTCACCCCGACAAAGAGGTCAGCGGATTCCGTGCCGGCATCCTTCAGCGTCTTGATACTTGTCGGAGAGCCTTGGATCGTCATGATATCATAACGACCGTCAAGACCTGCCAGTCGCGAGGCATCCGGGTCAATCAACACACAATCCTGATGATCGCGTGAAAGGAGTTTTGACAGGTGAGTTCCAACGGCACCTGCACCGGCAATCACAATCTTCATGACTCTATCGCTTTTCTGATACTTGAGGCATCTAAGCCTACGATATGATGTAGTTCCTCAACAGTGCCATGTTCGACAAACTGGTCGTCTGGCATACCAAGACGGGTGACACGTGGGGAATAGCCGTGGTCGTTCATCCATTCCACTACGGCAGATCCTAAGCCGCCATTCTTAACACCGTTCTCCACCGTGATGATGTGCTTGTATTTCTCGGCGACTTCCTGGAGGATATTCTCGTCAATGGGCTTCAGGAATCGCATATCGTAATGGGCAGCAGTTGTCCCCTCTACAGCTTCCGTCACGTTATTACCTATCGGACCAATAGAGAGCACGGCGACATCCTCTCCGTCTTTCATCTTCCTGCCTGTCCCCACTTTGATTTCCTCAAAAGGACAACGCCAGTCCATCAAAACCCCTCCACCTCTTGGATAGCGGATAACGAAAGGCCCCTTGTCAGGTAACTGGGCGGTGTACATCAGCCGGCGTAACTCATGCTCATCCATGGGGGAGGAGATGGTGAGGTTGGGTATAGGACGAAGTGCTGCAAGATCGAAGGCACCATGATGGGTAGGACCGTCTTCTCCTACGATACCAGCACGGTCGAAACAGAAGACGACATGCAGGTTCAATAATGCGACATCGTGGATGATATTGTCAAAAGCTCTCTGTGAGAAAGCGCTGTATATATTACAGAAGGGTATCAGTCCGTCTTTCGCCATACCTCCAGAGAAGGTGACGGCATGCCCCTCTGCGATGCCAACATCAAAAGCCCGGTCTGGCATCTCCTTCATCATGATGTTCATAGAACAGCCTGATGGCATTGCGGGTGTGACACCCACAATCTTGGGATTCTGTTTCGCCAGTTCCAACAGTGTGTGTCCGAAGACATCTTGGTATTTCTGAGGCTTGTTGGGGTCTTTGTCTACCAGTCGCTCACCTGTCTCTGGGTCAAACTTGCCTGGTGCATGCCATGTTGTCACGTCTTTCTCCGCAGGGGCATAGCCATGTCCTTTTTGCGTATGTAGGTGTAACAACTTAGGACCTTTCATGTTCTTTAGCTGATTGAGGATACGTACCAACTCCTTTACATTATGTCCGTCGAAAGGTCCTAGATAACGAATGTTCATACCATCGAAGATGTTCTGCTGATGGGAGATAGCACTCTTCAAGGCATTAGCTAGTCGCTGGAGTCCGTTCTGACGCTCATCACTCATCAGCCCCTTCCTGTGCAACCAGTTGTTAACCTTGAATTTGATGGCATTATATGTCTCATTGGTACTTAAATCAATCAAGTATTGCTTCATGCCACCTACAGAACGGTCGATAGACATGTTGTTGTCATTTAGAATAATCAACATGTCATTGGGAGATGAAGATACGTTGTTCAGTCCTTCAAAGGCGAGCCCACCACTTAAAGCACCATCACCGATGACAGCCACCACATGACGATTGTCTTTACCGGTTTTCTTGGCTGCTACTGCCATACCTAACGCAGCAGAGACAGAGTTGCTGGCATGCCCGCATGCAAAAGTATCATACTCGCTTTCATAGGGTGAGGGGAAGGGACGGATACCTCCTAACTTACGATTGGTACAGAACTGTTCTCGACGTCCTGTCAGAATTTTATGACCATACGCCTGATGTCCTACATCCCAGACAATTCGGTCTTCTGGGGTATTATAGACATAGTGTAAGGCGACGGTCAGCTCCACTACGCCGAGACTGGAAGCAAGGTGTCCAGGATTCACTGAAAGCTCCTTCACGATATCGTCGCGAAGCTCTTGGCATAGTTCTGGAAGTTGGTCGACCGACAACTTACGTAAGTCGTCGGGATATTTGATGTTCTTGAGTAATTCCACCTTAATTCGTATATTACGGTGCGAAGATACAAAGTTTTTTTGAAATGACAAAAAATATAATGAGAAAAAAGGACGAAGGAGCTTTGCTCCAATTGAAAAAATCTTATCGTGTCAGACTGAATTTCAGTGATAAGCCGAAATCGTGAGTCGTCGTGGGATAACTGCTGGCAGAGAGTAATGGAGTGTTTGTCTGTCTGTCATAATATGCGCTGAGCGTCAACAATCTGGACAGGGTATAGTCTGCCATAAAAGATATCTTCAATGCTGTGTTACCACTGCTTGCGGCACTTGTCTGCGAGGCGATATCACGAGTGATGGCAGCCTGTTTACGCAAAGAGAAGTCAAGACGCATGTTCAGGTCATGATTGACACCAGTCTTCGGTGCGGTTGTTGTTGCCGTCTGTTGCTTGTCATTAGCTTTCTTCCTGCTGCCACGTTGTGCTTTCTTGACCTTGCGGTTGCCATTGCTTCCGAAGAGGTTGAAGTCACTGATCTTGTAGGCAAGACCAACCACCCAGTCGTTGGAACGGCTCTCGTTAATCTGGACACTCGTCATGGAAAGGTTCAAGACACGTGTGGTACGATACTCTACCTTTGCCGTGAGGTTGTTTTGGAAAGTGAAATCAACACCAATTAATGGCGAGAACGATTCGTTGAGGCTGACCGTTGGAACATTATAGCCTAAGAGCGAGTTGGTGCCGGCATTCGCCGTGTAGCTTCCTACCGCATAGATGCTCTTATAGGCATGGTTGAAGGTCACGCTCTTGAACACGTCGCGGAACCACGGGAGTTTCGACAGTCCTGTATAGCGGACGGTCCAGTTCGGTAACAGACGTGTCAGTGACGGGAAGAAACTGAGTCCTCCTCCACTGCTGGTATAGGCGGAGAGGAAGGCTGGGATCATCACGCTGGCATGGTATTGGTCAACACTGGTGCCATATTGCGCCTCCGCCCTCTGCTGGTAGGAGGCCAGCAAACTACAGAACCTGTCGAACGAGGCGGAATGGAACCCATTGTTGGCATCCCCAATACCTTCAAGTGCTGATTTCAGGGAGATGGTAGTCATCGTGAAGGTACCACTCTGCGTCGTCGGCATACCCTCAAACATATACTGTATGGATTTCGCCTTCGTCTCTGTACGACTGGCATTCAGGTCAATCTTCAGGTCACGGAAAGGTTCCAGCGTTGCCTTTATCTGTAAGTCCTTTGTCAGATTTGTGGTAGCAGGAGTTGCCACACTGTCGACCTCTAATAACCAACCATTGTTGTGTGCCTTCTGGATATAACTATCGTCAACCATACCAAAGGCAAAACCTAATCCTGGTGCCATCACACTACCTGTCCGTTGTCCGAAAGCATCTCCGATATTTGGCAGGAAGCCTGGAATTGACATGGAATACTGGTTGCGATAGGAGATTCCGATAGAGCGCACCATCATCAGGAGACGTGCACCTGTCTGTGCCGGTTTGTACCACCACTGTTTCTCTGAGGGCGGTTTGGGCGCGATACTGAGCATCAGTTGGATGGTGTCACGATTCTTGATGCGGATACGATTGTCATCCAGGACTTTGTATTTTATAGCATACTTCTTACCATCCTTGGTACGTGCAGTGACGGTCAGTTTCTTGGTTTTCTTACCATGGTTGACGATGATGGAGGAGTCTGCCATCAACGTAACCTCCTTCTGCCATGCATTCTGGTTCTTGGGTAGTATCTTCTCCTCCTTCTTGTTTTGTTTAGCGTTTTTATCTTTCGCGTTCTTATCTTTTGTATTTTTGTCTTTCGTGTTATTTCTCGTTTTAGAGGTATTGGCACTTGCCGCTTTCTTGAACCTTTCATTTGCTTTCTTCAGGAAAGGGATATGGTTATAGAGTGTCTCCATATTGAAATTACCGTTGATATTCAACTGACGGTTATTCGCAATGGTGTTTCCTAAGTTCGTTCCATTCTCAAGGTCCGTACCACGTACCCATCGATAAGTTGCATTATACGACGCATCTGCTGTCATCCAGTCAAAGATAGGCAGTTTGTTGAGAGGGAACTGGAAAGAGGCAGTGAAATGTTGCTGGTAGTCAAGAGGTACTCCGAAGTGGAGGATACTATGCCATACCGAGTCCTTCCAAGCCTCATAGCGGTCAGGATAGAGGTCTTTGTTGATAGGTCTCTCGTCATAAGGCTCCTCGATTTCCGCATGAGTCGCCGACTGGAAGTTCAGGTGCAGGTTCTTGGTAAGATCCCAACGAAGGGAGAACTCACGATTCCACAGGAATTGTGAACTCCAGGAGACAGGGAGCTTTTGTCCTCCAAGATCCTCCATGTCCCGTTCTTGCAGCTCATGGTAGAACCTCTGTATATCCGTATTGAAGGAGATGTTCTGTGGTAACCAGTTCAGTCCGAACTGTTTCGGATATTGTGCCCATTTGGATTTGCTTTTACTCTTCTTGAAAGGCTCCCATGGCTTATAGACCGGAGAATAGCTGTAGTTCAGGGCTCCACGCCACTGGTTCTCGTTCTCATAGACAGTTGTCTCACCACTAGTATGGCGATGGGAGTTGCTGTAGGAGAAGGAGAAGTTAGCAGGGTCGTATGGCATAGGATGCCTCTTGGTCTTGATGCCAACTCGTACGTTTGACAAGGAGAAATTGGTAGTGGTCGATTTAGTCACGGCGATACTCTCAATAGAGTCACGTTCCTGTTTAGAGGCAGCGGCGTCCAGTGCGTCCTTCAGTTCCAGGTCGGTGTCTAACGGGTTATATTTCGGTCGTCTCTCCTCTTTGGTGATGGAATAATAGAGTGGTGCACTGACTTTCGCTTTGTCGGGGAAGAATTTACCCAGATCCACATTGGCTGTGATGGAGTAGGTCTTGTAATCGTCGTTGGAGCGTTGCAAGACGCCCTCTTCCAGTCCGCCGAATCCTGCTGTCATGATTTTTCCCGTCATATTGATCGAGCCGATGTCGGAGAGTTGCACATTCAGAGCACCGCTGGCAGCCCAGCCGCCATTGTTGTTGGTGTCCATCAGACGTAACTCGTTGACCCATACCTCTCCCGACTTATGCTCGTTGGAGATGTTGCGCACACCGATCATCATCGTCTTGACCTCTCCAAGTGTCGGGTTACCTACTATACTGGCTGTATTGGAAGGATTACTGGGGTCTGCTATTGAGTATATCTGGTTGAAGGAGGCACCACCGCTGGCTCTTGACTTGTTACGTTCCTTCTTAAGTGTGGTAAACAAATTCAGGTCGAGGTCCAGCATGTTCTCCTTTGGCCATACGGCACGACAGTCCTCCACGTTATATTTGTTATAGTCGTTACGGTCAGGAGTCAAAGAGAGAGGAATCTCGTATTCATAGTAATTGTTCTTATAGTCACTGCCAAAGCGGATGAATAAGGCGAGCTCTCCATTTTTGAGATTATAGTCGTCAATCAGGTGGTTGGCATGATTGAACATCTGTATATGTTTATAACGGCGCAAGTCCAGCATGGTATTCTTATAGACAGCCTTCGACTCACCAGGTGCCAAGTCGCGGACATCCATTTTCATTGACTGCTCGTTCTCTTCCACCAGCTGTGGCTGTGAGGGGTCGGTCACCCTGCTGATACCTGGTGGCAATACATAGTTGACGGGTCGTTTGTCGTTGTTCTCCTCGATGTTTACAGCACTGACCTCTAAGATGCCACTCTCGGAAACAGTGGATAGCGGTTGCTGATAGATACGCCACTCTCCACGCACCAAGTCAAGAGAGCCGAAGCGCAGGACGATGGGACGTTTGAACTGGGTGAGGAACATACGCATGAAACGCACACTGGTGAAGTCGCTGATGTTACCCACACAGTCCTCATACTGGTCGAGGGGGATGCGGAACTGATACCATTTCACGGTCTCACGGTTACCGTTACGCAGGGAGACACTTGCCTCACGGATGTCCGTGATATGGTTTCTGCCCAACACCATATCCTCTGGTCGGATACTGACTTTATATTGGAAGTAACGCTCGTACTCGTTGAGGGTGAAGTCCTGGTTGATATCCTCCACGTCCGGGAAAGTCTTGTAGCTGGTGTCATAACCCTCCGTCTGCTGGTCACTGTCAGGAGAGTTTCCCTGAGGCATGTTGATACGCTTGTAACGGTCGAGGATAGATGCCTGTCGCTCGTCAAGGTCTCTGCCGCGGAAATAGTGGTAGTTGTCATTGGCAGGGTCAGCGTTCCAAGCCGCACGGACACTGTCATTCACATTGACACCATTGAGGAAGTTGGCATAGGCAGGTTTGGAACGCTCTTCCTCGTCGTTAAGACCATTGAAGCCAACATCCTGTTTGGCTCGTGAACCTGGTGAGGTGGCGAAGGCGTATGTCTGAGTGGCTTGGATAGGTACCTTACCCCACGGGGTATAAGAGAAATTATTCGTACCGTCTACAGGCATACCACTCTCATAGAATTTCTTACCGTCTTTCAGGATATCCTCGCTGACCTCTCCGAGATTGATATAGAGGTCGCCACCATATTCGTTAGCATCACTCTGTTGGTTGGTATAGATGAAGGGATCCAGCAGCCAGAACTCAATATACTCCACATTGGCTGTCTCAAAATCGTTGGTGTCCAGCTTACGCATCATACCGCCCCATCGCTGCATGGGTCTGGTGAGTTTTCCCATGACGTCAACATCCGTGTCCAGGTTGTAGGCGCCACGCTCTTGCGGATAGTAGGCAAGGTTGAGGATAGGAAGTGTTGCCGTAGCACCGCTATAGGTGCTCTGCTGGCGGTTAGGATACAGCTCGCTCACATAGACGGCACGGACATAGTGGTTCGACAACTGCTCGAGGTCGCTCTTGATATGACTGGGTGTCAGGGAGGAGGTGCGGTAGGTGAAGAGTGGGTCGATGTTATACCAGGCGAGGAGTGAGCGGTTGAAGCCACTCGTCACGGAGTCTTTGTCATTATATTCCTTGAACATGGTAGGCACGCTCGACATTGTCCATGACTTGGGCTCGCTGACGTCAAGCCCGTTTTTCGCGTTCTCGAAGTCGTCAATATACGAGGCATTATCCTGAGTACCGCCAGCCTGTCCGGCAATCAGTTGTGCGAACTCTCCCGTAAAGGAGATTTGTGAGGGTTGTGTACAATGCAGGAAAGGCAGTTTGTCGAGTATGTTCGTCAACCACTGACTCTCATGTTTCCAGTTGATATTAAGTCCCCACAGCATGTTACGCAGAGGCTCCTGTCCCATCGTGACTTTCGAGGTCAGGGTCTGTTCTGTGAGATACTGGAAGGTACCACCTACTTGCAGGTCTTTCGAGAAGTCATACTCCCAGTTAAGACCTAGCATCGTCTTACGCTGCATACCATAATCAGTATTACTCTCCAACGACACGTTGACACTTGTTCCGGCATCGATGATGCTCTGGTTGAGGATGGTCACCTCACCAGCGGAGTAGTCGACACTATAGTCGGAGCCTTCGTTAAGGATGACTCCACCGGCTGTCACGACCACCGAGCCTTGAGGTACGTTATAGGCTCCCAAGGAGATGACGTTGGCAGCGGTGCCCTTAAACTGTCCCACCAACAGGTATTTGTTCTTGTCTGTCATCTGTTTGGCGGCGGTCCTCGTGGTGTCGTAGAGCTCGCTGAACGTATATTTGGCGATCTTGTCGTCAGGGACATGATTCTTCTTCAGGAACTGGCGGAGCGTCTTGCCAAACGGTTCGACGGAGGGAAGGAAAACACGACCCTCGCTGACGGTATATCCTTCTACGTAGTCGAAGAATCCATTGGGGTGAGCACGGTTGTTGTTGTCCAGACGGTCACAGCCAAGTCCACGCAGCAAGGTGATGTCCTTCACCTCAGGGATATAGGTCAGGTAGACACCTGCCGTATCGCTCTGGAACTTGATGTCGAGTCGGAACTTGGTCTTCTCCACATTCGATGCGAGGTAGTAGACGTTCTTCATCATCAAAGGCCAGTTGTTCTGGGAGGGGTTGTTGCTGGTATTCTTCAGCGACTTCACATAGAGCGCCTCGTTGGCTCTGGTCAGGTCACTGGCAAACTCTCCCACCTGGTAGGTCTGTCCTCCATAGGTGAACTCAAAGGCGACAGCCAGGACCTGGTCGGTCTGTAGACCTGTCTTGAGGGAGACGTATCCTAATGCTTTATTGACTGTGTATTCCGAACTGGTGAGCAGTCGTGCGGCGGCTAGTTTCTCATAGTCCACGCTACCCACGAATTTTCCGCTATTATCAAGAATTGTCGATGTCAGGTCGATATTACGGGCTTCGGCATAGGTGGTAATCATCTCGTTATACTCCCTGTTGGCGCTATTATCGGGGATGTTAGAGTCTTTACCTCCTTTTCCCCATTCAGTGGAAGTACTCTCGCCAAGATCTGTGAGTGCGATGATATTACGGGTATTGGCTGTCGTTCCCGTCTTGTTGGTGACCCATATCTCCACACGGGTAATCTGGATACCTGTCATGAGGTTGGGCAGTTTCTGCATGGCATCATCGTAATGCTCCCTGAAATACTTTGCCAGGAAGAAGTGGCGGTTCTCCTCATAGTCAGCGATGTTAAACTCGAAGGGAGTCAGTTGCACACCACCCTTGGAGGATACACTGGTCGTCGTGGATTTCTTCTGGGAGAAGACGGTCTGCAGTTTCAGCTTGCCAAACTGCATATCGGTACGGACACCAAAGAGGCTGGAGGCTCCTTTGACCAGTGAGTTATTGGTGGGGAAGGTGATGTTACCAGCCTCGATGAGTTTGATGATCTCGTCCTCCTTACCTTCGTAACGCAGTTTGATATTCTTGGTATCGAAGTCGAAAGTGGCGTCCGTGTTGTAGTTCAGGTTCATATTCACCTTATCACCAACCTTACCGTTCACGTTCAGGTTGATCTTCTCGTCAAAGTCTATCGCCTTCGTGTTCCTGTTACGCTCTGGTAGCGACGGGTTGTCGATGCTCTTGAAGTTTGCGCCTAGCTTCAGCTCGGCAGTACCTTGTGTCTTGATACGCACACCACCCGGTCCGAAGATCTTCTCCGCAGGACCTAAGTCGAAGTGCATGTCGGCAAAGTCGAATTTGTCCTTGCCCTTGGTGGCGAAGTTGGCAGCGTTCTTCTGACGGAAGAAACTGCGAAGCTCACGCTCACGACTCCATTCCTGGTATTCCTCCGGGGTCATCAGGATGGGGGCGTTGAGGTAGGAGCTGCCGATCTTCGAACCAATCAGGTACACACCTGTGGAATCGTCGTATTCCGCCTGTTGCTTGATGTTCTCAGGCATACGGAGGTCGACGACGGAGCTGTCAAGGTCGCTCACCAATACGGGAGTTGTTCTCTTGATTTTCCAACGGGGGTGCAGCAGAGAGTCGGGAATCTCGTCATCCTCTGTCACCAACGTGGGTTGTGCCTTGATGGAGTCTTTGTCGTCTGGGCGTGAAGGGAAGGGGAATAATGCTGGCAGCATGTGTGCCAGGGCAACCATGCTGATGA
This sequence comes from Prevotella sp. tf2-5, assembly GCF_900115435.1. GTDB lineage: Bacteria > Bacteroidota > Bacteroidia > Bacteroidales > Bacteroidaceae > Prevotella. The sequence goes on from NZ_FOWK01000003.1 coordinate 84,509, forward strand.
GCAGAAGGATAATATATACGCCGAACCTCTTCACGCGAAAAACCTTACTTGATCTGTTTCAATGCCAGTTTGACAACCTGCTCCACGGGAGCGTCAGGCTGTTCTTGTAAGATGGCGATGACGACTTTCTGGGTAGGGGCAGGGGAGAATCCCAACATAGTGAGCGCTGCCACTGCCTCGTCGCGGACGGCATTGTTGATGGGGGTGGCGATGGTTCCGCCAGCAGGTATCTCGTCGGCGATACCCAAGGCGACAATCTTGTCACGAAGGTCGACGATGATACGCTGTGCCGTCATCTTCCCAATACCCTTGATACCTTTCACGATTCGTTCGTTGCCTGTCGAGATCGCACCGCAGAGCTCTGACACACTCATCGACGAGAGCATCATGCGAGCGGTGTTGGGACCTACGCCACTGACGGAGATGAGTAACTCAAACATCTCCCGTTCTTTCTTGTTCACAAAACCATACAAGACATAGGCGTCTTCCCGAATCGCCTCATAGACATAGAGTCTCACCTCTTTCTTGCCTTGGATGGCACTGTAAGTGTTCAGCGAGATATTCAGACCATAGCCCACTCCTGCCGCTTCAACCGTTGCTAATGCAGGGGTGAGTTCCGTCAACTCGCCCTTAATGTATTCTATCATTTGCGCATTGTATTAATACAATGATATAAACGCAGACAGTTCGCGATTTATTGTATTAGCCTTTGCTTACCCTATGCGAGATGGCAAAAAGATGTTATTTTTGAAATTTTTCTTTCTTTTCGTTACGTTTTTAGTCGAAAAAGTGTAATTTTGCAACCGAAATCGTACTCTTGGTACGCTTTGCAAGAAAAGAATTGAAGAAAAAACAACTAGATAATAGAAAATAGGTATGAAAAAGATTCGTGCAGCCGTCGTTGGATACGGCAACATCGGTAAGTTTACCATTGAGGCGCTGGAAGCCTCGGCTGATTTTGAGATTGCAGGAATAGTACGTAGAAACGGGGCTGCCGACAAGCCTGCGGAGCTGGCTCCCTATGAGGTTGTGAAGGATATCAAGGAACTCAAGGATGTCGATGTCGCCATCCTTGCTACTCCTACTCGTTCTTGTGAGGAGTTCGCCAAACAGATTCTTCCCTTGGGTATCAATACTGTCGACTCGTTTGATATCCATACCAATATCCGTGGCTATCGTGAGCGTCTGATGGAACTGAACAAGAAGACCAACACCGTCAGCGTCATCGCCGCTGGATGGGATCCGGGCTCTGACTCTATCGTACGCACCCTTATGCAGAGTCTTGCCCCCAAGGGCTTGAGCTATACGAACTTCGGACCAGGTATGTCTATGGGTCACTCTGTCTGTGTACGCTCAAAGGCTGGTGTGAAGAACGCACTGTCCATGACGATTCCTCTGGGCGAGGGCATCCATCGCCGTATGGTATATGTCGAGCTGGAGGACGGTTATACTTTGGAGCAGGTGACGAAGGATATCAAGGCGGATCCTTATTTCGCCAATGACGAGACGCACGTGTTCGCTGTCGAGTCAGTGGATGCCGTGAAGGATATGGGGCATGGTGTCAACCTCGTCCGTAAGGGTGTGAGTGGTAAGACTCAGAACCAGCGCCTGGAGTTCAACATGAGCATCAATAATCCGGCACTCACCGCTCAGGTACTGGTCAACGTGGCTCGTGCCTCCATGCGTCAGCAACCTGGTTGTTATACGATGATCGAGATTCCTGTCATCGACATGCTGCCTGGTGAGCGTGCTGACCTCATCGAGCATCTGGTATAAGATTGCACTCTATACAACAAGTATTTTTTTCATGGGAGAGGTTGGCTAACCTCTCCCATCTCTTTGCATGCATATTCAATGAGTATTTTTACAGCAGATTTAAGCGAAGGTAACAGACTTATTTTGTAAAATAATAATCGTTAAATTTCTATTGATATTTGCTTCAATTATATTGCAATTCGAAATTTTATGTTACTTTGCAGTAAATTTCGAATTGAAAGTAAGTAACAGATAGCAATTATGGCGAATTATATCAACAGACCGCGATACCTGCAACAACTTATTGACAGGCGTGACAATGGTGATGACATTGCTACCTATACCGACAATAACGGAATTGTCTTTATGGGACTGATACAGTTTTTGCTTAATGATGATATTCTGAAATAGTTTATGTCATCAATTTATCCTTCCTTACAAACAATAAAAACGAAAAACAATGAATAGGAAAGAGAGAGACGGAATTCAGAGCCAAGATTGCCGAGTTGGATGCTTATGTGGGAAAGATGTATGACTTATAAAATGAGCCTCCCCGAAGGGAGGCTCATTTGTTATTGGATTTTCTGCCAGAGGTTGGTGTCGGTTTTTACGACGAGACCTTCTTTCACCCAGCGGTAGATGATGGTCTTTACTACTGGCGACTCGTTGTTGGACAGACGGAGGTTTACCAAGTCCTCCTTCGTGAACTCCTTGGGCAACGCATCCAGATAGTAGATGTTGCTCTTCGAGGTCTGTGGGCTTAACGTGTTGTTGTGCAAGGCATCAATCTTGTCACCATAGAGCTGTAACTGGTAGTGGAGACAACGCTCAGCATACCAGAGGGCAAACTTAATGGCGCGCTCCGTCTCTTGACGACCTTCGAGCAGATAGGCGATGATGCCAGCTCGGAAACCATTGAGAGCAGCACGACGACGCAGTACATCAAGCGAGTAGCGCAACGTCTGAAGATACTCTTGACGCTTGCCTTCATCCCATTCCTCAATGGCTTTGTTGATGAGTGGCAAATCCACCTCACCCTCCTCGTCCATCAGACAAAGGCACTGGCGCTTCACTTTTTCTTCACCTTCCTGACTCCACGCCTTGAACTCAGGCATCTTTGCACCTACCATATCAGGTAGGATGACAGGTGTCACTCGGCTCACGAGACCACTCTCCGCATCAGCAAAGAAGGCTCGGCATTTATTGGGTGTTCCACACATCACCATATTGTAATAGAGGGTGACCTTGCCGGAGAACGAGTCCTTCGAGATGCGATGCTGCCCCCAGGGCTTGTTGTCATAAGCCAGACGGAAGAGGTCGTTCTTCTCTGTCCACGCACCGCCTTTGTTGTTCTTCAATACCGTTTCAATCTCAGGGGCATAGGTGAAGAGATGCTTACCTTTCGCATAGAGGGCACGCTCCAAGAATGCCGACACGCCGATGTTGGGTTCGATGATGCGGATCTGGGCACAGGGATTCTCCACTTCCTCACCGTCTTTCTTCGCCAGCGAATAGGCAATCTCCTTCTGCCATTCCACCTCGTCCTGCTTGATGATAGGGTCCATCAGTAACTCGAATTCATTGTCAACGAACGACTTACCTGTGGCTTGAGGAGCCTCGATATCCACGATGAAGCTGGGTGAGTTCAGCTTGCCATCACGATACTTGGCACGGATGCCTGTTGCCAACGTACCCAACATCGGCATTGCCGCTATCAGTGTCGCCTCTCGGAACTCCTCTGGAGCGTGGTCGGACAAGTCTTGAAGGATACCAGGCAGCTCATTGTCGACTGGAACGACAGTCGTTTCCTCAGCCTCTGCTGATCCTGCTTCGATAGCTGCTCCCAACGATGAGAGTACCTCATGCATCATCGAAGGAATACCTGCAGGACGTGTGCTGCCTACGGCACTCTTGATGGTGGACAATACCTCATGATCCGACAGTCCCCAATGGGGTAGAATCGCAAAGAGTTTCTGTTCGTCAAAGTCACAGATGAAACGCAGGTAGCGACTCATGGTGTAGAGAGCCATATTGCGTTCACCCTCAGCAGGTGCATCGCCATAACCCAATTTCCAAAGCAGAGCCTGTACGATGTTCTCGTAGGGGATGCCTTTATAGTTAAAAGTTGAGAGTTTAGAGTTTAGAGTTGAAACTTCCGTTTTATCCTCAGATTCTTCAGAGACCTCTTTCTGCGCAGCCGAATGGTCAATGGTGAATGGTGAATGGTCAATGTCCTCAAACACCACTGGGTCGAGCAGCTTCACATACTGTTCGCTGACCATGAAACAGCAGCGTGCCAGATCAGTCACATGCGAGTCATAGCTGACACCCAGGCGACTCGCCAACTTCTGGATGTCCTCCTCGATGGTAGAACCTGGTGTTCGCCAAGCCCAGATGTGGGTACCACCACCTGCACTCTCAGCAAAGTAGACGATGCGGAATTCCTCAATGAGGTTCTCGTCCTGCACCTTCTGCCAAAGTTGTTCTGTCAGTCCCTTCTCGTCGATGTCGAGGAAGAAGAGTCCTGAGGGTACTGCATCCTCAGCCTTGCGCGAACCATTGTTAAAACACTGTGCAAGAGGCAGCCATACGGGCAGTTCCTTCTTGCGATTCATATTTTTGTTCTGCTTCACGTCCTGAAGGATTTCCTCCACGTGATTCTTCGCCAGCAGTTGACGATAAGCAGCCATGCTCGCCTTGCGAGGCTTGCCGCTAAATGATTGTGCCAATTGAATCATATCGGCGGCAAAGGTCACAAGGGGTCTTGCACCTTCAAAGTGGGATTTTATAAGTTGTGGTTCAAAGACGTAAATTATGATTTAGCGAATGCTAACTGCTTATATTTCTGATAGATAGCATTGAACGTTTTTTGCACATTTTTTATTTCTTCGCCCATTCCTTCCTGGATGTTTTTCCTGAAAGTACCCACATACTGCTTCTTAGTCAGTTTTTCTGCCAAGTCATTGTCGGAATGGGCTCCGAAGACTGCACTTTTTTTCAATTCTCCCACCAAGTGACAGAAGAAACGTGCAGTAAACAGGTTGTTGTGCGGACTCTTGCGTGTCACTTTCAGATGAGCGAAGATGGTCTCGTCCTGAATCAGTTCATGCCACAAGGCTTCATAATGTTTTTCCCACGTCTTAGCCACCAGGTTGCCCAGCTTGCTGGCAGCCTCGAGGACGGCCTCACCCACACGTTGTTGGTCGTCCAGCACCAGTTGCTCGTCGCCAAACTTGGTGGTGGGGTTGAGTTCTCGGGCAATCTCCGACAGTGTCGCCAGGTGGAAGATGAAGTGGCGCAGGGCATCGTCATCGAGATGGGTATCGAGAAAGAACTCATCGAAGGTCTTGCGATCGGTGGACCACTTGGCAAACAACCCTCCAGGCACCTTCCCCAGTTCTTTGCGCTCCTTGGTGCGTTCAGCCGTCATGATATCTTTCCACGAACTGCTGTCGCTGACCACGCGGAGTGTCTCGCGACGCTCTTGCCAATACTCCCACCAACGGTTGCTCTCACGTACCTGCATGAGTACTTTATTAAAAAACTGCGCCATTGCCTTGCGGTCAGTTCGGCGTTGTTGCATCAGACTAACAAACAAACCTGGTAACAAAATCAACAATAACAGTCCTATCAGCATCATCTGCAGATTCTCGCTCATCTGCCTGTCAAGCGTTTCTATGACCTGTCGCATATTCTGAAGCTGGCTGATAATCTCTTCCTGCTCCTCTGCGTCGCCTTCAGTATTGACGTCCTGAAGGATTTGTGCCACCATCATCAAGTCTTTAGGATTCAGGTGTTGGGCACATACACCGAAGATGTATTGTAGCGACACTATCTTTCGGATAGTTTCCTGCTGTTCCGTAGGCAAGGTCACGTGTTGTGTCATCGTCTGGAAAACCAGGTCGAAGAAGGGTGTCGCTTGTTTGTTAGATGATGCTCCGCCCAACAGTCGTTGTACCAGTGTCATGAACGACTGACGTATACTGGTATTCGAAACGGTCTTGTTGATGCGCTCCAGGTACTCTGAAAACAAATATGTTGTGGGTATCTTGTTGAGTTCCATCAGCGCCATCACTACATGCTGCGTACGCATCAGGGCTGCATAAACCTCCGCCTCAATGCAGGTATCCATACCACTTGTTACCTCTTGTGCCAGCGTATCCAGTCTTTGTGTCGCCACTTCCCAATGATGGCACAGCAGGGCTGTCAGTTGCTCTGCGCGCTCGTCGTCAACAATTCTTTTTATTTCCATCGTCATATCTCTTGGTTTTGTTCTATCGGTCACATGGTCACAGCTGTGACCATGTGACCATTTCGCTTCGTTGATATCATTAGTTCGTTTATAAATATTTGTATATCAAAACATTACATTGTTATCTTATCTCACCGCCATCCTCTGCGGTCACATGGTCACAGTTGTGACCGTGACCATTTTTTGCGTACAAATGTTCTACAATTATCGTAGAAGAGTTGAATAATAATTTCAAATTGCAAAGATACAAAGAAATTATGAAAGTTCCATTTTTTTTTCGATAAAATATTCATCCACATATGGATATCCTTAGAAGGCATTCCCTCCCGAGTTAGGTACCGACTATCCATGCGTTAGGTACCGACTATCTATGTGTTAGGTGCCGCCTTCGACCCTCGAAGCCCGTACCTTCGACCCGAGGAAGCGACACCTTCGCAGGCAGGAGGTGCCGCCTTCATAACACACCCCTGTTAGGTGCTTTTTATTCCGATATCTCTTATCTCAGTAAATTCACTGAATTTGGTGAGTAAATTCACTGAATTTACTGAGTAAACACACTGAATTTACTTTCATAGGAGATACTTCTACCAGTCTCGAATCGCTTAATCGAAATGTTGCACAAAAAGGGAGATGTGTGCACGTTTTATCCCTTTTTGTGCAATTTGTTTGGCTATGTGTTCGTTTTTTTGTACCTTTGCAGCCGATTTCAAAGAAATCGTGTGCGAAGTAATACATTATTATAATAATATTTTATGGCTTTAAAGATTGTTGTGCTGGCGAAGCAAGTGCCAGACACCCGTAATGTGGGTAAGGATGCTATGACAGCCGAAGGAACGGTCAACCGTGCTGCCTTACCTGCCATCTTCAACCCAGAAGATTTGAATGCCTTGGAGCAGGCTCTTCGTCTGAAGGAGCAGAATCCGGGCTCTACAGTAGGAATCCTCACGATGGGTCCTCCACGTGCAGGTGAGATTATCCGTCAGGGACTTTATCGTGGCGCTGATACAGGTTGGCTGTTGACTGACCGTCTCTTCGCAGGTGCTGATACCCTCGCTACTTCTTACGCATTGGCTACTGCTATCAAGAAGATTGGTGATGTAGACATCGTGATTGGTGGTCGTCAGGCTATCGATGGTGATACTGCACAGGTAGGTCCGCAGGTGGCTCAGAAGTTAGGACTGAATCAGGTGACTTATGCAGAGGAGGTTCTGAGCGTAAAGGATGGCAAGGCAACTATCAAGCGTGTGATTGACGGTGGTGTGGAGACTGTTGAGGCTCCGCTGCCAGTAGTGATTACCGTGAACGGAAGTGCTGCTCCCTGTCGTCCTCAGAATGCCAAACTGGTGATGAAGTACAAGCGTGCTACTTGTCCTATGGAGCGTCCTGCTGAGGGTACACCCTATGATAAGCTCTACGAGGAGCGTCCTTATCTGACACTGAATCAGTGGAGCGTTGCTGATGTAGATGGTGATGTGAACCAGTGCGGTCTGAGTGGCTCACCTACAAAGGTGAAGGCTATCAAGAACATCGTGTTCCAGGCTAAGGAGTCGAAGACTTTGACGGCTTCTGATGCTGATATCGAGGGAATGATCAAAGAATTGTTGGACGAAAAGATTATTGGTTAAGAGATATGGCTAACAACGTATTTGTATATTGCGAAATAGAAGGTACTCTGGTACAGGAAGTATCTCAGGAGTTGCTGACCAAGGGTCGCAAGCTCGCCAATGAACTGAAAGTGGAACTCCACGCCGTTGTTGCCGGTACAGGCATCAAGGGTAAAGTAGAGGATCAGATTCTGCCTTATGGTGTCGATAAACTGTTTGTGTTCGACGCTAAGGACCTGTTTCCTTACACATCCGCTCCACATACCGACATCCTCGTGAACCTCTTCAAGGAGGAGCAGCCGCAGATCTGTCTGATGGGTGCTACTGTGATTGGTCGTGACCTTGGTCCTCGTGTTAGTTCGTCGCTGACCTCTGGTCTGACGGCTGACTGCACCGAGTTGGAGATTGGTCCTTATGAGGATAAGAAGAACAACAAGGTATATGAGAACCTGCTCTATCAGATTCGTCCTGCCTTCGGTGGTAATATCGTTGCTACCATCGTGAACCCAGACCATCGTCCTCAGATGGCTACTGTTCGTAGTGGTGTGATGCAGAAGGCTATCTACGAGGGTGAGTGTAAGAAGGAGGTTGTATACCCCGAGGTAAGCAAGTATGTAAGTCCTGAGGCTTTCGTCGTGAAGGTACTCGACCACCATGTGGAGGCTGCCAAGCACAACTTGAAGGGTGCGCCCATCGTTGTAGCTGGTGGTTACGGTATGGGGTCTAAGGAGAACTTTGACATGCTGTTCCAGCTTGCAAAGGTGCTGCATGGTGAGGTAGGTGGTTCTCGTGCTGCCGTTGATGCAGGCTGGCTCGACCACGACCGTCAGATTGGTCAGACTGGTGTCACCGTTCATCCGAAGGTGTACATCGCCTGTGGTATCTCTGGTCAGATTCAGCACATCGCCGGTATGCAGGACTCTGGTATCATCATCAGCATCAACTCTGACCCTGATGCACCCATCAACCGCATCGCTGACTACGTCATCACGGGTACCGTTGAAGAGGTAGTTCCCAAGCTCATTAAGTATTATAAGCAAAATAGTAAGTAAAAGAATATGGCAAACTATTATAGCGATCATCCTGAGATCGGGTTCTACTTGAACCACCCCCTGATGGCTCGTATCGTTGAGCTGAAAGAAAAGGGTTTCGCTGATGCGAAAGAATATGACTATGCCCCCGTTGACTTGGGCGATGCCATCGAGAACTACAAGCAGATTCTCGACATCACTGGCGACGTGGCTGCCAATATCATCGAGCCAAACTCTGAGGCTGTTGACCTTGAAGGTCCGCACCTTGAGAACGGCCGTATGATCTACGCCTCTAAGACTTACGAGAACCTCGACGCCACCCGAAAGGCTGGTTTGTGGGGTGTAAGTATGCCCCGTCGTTACGGCGGCCTGAACCTGCCTAACGCTGTGTTCTCCATGCTGAGTGAGATGATTTCGGCTGCTGATGCCGGTTTCCAGAACATCTGGAGTCTGCAGAGTTGTATCGACACGCTCTATGAGTTCGGTTCAGAGGAGCAGCGCCAGAAATATATCCCCCGTGTTTGCGCAGGTGAGGGTATGAGTATGGACTTGACAGAGCCTGATGCCGGTTCTGACCTGCAGCGCGTAATGCTGAAGGCCACCTTCGATGAGAAGGAGAACTGCTGGCGTCTGAATGGTGTGAAGCGTTTCATCACCAATGGTGATAGCGACATCCACCTCGTGCTGGCTCGTTCTGAGGAGGGTACTAAAGACGGACGTGGTCTTTCCATGTTCATCTACGACAAGCGTCAGGGTGGTGTGAATGTACGTCACATCGAGCATAAACTCGGTATTCATGGTTCACCCACTTGTGAGTTGACTTATAAGAATGCCAAGGCAGAACTCTGCGGTAGCACCCGTCTTGGATTGATTAAATATGTGATGGCCCTGATGAACGGTGCCCGTCTGGGTATCGCTGCACAGTCAGTAGGTGTTGAGCAGGAGGCTTACAACGAGGGTCTGGCATATGCTAAAGAGCGTCAGCAGTTTGGTGATAAGATCATCAACTTCCCCGCTGTCTATGATATGCTCTCTCGTATGAAGGCGAAACTCGACGCTGGTCGTTCACTGCTTTATGAGACTGCTTGCTATGTGGATGTTTATAAGTGCTTAGAGGATATCGAGCGTGATCGTAAGTTGGAGCCCGAGGAGAAGCAGGAGTTGAAGAAGTACCAGCGTCTGGCTGATGCCTTCACCCCACTGGCTAAGGGTATGAACTCTGAGTATGCCAACCAGAATGCCTATGATGCTATCAGCATCCATGGTGGTTCGGGCTTTATCATGGAGTACAAGAGCCAGCGCCTGTTCCGCGATGCCCGTATTTTCTCTATCTATGAGGGTACCACTCAGTTGCAGGTTGTTGCCGCTATCCGCTATATCACCAACGGCACCATGCTGAACAATATCAAGGAGATGCTGGCAGTTCTGCCTTCAGAGGCCAATGCTGCTCTCAAGGCTCGTGTGGAGAAACTGATTCCTGTCTATGAGGAGGCTCTTGCCAATGTCAAGGCTCTGGAGAATCAGGATGCTCAGGACTTCCTTGCCCGTCGTCTCTATGACATGACTGCTGAACTTGTGATGAGCCTGCTCATCATCCGCGACGCCACCAAGGCTCCCGAGTTGTTTGAGAAGTCTGCCAACGTCTATGTTCGCATGACGGAAGAGGATGTCTATGGTAAGTCTGCTTACATCAAGGCCTTCCGTGTAGAAGACCTCGAGAACTTCAAGGCTGCTGAGAAAGAAGTTGAAGAAGCATAAAACATATAGCAATGGAAACAACATTCGTATTATTAAAGCCCAGTTGTGTACAGCGCCAATTGATTGGTGAAGTGCTGAACCGTTTTGAGCGTCGTGGTCTTCGTATCTCAGGTATGAAGATGATGCAACTCAGTGACGAGATACTCCGTGAGCACTATGCTCATCTGGTAGATCGTCCCTTCTTCCCCTCACTGGCTGCCTCCATGCAGGCATCACCTGTCGTAGCCCTCGCTATCTCTGGTGTTGACGCCGTTCAGGTAGTACGTACCATGACTGGTGTCACCAATGGTCGTGAAGCAGCCCCCGGTACTATCCGTGGTGACTACTCCATGAGCAACCAGCAGAACATCGTACACGCTTCTGACTCCACGTCAAATGCTGCCATTGAGTTAGCCCGTTTCTTCCGCCCGGAAGAAATCTTCGACTATACCAGTGGTATGCAGGGATATATCTATGGTGAGGGAGAGTGCAAATAAGTACGCTGTTGTTTAGAAAGCGCCCTCAATATGTTCTATATCCGCTTCTGAGTCGGAGGTGCCTGTCACGCAGACGATGTCAAAACGGATATCACGATTGATACGACGATATTTCACATAATGATTCGCAGCCTGTTGAAGGTTGCGAATCTTTTGATATCCTACTGCATCCACAGGGTCTGTAAACAACTTGTTACTGCGGGTCTTTACCTCGACAAAGACAATGGTGTCACCATCCAATGCGATGATATCCAGATCACGATGACCGCTCCTCCAGTCACGTTCCAAGATGACATAGCCCTTGCGTTGTAAATAATCGGCAGCAAGGTCTTCACCCCATTTCCCTAAATCGTTATGTTCTGCCATACCTAAAATGTCTCGTTGAGAACCTTTTCCACGACTAAAGGATAATACTTCATCTCCAACTGATGCTCCTTGGCTGCGATATCGTCGGCAGTATCGTCAGGAGAAAGCGCCACCTTGTATTGCGCGATCATCTCACCAGAATCACAGACAGGGGTCACATAATGCACAGTCATACCTGTCTCCGTTTCTCCAGCAGCCTTCACAGCCTCATGCACATGATGTCCCCACATACCCTTGCCGCCATATTTCGGCAAGAGGGCAGGGTGGATATTGATGATACGACGAGGGAAGGCATCAATAAGGAAATCAGGAATCAGGGGTAGGAAACCTGCCAAGACAATAAACTGTATATCATACTGACGAAGTAACGGCATCATGACATCCGCATCATTTAATTGCGGTTTGGGAGTTACTGCCGTCGCCACACCTAAACGCTCTGCCCGTTCCAAGGCAAGAACCTCAGGCTTGTTGCTGACGACCAAGGCACAACGATAGCGTTCAGAACCGCTGAAATATTTAATCAGGTTCTCACAGTTCGTACCACTTCCTGATACAAAGATGGCGATATTTATTCTTTCCATATTATTCATTGAGCTTCTGCAAAAAGATATCTATTAGTCGAGGGATACCATATTTATCGATATCCGTTTCCTTAATCCATACATAGTCATCAGGCAGCGAAGGCCTTTCTGTTGGTTCCCACAAGTAGAAGTCGGCATAGATGATGCGATGGGTCAGGACGTGCTTGAGGTTTCGGCACTGTAACACAGCACTAGAAGGAACAACGTCAGTAAGCCAGGGTTCATAGAGCCCTTGCCAGATGTCTCTGGCAGAACGACGATGAATAGCAGTCTCCCCCTTATACTTTATATATATATAAGTCAGATGACGCTCTTTGATTTTCAAGGTCTTTTGCTTGACTGGCAATCCTGTAACTTTATTCTCGCGAAAAGCGATGCAGGTTTCTTGTAATGGGCAGGATGGGCACAATGGAGTTTGTGGAGTACATTGGATGGCACCGAAGTCCATCATCGCCTGATTGAAAGCGGATGCCTCATTTTTCGGCAACAGACTTTGTGCCAATGCCGTAAACTCTTTCTTGCCTTCCGTGGTATTGATAGGTGTGATGATGCCGTAATAGCGAGACAACACCCGATAGACATTTCCGTCAACAACGGCAGCAGGTAGGTTGAAAGCAATACTTCCAATAGCGGCTGCTGTATAGTCGCCAACACCCTTGAGCCTTTTGATCCCTTCCAAAGTTCGGGGGAATCCCCCCATCTCCACAATCTGCTTTGCTGCTGTGTGCAGATTCCTTGCACGACTGTAATAGCCCAGCCCCTGCCATTCACGCAGCACCTCATCTTCTGAGGCTGCCGCCAGTTCCTCCACAGTATGCCAATGTCTCATAAACCGTTCCCAATATGGAAGTCCCTGCTCGATACGGGTCTGTTGGAGGATGATCTCCGACAACCATATCGCATACGGATCACGTGTATCCCTCCAAGGAAGGGCACGTCCATTGTCCTGAAACCATTGTAATATCGTGGTGGTAAAACTCATTTTGCAGAGAAGGTTATAAATACATGATCCCTGTGAAGATACGTCCTGAGTTAACACCCAGACGGCGGGCAGAGAAATAGTCTTTATATTGTTGGTATGTACAGATTCCAGACATATAGATGTCTTTCACCCCCCAGTCCTCTAATTGCAGGCGGTTGCACAGAGGGAGGTCGATGTGCCATTTGGAATATTTACGGGCAATCTGCCCCATGTTGAATCCTGCATCGGCAAATTGCTGGTAGACCTCATTACCTACCTCAAAACTCTCCAAGGAGATGCCAGGTCCAATCACGGCTTTCAGTTGGAATGGCTCAGTGCCATAGGTGGCATGCATGGCATGAGTGGCAGCATGGACGATACGCTTCACAGTACCTCGCCATCCAGCATGAACGGCACAGACTGCATGATGCGTCTCGTCATATAATAAGATAGGAATACAGTCGGCTGTCGAAACGCCTATACATAACTGTGGGACATCCGTCATCACGGCATCCACACCCTCGATGACTTCTTGTTGCGGTCCGTCAATACGACGAACCTCTGTGCCATGTACCTGATGGGGCATCATGATGTGGTTATCGTCAATCCCTAACACTGCGGCAAGGGAACGACGATTCTCTACAATATGAGACGTCTCGTCACCACAATAGTTGTTGATATTAAACCCACTATAGTTGCCTGTGCTGCAACCACCGTGACGTGTGGTGCTGAAAGCGACAACATGGTCGCCTAGATCATAATAAGTCAACTGGGGCTCAGGCATCTTCCAGGTCTTCTAGTTCATCTAGATATTCTATATCATCTAGGTCTTCTAGTTCCACATATTCTATCTCTTCGTCCTCACCCTCATCAGCCAGTTCTTGGGCGAAACGGGACATATCCTTGTCACGATGCACCAGTGTGTCCTCTGCCATGACAGCGGCAAGCTTGTTGCTCTCTGCATTTAGCTCACGCCAAAGAACGTCCTTAAGCTCGTCGAGTCCCATATTGGTGACTGCGGAGATAAAGACCACGGGTAGGTCGTCTGGCAGTGTCTCTTTCAGCATCTCGATGAGCTCTGCATCCAGCAGGTCACATTTCGTGACAGCGAGGACACGGTGCTTCTCAAGCATGTCGGGATTGAACTTCGCTAACTCATTCAACAGAATCTCATATTCCTTTTTGATGTCATCAGTATCACCAGGTACCATAAACAACAATAGTGAGTTACGCTCGATATGACGAAGGAAACGGAGTCCCAGCCCCTTCCCCTCACTGGCTCCCTCGATGATACCAGGGATGTCAGCCATCACAAACGACTTGTTGTCACGATAGCCCACAATACCCAAAGAGGGCTCCATAGTGGTAAAGGGATAGTTGGCAATCTTTGGACGGGCATTCGACAATGCAGACACCAGTGTCGACTTACCGGCATTGGGGAAGCCCACCAGACCGACATCGGCAAGTAGTTTCAGCTCCAGGATAATCGTCATCTCCTGCATCGGTTCTCCAGGCTGTGCATAGCGGGGAGCCTGATTCGTGGCAGAGCGGAACTGGAAGTTGCCCAATCCACCACGACCACCTTTCAGCAGCACGACTTTCTGTCCGTCGTAGGTGATGTCGCAGACATACTTACCTGTCTCCGCATTGTAGACCACTGTCCCACAAGGAACGTCGATATAGACATCCTTGCCATCTGTGCCATGACACTTGTCACGACCACCGTTACCTCCATGCTCCGCAAAGATATGACGCTCATAACGCAGATGCAGTAACGTCCAGTAGTTATGATTGCCTCGCAGGATGATGCTCCCACCTTTACCACCATCGCCACCGTCCGGTCCACCATTCGGATTGTATTTCACATGACGGAGATGCATTGATCCCCGTCCGCCCTTGCCCGAACGGCATAGTATCTTGACGTAGTCTACAAAGTTGCTTTCCATCTTTTTATAAATACTATAGGAACTATAGGTACTATAGTCACTATAAATTATCTATCACCTTTTGGATATCACCGAAGATTCGCTCTAAGGTTCCAAAACCATTGATATGATGATGCAGTCCTTCTTTCTTATACCACTCGATCAGTGGTTGTGTCTGGGAGTGATAAACGACCAGGCGTTTCTTAATTGTCTCCTCGTTGTCATCAGCGCGACCACTGTCTTGACCGCGTTTGATAAGACGGGTCATCAATTCGTCCTCGGGAACATCCAGCTCAATCATCGCTGCCACCTTGTCACCACGTTCGTCCAGCATTTTCTTCAGTGCCTCAGCCTGTGGGATCGTACGGGGAAATCCGTCAAAGATAACTCCCTTATGACCACGGCCAAAAGAGTCGTAGACATTGGCAAGGATACTGATCATTAACTCATCGGGAATCAGGTTCCCCTTGTCGATATAGCTCTGAGCTGTCTTACCCAGTTCTGTACCTTTTTTGATCTCTGCACGGAGCACGTCACCTGTGGAGATATGTCCCAGCCCGTAATGCTCAATCATTAAATCACTCTGTGTCCCTTTTCCTGATCCGGGAGCACCAAAAATCACAATATTCTTCATCACAACTTTCTTTTCTATCTTGTCTTGTTTGATCTGTGTTTCTTTTCCTTTCTTATACCATACGTCTGTGATGAGGTCACTTTGCTGTGCCTCGACATCACTTGGCAGATGGGGAAGTTTGATTTGTCGCATAATCTCAATCCTCTTTTAACGTATAAATATCTTTCAGTCCACGCCCTTGCTGGTCAAAGTCCAGTCCGTAACCCACAATGAAGTCGTTGGGAATAGAGAAGGCGGCATATTCGACATCCAGATTCACTATCAGTTTCTCTGGCTTGACGAACAGCGTGCAGATATGGATAGACTCCGGATTATGGAAAGACAGAGAATACAGCATCTGCTGCATCGTACGACCTGTATCAACGATATCCTCCACGATGACAACGGTACGTCCTGTGAGATCTGTATTCAGCCCGATGATCTCTTTCACCTTTTCCGTAGAGGTAATACCATCATAGGATGCGAGTTTCACAAAAGAAATCTCACAGGGAATCGTTATCTCACGCATTAAATCAGCGGCAAATATAAACGAGCCGTTAAGCACGCATAACAACAACGGATTCTTGCCTTCCAGATCCTTGCTCAACTGTTGCGCCAGCTCCTTTACACGTTGTTTGATCTCTCTTTCCAAAATAGACGTCTCAAACGTCTTGTCCTTGATTCTTACAATACTCATAATGCTGTGAATTGCAAATTTGGCACAAAATTACAAATTTTTTGCCAAAGAATGGTCTACAATGAGGTTTTTTTCTTAATTTTGCAGTTGTAATGAAAATATTTACCAGTGCTCAGATAAAAGAGCTTGACAGATACACCGTCGAACACGAGCCGATACCCAGTATCGATCTGATGGAACGTGCCGCTAAGGCATTGACACGTGCCATTACTGATACATGGAATAATGCGACTCCTGTTGTCGTCTTTGCCGGACCAGGAAATAATGGCGGGGATGCACTTGCTGTTGCCCGTATGTTAGGCGAGCTTAACTATCAGGTCAGTGTTTATCTGTTTAATATCAGCGGACATCTTGCAGAAGAATGCGCTGCCAATAAGAAGCGGCTCATGGAGTCAAAACGCATCAAGGACTTCATAGAGGTGACGCAGGAGTTTGACCCGCCTCGCCTTGAGAAAGGGATGGTGGTTGTTGACGGTCTCTTCGGTTCTGGTCTCAATAAACCGTTGGCAGGCGGCTTTGCCTCCCTGGTGAAATATATCAATGCCTCGCAGGCTGATATTGTTGCTATTGACATCCCCTCAGGACTGATGACTGAGGATAATACCTATAATGTGCGTGCCAACATTATCCATGCAACCCTTACCCTTACTCTCCAACAGCCTAAGCTAGCTTTCCTTTTCCCTGAGAATCAGCAGTTCATCGGAAAGTTACGAGTCCTGGACATCCGGTTGAGTCAGGAGGGAATGGAGAAGATAGAGGCGAACTATACTGTACTGGAGGAGTCGGATGTGCGTTCTATGCTCTTAGGACGTGACCCTTATGCCCATAAGGGACAGATGGGGCATGCCCTTCTGATAGCAGGAAGTTATGGAATGGCGGGGGCTGCTATCCTTGCAGCCAGAGCTTGTCTGCGGTCTGGGGTGGGTAAACTGACTATCCATACTCCCAAAAAGAATCGTGAGATATTGCAGATAGCCATTCCAGAGGCTGTCCTTCAGTTTGATCCCGAGGAGACCATTTTCTCGGAGGCAGTGGACACAGAAGATTTCCAGGCTCTTGGTATTGGTCCAGGATTAGGTATCAGTGAGACGACAGCCATCCCGCTGATAGCACAGCTGCGTCGTACCACCAGTCCTATCGTTGCTGATGCCGACGCCTTGAATATTCTTGCTAATCACCGAGCATGGATGCAGCAACTGCCTAAAGGTATTATCCTTACCCCCCATGTCAAGGAGTTCGACAGAATGGAAGGACATTCCTCTGACAGTTATGAGCGACTGACGAAGGCACGTCATTTGGCAGAACGGCTGCAAGGATATGTGATATTGAAAGGTCGTTATACCGCTATCTGTCTGCCTGATGGACATGTGTTCTTCAATCCGACAGGAAATGCCGGGATGGCGACAGCAGGCAGCGGTGACGTGCTGACGGGTATCCTTACGGCTCTTCTTGCCCGAGGGTATAATCCGCAGGATGCCTGTGTTGTGGGTGTCTATCTCCATGGACTGGCTGGCGACTTGGCGGCACGTGACTTAGGAGAGGAGAGTCTGATAGCAGAGGATATCATCCGCTATATCTCCCGTGCTTTCAAACGATTGAAGGAATAGACACATGGGACGCTGGCGTTTTCTTATCATCCTGGCATTAATCCTTTGGAATATGATTTCATGGGCACAACCTGTATCCTCCACGAAATTATTAGAGGGTAAGGTACCAGAAGGTACAGTATATTATCTTCCTAAAACAGTTTTCCATTTCCACCTCCTCATTGAGAAGACATCTTATACCCCTGGTGTCTTCACCAAGTACGCCGAGAGGTATCTTCATCTCAGGGGTATCCAACAAGAGAGTCAGATCAAACATCGCCTCGTAGACTTTCAACTGAGTCAGACTGGTGTCCGTGACACTTCCAAGTGTTTTATCGTCAATCTGAAGGGAAAGAGTGCGACATCAGAAATCAAACTCAGTGACGATGGTGTCCTGCTGGCTGTCAACGACACCCCCGTTGTCATCAAGTCACACACACCGTTTGTAGCAGCCCCCAAGAAACGGAGAATTGATCCGATGAGATTCCTCAGCGAGGAAGTACAGATGGCAGGCAGTATGGCGAAAAAAGCAGAACTGACAGCCCTCCAGATCGCAGAATTGAAAGAGCATCGCCAACTGTTGATTACTGGTGAGGCGGAGGAGATGCCTTCGGACAAGGCTCAGCTGCAACTGATGCTCGACGAGATCGACAAGACGTACAACGCCCTTATGTCTCTCTTCACCGGAGTCACGGAGTGTGATACCACGGAACAGACTTTTACCCTCAGTCCTGACAAGGAGATGAAGCGTGAGGTTGTCTTTCGCATCAGCAAACTACAGGGACTGGTCGACAAGGATGACCTATCCGGCATTCCCTTCTACCTGACACTGGAGGACTTGCACCAGCAATCCCAACAGCAATACGATTTCCCGGAAAACAAGAAAGATGGCGGTTTCTATACCAATATCCCAGGCTTCGTCCGCCTGACTCTTTATCGGGAAGACCAACAACTGGCTACCTTTGACTATCCCCTCGCTCAGTTCGGTTTCACAGAACTCCGCGGTGGTTCCCTTTTCAAGAAATACCCTACCCATCTGCGACTTAACCCCATCACCGGTGCCGTTGAGAAACTACAAGCGGAAATGCCCAAGAAGAAAGGGGAAGAAACAGAAAAATCAGAAGAATCTTTGTAATGTCTTTATAAAAAATAGTACGATGAACTTAGTAAGTGCAGTTATCAAAGAGCGCATCTGCTACGTGGAGATGCAGAATGCTGACCATTTCAATTGTCTGAGCGAGGAGATGTGTCAGGAGTTAATCGAAAGTCTGCAGTATGGCTATGACCAGGAATGTGTGGGCATCGTCATCAAGGCACAGTGTAAGAAAGGCGTGTGGAGTGCGGGACATGATATCCGTGAGTTACCTCAGGACGGTAACGACCCTCTTGCCTATGACGTGCCCATGGAGAAACTGATCCGAAAGGTACAGGAGACACCGATCCCTGTCATTGCCTGTGTGGATGGTACTGTATGGGGAGGTGCCTGTGACCTCTGCCTGTCTTGTGATATGATCGTCAGTTCCTCTATTGCCACATTTGCCATCACACCTGCCAAGATCGGTATTCCCTATAATGCATCGGGTATCATGCATTTCATCAATCAGTTGGGTCTTAACAAGGCACGAGAGATGTTCTTCCTTGCTACCCCTATTGAGGCTGGCGATGCTCTGAATGTCGGATTAATTAACCGCGTCGCTGAGCCCGACCAGTTGGAGAGTGTATTGGAAGAGCATTTTCTGAACCCCCTGCGTCGTAATAGTGTGTTGTCTATTAGTGCTATCAAACGACAATTCCGTATCCTCAGCCGTGCCTCTTCTGTCATCCCCTCAGAGAGTTTCGAGCGTATCAATGCCTATCGCACCCGTGTTTACAAAGGTGCCGACTATCAGGAGGGCATCAATGCCTTCTTGGAGAAACGTGCCCCAGTATACAAGGGAAAGGCATCTGACCTGGATACCACCAAATAATTATCCACCCACCACTGCCTTGACAAGCAGGAGGACGATAGGTATCGTGATGAGCAGGACACCGATGATATCAATGATGATTCCAGAACGGATCATCTTCGTGATCGGCACCATACCTGATGCATAGACGATAGCGTTAGGCGGTGTGGATACCGGCATCATAAAGCCTAAGGAGGATGCTAATGCAACACCTACTGCCACAGGAATAGGATTGAAACCTAATGAGACAGCTGTTCCGATAGCTATGGAGCCTATCAGGTTGATGGCTGCCGTATGGGAAGTGAACTCTGCCAACAACAGACAGGTGACACAGAAAACACCCACAAAGAGTATCTCTGACGGCTGACCGCCCATCATCTCCTTAATGCCGCCGCCAATCCAGTCTGACAATCCTGTGGTGTACATCAGGCTACCCATGGCTAAACCGCCGCCGAAGAGTAACAAGGTACCCCATTCAATACCTTCCACACCTTCCTTCCAGTCGAGCGTCATCTTACCTTTCTTCAAGTCGACAGGCAAGAAGAACAGGAACAGTCCGCCCACCATAGCAGCGATACTCTCAGGACAATGGCTATCGTATGCCTTCATAATCTCTGAATGCGGTCCGTGTATCAAACTCAGTACACTGGGAGCCACCCATAACACGACAGCAACGCCAAAAGCAATCATAGTGTTCTTCTGGGCACGTGTCCAGCCTCCTAACTCTTCGACACGGCTACGGATAAACTCTCTGGCTCCCTGGATATGACTGACATCGGAAGGGAACATTCGCCACAATACGACATAAGCAACCAAGAAATACAAGGCCATTGCCACAACCCCCCATATCATCCATTGGAAGAAAGAAACAGTAGGTGCCTGCGGAGCCAACTCATCAAGGAAACCCAGCATGATGATATTTGGCGGTGTACCGATAGGTGTCAGCACTCCTCCGATGGAACAGGCATAGGCTGTCATCAGCATCAGTCCTGTGGCATATTTGTAGTTCTTAAGGTCTATCACCTTGCCATTGGCAGCCATCATAGTACGAATAGCCTCCAAGAGTCCAAGGGAGATAGGAAACATCATTGCCGCCGTAGCCGTATTACTGATCCATCCAGAGCACATCATACAGGCAAGACCGATAGCTAAGAAGATGCGACGAGGAGAATCGCCCACCCATTTCATCGACATGACACCATAGGCGATACGCTTATCCAGTCCGTTCACCATCATAGCCTTTGCCAAGAGGAAACCACCCAGGAACAAGAATATCAAGGGATTGGCGAAATTGGAGAATGCCTTGTCTACTGGTGCCACACCTACGAGGACGCAGAGTGTGGGACCAAGTAACGAGGTGACTGGAATAGCCACCGGTTCGGTAATCCACCAGACAGCTACCAAGGACATGATTGCTAGCAAATGATGAGCCTCCGCAGACAGTGCCTCAAAAGGTAACCACCATATCAAAATTGCTAAAAGCGGACCAGCTATCGCTCCAAAGATACGGCGTTTGTTGTCAAATTGCATATTTTCCATCTCTTCTTATGTTTGAATGCTGCAAAGATACACCATTTTCAGCAAAGCCAATGCTTTTTGCTCATAAAAAAACAAAAAGGATGTTTGCTCCCGCAGACATCCTTTTCCAACTACTAACTAACTAACAATGAACTCATAACTATTAACCTAACTAAGAAACGAGTCTTATACGCTTACATGATTCGAGTTCTATTTATCTATCATGAATCAAAAACTTTATATTTTCAGGGAATATAGAACCAAGATGCTGGAACGCTTATTCGTTCGTCCATCCAATTCTGTGAGGGGTCAACAGCGATAATCATCGGAACCTCACCATATTTCGGGAAAACGATATTGTTAAAGACGCTGCTGCTCGCATTCTGTCGTACCTTGATACTGATATTGTGCTTGTTGATATTCCAGCCAGTCACTGGGATAGTCTCATTAGGATCTGCTCCGAGAACACCTGGACGCTCCTCCAACTCAGTATCTCCTATCTGAAGGACAAAGGGCAGTGTACCACCGAGGTGACGGATAGTAGCTTCCTGGCGATAGTCAGTCTCTTCCCACACGGTGACAGTCTTGTCAGTATATGTGATATAGGTAGGAGTGAGGCTGCGGATCTCAGAAACATCTAATACGATATCATTGAAATCGAAGTCATCTGTCGCGCCGAGGTCCTCAATCATATAACGGACGGTCTTCACCTCCTCAATGGTCTCACCTTCCTCAATAACCATAGGCTGTGGTATATGCTCACCATATACGAGAAGCACAAGGTCGTTGTAGTCCCAGTCGCTGCCGTCTTTGTCTGCGTCCTCACAACCGACGATCATAGCTTCGTTACCTGTGAGGTTAGCAGGAATAGGGCAGTCTGTCAGTGCAAGCATCATACCCTTGATAGACATTTGCTTATCACCTACGTCCTGGTAGTGTTTTGTAATCGTATTACCATTTCTCTCGTTGCCGTCTTCAATGATATCCAGATAAAAATACATCTCTGTGCCAGCAGGGAAACCAGTAAAGGTATAGGCTCTTGACCTTACAGCGTCCACTTCACCATCGGTAGTGTACAGACTGTTCCAGTGACCATAGCCCCAGCTTTCCTCAGAGCCATGCAGGTTATGCCACTCTTGATTGTCTGGTTCTTTAATCTGAATAGTACCAACCAATGTCTCGTTCTGTGTGGCACGCTCTCCCTCAGCAGGTTCCGTACCTCCCAGTCTTGCAAAGTTGATTTTCTCCCAGACCTTATAATCCACACCGCCAATGACAACGTGTAAATCCCACAATGCGCCGGCTACACCCTGATAGATGGGTACGATGGTGAAATCATTACCTGGTGCTTTCATATAGAAAGGTTTACCAAGTAAAGTGTTGTTTTTACCTTCGATCAGTTTTTCATGCATCCATTCAAGTGACGCATTGTCTACCTCATACCAATCGTTACTCATCGTGTATCCCATTTCACCTGCAGCACGGTTGGCTGAACGCATCGTATGAGTTTCACCCAAGGTGTAAAAACTATATTTTGTACTGTAATCCCAGTTCTGATTCAGATTCACATTAGGATATTTCTTAGAGAAATTCTCAGCGTATGATGCTTTGGAGGCTTTCTCCGTCTGCGTCATATCCAGGCTGTCTTTCACACAAGCAGTCATTGTTGCGACTGCTGTTAACATCATCAGGCTTTTAAAAATTGTTTTCATATAAATAATGTATAAATTTTAAATTTCAGAGAATGTTCGTCGTTGTTATCTTTCGACGGTGCAAAATTACGACATCCTTTCATGCAAAACAAGCGTGTATAGTAGTATAAGTGGAATTTTTCTCTTTCTTTGTTTTTATATCAAATTGAATGTCAGTTAGTTATAATATTATCAAAAGGCTCCAAAAGTGGATAACGTATAGAGGTGTTGGAGCGACACTTTTACAACAAAAGGGTACAAAAAAGCCTCGAACAAGTGTCCGAGGCTTCTATTATATTATAAATAATGTGTGGGATTATCCCAGTTTTCCATCAGAACCGAGTACGTTCACAATCTTGTGGATGTACATCTTCTTCATGTTCTCACGAGCGGGCTTCAGATACTGACGAGGATCGAAGTGGTCAGGATGCTCAGCGAGATACTTACGGATGGCAGCGGTCATGGCAAGACGAGAGTCAGAGTCGATGTTGATCTTGCAGACAGCACTCTTAGATGCCTTGCGGAGCTGCTCCTCAGGAATACCTACAGCGTCGGGCAGGTTACCACCGTACTTGTTGATCGTGTCAACCTCGTCTTGTGGAACGGAAGAAGAGCCGTGGAGCACGATGGGGAATCCAGGAAGCTTCTTCTCGATCTCAGCCAGCACGTCGAAAGCGAGTGGAGGAGGAACGAGCTTGCCAGTCTTCGGGTCACGTGTGCACTGCTCGGGCTTGAACTTATAAGCACCATGAGAAGTACCGATAGAAATAGCCAAAGAGTCACAGCCTGTGCGGGTAGCGAAGTCGATAACCTCCTCGGGCTTGGTGTAGTGGCTTACCTCAGAGGCAACCTCATCCTCAACACCAGCGAGGACACCGAGCTCACACTCTACGGTAACGTCATACTTGTGTGCATACTCTACAACCTGACGAGAGATCTTGACGTTCTCCTCGTAAGGCAGTGAAGAACCGTCGTACATCACTGAAGAGAAGCCCATGTCGATACAGTCCTTGCAGAGCTCGAAGCTGTCACCGTGGTCAAGGTGAAGCACGATCTCTGGTTTCTCACAACCCAGCTCCTTAGCATAAGCCACAGCACCCTCAGCCATATAGCGGAGGATAGTAGCGTTAGCATAGTTACGAGCACCCTTGGAAACCTGCATGATAACAGGTGACTTTGTCTCAACGGCAGCCTGTACGATAGCCTGCATCTGCTCCATTGTGTTGAAGTTGAAAGCAGGGATAGCGTAGCCACCAGCTACAGCCTTCTTGAACATCTCGCGAGTATTGACGAGACCTAAATCCTTGTAATTTACCATAATTATACTATTGATTAAAAGTGATTTTATAAATTTTCTCGTGCAAAGTTACGAAAAAGTTCAAAGTTCAAAGTTTAAAGTTTAAAGTTTTTATGTTCCTGTGCTTTTTTTTTTCATTGATTAACAAAACAGATGATACACAATCTAAAAAATGTCATCTGCATTTTACATTTTCTTCCTTATTGTGGCATACCCAATTCCTTGACCTGACGTTCAAAAGCTTCTCGGTTACCTATGGCTCCGTTCTTGATGCGTGCTCGGTAATTATATACGGTATTTACGCTGTAATGCAGGAACTCCGCTATTTTTGAGGAATCCTCAATTCCAAGCCGGATCAGGGCGAAAATACGCAAATCCGTTGTTAGGCGGTTTTCCTCTTTTGGATGTATCTGCACCTCTGGCATTAACAAGGCATTGAAATCGTCAATAAAGTTAGGGAACAGATGTAAGAAAACAGAATCGAAGTTCTGGTTGAGTTCCTCTATCTCCTCTTCTTTCAGTTCGGTGGATTTCGTGATGCGGTAGAGCTCCTCTAGTTCTTTGTTTTTCATTTTCTTATTCACCATCTTCCGATAGTTGTCAAGTTTATCTACATACTGGGCACAAAGAGATAGGAAGCGTCCGATATACTCGTCTTTCACAACGTTCGCCTCTTTCAGTTTAGCATTAAGCACAGCAAACTGCTCATTGGTAGATGACAACTGGTTATTGGCATCTTGTAATTCTTGATTGAGGGTCGCCAATTGATCATTGGTCAGATGGAGAGCATTACGAGCCATGGCAAGCTGTAGGTTGCGGCGTCTGACGAAGAAATAGGCAATCAATAACAATAAGGCGAGAACACTGGTTCCACCTAACAACACCCATAGTTGGGTGGTGGTGCGTTCACTCTTAGCCTTATAGTCATTGGCTATTGCAGTCAATAAAGGAGTTATCTGCCAGCGACGTTGTCTGGAACCATAGCGACCAGCACAGTCACTGGTAAAACTGATATAGCGATAGGCATGGTCTATGTCACCCATCAGCATCAGCTGGTTGGCTAGCTCCCACATAGAGCCTTGATCCATCACACCATTTCGGATATCTGCAAGTACGGACTCTTTCAGCCATTTCATCATCTGAATGGTATCTCCCTGTGCCTTATATTCCAAAAAACGATAGAGAGTCACTAAAGCATAAGGATGACTTCCTTTTTCCACAGACTTCAACCATTCATCATTGATTTTCATGGACCCTTTCAGATCACCGGCATTCTGCTTTGCCAACTCCCGTCGCAGCATACATTCTGGATCCTGAGGAGGCAGTGTCTCATACATTAATGCTTCGTATTTTCCTGCCAATTGCCAATATTGCTGTCGCATAAGATCCAACTGGGTATAGTAGGCAAGTTCATTATATACATTAGTGCGAGCCTTGTAATACTCTCCTAAGGCAGCCTTGTCGAGTCCTTCTATATTGATGCTGTCCAATATGATTTGGGCTTCATCATACATGCCGACATTGGTACAGCGTATTGCCATCAGACAACGGCAACGAGCTGTCTCAGAGGGATTACCTACCAAATCCGCATATTTGATAGCCTCAGACAAAAAGAAGATGGCGGAGTCACTGACAAAAGCTTTATATAATTCGTAAAGCTGTAATGCATCCTCATATTTGACGGCTGGACGCTCTGCCGCATTTAAGCGTTTGCGGGCTTCTTTGATGAGCCCTTCATGCTGTGCTACATAAACTGGGAAACGGTCAATTTCCCTGTCAATCTCCTGTAATAAAGCCCCTTGATTTGGTGATTGCCCCAGGACCGAAACGGAGGTTAATAAATAAAATAAAAACGCCAATAATCGCATAAGCCCGCTTTATTTTGGGGACAAATATAGCTAAAAAACGCCATATAATCGTTATTTTTCGTATGAAATTCTTCAGCAGACTCTTTTTTTTGTGAATCTGCTGAAGAATAACCTATTTATTGTTGCTGACTTCTCTTGATTTTTAGTTTCTCCTTGATGTCATTCATCCTGTCTTCTGTCAGGTTATAACCTATCATTACAAAGATAGCAATGAATGCTGATCCGGCAGGAACAATAATATCAGCCAGTCGCAAATTAGTAAGTGTCTCTGGGGTCTGGATAGCTGCATTCTGGTCGAAAGCCACCCATTTGAGAATCGCTCCACTCAGTACCAGTGCCAAGGACTGTCCCATCTTCACCATCCACCAGTAGATAGCCCCAAACTGACTCTCTTTTCGGGGTAGTCCGTTATGAAGCTCATCCAAATCACATACATCGGCTGTCATACTCATCATAAGTGTGAACAATCCACCCATACCGAACGACATGAGAGGTAATGGCAGGAACATCAACCAGGGATTCTCAGGACTGAATCCCCACCATTTCATGATATATCCAACGATAGAGAGTACTGTGGAAATGACAAAAGCCTGTTTCTTTCCATATTTAGCAGCCATCCAAGTGACAATAGGAATTACCAGGAAGGCGGTGATAAGGGCATTTACAGTGGCAAACCAAGCAGATGCCGAACGGAACAGTGTAGGTACCCATGACCAGGTAAGCCAGTTGTTGGCAAGTGAATAGTCACCATTGAACATATAATATACAATAATATAGTTACTGAAGGCAGCCACAATCTGAAAACCGTTGTATACCAGAAAAGTAGCAACGCACAGCCGTAGGAATGGTCTGTTACTAAACACCTCTCCCAGATTCTTGAAGATATCTTTCATAACGTTCCACATTCCAGACATAGTGATGCCTTGACGGTTCTTGGCATCCTCGGAAAGTGGCGGCTCCTTACAGAAGATGGCTGGCATGATTCCTGTGAGAATACACAATGCGCCAACGGCAATAGATAATTTGCGAACACCTTCCACCTGTGTGGCAAAGATATAGTCGGGGTTAGAGATTAAAGCCCAAAACCAAGGTACTATCATCCATGCTGTCTGACCGATGATATTTGTGATACCCATCAGACGGGTACGCTCGTTGTAGTCGTCTGACATTTCGTAACCCAGTCCGATGAACGGAGTACTGAAGATGGTGTTTCCCGTAATATACAAGAGAGACATGACCAGAAAGTACCAGAAATTAAATGTCTGACCGTTTTCAGGACTCATCTGCCATAGCAGGATAAAGAGAATACCAGTAACAATGGCGCCGACGAAAATATACGGACGACGACGTCCCCATCCTGTACGACTATTATCAGAGATATAGCCCATGATAGGGTCGGTTAGCGCGTCAAAGAAACGCGGGATTCCACCTAATAAACCTGCCAAGAATGGATCCATTCCAAATCCTGTGACGAGGAAGTACATAAACACACCCAATGCGGCGGGCAGCAGGTTATTGGTAAGGCTTCCTGAGCCGTAGGCGAGTTTCTGACCAAAGCTCAGTCTGCCTGTAGAGGTGATAGTGGTCTGTTTCATGGCAATGTAATGGTTTGAATAGCTTCTTTAGCAATAGACAGATCATAGTGCTTACCATCTATGGTAAGGTCGAGACCAATAGGTGATTGTCCTTGATTAATCACCACAATAGCCAGTGTCTTGTCAGGATTACGGACGGCAGTAGCCATCACTTCTTTGCTTTCACATTTAACACTTAGTACTTTTGCACCAGGACGAAGGAAACGGCTAAAGTGGGCGAGTGCGTAGTACATCGGGGTGAAATACACCTCATCAACTTCGGGATCGACGATAACTGGAGCCAGACACCAGTTCTTAGCCCAGTTAGGTCCACCTTGACGATCCAGCACCATGTTCCAGTCTATCCAACCGTCTACCCAGTTGTTAAGGCAACCGATGAGGTCACGGGCATAGCGGAATACAGGTACATATTTTGGATGCAGATGTTTCTGGTCATCAGGTGCCCAGTCCCATCCCCAGTCCGTACCCTCACACTTCCAGTACCAGGCATCGTCTTTCCAGATAGGTATCTCCGCATCACAACACCCTTCTGTCTCAATGATATGCTTCTGAGGTGCTTTATCATGGGCAAGGTTCAACATGTCAGGTTGCCACTCAACGGTACTCTCATACCAGTGGACGGCGATTCCACCGAAATATTTTGCAGTAGCCTCGTCAGTATACATGGCATCCACCCATTGTGGAATACCAGCACGGTTCTGGTCGTATCCTAATATCTGGACATCACCAAATCCTGCTTTTTCAAAGGTGGGTCCCATGTAGTCACGTACAAAGGCGGCTTCATATTTCGGGTCAAAGTACATACTTTCCCAATTATTATTATTTCCATATGGTTCGTTCACGGGAGTGATACCCCAAATGTCTACGCCTTGAGCCTTGTAAGCCTCTAAATATTTTACCAGATAATTAGCATATACCTGTTGGCACTCAGGCAGCAAAGCGCCACCCACATAATTCTGATTGTCCTTCATCCAGAAAGGAGCAGACCAAGGTGATGCCACTATCTTGAAACCATCACGGGAGGCAGCCTGGGCATCCTTAATCAGTGGCAGTAATGTCTCCTCGTCATGTTTAATGCTGAAGTTCTTTAATAAGGTGTCACCCTTCACTTCGTCATAGCAATAGTTGCCCTTCGAGAAATCACAAGATCCGATATGGGTACGGGTGAGTGAGTAACGGGCACCGTCTTCTCCAAAGTAAGCATCAATGATTTCCTGACGCTTCTCTTTACTCATTCGTGCCAACAACGAGGAGGTTGCCTCTGTGAAGGAACCACCAATACCAACGAGTGTCTGTCGCTCTTCACTACTGTTTACTTCGATAGCGACTTTTTTCTCCATGAAAGCAAACTCGGTTTTTTGTACCAATTTGTCTCCTTCAGAAGAGGTCTCCCAGACTGTGATACTCTCTTTCTGGGAACATGCTTGTAATGCCATTGCTATCATTAACAACGCTTTAGTCTTCATGATGTTTGTGTTTTTAGTTATACATTGATTTCTAATTCTGTCATCTGGCGTGCAAACAGACGGGCGCTGTCTGCTTTTGACAAGGTGATACCTTCTCCCTTGCCACGATGATAGGTAATCTGTGCTCCACAATAGGAGAATGTGAGTGTGCCGTCAGGCAGATACTCATCATCCCGAAGAAGAGTGGGGGAGAAGGTCACTTTTCCGTCTTTTATCCTTACACCCAGTTCACCGAAGCGAGTGAGGATATCTTCTTTTACCTGTCCTGTCATTCCTGGTTGACGTACGCCTTTGCCCCAGGGGGTATGCGAATAAGCATCTGTCGAAAATGCTCCATACTGGCGTGCGTCCTTGTGAATACCTGTTCCTTCCAAAATGGCATGATAGTGTTTGGCTAATGCTTCTGTCTCTGGCGCATTGCTATCCAATGCCTGGAAATAACACTCTTGTGTAGCCACCACTAGTTTCGATACCATGTGCCAATAGATGCTACCCAATCCCTCATAGGCGTAGAAGGTACCACTTCTACCAGTAAAAGCCTTGTGATCGAAGGTCTCTTCAAACAAATCTAGTAGGACATTCTGTTCGTCTTCCGTCACATCGATGTTCTTCATCGCTATGGCTAAGTCTGCGGCATTGCGGAACGTTCCGTTGAAGTGCAGTTTTCCACATACATCCTGACTGACTAGACGCTTGTCACCCTCTTTGATCATTTTCTTCAGCAAGGCAGAACGGTCAAGGGCATCTCCTGGTAGACAGTTTTTCTCTAAGAAGCCAGGTAATTCCTTATTGGGATAGAGCATGTAACTCTGCTGGTCTTCTCGATAGAGACGACTGGTGCGAAGTGTATCCAGTACGGCGAGCGCTTCCTTGGGTGAGAGGACCCCAGAGCTGAGCACAGCTACCTGTCCCTCCAGCATTTCTGGGAGAGTGCGAATGCCGGCAAAGCGTCCCTTTGACAGTTCTAGAATATTATAAGAATGGTATAGACCGTCATCTCTGCGATTGGCACGAATACTACGCTCCACAGGAATCAGTGCTGCTGTTAGGAATGACAGCACGTCCTCACGTTGTACCTGTATGTTGCCCTCACAGAACGACTGGGTATATATCTTCTGCCTATAAGTGGTGGCAGCTTCACCCAAGGCATTCATGACTTCCTGTGTGGATGTCAGTGCAAGGGCATCCTTTGTGCAGTCCATCCATGTACTTACTTCCCGAGAGAGAGTAAACGTTGCTGTCGGTGAGGCAGCTACAATATTTCTATAGAATACCAGAGCACGGTGTAGATAGCACAATGTCACTACCGACAGTCCACCGCCTACCAAAGCATTATTAGCATCATTCCATTCGGGACGTTGTGTATTCATCCAGATACCACCATCAGGGATGAAGTTAGAGAGTTTAGCTAATAGTGACACTAGTAGTTTCTCCAAAAGTGATACTTTGATGGTCTTGCCATCAGTTCCTTTCAGCAGTGCCGCATCTATCCCCTTCACTGCCATCTCTTTCTTAATCTGGTTGTTTAGTGATGCATCGAAACGGATGGTATCTTTGGGGTTTAGCAGGATCTCATGATACGTCTTGATACGATAGGGAACATTGGCAAAGGGATAGGCAGGGATATCCAGACGGGCAGCGATTTCTCCAGGTGTATGGGCCTCCTCTGCCTCCATCAGTCTCAACAGATAGATGATCTGGTGGTCACCCCAATAGCCGATATACGACCAAGGGTCTGACGGATCCACTGTCTCCCAGTCGAATCCTGCTTTAGTGACGCGATAGGGATTGTAACCATCAGCTGTTGAACAACTGAGGAACTTATCCGTCATGGGTTTCAGCAGTGTCGGATATGATACGGCAAGCGCTTCCCAGTTCTGGAAGAGATCACGCCAGTTTCCTTCGTAGTCCAATACAGGTTTTCCCGTCACTGGATCAGTTGTGTTGATATTAAACTTATTCCAAGGACGAGTAGGGTCACCATGTCTACGACTAAAGCCTAATGGCAGAGGATTCTCCGGGGTAGGAGTGTCCATAGGTATTCCACCACGCATGATATTGAACATTGTATTGGAGAAATGGCGTGCTGTACGAGCCTTGTCGGAAGTAGTTTGTATACCATCTGCCTGTGCCACTAATTGTACCAACAGTGCTGTAGCATTCTTCAAGTCTTCGTCTAAAGCAGTTTGCATCGATATATGTTTCTGCATTTCCCTGAGGGCTACTACCTCAGTCTGGTCTTTCATCACATCAGCTATAATCGTCCATGTTTTTTTCTCCTCTGCCTGCAGGGTCATGGAGGTTCCTAGCAGATAGGCGCCACATTCACCTTTCACTAAGGTCTCTTCTTTCAAGGGAAGTCCTTTTCGGAAGGCAGGTACCTGTGCTGAAGAGAGCAAGTGTGTGGGATTGTCCAGTCCCACCTGCCAAGCCACATTACAACGCAATGCCTCACTGGGTTCTGCTCTGTCAATGATGATAGCGCTCAAGCTAAACATACCCATACCTGTCTGTGGCTCTAATTGTGTTTCCTTATAGGCATTTACCAGATTACTGGAGGCTTGCTGTAATCCACTGGGTACTCCACAGGGCATGATATTCTGTAGTCCGTCCAATACCTCTAGACTAACAGTCTCTGTCCCTAGGTTTGTCAGGGTTGCCTTACGCTGGAAACCGAAGCGATCACCTGGTGTCCATTGCCAGCGGAAAGCGAGTTGCCAGTCATTATTGATTTCCTCGAAGATGACGCTATTACCGATACGGTTCTTATACAGGTTTCTGACAATATTGAACTGTGCTTCGCTCCGGATGGAAAAAGGTTCCCAGCAATGATGATACCCATTGCGGCGAATAAGGGTTTTACTACCTGTATTCTCAGCAGATGCTGTCACTCTGTCATCGGTCTCATAAGGGAAGAGAGCCCAGTCAGCACTGCGACGGCCTGCTGTGATACCACCGTTACTTGACATAAAAGTCCACAGATCGGTACCACTCACTATATTCATAAAGAATGGTTCCATCTCATCCACATGCTGAATCTGGAAGAACTCCTCTAATGCTTTCTTTTCATTTTTCATCATCTTCTATATTTTTATTTATTCCTTGATTTGATCTCTAACGATGTCAAAATACTGTACGATGGCTGTCGGAGTCGATTGGTAAGGGTCGATACCATGAATGCTGTGAAGAGCCTCGTATGCCTTGCGGGGAATCAGTTCATAGAGCCCTTTGTCGTCAGGCTGTCCCTTGGCACAGATGCCAAACCACTCCTCGTTCATGTTATTCTCGTTGGGAACATAGTCAAACTTATACCCTCCGTTCTTCCATGAGGCATGGTTGTCGTGGATATCCAGATGGGTGGTCTGCCCATACTTCCACCAGCCGTCACTGAACTGGAATGTAAAACCTCCTATACAATTATCATTCTCACCCATGCCGGAGGCATTGAGGTATATTTCCTGCCAGTTGTTCAGAAGAATCTCTGCCTGTTCCTGCTGAGCTTCCTGAAGGGTGACGGCGTTATAGGCATCAGCTCCAAACTCCGTGAGGAGCACTGGCTTCTTGAGTTTTTCTTTCACGTCATTGAACAATATATCAAAGGAATCACCACGATAACTGTTTACTCCCAGTACATCAATGTCTTTGCACACATCAGCAATAATATCGATGAACTGTAAGTCGCCATTACAGATAGCTACAGGAATGGAGGTGTCGACAGCCTTGATTCTCAACGTTGCCTCATTCAACAGCTCATACAAACACCTTGCCCTTCTATCATGAATATTCTCCCCTATAGGAAGGTCCTCTGATTCTGCACCAGACCAAAACAACCCGTAATTGTTCTCGTTGCCTAACAGATACATCAGCACACCAGGGGTCCCCTGATAGGTTTTTACAAAGTTATCTACCTCTTGTAGCAGCTGTTCCTTCACATCTTCCTTGCAATAGTCCGTATTGCCATACCACGTTCCATGGATAGTCATCCCGTAGCGTCCGAAAGAATGGTTAATCATCGTATAGATGCCATACGTCTCGTAGATATATTGTATCCAGCGGGGTGGGATAGTGTTATATTGTCTGATGACATTCACACCCATTTTTTTCAGAAGTGTCATCTCGCTATTCAGGGCGGCTTTGATGATGTCGTCAGGCTTCTCCCACAGACTATAGGTATAGTTGGTGCCTATTGGATAGTAATCCCAGTTCATTCCTTTCAGAAAAAAAGGCTTGCCGTCAATCGTCAACCGGCTTCCCAGAGAGTCGCAGACAACTTCTATCTTCCCTTGGGCAAAGCCTGAGAGCGTCAAGAATAAAACGGACAGAACCAGCATTACTTTCTTCATGATTTCCTTAGTCTTTCAGTTTTAATGTAAGTTGCTGTGTTATTTTATCCGATGCCGTGCCGATGAGGGCGTTAAACTCACCAGCCTCAGCCTTCCATAGTCGGGTCGTCTCATCATAAAACGATAGTGCGTCGATGCCGATGGTCAATGTTACCTCACGGGTCTCGCCTGGCTGGAGGAACACTTTCTGGAAAGCCTTCAGCTCTTTCACGGGTCGGTCAACAGAGCATTTCGTATCATTGATATAGAGTTGTATGACCTCGGCACCCGCTGTCCGTCCCGTATTGGTAACAGGAATCACAACAGACCATTGTTCGTCTTTTGTGATTTCATTTGCTGATGCTACGGGTCTCCCTATATTAAAAGAGGTGTAGCTTAATCCATGTCCGAAGGCAAAGAGAGGTTTTATTTTCTGTTTGTCTGTCCATCGATAGCCTACGTAGATGCCCTCCTTGTATTCCTCATCAATGATATGTTCATTCTCTCGCCATGTACCGGGATAAGTGTTCAGTGCATGGGCACCACAGTCATTCAACTGCTGATACCAAGTGAAGGGCAGTCTTCCACTGGGGTTCACATCACCGCTCAGAATACGGGCGAGTGCCTCACCACTTTCCGATCCGATAAACCAGCCCTGCACGACGGCAGGAACCTTTTTCAGCCAGGGCATTTCCACGCCATTACCAGAGATATTCACATAGATCAGACGAGGATTCACCTTCGCAACAGCCTCAATGAGCTCGTTTTGACCGTAAGGTAATGCATAGTCTTTACGGTCATGTCCCTCACAGTCCTGATAGTCCGATTTGTTCAGTCCACCGAAAATCACTACATAGTCAACCTCTTTGGCTTTCTCTACAGCCTCGGCAATCAGTGTTTCCCGAGAACGCAGGTCATAGAGAGAACGCCCCACCTTCACCCCATTATAGCTCTGAATGGTATCACCGACATAACCACGG
Source organism: Prevotella sp. tf2-5 (assembly GCF_900115435.1). Lineage (GTDB taxonomy): Bacteria > Bacteroidota > Bacteroidia > Bacteroidales > Bacteroidaceae > Prevotella. The sequence continues at coordinate 118,797 of NZ_FOWK01000003.1, forward strand.
GCATAGTCAACAATTGGGAAACGCTTACGCATACCATCTAGGGGCAGTATCTCACGTTGAACCTTCAGTGAAGAGGAACCGCCTCCTACCGTCATCATCTTAATAGCATTCTCACCTACCACCAAGATACGGGCATCTGCGGGAATCGGCAAGATGTTATGGTCGTTTTTCAGTAGCACGATACCCTCTTCGGCTATTTTCAGTGCTGCATTGTAGTGTGATTCAGAACAGAGGAACCCTATAGGCTTCTGACGGTTCATCGTAGTGCGATAGAAAAGTCGGAGCACTCTGCGTACCTTCTCATCCAGTTCCTTGGTCGTGTATCGTCCTTCCTGAATCAGTTTCTTGTAAGGTTGAGCCAGGAAGTAGCTGTCGTAAGCATTCGAAGCCCCATCCGTCAGTCCGTTGGTCCATGAACCGAACTCCATGTCCAGTCCGTTTTTGATAGCCTGTTCGGTATCGTGTGTACCTCCCCAGTCACTGACGACGACACCGTTGTAGCTCCAGTCTTCTTTTAGAATCTTGTTCAGGAGAATATGATTATGGCAATTGTGTTGGTTCTTATAGAGATTATAGGCACCCATGATACCCCATGTGCCACCTTCCTTTACCGCAGCCTTGAAGGCAGGAAGGTATATTTCATGCAAAGCACGGTCACTCACTTTGACATTCACGTTGAAGCGGTACTCCTCGTCGTTGTTCAGGGCATAGTGTTTCACACAGGCTGCAACACCCTTTGACTGCATGCCCTGAATATAAGGTACCACCATGCGGGACGCCAGGAACGGATCCTCACCCATATATTCAAAGTTACGACCGTTCAGCGGAGTGCGGTAGATATTTACCCCAGGTCCAAGTATCATGTTCTTTCCACGGTAGAGTGCTTCCTCGGCAAGACTCTCACCATAGAGTCTTGACATTTGTGGATTCCATGTTGCGGCAAGACATGTCAATGCGGGGAAGGCGACACATGAGTCGTTCGTCTGTCCAGCCTGCTCCCACTCATCCCATAACACGTCGGGGCGTACTCCATGAGGTCCGTCGTCTGTCCAGAAATCAGGAAATCCCAGTCGTTTCACACCCGGTGAGGAGAATTTTGATTGTGCATGAATGACGGCAATCTTCTCGTCAAGGGTCATCCTGCTCAGGGCATCCTCAATCCTTTCCTCTATATCTTTTGTCTCATCTAAATAAGTTGGCAAGACTTGCGCTCTTACCGTACCAACTATACTCAGAACGATCATCGATAATATCAAGGTTCTATTCTTCATAATCATTTATAGTTTATAGTCATCACTATTCAATTTCCACTTTTCAACCCCATCGACTTAATATAGCCTTTCTGCGGTTTACAGTTCTCGAATTTAGCATTCTCCGCATATTGCATCAGTAGGCGATGAGCTTGCTGTTGATTGGGACGTGCCTCGCGCCATTCTTTATATGTATTACGGGATGTCTCACTGTATTTCACAACGACACTGTCCCATCCTTCTGGGCGATCGAAGCCCATCATGCAGGAGCTGTCCACCTTCTTGTAAGGCCAGAAGGTATAGCCTATATTGTTGTCTTTCATCACCTGGACGAACTGCGACTGCCATTCGTCCGTGTTATGTCCTATCTCACCCATATACATCGGCAGCCCTGTTTTGTCACGGAAATCGATATAGTCTTTGATGGCTTCAGCGGTAGCGGGACCACCATAGCGATGACAGGTGTACATGATCTTGTCATCAAAGGTCCAGTCGGTAAACATGAAGAAATCAGAGTTCCAACGGGCTCCCCCTAATAATATAATATGGTGGGTGTCCACCTGCCGGATGGCATTGACAGCACGTTTATAGAGCGGTTCCAGTAATAGGTTCAGCGAATCTTTGTTTTCAAAGAAGTGGGCAATGGGCTCGTTCATCAGCTCATAGCCGAGAACGACGGGCTCATCCTTGTAATGAAAGGCTATCTGTTGCCATATCTGACAAAAGAGCTGTTGTGCTTTCTCACTTTCGAAGAGCCAGGGATAGCCGTAGCCGTCGTCGATATTGTCTCCTGTCTGTCCTCCTGGACAGTCATGCATGTCGAGAATAAGGTATAATCCTGTCTCGCGACACCAGTCCACTACATGGTCGATCAATCCGAAAGCGTCCTTTCCTGTTGTCTCGCCCATGTAGTACTCATCGGTAAATAATTTATAGTTAAAAGGCAGTCGGATAGTATTGGCACCCTGTCTGGCAATGAATTCAATATCTTTTTTCGTGATATAGTTCTGACGGAACGACTGCCAGAAAGAGGCAGTGGCGTCAGGTCCTACCATCTCCTTCATCATCAGGTCAATCATCCATGCCGAGTTAGTACGGCTGAACCCGAACATATACCCTTCTGGATTCAGCCAGTTACCCAAATTCGTACCCTGAATATACAATCTCTCACCATTGGGCTTCACCAAATTTTTGCCATCTATTTGTACGAAATCGCCCTTAGCTTGCAGTCCGGTGACCGCAAGCATAAAGGCGACGGATATAAGGAATCGGTTGATTCGCATCTTATTATCTATTTCTTTTGAAATACACGAACATAATCTATTTTCATCTGTACAGGCAGTGCCGACTCGTCGGTACCTGCATAACCACCCCAGTCGCCACCCCATGCAAGATTGAGAATCAGGTGGAAGGGCTTGTCATAAGGGAAGTTGCGTATGGTATGGTCACTATTATAGGAGAGGAGTAACTGACCATCCACGTATGTCTTGATATAGTCAGTTGTCCACTCCAGGGCATAGACATGATATTCACTCTCTGCGGTACCGATATTACGAGCCGCAGTTATCTGAGTGTTGTTGGTATGGTTATGCCCCTCGGAATGCAGACTTGATGATACGACATTAGCGTCTACGCCCACTTCCTCCATGATGTCAATCTCACCACACTTAGGCCATCCTTCGGTAGCCCAGTCTACGGAGATAGGCATCATCCAGTAAGCAGGCCATGTACCCTTACCTTTCGGTAACAGGATACGTGCCTCGAAATAGCCATACTGCCAGCCGTTGCCACCATTCTTAGCATTGACACGACCAGAGTATATCTTACCGTCATTTGCCTTGAAGCAGTTGATGACGAGACGTCCGTCAACCAACTCTGTTGTATGCTTGCCATCGATGGTCTGCGTACCGGGACGATAGTATTGCTGTTCATTATTTACATTACCACGTTCCCAGTTCTCCCATTCCCAGTAACTGCTGTTCAATTGGTCACCCTCATTGAACTCATCATGCCATACCAGGCGATAGCCATCAGGGGTTACGATGTCACGGTCTTCAGCAGACTCTTGAGTAACGGTGATCACGGCTGTCTCACCATCGGCAGTCACCGTCACCTTACCAGTGCGTGATGCCTTGGCGTCATTGGCAGCTGTTGTAATCGTGAGTATCTTCCCGTTCTGCTGTGTGCTCAGCCAGTCAACATCAGTCGTTGCCGTCCAGTTTCCTCCACAGGAAATCTCCACAGTGATGGACTCACCAACAGATGCAGAATACACTTCCTGGGCTGACACTTGCAGACTCTCACTCTGCGTCACAGTTATCATCTTGCGGGCAGTACCCGATTTGACTGTGACGATTGCTGTGCGAGCGGCTCCTTTATTGGCTGAGGCCGTCAGTGTGATACTGCCAGTCTGTGAGGTGGAGCCTTCGACAGTGACTTTCAGCCATTCGTTATCAGAATAGGCTGACCATTCCCGTCCTGTACACGTTACATTGACGGTGAAAGTTCCCCCTGTTGCAGTGACAGCAATATCACTTTGGGAGACGGTAATTGTCGTTGAACTACCTGAGCCTCCTCCTCCATCTGATGCATCGTCACCGCCACAGGCTACCAGCATGGTAGCCATCAGCAGCATCATGCTGTACAAACAGTACTTTATTCTTTCATTCATTGTTTTACAATCTTCTATTCTTCATATTCCACATAAGTTATTATACTGCCATGCAACCCAGTAGACCCTCCTTGCTCACCACACTGAGAATAACTGCTTCTCAGTTGATATGAGCCTGATGACAAATCAAGAATCTATCATCTTCACATGAACAAGTAAAGAATGCAAGAAAAGCCAACCCTCCAAATAGCAATTTATTAACCCTATACATAAATTAAAATTTTATAAAACTTTGCATTCAATAATTAATAATAGTAAGCGCATACAGATACAACATACAATATATAAAGAGTTCCTCATCACAATCATATGTTAGAATATAGGGGGAGTCTGCTATATAATTTAGCAGACTTCCCCTAATATAAAATAAATATTATTCTCTATGCTGTTGGAAAATGATTTGACTAATCTTGATCTGTGTGTTGTCAGGATTACCGCCAAAGTCAAATACCAGTTTTACGGCATCAGCGTCAGATGCGAACTGCGCTTTTGCTACTTGGAATGTATAAGACCCATCAGCGTCAATGTTAAATGTGCCATCAGTTCCTGGTAGGAAGTTGTTGTCATTATCCGACTGAGTAAATTTAGCCGTAGCTGTGACAGCATTATTAGACTCAATGGTTACACTAAAGTCATAATCAACACCCGCCTTAACTGCCAATCCATTAGTTACCATCGTAACTTGAGCCTGCCAACGTTCCCATGTTGCAGAAGGAAGGGTTACGCTATAGTTGCCATCCCCTTGATAAATCAGCTCAGGATCTGCTATTTGAGCCCAACCTGGTGCATAGTAGTACGACATCGTATAAGCCTGTTCGTTATCAATTGTCAGCCAAATGTTTGCGGGATTGTTGTACTCAAATACAGCCTCGGCAGGTTTTGGAAGTACCGTTCCATCATCGTAGGCGTGATCTTTAATCACGAAGCTCTCAATCACAATACTAGAATTGTCCGCGTTGCCACCAAGGTCGAAGATATACATTAGATCGGATATGTCCTGATTTGCCGGAACATCGCTGAACCATACACACAGGGGCTCATCTGCCTGTAAAGCAATACCATCCTTATAGAACAGAGTATTATTCTCATCAGCAGCAGAGCAGATCTTCAAAGTCACGTGAGGATGATCCGCTGTTGAGGTAAAGATTACAGAACCATCATAATTTGTACCAGCTTTAATAGGTTCAATACCATCAACATTGAAGAAACACTGTGCTTGCCACTGGTCTGTTGTGGCAACTGGTGTGTTAATAGTAATCTCACCAGAGCCAATAGAGTATCCAGGGTCGGCAATCTGACTCCAACCTGGTGCATACCAGAAACGGTTAAGAGAGAAAGAAGCATCCTTCATTATATTATGCTCGAAATCAACCTTAAAGCCGGCAAAACCATTCATAATGGTGTGATCAACCGTGAACGATTTGATAATAGAACCATCACTGATTCCATTAGCATTCATAATCTTACACTCTACAGTATATTCACCAGCTTTACGATAATACTTTGAGGTTGTGAAATCTGTTGAATAGGTATCACCGTTGACAATCCATACTGGCTGCACACCAGCAGCCCCAGTGAAGCTAAAGGTCGCTACATTAGTCTCCTGATTAACAGATATCGTGAAATTATCAGAATAATCTGTTACATTAGGTATACCATTTGAGTTAGCGCCACTATAATCGTCTGGCGAGCAAGCTGTAAAAGCCAGTACACCAAGAACCATCAGTGAAGAACTGATATACTTGAATATTTTGTTCATAACGAATTCTTATTTAATGTTTATACTATTAATATCCAGGAACTTGTTTCAAATTGGGGTCGGCACTCAACTCGCCTTGCTCAATGGGCACATACTTACGGTTCTCAGACCAGTTGTTTGTGCGATTCGCAACAGAGCCTGCAACTAATACAGAAGCCGCTTTCCCTGTACGTACAAGGTCAAAGTAACGTTTACCCTCGCCCACGAATTCCAGGCGACGCTCCTCAAGGATATTGTCTTGTGTGGTAGTAGACACATCACCTAGTCCGGCACGCAGACGGACACGAGATACATAGCGTGCAGCCTCGCCATTATCACCTCCAGTGAGAACTAATAATTCCGCTGCATTCAACAGTGTTTCCGCAAAGCGATAGACACGCAGATTGTTATTGAAGTTAAGGTCTTGATCCCAACCAGCGTCTTTCACGTTCTCGACACGAGGTAGATATTTGTTCAGGAAGAAACCTGTATGCTGCCAAGCATGTTCATACTCAATACCATTGGCTGCTGCTACTGCATCTGCATTATAGCAAGTCGCATCACGGCGTGTGTCGACAGCACTGTACATGTCATAAGTTTCTTGACGAACAGGGGCAAAACTCCATCCATTGTCAACGCCATCCACACCAGAAGTCCAGCCACGAGGTCCAATCAGACGAGGAAGTACCGTACCACCTACAGCCATTGTGTTGCTCCAACCGCGCTGGTGGTTGTCATCATTATAGTTAACTTCGTAGATACTCTCAACTCCCCATTCACCAGACTCAGTCCAAATTGCAGCATAATTAGGATTCAAATCGTATTTTCCAGAATTTATAATATCTTTCATATAGTTAAGTGCTTTTGAATAGCGGCTTGAATCTTTCTGATACAACACAAAATCAGCATAGATCATCTCTGCGAAAGCCTTAGTGACATAGCCGGCACGAGCCTCCAACTCACGCATCGGTAACACATTCAAATTAATGGCATCTTCCAGGTCTGTGATCACTTTTTCATAAATCTCTGATGGCTCATATTGCTCGCCGAGGTAGTTACCTGTCAGATTCTCTGTATAATATACGATATATCCCCAGAATTTCCAAAGATTCAGGTAGTAATAAGCACGAAGCACACGAGCCTGTGTCTTATAGTATATGGCATTTGCTTCGGTAATATCCGTATTCTCAAGATTCAGAGCATCTATATAAGAAATCAGGTCGTTGGCGCGCTTCACACCACTATACTCTGCTGTCCAGAGACCACTCAGTGTCTGGTTGGAATTACCATTATAGTTGGAAAGCAACTGCCAGTTCATCATATCTGAGGAACTACCGCCACCCACATTAATTTGGTCGGCAAGAATATCCGAAACAATATTCAGAGGATTGTATGCACCATTCCAATCTGGCCAATGCAAAGGATCATAAACAGCCACTAATGCCTCTTTGATATGGGCATCGTTGGAGAAATACTCTTTCAGGTCGTCAGAGCTAGGATTCTCAACCTCAAGGAAGCTATCAGAGCAACCAGAGAGGGATACTGATAAAATACCTGCAACCCCAATGATTAAAATATTTTTAAGTTTCATATTGATTACGTTTTTATTTATTAGAATGAAACATTGAAACCGATAGTCCATGTACGAGCCTGTGGATAGACACCATAGTCAACACCAAGAGAAGTACCACCAGAAGAAATTTCAGGATCGAAACCATGATACTTGGTAAATGTTAAAAGATTCTCTGCTGCCACATAGAAACGGAGACGCTCGATAGCAATACGTTTTGTCAGATGGCGAGGAAGTGTATAGCCCAATTGGATATTCTTCAATCGGAAATAGCTACCGTCAAAGACATATAAGTCAGAAGACTCCCAGTTCTGTGTAGCTGTTGCATCAAGACGGGGAACGCGGTTGCTGGTCTCAGCACCTGTCCAACGTTCCAGCATCCATGTGGGATAGTTGACAGAAGAGATATCTACACGATGGGTTGCGTCAAATACGTCTGCACCGCTAACACCTTGCCAGAACATACTGAAGTCAATACCACGCCATTCAGCGTCAAATTTAAAACCAAAGGTCCAGTCAGGAGTACCATTACCGATATCGGTACGGTCATCAGCTGTGATAGAACCATTTCCGTCAACATCTACAAAGCGAACGTCACCAGGTTTTGCATTGGGCTGGATAAGACCACCGTCAGCATTGATATAAGAATTGACATCATTCCATGTCTGGAAGATACCAGCTGTTTTGTAACCATAGAAGTAAGGGAATGGCTTACCATTCATGGCACGTGTGATAGTACCGACACCCTGAAAAGAATCTAAGTCAGCGAAACCTGTCTCATTACCATATTCTACCAGCTCGTTCTTCAGGTAAGATGCATTACCCTTAATCGCAAAATGTGCATCGGCAATATTGAACTTATAACCAAGCTCAAACTCAACACCCGAGTTCTTCATGTCACCTACGTTACCAATAGGCTTTGCCTCACCAACGTATGAAGGAATATTCATTGTCATCAGCATGCCATTGGTCTTCTTTACGAAATAGTCGACAGAGAGAGTCAATGCATTATTGAAGAAACCTAAGTCAATACCCAAGTCAGTCTGCTCACTCTCCTCCCACTTCAGGTCAGGATTAGGCAGTCCGTTGGCTTTTGTTCCTTGTGCCAAGGTTACAGGATTGCCAAAATAAGCGTTGTTACCACCTGCCGTACCTACCGTGTAGCGGAAATCACCAATGTTATCGTTACCATTCTTACCCCATGAGAAGCGTACTTTGGCTTTGGTTAACCATGAGGGACGAACATTCTTTAAGTAAGGTTCATTGGTAATATTCCAACCCAAAGAGAATGATGGGAAAGTACCGTATTTATGATTGGAACCGAAGCGGGAGCTACCGTCACGTCGGATGGTAAACTGTGCCATATATCGCTCATCGTAGTCATAGCTGCCACGGAAGAAAAGGGATGACATCGTGTGAGGTGCATTTATCCAGCCTGCAACACCATGCTCTACAACAGCACCTGTTATTTTTCTGCCAATCTCATTTCCATCGGCATCATATATTTTATCATCACCATATGTTAGGTGATAGTCACCCTGTGCATAACTAATGGAGGGTTTGTTAGGATTAACCAAATATTCACGAGAACCATTGAGACCATATCCTTTGTTCTTAAATGCGCTTTGACCAAGAACGATGTTGAAATGGTGATTGTCAATGGTCTTGTCGTAAGATAACACATTCTCTATTTGCCATACTACACCACGCTCAGAATCAGAATATGCCTGAGTAGTAGATGCGTTGTTGTTACCTGAACGATAATAGGTCTGAGGACGAGAACTGTCCTGACCCCAGAAACTCATATCCGCACTATAAGAGAAACGATATTTCAAGGCATCGAACAACTGCAATTCTGCTGCAAAGTTTGCAACAAACTTATGGCTCCAGTTCTTGGCTGCAGGGAGAACCATCAATGAAATGGGGTTGTTGATTTCGTTATAGCTGGTTCCAGGAATCATCAGTACTTGACCATTCCAATAAAGAGGATCGTACATCTGTGTGTCACCATTCTTGTCTTTATAAGTATAAGAAGCAGTCTGTGCGGCAGCAGCGGCATCATCCAGTGTCGGAGTAAGAATTGGTGAAAGTGCTAAAGCAGAACCCAAGACAGAACCCCACTGTGAGTTAGTACCAATACCAGTACTTTTTACACGTGCATACGAAACATTGACAGACAAATCAAGTTTATTGAGGAACTTACGCTCTTTACTTGCGTCAAACAGATTGTAATTGGTGTTACTACGAAGTGTCATACGTTCATAGTTAGACTGTCCAAAATTACCACCTACAATACCATCTTGTGCATAGTAGCCCAATGACAGATAATAGTTCACTTTTTCTGATGCACCGCTAACGGAGAGCTCATGATTTTGCACAGGGGCATTATCGTTGAATACCAGATCTTGCCAATCAGTTCCCTTACCTAAGCTATAGGGATCTGCATACAATGGAGCCTGTCCGCCATTCAGACGCTGCTCATTCTGCAGAATAGCATAGTTTGTGGCATCCAACACATCACGCTTACGCCATTTACTTTGCCAACCATACGAGAAATTGTAGTTGATCTGTGCCTTACCAATCTTACCTTTCTTGGTAGTAACGAGGATGACACCATTAGCAGCACGGGCACCATAGATGGCACCAGAAGCAGCATCCTTCAGAACTTCGATAGACTCGATATCGGAAGGATTGACATAATCCAAACCACCCTCGATAGGCATACCGTCTACGATGTATAGAGGATCACTGTTATTAATGGTACCTGTTCCACGTACACGAATGCGGGCAGCATCACCAGGCTGACCAGAGGCAGAAGTAACGTTCACACCAGCGGCAAGACCTTTCAAGGCATTATCCATGCGAACTGGAGCTGTACTTCCCAAGTCGTCGGAGGTCACTTTAGCGATAGCGGCTGTTACGACGCTCTTCTTCTGAACACCATAACCTACGACTACCACCTCATCCAACATCTGGTTGTCAGCCTTCAGGACGATTTGCAGGTTGTTGGCTGCTTTCACTTCCTGAGAAATGTAACCAATGTAAGAGACGACTAAGGTCGCACCCTCATCGACGGTCACAGAGAAGTTACCGTCGAAGTCAGTCACTGTACCAACTGAGGTACCTTTCTGAACGACAGAAGCACCGATGACGGGTTCGTTCTGGTCGTCAACGACCGTACCCGTATAGGTATGCTTCTGGGCAAGAGCAGTTGCCGACATCATCACAAATGACAGCAACAAGAATAAAAACTTGCTTTTTTTCATACTGTTAATTATAAATTGTTTATTTGGTTAGTGATTTATCCAATAGCTTTACGCCCCTTGGACGATTTCCGTTGCAAAGGTATTTAAAATAATAAGGTGAAAATTTGGGAATGGCTGAAAAAGTGGACGATATGAACCACTTTAAAAACGTAAAGCGTTTATTTGCAGTGTTTTACGAAATTTGCGAGAATCAAAAAGAGTGGACTAAATATAGAGGTGTAAACTAAACAATTATCCCGATAAACGGGTTGTTTATCGGGATAATAATCAGTCAACAACTGTCACTTCTCTATCAGAAGTCATCAAATGTACGTCAGCCGACTTCCTCACCATCGCCAAAGGAACCATCGACACCATCATAGTCGATGGTGTCAGTACCCAATAGCGGATTACCAGTACCACTCATCAGCAATAATGGTTGAACGGTATGAACTTCTATCAACTCCGTTGTGGGTGTAGTATATACTTTTCTTTTCATCATAGTGATTACTATATGAGATGTTTGAATTCTTATTTTACTACAACGGTCTTTCCACGATAGATGTAGATACCTTTCTGCTGTGGTCGGTTAGTACTCAGGCGGTGACCCTTCAGGTCGTAATAACAATTGTCTGTCCATGGTGAGGCGACCTTTACCTGTTCTATGGCGGTGACATCGTCGAACAACAGTCGTGCCCCTGTCGGAGCATCGGCAAGGTATGCCCGGAAGCTGCCGACGATAGCTCCCTCATTGTCCAGCCATGCCAGTTTGCCTGTATTCTTGAAAGCGGCATATCCCTCCGTGCCATTGACGGTAAAGCGTTTGAAATTACCGATAAAGCGTACCCCGCCAACTGTCGTTGACAGTTCTCCTGTTCCGCGAGCCAGTTCCACGTTGCCTTTTGTGCCATTGATGGACAGCACTATGGCAGATGAAGTGGCATTATGCAGCAGGTAAGGCTTGTAAGCCTTGATACCCGTTGTCACCTTTGTGAAATTGATTGCCTCATCGGTTGCCTCATTCAATTCGTAGACATCCAATCCTGTAGGAACAGTGATGTCACGAGGCAGACAGCAGGAGGCATATTCTCCTGCCAAGATGGTGCGATTGTAGGTCAACGTGGTATTACGTCCAAAGTTCATCGGCAGTACGGCATAGCCGTCCTCAAACTCTACCTTGAAGCCTGTTGCCTCCAATGGTAGTATCCACCCGCCAGCGTTATAGGCAAGGTTCTTATTGTTAGTCAGCTTCGCCTGCTGCGCCGATGCCGCATGGTCGTCGCCACCATCACCATTCAGCAGGATGATGACATTGGGGTTATTAGTTGTCACTATCGTCATCGGTGTGGTGTTGCCCAGGGTGATGCCACTCAGGTCGATAGCCGTCACCGTCTTCGGTAGTGCGGCGATATCGCTCAGGAACTGTGCTACATTAGCATCCGTCAGCCCCGTACCGAAGGAGGTTACCGTAGAGATACCCTTAGAGTCAGGATCACCTACAAACACCTTATCACCTGTCTCTGTATAGAAATACACATTGGCAATCAGGGCAGCATTCGTACCAGCCTGATAATTGTTGAAGGAGAAGAACAGCCAGTTAGCCGTCGTGTTCGTAATAGGTAAGTCGACGCTATTCCACTGTCCTCCTTTCAATGCCTTGGCATACTCTTTGTTACCAGGAGCACCCTCGATATGGATACTGAAATCAGGAGCATCCGCTAAGGGGTAGACATCGGCATGCAGCATATTAGCACCTTCCAGGTCGATATTACCCAAGGCACCGAATCCACATGTTCCCAACTGTTTCACAAAGATAGCACGGCAGGTCGGAGTGAGGTCGAACGAAGGACCTGTGCGCTTAGAGCCTCCGTTGTAGTCGAAGTTCATCGACGACTCCTCTTGTCCTACGAATATCACCACCTTGTCGCTGACACTGGCAGGAGCATCCACGGCATCGTTGATAACCATCACCTCTGCCTCGCTCATTATTGAGCCAACTGTTGCCTTTACAGTATACGTACCAGCCGTTGTCGCTGTAATGGTCTTCGCCTCGGCGTCAATCGTCAGTCCGGCGCCAGTCTCGTAACTGGGTGTCATATCATAAGGAGCGCCAAACTGGTCCTTTCCCTCAATCGTGAATGTTGTCGGAATACCTTTCACAAGAATTCCAGGAACCTCGAAAGCCATCGATGTGAGTTTCAGGCTCTCCTCCACAGGTAAGGTCTTATTGGCAGTCATGCCCTCTACCGTTGCCTTCACCATGACATTACCATATTTCGATGGTGTGAAATTGCTACCACTGAACGTACCGTCCTCACTACTCCATACGGCAGAGACACTCTTGGTGTTCTTCGCATAGTCATAGCCCTGAATAGATAATGTCGTGGGCTTTCCTTGTTTCAGCACCTCATCGGCACTGATAATCTCCACACCCATCAGGTCATTGGCATCAGCGGAGACAGGTTTTCCATACACTTCCAACTCATAGAGCGAGGTGCCATACGAAGAACCACGTTTCACACCAATCAGACGAATGTAACGTCCCACATGGTCATCCAAGGCGAGTTCCGTCCAGTCTTCCGCCTTTCCAGCACCCGTCTTACTGTAAGTGGCATCACCATTCTCCGTGTCACGTAGTTCAATGCGATACTCCGAGGCATAGCTTGCCTCCCATCGCACGCGAACCTTATATATATATGCATTTTCCCCGAGGTCTACTTGCAACCACTCATCGTCTTGAAACACACTGCTCCAACGGGTGTCAAGTTTACCGTCAGTAGCATTTTCCTTTAGGGTTCCCGCATTCTCATGACTACTCTCCGTACAGGTCTTACCCAAGGCAAGGTTCTTCATCACCAGTCTTTCCCGCAGGTCTGGCTCTGTGTCATCTACAGGATACACATAATTATAGGCAGTAGAGGTGACACCCTCCACTTTCATCTGTCGGGCAGGCACCACAAGGTGAGTACCGTCACTATAGTTCACGGTAATCTCCGCATCAGTGGGATTATAGGCGATATGCGTCTTCACCCCGCCTTTGTCATATACACGAGCCGTAGGATAGTCGGCTGTCACGTTCCACACGATATCCCCATAGGTACGGTGTGAATGGGTGACGAAGTAGGTGATACCATTGGTCAAACTGGTCGTCATCGTACCCCAGCCTTTCGTCCAACCCTCGTCGAAGATAGCGGCGGCATCGTCAGGATCACTCCACTGGCGGTAGCTCAGTACCACATTACCCCAGTCAGAGTCACGCAGGTCAGCGTCACCGATACCACCTGTGCCATCCCAGCCTTTATGCTCCTTGATAGCCATCAGTCGCTCATAGTCCCATGCGGCAAACGCCTTGTCCTCGCTTAAGTAATCGAGGGCAGGAGAGATAGGCATCCACTGGATACCCTGCATAAAGACAGGATCGCCACCGAACCATGTCCACCATCCGATACCATGACTGGTGAGGTTAGAGCTCCACGGTTGGATATAGTCCACCACACCATCCTTCTTATGTTTGAATTTCGTATAGTCGATGTTATAGTCGGGATTGTTGGTCGTATGGAAGTCAGCGCCAACAGACTCCCCGTGACGGTCAAACCAGTATTCGGCAGTGGCGCGGCTCTCACAGATCCAGCCGAAGATACCGGCGTCACGTAACTCGTTGTCACCCAAGGCGACCCCCAGCAGGTACATACCACCCCATCCTTGCATCGACTCGGAGGTGGACTCCTGACCATTACCTGCTCCGTCACCCATACCACCAGCATAGCAATGACCAGCCCATGGGTCCATCATACGCAGGAAACAAGCCCAGTCGTCACGTTTGTAGTTATTATAGTCACGAGCCACCAGCTTGATCATCTCCCCATAGTGCTGTTTGAAGTCATCGTCCACCAGTGCCAGCATAGCGGCGGCAAGGGTATAGTACCCATAATGGAAATGATGGTCGTTATAGGTATCACTGTCATAGCTGGTGTTATAGCCGATCAGTCCATGGAACCGCTGGTCGTAGGCAAAGAAGAAGTTATCCTCCCCAGGGGTATACGTCAACCAGTTGACGAGCGCCTCTTTCAGTCTGTCATGACATAGTTTGAAGAGTTCCTCCTCACCCATCTCACGGGCAAACGACATATACAGAGCCATCTGTGTCAGTCCCTTACCACCCCAGTAGGTGTCACCACCGAAGGTTCCCTTCTGGGCATACTCCTCCAGCATCTTCCTCATCTTGGCGACATCATAGGCATGGTCACCTGTTAGGTCGTTGGGCACCCCATACCAAGGCAGCATCCCCGAGAACTGATAGCTGATGCTCAGGTCATTACCTGCGGCAAGTTTCAGTTTACCACGTGGGGTGGCATAACTATTCCCTAAGAAAGAATGACTGTATGTCGCATAAGGACTACGCCAGTGGTGCGGGATGAATCCCTGCAACACTTTATTAGTCTCCGAACCAGTACGCAGGTCTGTCGCTGTCACCTGCCAGCGGGTGGTCAGTGTACCGCTTGCCTGGACATAGTCCCACGACACCTTCGTGTCCGTCGGTTTGCTATAAGCATAGGTGCCGTAGGTCGTCAGGTCACTGGTCTGTTGTAACAGAGCCACCACCACAAACTGTTTGGCACCACCAAAGGTGACGGTAGCCTTTCCACCGTCTATCGCCACCGTACTACCGTCAGGCAGGTAGATACCATAGAGGTCTTGTGTGGCGGCATTGCTGATGCGCACCACAAACTGCGTGTGACTGCCAGAGGTGAGTGCCGCACCTGTTCCGTCGATGATATCGACGGACACGGGACCTGTCAGTTTGTTGTCGGCACCATCATTATCCGTCTTCACAGCGGTAATGACAGGACTGATGTTCTCCATCTCTATCCAGGTGAAGGGTACACCGTGTGCAAGTGTCGTCAGCATCTGCTGGCTACCACTCTCCTCCGAGAAAGACACTGTCCAGTCGCTCCACTGCTCCGCCATCGGTGTGGTAGCATAGAAATCCTCACCGCCACTGATGGTTAGTCTCGACTGTGCCTTCATCTCCGTGCCGTTATCCACCCAGTATTTCGGATAATGGATGTCCACACCATATTTCATGCCCTGTACATACTGCGGATAAGACCACAGATGTCCTGTCACCTCCTTACCAGACCGTCCACGGTCAGCATTGATCAGGTCTGTCCACCAGTCGTTAGTGGGAATAGGCTGTCCTGCCTGCTCACGGATATACAACTGACGATATTGCATATACTGACTCTGGTCACCACCATGCTCCGCAGTCCTCGACTTCGACAGGGGTGAGTAAGCCGCATAGCTGCCCTTTCCCACTGTTATGGACGATTGCGCATAAGTCGTAGAAGGGATGATGAGCAGTGTCGTTAAGATCGTTAATAAATAATTCCTCATTTAATCCTTTTGTTTCTTGTTAATATTAGTCTAAAAAGGCTGTGCCTGCCTTTAGCGCGACACAGCCTCCAACTTTGTTATAATCTTTACATGTTACGGAAGCAACATTTTCATTGGATCATCACCGTTCAGCAAGAAATTGAAATCGTCGAGTTCACGGCCGTCTGCCCAACCTCCAGTAATAGGATCTGTAGATACACCGGGACCACTACCTGCCAGTAACGCAGCCTGATTATTCAGCTCAACCACCTCAATAGCTGGTTTTATATATATCTTTTTCATAAATCTATCCTTATAATTTATTACAAAGTCCTCTTTCCTCCCCTGGACAGGGGAGGGAAGGAGGGGTCTTCTTACTTCAAAATAACCTTCTTGCCGTTCACGATGAAGATACCCTTGGTAGGATTCTTCACTTCCTGACCTTGCAGGTTGTAGAACTTGCCGTTCATCAGCTCATCCATATTCTTGATGCCCTTGATGCCTGTAACATCACCGTCATCGAAGATTGCACGAGCGGAAGCACCAGAGAGACCGGTGAAGTAAACACGGAAGGCACCGATCTTAGCACCGTTGAACGGATGGAGATTACCATCCTTCAGGGCATACTGTGTACCGTCGGTGTCGATAGCGCGAGAAGTACCGAACTGTGTAACACCAGCAGTTCCGATAGTAGTACCGGCACCATTAGCTGTCAGGTTCAGGTCGATCTTCGCAGTCTCTGTTGTGATGACAACATCAGCACCAGTCGTGTTGTGGAGGATCACAGGATCATTAGCACCAACAGCCTGACTTGCCTGCTTGGTGAAGGTCACCTCGTCGGCAGCAGCGTCTGTTGCTTTATAAACATCCACACCATCAGGTACAGTCACAGAAGCGGGAGCGTTGAAGCTTGCCCAGGCACCAGCGGCAACAGTACGGGTATAGGTAATTCCATCCTGCTGTGCGTCGATCACGAAGTCGTAAGCAGGCTGTGAGTCATTGTCATCAACGAGGTTGATCACAACACCATCAGCGGCACGACGGTATATACCATCGAAGACAACGAGGTTGGAAGCAGTGACTTTCGCACCGTTTGCATCGGGAGTACGTCCTGTACCACCTACCACAACTACTGCATTCTTGTTGGCTGGGGTAATCGTGATAGCCTCTGTGATGGTAGCGCCAGAGAAGTCGATGGTAGCGACAGCACCAGCGTCAGTAACAATCGTTGCTACGTCGGTGGCGGTCACAGGACCAGTTACTGTTGCGACATCACCTGTCACGATGACATTCACAGTCTCTTCACCTTCCTCTACCCAAGTGATATCGTCAGCACCGATATTGCCAAAGTTCACCTCACCTGGTATCATCACATACAATGGAGTATAGATTGTAGGTTTGGTAGTTGAGGTGGCAAGAACGGTTATCATCTTCTTGTCATCGCTGACCGTACAATTACTTCCGTTCATGGCTTCGTTTCCACCACTCAGACCCCAATATGAGCCACCCAGACCATTCATGTCGTCGTCAGAGGTGATGACCAGTTTCCAGTTGTTCTCTGAGCGATCAAGATAGTGGATACCTTGTACCAGGATGGTATGTCCGTCAGCAGTCAGTTCCAGTCCGACAGGAGCTGCGACAACTGTCAGGTCAATGGTGTTCTTGATAGTAGCATCACTCTTCAGGGAAGCGGTGATCCTCACATTACCCTCAGCGACACCAGTCACCTTACCATCAGCGTCAACAGTAGCTACAGCAGGAGTACCGCTTGTGAAGTCTAACTCGCTGGCAGCAACGACAGCCTCTGTCTGATCCTTCACCGTCAGTTGCAAGGTCTTGCCTACAGCAACCTCTTTCTTTGCAGCCTCAACAGTGATAGCGGTAACCACTACAGGAGCACTTGCCTCTTTCCAGAAGTAGATGTTGTCCACATAAACGATTTCTTTGCCGGTACCCTTGTCAAGCTTCAGTTGGAATGCCTTGGAGTTGGCAAAGTCAAGACCGAACTCAGAGAGCTTGATATCCTTGCTGTTCCACTCACCTGGGGTCAGCTCACCGACGCTGGTTGGCTTCTCAGTAGGAGTACCACCTGTCATAATAGGAGTGATACCGACAGTCATATCCTGCATGGGCAGTACGTCAATATGAACATACTCCATATCCTTCAGGTCGAGTTGTGTGGCAAGCTCAAAACCAAGATAGTTGAAGTTGCTCAGCTTTAGTATGTTGTCTTCGCCAACTGTTTCTGCCTCAACGGTGGTTGACTGTCCCCAGTTACCATAAGTATAGGTGGAGGCAGCTGTATAAGCATTGCTGTAGAGACTGATGACATCGTCAGCGTCCTGAGAAGGAGCAGGAGCGGCAGTCAGAGCCAAAGTTGTGGCGTTGACATTCTGTGCGTCAGATGCATTCTCGTTATCATCCTTTGCTATAATAGAAAAGGTATAAGCCTTGTTGAAGTCAAGTCCACCAACGGTGTAGGTGATCTCCACACCATTGTCACCCTTGGTCGTATAGTCTTTTGTACCGTCATTGATGACATAAGTCACCTTTTCAGATATGTTATCAGTAGCCTTCAAGGTGAAGGTGACACTGCCGATACCAGCACTCTTCACGGCTGCTGTATTCAGCACGGGAGCCTCATCGTCGTCAACGGCTGGTTTTGCGAAATAGAAGTGGTCGAGGTAGAACTCAGACTCACCGACGAGTTCGATCAATGCATAGTTGGGCTGGTTGCTGGTGTTGTCAAACACAAGATAATTCCACTGACCAGGAACCAGTCCTGTCTTAGAGATAGCTTTGCCGTAGGCGTTATCACCAAAGAACTTAGCCTCTGTGGCTGTGAAAGGATAAACAGCGACATGAATCTGGGTGTAGTCGCTGGTAACACCTGCACCACCAGCGGTACGGCTGTTGAAACCAGTACCATTCACATGAACCACCTTATGAGCATCGGCAATCTCGACTTCCTCAATAGAGTTGTAGAGAGGATTGGGAGCACCACCGCCAACACCCCATGTGGGATTGCTCTCGTTGATACCCTTGCCGTACTTCGCACTATAGACAGCAATGACATTTGCCGCGAGGTCTGTAGGCTCTGTAGGATTAGTTGTAGGAGCCGAAACATCGATGGCTTGAATGATCTTATCAACAGATACAGCATTATAAGTAGCGGTAATCTTCACGTCTCCGACGGCGGTAGCAGTCAGTGTGGTACCTACGAGTGTGGCGTTTGTGGCAGTATAGGTGACACCCTCTGTCAGCGTAACTCCAAGCTGATCTTTCGCGGTAAAGGTCATTGCTGTTGCCTCACCGACTTTCACCATTGTTGGGGTGACATCGAGGGAGGTCAGTACAGAAGCCTCTTTCTCTAAAGCGACAAAAGTGCGGATCTTCACACCCCATGCATAGTTCGTAGCCTCTGTAGGTACAAAGACGATGTAACGACCACTGTTGGTAACTGCCACAGCAGCGTCTTTCTTTGACTCCTGTGCATTGGTAAAGGTGGCAATGAGTGTCTCACCAGTCAGTGAGCCGTCAGCAGCAGGTGCTGTATTGGTCACATAGATGTTAGCACCACAGTCGGCACCTTCCCATGTACTCTGGATGGCACCGATAGACTTTGCCTCACCTAAGTCGATGTAGAAACCCTGAATGCCTAACGTCTTGTTGTACTCCAGGTTGTCACCGTTCTCGGGGAAGAGGAAGACATTGGAAGTGTTGTCGTCAACGGTGATTTTCTGAAGATTCTCCGTTGTCACTGAACCTTCTGGCAGGAAAGCCTTCAGACCTCCTAATGGATAGACTGTCTTACCTGACGTCAAGTTCGTCGCTGCAAACGTCATTAGCGACGTCAGCAGGAAACTTAAAAGTAATAAAGTTTTTCTCATAATGTTACTATTTAGTTATTGTTAATAAATATTCGTCAAAAGGATTATGCCATATGGACGTTGCCATCTAGGCGTTTACGTTTGCAAAGGTATATAAATATATAAGGTGAAAAATTGACGAGACTAAAGAAGTGGATAAAGTTGGTTACACTTGATATGTAACCAATTCGATATGAGACGTTTACGCTCGTCGTCGATTTGGAAAAGAGTGGATGGAATATAGAGGTGTAAACTTGACATTTATCGCTAATTACCCCTCATATTAACTGAAAAAATGTAAAATCCCGCTATCGTGCTACCAATGTGGCTCAAATGCCGATGTATAAAGGGCGCAAGCCGGTAGCACGATTGAGAATATCGTGCTACCATCCTGCTACCATGCAGTGACTCTGATTGTCGAAGAGGGAATTAGTGACCTTATATCATTTCCCGCTTAAACCATAGTTCGAAAAGAGTTGTACACCAAGTGGTGAACATCTTGGTCTAGATGTGACAACCAGTCTTTACTCATTTTAGACAGCGACTGTTTTTTGAGCGGTTTGCTTTCGGCTATAGGCATTCAGTTGTTTGGCTGGAGCCGCACGGTCGTTTGGCTATAGCCGAACGGTTGAAAGAGCGTACCTAACTCCCTCGAAGGTAGGCACTAACACCCCATCACCAGTAACTTGTTACCCCCGCGCAAGGCATCTCCATCATCGATCGAAGGCATCTGTTCAATCTCTTGGTAGTTTCTTCGACATTCAGAGTCACTACATGGTAGCAGCATGGTAGCAGGATTGTAGCACGAAATTTTCAATCGTGCTACCGACTTGCGCCCTTTGTACATCTGCATTTGAGCCACATCGGTAGCACGATAGCAGGATTTTTCATTTAAAAAAGGCTGCGTCAGCCCTATGGGCGAGACGCAGCCTCCACAACAAAAGTATGAATGTTCAATTAAGTCGACGACAAATTATGGAGCGTAGTAATTTTCATCGGTTATCTCCTCTGATCTCGCATTTATTGTACTTCCTGCCAAAATACTGACATGCGCATTCATCTTCACTACATCCAACACTGGAGTTATATATTTCTTTTTCATATTTTTCTAGCAATTACAAGTTACTTTATAACAACCTTCTTACCATTTACGATATAGATTCCCTTGGTAGGATTCTGCACACGGCGTCCATTGAGGTCATATATTTCTGTATTCATATCTATTGTTCCATTAGCCTTAATAATACCTATTTTGGTAACATCACCGTCAATAAAGATACCACGTGATTCACCACCGCCACCAACGGTTACACCAGTAAAGTAAGCACGTAATGGACTAATCTTTGGTCCGTTTGCTGGTCTGATTTCCGTATCGCTTCCTGTCGGATAAAGAATCCATTGGGTACCATCAGTTGTGATAGTTTGCATTGTTCCGCGAATTTGTACATTATTAATAGGAGTTACTTCTCCTTGGTTAGCTCCATCCAGTAATGCATTAGTATTGCCGGATTGCCATGTTAAAGTGAGATCACTACCTGTTGGGTTATAAATCACGTACCCCTTGCCTGCAGATATATCCCCTTCTACTAAAGTGAAGGTTAACTGTCCAGTAGTAGCATCAGTAAGTTCATAAGCCTTTAGTCCTGTTTCCAACGTTGCGGAAGAGAACCCAGCACCAGCTGCCATATATGTCGTTGCATAACTGCCTGCTGGTATTGTACGATTAATAAATACAGATTTTCCTGCCTCAAAATTAGCATAAGCATGGTTATTAAACCAAAGGGGAACATAGACAGGGTCATCTA
Organism: Prevotella sp. tf2-5; assembly: GCF_900115435.1. Taxonomy (GTDB): domain Bacteria; phylum Bacteroidota; class Bacteroidia; order Bacteroidales; family Bacteroidaceae; genus Prevotella. The sequence goes on from NZ_FOWK01000003.1 coordinate 140,318, forward strand.
CGAAAGTGAGACCGTTGGGAGCACCATAATATCGAACATCAGCGGTATAAACACTATTTTTTGTCTTTGTTGCTGCTGCGGCGGTAGCCTGGTCATCATACAGGAAGAGTGCATTTGGGTTATCCGTGGTGAGTTCATCGATATCACCAGCAATATTAGCATTTCTTAGATCAATAAGTTTTCCGTTACCTACTGCGGTCTTAAACTCTGCAAGATTGGTAGCAGAAATAGTACCAATAACAGATGCATTGTCTCCGTTTACCATTACATCATACACCTTTGCACCAGCTATCTCAACCCAATCAAATACAGGATTTTTATCTGCACTCTCTTTGAAGGTCTTTTCTCCTCCAGGTTCAAATATGATATACAATGGAGTATCCATGCTGGGAGCAGTAGTAGATCTCACTCTAACGGTCATGGTCTTACCACCATCAGTAAAAGACTTGTCAGCGTTATTCATAAGAGTTCCTCCAGGTCCTCCATTTAAGAACCAATAACAGTTACCAAATCCGGTCATAACATTTTCTGAAGTTATAATCAGCTCATAATCATATGTGTTCGTGTAATGACGAGCCTGCACAAGAATTTCATAACCAGTTCCCCCAATATCAGAATAATTCTTTCCTGTAGGGGCAGCTTCCGTAGTAAATGCAGGAACATTCATAGGGTCAGAGACATTACCAGCATGGTCGGTGGCTGTTACCTTGAAGTCGCCTGCAGAATAATTGGTAGATGCAGTCAATCCATTGATAGTGATAGTAACATCCTCACCTTGAACACCTTTACCTGTACCTACTTCCACGTCACTGCTGTTTTTTACTGTATAGGTCAATTTGCCAGTAGTGATATTATCAGTGGCATTGACAGTCAGCGTGGCAGACCTATGAGTGGTGGAAGCAACGACAATACTTGACATTTCGGGTTTCTCGGTATCAACCACTGGTGTACCATAGAGATAGACATTTCCAAGGATGAACGATTTGCTTCCATCACCATTTACGGGATGATTGTTTGCATCAACATGGTCGACATATTTCATTTGGTAAATATTTCCCACATTGAGACCCAAATCTTCTAAATCATCAATATCCAAATCCACAGAATTCCATTGATCTGCGGTTACATTAAACTGTAATCCCTTTTCATCTGTTCCTGTAATGGGGAAAATAGCCAACGTTCCTGTGAAATCAGGATAGACATCTAGATGAAGTGTTGTATAGCCTGTGGCATCAATTTTGGTGAATTGAGAACCATAATAAGTGAAATCATTGAATCTAGTAGCACTTTTACCTTGAATACTAATTGCTTCAAGAGTTGTAGAGCTACCCCAAGCATCCCACCCATAACCTGTTGCGTTTGAAAGGTCAAATGATAGTATGCCTAGCTTATGACTGTCAGACACAATTGAAGGTATTGCGGGAAGAGTGCCATATTGAAGGAGCTTGAAATTTTTAATAGTTTCACTATATTGGTCAGTCACATTCTTATCACTCTTTTTAGAGGTATATTTAATATAACGTGCTGTTATAGATGTTGCAAAGGCTTGTGCTATATTTGTTTCTGGATGCTGAGCAGTTCTACCTGTTTCATAGTCTGCTATCTTTGTATACTCGATACCATCAGAGCTATACGAAAGTGTAAAAGAACTCACCCAACGATCACCAGAGAATGTAAGTGCAAAACCTTGAATCGTCTTTGATCCTAATAAATCCACGACTATGTTCATCTCGCCACTACCATCATAATTATTGGGTTGTGCTCCCGTAGCAGTTAGAACATTAGAGACATCCGTATCTCCAATTTTTGCAGTAACACCAACCGCACCAGCTAAGTTCGTGTCTTGTGCCCAAGCCCCACTAATGGATGCCATGAAGGCACACAAAAGTAAAAGTAATTTTTTCATAAGTCTTTTGTTTTTAGTTTATTATAATTTTAGATTGTTCTCACTTAATCACGACTTTGTTGCCATTCTTGCCTTGCAAGCGTCCTTCGGCCGAGCGCACGATGTAGATGCCCTTCGTCGGATGAGTGACACGACGACCGTTGAGGTCATAATATACTCCATTGGCTCTTACATCTTCCTTCTTACTTCTTACATCATAGATACCAGTGGTGGCATCGAAACGCAGTTGGTTGATAAGGATGGACGACGTTCCCATATTATATAATAATAAGGTGTGCTGTCCAGCCGTCAGTGTCACTTTCGTCGTCACATCCTGCCATACACCATTGGTGGAGGGTAGGGTGGTGTCAAGTCGTTTGTTGGCTGACCCGAAGGCACCGTCGTAGATGCGGAAGTCATTGGCGGCAGTCGAACTCATGTGCAGGGTCAGGGTGTACTCTCCATCAGAGGGGAGGTTGATCTGATAGGCTGTCCAGGAACCGGAACGCCATTCTATCTGCAAGGGGATATCGCTGGATGTCTCTGTGTTGGGACGGACACGAGGTACCTCATTGTCCATGCTGGCATTGATAAAGTCTTTGGCAAGGATGCTCTCGCCAGTCATATAGTATTTCTCCTTGTCGAAGGAGGACATATAGACGTAAACCTTACCCAGATCAGACAAGTCACTGCTTGACGTGTTGGTCTTGAAGATGCTCATATAGGGGAAGGATGCGGCACCTCCAGTGGGATTCGCCATGAACCACGCATAACCCTCCACCATATCGCTGAGTTCCAGTTTCAGCAGTTTCTGCACCATCTGGTCGATCTGGAAGTCAAGGGTGATACCTGCCGAATAGGGATAGGAGTTCGTCTCCCAAGAGCAGAACTCCGTCAGGAACATCTTCGGATAATGTCCATGTGCCGTCTTATAGTTGTCCATGAACGCCACGAGGTTCGGATATTTCGCACGGTTGGCAGTGGTCATGAGGTCATTCTCCTCCTTGTCGGTATAGAAATACTCATTGACCAGCCAGTCGACAGCCGAGTAATAGTTCATATAGGAGTGGAAGCACAGGTAGTCCACCTTCGCATCAGGTACCAGACGGAAGAACTCGTCATACCAGGCGAAGGGCTCCCATATCTTTCCACCCACATAATCACCTGTGAAGTTAAGGGCGGGGGCTACGATCTGTAGTCCGAAGTCGGCGGCAACCTGCTCCACCTTCGACCAGGCGTTGGCTGCCTGCTGGGGAGTCATTGCCGATCCGCCAGCACTATATTGTAGATTAGGTTCGTTAAAGGCAAGTAAGTATTTCACCTCTCCCTGGTGTGCTGTCAGATACTGACGCAGACTGGTGTCATTAAAGTCACCATTCCAGCACATGGGGATGAAGGTCATGGTAGTGGGAGTGAAGACAGTAGAGCTTCCTGTGGGAGCGACACCCCAGTTGTAGACCCATGCGACACCTGGCGCCATCTTGGCGATAGGAGCACCGGTGAACTGCTGGTTCTTCTCATCCCAGCAAATGCCTCGCTTGGCACTGCGTTGCTGTGCCAAGACGGGGACATTTACAAACACTAATACTACTAACAAAAACCTAAAAACGTTTCTCATTACCTAACAACTACCTTCTTACCATTTATAATATATAATCCTCGGGGGAGTGTTACCAGATGAGCTTTCACATCGGAGAGACGGGCTACCTGACGGCCCTGCAGGTCGTAGACAGCATCAGCAAAAGGAGCGGCTACCTCGACAGTCTCCTGACGGACGGTCTGGATACCATCGGTATCGTCCTTCTTCTCACGCCAGAAGAACACGTTATCCATCTGGAGCTCGTCACCAGTATGGGCACCACTCATAAACCATACCAGATTACCCTTCCAAGCAGCCTGTCCACCATTATTCTGAGGATAGAGGCTGGGGAATGACTTCTTGATATAGCTATAAGGGATGTCGAAGGAGTACCACTCACCATCACGCTTGAAGTCTCCTACAACGGGAGTCTTATCGTCAAACACTGTAGAGCCGATGGTAAAGCGTGACTCAGCAAAACCTACCAGGTGGTTGCAGTTGTCAGTGCCACGCATAGCGAAATGCAGATACCAGTCGCCATCCTCCAAAATTCGGAGGTCAGCACCGTCTTCAGCAAGGAAACCGCCACCAGACCAGCCCTGGGTACCTACCACCCAGTCGATCCAGCCCTGTCCCTCGATACCGAACGAGTTGACAACGGTGCCGCTCTTGCTGCCATTGGTATAGGTGTTGCCGTTCCAGTTGTTAAGGGTATAGTAGCCGGCAAGGATATTCTCATCCTTTGTGCCACCCTCTGTCTGCATCTGGATCGTTGCCTCAGAGACATTGAAGTTGATGAACTCCTTGTTCTCCATACTGAAATAGCTCTTGCCATCGGCATCAAGACTCTTGGTGGTGAACTCACCCAGTTCATTGACCTCAGGTTTCGTACCGTCTTTCTTGTTCCAGAAGAAGATATTATCGAAGGAGAACGAGCTGCCTGTATATTGGGTATCCATGGTGTAGAAGCAGAGCAGGTTCTCACCCACTTTCACTTTACCGTTACCATTCTTACCCCACAGCTTACCATATTTCTTCAGCTCAGCGACAGGGATGTCAAAGGCATACCACTCACCATCGCGGTTGAAATCAGCGAAAATAGGATACTTGCTATAAGCACCGAAGGTCAGGACAGCATCGCTGTTCTCCGCACCGAAGCGTACTCGGACGGGGATGTGACCTACTGCTGCGTCAGAGCGCAGGGCGATATGCAGATAGTAGGAGTCGTCAATCATCGAGAGGTCTTTCTCCGTAGCGGAGGCAATACCCATACCGTTCCAGTCTAGTTTTGTGGTAGATGTCCATGTAGAGATACCACCGGTATAGACACCTGATGAGTTGGCGACACCATCTTCATGACCACCGACCATCGTGCCCTCCCAGGTGTAATAGTTGTTACTTTGTGTATAGTCACGATCCTGCTTCACAAGGTCGGTCTCCTGATAGGTTCCGTCACTGGTGACCCCTTTCCATACGTCCTCAGAGAGCTGGAGGGGAATTATCTCACCCACCTGTGTCAAGTCGAAAGCCCATGTGCCGTCTTCTTTGACACTCTTATAGCCGTATTTGCCGAGGTCTGACTTGGTATCCGCATAGCTGGGAATCTCCTTGGTCTTGCTCTTGTAGAAGAAGATATTGTCAAAGGACAACTCCGCGTCCGTCTTACCACCACTGATAAAGGCAATGATATTGTCGTCGAAGGCAGCGGCATCACCCTTCATCAAGGGATTGGCAAACTGCTTGAGCACCTTGACGGGGATATCGAAGTAATACCATTTGCCGTCACGCTTGAAGTCGCCGACGCTCGCAAACTTGCCGTCGCTGTTGCCGACGATGAAGTTAGCATTGCTGACAGTAATCTGATGAGAGGTATGTAACTCTTGGTCGTCGCCCTTCATAGCGAAGTGCAACCAATAGGTGTCGTCAATCTGAGAGAGGTCCTCGTTCTTGATATTAAAACCGAGTCCTGACCATCCCGCACTTGCCACCGTGAACATGTTGTAACCCTCAGCCCATCCGAAGGAGTTGGTCTTTCCGTCACGATTCACTGGCACATAGGTGTTCTCCCAGATATAGAGGTTACGATTGGTGTTGTTGACATTGCAGTCTTTCACCGTAGCACCAGCAGAATACAGGTGTCCTGTGACACCCTCACTAGTGGAGATCAGTACGGCATCAGACACGTCGTTGAAGTCGAAAGTGGTCTCCCCATTCTCGTCAAGAGCCTCTGTGGCGAAACCGCTCAGTTCTGTGACATCGTCGTCCTGACTGGGTTTGTCAGGCTCCTCGGGAATATTGGTCTGCTTGTTACCACTCTCATCGGTATAGAGATACTGTGCGTCAGCGTCATCCTCTTTCTGATAGACACGCACCCAGTCCACATACATCTTAGCCTCATCACCGGCATTGGGTAATGCCGTGATATCTGAGGGGTTGTAGATATTGGTAAACGTACCACCTACGGCAAGGTTGAAGAGGAAATAGAATGGCTTCTGGAAGTAATGACCTGGTGTCATCGCATCGTCAGAGGGCGTAATATTCAGTGTGTAATAACGGGCACGGTTCTTGGGACCATTCTTGTAACCTTCCAGGTCATAATACATATAAAGGTATTGACCATCCCACTCAATGGTGAAAATATGGTAGTCACCCTCTACGGCACCAATAGCCTCAAACTTTTCCTGAGAGAACTCCTGGCTGTTCTGCTGGTGATGCTCGTTGCTGGCATCAGGACCATAGTGCAGGGTACCAGAGAAATAGCGGTCCTGCCAACCGGCATATTTACCTGTGATGGCGTTAAAGTGTCCCATTTCGACAATATCTATCTCACCACAACGGGGCCATCCGTACTTGTTGATGTCGTTACCCATCATCCAATAGGCGGGCCACAGACCGTTAGCGGTCTTTGGGAACTTGATCTTAGCCTGCATGATACCATGCTTGAAGGCTGTCTTCTGGTTGGAGTTGATACGTCCGGAGGTAAAGCTCTTACCTTGATATTCCTCACGCTTGGCGGTCAGCACCAGGTTACCGTCAGCCACACTGACGTTCTCCTTGCGATAGAACTGCAGCTCCTGGTTACCACCACCAGTGCCTGACACCTCAATGTTCCAAGCCTTCTCGTCAAGGCTGGTACCATTGAACTCGTCGCTCCACACAAGCTTATAGCCCTCGGGAGCACCTTCTATTGCCTGGGCAGAAGCGACAGTCGGAGAGACTGTCGCTAATACTACACCTAATAATATATTAGATAGTTTCATAAAGCACGTATTTATTTCATAATAACCTTTTTCACACCATTGGCGGTCTTCACGAGGTTCACACCGGGACGGTAGTCTTTGACACGACGACCTGTCAGGTCATAGATCTCTTTTACGTCGTTGGCTGCCGCACCTGTTGCGACAGTCTGCTGAATACCTGTCGAGTTCTTTTTATAAAGGTATACACCGTCCAGTGCCAAAGCAGAGCCTTTCTGGGTAATGGTGATCTTCTTCATACCGGTATCTGGGTCAACAGCTCCAGCAGTGAATGCGGAAACGGTACCCTCATTGAACCCTACGTTAAAGATAATAGTTCCTGTAGGCTTGCTGAAGTCACACTCAAAACCATAGTCTCCGTCCGGGTCAAGAAGGTCCTTGATGGGGATATCCAGATAATACCACTTGTTGATAGTGGGGGCATTGCCGACACCAATTAAATCACCTGCAGCCTGACCAACTTCCTTGTTGACAACCAGTTTGATCTCACCACCCGTAGGACCGAAGGTGAACTTGAAGTTATTGGTGGCTGTCTCCGCACCAATGTTCATGAAACCGATATGCAGGATATGGTCCTCTGTGATACAAGAAAGGTTGTATGGCTGGCTCTTGGCACCGAAGTGACCTGCACCCCAGGCATAAAGAGGAGTCATGTCCAGTTTGGCGTCACCACCCCAGGAGTTGGTATGTGTATCCTCTATATCATATAATGTGAAGAGTGTTGGATCCCAGTCAGCAGTCCAGTAATAGAACTGGTTCTTCGTTCTTGTGGGATCGAGGTTCTGGTTAGACAGGATATTGCTGCCCATTGCCGTCACCTGTGCATCAGGGGCATAGATGACCACATAGTCTGTGCCCTTCGAAAAGTCAAAGCCTCCTGCCGGAGCCTCTGTAATGTACTGCGCACTTGCTGAAACGGTGGTCATCATCATGGCACCGATCATCATAGAAAACAAGTAATTCTTCTTCATAATCTTTTCAAGTTGTAGTTATTAATGTTTGTTCTATTTTTCGGTGGCAAAGGTATATAATAATATAAGGTGAAAAAAGGTCATATAACTCAAAAGGTGGACGAATGGAAAGGAAGTCGATACGTAAGTGTTTGTTATCCAACAGGATAACGAATGGGAGTGTCTTAAGAAAAGTGGATGTTATATAGAGGTGTAAATAAAACAATTATCCCGGTAAACAGGGGAGTTTACCGGGATAAATATGTTGTATAACAGGTTCTTGCTTATTTCTCTGTTGGCTCGATGACCTTCCATACAAGAGCGGCAAGTGCACCACCGACGAAAGGACCAACGATGAATACCCAGAGCTGAGCCAGTGCCTTGCCTCCCTCAAAGAGAGCAGGACCGATAGAGCGTGCCGGGTTCACAGAAGTACCTGTGTAGTTGATACCTACCAAGTGAATCAGAATCAGGGCGAGACCGATGGCAAGACCAGCGAAGTTGTTGGTGGCACCATTTGTCTTGGAGGTAGCACCTAATACTACAAGCACGAAGATAAAGGTCAATACGATCTCCGCGATCAGACCGTTCATCACATTCTCAGAAGCACAGGCATTGGCACCTGTTGCCGTACCACGAGCAAGACCTGGGTCTGTGGAAACGAGGAAAGCGAGCAGGGCTGCTGCGATGATAGCACCGATCACCTGGAAGACCATGTACATACCACAGTCCTTGGAGTTCATACGACCACTGAGGAACACACCGAGTGTGATGGCTGGGTTGATGTGGCAACCAGAGATTCCACCAATAGCATAAGCCATTGCCACTACAGAGAGACCGAAGGCAATAGCCGTTCCTACTACAGATGCTGTGTCAACACCACAGTTCAGGCTGACAGCGGCACCGCAGCCTAAGAATGTCAGTACAAATGTACCTACCATTTCAGCTAAATACTTTTTCATAATGTTTTTAGTTTAAGTGATTAAATTGTCTGTTAACTAAACGCAAAAGTAGTTATTTTATTTCACACTTGCAAGCATTCTTTATAATTAATGTGTCTTTTCCTGATTTTTTTCGTAACTTTGGCTTCGCCGAACTTACTTTGCACTCGGAAGAAAAAAGAATAAATTCTTTTTGTCCTTCTCTCGTTTTTTCGTAACTTTGTCCCCAGAATTGAAACAAAGATGCATCTGGATATTTCTGACGAGCAAGTATTGGATAATGCTGGCATCCGTGTCACAGCGGTTCGCCTGTTGATATGGCGGCAGATCCGTCATGGTTTTCATGATGCCTTTAGCCTGGGCGACCTGGAGGCGAAAATGCCCACTGTCGACCGTTCTACTTTGTTTCGTACACTCACCCTGCTCACGGAGGCACATCTGTTGCATGACATCGACGACGGCTCCGGCTCTCAGAAATACTGTGTCTGTCATTTAGATGACACCCGTCAGTGTGAGGGACATGTCCATCTGACCTGTCGGCAGTGTCATCGCACCTACTGTCTGACGAATGTACGCATCCCCTCTGTCCCGTTGCCTGCTGGTTTCGTTCAGGAGGAAACGGAGTATATTGTCAAGGGCATCTGTCCTGTATGTGCTGAGCGTCGTAAATGACGGCAGGATGTAAGAAAGGTTTTAAGTATTAACAAATCAAAATAAGATGAAAGTAAACAAATTACTTAACTTAATGGCTTTATGCCTGTTGTTTCCAGTCTCTATGGAAGCACAAGACTACTCAAAGTATTATCAGAATCTGCCCGTGGAGGTTAAGCAGGTCAGTTGTCCAGTCATTCCTGCCAATGAGGTTAACCTCAAGGATGTGGGGGGTGTCGGTGATGGCGTGACACTTAACACGGACGCTTTCAGCAAGGGCATCAGCAAACTTAACAAGCAGGGCGGTGGTCGTCTTGTTGTCCCAGAGGGTGTCTGGCTCACGGGTCCTATCTCCCTGAAAGACAACATCGAGTTGCATCTGGATAAGAACGCCTTGGTACTGTTCTCTTCTGATAAGTCGCTCTATGTTGACGCTAATGCTAAACCTGGCAGTCGTGTCAATGCCTGTGTCCGTGCCTCGAAGCGTAAGAACATCGCTATTACAGGTGAGGGTATCCTTGACGGTAACGGGGAGTATTGGCGTCCGGTGAAACGCAACAAGGTGAGTGATGTGGAATGGAATATCTTCAAAAAGGAAATAGGGGGCGTGGAGATGTCCAATGGTACCTTGTTCTATCCTTGGAACTCCGAGAATACCGCTGCCAATATCGCCGACACGCCTGAAAACCAGGAGAAGATGCGTAACGACTTGATTCGTTTTACGGATTGTGAGAACGTGCTCATCCAGGGTGTCACCGTACAGAACGCTCCTCGTTTCCATGTGCATCCCTGCTATTCCAAGAACGTCATTGTCGACGGTGTCACTGTCCGTTGTCCCTGGAATGCCCAGAATGGTGATGCCATCGACTTCAGTGATGTCAATATCGGACTGATCGTCAACTGTACTGTAGATGCCGGCGACGACGGAATCTGTATGAAGGGAGGCACTGTCAAACCAGCATCACCAGCTAATGGTTGTGAGGACATCGTTATCCAGGACAATACCGTGTTCCATGCTCATGGCGGTTTCGTGCTGGGTAGTGAGACCATCAGCGGTATGCGTCGTATCGTCGTGCGTCATAACCGTTTCAGCGGTACTGACACAGGACTGCGCTTCAAGAGTGGTATGAGCCGGGGTGGTAAGACGGAGAAGATGTATATCTCCGATATCATGATGACGGACATCAAGGATGAGGCGATCATCTTCCAGTGTGACTATGTCGACCGCCCTGCAGGGTCAGACCCTCACAAGGTGCCTACCTTCACGGAGGAACAGAAAAAGAAGGCTCCCTATTTCCAGGACATCCATATCTCGAATGTCGTCTGTCATGGAGCCTCTACAGGAATCAGTGCCAGTGGCATCCTCGGTCTTGACAATGTCCGTGATATAGATATCGAGAACACGACGATTGTCTATACCAATACTGACAAAAAGATTGACGAGCAGACAGCGAAGCTCCGTCTGAAGAATGTCAATCTGGTGAAGATGCCATAGCGTTTACTCCACTGCCGCTTTCAGAATCTCACTGAGGGTGGGGTGGATATGCACCATATCACGTAATTCAGAGCATGCAGTGTCCTTACACATGAGGACGCTGCATTCTTGTATCAGGTCAGCAGCATGGGCTCCATAGGCATGACAACCGATGATGCGGTCGTCTTTGTCAGCAAAGAGCTTGAGCATCCCCTCCGTCTCGTTCATCGCCAGCGCCTTGCCGTTGGCACGCCAGAAAGACTTCTTACAGATATATTCTATACCCTGTTCCTTTAACTGGTCTTCAGTAGGTCCTACACATGCTGCCTCTGGCTCTGTGAAGATAGCGGCAGGCATGATGTCGAAACGGATGCCGTCCTTCTTCCCGATAATCTGGTTGACGACATGTATCGCCTGCATCTCTGCGGCATGGGCAAGCATCTGTCTGCCATTGACATCACCGATGGCGAAGATTCTTGTCGCAATGGAATCGCAGCCTATGCAACGGAAGTTGTCATCGACGGGGATAGTGCCATTGGGGGCGAGGGTGATACCTGCCGCCTCCACGTTCAGTCCCTCTGTATTCGCCTTTCGCCCTGTTGCCATAAGGATCACGTCCGCATCAATGTCTTTGAGCGATTGTACGGCAGTCTTCATCTTAAACGTAATCCCCCGTTTCTCCAGAAGCTTACGTAGTCGTTTGGCGATGTCACAGTCAACCATCGGCAGACATTCCTTGAGGTATTCGATGACAGTGACCTCAGAGCCGAAACGGTTGAAGACACTGGCGAACTCCATGCCGATGACTCCGGCACCGATGATACATAACCGCTTGGGCAGTGTCTGGAGCTGTAGCAGTTCCGTGCTGGTCATAACTCTCGGGTCATGGATGTCGGGCAGTGGCAGGAGTCTGGCGCTGCTGCCTGTGGCAATGATGATATGCGGGGCGGTGATTGTTTCGTTTGTAACGATGCCATCGTTACATACTTGAATGGTCTGTGCATCGACGAAGGAGGCGGTGCCACGTACAAGGGTGATACCTGGAGCACTGAGAATCTGTTCCACACCACTGCGTAGTTGACTGACCACCTGTTGCTGTCGCCCGACAGCCTCCGCAAAGGTTGTACTATGCACATAGGTCTTGGTGGGGATACACCCACGATTCAGACAGGTGCCTCCTACCTCATCTTTCTCGATAATCACCACATGCAGTCCTTGCTTGGCTGCATATTCAGCGGCGCGGTAACCACCAGGTCCCGCGCCGATGATAATCAGGTCAGTTGTTGTCATGGATCATTTGTTTATATGTGACAATCGGATGCTTGGCGGCAAGCACGTCATCCACCCTTCCTATAGGTGTGTTATGAGGTGCTGACTTCACCTGGTCCGGATCATTCTTCGCCTCTTCAGCGATCTTCCGCATCACGGCAATGAAACCATCGATGGTGTCTTTCGACTCGTTCTCTGTCGGCTCTACCATGAGACTCTCATGGAAGAGCAGAGGGAAGTAGATGGTTGGCGCATGATAGCCATAGTCAAGAAGCCGTTTCGCGACATCCATTGTGGTGACCCCTGTCGACTTGTCCTTCAGTCCGTCGAAGACGAACTCATGTTTACATAGTCCGTCGATGGGCAGTTCATAGACATCCTTCAGACACTCCTTGATATAATTGGCATTGAGGGTGGCAAGTGGTCCCACCATCTTGACATTCTCCTTGCCAAGACTGAGGATGTAGGCATAGGCACGCATCACCACGGCGAAGTTACCACTCTCATAAGGACTGACGAAGGGCAGGAAAGACTCCAGTCCCTTGCGGACACCTACCGGTCCGCTGCCAGGTCCGCCACCACCATGAGGGGTGGAGAATGTCTTGTGCAGGTTGATGTGCATCACGTCGAAGCCCATGTCACCTGGACGACAGGCACCGAGCATCGGGTTAAGGTTAGCCCCATCGTAATACATCAGTCCGCCACAGTCGTGAATCATTTTGGCGATACGTGGAATGTCCCGTTCGAAGAGACCAAGGGTGTTGGGATTCGTCATCATCATGGCGGCGATGTTGGGTCCCTCTATAGCAACTAGTTTCTCCAGGTCCTCTAGGTCTACCAGACCATCTTTTGTTGACTTCACCTCTAAGATCTCCAGTCCGCAGACAGCAGCGGAGGCAGGGTTAGTGCCGTGTGCCGAGTCAGGGACAATGACTTTCGTACGGGTCTCGTCACCCCTTGACTCATGATAGCCACGGATGACCATCAAACCCGTCAGTTCTCCATGAGCACCAGCAAAGGGCTTGAGGGTGAAAGCTGCCAGACCTGTCAGTTCACAGAGTGCTTTCTTTACCAAGGTGCATACCGCCTGGGCACCCCGTGTCGTCTCTGCAGGCTGCATAGGATGCAGGTTAGTGAATTGTGGCAATGCCGCCATCTCCTCATTAATCTTAGGATTATACTTCATCGTGCAAGAGCCCAAAGGGTAGAAGCCGTTATCTACACCGAAATTGTTGGCTGAGAGGTTGGTGTAATGACGCACCACCGTCATCTCGTCACATTCCGGCAACTCAGCAGGCTCCTGGCGTTGCATGCTTGCAGGTATCTCATAATTGCCAAAGCGGTTCTTAGGCAGGGAATATCCCTTACGTCCTTCCTTCGAGAGTTCGAAGATCAGGTTTCCATATAGTCTGTTGTTCATGGCATCTCCTCCATAATTTGTCTGATGGTATCCACCAGTTCGTCAATCTCTTCCTTCGTACGCTGTTCCGTGACAGCGAGCATCAGGGTATGGTCGTTGATCTTCACACCGGCGAGGAATCCTTCTTCCACACAGGCTTTCAAGAGTATGTCCACCTCCTTGTCGCAGGTGATACAGAACTCATTGAAGAACGGTTGTTCGTAGGTAAGTCGGAAAGATCCTGTCCTCTGTAACTCGTCGCAGAGATAATGAGCCCCGGCATACGACAGCTTCGCAGCATCTCTGAGTCCCTCCTTACCCATCAACGACAGGTATACGGTCACCCATAATGCCATGAGACTCTGGTTGGAGCAGATGTTCGAGGTTGCCTTCTGACGACGGATATGCTGTTCACGAGCCTGCAGTGTCAGTACGAAGGCACGTTGTCCACGATTGTCCTTCGTCATGCCGACGATGCGTCCCGGCATCTTTCTTATCAGTTTCTCCGTGCAGCACATATAACCGACGTACGGACCTCCCCACTGCATGGGAATACCTAATGACTGTCCGTCGCCCACAGCAATATCTGCTCCCCACTCTCCTGGTGTCTTGAGGACGGCAAGGTCAGCGGCGACACAGTCCATGATGAAGAGTCCTTTCTGCTCATGGATAGTGTCAGCATAATCACTATAGTCCTCGACGACACCATAGTAGTTTGGTTGTTGTACGAGGACACCTGCGACCTTCCCCTGGTATTGGGACAACAGGTCGTTGAGGTGTGTCTGATCAGTGGTACCATCCTTTTGACGGATCATCTCAATTTTGATACCATGGAAGTGGGCATAGGTCTCTATCACCTTCAGTGTCTTCGGGTCTATCGTCTCACTGATGAGTACAGTATCCTGTTTCTTTCCAGCGGCGACAGCCATCATTACCGCCTCTGCGGCAGCCGTCGTCCCATCATACATCGACGCATTGGAGATATCCATGCCTGTCAGCTCAGCCATCATCGACTGGTATTCGAAGATATAGTGCAGTGTACCTTGAGAGATCTCCGCCTGATAGGGAGTGTAGCTTGTCAGGAACTCCGAGCGGCTGAGCAGGTTGGGGATGGCGGCAGGGGTGTAATGGTCATAGACACCAGCACCAGCAAAACATCGGAGTTGCTCGTTCTGACTTCCGAGTTGCTCGAACAACTGGCGCACCTCTACCTCGCTCATCTGCTCAGGCAACTGGTAGTCACCTTTGAAGCGGATCTCGTCAGGTACCTCCGCATAGAGGTCGTCGAGGTTCTTCACCCCGACTTTCTCCATCATTACCTGTAAATCCTCCTCGGTATGAGGGAAATATTTAAACATAGTCGTCATATCGTAATGTCGTCATATCGAGATATCGAAATTCCGAAATGTCGTTATCTCGAAAAATTAATCACTTCTCGCAGAAGGCAGCGTATGCCTTGGCGTCCATCAGGTTGTCGAGCTCACTCTTGTCACTGATCTCCACCTTGATGATCCAGTTGGCGAAAGCATCCTGGTTGACCAACTCAGGTTGGTCGTCCAATGCCTCATTCACCTCTAACACAATGCCACTGACCGGAGAGATCAGGTCGCTTGCCGCCTTGACACTCTCCACGGCACCAAACTCCTCACCAGCCTTTACCTCGTCATCCACATCCGGCATGTCAACATAGACGACATTACCCAATGCGTTCTGTGCATAGTCGGTGATACCAATGAAACCAATGTTTCCTTCTACTTTTACAAACTCGTGTGACTCGCTGTAATAGAGTCCTTCAATAACTTTTGCCATAATATTAAATAGGTTTATTAGAGATTACTTCTTATAGTGCTTGTCATAGAAACGCTTCTTGCAGACAGTTCCTGGGAAAGTCTTTTTGCGGATCTGTATCTCCACAGGAGTGTCGAGGGCAGCATACTGACTGTCTATCAGTGCCATGCAGACACTCTTGTCGGTGGAGATGGTATGGTAACCTGTTGTGACCTCGCCAATCACGTTGCCGTCTTTCAGAACGCTATACCCATGACGGGGTATCGCCTTGTCGTGTAACTCGATGCCTACCAGTTTCTTGGGCGCACCCTCCACCTTCTGCTTGGCAAGAGCCTCCTTGCCGATGAACTCCTCCTTGTCGAGTTTGACGAAGATACCCAGTCCCGCCATGATGGGGGTGATGGTCTCTGAAAGCTCGTCGCCATAGAGAGGTAGTCCCACCTCGAAGCGTAAGGTGTCACGGCACCCCAGTCCACAAGGTTTGATACCTGCAGCCATCAGCTTGTCCCAGTACTCGTTGATATTGTCTGCTGAGGCATAGACCTCAAAGCCGTCCTCCCCGGTATAGCCTGTTCGGGATACGATCACATCCCCGATGGTCTTGAAGGTATAGAAAGCAAGCTCCTTGCAGGCGATACCCAGTATCTGTTCCATCACCTGTTCTGCCTCAGGACCTTGGATGGCAAGTTCTCCATATTGGTCGCTCTGGTGCTCCAATGTCACCTCAAAACCGTCAGCCTGTTGCTGGATCCATGCCCAGTCCTTGTCGATATTCGAGGCATTGATGACGAGGAAGAAACGGTCGTCAGCTACTTTATACACCAGCAGGTCGTCTACGACCCCGCCGTCCTCGTAGCACATCATCCCATAAAGGATTTTCCCAAGAGGAATTCCTCGTACGTCATTGGTGAAGATGTGGTTGACATAACGTTCGGCATCCTTGCCAGTGACGAGGACCTCTCCCATGTGGGAGACATCAAAGACACCACAATGCTGACGGACAGCCTGGTGCTCGTCTATGATATTCGAATATTGGATAGGCATGTCGAAGCCTCCAAAGGGTGAGATGAGTGCTCCAAGAGCTACGTGTTTGTCATATAGACAGGTTCTTTTGTTTTCCATCATATTCTGTTTCTAAATGTTCTATTGCTGTAATGTCATCGCTTGTCAATAGTAGTTCTCCGTTACAGAGTGTCTGTCGAATCAGTGCCTTTACTTCTTCGCAGGAGAGATTGACATGGTCTTTAAGTAATGTGATGCGTTGTCGTACACTCTTGATACCTTTTGCTTCAAGCTTCTCAACGCCTGGTGTGATGGCGTTCAACATATTCTCCATGTTTGTGTCATAGAGTAACGTGCTGTGTATGATATTTCGTCCACTGAGGTGATAACAGGCAGTCCCACAGACTTTCCTGTCTCCGATCATGATGTCGTTATGAGTGGTTCCGACAGCCTCAATACCCATCTTCCTGAAAAGGAGCAATAACATGTTGACGAAACGGTTGAAGGCCTGTCCCACATGCGTCTCAGAGGAGATATACGAAAGCATGATATTATCCATGTCAGCATATACACAACCGCCACCACTCTTCCGTTGTACAACTTGAATACCATGTTGTTGACAGTAAGCTATGTTGACTTCGTTCTCCATCTGTTGGTTGCGTCCGAAAATGACAGTCGGCTCTACCTGCCACATGAAGAAACAATCGTCCGCCTCTACCTGTCTTGCCACGTATTCCTCCATGGCAAGGTAGAAAGACAGCCTCCTCACTTGTTTGTCAGGTAGTGCGATGTATAGCATAGATAATAGTTTTAGGTTTTATGCATATTTTTTGCAAAGATAATGAAAATCGAGTGCAGAACAAAATAAAATGATTTATTTTTTATACCCAGATGTATCTTAAATTTTGTGTGTAAAGAAAACTTATCGAAAAACGTGTATGGAATTTTGCTCCTTCTAGGATTGGAAAAGGCAAAAAACAGGGGTGGAAGGGGTGGATTTGGAGGAAGGTGCCGCCTTCGAGGTGGTTTGTCGGTACCTTCTTACCCTTTAGGTGCCGCCTTCTTACTCGTTTAGTGCCGCCTACTAACAGGTAAAACAAGCCTTGGAACACCTCTTTTCAGGCATTATAATCACGTTTTCGAAGACTAAAAACAACCGCAGAATCATTAAGCGTTTGATAGTCAACGGTTTATGATAACCCTCGTAGTTTTGCGTATTTGAGTCCGAGTTGGGACTTGATGGATTTTACGCAAAACTACAGAGTTGTTTTGTTAAAATGTTTCATGTTAGCTACTTCTTGTCGTAGGCATGCAGGGGATAGTCAGTCGTAAAGTGCAGACCACGGCACTCCTTACGCTCCAATGCCCAGCGGGTGATGAGATAGCCGACATTGATCATGTTACGGAGCTCACAGATGTCACGACTTGCCTTCACACGTTTGAAGAGACGCTCTGTCTCCTCATAGAGCATGTCGAGACGGTCCCAGGCACGATGCAGGCGTAGGTCGCTGCGTACGATACCTACATAGTTGGACATAATCTGTGCCACCTCCTTGACCGACTGTGTGATCAGCACCTTCTCCTCGTTGGTCATCGTTCCCTCGTCATTCCACTCAGGCACCTCCGTATTGAAGTCATACTCGTCAATATGCTGCAAAGAGTGCTTGGCAGCAGCATCGGCATAGACCACAGCCTCGATGAGAGAGTTAGAGGCAAGACGGTTGCCACCATGCAGACCTGTGCAGGAGCACTCACCAAGGGCATAGAGTCGTTCGATAGACGACTGTCCGTTGAGGTCTACCTTGATACCACCACACATATAGTGGGCAGCAGGACGAACTGGGATATAGTCGGTGGTGATGTCAATACCCATACTAAGACATTTCTGGTAGATATTGGGGAAGTGATGACGTGTCTCCTCGGCAGGCTTGTGGGTCACGTCGAGACAGACATGGTCGATACCATGTATCTTCATCTCCTTGTCGATAGCACGAGCCACGATATCACGGGGGGCCAGCGACAGACGCTCATCATATTTCTCCATAAAGGTCTCGCCATTGGGTAGTTTCAGAATACCGCCATAGCCACGCATCGCCTCTGTGATGAGGTAAGCAGGGTGCGTCTCATTAGGGTTGTGCAAGACAGTAGGATGGAACTGTACGAACTCCATGTCTGCCACCGTTCCCTTGGCACGATAGACCATCGCGATACCATCACCTGTGGCAATAACAGGGTTCGAGGTGGTAAGATAAACGGCACCACAACCACCTGTGCACATCACAGTGACCTTGGCGAGATAGGTGTCCACCTTGGGTTTGTTGGGGTTGAGGACATAAGCGCCATAGCACTGGATATGTGGAGAGCGGCGGGTCACACGGACACCCAGATGGTGCTGGGTGATGATCTCCACAGCGAAATGGTTTTCTTTCACCTCGATGTTGGGATGACTACGCACAGCCTCCATCAGTCCACGCTGAATCTCCGCACCAGTGTCGTCAGCATGGTGGAGAATGCGGAACTCAGAGTGTCCGCCCTCACGATGCAAGTCGAAGTCGCCTTTCTCGTTCTTGTCGAAGTTTACACCCCAATTGACGAGTTCCTGGATCTGCTCAGGAGCATTGCGTACCACCTGCTCCACCGCCTTGCGGTCGGAGATATAGTCACCAGCGATAATCGTGTCGGCGATATGCTTGTCGAAGGTATCTACCTTCAGATTGGTGACACTTGCCACACCACCTTGTGCAAACGAGGTGTTCGCCTCGTCCAAGGAAGTCTTGCAGATTAAACACACCTTACCTTTGTTGGCACGGGCAATCTTCAGGGCGTAGCTCATACCAGCCACCCCGGCGCCTATAATCAGAAAATCGTACTTGTAAACCATTGTAGTAGTAAATTATGTTGCAAAGATACGAAATAATTGATAATTGGCAATTGATAATTGATAATTATTTTGTATTTTTGCGCATTGATTATGAGCAGACTCAAGATTATATTTCTATTATTAATGGCTTCCGTCAGTGTGATGGCACAAACGGAAGAGGTGGATACCCTTGGTGTGGATAGTGTGGATGTGGCATTGCCGTGGCCTCAGAATATCCAGTACAGACTTGACTCGCTGATGCAGTCGAAATTGTTAGAGACCTCTATGGTTGGCATGATCGTCTACGACTTGACGGCAGACTCTATATTATATAAGGTGAACGAGCGACAGGCATTGCGTCCTGCCTCCACCATGAAACTCGTCACTGCCATCACGGCACTCGACCGTCTGGGCGGCTCCTATCAGTTCCGTACCCAGCTTTACCATACAGGCAGCATAGAGGAGAATACCCTTAAAGGTGACCTCTACTGTGTGGGAGGCTTCGATCCTGCTTTTAATGGTGACGACCTGCGTGCCTTCGTGGAGAGTGTGCATCAGATGGGTATCGATACCATTTGCGGACGTGTCGTTGCCGATCTCTCGATGAAGGATGCTGACCTGTTGGGAGAGGGATGGTGCTGGGATGATGATAACCCGAAACTCTCTCCCTTGTCTATCGGACGTGACATTGAGTTCCTTGACCGTTTTGTGAAGAAGCTGTCGGAGGATAGTATTGTCTTTGCTGGCATAAGACTCTCCAACAGCAGTCTGCCGAACGATGCCCGTATCCTTTGTACTCGTACTCATACGATGGATCAGATTTTGCAACGGATGATGAAGGTCAGTGACAACTTCTATGCCGAGGCGATGTTCTACCAACTCGGTGCCGCCATTGGTCGTCGTCCTGCTAAGGCGAAGGATGCCGCTAGTGTGGTCAAACAGCTCATCCAGAAGGTGGGGAACGGCAAGAATCCTTACCGTGTGGCTGACGGCAGTGGATTATCGCTTTATAATTATGTGACCCCGGAACTGGAGATGCGTCTGCTCCGTTATGCCTATCGTAACTCACAGATCTATCAGCACCTGTTGCCCTCACTGCCCATAGCAGGACGTGACGGCACACTGAAGACTCGTATGAAAGGAACCTTTGCCGAGGAGAATGTGAAGGCGAAGACTGGGACAGTGACGGGTGTTTCGGCACTTGCCGGCTATTGTACGGCAGCAAACGGTCACCAGTTGTGTTTCTCCATTATTAACCAAGGTATTATGAAGTCTGACCCTGGACGTAACTTCCAGGATAAGGTTTGTAATGCCCTCTGTGCTCCCTGAGATGATGAATGAGATAAAGAATTTCGTAGAGCTGTTGCTCATACAGACAGGACTGCCCTTGGAGTTGGTATCTCTGGCTCGTCATGTCGTTCTGGTTGTTGGTGCCATCTTGTTGGCTTGGTTTGTGGGATGGCTATTTAAGTTGTTGATTCCATGGGTCATCAAACTGACACGGCGGACAGAGACGAAGTGGGATGACGTGGTGTTTAATGAGCAGGTGCTCCGGGCTGCCTGTCAGATCGTTCCTGCTATCGTCGTCTGGATGTTGCTGCCTTCTGTCTTTGATGAGTATGCCACTACTCATGAGGTGCTGGCACGTCTGACGGCTATCTATATCACAGTGATGAGTGTCCGGTTGGTGGGTAAGATGATTGACTCGCTGAAACTATTGGATAGTGAAAAGCGGACAGCCAAGCAACAATATATGTATACTCTTTGTGGGGTATTGAAGGTCATTATGTATTTCGTCGCTACCATTATCGTGATTGCTATTGTCATCGATAAAGACCCGTCAACCTTGTTGGCAGGACTTGGTGCTGCGTCCGCCATAATGATGTTGGCATTCCAGGATACGATCAAAGGACTGGTGGCAGGTATCCGCCTTACTTCTAATGATATGGTCCGTGTCGGCGACCGCATCACTGTGCCATCGGCAGGAGCTGACGGTATGGTGGAGGAGATTACGCTGACCACGGTCAAAGTGCGTAACTTCGATAATACTATCATCACGGTTACACCACAGACCTTGGTAGACGGTTCTTTCCAGAACTGGAAGGGTATGACGGAGAATATGGGGCGCAGGGCTGTCAGAAAGGTGTTTATCGACTTCCGTTCCCTGACACTTGACGAGGAGGGTGTCCCTAATCTGACACGCTATCGTGAACACATGGAACAATGGCTCTCCCAACAGGAAAAGGTTCTTGCGGACAAACCTATCCTGGTCCACCAGTTGGATGCTACTCCCACAGGCTTACCTGTAGAGTTCTTGTTCTGGTTGAAAGTACAGGATGCCCTTCCTTATGAGCATGCTATCTCTGAGATCATGGAATATGCCTATGCGGAGGCAGCGGCTTTCGGTCTTCGTATCTATCAGCAGTTTCCTGAGCAATAATTCTCAAAAGCCTCCCGGTAGGCATCGGTGACACGGATAATCTCATCACCGATATAGACACAGAGGTTACGGTCGACCGTTCGTATCTTATCCAGTCGGACGATATACGAGCGGTTGATACGCATAAATGTATCGGTGGGTAATGTGTCCTCTACCGCTTTCATCGTCATGTGGGTGGTCAGCGGATGTGACTCACCCTCCACATGGAAACGCACATAGTCTTTCATCCCTTCTACATATAAGATATGTTCAAAGTTCACCTGTCGCAGTTCTCCGTCCACGCGAATGAACATGGTCTTCTTGGGTGAACCCTCTACGTTCTCAACTTTTGACTCTAAGCTAATCAGTCGCTCTGCTTTCTCCACAGCAGCGATGAATTTGTTATAGCGAATGGGTTTCAACAGGAAGTCGACAGCGTTCACCTCATAACTCTCAAAGGCATATTCCTTGAAAGCGGTCGTGAAGATGATCTTGGTACCTTCTGGCAGCATGTGTGACAGTTCCATACCATTCAAGTCGGGCATCTGGATGTCCATGAAGGCAAGGTTGACAGGATGCTCTTTCAGCCAGGTCAGTGCCTCTACGGAATCGGTAAAGGAATGCTCCAACTGGAGTTGGGGTGTTCTTGTAACGAACGATTCCAACAACTTGACGGCAAGGGGCTCGTCATCGACGATGATGCAGGTGATAGGACTCATAGCTGGATGGTGACTTTAACGTGATAGATGTTATCTTGCAGGGATTGCTCCCATGTGTATTTGTCTTTGTAAATGAGTTCCAAGCGACGCTTGGTGTTCTCTATACCAATCCCTGATCCGCTGCGGTTCTGCTCGTCCTTCGGGTAGTTGGTGTTCTCACAGATAAAGGTCAGAAGGTGGTCATCAGTTGTCAAAGTGATATTGATACGGGAGTCCCGTCCACTGCTGACTCCGTGTTTGAAGGCATTCTCAATCAGTGAGATAAAGAGGAGGGGAGCTACCTCTAGTTGAGCGTTGAATGTTGAGAGTTGAGCGAGAACTTCTGTCCGCTCGTTGCAGCGTAGCCGCATCAGGTCGATATAGTTCTGCATGAATTCCACTTCCCCCTTTAGTGGAACAGTCTCATGACGGGTCTCGTACATCGCATAGCGCAACAGGTCGCTTAGTTGGGCGATGGAGTCCTGTGCCTGATCAGCGTCAATCTGTACGAGTGATGAGATATTATTCAGGGTGTTGAAGAGGAAATGGGGGTTCAGCTGATTCTTCAACCATTCCAATTCTGCCTCCGTATGTTTTTGTTTCTCCTCTGCCAGTTGTCGTTTGATTTCCTTGGTCCTGACTAAGTGATGAACCAGTAGGGCAAGTCCTGCCAAGGCAACATATACGAATAGGAAGAAAACGGTGGAGGCATAGTAGCCTATAAGCGTTGCTTTCTTAAATTGCTCATTGGGCTGCATGTCCATGATGGTTTGTGGGTCCACAGAGAAATAGTGCCATGCGGTACCACAAAGGAATAGAAAATTGACAAGGAAGAACAACCATCGTCTGTTACGATAGTAACAAAGAGGTATCAGTATACAGAAATTCGCGAAGTAGACGCCGGCGGGCATGGCGATAATCCTTATTGAGTACATCATAGCATGGTAGGAATCCTGCCAGTTATGTGTACTGAAAAACGTAGTGATGGCGGGTACCAGCATCAGTACCAGCCACACTACGATTTGTATTCCCAGCAATTCAAGGTCGCGTCTTGTGAAATGTATTTTCATTGCTGCAAAAGTACGAAAAAGATTTTAATAATCACTCAAAACTCTCAACTATTAGCTCTATGCGTTATTGTTGTCCCATCTGGGCACTATTGATAGTCTCACTCTGGCTCTGGTGCTCGATATAGTCATTCTCTACACGGCTCTGGTGCTGGCGGAACTGTTTCTTGGTATTACCGAAGTTATAGGCGATGCTGAAGGAAAAACTCTGCATAGGCACTTTGATCTGCATATGGTTGGTGAAATCTTTGCCGTGTGAGTAGTTCTCGATATTCAGTTTACTGCCATTGCCAATACCTGTCATTCCAGACAAAGTGAGGGTCAGCTTGTCGTCGAAGAAGTTCTTGGAGATATTTGCAGTCAGGATGTTGAAACCGGTACTCCATCCCTGTAGGTTGTATCTCTTGGTGGAGGTAATCAGGTAGGCACCGAGTTTGAAGTTGGCTGGTAGTGTCTGCTGGAGTCCAACCATAGCATTGGCATGCCATCCGTTATTCTTCAGGTCAAGAGCTTTTGAGCGCATGTCGCTATAGTCTATGCCACCATTGAGGAAGATACGCATGTTCTTATGCAACAACCAGTTGGCATATACGTTGAGGCTGGTCACATGATTTTTTGCAGTATTGTCATAGGTGGTGTTTAACAGGTTGTTGTCGTCATAGAAGGAGAATTGTTCGATGGCGTTATCCGTAAAACTATGACGTAGGTTGACGTTGAGCATCAGTTTGGAAGAGAAGGTATTGAATACCAGTCCGATGTTGTGCAACTTCTCTGTGTCCAAATTAGGATTACCATAGGTCAGTGCCGTAGGATTAGAGCGGTCTACGTAAGGGTTCAGGTAGCTGATACCAGGACGTGAGATACGCATGTTGTAAGTCAGTCCGATGTTTGTGGTGGGAGCGAAGTTATAGGTCAGACTGGCGGATGGAACCAGATTGCCATAGTTCGTTTTAAAATCAGCTCCGTTACCCAGACGGTAAGCGACGTTCTGCCATGTCTGCTCATAGCGCAGTCCAGCTTTAGTTCCCCATTTCCCAAATTTACTGACGAACTCGGCATAGCCGGCGAGGATGCTGTTTTTGTAGTCGTATTCCGAGCTAAGTTCCTCAGCATAGACATCAGCGAGATAATACAAAGCCTCAGAAGTTGCCTTACGATGGCTGAACTTCAAACCGGCATTCAATGTATTGTTTTTGCCTAATGGAGTGGTGTAGTCTGCTTGGAAAATATGGTCTGTGGTGCGCTCCTCATTATCAGAATAACGGTCAGTAAGATCTATCCAAGTGTTTTGTGTATCGGTCAGGTCGAACTTATTATCCATCTTATTATTGGTGGGCGCATATGTCAATTGGTAAGTCAGTGTCAGACTGCTGGTGCGCGCTTTGTTAAGGAAACGCTGGTAGTCAATACTCCCATTGAAGGAGGTACGGCTCATCTTCATGTCGGTAGTGGTGCCGTAAAAATAGCCGTTGCCATAAATACCACCGCCCATATTGGTCGTGCTATAACCATTGTTCTTCACATGGAAGGAGGTGATACCCGCAGTCAGTCCTAAGGTACTCATCGAGTCTACCTCATAGCTCATCGTCAGGTTACCCATCGTAAAGGGTGTTTTGGGTTTGGAGGTGGATGATGTAGTCATCGTGGATGACACAGCACCAATCTGCTCCCGTTCCATCGTTGTTACGGTCTCACCAGGATTCGAGTGATTATACATAGCGTTGGCACTAAACGACAGCTTGCCCTTCTGTCCACTGACAAAGGCACTGCCGCCCCAGCTTTTATTACCAACTTGGGCACGGATATTACCATTGTAACCATCCATGCTGCCACCACCCATCGCAGTTGCTGCCTCTTTGTTCATGACGATATTCAGGACTCCGGCACCACCCTCTGCATCATACTTGGCACCAGGGTTGGTGACTACCTCAATGTTCTTTACCATTGAGGCAGGCATTGCCTTGAAGACCTGACTAGGTGCTGACGACATCATCATATTAGGCTTTCCGTCCACATATACCTTGAAGGAGGTGGAGCCGTTGACGGAGATATTATCCTCGCCGTCAACAGTCACCATAGGTACTTTGCGTAACATGTCCAGCACGGTGGATGCCTTGGAGTCGGCATCCTCCTGTACATTATATGACATCTTATCGACTTCCATTTTAACCAAAGGCTTCTGGGCGACAATCTCTACGCCTTGCAGCATCTGGGCATCCTCACTGATAAGGATGGTGCCAAGGTCTATCTTCTGCTCTTTACCTAAAGTGATCTGTCGTACAGCATCACGTTTGCCAACGCTGCTTAACTGTACTATATACTTCCCGCTGCCACTGACCTCCTGGCGGAAACGTCCTTCCAGGTCTGTCAGTCCCATAGCGGCAGGCTTCTGTTGCTTGCCAGCCTTGAAGATACGAACAGTGGCATAAGGCTCTGCTTCTTGGAGGGTAGAGTCAACGAGTATTCCCGTGATAACAGTTTTCTGAGCCATTACCAGTGTGGCGAAGAGACTCATCATGATGGTGAAGATTACTTTTTTCATGTTCTATTTCTTTTTTGTTCTTATTTCTGACGCAAAGGTAGGCATAATAACTACATGTACCAAACCGCTTTCGACGAAATAACCCCTGTCTTTCGACCAAATTCAGGAAAAAAGTTGTATCTTTGCCTGCGATATGAAAACAAAACACGTACAATACGAGACACACGGCACCTGTTCAAAGATGATTGACGTGACTGCCGACGAGAACAACGTTATCCAACAAGTATTCTTCCTTGGAGGCTGTAATGGTAACCTTCAGGGAATCAGTCAACTGGTAAAAGGACAACGCATTGAAGATGTGATTCCTAAAATCAACGGCATTCGTTGTGGAGCCAAAGGCACATCTTGCCCCGATCAGCTTTGTCGCGCTTTGGAGCAATTGAGGAACGCACCATTAGAAGACTAATATCTCGGACAGGAGTCGTGCGACAGTTGTGAGTGCGTCTATTTCTCAATGAGAATACGCGCATCCACAGCAATGACATCATTCTCGTCGGCAAGAAGGGGGTTGATGTCAATCTCCTTGATTTCTGTGGCGAAGCGTAAAAGTGTAGAGAGGCGGACGACAATCTCCGCGAATTTCTGTTCATTGACTCCCCGTTGCCCACGCGTACCTTTTATTATTTTATAGCCACGGAGGGAATGTATCATGGAGTATGCCTCCGCATAGGAAAGTGGAGCAAGACCAGACTGCACGTCTTTTAGTACTTCAACGAAAATACCACCTAAGCCACATAGTACGACATGCCCGAAACGCTCCTCGTACTTCGCGCCGATAAAGAGTTCGGTACCTTTTATCATTTTCTGCACCATGACGGCGGTGGCATCTTTTATCTGTATCATGCGATTGAACTCCAAAGCGAGATGTTCTGGCGTACGGATGTTTAATGTTACACCGCCTACGTCACTTTTGTGGACTGGACCCACCACTTTCGCTACGACAGGGTAACCAACCTTTTGGGCAAAGGCGATGAGTTCTTCTTTTGAAGAGGAAACCATTTCTGGTACAAGAGGTATACCTGCACAGCTAAGTATTTCGCGGACAGTCTGTGGCGGGACATAGCCGTTGCTGTCAATACCCATGATGATCTTGGCGAGACGGGGAATGTCAATACCATAGAGTTGTACCTCAGGTGGAGCCGGTGGCGGTGTCTGCATAATCTGCGAGAGTGCTGTTGCAAGGGTCACCTCGTCAGAGAAGTTGACATGTCCCTTCGCCAAGAACTCGGCAACCTCCGGTCCTGCCGTATGCAGGCTGGGTAGGATAGGAAAGATTGGCTTTTTGCATTCCTGAATTTTCTGGTGAAGCATCTCATAGGCTTGATAGAGTGTCGTCAGTCCGGGAGTACCATAGATAACAGCGATAGCGTCAATGTCATCAAAACGTGTCTCACAATAATCGATGGTCAGTCCCAATTGCTCTGGTGTGCCTGTGGCGAGAATATCAATAGGATTTGCCACGCTGGAGCCAGGAAAGAGCTTCTCCTTCAATTCCTCGGCAGCCTCGCCTTCGAGCTTGGGAACAATTAACCCTCCCTTCGACAAGGCGTCTGTTAGCATCACGCCAGGACCTCCGGCATGGGTGACGATGGCGAAACGCTTACCAGTCAGTGGTGGTAGCGTGAAGATACATCCTACGGTGGTCAGTTCCTCCCGACTATGACAGCGCACAATACCTGCCTTTCGGAACAGCGCCTCTACTGCAGAGTCACTGGATGCGATGGCACCTGTATGACTTGATGCGGCACGACTGCCACTCTCACTGCTACCTGCCTTGATGGCGGCAATGCGACATCCCTTACGGATAAGACTGCAGGCATGGAACAGCAGTTTGTCAGGATTGGAAATATTCTCGATATAAAGCAACTTGACAAGTGAGTCTGTCTCAGCATTGAAGTGCTCGTCCATATATTGAAGCACATCCTCAATACCAATCTGCTTACCATTCCCAATCGACCATACACTGTTGAACTGCAAACCCTTGATGACAGCACTCTCCAAAATGAATACCGCAGTAGCACCAGAACCACTGACGAAGTCTACACCTTTGGGATGGAGTTTCGGGATAGGTTGTGTGAACACACTGTGATGATTGCGGTTCAGCAGCCCGATACAGTTCGGCCCAATCAGTGCCGCACCATATTGTTCGCAAGTGTCAAGGATACGCTGCTCCATTTCCGCACCAGCCTTTGTCTCTTCACCAAAACCGGCGGAGATGATGATGAACGCCTTGGTGTCCTTCTCCTTGGTAAGTATTTCTACCGTATCAGGACAGAACTTGGCGGGAATCACAAGGATGGCAAGTTCTGTGGGTGGCAACTCACGGACATCGTGGAATACTTTGATGCCCTGTACCTCGTCCTCCTTGGGGTTGACGATACGCAAGGTACCCTCATATCCTCCTTGTAGGATATTGCGGACAATCGCTCCACCTGGTTTGTGGATATTGTTTGACCCACCTATGACTGCAATGGATTTCGGTGCTAACAGCTCTCGGTTAATCATACGGTGACAATGGATTTGACAGGATAAGCTGCAATCGTAGACTCAGGGAAGTAATAGCCTAATTTCAATACGTGTTTGATAGGTGTGCCGTCAGCTACATCGTGACCGTCTTCTTCACGATCCAGTTCTTTGTCAAACTTCCCGTTGATAGGACCATGGACAAAGTCCACATAAGAATCTCCCTCACTGATGACTCCTATACAGGTGCTGATAAACGGCAACTGACGGTTGACAAACATCCGGATATCGTGGCAAAGCAGGTCCACCTCCTCAATACCTGTCAGCGAGTCCTCGTCGACAGCCTTCCCAGTGGCAAGCATCTGGATTAATGGTTGTACCTCTTTCTGGTAATGGCGCAAGTCGAAGATACGGTTGTTGAGTGTGATAAACTTCCTGATAGCTTCGTTGTACACCATCATCTGCTCTGGGGTCAATTTTAGTGATTGGGCTTCTTTCTCTTTTTGTCTTTTTTGTTCTGCACGTTTCCTTGCTTCTTCTCTCTTCTGACGGATCTTCACAACAGCTGTCGTTCCTGCTGCTATTGCAGTAACTCCTATGGTGGCAAGGGCAGCCCATGTAGATTTCTTGTTTTTCATTTCCATAGCGTTGCTCGTTTGTATTTTGTCGCAAAGATAGTGTTTTTTATTGAAAAAATGCTATATTTGCACAAAAAATGAATCAGAGAGACCAACAAATCCTGCGGATAGCCCTTCCTGCTATCGTGACGAATATCACAGTTCCCCTGTTGGGACTGGTCGATACTGCTATTGTGGGACATATGGGTAATGCTGCCTATATAGGTGCCATTGCAGTGGGCTCTATGATTTTCAGTCTGGTATATTGGGTGTTTGCATTTCTAAGGATGGGAACCAGTGGGATGACGGCACAGGCTCGTGGTAGAAGGGATTTGCAGGAAGTGATGCGACTTTTGTTGCGTTCTGTCGTTGTATCGTTGGTGATATCTCTTACCGTTATCATCTTCCAGTATCCGCTGCGGGAGGTCATGCTGTGGTTTATCAGTCCTACGGCAGATGTCCGTTTACTTGCTATTACCTATTTTAATATTGTAGTGTGGGGGGCTCCTGCTGTCTTAGGCCTCTATTCTCTTAGTGGTTGGTTTATCGGGATGCAGAACTCCAGAATACCGATGCTCATTTCCATCATGCAGAATGTGGTGAATATCCTCGCCTCCCTGTCGCTGGTTTATGGCTTGGGAATGAAAGTCGAGGGTGTTGCCTTGGGAACCGTCATAGCGCAATATGCGGGGTTGTTTGCCGCTATCGGACTATGGTGGCGGTATTATCGCCGTCTGTCACATTGGCAAGGGTCGTTGATGAAAGAGAAATTTGTCGACTGGCTTGCCTTCTTCCGAGTTAATCGTGACATTTTCCTACGCACCCTTTTCCTGGTTGCTGTCAATCTTTATTTCACTTCGGCAGGAGCGCGGCAGGGGGCTGTTATCCTTGCGGTAAATACCTTGTTGATGCAACTATATCTCTTCTTCTCATATTTTATGGATGGCTTTGCCTATGCAGGAGAGGCATTAGGGGGCAGATATTGGGGAGCACATAATACAAAAGCATTCCAGGAAATTGTCAGTCACTTGTTTGTTTGGGGTGGTGCTATGGTTGTCTTTTTTACAGCAGTATATGTCTTTGGCGGGATGCCTTTCTTGCGAGTGTTGACAGATGAGCCTAATGTGGTGGAAGCCTCCCGGGAGTATGTGTGGTGGGCTTATCTGATTCCCATCGTAGGTGTTGCTCCTTTTATCTGGGATGGTATCTTCATCGGTATCACTGCCACTCGTGACATGCTGGTGTCATCATGCATTGCGGCAATAGTGTTCTTTCTTGGTGTAACAGGATTGATGGGACAAATGGGTAATCATGGGCTGTGGCTGTCGATGGTTATCTATATCGCGATGAGAGGGGTCGTTCAGACTATCCTTTATCATCGAAGATATTCTATGTAACCGTTTCTTTAGTACGCTTCGCTTGCGAAGAAATCGTTTCTTTAGTACGCTTCGCTTGCGAAGAATCCCTAAATCTCGTTAAAGGAATTGGTTGTTCAGTATATTTCTCCTATCTTTGCATATCAATATACTTAAAACGAATGAGAAATGAAACAGAAAGTTTTAACCCTTATAGCTGTTTTAATGTTCATGCCTATGTGGATTTTCGGTCAAAACTATCGTGACCTATGGAAACAGGTGCAAAAAGCAGAGAATGAAGATTTACCCCAAACTGCTATCAAACACCTGACTGCCATAGAGGAAAAGGCCATAGAGGAGAAAGCTTACGGACAATTGTTAAAAGCTTCCCTATATCATGTGCGTATGCAGAACGAGATAGCCCCGGACTCATTGGCTCCTGCCGTAAAGCGTCTGGAGAAAAAGGAGGCGGCTGTCAGTGACGTTGTGTTGCGGTCAGTATATGATGTAGTCCTCTATAGGATCTATCGAGATAACCCTTCTTTGAGTAAGGACGATTTGGAAAAGAAAGTTCGTACTTACCGTGAGAAGGCATTGGCACATCCCGATGCTCTAGGGCAAGTAAAAGACAAAAGCTATGAGCCCTTTGTGGAGATAGGAAAAGACGCCGACATCTATGATCACGACATGCTTAGCGTCGTCGGTTATGAGTTAGGTGCATGGGAATGGATGCATACCTATTATGAGAAGACTGGTAACCGTCGTGCGGCCTGTCTGACGGCTCTCCTTATGATGGAGGAGAACCAATCGACAGATACGAAAAACTATATTGATCGATTGGATTCTCTTATCAACCAATACCAGGATCTTCCCGTAGCTGGTGAGGTTGCCATTGCCCGCTATCATCAGATGTGGAAACTCAATGGTGTCACAGCAGCGGAAAAGGTAGCATATCTGGATATGGCTGTCGAGCGATGGAGCCAATGGAAACGAATAGGCGAGTTACGCAATAACAAGGCGAGACTTATAACATCAAAGTTCTTTGCTAATATTCCCAACTATGTTCAGGCACCCAATCTCGCTCAAACAGTGAGCCTTTACGGGTTGCGCCATCTGAACGCGTTGACGATGCGTGTTTTCCGTACAGACTTAAAAGGTGATACAGACCTCAATCCTAATTATTCGGAAGACTATGAGAAGATCAAAGGACAATTGATTGAGGTGAAGGATGCAACCCAGAGTCTGGCGTTCCCTGTCAGACCCGATTATGAGGAGTTCAAGGATTCTCTCCAGCTAAAAGGACTGCCTGCAGGTGTCTATCTTTTGGAGTTTGCAACGACTCCTGGTACGGAAGTCTATCGGCTGTTGTACTATGTGACAGGACTTAGGTTATTAGCTATCGGTAACCCGGAGTCCGTTATGCGTTATATTGTAGTGAATACTCAGACGGGGCAACCTGTGAAAGGCGCGAAAATTAGGATCACACCTAATTACTATTATGATGATGAAAAGAATAAGGAGCCAGTAATTCTGGAGACGAATGCTGAGGGCGAGGTTACGTACCGGTTTGCAAAGGAGAGAAGACATGAGGTATTTGCCTATACCCTTAAGGACCAAGCATGCCCTGAGACGGGTGCCTCGGACAATTTCCATTTCTATGAGGATAACAACCGTAGGGAGTATACTCATCTCTATACCGACCGTGCTATTTATCGCCCGGGGCAGACTGTCCATGTGGCGGCTATTGTCTATGCTTTGACGGACCATGTGAAAACAGATGCCGTGGCAGATAAGACCATGACGATGACATTGCGGGATGCTAATTATAAGACGGTGGCAGAGAAACGTGTCGTGACAGACCGCTTTGGTAAGTGTTTTGCAGATTTCACATTGCCTACAGGCTCCAGGAACGGTAGTTTCAGAATTAATTTGAATGGGACGAGTCATAGTTTCCGGGTGGAGGAATATAAACGTCCAACTTATGAGGTCTCTTTCTCGGAATATAAAGAGTCTTACAAAGCTGGCGATACCATAACCGTTCAGGGCAAGGCGATGAGCTATGCTGGTGTTCCTGTCCAGGATGCCAAAGTGAAATATACGGTCCGGCGTCGAGTCGCCTATTGGTGGATGACTTACTCATGGTATTGGAATGTCGGGTATATGGGACATGGAACAGATACTGAGACATTGCTGACGGAGGAGACGACGACAAAGGATGACGGTACTTTTGACGTGAGGATGCCAATGGTACTTCCGAAGGACGATGGAAATACTCCGATGTTCTATACTTTTGAGGTTGAGGCAGACGTGACAGATCAGGCAGGGGAGACACATGGTGGAACAAAGAGCTTGTCATTAGGAACCCGACCTACTGCCTTGACATGTGATGTGCCTCAGCGCATCCGCCGCGACCAGATGAAGCCAGTGACATTCTATCGAAGGAATGCGGCTGGCAGTGAGATAGAGGGAACGGTTCGCTATCGTATTGACGATGGCGTTTGGAAAAATGGTGCAGCCAATACTCCTCTTTCTATTCTCAACGCTCAATTAAAGAGTGGAGAGCATCGCTTGGAGGCTGCCTGCGAAAGAGATTCAGTGAAAATCAAATTCATCATTTTCGGCTTGGATGATAAGAAACCTGCTACAGAGACTAAAGACTGGTTCTATGTGAGTGACTCTCGTTTCCCAAATGATGGAAAACCGGTTACTCTACAGGTGGGCTCTTCCGACCCCGATTTGTATATTGCCTATGAGATCATGTCTGGTAATAAGGTGATAGAGCAAGGCTTCATCCGTGAGAACTGTTCTTTGTTGAATCGTAAGTTTACCTATCAGGAGGAGTATGGCAATGGCTTGTTCATTACTTATGCTTGGGTAAAGGATGGAAAGAGTTATCAACATTCAACGACTATTGGACGCCCCTTGCCCGATAAGCACCTGACGCTGAAATGGGAAACTTTCCGTGACAGATTGAAGCCTGGTCAACAGGAGGAGTGGCGTTTGTCCATAAAGGACAAGGACGGTAAAGCTGCCGACGCTCAGTTAATGGCAGTTCTATATGACAAGAGCCTCGATCAACTTGTCCATCATTATTGGGGATTCTATCCTAATACCTATACCCCGCTTCCCTCATCCTCATGGAATGTCATGTCGTTTGGAAGTAGGTCTGCATCTGGTGAGAAGGCTCCGACTACGGTGCGTGTTCCTGACCTGGACTTCAGTCTTCTTGATCATGATGTGTTCCCTTCTCGTTATACCGCTTATGGAAGAGCGATGCTTGGAGGTAAAGTACTCAGGAAAGCATCATCAGATGAAATGGTTCTTGAAGAGGCACCCGTATTGATGGCAGCATCAGTGGCACCTGGTGAAAATGCTGTTGCCAAACAGGTGGTACAAGACAAAGCTGATTCTGTGGAAAAGGAAGGAGAGGAAAAGATGGAAGAAACGAAAGACGAGTCCGTTCAACTCCGTGAGAATATGGAGGAGACAGCATTCTTCTACCCCTCCATGATAGCAGACGCAGAGGGACATGTGTGTTTGAAATTCACGTTACCAGAGAGTCTGACGACATGGAAATTTATGGGACTTGCAATCACTCCGGATATTCAATATGGAAAACTGAGCGGAGAGACCATTGCTCAAAAGGATGTGATGATACAACCGAACATGCCTCGCTTTGTCCGCATGGGTGACATGGCACAGTTCTCCGCCCGGATCTTTAATATCAGCGAACAGACACAACAGGGCGTGACTCGTATTGAATTGCTTGACCCGGAGACAGAACAGGTCGTTTATTCTGACCAGCAGTCCTTTGTGGTGGAGGCAGGAAAAACAGGACATGCGACTTTCTCTTATCAGCCCACGGAACAATATTCGCTTTTGATTTGTCGTATGACAGTGAAAGGTGATAGTTTCTCAGATGGTGAACAGCATTATCTTCCCATCCTGCCAGACAAGGAACGAGTGACGAAGTCAGTACCGTTTACCCAGCACGAACCAGGTGTAAAGGCTGTTGATCTGACCAAACTCTTCCCTAAAGGGACTACCCAACAGAAACTCACCATCGAGTATACCAATAATCCTGCATGGCTGATGGTTCAGTCGTTGTCAGCGTTGAGTCAGCCATATGAGAAGAGTGCGATAGACCAGGTCGCTGCTTATTATTCTAATATGCTAGCTAAGACAATTCTTGATCAAACCCCAAAGGCTAAGAGTGTCTTTGAACAATGGCGTAGGGAAGAAGGTAATGAAACATCTCTACAAAGCCAATTAGAGAAAAATCAGGAACTGAAGGATATCATCCTCGCAGAGACACCTTGGGTGAATGATGCTGATAGGGAAGCTGAACAGAAACAACGTCTTGCCGACTTCTTTGATGCCAATCGTATTGCCAATCGTTTGTCATCTGCAATGGAGAAGTTACAGACGTTACAGCAAAGAGACGGAGGCTTCTCATGGTATCCTGGCATGCCCTCCAGCAATTATATTACGATGGCTGTTGCGGAGATGTTGGCACGTCTACATGTCATGACAGGAACCTACGGACAGGCTGAGCGTCTTCAGACTCGTGCGATGGATTTCATGGATGATGAGATTGTCAAGATGGTAAATGAGATGAAGAAATGGGAAAAGAAAGGTTACAAGCCATCCTTCCCGTCTCACATGGCACTTAGTTGGCTTTATGTCAATGCCCTTGATCAGCGTAAACTGTCCGCCAAGGTCAAAGAGGCGAATGACTATTTGATGCCATTGCTGAAGAAAGATATCAAAAACCAGACTATTTATGAGAAGGCGATGACTGCTGTTATCCTCTTGCGACAAGGTGATGTCCAGAAAGCTCAAAATTATGTGAAGAGCCTGAAAGAGTATACCGTGTATACAGAGGAGATGGGACGCTATTATGACACCCGTCGTGCCGGATATTCTTGGTTTAGTTATAAGATTCCTACAGAGGTTGCTGCCATCGAAGCGATAAAATATGTGACACCGAACGATACGAAGACCATCGATGAGATGCGCCGCTGGTTGTTACAGGAGAAACGCACCCAGTTATGGGACACACCTATCAATAGTGTCAATGCCATCTATGCGTTCCTCTTTGACCATACCGATTTGTTGGCATCGCAAGAGCCTACGGTCCTTGCCATCGACCAAAAACAAGTAGAACTACCTAAGGCTACTGCTGGTGTTGGTTATGTGAAAACGGCTATTCAAGATCCGAAGGGCAGTGAGTTTACTGCTACGAAGACTTCCACTGGTACTTCATGGGGTGCTGTCTATGCACAGTTTATGCAGAAAACCTCAGAAGTGGAAGATGCCCAAAGTGGTATTACAGTGAAACGTGAGATATTTGTAGGAAACTCAAAACTCTCCACTCAAAACTCTCCACTCAAAGTGGGAGACCGTATCAAGGTGCGCATTACGATAACATCTACACGTGATCTGGACTTCGTTCAGGTACTCGACCGTCGTGCTGCCTGCATGGAACCAGTACGACAGCTCTCTGGGTATTATAATGGTGCTTATTGCTCTCCGAAAGATTTCTCTACCAATTACTATTATTATGGTATTGCCAAGGGTAAGCATGTTTTGGAGACAGAATACTATATTGACCGTGCAGGTGTCTATGAGACTGGAACATGTACTGTGCAATGTGCTTACTCACCAGAGTACCGGGCTACAGCGAAGTCCGAGACGTTGAAAATAGAAAAATGACTATGAATAGAAAAACGATAATTACATTCCTGTTGATGCTGATGGTGTTGCCAGTATCAGCACAGAAACTGATTGCAACAAAGACAACGATTGATGTGGGTAAGACGGGGTTTCAGCAACCTGTCACAGCCGTGTTTGAATTCCAGAACAAAGGTGTTCACCGCCTGATGATAGAGTCGGTACTACCTGACTGTAACTGTACCATCATTGAGTATCCGAAGACCGTGATAGGTAAGGGTGAGAAATTCCAAGTTAAGATGACCTATGATGCTAAACAACTCGGACATTTCGATAAGCAGGCAGCTATTATCTCGAATGGCACGAAGAAACCAGTGTATATCCGAATGAAAGGCGTGGTGTTGGAAAACTATCAGGATTTCTCGGGTGACTATCCGATAGAGATGGGGGCTATGCGCATTGACCAGAATGAACTGGAGTTTGATAACGTCAATAAGGGGGAGACGCCTATTGCTCAGATACATGTTCTTAACAATGGTACCAGTCTGATGCGTCCCAATCTCATGCATCTGCCTACTTGGCTCTCGGCAACAGTATCACCAGAGGAGATACGACCGGGTCGTACTGCTACGATTAGTGTGACACTGAACTCTGCCAAAATCAGTGACTACGGACTGACACAGGCATCTATCTATCTAGCTGCTAATCCTGGTGATAAAGCGACGAAGGAGAATCTTATCGGGGTCTCTACCGTCTTACTGCCTTCCTTCGCAAAGATGACAAATGTGCAGAAGCAGTATGCGCCAAAGATGTACCTTTCTTCTGATCAGGTGGATATTGTCTTCGACGGAAAGTCAAAGAAAAAAACGGAGATACAGATATCCAATATTGGTCGTACTCCTTTGACTATATCTTCATTGCAGATGTTTACACAAGGTTTGCAAATCTCATTGGGAAAGAGTACGCTCCAGACTGGTGAGTCGACGAAGTTAAAGATTACGGCTCAGCGTGACGAGTTGCGGAAAGCACGTACCAAACCTCGTATCTTGATGATAACAAATGACCCCGACCAGTCGAAAGTCGTCATAACGATTAATGCAAAATAAATACCATGGAACATCCGGAAAATAGCTCAGAATATGCAGGGCTGCAAGTCAATAGTGGAGTAGAGCAGCCTTCTATTATCAATCCTTATCTTCAACGTAAGCGTTTCAAACGTCATGAGATGACCGCCGCAGAGATGGTAGAAGGGATCATCAAGGGTGATGTGACCATTCTCTCTCAGGCTGTTACGTTGGTAGAGAGTGTTAACCCTGACCATCAGGCGAAGGCACAAGAGGTTATCAATAAGTGTCTGCCGTATAGTGGACATTCTATCCGTGTGGGTATCAGTGGTGTGCCAGGGGCTGGTAAATCTACCTCCATTGACGAGTTTGGCGTCCATGTTTTGAAAGAGAAAGGTGGAAAACTTGCCGTCCTTGCTATTGACCCCAGCTCGGAACGTTCCAAAGGTAGTATATTGGGGGATAAGACACGTATGGAGAAACTCTCCATCCACCCTGATTCATTTATCCGTCCTAGTCCTACGGCTGGTTCTTTAGGAGGTGTGGCACGTAAGACACGTGAGACGATTATCCTCTGTGAAGCGGCAGGTTTTGACAAGATTTTCGTGGAGACAGTGGGAGTAGGGCAGAGTGAGACGGCATGTCATTCGATGGTAGATTTCTTCTTACTTATCCAACTGGCAGGAACAGGTGATGAGTTGCAAGGTATCAAGCGTGGTATTATGGAGATCTGTGACGGTATAGTCATCAATAAGTGTGATGGCGAGAATGTCGACAAATGCCATATGGCAGCTACGAATTTCCGCAATGCCCTCCATTTCTTCCCAATGTCTGAGAGTGGCTGGTTACCGAAGGTGCTATGCTATAGTGGATTCTATGGTACGGGTGTCAAGGAAATATGGGACATGATCTATGAGTATATTGATTTCGTAAAAGCGAATGGATATTTCGACTATCGTCGTAACGAACAATCGAAATACTGGATGTTCGAAAGTATCAATGAACACTTACGCATGAACTTCTACCATAATCCGCTCATTCGTCAGCGTCTGAAAGAGGCTGAGGCGAAGGTCTTGGCTGGTCAGCAGACTTCCTTTATGGCAGCGCAGGAGCTTTTGGATATTTATTATAAAAATCTATAGTATCTATAGTAACTATAAAAATATGCTCAAGGTTGAGATTGATAACGGTAGCGGATTCTGTTTCGGAGTGACAACAGCGATACAGAAAGCTGAGGAGGAACTGGCAAAGGGCAATACACTTTATTGCCTTGGTGATATCGTGCATAATGGAATGGAGTGTGATCGCTTGCGACAGATGGGACTGGTTACCATCAATCATGAAGAAATGCGCCGATTGCATGACGTGAAAGTATTGTTGCGTGCCCATGGGGAGCCTCCGGCTACTTATGAGCTGGCACGACGTAACAATATCGAGATTATTGACGCCACTTGTCCTGTTGTTCTACAGCTGCAGAAACGCATCAAGAAGCAATATGAGTTAGGTGCCGCACAGATAGTCATCTTTGGAAAGAATGGTCATGCGGAGGTTTTGGGATTGGTAGGTCAGACGGAATCCTCAGCGATTGTCATTGAGAGTTTCGAGGAGGTGAGAATGCTTGATTTCACCCGTGATATCTACCTCTATTCCCAGACTACCAAGTCACTGGATGAGTTCCATCGTATCATTGAGTATATCCAGCAAAATATCTCTCATGGGGCGACTTTCAAGAGCTTCGATACGATATGTCGAAGTGTAGCGAACCGTATGCCCAATATCTCTTCGTTTGCAACCAAACACGACCTCATCCTCTTTGTCTGTGGTCGGAAGAGTAGTAACGGGAAAGTGCTCTTTAATGAGTGTCTGCGTGTCAACCCCAACACTCATCTCATCGAAGGACCTGAAGAGATAGACTCGTCATGGCTGGAAGGTATCCAAACAGTAGGTGTCTGTGGCGCCACCAGTACTCCTAAATGGCTGATGGAACAGTGTCGAGATGCCATATTAGCAGAGCATTGACATGATGGAAGAAATGAGTAGTATCCTTGATATCCAGAGGGCAGACAATAAAAAGGTCTGTCCTCCGTTTATTTGATATATGCGCAAAGTTCTGTTCATGATGCTGGTGAGCCTACTCCTTGTGGGTTGTGGTGCTGATCAGGCAATGAAAAAAGGAGATAAGTATTATGCCTTAGGCGAGTATTACGATGCCGCGGCACAATACAAGAGAGCATATGCCCAGACCCCTGTCAAGGAAAGGAAGCTCCGAGGAGAACGTGCCTTGAAAATGGCAGACTGTTATCGACGCATTAACTATACGCAACGTGCCATTGCCGCCTATCGTAATGCTTTGCGCTATGGGCAGCAAGACTCCATGACACAATTGTATCTTGGGCAGCAACTGCTGAAGAACGCCAGTTATAAAGAGGCTGCAAAAGTTTTTGATGATATGCTTGTTGACTCTGTTGCCGCTCAGAGTCCTGCCGTCGCCAAGATACTCGCTCAGGTTGGAAGACGCTCTGCCCAGCAGGCTCCTGTCTGGAAGCAAGAGGGTTCACGTTATACTGTAAAGCGTGAGAATATCTTTAACTCCCGTCGTGCGGAGTATTCTCCCTGTCTGGGAGGCGACGCCTATGACCGTCTTTACTTCACCTCTACCCGTAATGAGGCGACTGGTGATGAGTTAAGTGGTATCACTGGAACAAAGAATGGTGATATCTTTATGTCGCAGAAAGACGAGCAGGGTAAGTGGCAGCGTCCACAGGTGATTGATTCTGAACTGAACTCTGCGGAAGATGAGGGAGCTTGTTGCCTGACTCCTGACGGACA
The DNA here is from genome assembly GCF_900115435.1 of Prevotella sp. tf2-5. Taxonomy (GTDB): domain Bacteria; phylum Bacteroidota; class Bacteroidia; order Bacteroidales; family Bacteroidaceae; genus Prevotella. The sequence goes on from NZ_FOWK01000003.1 coordinate 180,100, forward strand.
TACCATGTACCTGACCATTTGCAAGACAGACAATAATTATCCACGTTATGCGAAAATAGCCAGTTCACGACGCTCTGATGCCGCATGGACAAAGGCGCAGGAGGTGGAATTGACACGTGATACCCTTTCGCTTTTCGCCCATCCTGCTGTCAGTCCTGATGGCAGATGGCTCTACTTCGTCAGCGACATGCCTGGTGGTGAGGGAGGAAAGGATATCTGGCGAGTACGCCTGTCGGAAACCAATATGGGTGGTGTGGAGAACCTTGGGGCTCCCATCAATACACCTGGTGATGAGCTCTTTCCAACCTTCCGACCCAATGGCGACCTCTATTTCTCTAGTAATGGACATGAGGGAATGGGGGGACTTGATATCTTCGTAGCCAAGCCTAACGCTTTTGGATGGCAGATAGAGCATCCGGGGTCTCCTCTGAACTCTAACGCAGATGATTTTGGAATGACCTTTGAGGGGATGCTCAACAAAGGCTTCTTCTCCTCGAATCGTGGGGATGCTCATGGCTGGGATCATATTTACTCGTTTGAGAACCCAGAGATTATCCAGACAGTCAAGGGCTGGGTCTATGAGCAAGAAGGTTATGAATTGCCACAAGCTATTGTCTATCTCGTTGGCAACGATGGTACCAACCTGAAACTCAGCGTCAAGGGTGATGGCTCGTTTACACAACAGATTAAACCGAATGTCGACTATGTCCTGTTGGGAACATGCGTTGGTTACCTTAATCATAAAGAGGAGTTGCGTGTAGAACCAGTAGAAGACTCGGAAGAATATGTATTGCAGTTTCCACTTGCCAGTATCACGGCACCTGTCCTCATTGACAATATCTTCTATGATTTCGACCGTGCCACCCTCCGTCCTGAATCCACGGAGGCACTCGATAAGCTGGTGGTGTTGCTGAATGAGAACCCGCATGTCGCTATTGAGCTTGCCGCTCATTGTGACTATAAAGGTAGTGAGGAATATAATATCCGACTCTCCCAGCGTAGAGCAGAGTCAGTGATCAACTATCTGATACAAAAGGGAATTGCCAAAACACGCCTGCAGGCAAAGGGTTATGGCAAAGGTAGTCCTAAAAAGATACGTAGAAAACTTACGGAGAAATATCCGTTCCTGAAAGAAAACGACGTTCTGACAGAGGAATATGTCAGAACGTTCACACCCGAAGAGCAGGAAATCTGTAACCAGCTCAACCGTCGTACGGAGTTCAGGGTGACCAGTACTACCTATGGCATGTTCGACAAAGAGGGTCGTCTTATCGAATCACCCGCTCGTAACTGATAATCTCGTACACACCAACCATCAAAAGACTGAAGAGTGCCAGGACCACCATTGCGGGATGAACCTGTGGTGGCTCAGCCATTGTGGTACGCAGGAATACCTCCATCTGCACCAGTAATAGCTCGAAGCCATGGAAGAGATAGAAGAAAATGGCAGCGATGAGGATACAGCAAGTTGTCCAGATGCGTGTGAACCATTTCATGCTACGTCTCGGCAACTGACTCATCACCTGTTCTGTGAAGCCATTGTCAGCTATTGTCTGTTGTGCTGCCTCATTGAAAAACTGTTGCAGCAGTTGTTCGTCGTGTCTATCCATAACCGTTCTGTTTTAAATAGTTTGCTAGTTTTTCCTTTCCCCTGGAGAGGTGTGACTTCACCGTTCCCTCCTTCATCTGCGTGATCTTTGCGATACCAGCGATGTCGTAGCCATCGATGAGTTGCAAGGTGATACAGGTACGTTCATCAGGCTTTAGCAACGCAAGCGCATGGTAAAGGTCCATCTTCAAAGTAGGAATTTCTTGTGAGTTCTGCCGCTCTGGTACGTTGTCCATGTCAGCAAGTTGCTTATGCGACCGTGTATAGTCGTAAAATACATTATAGGCGATACGCATCAGCCATGTCTGGAAGGAGGCGAGTCCGCGGAACTTCCCGATGTTGGTATATGCCTTGATGAAGGTGTCTTGTGCCAGGTCGTCACTCAACTGCTCATCTCCCAAGGTCTGATGCAGGAAGAAACGTCGCACGGGTGACTGGTAACGGCGCACGAGCTCATCGAAGGCTCGTCGTTTGCCTAATACCGCCACCTGTGCTACTAGGGAGATGTCAGTTGTCATTTTGTGATATTTCGGTATTTCGAGATTCCGGTATTCCAGGATCCCGACTAAATTACCTTACTTTTATCTGGCATCACGATCCATGCCACGATATAGAACAATACTCCAGAGAAGCATGTTGCCACTGTCAGGAAAGCATATCCTAAGCGTACGGCAACAGGGTCGAAGTCCAAATACTCTGCGATGCCGGAGCATACACCAGCAATCACGCGATCGTTAGATCGATACAATCTTTTAGTCATTGTCTTATTGTGTTAAGTTATTATTATTCAAATTGTTATTCTTACTTGCTGTCTTTGCGGCGATTACTTTACCCAAACCGATACAGAATACCAAGGCGCCAATGCCAAAGCCTATCTCGTGAGCGGCGAATCCAAGGAAGATGGCAAGTCCGATACCCACGAAACACTGACGGAGTCCTTTCTGATACTCATCACTGATCTCTTCCTTGGGCGATTCCAACAACTGGTCGGGAATCGGTTGTCCGTTCTGCATTGCCATCTGTGCCATCTGCATCTTCTGCTTACGGTTCCTGTTAACCAGATAAAAGAGAAGGAAAAGGAAGAGGATAGGGGAGAATAACAGCAGGAAAACGAAGATGATAACAATCACGGCGAAAACCCAGGCAAGCCAGGCAAAGCTGGAGTTGTTCATCTTGTCGAAAGCTTGACCTATTGCCTCGAAAGCCTTATCGACATCCTCGTCATTGTCACTATCCCATTCAAAAGAATAATGACTGTTGGAACTGCTGTCTACTGCGGTGGTGTCAGAGAAAGCGTCCACTGCGGAATTGTTTTTGGTAGTATCCACCAACTCTGTGCCCTGTGGGGTGTGACGGTGCTTTTGTGCTATTGTCGGAACACTCATTCCCAGTGTGAGCAACATCGTTAAAATGATCAGTCTTTGTTTCATGTCCATTTGTTTTTTATTGTTTTGTTCACTTGTTTGACGTTACAGTATGTAAATTAGTTGCAAAGGTACTAAATTTTTTTTATTTTGACCTTAAAAGGTTGAAAGTAGGAGGCATTTCGGAAATCCCCAAATAAATTTGGTATTTTTCTCAATTTGCACTACCTTTGCAAGCAAATGACGACTTTACCTGTTGAGTTCACTACTTATACCCGTCAACTGATGGGCGATGAGCGCTTCGAGCGATACCTGCGATCGTTCGAGGAAGAGGCTCCTGTGAGCATCCGTCTCAATCCTAGGAAGCCCGCAGGACAACCTGTTGACGGGGAGGAAGTGCCTTGGTGCCGCCACGCTTACTATCTGAAAAGTCGTCCGAACTTCACGTTTGACCCTCTCTTCCATGCCGGTTGTTATTATGTGCAGGAGGCAGCCTCGATGTTCTTGGACGAGGTTATACGCCAACTGTCAACGGTCAACGGTCAATGGTCCGCTTTAGACCTGTGTGCGGCTCCTGGTGGGAAGTCGACACTGTTACGCTCGGCACTGCCGGAAGACTGTGTCCTTTACAGTAACGAGCCCATTCGTGTCAGGGCGAATATCCTCTCGGAGAACGTCCAGAAATGGGGTTGGGGTAACCATATCGTCACGAATGCCTATCCTAAAGACTATCGTAAGTCAAAGATGAAGTTTGACCTCATCCTCTGTGATGTCCCTTGTTCTGGTGAGGGCATGTTCCGCAAGGACGAGGCGACGATCCGTGAATGGAGTCCGCAGAACGTGGAGAAATGCTGGAAACTGCAACGCGACATCGTCGTTGACGCATGGGAATGTCTTAACGAGGGTGGACTGTTGATATATAGTACGTGTACCTTTAATACTAAAGAGAATGAGGAGAACATCCGCTGGATACTCGACAACTACGAGGCGGAGGTGCTGAAAGTGGAGACAAAACCGGCTTGGAACATCACCGGTTCACTGCTCAATGGCTTCGATGAACCCGTCTATCGCTTCATCCCAGGCATCACGAAGAGTGAGGGGCTCTTTATTTGCGCATTAAGAAAAGGAAAGAAACCAATTGTTCCACCCCATGGAACAAAGTGTTCCACCCCATGGAACAAAATGTTCCACCCCATGGGACAAAGTGTTCCACCCCATGGAACAAATGAGGAACCGGCACCTGTCGCACAGATAGCGCTATCCTACCCTCAGGCTATGGCGTATCTAAGGCATGAAGCCCTCGTTCTTCCAGCCGATACACCCCGCGGCATCGTGGAGGTATGCTTCCTCGGTCACCCCCTCGGACTTGCCAAGAACATCGGTAATCGCGCCAACAACCTCTACCCTAAGGAGTGGAAAATAAAAACGACACATATCCCCAACGAATACGAACCTATACTTAAAAAGATATGAAACAATATTTAGACATACTGAACCGTATCCTGACAGATGGTACCCAGAAGGGGGACCGCACAGGAACAGGTACGATCAGCATCTTCGGAACACAGTCACGTTACAACCTTGATGACGGCTTCCCTTTGCTGACGACCAAGAAACTTTACCTGAAAGGTATCATCTACGAGCTGCTATGGTTCCTGAAAGGCAGTACAAACATCAAGTACCTGCAAGAGAACAACGTGCACATCTGGGACGAGTGGGCAGACGAGAATGGTGAGTTAGGTCCAGTCTATGGGCACCAGTGGCGCTCATGGCCTGACTATAACGGTGGCGTCATCGACCAGATACAGTATGTGGTCGATCAGCTCAAGAACAATCCTAACTCCCGTCGTATGATCGTATCGGCATGGAATGTCGCAGAGGTCAATAAGATGGCATTGCCTCCTTGTCATACCATCTTCCAGTTTTATGTCGCAGGCGATCGCTTGTCGCTCCAACTCTACCAGCGTTCAGCAGACACCTTCTTGGGTGTTCCCTTTAACATCGCCTCATATGCCCTGCTGTTACAGATGATGGCGCAGGTAACGGGATTCAAGGCTGGCGACTTCATCCATACGACAGGTGACACGCATCTCTACCTGAACCATCTCGAACAGGCGAGGCTGCAACTGACCCGTGCCCCTCGTCCCCTGCCGACGATGACGATCAATCCGGACGTGAAGAGCATCTTTGACTTCCAGTATGAGGATTTCAAACTGGAGGGTTATGACCCATGGCCACATATCAAGGCGGAGGTGAGTGTGTAGTTGACAGTTGATAATTGACAATTGATAGTTATGATCAGTATTATTGCAGCAGTAGCGAGGAATCGCGCTATCGGTTTTCAGAATAAGTTATTGTATTGGTTGCCCAACGACTTGAAACGTTTCAAGGCACTGACTACCGGGCATACCATTATCATGGGGCGTAACACCTTTGAAAGTCTTCCCAAGGGAGCACTGCCCAACCGCAGGAATGTCGTGCTGAGTCGCACCACCAAAGAACTGCCGGGTTGTGATGTGTTCCCTACCCTCGAGGATGCCTTGAGGAGTTGTCAGCCTGACGAGGATATATATATAATAGGTGGAGCCCGCGTCTATGAGCAGGCAATCTCGTTTGCCGATCGTCTTTGCCTGACGGAGATTGATGACATCCCGCAGGATGCTGATGCTTTCTTCCCAGACTATAGCGATTGGAAAGTAGAAACCAAAGAGGTGCATCAGAAGGATGAGAAGCACGCCTTCGAATATGCCTTCGTGGATTATGTCCGCTAGTTTTACTCTTTGTTTCTCTCTGTAGCGGAGTAGTTGATACGAAGGGCTCCAGCTTGTCGTAATGCTTGTTTGACATCATTGATAACCCCCATGTCCGTATCACGGTCGGCATGGACGCTGACAGTCATTCGCATCTTGTCCTCATTCGACATCTGGTCACGTGCCTCTGCGATAGCACCGGGTATCTCATAGACAGACACATAATGGTCGTTCACCTGGATACGGGTCTCGTCGGAGATGACCTTTCCTTGTTCGTCCACAGGATGTCCGATATACAGATACACCACACTGCCCTTATATCCTGTCTTCTCCAGTTCCGTACCTTGTGGGACGACATAGCGCACCTTCAACTCTGTCTGTCGCATGTGGGTCACAATCATAAAGAAGAAGAGGACGGTGAAGATTAAATCTGGCATCGATGCGAGATTCAACCCTGGTATTTCGTGACTATGATGACGACGGAAACGACTCATTGTTTCAATTCTTCAATTTTTCAATTCTCCCTAGGTTGTGCTTCACTGATACGTAACGGATAACGTTGGATGATTTGTTCCCGTTCCTCTGGGGTACATTGCGAGAAATGATGTCCATAACGCTGTTGTGCCATCTTCTCTCGCAGGGCATGGAAGGCGGCGACAATCGTGTTCTGCATCTCGAAATATGCAGCATAACTGGTTGTCCGGTCTGTCTGTACTCCCACCACATACTGCTCAGTCTGTCGGCTTGCCACAAATGACTCCACCTGTTGCTGCAAAGTCGCAAATGATATCGCTTTGTCATCAATCCACAAGGAATCGTGACTGTCGAGACGGATCTGCATTACGTTACTGCGACTGATATCTATCTCCTTCTGGGGTTGGTCGTCCACAGGAGGCAGTTGGCGCGACAGTCCTTTGTCCGTGTCCATCGAGGAGGTCACCAAGAAGAACACCAATAGCATGAACGAGATGTCAGCTGTTGACGTGGTGTTCAATAAGGGAACGTCCCTCTGTTTACTGCGCAAGAACATAACTTCAATTCTTTTAGTCGCTTCGCTTTGTAAAAGCGTCTCGCGACGATTACTTTAATTTCCTGTTTACTCCCGACATACCATAGATGACAAAGCATCCGGCAATAATCATGAGGATGGCAGACGAGATAATCAGTCCATCTGTGGTCTTCAACCAGAAACGGTCTGTGTAACTGATACCATTGATCATCAAAGGTTGTGAGGAACCTGCAAAACAGGTGATGAGCAACAACAGGATGGTGCATCCTGTCACCCCCCAGGCAATACGCTTACAAGGTACTTTGTTGCTGGAGGCAATACTGTCGTAACGATGACGGAAAGAATGTACTGCTGAGATAATGGCTGTCACCAATGCGGTCACGAGGGTGGCATACATCAGCCACAGCATCACCTCCGCCAATAGATATCCACCAATATTCCCCATCTCAATCGTTCGTCTTTAATTTCTCTTCTTTCATCTTACAGATGCTGTCAAGCAAGGTAATCGCACTTTCCTCCATCTGGGAGGTCAGATGCTCTATCTTCGAGAGGATATAATTATAAAAGAGCTGCAAGATTAAGGCGACGATAATACCAAAGATGGTGGTGATGAGTGCCACCTTCATGCCAGAGGCGACGATAGTAGGACTGATGTCTCCTGCCGTCTGTATCTGGTCGAACGCCATCACCATACCGATTACTGTTCCTAAGAATCCAAGGGAAGGTGCAACGGCAATGAATAATTTAATCCATGAGCAGCCTTTCTCCATGTTGGAGATCTGTACAGTACCATAATTCGTCAACTGACGGTCTATCTGGTCTAAGGGTTCTTTGATATGCAGCAACCCTTGGTAACAGATGCTTGCCACAGGTCCGCGGGTCTGACGACAGAGGTCTTTGGCACCCTCCACATCATTCGCTTCCAACTTAGCATCGATGTCCTGCATCAGTTTCTTGGCATTGACCTCTGACAGCGTCAGGTAGATGATTCGCTCAATGCAGAAGGCAAGACCGATCACCAAGGCGAGTGCCACTAATGACATAAAACCAGCGGAGCCCTCAATGAACTTCGACTTCAGCAGCTTATGCAGTCCACCACCCTCAGAAGCGTCCATCCCATTGAGGTCAGCATCAATCAAAGCCATTGCAGAGTCCGCGGCAAGGGTGTCACTCACCACCAGTCCTGCGGAGTCTGTTGGTTGGTTGTCTTGTGCCATCATAGGTTGAGCGAAAACAAACACACCCATCATGGCAAGAAGCGCAAATAGTTTTTTCATATCGTTTATCACAATTTGACGGCAAAGATAAGCATAAAAATCGGAAAAAGTTCGGCTATTTTAATTATTTTGCTTAAATTTGCAGCATAACTATTAAACCAAAAACAATTTAACTATGAAGAAAGTTGTACTTCTTATGTTCGCATGCTGCTGGTCAATATTATTGACAGCAGGAGATGTAATGCCGGAAAAGGCCTTACAACAGGCAGCAGACTTTCTGAACCAGAGGGCAGCCACTGGTAGTAGAAGAGCCTCTGTGACATCTCAGCAACTGACAATGGCCTCTCGAATCAGTGACCTTTATGTTTTCAATGTTGCCAACAATGGCGGTTTTGTCATCGTTAGCAACGATGATACCACGACCCCTATCCTCGGCTATGCTGATAGTGGAAACTTCGCCCCTGACAATATCCCTGAAAACATGAAGGCATGGCTACAGGGTTATGCGGATGAGATAGCATGGGCAAAGAGTCATCCCGTCATTGCAAAGGCGTCAAGACGTGTCGCTTCTGCTGTTAAGACACCTATTTTACCGTTGGTACAGACGAGATGGAATCAAGACAATCCACAGAATGCACTAGCTCCTTATTATGGTGTCAAAGAATACAACTATGTATATAGTACGACAGGATCAGAAGCAGGCGTGGAATGGTTTCGTTGCGTCACAGGTTGTGTCGCCACAGCGATGGCTCAGGTGATGAACTACCATCAGTGGCCTACTACTACTACTACGGACATACCATCTTATAAATGGGAAAGGGCGAATGTTACACTTTCAGGGTTGCCTTCTTTCAGTTTCGACTGGGCACATATGAAGAATAATTATAGTAGTGGATATACTTCAGAAGAGGCAGAGGCGATTGCCAATCTCATGCACTATTGCGGACAATCTGTGCAAATGGACTATGGACCTGAGTCTTCTGCCAGCTCAAGTATAGTAGCCTATGCGCTCAAAACCTATTTCAACTATAATACAACTGCCAAGTTTTTGTCACGCAGCTCATATAGTTACACCAACTGGATTGAGATCCTTTATAATGAGTTGTCACAGAATCGACCAGTCCTTTATGGAGGACAGTCTTCTGGTGGAGGTCATGAGTTTGTCTGTGATGGATACCAAGGTGAAGACTATTTCCATATCAACTGGGGATGGGGTGGTGACAGCGACGGCTTCTTCAAATTGTCAGTACTGAATCCTGATGAACAAGGTATTGGTGGAAGTGGTTCAAAAGATGGTTATCATTATGGACATGATGCTATCGTTGGTATACAGAAACCATCTGATGCAGGGACAGTCTTGGAGCCTTCGGAAAACAAATATACCTTACAATTGAATAGTATCAGTATAGATAAGACATCGGTCGCTATGGGCAATCCTGTTAAAATTACAGTCAATGTGTCCAATACAGGAGAAGACGATTATGATGGTGATATTTGGCTGGGAGACGAGGAGATGGGTCTGCTCACTGGCGGTGATTTCTTCATACCACATGGTGGGTCTAAGAATTGCATCATCAATTATACTCCCAGCGGATTTATCGGGACAGTCAATATCACAGCCTACAAACCGTTAAATACTGGTGGCTATTCAACGATAGACAAATATAAAACTGTTAATCTGGAAGTGACAGCAGGTGGTGGCGGTGGAAGTTATCCTACAACAGATAATATTGATCTGGCGGTAACTCTGACTTCTATAGAAAACGCTAACGTAGGAATGACGGAGTTTTACGATAAGGTATTAAACGCTACCATTACTATTTCTAATTCATCATTGTCTGCTAATTATTCTGGAACGTTCTGTCTCTATCTCAATGGAGGTGGATATAAAAGATGGCAATCTGGTCCTGTTAATATTCCGGCAGGTGGCAGCATTGACTGGAATTATACATTGGATGAACTCGTGCAAGGAAGCTCTTACCATTTCACCTTCACTCAGCAGAAAGCGGGGACGCAAACGGCAGAGCAAAATTTTGGTACTACATTCAGTCCATACGAGGGAATATCTACTTTTGCTGCTGATGGCACAAAGACGACCGTAAAGGCAACGTCCAGTTTTAGTGCACCTGCAGGTGCCTTAGCCGTAGACTTGTCGGCAGCAAGTGTGACATCTGTAACACCTAACTCACAACCTAACTGTATCTATATTTACAAAGGGTCGAAGCCTAGTGGGCTCGATGGTAAAAATGTCATTAAATATGATGGTGATTATACAGCAGAAGATATCATGCTGTCAGATGGTCACGATTTCTATTCTCCTGTCAACTTCATAGCAAAGAACATCGAATTTACTTTTAGCAACGACAAAGACAGATGGGCTGATGGTACCAAAGGATGGAACACCATCATGTTGCCTTTCGATGTTAAGACAGTGACTGCCAATGGGACTGCCATCGATTGGTTCCATAGCGACAGCGATACCGATAAGCAGTTCTGGTTGAAGGAGTTTACTAGCGATGATGAGAGTTCTGTGAACTTCGGTTATACGACAGCGATGAAGGCGAATACTCCTTATATTATCGCATTGCCGGGTAACCATTGGGGAACAGCTTATGACCTTAGTGGTAAGACGATCAAGTTTATCGGTACTGATGCTATGGTAAGTAAGAGTGCTCCATCTGTCGTAACAGCAAGTTACTATCGCTTTGTTGGAAATACCCAGGCTGTCAGCACAGAGAATATCTATTGCATCAATGATGAAGGTAGTAGCTTTAAGTTGAAAGTCTCTGGTGGTAGTCCTGCCTTCCGCCCATTCTTCAAACCAGGTATCGCAGATCGTGTTGTAAGCAGTCTTCCTCCTGTTTCTCTACTTGCTATTGGAACGGATGGTGGTACCACAGGTATCCATATCATCAAAGACATCAATGGTAAGAAGGATGATGTGTACTATGATCTCAATGGTCGTTGTGTACTCTATCCGAAGAAGGGTGTCTATATCCTGAATGGTAATAAGGTAATTATTAAATAATGGAGGACACTACAATGAAAAAGACATATTTCAAACCAGAAAGTGAGCTTATCCTCATGCAGCCTGTACAACTTTTAGCAGGCAGCGGTCCTGCTGCTGGTGACATGCCCAACCCGGGAATAGGTTCAAGAGAATTGTTCGACTTCGAAGATATGGGAGATGAGCAAATCAATGAAATCCTGAAATTGTAAAGAGAAAGGGGATGTGTCTAACAAAGACACATCCCCTTTCCTTTGCGGAAAGAACAACAAAGCCCCGAGTTTTTCCTCGGAGCTTTGAATCTATTCATCCTGCGGAGAGAACAGGATTCGAACCTGCGAACCGGTTTTGCCGGTTACACGCTTTCCAGGCGTGCCTCTTCAACCACTCGAGCACCTCTCCTTGTCGTAAGCGGATGCAAAGGTAGATAAAAATAAGCAATTAGCCAAATTTTATGGGAAGAAAATGCGTGCTACGTTTTCATTCGTCTGTCTGCAAATCTCTTCCTCTGTAACCCCATAAGCTTCTGCCATCCTCGTAATGACATGAGGAATGAAGGCTGGTTCGTTACGTTGTCCTCGCATCGGAACGGGTGCCATGTATGGAGCGTCTGTCTCCAAGACAATACGGTCTAAGGGAACACAAGCAGGCAGCACCTCAGGCAGATGACTTTTCTTAAAGGTCAGTACACCACCTATTCCCAACACGAAGTTCTCAAATTCCAAAAGTTGGCGTGCCTCTATCTCATTTCCTGTAAAACAATGGAACACTCCACCTGGAAGATTTCGTGCGTACCTTTTTAATATATTAACCATCTCATTCTGTGCCTTTCGACAATGTATCATCAGTGGGAGACGAGTCTCCACAGACCAGCGTACCTGTTCCTCGAAAGCCTCCAACTGTTCTTTCTCAAACTCACGACTCCAATAGAAGTCCAGACCGACCTCGCCAATGGCGAGACTGTTGACAGTTGACAATTGACAGTTGATGCTGGAAAGGACTTCCTGCCAATTGCTCTTCACTTCCTCAGGGTGTAATCCAAGCATCGGGTAAGCATAGCCAGGGAATCTGCGACAGACCTCCATGACCGTCTGGCACGATGGGAGGTCGATGGCAGGTACGAGAATCTTTGTACAACCAGCCTCACGAGCTCGCTGAACGACAGCGTCCAGATCATCGTGGAACTCCTCGCCATCCAGGTGACAGTGAGTATCAATATAATAAACTGTTGGCATTTGTCGATGAGCTTATTTGTTGCGATGCAATAACTCGTCCATATACTGGCGGAGAGCCTGTTTACGCTCCTCGGGAACATTCACTTTCTCCAGACACAGGGCTGCCTGTAGGAAATAATCATTAATCTTCTCCTCACAGAGTTGACGGATACCAATTTCATCATAAAGACGTGTGACAGAAGCCACCTTGACTTCACGATTGAAGGTCTTCGCCTCTATCCAGCGAGTCAGTTCCGCACGCTGCTTAGTATCTGCACGATTATAGGCATTGATAAGCATATAGGTTTTTTTGTTGGAGGCGATATCGCCACCTATCGCTTTGCCAAATACCTTGGAGTCGCCATAGACATCCAGAAGGTCGTCCTGCAATTGGAAGGCAAGTCCTAGCTGCTCGCCAAACTTATATAGGTTGACGATATCCTCTTCCGGGGCATCAGCAAGGATGGCACCAATCTTCGTGGCACAGGCAAGTAACACAGATGTCTTCAAACGAATCATTTCAATATACTCTTCTTCACAAACATCATTGCGAGTCTCAAATGTCATATCGTACTCCTGCCCCTCGCCGATTTCCAATGCTGTCTCTGTAAAGCATTCGAGGACAGCCTCTAGTTTGTCTGAGGGTACTTGTGCGATACGCTGATAGGCAAGTACCAGCATGGAATCACCAGAGAGGATTGCCTTATTGGCATTCCAATGCTTATGTACCGTCTCATGACCACGACGGAGGTCTGCATTGTCCATGAGGTCATCATGCAGTAGCGTATAGTTGTGGTAGGTCTCCAGTCCACAAGCGGGCATTAGGATTGCCTCTGGATCCTCATGATAAAGGTTGTAAGCCATTAGCATCAGCACGGGACGGATACGCTTGCCGCCGATTGACAGTACATAACGGATGGGGTCGTACAGGGACTGGGGCTTCCGCTCATAGGGAAGTTGGTCTAGGAAGTCATTGACAGACTTCAGAATGTCATGGGATGTCTTTATCATAGTTTTATAATTTAAATACAATAGGAATACTGACTTTCGTGCGACAAGGTTGACCGTTCTGCACACCTGGTTGCCAGTTTGGCATCATGCCCAAGACTCGTAAAGCCTCTTTGTCACACTCCCTAGAGAGGGACTGTACGATTCTGAGCCCTGTAATAGAACCATCTTTCTCTACATAGAAATGGGCGATAACTTTCCCTTGCGTTTTCTTTACTTGGGCAAGTTTGGGGTATTGCAGATTCTTTGTTAACCATTTCATGAATTCCACAGCACCGCCAGGATATTGAGGAAGATCCTCCACCAAGCGGAATTTCAAAGGATTATCCTCCGGGTCGATACCCATTGGGGCTATCGCCTTAGGCTCCTCCTCGCCTTGTAGTTCCTTCAATAGCATCTCATCCTCTCCTTCACCCTCTGCCTCAGCCACCTGTTCCTCTTGAGGTTGTAGCTCCACATGATCATCCACGATACGTAGTTGCTCTGCCTCTTTAGGTTGTGATTTGTCCGGCTCCAACTGGGAAAGTTGTTCCTCTATCGACATAGGAATCATCTCGTCCTCATGCACTAATTCGTCTAGGTCAAGTGTCGCCTCGTCTTTATACGATTCCACACTATTCCATTCCAAAGCGACAAAGAGCATGGCAAGCACCAATACCAATCCCAGAAGGAATCCTGTGGTGCGTTGCTGTTCCATATCAGCCTGTGGCGTCTTCTTTTGTTCCATGTCGTTGGCAATAAATACAAATATTGTGCGTTATTATTTTGCAAAGTTAGCCAGAGATTTTGAAAAAAGCAGTATCTTTGCGCTGAATTTAGGAATTATTAGATGAAAAAAGTCGTTTTTGCCCTTTTCGGTATCCTTTTCACGCTCATGATGAAGGCGCAAGAGAGTCAGGAGGTCTTCACCTTCCTGCGACTGCCTGTCAGTGCTCATGTGGCGGCTCTGGGCGGTGACAATGTCACGATTGACGATGACGATCCTACCTTGATCTTTCATAATCCTGCCTTGATCTGTAATACCGCAGACAAGAGTATCAACCTCAACTTCATGACTTATATGGAAGGCGCCAAAACGGCATCAGCCTCCTTTATCAAGGCTTGGGGCGAGCGTGCTACATGGGGCGTCAGTGCACAATATATGAACTATGGCAGTATGAAAGAGATGACACCTGACAATATCGAGTTAGGAGACTTCTCTGCCAAGGATATTGCGGTGGCAGGCACATTCGCCTATCTGCTCAGTAACCGTTGGAGTGGTGGTGTTACCTTGCGTTTTGTGTCCTCATCAATAGCAGGTTATAACTCTATCGGTATCGCTTCCGACTTAGGACTGAATTACTTTGACGAGGAACGAGGATGGTCGATATCTGCTGTGGCAAAGAACCTTGGAGGACAGGTGAAAGCTTATCAAGATGAGTACGAGAAGATCCCCCTGGATTTGTTGATAGGTGTCTCCAAGCGACTGAATGCCGCACCGATACGCTTCTCAGCCACCTTCTCCCGTCTCAATCGCTGGGATACCAGTTTTATCCAGCATGTGGCACTCGGTGTTGATGTGTTTATAGGTGAAAGCATATATATTGCGGGTGGTTATAACTTCCGTCGTCGTGATGAGATGAAAGTCAGTGACGGAGACGGCAGTAGCAGTCATGGAGCAGGACTCTCTGTCGGAGCTGGATTGTCACTAAAGCGTTTCAAACTTAATGTGGCATATGCGAAATACCATGTCTCCGCATCATCGATATTGATTAATGCGACCTATTCGTTATAATGAAAAATCGATAATAGATGAAAAAGATTACTATAGCTATTGATGGTCACTCTTCCTGTGGCAAGAGTACTATGGCAAAAGACCTTGCCCGTGAGGTGGGTTATGTTTATGTAGATACTGGTGCGATGTACCGTAGTGTTACACTCTTTGCTCTCCGTAACGGATTGTTTACAGGAGATGGAATCAACGAAGAGGAGTTGCGTCACCGTATGCCAGAGATTAACATCTCCTTTAAGTTCAATCCAGAGACAGGTCGGCCCGACACTTATCTGAATGGCGAACTTGTAGAGAACGACATCCGTACGATGGAGGTCAGTAGTCGTGTCAGTCCTATTGCCACTCTTGGTTTTGTTCGTGAGGCAATGGTGGCACAGCAACAACAGATGGGTAAGGACAAAGGTGTTGTGATGGATGGTCGTGACATCGGAACTACTGTGTTCCCTCATGCAGAATTGAAGATATATGTCACAGCCTCTGCCGAGGTTCGTGCCCAACGTCGTTATGACGAACTGAAGGCGAAAGGGATGGATGCTGACTACGACGAGATCCTCAAGAACGTACAGGAACGCGACTATATCGATTCCCATCGTGAGGTATCTCCTCTGCGTAAAGCCGATGATGCCATCGAACTCGACAATAGTCATATGACCATTGCCGAACAGAAGCAATGGCTCCTTGATCGCTTTAATGAAACTGTAAATAAGGATTAGATAATATTTCTTGTTAAGATTTAGCTATCAATCCTTTTTCTTCTTTTTCTTCTTCTCCTCCTCAGGTGACATGACGGTGATGCGACGGTTGGTTGGATCGTGCATCACATTACTGACGATGGCGGTAACCTGGTCTTTCAGTTCCTGGATAAACTGTCCTGCATCGTATTTCTGGTGTTCGATGTCACGCAGTTTTTTCTCCCAGATACCTGTGAGTTCACAACTCTTAAGCAGTTCCTCGCGAATCAGTTCGATGAGCTCGATACCTGTGGGTGTTGCTACCAAGCGTTTGCGCTCTCGTCTAATATAATGGCGTTTGAAGAGGGTCTCGATGATACTGGCACGACTGGAAGGTCGTCCAATACCATTCTCCTTCATGGCTGCACGGAGAGTCTCATCCTCCACAAACTTACCCGCAGTCTCCATGGCACGGAGTAGAGAAGCCTCATTATAATAAGGAGGAGGTGTCGTCCATTTCTCCGTAAGAGTTGGCTGGTGGTTGCCTGTCTCACCTTTGATAAAGGTGGGGAGGGTCTTTTCTTCTTTCTCAGAGTTCTCAGAGTTCTCGGAGCTCTCAGAGTTCTCAGAGAATTTGTCCCTGACGACCCTCCAGCCCGGTTCAAGGATTTCCTTCCCTGTTACTTTGAATTCGATATTATCCACTTCTCCGAGAACGGTAGTAGTGGAAAACTTACAATCGGGCAAGAAGACACCGATGAAGCGTCTTGCCACAAGGTCGAACACCTTCTGTTCGGCATCTGATAGCCCTTGCGGTATGACTCCAGTAGGGATAATAGCATGGT
The DNA here is from genome assembly GCF_900115435.1 of Prevotella sp. tf2-5. Lineage (GTDB taxonomy): Bacteria > Bacteroidota > Bacteroidia > Bacteroidales > Bacteroidaceae > Prevotella. The sequence goes on from NZ_FOWK01000003.1 coordinate 196,565, forward strand.
GGTCGGTTACCTTCGAGGTGTCGAAGACACGCTTCGACTTCTTTAATGCCTTACCGCCAATGGGTTTGATGAACTCAGCATAGGGTGCAACACCAGCAAACTTCGTTTGGTAGAGACCGTTGAGTGTCTGTGGACATTTGGGGTAAATATCATCAGAGAGATATTGTGTGTCTACACGGGGATAGGTGGTGTATTTCTTCTCGTAGAGCGACTGAATGAGGTTGAGGGTCATCTCTGCGGAGAACCCGAACTTGCGGTTGCAGTCAACCTGAAGCGAGGTAAGGTCGTAAAGCTGTGGAGGTTGTTCTTTACCCTCTTTCTTTTCTATTTTTGTCACTACGAAAGGCTTTCCCTCAATGGTGGCGAAGGCCTGTTCTCCCTCCTCCTTAGAGGTAAATTTCCCTTTGGTTGCCGTAAATGTTGTATCGCGATAAACGGTGGCAAGCACCCAATAAGGCTCCGGCTTGAAGTTCTCAATCTCTTTTTGGCGATTGACAATCAAGGCAAGGGTTGGGGTCTGTACTCGTCCGATACTCAGCACTTGTCTGTTCTGTCCGTATTTCAAGGTGTAGAGACGGGTGGCGTTCATGCCTAAGAGCCAGTCACCTATGGCACGGGAGAGCCCAGCCATATAAAGTGGTTGATAGTCTGCCTGGTCTTTCAGTTGAGTGAATCCCTCGCTGATAGCCTCGTCCGTCATCGATGATATCCATAGACGGCTGACTGGACACTTGGCACCAGCCTTCTGCATAACCCAACGTTGGATGAGTTCTCCTTCCTGACCGGCATCACCGCAGTTGACGATACGGTCAGCCTTCTGCATGAGACTCTCGATAATAGCAAACTGTTTCTTGATACTCGGTTGGTCGATGAGTTTGATACCAAAGCGTTCTGGTATCATAGGCAGTGATGTCAGACTCCATGACTTCCACATTGGTGTATAGTCATGAGGCTCTTTCAGTGTACACAGATGACCGAACGTCCATGTCACCTGATAACCATTACCTTCCATATAGCCGTCGTGGCTGCTGGTGGCTCCGATAATACGGGCTATATCCTTCGCCACACTGGGCTTTTCTGCAATACAAACTATCATTTGGACGACAAAGGTACAAATAAATAGGCTAATAACCTAAATTTTCACCTACCAAAATGACAATAATGCGTCCCGGTTTACTGCTATTTCGAAGGAAATGGACGTAGTTACAGATACTCTGTGGAGAGTTGCAGTTATGGCATACACCATCTATTTGGCACGGGGTGTTGATGTCAAAACGAGAAGCATTGATGGGGCTTGCCGTACTCCTCGCTCGTTTGAGTGCAGCCTCCACGTCCTGCGTCACTTTGTTCATGCCCACTACAAAGATAACATGTTTCGGTCCCCATGTGATGGCAGCGACGCGGTTGCCATTACCGTCAATATTTACGATAATGCCATTCTCAGAGATCGCATTCGCTGATGAAAGGTAATAGTCTGCATGAAAAGCGCGATAGTACATCTCTTGCTTCTCCTCCGCAGTCTCCACCATGTCTCGATCCCAAATATCTAGTGTGTCGCGTTCTTTCAACAACTGAGGAATACCCAGGTCGCGGACGGTCATGGTGCCACCCCATGTGACACTGCTACCATCGGGAATCAGTTCGCAGACTTTTTTTGCGGCTTCTTTGCCAGTGGCGCAATAATATGCTTCAAAATGGCGGCGCTCCAGATGACGGATCATCTTAGTGCCTAACCGTTGGTTACGTTGTTCTGTTGGTGTCATAATTGTTCTGTTTTAATATGCATGGTCGTCAATGATCTCCTGCTTGTCGAGCTTCTTCTTGTCGATGGCATACCATGCGTAGACGATATAAGCAAGAACAAATGGGACAAGTAGGGATACATAGAACATGGTACGCAGCGTAAATTCACTGCTGCATGAATTAGCAAGTGTTAGTGACGACTGAAGGTCTGCTGTTGACGGATAATATGCGGTATGGTTCCATGCCGAGCAGAGTAAAAGTGCTAATACGGTGAGAACAGTGCCGATTCCAGAAGGCCAGATGCCTCCAATATAGTCCTTCGATACAATCGTCTTTCCAATACCAAAGAGCACGAGGATCACACCGATCAGTAACAGGATGAGGAGGTACCACATGTCCATGAGATTGTGGAAATATTTATAAGGTTCCATGAAGATGGCTCCCGTCTCTGGATTCCATGCATAACCGTCTTTCAACAAGAGATGAACGAGGTAGGCAACGAAAAAGATGAGAAATGGTATAGCAGCTCCAAGGAGGCGTACACTGCCTCGGCTACGAATGTCCTCATCGTTGATATTATTCATTATGTATAGAATGCCCAGAATGCGGGCAAGGAAGACCACGGAAAAGCCGAAGACAAGTACCCATGGGTTGAGCAAGGCGTCCAGTCCGTGAGAAGCATTTGCCCAGCGGCTGATAATAGGTGTAAACGAACCTGTGTCTATTAGATTGTCCTTGGCGATAATGAAGTTGGAACCCTCAAAGAAAGTGGCAACGGCTCCGCCTAAGAGTAATGGTCCCATGATACCATTTAGGGTCAGAAAGAACTGGAATACCTTGGGACCGAGGAAATTGCCTATCTTATTCTGGAACTCATAGCTGACAGCTTGTAGCACAAAGGTGAACAGAATAAGCATCCATAGCCAATAGGCTCCTCCGAAAGAGGTAGAGTAGAATAGGGGGAAAGAAGCGAAAAACGCTCCACCAAAAGTGACAAGGGTGGTAAACGTAAACTCCCATTTACGTCCCGTGGAGTTATAGACAAGTCGACGACCTTCTTCTGTATATCCAAGACTGCCTGCCAAAGAGTTGGCTCCTTGAACAAAAAGCAGGAAAACTAGCAGGGCGCCTAGCAGTGCTACAACAAAGCACCAGTAATGCTGTAAGAATTCGTATGTCATATTCTCTAAACTTTAAACCATAAAATAAAACCCTAAACCTCATCCGAATACTCTGGTCCTTTTTTGATCTGCTTCAAGAGGATGCTGATTTCTACAGCAAGCATGAGTGTAAAGAGAAAGAGGAACAGGAAGAAGGTGAGAGCAACGGCATTGCCATTGATGTCACTGACTGCGACCCAGGTAGGCAACATATCCTGAATAGTCCATGGCTGACGTCCGAACTCGGCAACCAGCCAACCGCTCTCCGAGGCGATATATGCCAGTGGAACAAGAAAGATGGCAAACCAATAGTGCCATGCGGGAAGTCCGGCAATATCGTTGTTGTCGGCTCCCGTCTCAGGGATGATTCCAAAAGTGGCAAGCAAGCGTCTGGTGATGATGGTGATATATGGGATCTTGTAGGTGATCAGTGTCAGGACACCGAAGAAGAGAATGAAGAGGCATCCCATTCCCACCATGATACGGAAAGCCCAGAAATTAATGAGTACTGGAGGTACGATGTTTTTCTTGTCCTTCACATAGCCATAGCCCATATACTGCATATTGGAATTGATGATTGACAATTGTGAATTGGCAAGCTCTTGGCTAGCACCCTCTTTCTTCGCTTTGCGGTAAGCGGCGAGTGCGGTGATGGCTTTTTTACCTCGTTCGATTTTCTCGTCGACGGAGGGCTCTTCCTTTCCATCTGGTGTCGTATAGCCATTCAGAATGTCATTGATACCAGGAACATACCCCTTGGGGTCGTTTGTCGCCATCATACTGAGGGCATAGGGGACCTCTATACCTGGAATGATGGCAAGTCCCTGTTCTGTGCCTCCATCATGCAGTCCTTCAATGGCAGCCATTTTCATAGGCTGGTATTCGGCGACCTGCTGTCCGCTGATATGACCGGTAAAGGCTGCCCCTAGTGAGGCGATGAGTCCTACGACAGCAGCGATTTTAATACTCTCTTTGGCAAGACGAAGTTCACGTTTCTTCATCAGATACCAGCAGGATACGGCAACGACAAATACGGCACCGATAATCCATGCGGAGATGACGGTATGACAGAACTTTCCTACAGCGAAGGGGGAGAAGGCTACAGCAAGGAAGTCGACCATCTCATTACGCATTGTATCGGGGTTGAACTCGCAGCCCACAGGATGTTGCATCCAGGCATTGGCAACGAGAATCCACCATGCAGAGATCGTGGCTCCCAAACCTGTGAGCCAGGTGGAGGCGAGGTGGAATCCTTTTGAAACCTTATTCCATCCGAAATACATGACGGCAACGAAGGTGGATTCCATGAAAAAGGCGAGGATCCCCTCAATGGCGAGGGGGGCACCAAAAATATCACCCACAAACCAGGAGTAGTTGCTCCAGTTGGTACCAAACTCAAACTCGAGGATGATACCTGTGGCAACTCCCATGGCGAAATTGATACCGAAGAGTCTCTGCCAGAACTTAGCCGTGTCCTTCCAGAACGTTTCTTTTGTACGGTAGTAGCAGGTTTCTGCAATACCCATGATGACGGCAAGTCCCAATGTCAGGGGTACGAACAGCCAGTGATAGATAGCTGTCAGGGCAAATTGTGCTCTCGCCCAGTTGATGGCACCTGTGTCAATGTTTAATAATAAGTCATTCATATCTGTATGATTTTAATTTATTGATCCGCCCGTTCTATCATCTCCGTAGCCACGAAATCGGACTCTTCGCCTTTCTCAGTGTGAGTCTTTAGGAAATTGGGAAAGAAGAAGATCTTCAGGATGATAAATATAACAAACAATTTAATAAGGATAATCGTCCAAAGCGTTTTCCCTAGTCGCATGTTCCGAAATCCGTCATAGTAGAGGTCGAAAGCCCTATACCAGAAACTTTGTTTATCCATAGGCTGTCGTTTCCTAGTTCTATTATTTTGCAAATATATGAAATAAATCTTAAACTTCCAATAGATATAAACAAAAAAACTTTGTTGTTTTGTCGAAAAGTCCTATCTTTGCACAGTTTTTAATATAACTAAGATGAATAAAAGAATCATATCTGTTCTCACGGCGGTTATCGTTTTACTGGTAGCTGGTGTGGCGTATCTTGCCTATAGTCTTAGTCAGCAGACCCAGGCGAATCGGGATATGGAGGAACTTGCCGTGCTCGACAAACAGGAGATGGAAGGCGAGTATCGGCAGTTTGCTGATCAGTATAGTGAGATGAAGACACGAATCAACAATGACTCCATCATCGCCCAGCTGACCCGTGAGCAAGAACGTACGGAACAGTTACTGCAGGAATTGAAGAATACTAAAGCTACGGATGCAGCGGAGATAACTCGTTTGAAGAAAGAGTTAGCTTCGGTACGTGCCGTCTTGCGTAGCTATGTTTTGGAAATTGACTCCCTGAACCGCCTGAATCAAGCGTTACAGGATGAGAATAGCAGGGTGCGCAGTGAACTGGAGGAGAGTAACCTGCAGAATCAGGCATTGTCCTCCGATAATGCAACGCTCTCGGAGAAAGTGGCTATTGCCGCCCAGTTAAACGCTGTGAATATCGATATCATGATGATTACCAAAGGGGCATTGTCGTCAAAGACCAAGGATCGTGTGAAGCATCCTCATAAGATTGGCGGTTCCACCAATGAGATGAAGGTGCGTTTCGTCCTGTCTCGTAATGTGACGGCATCAAATGGTATGCGTTCGATTTATGTACGTGTCCTTACGCCAACAGGCAGTGTACTGAATGCGACAGGGAAATGCGCTTTTGAGGATAAGCAAGTAGACTTCACGGCAGCCAAAAACATCGAGTATACTGGTGAGGAGACTCCAATGGAGTTCTATGTTGCTAAGAAAGAGACATTAATACCAGGAACTTATCGTGTCCAGGTCATTGCCGATGGTCATGAGATAGGTTCCCGCTCTATAGAACTTGAGAAATAGAAAATGAATAAGACCTTATTTTTTTCTCTGTTTGCTTGTTTGACGACACCAGCTCTTGCGCAGCAGACATTGACACTGGACAGTTGTCGTGCGATGGCATTGCGCAACAATAAGCAGTTAAGTGTCTCACGGGTTAAGCAAGAGGTAGCAGCCAACCTGCGTAAGTCGGCGCGGACGAAATACTTGCCACATGTCAGTGCGTTGGGTGGCTACGAGTGGACCAGTAAGGAGATGTCCTTGTTGAATGATGAGCAGAAAAACGCTTTGTCGAATATCGGTACGACGTTTGCCACTTCAGCATCAGAAAAGGCTGAACAGGTAATAGGTAAGATACCCCAAGGTATCTGGGAGATCTTGGAGATGAAGGGAATTACCCCCGAAGGACTCCAACAGCAGTTAAATTCTGTGATGGGTTCAATGGGCGCCTTGGGAAATGGTGCCGGTCAAAGGGTCGTAGACGCATTCCGTACAGATACCCGTAATGTGTTCGCAGGTGCTATCATGGTGACACAGCCCGTCTTCATGGGTGGCGCTATTATTGCGATGAACAAGATGGCTGACATCGGTGTGGAGCTGGCTGCCAACTCCACGGAGGCTAAGCGTCAGCTTACACTTTATCAGATAGACCAGGCTTATTGGCAGGTGGTCTCGTTGAAACACAAGCAAAAGCTGGCACAGGGTTACTTGGATCTTGTGAGAAAACTTGATGAGGATGTTCAGAAGATGATCAGAGAGGGTGTTGCCACCCGTTCCGAAGGACTGAGTGTCAGCGTGAAAGTCAATGAGGCAGAGATGACGCTGATGAAGGTGGATGACGGATTGACGCTCTCGAAGATGTTACTATGTCAGCTCTGTGGGATGCCGATGAGTAATCAGGTGACCTTGGCGGATGAGGATGCAGACGACCTGTCTACTTCTAACCTGACAACCAAGGTTGATATGGACCAGGTGGCAGTGATGCGTCCGGAACTACGCCAATTGCAAAATATGGTGGATATGAGTCGTCAGTTTACTAATATCCTCAAAGCAGGTAATCTGCCTATGGTAGCGCTGACGGGTGGCTATGCTGTCTCAAATCCCAATGTGTTCAATGGTTTCGAGCGTAAGTTCGCTGGTGTTTGGAATGTTGGTGTGCTGGTTCGTGTGCCTATATGGAACTGGGGTGATGTTGCTTACAAGGTACGTGCCTCAAAAGGTGCCACAGCTATTGCCAACCTCGAACTTGCTGAGGCTCGTGAGAAGATAGAGCTGCAGGTGAACCAGAGCAGTTTCCATGTGAATGAGGCTTTCAAGAGATTGGAGATGGCAAAGAAGAACACGGAAAAAGCCGATGAGAATCTGCGTACTGCTAATCTGGGTTTCCATGAGGGAGTGATTTCCTCTACCACTGTGATGGAGGCTCAGACAGCATGGCTTCAGGCACAGTCACAGAAAATAGACGCAGAGATAGATGTCAAACTCAGTCAGGTGAACCTGCAGAAAGCAATGGGAACATTGCAATAACATCGTAATATAGAAATATCGTAATCTCGAAAAAAATACAATATATGTCAGCAAAAACGCAACATAACAACATCCTGCTTGCCATTTTAGGATTCTCGGCAGCAGTTGCCATTGTAGCTCTGATCGGTTTTTTTGCCTTAGGGCGTGATCCGGAACTGATACAAGGACAAGTAGAGGTGAGTGAGTATCGTGTATCTAGCAAGGTACCTGGTCGTATCTTGGAGATCCGTGTGAAAGAAGGTGACTTCGTGAAAGTGGGTGATACCCTCGCCATTCTCGATGCCCCGGAGGTCCGGGCGAAGATGGAACAGGCACGCAGTGCGGAGAATGCTGCTGCCGCATTGGAGTTGAAGGCACAGAATGGTGCCCGTGAGGAACAGATACGTGGAGCCTATAACCTGATGCAACAGGCAAAGGCTGGCTTGGAGATCGCCGAGAAGTCGTACCATCGTGTCCAGCGCCTCTTTGACGAGGGTGTGATGAGTGCCCAGAAGAGGGATGAGGCTTACGCCAACTACAAAGCGATGGAGGCTCAGGCAAAAGCTGCTGAGAGTCAGTATGATATGGCTCGTAATGGTGCACGTCGTGAGGACAAGCTGGCTGCTGCCGCTCAGGTAGGTCGTGCCAAGGGTGCCGTAAACGAAGTGAACTCCTATATCCATGAGACTGTTCAGATAGCCCAGATGGAAGGTGAGGTCAGTGATGTGTTCCCGAAGGTGGGTGAGCTGGTAGGTACCGGTTCTCCGATTATGAATATCTCTGTGATGAAAGATATGTGGGGCACGTTTAACGTCCGTGAGGACCAGTTGAACGGACTCGCTGTCGGAAAGACGTTTGACGCTTTTGTCCCTGCTTTCAACAAGACGATACAGATGAAGGTCTATTATATGAAGGATCAAGGCTCTTATGCAGTCTGGAAGGCTACAAAGACGAATGGTCAGTATGACCTGAAGACTTTTGAGGTCAAGGCTCGTCCAGTAGCACCGATGGAGGGTTTGCGTCCTGGTATGTCGCTGATTATTAAGTAGTTTGCAGTTGAGGTGAAGTATCTCAGGCAGATATATGAGATTATGCTGCGGGAGCTGTTGATTCTGCGTCAGAATCATATCTACCGCTTCTGTATGGTGTTTTTCCCCATACTGGTCATCTTCTTCTTTACCTCTTTGATGGACGACGGGCTTCCTACTGACATGCCTGTTGGTGTTGTCGACTTGGATAATACCACCACCTCTCGTTCGCTGACTCGTAAGTTGGATGGTTTCCAGATGTCGAGAGTTGTCGCCCGCTATCCCAGTGTGACGGAGGCGCGTCGTGCTATTCAGCGTAATGAGATCTATGGCTTCCTCTATATCCCCAAAGGGACTACAGAGAAGCTGATCTCCAGTCGTCAGCCTAAGATTTCCTATTACTATACCTATACCGCGATGACAGCAGGCTCGATGCTGATGAAGGACCTGAAAACGGTCTCGTCCCTTGGCTCTGCAGGATTAGGACAGGCGACGATGCGAGCCAAAGGACTTACTGACGCGCAGATACAGACGCTCCTGCAACCTATCAAGGTCGACTTACACCAGATAGCCAACCCATGGAGTAGTTATAATGCTTACTTGAGTACGATGATGGTACCAGGTATCATCATGCTGTTTATCTTGCTGATCTCTGCTTATTCCATAGGTACGGAGTTGAAGTTTGCCACAGGAAAGAGATGGATGGAGCTTGCTGATAATAATGTGACAGTGGCTTTGCTGGGTAAGTTTCTGCCTCAGACGATCATCTGGCTTGCTATCGTTTACGGCTATGAGTGGTATGTGTTCTACCATCTTGGATTCCCACATCTGGGTAGTCCATGGATGCTGGTGCTCTTGGGACTCATGCAGGTACTTGCCTCGCAAGGGTTCGGTATCTTCGCCTTCGGCTTGATGCCCTCGCTGCGTATGTCGATGAGTATCTGTTCCCTGTGGGCAGTACTTAGTATCTCTATGGCTGGATCCGCCTTCCCTGTCATGGGAATGGACGGTGCCCTGCAGTCTCTCTCATGGCTGTTCCCCCTGCGTCATTACTGGATGATGTACCAGACCTGTGTGTTCAACGGTTTCCCACTCATTGAGTCTTGGTTCCATTTTGCCGCTTTGGCTGCATTCCTCTTGTTGCCTTGGCTTGTTGTTAAGAAGATTAAGAACGCGATGCTGACCTATGTCTATATTCCATAATATATATAAAGGTATACAGGATGCCTGCTATATCTGGCGCAAGGAGATGACGCAGGTGGTGAAGGACGAGGGTGTTCTCATTTTCTTCATCGTCGTGCCATTGGTCTATCCGCTGCTTTACTCATGGATATATAATAATGAGGTGGTGCGTGAAGTACCAGTCTGTGTCGTCGACCAGTCACATAGTCAGTTATCACGGCAGTTCATCCGTATGTGTGACGCCTCCCCTGATGTCCATGTGAAATACTATGCGCAGGATCTTGATGAGGCGAAGTCACTCGTCAGTCGTCAGCTTGTCAAGGGCATCTATCTGATTCCCAGTGGTTTTGAGGATGATGTCTATGGCTTGAGACAAGGTACTGTAAGTGTTTATTGTGATATGAGTCTGATGCTTACCTACAAGGCGATCTTCCAGACGGCACAGACGGTGACGATGGAGATGGGTACGGAGCTGAAGACGAAGCTGGGTGGACATTATACGGCTCGTGAGGAAGCGATAGCGTCACGTCCGCTCGACTATGACGATGTGCCGATCTTCAGTCCTTCGGGTGGTTATGGCTCCTCTGTCCTTCCTGCCGTTCTGATGCTCATCCTGCAACAGACACTGGTGTTGGGTATCGGACTCTCTGCAGGTACGGCGCGTGATGAGAATCCTTATCGTAACCTGATTCCTGTCGGTGACTCCCGTTATGAGAACACCGTACCTATCGTGATGGGAAAGGCGATGTGTTATTTCATGATCTTTCTCGTGATGGCTGCCTGGCTGTCTATGGCGGTGCCGCGACTGTTCCATTTCCCACAACTTGCCACCTGGTATTCTTTGTGGTGCCTGATGTTACCTTATATCCTTGCCTGTATCTTCTTTGGTATGATGGTGTCGTGTATGGTGAAGTATCGTGAGAATGTGATGCTGATCGTCGTCTTTGTATCCGTACCATTGTTGTTCCTCATAGGTGTCTCATGGCCACAGTCGAATATCCCAGGCTATTGGCAAGGGGTATCATGGCTCTTCCCCTCTACCTTCGGGGCTCGTGCATATATCCGACTGAACTCGATGGGTGCCGACCTCAGTGATGTGATGCCGGAGTTGCGCATCCTATGGATACAGGCTCTGTGTTATTTCGCAGTGACTCTCTGTGTCTATCGCTTCCAGTTCTATATGGCTCGCCAATTCGCTATGGAGCGTCTGAAGTTCCTGAAACATAAGCGTGCGTCGAAGATAACAGAATAGGCATCGCTTGATAAGTGCCGTTGTATGTGTGTTGAAGAGCCGTTGCTCGCATGTTGAAGAGGCTGCCTTTGCAGTTGTTAGAAGCATCCTAATCGGTTGCCGACTCCAGTCAATCGACTTGCTGACTCCAGTCAACAGGTCTGTCGACTCCAGTCAACAGGTTTGCCGACTCCAGTCAACAGGTAAATGAAACAATCACAACAACTTATTTTACCCCTACTATCTGTGTCTTTGGCAGTTCACGGTTGCGCTTGTTGACAACGGTGACGACCGACTGGGCGAGGTTGATGAAGGCGATGCCGGTAGCTGTATCGCTATTAAGAGCAGCAGGCGTACCTTGGTCGCCACTGTCGCAGATGCCCTGTACCAGTGGAATTTGTGCGAGTAAGGGGACTTTCATCTCTTCCGCCAGTTGCTTACAACCCTCTTTCCCGAAGATGTAATAACGGTTCTCGGGTAGTTCGGCAGGTGTGAACCACGCCATGTTCTCCACCAGTCCGAGGATGGGTACGTTGACCTTCTCATTGCGATACATATCGATTCCTTTGCGGGCATCGGCAAGGGCCACCTGCTGAGGAGTCGAGACGATAATGGCTCCCGTGATGGCTAGGGTCTGCAAAAGGGTGAGGTGGATGTCTGAGGTACCGGGAGGGGTGTCGAGGATGAGATAGTCGAGCTCTCCCCAGTCGGCATCTGCGATGAGTTGTTTAAGGGCATTCGATGCCATACCGCCACGCCATAGCGTTGCTGTCTCGGGAGAGACGAAGAAACCAATGGAGAGCAGTTTTACCCCATAAGCCTCGATGGGTTCTATCAAGTCACGACCCTCCACATTGACAGCATAGGGGCGTGCGTCCTCCACCTTGAACATCTTCGGCATCGATGGTCCGAAGATATCGGCGTCAAGTAGTCCCACCTGATAACCCAGTCGTGCCAAGGCGATGGCGAGGTTGGCAGAGACGGTGCTCTTACCCACACCACCTTTACCACTGCTGACAGCTACGATATTCTTCACACCAGGCAGCATCTTACCCACCTCTGGACGGGGCTTTGACTTGAACTCTGTCTGGATATTGACTTCAACATCCTTGCCACAGTGGTATTTGATGGCTGCCTCAGCAGCCTTGACAGTCGATTTCAGGAAGGGATCCGTGTCACGAGGGAACTCCAGTATGACGCTGACACGCCAAGGCTCGCCCTCTTTCTGAGGTGCGGCAACGACAGGTTGGTCTGCGACCATACCACTTTCCACGATGTTTTTCTTGGTGCCTGCATACGTCACAGTCTGCAGGGCTTCTATGATCATTTGGGGATAAAGGGTCATCTGTGAAGATAAAAAATGAGATTAAACATTAAAAATTGATGCCGAGGTTAATGAACAGACAACGGGTATGAACAGCGTCGAAGTCGTCCTTGGCGATATTGGCAAGTCCAAGGTCATAACCAGCCTCAACATACATCATCTTATACTCGAGTCCACATCCGCCACGCAGTCCGCCATCGAAGCGCTTCATCGTGTCAAAGACACTCTCCGACTCCCTGGTGGCATAGTTCTTCGCCTTACCAGTGACACCTACAGAGAGATAACCTCCAAAGAAAGGCAGCAGGTAGAGGTCGTCGTCGAGATTGATACTATATTTCGCTACAATGGGAAGTTGCAGATAACCTAAACGGTAAGTCACCTTCTCGTCGTTGAGATGGGTCTTTCCTCCCTTCTCAGAATACAAAAGGCTCGTCTCCAGCCAAAGGGGATAGTTCCTGGAGAGCTGCATACCATAGGCAAAACCGATGACCAGACCACTGCGCGGATTGGTGTCGAAGGCGTTGGACTCGCTACTGGTACTGGCGATATTCATACCCAGACGCAGTCCGTAATAACGTTCCGTATCATCGCGGTTATAGCGGCTCCTGCTTTTATTGGTCTCAAACTGTGCGAAGGATGGTATAGCGAATGCTATGACCATGATAAATGTGATAATTCTTCTCATCATTTTTGGTTTTATGGTTTGTATTTTGTCAATCCGGCATCCAGCCAGTTGATGTATTCTTGGATATCCTCGTCGTAAGAGCGCGAGGGAGCAAGGGGGGTGCCCTGTGGGTCGAGCAGCACATAGAACGGTTGTGTGTTGGCACCAAACTTCGTCGCCTGCAGATAGCTCCATTTGTCGCCAACAGTACGCAGTGTGCGCTTCTGACCGTTTATCTCCACCTCGACGGGTTGGGCAAGAGGTGTCTTGTCGTCGACATACAACGAGATAAGTACGTAGTCCTGTGTGAGACGACGCGCCACCTCTTCATCCGTCCATACGGCAGCCTCCATCTTCCGACAGTTCACACAGCCAAAACCTGTGAAGTCGATGATGACTGGCTTGTGTTGCTCTTTGGCAAAAGCCATCCCTTGTTCGTAGTCTTTGAAAGGTGCCTCGACGACAGTCGTCTGTATGATCTTGTAGTCTTGGGTGTACATCGGAGGTGTGAAAGCACTGATTGCCTTCAAAGGTGCACCCCATAGTCCTGGTATCATATAGATGGTGAAAGCAAAGGAGAGGAGCCCGAGGAAGAACTGGGGCACGTTGGTGCGATGCTCTGGTTCGTCATGAGGGAAGCGAAGCCATCCCATCAGGTAGGCTCCTAACAGTCCGAAAAGGGCTATCCATATCGCGAGGAACACCTCACGGTCGAGGAGTCGCCAGCCATAGGCAAGGTCTGCGACACTCAGGAACTTCAGGGCAAAGGCGAGTTCGATGAATCCAAGTACCACCTTGATGGTGTTCATCCAGCTTCCCGACTTAGGTGTTGACTTCAATAGGGAGGGGAAGAGAGCAAACAAGGCAAAGGGAATTGCCAGGCCGATGCTGAACCCCAGCATACCGAAAGTGGGTCCGAGGATGTTTCCTTGGGTGGAAATGGCAACCAAGAGGAAGCCGATGATAGGACCTGTGCAGGAGAATGATACCAGTACCAAGGTGAATGCCATGAGGAAGATGGAAAGTATTCCTGTCGTCCGGTCACTCTTCTGGTCTATCTTATTCGACCAGGAGGATGGCAGCGTCAACTCGAAGGCTCCGAAGAAGGAAGCAGCGAAGATGATAAGCAACAGGGCGAAGAAGATATTAAACCAGGCGTTGGTGCTCATGGCATTAAGGGCATTGGCTCCAAAGAGTAGAGTAATTAACAGTCCTAATGCCACATAGATGATGATGATACTCAGTCCGTAGGTCAGTGCCTCCCGAATGGCTTTTGCCCTTCCCTTGTTCCTTTTTAGGAAGAATGATACTGTCATAGGGATGATCGGCCATACACAGGGGGTGAGTAAGGCGATGAAGCCACCTAACAGTCCTGCGATGAAGATAGCAAGCAAAGAGCCTCCCTCCTCTGCTCCCTGTTGAGGAAGGGGCGTTGGCACCCAAAGGGTACTGTCAGTACATGCTGTATTGTTGATGCTGTCTGTGTTCTCAGCAAGAACTACACGAGCAACAGTATCTGTCTTGACGTTATCCTCTTTCCCCTCCATTAACAGGGAGGGGTCAGGGGTGGGTCTCTTTCCTTCTTTTTTAAATGCTACCTCGGAAGGAGGCATACACATCTCGTCATTGCAGACTCCATATTCTAAATAGCAGTCGATGACGTATTTCTCCTTCGTGAACTTGACTTTCTGTACGAAGGTTGCCGTATGCTCGAAATAGCGTACATCCATCCCGAAGAGCTTGTCGAAGGTTTTCTGCTCGTTACCTCTGGGTTTCAACTTCCCAACGGTCTCCACTCCCTCCATCTTCACCTTGTTGAAGGTGGCAGGAATCGGTCCTCCGCTCAGATCGGTAGAGTAGACATGCCAGCCGGCATCAATCTTCGCTGAGAAGATGATCTCTGCCTCATCACTGCCGAGTTCCTTCAGTTGCGATGTGAAATGTACAGGATCTGCCATCTGTGCACTTATCGTCAGCACAGACAACCATAATATAAATAAGGAATATATTCTTCTCATCCAAGGTACAAAGGTACACACTTTCTTTCTATTTACCAAGAAATTTCGTGTCAAGATAACGTTGGAAGGCTTCTTTGTACAAATCCCCGATAGGCAGGTAGGTGTCTGCATCCATGATGATACGGTTCTTATTGACCTCCTGAATCTTGTCGAGGTTAACGATATACGAACGGTGAATACGCATGAAAGTGTCTGGCAGCCTTTCTTCCATCTTCTTCATCGAGAGAAGGGTGATGATGGGCTTCTCTCCTTCGATATGGATTTTCAGATACTCGCTCATCCCCTCAATATAACGGATGTCGGCAACAGTGACTTTCACAATGCGGTAGTCGGTCTTGACGAAGATAGTGCCGTCGTCCTGATTGTTGGCAACAGAAGGCTCCAAACGTTCTTTTATCCGATTCGCCGCCCTTTGGAAATCCTGCAAGCCGAAGGGTTTCAAGAGGTAATCAACAGCATTCACCTTAAAACCCTCGACGGCATACTCGCTATAGGCGGTGGTGAAGACTATCATAGGAGGGTATTGCAACGACTTCACGAAGTCCATCCCATTGAGGTCGGGCATGTTGATATCGCAGAAGATGGCATCCACCGTCTCCTGCTCTAAGTATTTCTTGGCTTCCAACGCACTCTGACACTGGGCAGCTAGTTCGAGGAAGGGTATCTTTTTGATATATGCCACCAATTGTTGTAGGGCAAGCGGCTCATCGTCAATGGCGAGACATCTGATCATGTGAGAGGTATTTGAAGTTCAACATTATAGGTGTCAGGTTCATCCTGTATATTCAGTGTATAGTTTTCTCCATATAGTAAATTTAATCGTTGTCTGACATTCGCAAGTCCCACACCGCCTTGCTCTTCGTTCGGCTTTTCTGCCTTTGAGTTACGACAATGGAAGCATAGCCATATTCCTCTAACCTCTTTCCTCTCATCTCTCACCTCAATCTTGACATGTACAAATGAGTCGTGTTGATAACTGATTCCATGTTTGAAGGCATTCTCAATAAACGTGATGAGCATGAGAGGGGGCAACTGGTAGTCGGGAACCTCTGCAGGCAAGTTGACCTGTACATCGACCTTGTCTGTATAGCGAAGTCGCATCAAGGTGACATAGTTGCGGATGAAATCAAACTCGCGGCTCAGGGGTACCCCCTTCTTGTCGCCCTCATAGAGAACGAAACGCATCATCTTCGACAGTTCCAAAATAGTGTCTTTCGCCTTCTCAGGGTCGATATCCACCAAAGCATGGATGTTATTCAGCGTGTTCATGAAGAAATGCGGATTAATCTGGTATTTGAGATATTCCAGTTGTTGCTCCAGATTCTTCTTCTCCAATGCCATCAGCTGCTTGGTATCATAGCGTGACTTGAAATAGAGTTTGATGCCGATATTCATACCCAGCATCAGGATGAGGATGATGAGGGCGATGATATCATGTTGCCCCACCATCACAGGAGGTCTGTGCCGTCTGTGTTCCTTGAAGTCGTGAGGATGGGGAGGATGCTGTCTGTGTGACGGTTCCCGTTGTTCATGGGGAGGGGGCTCATGGTTAAATGCTCTCCGTTCAGAGGGACGGTTAGAGCATTGGTAGACGATGAATCCTCCGATAATGACAGCAACGATACTGAAATACAGGGCACGGCGTTGTTTGTAAACCAGCAGCGGAGCGAGGAAGAGATGATGGATCAGGAAGATGCCGAGGTAGATACCAAACTGCTTCCAGATCATAAAAACCTCTTTCCACTCGAAATCAAAAGCGGGATTATTGACAGAACGCAGATAGAGACTGAGTACTGGCACTGCAAAGAGCATTCCCCACAGTGCCAGATAGGTCAGATTCTCATGTCTTTTCTTTTCTTCCATCCATCTCATATAACGTAGTGATAGCAAGATTATTGTTTGTTACCAGCCACGAGGACCACCACCCGGCATACCTCCTCCCATGCCGCCGCTGCTGATGGTGTTGGAGGCTGTCGCCGTTGTTGAGGTGCTGCTCGTTTTCACTGTGTAGCTGCTACCACTGGTCAGGTCTGGGGTACTGATGATGATGGTGTTGTTGCTGCTATAGGTGACTGGCGGCATCGTGAAGGTATAGAGTGTCTTGCTGCTATTACTAATGCTGACTGTGCTATTGGCAGAGACAGAACCTGTGGTGGTGATGATACCCTGTGTGGTACTTCCTAAGTTGCCGTCAACACGTCCTCCGATAGCGAAGAGGTAACCACCGGTGATATAGAGTTTCTTTTGCTCATTGATGTCGATACCGGCTTCTGCGCCATTCGCTCCACAAGCGATAATGGTACCTCCCTTGATATTCATATTCCCATTGGCATCAATGGCATCGTTGTTCGTTCCAACGGCAACAACTGTGCCGCCTGTGAAGGTCATGTCTCCTGTGGAGTTGAGGGCATCGTCATGGGCGTAAACCATGACCGTGCCACCATTCACGTCAAATGTACCCTTGCTCTCTATACCTTCCGCGTTATTGCCGCTGGTTCGTATCATGATATCACCACCTGAGATTTGTAAGACACCATAGGTCGTTGTCGTGGTACCGTCCTCCTCTTTTGTTCCAATCTTCATACCCTTTGGTGAGGATGTGTAGGCTGCTGGCAGGTTGTCGGTATTTCCCATATAGTTGTGACTCTCGGTAGAGCCATTGCTGTAATAAAGTCCACCCTCTGTGATGATACGGATCTTACCTCCTGTGATGTATCCTTCCAAGTCAGCCTTGACACCTTTGCCTCCACTTCCGGTAGCCTTGGCATACAGCTCTCCACCATTCATGTAAAAGATGCCGTCACTGCCAATGCCTGCGGCAGCCTTGGTGTCTCCGCCGTAGGTGAGGGTCTCGTCCGCTTCCCATGTACCATTACCTGTAGCAATCACGGTCGTACGTCCGCCATTGATGGTGATGTCTGCATCTCCATTGATAGCTTTACCACCGTCTGCGGAAACTTCTACATTGATGATACCGCCATTGATGAACATGTCATCACCTGCTTTGATACCGTTATTCTTTGTGGAGTTGACATAGAGGTTGACACCTTTGTCAATGACGATGTTGCTCTTACCATGGATTCCGTTCTTATATGTTCCGTAAACGTCCAGAGAACCATCACCACTGATCAGGAGCTTTCCTTTGCTGTAAAGAGTGCCTTTATGGTCTTCCGTAGCTCCGTCTGTCAACTTGTTGGTACCACTGACGACAAGATAGGCATTACCTTTGCTTTCCAAGTCGAGGGCTGTGGTAGTGGCACTGGTGATATTGGCATTACTGAGGTTTAATTCGAAGGATGCATCACCTTTCACGATGAGTGAACCGTCTGTCGTGGTACCAGTGACGACATAGCATACTCCCTCCGTACTGCCATGATTGACAGTGACGTTATGACCGTCAATCGTAACGGAGACACCGTCAACGGCTGGGTCTACAGGATTCGATATGTCGATATTCACTATTGTCCCAAAGTTGTTGGTATTAAGTGCGTCACCATCCTCTGGATACTGGGCGGTGGCAGCAGAAGCAGGCTCTGCCGTTGTCTTGTCAATAGCGACAGTGAAGGTTTTCATCTCACTGTAGGTACCAGTGGAACTGCTGCCAGAAGAACTTCCTTCACTGCTGTCGTTATCATCACCATAGATAATACTGTCGTTGCTCAACGGATCATCCGAAGAGCAAGCTGTTGTCATTGTCATCATCGTCATGACTGCCAGGAGCATGACGGGCATCATCTTCTTTTTCATCTTCTTATTCATTATTTATTACTTAGATTAGATGATGCAAAAATAGAAAGAGAAAGCCGGCTCGTGAAATAAATTCAACGAACCGGCTCTTTTATTCAGTGAAAAGTCTAAAACTCCAATTCTTTTTGTCGTTTTGCTTTGTATAAATGTCTTGTGACGATTACTTTACAGTCCTAAACCTTTTTTGACATCAGAAGCGGCATTGTCAATAGCATCATTAGCCTTTTTCTTGGCAGCATCCTTCACTTCGTTAGCCTTATCCTCTGTAGCTTTCTTTGCCTCGTCAATCTTCTCGTTGGCAGCATCTACAGCAGCGTCCTTAGCATCTGTAGCAGCGTCACCAACTTTCTCGAGCAGTCCACTTACCACAGCATCTGGTTCTACCTCTGTAATAGCGGCAACAGCAGCGGCAACAGTAGCATTCTCACCAACAACGCTCTTGATCTTGTCGGCATTCTCCTTCAGGAATCCCTGAACTTTTGCCACATACTGCTTGGCAGCCTCTGGGTCAGACTTAATGAACTCAGCAATCTTTTCCTTGACAGCGTCAAGAGCCTGCTGGAACTTGCTGGCATCATTGGCTTCAAGGTTTGCTGACAACATGGCGATAGCGGCATCAGCCTCTTCGTCAGCAGTGTTAATGGCAGCGGCAGTGCTGTCTACAGCCTCACCTTGTTGGGCTTTGTTACCACATGATGCGAATCCGATGGCAACCATAGCCATCACTGCAAATAAAATCTTTTTCATAACTTTCTCTTTTTAGTAAAACATGTTTAGTGGTTCTGAAAACCGCGACAAAGATACAAACTATTTTGTTTAGTGGTTCTTTTCTTTTAACTCTTTTAACTCTAAACTTTTCAACGATTATCTCAAATCCAGTTCCACAGGGCAATGGTCTGAGCCATAGATCTCCGTGTGTATCTTTGCGTCAGCTATTTGTGGAAGCAGGCGTTCAGAGGTTACGAAATAGTCGATACGCCATCCGGCATTCTTCTGACGAGCCTGAAAGCGATAGGACCACCATGAGTAAGTGACCTGCTCAGGATAGAGGGTTCGGAAGGAATCAATGAAACCACAGGCAAGCAGATCACTGAACTTCTCTCGTTCCTCGTCTGTAAAGCCAGCATTCATCCGGTTTGTTTTGGGATTCTTCAGGTCTATCTTCTCATGGGCGACATTCAGGTCACCACACAGGATAACAGGCTTCTTGGCATCGAGTCGCTTCAGGTATGTACGGAACGCATCTTCCCATGACATACGATATTCAAGTCGTTTCAGTCCGTCCTGCGAGTTGGGGGTATAGCAGCAGACGAGGAAGAAATCTTGCATCTCTAGAGTGATGACACGTCCCTCATGGTCGTGCAGGTCAATGCCGATACCATATTCTACATTCAGGGGTTGATGCTTAGTAAAGATAGCAGTACCTGAGTAGCCTTTCTTCTCGGCATAGTTCCAATAGGAGGTGTAACCCTCAAACTGTAAGTCCAGCTGTCCTTCCTGCATCTTGGTCTCCTGCAGACAGAAGAAGTCTGCATCCAACTCTCTGAAAATATCACTGAAGCCCTTGCCCTCGCAAGCCCTCAGCCCATTTACGTTCCATGAAATAAATCTCATATTTATAAAGCCTTGTATTGTTTCATTTTTTTTCTTTTTCTTTATTGGCATGTATCATAGTATAACTATTATAGTTATTGTCAGATGAATGCCATTTGTGTTGCAAAGATAATGCAAACCGGGGAAATACCCAACGGATATGGTGTTTTTTTATAAATTCCTCTGCTGCATTGAATAAAAGACAGTTATTAATGGTGTTGAGAAAAGATCTCTCACAGAATTTGTTTAGTTTATTCTTTTGTATCTTTGCAACGGAGAATGTATCTCAGTCACGCTCAGAAAAAACAATTCTCTTTGAAAAAGAAAAAAATCTCCCAATGTCTTTAGTTATTCATATTTTTTTCTTACCTTTGTAATTGTGAATTACCAATCGTGTAAAAATCAATAACTAAAAACGTAGTTTTATGAAACACTTCCTACTTCTTATCAGCCTCTTCATCAGCACAATGATGATAGCAGGTCCAGTGGACCAAGAGACCGCGAAGCAGAAAGCGATGAACTTTGTCGCTAACAAGATGGGGCAGACAACAGCCCGGAGAAACATGAAGGTCACGAGTAGTGGCGTTCAGAAGGCTAGCAACCGTTCGGCTGCACGTGACTATTTGCATATCTTCAATATCGACGGTGGCGGCTATGTCATTGTTAGTGGCGACGACCGTACCGAGGAAATCTTGGGTTATTCGACCACAGGAACCTACGATGCCAACAAGATGCCTGACAATATGCGTGCTTTCCTGCAGGAATATGTGGATGGCATCCAGTATCTGGATGACCATCATATGCAAAGCCCTAAGGTAAAGACCCCTCAGGAAAAGGTAAAAGGCGCCACAAGAAGAGCGCCCAAAGCGAGCATTGAACCGTTAATCAAAGCTAGGTGGAATCAGGGCGAGCCTTTTGACCAATACTGTCCGGTTTACAACGATGAGCACGCTGCCACTGGTTGTGTGGCTACAGCCTATGCACAAATCATGAACCACCATAAGTGGCCTAGCAATACTACTACGGAGATTCCTGCTTATACCTCAGGTACCAGAGGTTTCAATCTTGATGCCGTCCCCGCAGGTACGGCGATTGATTGGAACAACATCAAGGACAAGTATGGCTGGGTCAATGAGAATGGCAATTGGAATCAATACACCTATACCGATGCAGAAGCTCAGGCTGTCGCCAACCTGATGAAGCTTTGTGGTCGGGCGGTACAGATGGACTATTATTGCGACGATTACGGATCATCAGGTGCCGTAACAGCCAATTGTATTGCTGCTCTCGTGAAATATTTCGACTACGAAGAAGAAACCTGTAAATGGCTGGATCGTGTCAACTACAGTTATAGTGACTGGCAGGACATTATCTATGCAGAGTTAGCAGCCAACCGCCCGGTACTCTATAGTGGTCAGTCGGCAGGTGGCGGACATGCCTTTGTCTGTGACGGCTATGGCTCCGATGACTTCTTTCATATCAACTGGGGATGGGGCGGTATGTCTGATGGTTTCTTCCGCCTGCGTATATTGAATCCTGACGACCAAGGAATCGGCGGCAGCTCTACCAGTGACGGTTATGGCATGGGACAAGGTGCTGGTATCGGTATTCAGAAGAATGACGGAACATCATCTGGCTATTATGAAAAGATGTCGATGTACAACCTGACATATTCACAGACAACAGTCACGCGTACTTCTTCAACAGATAATTTCAGCCTGAGTAATTGTCTTACTTATTATGTTATAAACTCTACAAACGGTCCACAGACTTTTAATTTGTCTGCACGTATCTTAAACAATAGTGGACAAACGATAGAGGATCTGACGCTATGGACGAATAAATCCTTGAACGTAAACTATTATTCATGGTCGTCCATCATTCCAGATTTTGGCGCGAACTATGCGGATGGCAAATATAAACTAATATTTATAGCTCAAAACGAGGGTGAAACGGAATGGTATGCCCTTACTGGCAGTGAAACCATGTGTGTTGACTTCACTATCAGTGGTAACACGTTGGAGATGGCGGTTCCCAAGTTGGAAGTGAGTCATGAAATCGTGGGAGACCTCTCGGTAAACTCAGCACAGACCATCAAGATTAACATCAAGAATACGGGTATGAAGGCTTTACGCAGCGACCTTTATTATCAGATTAATAGTGGAAGTTGGTATCGTGGTGGATTCATCGATGCAGAGCCCAATACTACCAGTACTGTTGAGTTCCAATATACTCCAAAGTCCTCAGGTACCTATTCCTTCAATATTGATCCGCTGGGTTATCAGTTCAATATGGTCATTGGAGGAGGAAGTGGTGCACCCAATTTGACGGGAACATACAATGGAGCAACTCCTGCTATCCAATATGACAGCAGCTCCGATGTATATTACGTAAATGGAACCAGTACAACGGCCAGCTTTACTGTTACAAATACAGGTGATGGGGATTATAATGACAATATCGTATTTAATTATTGGTATTATTCGAAAAGTGCAGACAAATGGAAATACTATCAAGAGGCTGTCGCTTCTGTATCGATTGCAGCAGGAGCCTCTAAGAACTTTAATGTGGAGATTAACAAAGTCGACGATAGCGATTATTTGCTGTATTGTGTTGAGATGAATTGGTTGGTCAATGATGAAGAAACTTTCTTAGCCACTACGCCAGACTTTGAGTTTAGGGGAGGAGCATCAGGCGGTGACTATAAGCTGGTGGCTACTGATTTTGTCGGTATGCCCTCTCTTCAGTACAACACAGATGCTTATACCTATTATATAGAAGGCAATCAGGTGACCTTCTATACTGACATTACGAATACAGGTAGCGATGCCTTCTCTGGTGAGTTGAAGATAGAACCGTGTAAGCACTATGCTGGTAAAGGAAATTCATGGAATTATATTAACTATCCAACCTATCCTAAATACCAAAGTGTTAACTTGGAACCAGGTGCTACTCTAAGAATCACCGAAACTATTACTAAGAGTGATGAGACAGATGTTGACGGCTATTTCCTTCGCATAAAATATAAGGGAGGCAATGAAAGTGACTATGAGACACTGAAATATACGCCCAATTTCGTATTTATTGATGCTAACACACCTAATCTGGTATTCAAGAGTCTGGAAAACGACCCGGCATTGAAGTGGGATAATGATAAAAGCATCAATTATGTATATGGCGATAAACTCAGCATAAAGGTCTACATTTCCAATATTGGCGGTGGTGCCTTTAACGGAAAGATACGATTCAAATACTTTGGACGTAACTCCTCAGGCAACTGGGTGCAGATTAAAGACGCGACCACAGAGGACTTCTATGTGGCTGGAAAGTCAACAGCATCTGCTACCAGTGGCACTATTGAAAAGACCGAAGGCTATGACCAGTACACTATTAACTGTTTCTATATTGACCCGGCAACGGATACAGAGGTCTTCGTACGCCGAAATTCTGACTTCGAGTTCCGCACTGCAACAACCTACATCATTGAAGCCGGAGATTATGGCTGTAATCCTGAAATGAAGTATAAGAATGATGTATATTATATAGAAGGCAATAAGACCACTTTCTTTGGTGACATCAAGAATATTGGCGTTGAAACCTTCTCAGGACAGTTACTACTCACTAAGTGGTACCATAATGCCAACGGCTGGTACTCCGCTAAGGAGACTCAGGACATTAACATAGCAGCTGGCGAAACCAAACGAGTATATATTGATATGGAGAAACTCGATCAGGATGATGTCGATCTGTATGGTCTCTGGGTATACTATCAAGGACCTAATGAGTCAGACTTTGAATATTTGTTGGGAACGCCTGACTTCGAGTTCCGTGCCTCCAGTGTTATACTTGGCGATGCCAACGGTGACGGCAGTGTCAACGTGACGGACATCGTGGCAACGGTCAACTACATCATGGAGAAGCCGTCAGCAGACTTCAATGAAGAGGCTGCCGATGTCAACCAGGACGGTTATGTAAACGTGACAGACATCGTGGGTATGGTAAATATCATCATGGAAACTGCCTCCAGAAGGGATGCCGATGTTAACAAGCAGGCATTCAGCGGAAAGAGTATCATGCTGAAGAATCTCGGAATAGATGGCAAGGTTTTGTTCGACACCCTCAATAATGAAAAAATCAGCAATAATGCTGAGATTGGAAAAGCGACAGACATCCACCAAGAAGGTATGGTGAAGTAATTTATTAAAATATAATAAGGTGTAGGGGGACAAAGTCTCCCCTATACCTTATTTAATAACAAGATAAACTAAGGCATCTAAGAAAAAAACATCAAAAATTTGTTAGTTTAATACCTTTTTATTATCTTTGCAACGGAGTATGTATCTCTAGCTCATAAGAAAACAATTTAAACGTAATTATATGGAATAATTTTACTTATAGATTAAAGAATATGAAAAAGTTATTGTTTTTTGCAGTATTTCTGCTTTCCGCCATGAACATGATGGCACAGGATCAGCTTTCAATTAGCGACTTCGGTATTGAAGCTGGTGAAAAAAAGGCTATTAATGTCGAACTGACCAATTCAGACGAAATTTGTGCTGTTCAGTTTGACCTCGAATTGCCTACGGGTATCAGCATTGTTGTAAAAAGCAATGGTAAGCTGGATGTGAAAGTGAATAAAAATCGTCAAGAAGAAGAGGACGATGATCACACCCTTACTTCAAGTAAGTTGGAAAGTGGCGCCTATCGTTTTCTTTATAAGTCAGACACCAACATGCCAATTGTTGGTACTAGCGGAACACTTATCACGATTAATTTAGTAGCTGCCTCTGACCTTGCTGCAGGTTCGCTGACTGGTACAATGAAGGATATACTTTTGGTTGAACCGAATGCAACACAACACAAACCTGGTAACGTTACTTTCAGTGTAACTGCAACAACAGGTATTAACGAGATTGAGCTATCCAATGAGAATCCTGCTACAATCTACGATCTGAAGGGCAATGTTGTTCGCAAGAATGCAACGTCAACAAATGGTCTTGCTGCAGGTGTCTATATCATCAACAGCAAAAAGGTGATTGTGAAGTAATTTTTTAAAGATTTACATAAACAAAAAGGCATTTCCAACCAAATGGAGATGCCTTTTCTAATAGGTATAGTCCGTCCTTACTAAGTATTCTACCATCCTATGGAACAAGATATTCCATCCTATGGAACAACAAAAATGATGGTGTTATTTTGTTATATGCTTATTTATTTGTATCTTTGCAATCAAAATAAATAATAACCAAAAACCCATAATAAAATGAGAAAAGTATACATTGTTCTGATTAGTCTTTTCTTCTCTTTAATGTCATTTGCAGGAGAAGTGACAGAAGAGCAAGCCTTTCAGAAAGCCCAACAGTTTATGAAAGGCAAACAGTTCAAGCAGACAAACCTGCGTCGTGCATCCTCTACCGGCGATAAAGCCTACTTTGTATTTAATGTAGAGAACAATGGAGGTTTCGTCATTGTTGCTGGTAATGACCTCATGCCAGAGGTGTTGGGATATGCCGAACAAGGTAATCTCAACTTGTCCAAGGTGCCTGACAATGTGAAATGGCTCCTTGACTACTATGCCAGAATTGCCCAGTCAATGAAAAAAAGTCCAATGGACAAAATCGTCTACGAACGTGTAGCATCCAGACGCAGAGCCAGTGCTCAGTTGTCGGAACTCATACCTCTGATGAAGACTGAATGGGATCAGACTGGTGTCTACCAACAACATTGTCCTGAAATTGGTGGAAACAAGGCACTTACAGGTTGTGTGGCTACTGCGATGGCACAGGTAGTCAATTTCTACCAGTGGCCGCTGAATAGCGTGCGCTCCGCAGTGGGTTACAAATCCAACAAAGATGACAAGAGCAAACCTCAGTTGGAACTTGAGACATTGCCTGCCCGTAAGTTCAACTGGTTCAATATGTCTGATGATGATATCGCCTGGCTGATGCGTTATTGCGGTCAGTCGGTCTTGATGAATTATAACACAGACGAATCGTCTGCTTATGCAACTAGTATTCCAGGAGCTTTGATCTCTGTTTTCAACTTCAGTAAAGGTGCCGACATAGTGAATCGTAATGAGTTTACTGATGAAGAGTGGGAGCAGGCCCTCTATCATGAGATAGAACAGGGACGACCGGTGATCTATAGCGGTTATAAAAATAAATCGGGTCACACCTTCGTGTTGCATGGCTATAAGGACGGTAAGTTCTATATTAACTGGGGATGGGGCGGCAATCTGGACGGTTACTTCGCTTTGACAGCCCTGACCCCTGGAAGCATGGACTTTACAGAGGAGCAGAATGCCGTGGTTGGTGTACAGCCAGCCTCTAACAACGATATTAACTACGATGAGAAACCTGAGATTGGCTTCCGAGAGGTACATCTGGAAAAACAAGGACAGTTGGCTTCGCTGCTCCCTGAGAGCGAACGCTATCTTATCAGTCGTTTGAAGATTACAGGTGAGATTGGCGGTAAGGATTTTGATGTCATCCGCGATATGTCGAAGGACAAATATGGTCAAGGAAACCAAGGACGTCTGGCGAAACTCGACCTGTCCGAAGCCCGTATTGTAGGCGGTGAAACGTTTATGGAAGGTATTCGTACTGTAGAAGACAATAAAATAGCCGACGACACTTTCTCAAACTGCCATACGCTTACTTCTATTCTATTGCCTCCAACGATAACCTATATCGGGCAATATGCCTTTTCCGGTACTAGCTTGACTGAGATGACGATTCCTAGAGATGTAGATTTCATATATGGTAATGCGTTCGCATTGCATGGAATAAAGACACTTATAGTTGACGAAGGAAACAAGAAGTTTTATTCACAAAATAATGTTATCTATGAGAAAGCCACAGGCAAGTTAATAAGAGGTTGTCAGGCATCTGGTATTCCTGAGGGAGTCATAGAGATTGGTGATATGGCCTTTCAGGATGCTGGTCTTGAGAGCATCGTGCTTCCTAAGAGTTTGAAGAAGATTGGCGAACGTGCCTTTATGGATAATGAGGTAAAGGACATCTATATTCCTGAGGGCATTGAGCAGATAGATCGTGAGGCTTTCCTTAGATGCAGAATGGTGTCAATTACCGTTGATGCAAAAAACAAATATTATGATTCACGCGACAACTGTAATGCAATTATTGAGACTGCTACCAACACGCTGATTCAGGCCTCAGATGCTACTGTCATTCCGAACAGTGTGACAGCATTGGGACGTTCCTCTTTCTCTTATGTGAGAACCAAAGTGGTCGATATTCCACAAAGTGTTAATAGTTTCGGATCAGGTCTTTTTGTATATTGTGATGCAACAACCTATAAATTGCCATTCTCAGAGCCTCCAGCCCTTGAAGATGATTGGATATTAGGTCCTGGAGATTTAAACTATATCAAAGAGTATGCTCGTCTCATTGTGCCAAATGGAACGAAAGAGAAATATTTAGCCGATGATAAATGGGGTAGCGTATTTACTCATTACGACAGGAAAATCCTTGAGGTCTCAGAGTATGAGACACAACGTGCGCTGACAATCAATGTTGAAACAGCGGGAACGTTGGAATCGAAGGTTGCTGATAAGAAGGGAGTTACCGAGGAACTGAAAGTCACAGGTAATATCAATGGTGATGATATTAAGACTTTGCAGGGTATGTGCGGACAGTATGGTATGCTGTCAGCTATCGATCTTTCGGACGCAACCATCGTAGCTGGTGAAGGTACCGTTGCCAATGTGCTACCCGAAGGAGCTTTCCAGACCACAACAGCCCTTGAGCATATCGTGCTGCCAAAGAACCTGACGGCTATTGGTTCTTACGCTTTCCAGGATAGTGGTGTGGAAGAGCTGGTACTACCGAAAACTGTTAAAGAACTGGGACGTGATATCTTCTACTATGCCCGTAACCTCAAGGCATTAAGTGTGGAAGCAGGCAATTCTGTATTCGATTCACGAAATAATTGCAATGCGATTATTGAGACAGCTAATAACACCCTTCGTATAGGTTGTGTTAATACTGTCATCCCTACTACTGTAACAGCTCTGGGTGATATGGCCTTTAGCGGTAAGCCTGGTCTGAAGGAGATTGAGATTCCTAATTCTGTTACATCTATCGGATGGGCTGCCTTCTGGGCTGATACGGAACTGACGGAAGTGAAAATGTCAGCAGGAATTACTAATTTGGGCGATTCGCCCTTTGGTGCATGTGACAGAATCACTTCAATCGTTATAGATAAGGCCAATCCTAAATATGACTCACGCGACAACTGCAATGCTATCATTGAGACAGCTACCAACACCCTTATTCAAGGTTTCTCCACTACGAAGATACCTGAAGGTGTTAAGACGATAGCTCCTGCCGCTTTCCGCAGTTTGTCTACACTTATGGAGATTGATATTCCTGCCAGTGTAGAGAAGATAGAACCCGAGGCTTTCCTCTATTGTAACCAGATGACGAAGGTGGTAAGCCATATCAAGAAGCCTTTTGCTGTTTCATCGATGGTGTTCAGTGGTTGCAACATGAAGCTAGCCAAACTCTATGTACCCTATGGAACGAAAGAAGCTTATGCAAATACCCCAGGATGGGATAACTTCACATATATCATTGAGATGGATCCTACAGCAGGTGAATACCCACAGCATGCTGCCAGCGTGACTTCTACCGACTTCGGTAAGGCTTATGCTGCACTGAACGGAGAGGTTTCTGTTCCCATCACAATGTTGGGAGAAGGTATTGAGCCCATCACCAGCATCGACTATTCCATCACAACAGGTGGTCATTCAACGGCTTATCATCTGGAGTTGCAAGACCCGATTACCTTCATGAAGAGTGTCGAGGTACTTGTTCCTATCAAAGCTGATGATGCTACGGGCGAGAGCGATAAGGTGTTCACACTGACGAAGGTCAATGAGGTTGCCAATGAAAGTACTACAGAGAATATGAAAGCCTCTGGTAAACTGGTCACCGTGGTGAAGAAACCAAAGGTGGTTCCTGTTTTGGAGGAAGCAACAGGTACTTGGTGCGGATGGTGTGCTCGAGGCATTCCTGCATTGAACCTATTGAATAAGATCTATGGCAACGACGTCATTACTATTGCCGCTCATGGCGGAGGTTCAGGCGATCCTATGATTTTGGATAACTATCAATTGAATGTGTCGGGTTATCCAAGTTGTATGATCAACCGTGGAGAAGTCATGGACCCCTACTATGGCAGTAGCGATCAGTCCTTCGGTATCAGTCGTGAGGTAGAGGCTGTACAGCGTAGTTATGTCCCTGCTGGTATCGAGGTTGAGGCGGAATGGGCTGACGAAAGCCAAAATTCCATCAAAGTCAAGACCACGACGACCTTTGTCGATGATGTCAAAAATGCTAACTATCGAATTGGTTATATGTTGCTAGCAGATGAACTGACCGGTGATACACCAGAATGGGAACAGTCGAACTATTATTCTGGCAGTACTGTCAAGGATGAAAATCTGGAAGAACTAACCAACAAGCCTTCAAAGATTAAGGATGCCGTTTATAACAATGTACCTGTGGCTGTATGGGAACCGTTTAACGGCATTGAGGGGAGTGTTCCCACGACCATCACGAAGGACGTTGCTATGGAGCACACTTATACGCTTGATATCAAAGATAACACCCGAATCCAGAAAAAGCAAAAGCTGAGCGTTGTCGCTCTCCTCATCGACAAGACAACTGGTAAGATCGTCAATGCTGCCAAATTCAAGTTCGAGAAGGATAATTCCTCTGGTTCAAATGATCTTATCCAAGGTGATGCCAATGGGGATAAAGCGGTTAATGTGACCGATATTGTTGAAACGGTCAACTTTATCATGGACAAGCCATCTGCGAAATTCGTCAAGGAGGCAGCGGACTTGAATGGTGATGACGAAATTAATGTGACCGATATCGTGATGATGGTGAACATCATCATGAAAGGCAATAACTAACAATCTTTTAAAAAGTGTAAGACCATCGCAAAGGGGTAGGAAACCTGCCCAATGCGATGGTCTTACACTTTTCTTATAGTCACGATAATAATTCTCGCGGCTGTAATCTTATGGATTTGCCATCAATATTTCTGGTCGGAACTCGAAGTGCATGGTATCATAGTGATACCAGCGACCGCCCCAGATAAAGCCGTGCTTCTCGAAGATCAGTATCAGTTCCTTGGGGAACCGGTTGGCATAGACAATCTTTTCTGTTTCTTTCTTGCCAGGATTTTTCCACAACCAGTAGTCGCTCTTAGCGACGGCGATGTCAATAGTCATGCCATAGCTGTGGGCACTCTGACGGTTGGCACCCCTGACCTTACGCCAGTAGAAAGAGCCCGAGGACTTCAGATAGGAACGCAGCTCTGGGTGTTTCTCCAGTTCTCTGGCGACAGCCCGGAGACTGTCAGCAGCTCCGTTGATAGGGGTAAAAAGAACTTTTTCCCCAAACCAGGAGACGGTGACGAGATGTTTCCTGACTTCCGCAGCCGAGGATCCATACATCTTCTTGAAGAGTTGCTCACAACGACTGCGTCCTGCGTCTTGCAAATACTCTGGTGTCCATGATTTCCTGTCGTATTTGAAGGCGAACATATCCTCTGGGTCGGCATCGTCCAGTTTCTGTTCGAACGACTTCTTCCGTCCGTCGTCATACTGCATCTTCGTACCGTCAGACATCAGTAAATAGCCATTCTCATAACCCTTGATGAAATTAGGATAGGCTTTCATCAGGATCTTTGCCCCTTGGGGAATCGATGGTTGTGCTGACGCGGGGACGGCAGTAAAAAAGATAACAGCCACACTGAGCATACCTGCCAGTGCAGCTGTTGTTTTAAAGAATCTCTTCATTATTCGTATTTTAATAGGAATGCAATGTTTGCATTCTCATATTTATTAAACTCTCCTGCAGGAATCTCGTTTCGTGTTCCACGATACCAACTCTGCTGCTCGAAATACTCACGCAGAGCGGCATCCTTGAAGATGCGTCCATGACGAGCGTAGATGGAATTCTTCAACACACGAATCTGTCCACGGTCGTAACCGCTGATGTCATCATAGTTGATGTAGCGGGTGGAGAGATAGTCGTACTCTGTTCCCCATACTACGTTAGCATTCTTTTTCACCTTCTTCGTCTTCACAGCCTTTGTGGTTGTCTTGCGAGGAATAGAAGGGATGTCCTGTGCACTTGCCTCCAATACAGGAGCAAACAACATGGCAGCCATCAGTCCGATGACAGTCATCATTTTCCTTGTGTTTAGTTTCATAGTCTTTGGTGTTATTTAGTGAGACATTAGAACTTTGCCATCTTGATAGCTACCACGGCACATTCGTCACCTTTATTTCCGAGTCTGCCACCTGCACGGTCTTTTGCCTGTTGCATGTCGTTAGTAGTCAACAATCCATAGACGACAGGGATGTTATTGGTAGCATTCAGGCGGGCGATGCCTTGCGTGACTCCCTGACAGATATAGTCGAAATGGGGAGTCTCACCACGGATGACACATCCTAAGATGATGACGGCGTCATAACCGTCGTTGAGTGTCATCTGACGTGCACCATAGATGAGCTCGAAAGAGCCGGGTACAGTCTTTACGTGGATATTCTCAGGCAGTGCGCCATGCTTCTCCAAGGTAGAGCGGCAGCCTTCTAGCAAGGCACCTGTTATCTCAGGGTTCCACTCTGATACCACAATGCCGAAAATCATATTCGAGGCATCGGGCACATTCTCAATATTATATTCTGAGAGGTTCTTGGTAGCCATTACTTAGCAGATGCGCGTTCGATATACTCGTCGATCGTCTGATACTGCATAGAGTTGAAGTACTTATCCTTCACCTCCTGATACAGTTTCAGTGCCTCGTCTTTCTTACCCTGGCTCTCCAGGATCTCACCAGCTTGGATGAGGAATGTTGGAGACAGAGAGTTGTTGTCAGCCATAGAAGCAGCTTTCTTCAAGTGCTCCACAGCCTTGTCGAGCTGGTTGAGGTTAGCATAAGCGTTACCCAGTGCACCTTCAGCGGCGGGAGAGATCATTGCGTCACCTTTGCCACTGAAGTTCTCCAAGGCATTGACAGCCTCCTGCCACTTACCCAGATTAGCCTGACAGAGACCCATGTACAGCTGTGCCAGGTTGCCGGCATCAGTAGAGCCATACTCATTGGCAATTTTCTGGAATCCAGCGAGTGCCTTGTCATATTGCTCCTGATCGAAAAGCTCCTGGCTCTTAGCGAGTTCTGTACTTGCCTCGTTCTCACGTGGGGTGAGGTAGTAATTATTGAAAAGGATAGCGCCTACAACGATGATAATCACTGCGCATACGCCAATCATGATAGCTTTCTTGTATTTCTCGAAGAAAGCTTCTGCTTTGCTTACCTGCTCCATCTCAGGAGCAGCTTGTTGGTTCTTGTTTGCCATTATTATTGTATTCTTTTTAATGTTCGTACATAAATCGGCTGCAAAGGTACAAATAAGTGAGTAAAAAACCAAATTTATTTGAGTTTTTTCGAACGTGAGTACCTTTGAATTTATTCAGAGTTACAAAATAATTATGAATTATCAATAACTGATTGCGAAAAAAATCGTACCTTTGCACCATAATGATACTTAGGAAACTCTCCATACTCAATTATAAGAACATTCGTGAGGCTACTCTTGAGTTGTCGCCGAAGATGAATTGTTTCATCGGACATAACGGAGTGGGAAAGACCAATGTCCTGGATGCCGTGTATTATCTGTCGTTCTGTCGCTCTGCGTCTAATCCCATAGACTCACAGGTCATCCGTCATGACGAGCCTTTCTGTATGATAGAAGGTGAGTACTCCGAGAACTCTGAGAACTCTGAGAACTCCGAGTTAATCTCCGTTGGTATGAAACGGGGACAGAAGAAGCATTTCAAACGCAACAAGAAAGAGTATAAGCGGTTGTCGGAACATATCGGACAGATTCCTCTGGTGGTCGTCTCCCCATCTGATACCTTATTGATAGAAGGAGGTGGTGAGGAACGCAGGCGATTGATGGATATGGTCATCTCGCAATACGACCGGTCATATATCGATGCCCTGTCACGTTATAATAATGCCCTCCAGCAGCGGAACACCCTGCTCAAACAGGAAGATCCGGCTCCCGACCCGATGCTTCTTCAAATATGGGAGGAGCAGATGGCTGAGTCAGGGGAGCTCATCTACCATCGGCGTGATGCCTTTGTACAGGAGCTGGTACCTTTGTTCCAGCAGTTCTATGACAAGATATCCTCAGGACGGGAGATGGTGGGACTTGACTATATTTCTCATTGTCAGCGCGGTCCATTACTGGAGGTCATCCAACGAGACAGGCATAAAGACCTTGCCGTGGGTTTCTCCCTTCATGGTATCCATCGGGACGACTTGGTATTTACCTTAGGCGGGCATCCTATGAAGCGGGAAGGTTCCCAGGGACAGAACAAGACGTATGCCATTGCCTTGAAACTGGCACAGTTTGACTTCCTCAAGCGAACAGCCTCCCAGACGACTCCCTTGCTACTGTTGGATGACATCTTTGACAAGTTGGATGCGGAAAGGGTGGAGCAGATCGTACACCTGGTGTCCGGTGATGCCTTTGGACAGATTTTCATCACAGACACCAATAGGGATCATCTGGACCAGATACTCAAGAACAGTGCCTTGGACTATCAGATATTCGAGGTGGATAACGGAGAAATCACGAAGAAAGATGTTTAAGCGGAATACAGAAACACTCAAGGATATCCTGTTGCGTAACCTTCGTGAACAAGGGTTGGAGACACCGTTGAAACAGAAACGGCTGGTGGAGGCGTGGCCGGGGGTGGTAGGTCCAGTGATTGCCCGTTATACGCTTAATACCTATATCTACAACCAGACGTTGTATGTCCGTCTGTCAAATCCTGCCCTTCGTTCTGATTTGTCGATGATGCGAGGGGAACTGGTCAAGAAGTTGAATGCGGTAGTTGGGGAGCAGGTGATTACCGATATCCGTTTCAGTTGATGTTCATTGGGCATTCGCCGTAATGATCTCATCCATGAGGATGTCATACTCGTCAGCAGGTACCTCGTCCATTAAACGGGAAGGAAAACACACCCCTATCTTATAGACAAGCGGGACTTTTGACAGGAAACGGTCGTAATAGCCTTTACCCCTTCCTAAGCGGTGCCCGTCTCTGTCGAAGGCAACACCTGGCACAATGGCAACATCAATTCTCTCATAATCAGTAAACAACGTCCCTGTCGGCTCCATGATGCCAAAAGCTCCTTTCCGCAGGTCCTCCTTTCCCGTATATCGGCGCACCTCCATCTCTGTGTCACTGATGACACGGGGTAGCAGGACAGTCTTTCCCTTATTGACCAGTTCGTCGAGTAATCCTTGTGTGGGGACTTCATCGGGCATACTATAATATATTAATAAGGTATGTGACAGCATCACTCGTGGATGATTCCTCAACTGGTCGATAATAGATGATGCCTCGGCAGAGGTACCTGTAGTTCCCCTTTGCCGAAGCATCCTACGCATATCTTCTTTGCTGGTCATGCAGCTTTCTTGTTCTCCTGTTTCCGTGGGGCTGCAGGGAAGGCTTTCTGATCCTTGAAGACCTTCTCCGTCTCCTTGATGGCAGGGTCATCAGTATTGATATACTCTACCCACGCCTCTTCACTCATCATGTTATAGATGACGCGGCTGTTGATATAACGCTCCAGGAGCAGATGGGAGCGTTGTATCATGAGGTTACGGCGTTTCAGTCCGTTCTTCTCGGCATAAGAAGCGAACTTCTCGACCATATTCTGTTTGGTAAGGTATTTCTCCAACTCTTTCCAGGAATGGTACTCACTCAGTTTCTGCCTGTTATTGTCCGTATAGTCGAAGGCGAACTGCAGGATGAGTCCGCTCATGGATGCCTGTTTGTAGTAGGAGGTCACATCAGTGGTGTCCTCACCTACGAAGATGTCAGGAGTGATACCGCCGCCACCGAACACCTCACGTCCGATACGTGTCTTATAGGCGGGACCGGTATGCTTGATACTGTCTTGCGAGAAGAACTCCCCATGCTGGTAACGTGCCATCAGGTCTTCCTCATAGTCCTTGTTGTCACCGGATACATAGGGCTTCTGGATACAACGACCGGAGGGTGTGTAATAGCGGGCGATGGTCAGACGGATCATCGACCCGTCATTGAAAGCCATAGGCTTCTGCACCAGTCCCTTTCCAAACGAGCGTCGTCCGATAATGGTACCACGGTCGTTATCCTGGATGGCACCTGCCAGGATCTCACTGGCAGAGGCAGAGCCTTCGTCGATAAGGATGACGAGTGGTATCTGCTGGTAGGAGCCGCGTCCGTCACTGCGATAGTCCTGTCTGGACTGTTTACGTCCTTGTGTATAGACGATCAGTTGTCCTTTAGGCAGGAACTCATTGGCAATCTGTACTGCCGACTCCAGGTAGCCACCAGTGTTGCCGCGCAGGTCGATGGCAAGGTTCTCAAAGCCTTCCTGGGAGAGTTTGGCAAGGGCTATCAACAACTCAGGATAGGTATTCTCACCAAAGTTCCTGATACGGATATACCCTGTCTTGTTGTCCAGCATATAGGTTGCTGTGACACTCCTTGTAGGGATGTCACCACGGGTCACCACAAAGTTACGGATAGTTTTCTCCTTATTACGTATGATACCCAGTTTCACTTTCGTGTCCTTAGGACCTTTCAACCTGTGCATCGCCTCCTCGTTGGTCAAAGTCTTTCCTGTGAACGGCTGATCGTCCACCATCACGATCTTGTCACCGGCGATAAGACCGGCACGCTCCGAGGGACCATTCTTGATGACGTTCTGCACATGGAGGGTGTCATGACGGATGGTAAACTCGATACCGACTCCCGAGAAGGATCCTTTCAGGTCGTCGTTGGCAATCTGCATGTCCTTGGCTCCGATATAGACGGAGTGGGGATCGAGCTCAGAGAGGATCTGAGGCATCGCCTTCTCCACGAGGTCATTCACATTGACAGTATCCACATACTGGTCGTCGACCAGTCGCAGCAGGTTGTTCAGTTTGTTACTGCCGGAATTGATGATACTCAGCCGGTTGCCAGAGAAATGGTTGGCGTAGAAGGTACCGATCAGGATACCCACCACGACACTCACCGCCATCAAAAAAGGCATAAAACGGTTATTCTTCTTCTCGTTCATCTTCGTCAGGATTAAGGTAGATAGTTTCTATGCCGGCACGCTTCAACAGGTCGACACCGTCTGTCAGGCGATACTGCTCGCCGTAGACCACCCGTTTGATGCCTGCCTGGATAATCAGCTTGGCACATTCGATACAGGGGGAGGCTGTGATATAGATGGTTGCCCCGTCACTATTGTTGTTGGAGCGGGCGAGTTTGGTGATGGCGTTAGCCTCGGCATGCAGCACATAGGGCTTCGTCACGTTATTCTCGTCCTCGCAGATATTCTCGAAACCGCTGGGGGTACCATTATAGCCGTCACTGATAATCATACCGTTCTTCACGACCAGTGCCCCCACCTGTCTGCGCTGACAGTAGGAGTTCTGCGCCCATATCCTTGCCATCTTCAGGTAGCGCATGTCAAATTTGTGTTGTTTCTCGTTATTCATACCTCTTACTTCTTACCTCTTTTAATACCGTTTCGCTTGAGTAACGCGTCTATTGTCGGCTCTCCGCCACGGAAGCGCTTGTAGAGCGTCATCGGATGCTCTGTGCCACCACGGGAGAGGATGTTGTCCCTGAAGCTCTGCGCCGTCTTCTGGTCGAAGATGCCGTGGCGTTTGAACACGCTGAAGGCATCAGCGTCCAGCACCTCCGCCCATTTATAGCTGTAGTAGCCTGCCGCATAGCCGCCTGCCATGATATGTGAGAACTGCACGGTCATACAGGTGTCTGGTAGTTGCTCCCCCAATATCGCCTTCTTCCACGCTTTCTTCTCGAAGGAGATGATATCATCGGTAAACGCTTCCTTCTTGGTATAATAGGCAAGGTCGAGCAGTCCGAAACTGACCTGTCGGAGACATGCCGTCGCTGCCATGAAGTTACGGCTTTTCACGATACGGTGGATCAGCTCGTCGGGCAGTGGCTCTCCTGTCTGGTAGTGGAAGGCGAAGGTACGGAGGAAGTCTTTCTCGATAGCGAAGTTCTCCATAAACTGCGAGGGCAGTTCCACGAAGTCCCACCAGACATTGGTACCGCTGAGGCTCTCGAAACGGGTATTGGCGAACATCCCGTGCAGCGAGTGTCCGAACTCATGCAGGAAGGTCTCCACCTCACCGAGTGTCAACAGGGCGGGCTTCTCGTCAGTAGGTTTCGTCAGGTTCATCACCACAGAGACGTGGGGACGGATATTCTCTCCTTTCTTGGTAATCCACTGTCCTTGGTATTCTGTCATCCAGGCACCACCTTGTTTTCCCTTGCGGGGATGGAAGTCGGCATAGAAGACGGCAAGATAGGAGCCGTCCTTGTCGAACACCTCGTATGCCTTCACGTCGGGATGGTATACAGGGATGTCTTTGTTCTCCTTGAAGGTGATGCCATAGAGCCGGTTGGCGAGTCCGAAGACACCCTCGATGACCTTCGACAGCTCGAAGTAGGGTCGCAGCATCTCTGCGTCGAGGTTGTATTTCTTCATCTGAAGCTGATGGGAGTAGAAACCGGTGTCCCAGGGCATCATTTTTAGTTGAGAGTTGAGAGTTGAGAGTTGAGAGTTGTTTTTCTTAAACAGTCTTATCAGCTCCTCACGCTCTTTGATAGCGGTGGGCTTATAAGCGTCGATAAGGTCGTCAAGCAGTCGGTAGACATTCCGTACGTTCGATGCCATACGATGCTTCAGCACATAGTCGGCATAGGTCTTGTATCCCAGCAACTGGGCTATCTCCCTGCGTAGGTTGATGAGTCGCTTACAGATCTCGATATTGTTCTCACTATTGTCGTGGGTACACTCCGTATTGCGAGCCATATACATCTGTTTGCGTAGCTCACGCTGTGTGGAGTAGGTCATAAAGGGCGAGTAACTGGGCATGTCGAGGGTGAAGAGCCATCCTTTGTCACCATAGGCTTCCGGCTCCTGGCTCCTGGCTTCCTTCCATGCTTGTGCGGCAGCCTCACGGGCGGTGTCGGGAAGTCCGTCCAGCTGTGCCTCGTCAGTGATGCGGAGCGTGAATGCCTTGTTCTCTTTCAGCAGGTTCTGCGAGAACTGCAGTGAGAGCATGGAAGCCTCCTCCGTCAACTGGCGCAGCTTTGTCTTTCCCTCCTCATCCAGCAGGGCACCACTGCGTACGAATCCCTCGTAGCAGTTGTCTAACAGCATCTTCTCCTCGGCTGTCAGACGACGATGGTGCAGATGTACCTGACGGATGCGCTCAAACAACTGTGGGTTCAACCGCATGTCGTTGGCATGCTGGGTCAGGATGGGCTGCATCTTCTGGGCGAGGGCGTCCATCTCATCATTGGTCTCCGCACTCAGCAGGTTGAAGAACACGGTAGATACCCTGTCCAACAGGTCATAATAGCCATCGCCCTCGTCAAAGGGGTTCAGAATGGTATTGTCGAAAGTAGGCTTCTCAGGGTTGTTGATGGTCTTCTCCAGATACTCGTTGTCTCGTCGGATACCCTCCATGAAAGCCTCCTCATAGTCTTCCAGACGTATGCGGTCGAATGGCACTGTGTCATGCAGTGTCCCATAAGGTTCTAAAAAGGGATTTCTATGCTCACTCATACTAACGCTCTCATTTTGACCGACAAAGGTACATCTTTTTCTTGAATACCACAAGTTTTTTTACTAGAAAGTAAAAATACGGTGCCGGCAGTCTTGCATCACTTGTTCCGATATCTCCTATGAGTGATACCAGACATCACTATAGGGGTATAACAGATACTGCCATAACTATTGGGAAGCATTGCCATGACCTATGATGATGGTACCTTGGTTGACTTTTAAGTTATAAAATTTTTTCCAGAATCCCCTAACCTCCCACTAAAAATGCCGCAAACATCGATAAATAAAGGGCGCAAGACCAGTTGGAGGTTCTGACAACCTCCCACTAACGTCCAACCCACCTCCCACTATGTTAGAGGTTAGTGAGAGGTCAGTTAGAGGTTAGAGCAACCTCCAACTGCCCGCAAACGCCCTGTACATCGGCGTTTCAGAAGAAAACAGTTGGAGGTTAGGGGTTTGGAAGGTTACTATGTTTTTTTCGAATTACGATGTTTTTTTTATTGGTATCTTCGTATATTTGAGAAAAAAGATGTATCTTTGTCCTAACAATGAAGACGACGAAAGAAGATTGTAAGTTCATGGGCGAGGCGATTCGGCTTGCCAATGAGAGTGTCCGCCATGGTGGCGGTCCGTTTGGTGCTGTCATCGTGAAGGATGGAAAGATAATCGCAGGCAGTAGCAATAGTGTGACTATTGATAACGACCCGACGGCTCATGCGGAGGTGAATGCGATTCGTGAGGCATGTCGAAAACTCGGCACATTCGACCTCACAGGTTGCAGGATATATACCTCGTGCGAGCCTTGTCCGATGTGTCTGGGTGCTATCTACTGGTCACATATTGAGCGTATCTATTATGGTAATACGCGCAAGGATGCCCGTGATAT
Source organism: Prevotella sp. tf2-5 (assembly GCF_900115435.1). Lineage (GTDB taxonomy): Bacteria > Bacteroidota > Bacteroidia > Bacteroidales > Bacteroidaceae > Prevotella. The sequence continues at coordinate 236,258 of NZ_FOWK01000003.1, forward strand.
CGATTTTGCCGACGATTTCATCTATGAGGAATTGGATAAATCTTTGGATGAGCGCACCGTGCCCATCATTCCCATGATGCGTGATGAAGCCCTCGAGACCTTCCGTCTGTGGCGTGAGAAGACGGACAAGATCGAGTATTAATTAAAACAATAATTCCCTCTGTCGTAATAACAGAGGGAATTTTTGAATGGATAGGTTGTATTGGCTTACATCGTTACCTCTACGGCATGTTTGCCTGTAGAGTAGGGGATGATGTTGCCATCGATGGGCTTGCCGTCAACGATCATCTGCTTGACACCAGACTCCTTGCCGTCAGGGTTCTTGACGGTGATGGTGTATTCGGCATCACGGAACTTACGCTGGATGGTGTACTCCTTGGCAGTCGTCGGCAGACAGGGGTCTATCTGTAAACCGTCGTACTGAGGTTTCACACCCAGGATATATTGACTGACGGTCAGCCACATCCAGGCAGCAGTACCTGTGAGCCATGAGTTCTTACCCTCACCAGGCTTGGCGGCATCCTTGCCGGCTACCATCTGGCAGTTGACGTAAGGCTCTACCTTGTGCAGTGTCTGGTATTTCTCCTCCACGTAAGAGGGAAGGATCTTGGCATAGTGGCTCCATGCGTCGTTACCACGTCCGGCGATGCACTCGCCAATGATGACCCAAGGATTGTTATGGCAGAAGATACCGGCATTCTCCTTGTAGCCCTCTGGGTAGCTGGAGATCTCACCATATTCATAGATATACTTAGTGAAGGCGGGGTTGTTGAGTACCATACCATGCTCGCACTCCAGGTATTTCTTACAGGAGTCGAGAGCCTTAGCCACCATACCGTCCTCGGCACCGATCTGTGCCATCGTACACCAGCCCTGGCTCTCAATGAAGATCTTCGCCTCCTCACACTCGTGGGAGCCGATCTTATTGCCGAAGAAGTCGTAGGCACGTAGATACCACTCACCATCCCATCCGTCTTTCTTCACGGCGGCAATCATGGCGTCGATAGCGGCTTGCATACGCTTCGCTTCCTCGGAGTACTCAGAGTTCTTTGAGTTCTCGGAGAGTTTCTTACACAGCTCGACATACTCTTTTGCTGTCACTACGAAGAGACCGGCGATCATCAGTGACTCTGCCTTGGAGCCCTCGCTCTTGTTCTCTGTGGTCTGGAAACTCTCGTTAGGATCCCATGAGAAGCAGTTGAGGTTCAGACAGTCGTTCCAGTCGGCACGTCCGATGAGTGGCAGCATGTGAGGACCAAGGTTCTTGATGACATGGTCCATGGATACCTTCAGGTGCTCGAAGAGGGTGACCTCAGAGCCTGGCTGGTTGTCAAAAGGCACCATTTCATCGAGAATCGAGAAGTCGCCCGTCTCCTTGATATAGGCAACGGTACCGAAGATGAGCCAGCATGGGTCGTCGTTGAAACCACCGCCGATGTCGTTGTTTCCACGCTTGGTGAGTGGCTGGTACTGGTGGTAGCAGCCACCGTCCGGGAATTGTGTCGATGCGATATCGATGATACGCTGACGGGCACGTGGCGGTATCTGATGAACGAAGCCCACGAGGTCCTGGTTGGAGTCGCGGAAACCCATGCCACGTCCCACACCGCTCTCGAAGAAGGAGGCGCTTCGTGAGAAGTTAAAGGTCACCATACACTGGTACTGGTTCCAGATATTCACCATACGGTCGAGTTTGTCGTTACCTGTGTGCACCTTATATATATTAAGAAGGGCATCCCAGTACTGACAGAGTTCTGTGAACGCCTTGTCAACCTTCTCAGTAGTGTTCAGCTTCTCGATAGTGGCATGCGCCTTGTCCTTGTTGATGACCTGTGGGGCAGCGAACTTCTTGTCCTGCTCGTTCTCCACATAGCCCAACAGGAAGATCAAGTCACGGGACTCACCTGGCTGCAGCTCCACCTCGATATAATGTGAGGCGATAGGGCTCCAGCCATGAGCGTGGCTGTTGCGGGGCTTACCCTCCATGACAGCATCAGGATTGGCAAACTCATTATAGAGTCCCACGAAGGTCTCGCGATCGGTATCGTAACCCTGTATCTCTGTGTTCACATGATAGTACGCATAGTGGTTGCGACGCTCACGATACTCCGTCTTATGGTAGATGGTAGAACCCTCTATCTCCACCTCACCCGTTGAGAAGTTACGCTGGAAGTTCTCCATGTCGGTAGCGGCATTCCACAAGCACCACTCCTCGAAGGAGAAGAGCTTCAGCTTCTTCACCTCTTTACTCTGGTTAGTGAGGGTTAGTTTCTGCACCTCCGCCCATGTCTTCAGGGGTACGAAGAAGAGTACAGATGCCTCCACGCCGTTCTTACGTCCTGTGATACGGGTATAGCTCATGCCATGACGGCACTCATAGAAGTCGAGGGGAGTCTTGCATGGTTTCCAACCAGGATTCCATACGGTACCGTTGTCGTTGATATAGAAATAGCGTCCACCATTGTCCATGGGTACGTTATTATAACGATAACGGGTGATACGGCGGAACTTCGCGTCCTTATAGAAGGAGTAGCCGCCAGCGGTGTTAGAGATCAGTGAGAAGAAATCCTCATTGCCTAAGTAATTAATCCACGGCCACGGTGTCTTCGGGTCGGTGATCACATACTCACGGTGTTGGTCGTCAAAGTGACCATAGCGCTTATTGTCCATATCATGTAGAGATTAATAGTTATTAATGAGCTACAAAGATACGAAGAAGCGGGCGAATTACAAAATAAAATGTATGAATTTTTGTTATTTCTTCAATGTGATGTTGCCGTTGCGGTCGATAGTGGCTTCGCTGTGGGGTACATCACTGTTGGTGAGGTTCATCATCTCATGTGCCACATGCTGATTGGCATCCTTACGGGGACCAATGCCCTTCTGTTGGAGGAAAGAATGAATCTTACCACTGAGGAAACGTCCTTGCTTGTCGATTTTGATCTCGACTACGGGAGAGTAGGCGGAGATACCGGCAAGACTCATGCCGTAGGGTGTGCAGAAATTACCAAGGCTGTAGGCGATGAAGCGACCTTTATAGACCTCTGTGGCACGTACCACATGAGGACCGTGACCATAGACGATGTCAGCACCGTTGTCAATACAGAAATGGGCAAACTCACGAAGGGAGCCGCGGTCCTCTCCCAAGAAACTCTCCGCACCTTGTGGGAGATGACTCTTGGAACGTCCCTCGGCACCACCATGGAAGGAGACGATAATGATGTCCGACTTCTTCTTCAGGTCGTCGATGATACGCTTGACGGTCTGTAGGTCACGATGCTTGAGGGTGTATTGGTTATGCCCGAAGGCGCATAAGCCAAACTTGATACCATTTCGTACGACGATGGCGGACTCCACATGTCCTTTGATACCGGCATACTTGATATCCTGCAGGTTCAGTTGCTTCTCTGTGCTGGCAATGCCCTCGGCACCGAAGTCGTTGGCGTGGTTGTTTGCCATACTCAGGAAGTCGTAGCCAGCCTCTTTCAGTAAATGTGAGTAACTGGTTGGTGTACGGAAGGAGTAGCTGTTTGGACCACCGCTCTTCGTGCTCTTACCTCCGTCCAGCAGGGTGCCCTCCAAGTTGCCGACAGTAATAGTGGCGCGTTGCAGGATGGGTTTCACATCTTTAAAGACCTCCTCCCCATTCTTTGGAGGCAGTGAGATACCGGGGTAGGTCGTACCCATCATGATATCACCTGTCATCGCAACGGTGATATCATCAGAAAAGCAGGCTACTGTGTAACCTGCTAATATTGTTAATAGGAAAAGTCTTATTCTCATAGTGTCTTATCTTGCTACACGACGAACCCCGATATAACGGCGGCTGTAGTTGCCGTCCGTGGAAGAACTGATCTTCACTCCGTTCTTGGTACTGGCATGGATAAACGTGAAAGTATTCTCAATGGGGTCGTAGTCGAGAATGATTCCCACATGTCCTACGTTGCGACCAGAGTTAGGACTGGTGAAGAATACAAGGTCGCCAGGCTGCATCTCCTCACGACGGATGGGGATGTTACGGGCATACTGGTCACGGGAGGAACCTCCAATCGCGATGTTGTTCTGTCTGTAGACATAACTGGTGAAACCAGAGCAGTCGAAGGCATTGGGACCTTTGCTGCCTAAGCGGTAACGGGTACCGATAAAGGAGGTTGCTTGCCTGAGGATATCATCTGTCGAGGCAAAACTCATATTGACATTATAGTCATCAGCATAGAGGAAATCGAAATTGTCGATTTCTTCATATACCGCCTCTGTACGTTGGATTTTCTTTGCTTTCTTTTTCTTGCCCTTTGCTAATGCTACATCCATAGAAGACAGCAGCATCAGTAAGATGCATAACATGATTTTCTGTTTCATTTAGATTTCTTTGGTCAACGGCTTCACGCCGTGAAGGGTTGTTGGTTAATTGTATCTGAGGATCTGACCTGCTCTGATACGGGTATTTGCTTTGATATGGTTCAACTTACAGATAGCACTGACCGTCATACCACGCTTGCGGGCAATGGAGGACAGTGTCTCACCCTTTGCCACTTTGTGGAAACGGGTGGCATGAGCCCTGACTTTCTTGGAGCTTGCGGGTTGTGCGGAAGCATAACTCTGCTGTGGGATGTCGAGGTCGCCATTAACTGCTTTGCCACCTACGCCACGCAAACGGGTTGCCTCAGCTGACTCATGGTTGTAAGTAGACTTGCGGAATACGTAAAAGTCACTTACCACATCCTGATTCTTGAAGTCGAACATCAAGGCGGGATTCAGTGCGATACCACACAGGCGGGTCTCGAAATGGAGGTGAGAACCAGTACTACGACCTGTGTTACCACCCAGACCGATAGGATTACCGGCGCGAACTTCCTGCTCCTCAGTCACCAGTTGCTTGGACATGTGACCATAGATTGTCTCGAGTCCGTTATAGTGGCGGATAACGACATACTTACCGTAGCCTTTTCCCTCATATCTCACGATACGAACCTTACCGCTGAAGGCAGCGCGGATGGTATCGCCGATATATACTTTGATATCGAGTCCTTTGTGCTGACGTCCCCAACGGGCACCGAAGTTACTGGTCAGTACACGGCTAGTAGTCGGCATGCAGAAACCACGGAGGTCAATACGGAAGGTGTCTGGAAGAACAGAAGCCTTGTGAGCATAACGGTTGTTCCAGTCGTTATAGAGATCGGCTGCGGGAGATTCATAGCTCTCAGCCTGGATAAGTCTGTGGAGTGCCATGCTGTCGACGGCTTTCATCTTGCGGTCTATGGGGGCTTGTTTTGCCAACAAATCCTGTCCCATGGCGGGGACTGCTAATATAGTTAAAACGGTTGAAAATGCAAATTTTTTAATTACTTTTTTAGTCAGCATAATAACTTTTTTATGTTCGAAATAGTTCCCTGAAGGAAAAATGTCGCTGCAAAGGTAATAAAAATATTTATATATTAGGTGTAAATGTGGTGTGCGTTAACAATATTTGTGTGTGTTTTAACACTTCCCTTAAGAAATAGCTGCCCAATTAACGTTTGTTTTACGTAATTGACGAAGCCTGTTCCAAAGCATCAAATATTTGTTCGACACACATGCCGGATCGTCTTCGATAATCATCTGTGCCTCGTTACGAGCCATCTGTACGAGTTGTCCGTCTCTGGCGATATCAGCGATTTTCAGGTCGAACGCCATACCGCTCTGCTGTGTCCCCTCCAAGTCGCCGGGACCTCTTAGTTTCAGGTCTGCCTCGGCGATACGGAAACCGTCGTTCGTCTCGCACATGATATCGATTCGCTTACGGGTATCCTCACTTAACTGAGGGTTGGTGACAAGGATGCAATAACTCTGGTCGGCACCTCGTCCGACACGTCCGCGGAGCTGGTGCAACTGGCTAAGTCCAAAGCGTTGTGCCTCCAGGATCACCATCACGGAGGCATTAGGTACGTTGACACCCACCTCGATGACGGTGGTGGCGACGAGCATCTGTGTCTCTCCCTTGACGAAACGCTGCATCTCCTCTTCCTTGTCCTTGGGTTTCATCTTGCCATGAACCTTACTCAGCCGGAACTCTGGGAACACCTGTCGTAACACCTCGAAGCCGTCTTCCAGGTTCTTGAGGTCGATTTTCTCGCTTTCCTCGATGAGTGGGAATACGATATACACCTGTCTGCCTTGGTTGATCTGTTTCCGTAGCCCGTCATAGAGCGAGGGCATGCTACGGTCGAGAACGTGGGTGGTGACAACGGGTTTGCGTCCTGGCGGCAGCTCGTCGATGACACTCACGTCCAAATCACCGTAAAGGGTCATGGCGAGGGTGCGTGGGATGGGCGTCGCCGTCATCACCAACACATGGGGAGGGTTGGTGTTCTTACTCCATAGCTTGGCACGCTGGGCGACACCGAAACGATGTTGCTCGTCGACTACCACCATGCCGAGGTTGGCAAACTGTACTGTATCCTCGATGACGGCATGGGTACCTACGAGAATCTGTACCCGACCGTCCTGCAGTCCTTCCAGCACCTCCTGTCGTTTCTTACCTTTCACGATACCTGTCAGCAGTTCCACCCGGATGTCCATTCCATGAAGAAAGTCTTGGATGGTCTGCAGGTGTTGCTCGGCGAGGATCTCTGTCGGTGCCATGATACATGCCTGGTAGCCGTTGTCGAGGGCGATGAGCATCGACATCAGTGCCACCAAGGTCTTGCCGCTGCCTACATCCCCTTGTAACAGTCGGTTCATCTGTCGTCCGGACCCGGTATCCTTGCGGATCTCGCGGATGACTCTTTTTTGTGCCTCTGTCAGTTGGAAGGGCAGGTGGTCATGATAGAACGAATTAAAACAGTCGCCTACCTTTGAGAAGATATAGCCACGATATTTGCGACGATGGTCGCTGGCATACCTAAGTATATTCAGTTGGACATAGAAGAGCTCCTCGAATTTCAGTCGGACACGCGCTTTCTCCAATTCGCTGCTGTTCTGTGGATAATGGATTTTACGCAGTGCCTCGTCCCGGCTCATGAGGTGCAGACGGTTGGTGATGAAGTCGGGGAGTGTCTCTGGCAAGGGCTCCTTGATGACATCGAGGAGCGTCTTGATAAAACGCTCTACACAACGGGAGTTCAGTCCGCTCTTCTTCATCTTCTCCGTGGTATTGTAATAAGGTTGCATACCCATCGTGGAGAGCTCCAGTTTGTCAGCGGCATCGATATCGGGGTGGGTGACGTTGATACGTCCGTTAAAGACATTCGGTCGTCCGAAGATGATATACTCCGTACCTATCTTATAACTCTGTTTGGCATATTTCCCACCATTGAACCACGTCAGGTCCATCACCTTACCACTGCCGTCTGTGAAATGAGCGACGACTCGTTCTTTACGGGCACTCATCTTGAAGGTCTCGAAACTCAGAATATGTCCTTTCACCTGAACGAAAGGCATATCGCCAGTCAGTTCCCTGATGGAATAGAGACGACTGCGGTCCACGTGTTTATAAGGGTAATACTGCAACAGGTCACCAAAGGTCTCGATACCCAGTTCCTGACTGAGCATCTTCTTCCTGTTGGGACCTACCCCTGGCAGGAACTGTATGTCTTGCTCTAATAGTTCATAGTTCATCATTCTTCATAATTAGTCATGAACTAATACTTCCGCAATTTTCAGGTCGTAAGGGGTTGTGATCTTGATATTCTCTCTGTTGCCTTCTACGAGGGTGATGGGCTGACCATAGCTCTCTACGACAGAGGCATCATCGGTAAAGTTGTCGTTATAAGGTTGTTTGTTTGCTGCCTTCAGCAGTTGGATGTCGAAGCACTGAGGGGTCTGTACCAGTCGGTAGTCATTGCGGGGGACGGTTTTTGACAGTAGAGAGTTGATAGTTGAGAGTTTAGAGTTGACACCGCATAACTGGCGGACGGTCTCGACTACGGGGATGACGGGGATGACAGCCTTTGCCGTCCGTGCCGTCTCATAACAGTCGCGGATGACCTTAATACTGGGGAAGGGACGTACACCATCGTGGACACCCACGACTCCTTCCGCATCATCAGGGATGAGGGCAAGTCCATGCTGCACACTATGGAAACGTGTCTCCCCACCATCGGTCATTTGGTATGACTCACCCCATTCCCCTTCCTGTTGAGGGAGGGGGAAATGGTATTGCTCACAGAGTTGTAGCCAATATGCCTGCTGGTCTTTGGGTAATACCAAGATAATCCGCAACGTCTCGCTATAGGTATGGAAACGCTCCAGTGTACGCATCAGGATGGGTTTCCCGTCAATGGGCAGGAACTGTTTGGGAATCTCTCCCCCCATGCGTAATCCTTTTCCTCCTGCAACAATGATGATATAGTCCATGAATGTTACTTCTCACTCATCAAATGTTTGAAACGCATGCCCTCAGCAATCTGGTGGGCTATGGGAGGACTGGTGAGCTGCCCCAGCAGGTCATAGGCGAAAGGAAAAGCGGCAGCAGGGCCTTCTCCCGTCGTGATATTCTTATCTACCGTGATGAGTCTTCCTGTGTAAGTCGCCTTGGTGAGCATCTTTTCAAAACCAGGATAGCAGGTTGCCAGTTTGCCGTCAAGGATTCCCAGTTGGGCAAGGACAACAGCTGGGGCAGCGCAGATGGCTGCGACCCTCTTACCTTTCTCCGCCTGAGCCAATACAGCCTTGCGGACCCCCTCGTGGTTGTAGAGGTTCTGTGCGCCTGGCATTCCTCCCGGAAGGAATAACAAGTCGGCATCACTGACATCAATATCCTCGAAAAGGGTGTCGGCGATAATACGCACACCATGAGCTGTCTCTACGACGGGATCCCCCATGATACTTACTGTCGTTACATCCATTCCACCACGACGCCATACATCAATGGGAATCAGCGCCTCGACATCCTCGAAGCCGTCTGCTAAAAATACATATACCTTTGCCATAGTCTATTTTAGTGCTAGTAAATACTGCTTGATAGTCTCTTGTAATCCCAAGTAGAGGGCGTCGCATATCAGGGCATGCCCGATGCTCACCTCGTCTGTCCATGGAATCATCTCATGGAAATACTGCAGGTTCTCCAAGGAGAGGTCATGTCCGGCGTTCAGTCCCAGTCCTACACGACGTGCCTCTTCCGCTGCGGCAATAAACGGCGCGATGGCGGCAGCGCGGTCAGCGGCATATTGTGACGCATAGGGCTCGGTATAGAGCTCCACGCGGTCGGCGCCACACGCCTTGGCACCTTCAACCATCTTCGGGTCTGGGTCAACAAAGATGCTGGTGCGGATGCCGGCATCCCGGAACGTCTTACAGATATCCGTGAGGAAACCTTTGTTCTCGATAGTGTCCCATCCATGATTACTGGTGATCTGGTCGTGTCCGTCAGGTACCAGTGTCACCTGTTTGGGGATGACTTCCAATACCAGATCCACGAAAGAATCGATGGGGTTTCCCTCGATATTGAACTCAGTGGTGATCAGTGGTTTCAGGTCACGGACATCCTGATAGCGGATATGACGCTCGTCGGGACGGGGGTGGACGGTAATGCCCTGGGCACCAAACATTTCCACGTCGTGAGCGACAGCTAACACGTCAGGGTTGTTACCACCTCTGGCATTGCGTAAGGTGGCTACTTTGTTGATATTTACACTCAGTTTTGTCATTTTCTAAGTAATTTTGTTCTTCAGTTATGCGCTTTTTCACTAAAAAGTGGTATCTTTGCGCACATAATACACGGCAAAGATACAAAATGTTTGTCAAATAACGGCTAAAAAAGACAGATTTTTTATGATCTCACGAAAACTACGGTTTGCCATTTTCGGCAATACATACCAGCCGAAGAAGTCGGCGTCTATCACGAAGATACTGGCGTGTCTCTCTGAACGTCATGCCGAAGTCTGTATAGAAAAGGAGTTCTATGACTTCCTGGTGCGTGGCAATCAGTTGAATGTGACAGCGGACACCGTGTTCGAGGGTTCCGACTTTGAGGCGGATTTCGTCATCTCGATGGGTGGTGACGGTACCTTCCTTCGTGCGGCGAGTATGGTCGGTGATAAGCAGATCCCCATCTTAGGTGTGAACATGGGACGCCTGGGATTCCTTGCTGATATCGGTGCGGGGGAGATAGAGCACATCGTGGAGTCGATCTATGAGGGAGACTATACCATTGAGACCCGTGCCGCCATTGCTGTGGAGACGGACGGGACACCTCTGAAGGGTTATCATTGTGCCTTGAATGATGTGGCGATCCTGAAGCGTGACAATGCTTCTATGATCTCCATCCGTGCGACGATCAACGGGGATTACCTGACGACCTATCAGGCTGACGGACTGGTTGTTAGCACTCCTACAGGCTCTACCGCCTATTCCCTCTCTGTGGGCGGTCCGATCATCGTACCGGGAACGAGTGTGTTCTCGATGACAGCCGTTGCCCCACACTCCCTGAATATCCGTCCTATTGTGATTCCCGATAATGCGGAAATATGTTTGACGGTAGAGAGCCGCTCCCATAATTTCCTAGTGGCACTCGACGGTCGCTCGGAGAAATGCGTGGAGGGGACGCGCCTGACCTTACGCAAGGCTCCCTATAAGGTGAAGGTCGTCAAGCGTGCAGGACAGAAGTATTTCCACACCTTACGTGACAAGATGATGTGGGGAGCCGACCAGCGTGGCTGATGACACACGGTCATGCGACCGGTAGTTTCAGGATGAAGCGGCTGCCGTCTTTGTAGGATGTGTCCAACACGACATCACCACCCATCTGTCTGGCGACCCGTCGTGACAGAGGAAGACCAAGTCCCACGCCTTCCTTATAGGCGTCCACTTTGTAGAAGTGCTCGAAGATTTTCTCCTCTTCTCCTTCCTTGATACCTTTTCCTGTGTCTGTCACACTGAAACAGACAATATCCTTTTCCATCTCGTCATGATAGCACGACAAGGTGATGAGTCCTTTCTCTGTGAACTTGCAGGCGTTGTTCAGCAGGTTATGGAGGATTTTCTCCACTTCCTTCGCATTGGTCATCAGCTTGTAACTGTCTTTCAGACTGCTTTCAAAGCGAATCTGGTAGTCTTTGTCGTCATCATCAAAATCCCTCAGTACCTTTTGGGCAATCTCATTACAATGGACTAGGTCACTCTTGTCGATATAGTGGATGCTCTCCTTTCCAGAGATGTCCAGGATCTCGTCGATGATATTCACGATATTATTCGTGCTGTTGGTGATGCGGGTGGCAATCTCCGTACGCTCCTCTTTGCTGATATCGGTGTCCGGGTCGCTGATGACCTGTGCGAAGCCGCTGATGATATTCAAGGGGGTGCGTATCTCATGTGTCATGTTCTGGATGAAACTGATCTTCATGCGCTCTGCCTCCTGTGCCTTGTCACGTGCGATTTTCAACTCCTCGTTCTGCTGTTGTAGCTTCCTCGTGTATTTCCTCTTATGGCACTGGCAGGCGGCAATAGGCATCAGACAAGCGATGGGCACCAGTGCCATCATGCTCCATTTCATGCGCTCGGAACGCTCGCTGCACTCCTCGTTCTTGCGTTCTATGGATGCGAGGTCGCTTGCCGAGCCCACCATCTCCTCACTCATAATGACATTATTGACAGAGTCTTTGACAGCCAGGTAGTGCTTTTGGGCGAGGAAGGCGTTCGCCGTGTCGCCGGCAAGCTCGTAGATATCTGTCTGGAACTTATACTGGTCGGTGGTGTTGGTCAACAGGTTGGTGAGTCGGATAGCCTCGTCATAACGGTGGTCTGCGGCGTGTTTGCAGATCTGCACATAATGGTAATAGGTGACACTGAAGTCGTCTCCTAATGTTTTCTGGAGTCTCATATACTCCTGGTAGGCTTTGTGGAGGGTGTCCCAGTCACGCATGGCAAAGGCGACGATCACCTTGAAGCCGATGGCGTCGCTATACTCATACCTCCCATTATTTGCCTTGATGATGTCAATGGCACAGTCCAGGTGCTTCATGGCTTCCTGTGGCTGTGTGTCCATCTCGATATTAGCGAGGTCGAGATAGATGTTGATGAGGTTGATAGGCTGGGAGTGGTCCACCTCCTCCAATGCCCGCTCAAAATACTGGTGGGCGAGGGTGATGTTGCCCTTCAGGGAGTAGATGATGCCCCGCAGGTGTGTCGCACTATAGTACTCGTCCTCCGCCTTGCGTCTCTTCATGTCGTTATGCATCGTGGTCGTCTTCCGCATGGCACGATAGAAGTGGTTGTGGTTGACATCATACAGGATCTCGTGTTCCCATCCCTTGTAGTAGAGATGGAGGTTCCCTGTCTTGAGGTGATAGTCGCGATACCTCTCCGCTGCGATGTAAAACGCTCCCTCATTGTCGGAGTTGAAATACTTGCGTACCTCTTGGAGTACATCATTGCCGGTGGTGTCGTCGCCTGATGTCTGTGCCGATGTGGTCATCGTCATACAGACAAGCACCAAAAGGGTAGTTGCCAGGAACCGATAATTGATAATAGTTGGCTTCATATAAACTTAGTCTATGGTTGTGCAAAGATAATTAAAAATCTGGATAATCCATACAAATTGGTGTCATGAAATTTCCCAATAAGTGTTAACAAAGTAAATTCACTGAATTTACTCACCAAATACACTGAATTTACTTACCAAATTCACTGAATTTACTCAGTAAATACACTGAATTTACTTTTTCGTCTCAGTGTGTTTACTCTGCCAGCGGATATTCATTTTGCAGATTCTTCTTATCTCTTTCCCATATTCTCCTTATCTCGCATGCATGTATTATTAAATAAGGTGGAAATGTTAAATATCTCCTAATCGTGAAAAAAGTGACGGAAAAGTTTGGTGGGAAACATTTTAATTACTACTTTTGCAGTGTACTATTAAAGTAGTACACCGATACACTAAAGAATAGGTACTAATAATAAAAGGAAATAACGTATGATTAACGTTGAGAACATCAGTTACAAGTACAAGGGTCAGAAGGCACTTGTATTCGATGGTTTCTCTCTCCAGTTGGAGGAGAATCGTATCTATGGACTGCTCGGCAAGAACGGAACGGGTAAGTCGACACTGCTTTATCTGCTTACGGGACTGCTGCGTCCTACGAAGGGTTCAGTATGTTGCGATGGTATTGCTACCTGCAAGCGACAGCCGGAGTTGCTGCGTGACATGTACCTCGTCACGGAGGAGTTCGACCTGCCACCTATCCGTCTGTCAGAGTTTGCCGACCTCAACCGTCCGTTCTATCCCAAGTTCTCTGACGAGGTACTGGATAGTTGCTTGAAGGACTTTGAGTTAGACCGTCATGTGAAACTCAATGAGTTGTCGATGGGACAAAAGAAGAAGGCGTATATGTCATTCGCCCTTGCCACGAATACCAAGTACCTCTTCATGGACGAGCCTACCAATGGCTTGGATATCCCCTCGAAGTCGCAGTTCCGCAAGGTCATTGCCCAGCACATGACAGAGGACCGTACCATTATCATCTCTACCCATCAGGTGCATGACGTGGAGCAGTTGCTCGACCACATCCTCATCCTCGACCAGCGTAGTATGCTGCTCAATGCGTCAGTGCAGGAGATTACCGACAAGTACACCTTCGAGTATCGTGCCCCTCAGGAGATGGACGACACCGTGCTCTATGCCGAGCCTACCCTACAGGGTAATGCCGTCATCGCAGAACGCAAGGCTGGTGATGCTGAGACACAGATCAACCTCGAACTATTGTTTAACTTCAAAACGCAGACAAAATGAAAAACTTCGATTTCCATAGATTCGCTTTGACCTTTAAGAGTCAGTTGCTGATGGGACGCAACTTCTGGTTGAGACTGTTCCTTATCTTCTTCCTCGTGTTGTTCTTCATGGAGATGCTCATGACAGAAGTGGGGGAAGTCATTTACAATGGTCAGGATATTTATAAGATGCGAGTTGATAATGCCGTCAATTTCAGTATAACCTTCTTCGTCTTCTCCATGCTCTTTGGTGCCACAGGCATCTTCTCCGTATTGAAAGACACTCGCAAGCGTATTGCCTATCTGATGTTCCCAGCCTCCAACTTGGAGAAGTATATCAGTTGCTGGGTCATGTCGACCGTTGTCGTCGCTATCGTGACCTTTGTCGCTTTCTTCTGTGCTGATACCATCCGCACGTTGATGGCACCAGCATTCGGACGTGAGATGATTTGGGGAGTCCCCTCTTTCCTAAGTCAGATAACACCAGACATCCATGGACTGGTGACAACTACCAATACCGATCAAGTCTGTCACTGGTGGGATGTATTCTTCTTAGTGACTGGGTGCGTTCTCTTTTTCCATTCCCTGTATATGCTGGGAGGGACGGCATTCCGTCGTCAACAGTTCTTGATGACTACATTGTTCATAGTGTTGTGCTTTATCATCATCGTGAACGTACTTCATCACATCGACTTTGAAGGTAATATTAACCTCTTGAGCTACGATGAGCAGAACGGTCTCCAGGTACATCCGGCAACGTATGTCATCATGGTGTGTCTGTATCTCTTGACTTGTTTCAACTACTGGTTGAGTTACCGTATCTTCTGCCGTGTACAGGCGATTAACAATAAATGGTTGAACGTATGACATTTAATAACGAGAAAGCGATATACATCCAGATGGCGGACCGCCTCTGTGATGAGATCCTTGCCGGCACCTATAAGGATGACGACCGTATCCCATCTGTCAGAGAGTATGCTGTGATGCTGGAGGTGAATACCAATACCGCTGTCAAGGCTTACGACGAGCTGGCACGCGCGAACATTATATATAATAAAAGGGGACTCGGCTATTTCGTGACCCCTGGTGCGAAGGAGCAGATCCTCCAGGCTCGCAAGAAGGAGTTCATGGACGACAAACTGCCAGAGCTCTTCCGACAGATGAGACTTTTGGGAATAAATAAGGAGGAGGTCTGCAACCTTTTCGATAAGTATAACGTCTAAGAGACAGATATGATACATTTAAAAGACATCAACAAAACCTATCAGGGAGCCCAGCCGCTCCATGTGCTGAAAGGTATCTCACTCGATATCAAGAAGGGGGAGTTCGTCAGCATCATGGGAGCATCAGGCTCTGGCAAGTCTACCTTATTGAATATATTAGGTATTCTTGACAACTACGACTCTGGGGAGTATCTGCTCAATGGGGTACCCATCTGGAACCTCTCCGAGTCGAAAGCGGCTGAGTATCGTAACCATATGATTGGATTCATCTTCCAGTCATTTAACCTGATCTCTTTCAAGACAGCAGTAGAGAATGTGGAGTTGCCGCTCTTCTATCAAGGGGTGTCGCGTAAAAAGCGACACACCCTTGCGCTGGAATACCTGGACCGTCTGGGTCTATTGGACTGGGCGGAGCATTACCCCAACGAGCTCTCTGGTGGACAGAAACAGCGTGTCGCCATTGCCCGTGCCTTGATTACCAAACCACAGATCATCCTTGCCGACGAGCCGACAGGAGCACTTGACTCGAAGACGAGCGTGGAGGTGATGCAGTTGCTCAAACAACTGAATGCTGACGAGGGAATGACACAGATTATCGTGACCCACGATCCTAATGTGGGTGCGCAGACTAACCGTATTATCAGAATCAAAGATGGAGTTATTGAAGGAAATATGGCAGACGGCGCAACGCAATAAGTTGCGAACGGGCTTGACAGGCTTCGCTGTGGCATGGGGTATCTTCATGCTCATCGTCCTGTTGGGTGCTGGTAACGGACTCATCAATGCCAATATGCAACAGAGCGAGCGTTTCCTCTCCAATTCTATGGTGGTCTTCGGCGGTCAGACGTCAAAGCCCTATCAGGGAATGAAAGAGGGCCGTAATATCAGTTTGCAGACAAGGGACTTGGATGCCACGTCTGATGACTTCAAGGAGCATGTCGATGAGGTGGGAGCACGTTACAGTATCTCGGCAACGATAACTAATAACCAGGAGTATCTCAGCACAACCGTCCTTGGTGTCTATCCTAACCATCCGAAGATTGACAAGATGGAGATGCTGTATGGTCGTTTTATCAATGATATCGACCAACAGCAGAAACGTAAGGTCTTGGTATTGAGCAACAAGCAGGCAAAGGAACTGGAGCCCAAAGACTATAAGTCACTATTAGGTCGTCACGTGAAAGTGAATAATTTCATGTTCCAGGTAGTAGGTATCTATAAGGACGAGGAGGACAGCCAGGCTTCTGCCTTCTCCACCTATTCTGCCATCAAGAGTATCTTCGGAGCTAATACGGATGATGCCGGCAATATCGAGTTCACCTTCCATGGGCTGAGTACGGAGAAGGAGAATGAGGACTTCGAGGAGGAATACCGTCATCGTATCAATGCCAACCATCAGGCTCATCCTGAGGATGAGAGTGCGGTCTGGTTGTGGAACCGTTATACGCAGAACCTGCAGATGCAACAGGGTATCGGTATTATCCGTACTGCCCTATGGATCGTGGGACTGTTTACTTTGCTGAGTGGTATCGTAGGTGTCTCGAATATCATGTTGATCACGGTCAAGGAACGAACCCATGAGTTCGGTATCCGTAAGGCAATAGGTGCCAAACCATGGAGCATCCTTAAGCTGATTATCACAGAGAGTGTGATCATCACTACTTTCTTTGGGTATGTGGGTATGGTGCTGGGTGTCCTTGCCAACGAGTATATGGATGCGACAGTGGGGCATGACACCATTGACACGGGACTTTTTAAAGCGACCATGTTCCTGAACCCCACAGTGGGACTTGATGTGTGTTTCGAGGCTACTATGGTGATGGTTGTCGCGGGAACTGTCGCAGGACTTATACCTGCCTTTAAAGCAAGTCGAATCCGCCCTATTGAGGCATTAAGAGCTGATTGATGATGAGAGTAGATTTAGATAGTTACAGAGAGATACTGGACACGTTGACTCGTAATAAGTCACGTTCGTTCCTTACAGGCTTTGGCGTGTTCTGGGGTGTCTTCATGCTCATCGCCCTGATAGGTGGTGGACAAGGACTGAAGGAGATGCTGGAAAGGAATTTCGAGGGCTTCGCCACGAATACGGTCATGATATGGTCACAACAGACAACGAAGCCTTATAAGGGTTTCCGTAAGGGACGCTGGTGGACTATGGACGAGAAGGATATCAACCGCTTGCGTCAACGGGTGCCGGAACTGGATGTGGTGGCTCCCATCCTGTTTACTCCTTGGGGTACCTCCAATACCGCTTATTATGGAGAGCAGAAGACCATCCCACGTGTACAGGGCGTAACTCCGGAATATGCTGAAGTGGTTGCTCCAAAGATGTATTATGGACGATTCATCAATGAGATGGATGTCCTGGAGCATCGGAAGGTGTGTGTGTTGGGTAAGAAGATATACAAAGATCTCTTCAAAGAGGGGGGTGACCCCTGTGGCAAGAGTATCCGTGTGGACTCTACCTATTATGAGGTCATTGGTGTGGATTATAGTGCTGCAGGCATCAATTTCAACGGTCGTGCGGAAGAGAAGATCACATTGCCACTGACACTGGTGCAACAGACCTACAACCGAGGCTCCCAGGTGGATCTCATCGCAGCAACGGGTCGTCCTGGTGTCGTGATGAGTAAGTTGTCACCTCGTATCCGTGAAACCATCGCCAGAGCCCATTTTGTGGATCCTACTGATGAGCAGGGGGCAATGGTGTTTAATACAGAGGTGCTCTTCCAGATGCTTGATAACCTCTTTAAAGGTGTCAACTTCCTCATCTGGCTGGTAGGACTGGGAACACTTCTCGCAGGTGCTATCGGTGTGTCGAACATCATGATGGTGACAGTGCGTGAGCGGACGACAGAGATAGGTATTCGTCGTGCTATCGGTGCTACACCAAGGATGATCCTCTCGCAGATTATCTCAGAGAGTATCGTGCTGACCTTGGTGGCAGGTATGAGTGGTATCCTCTTTGCCGTGCTGATCTTACAGATGCTTGAACTGGGTAATACGGAGGACGGTATTTTAACGGCGCATTTCCAGGTAGGCTTCTGGACTGCCATCGTAGCGGCATTGATGGTTAGCCTGATGGGAGTACTGGCAGGACTAGCCCCAGCGGCACGTGCGATGAGCATCAAACCTGTTGATGCCATGCGAGATGAGTAAAGCATCGAAATATCGAAACAACAATAAAACATAACAATATGAAAAAGTACAAAAAACTGATTATCGCAACAATCATTGCTTTGATTTTCATAGGAACCTTCGTGTTCCTGTGGCAGAAGTCACAACCTAAAGAGGTAGTGTATAACGAGTTCACTCCAGAGATGAATGAAGTGAAGAAGACGACCATCATCACTGGTAAGATAGAGCCTCGTAATGAGGTGAATATCAAACCTCAGATTGGTGGTATTATCACACAGTTGATGAAAGAGCCTGGTGACTATGTGCAGGCTGGTGAAGTCATTGCCAAGGTGAAGGTGATTCCTGATATGGCGCAACTTTCCTCTGCTGAGAGTCGTGTGCGTCTTGCCGACTTGAATCTCCGGCAGGCGAAGATAGACTATGAGCGTGAGAAGAACCTTTACGAACAGAAACTCGTTTCTGCGGATGAGTATGACAAGGTGGCTCAGAAATTGAAGCAGGCGAAAGAAGAGTTGCTCGCTTCTGAGGATGCGCTTCAGGTAGTGCGTGATGGTGTTTCGAAATCGAACGCTAATGCGTCAAGTACCCTCGTCCGTTCAACTATTAGTGGTGTTATCCTTGATGTCCCGGTGAAGGTTGGTAACTCTGTGATCAATACCAATACGTTTAATGAGGGTACCACTATCGCCTCTGTGGCAAATATGAACGACCTTATTTTCCGAGGGAATATTGATGAGACAGAGGTGGGACAACTCTATAGCGGTATACCTATGAAGATTACCATTGGTGCCTTGCAGGACTTGAAGTTCGACGCCTCTCTGGAGTATATCTCCCCCAAAGCGGTAGAGAACAATGGTGCCAACCAGTTTGAGATAAAAGCGGCTGTCAAGGTCGCGAAAGACGATAAGATTCGCTCTGGCTATTCTGCCAATGCGGAGATTGTGCTTGCGCAAGTCAATAAAGCATTGACAATTCCTGAGAGTGCCATCGAGTTCTCTGGTGACTCCACCTTTGTTTATCTGATAAAGGGAGAGGGAGCCCAGAAGACGTATGAGCGGCATCAGATAACGACAGGTTTGAGTGATGGGGTGAATATTGAGGTGAAGAAAGGACTGACTACTAAGGATAAGGTACGTGGTCCGCAGATTGTAGCTGAAACGAAGGAGGAATAAACGATGAGGAATATTTTATCAAATACCATAGTTCCTATAGTCACTATAGTTACTATAATTACTATATCCCAGCCCGTCTCTGCCCAACAGCAGTGGACGCTCCGGCAGTGTGCCGACTATGCCATCAGTCATAATATCGGTATCCAGCAGAAGAACCTGGTACGCCAGCAGATGCAGTTACACCTGTCTACGGCTAAGAACAGCCGGTTGCCCGATCTGACAGGAGCGGTGGGAGAGACCTTCTCTTTCGGACGTGGTCTCACCATGGACAATACCTATACCAATCGCAGCACCAGTTCCACATCCTTCAGTATTAACACCAGTGTACCCTTGTTTACTGGTTTCCGCATTCCCAATAACATCCAGCTCAACCAGTTGAACTTAGAGGCAGCTACTGAGGATCTGGAGAAGGCAAAGAATGATATCCGCATGCAGGTGGCGAAGGCTTATGTGCAGATACTCTATGATATGGAGATGGCTGATGTCGCTTGGCGACAAGTAGCTATCGACTCGATGCAGGTGGCACGTCTGGAGGCGTTCTTTCATAATGGAAAGGCGAGTGGAGCAGAGGTGTCACAACAGAAGGCTACCCACGCCCAGAGTGTCCTTACCGCCACACAGGCAGACAATAATCTCCAGTTGGCACTGCTCACTCTGACACAGTTGTTGGAGCTGCCTACTCCTGAGGGCTTTGAGATTGTGCGTCCCAGTGCTCCTTTTAATGCCGTTGTACTGCCCAGTCCTGAGGTGGTCTTCGAAGAGGCACTCCTGTTCAAACCAGAGATCAAGGCTGAGCAAATCCGTCTGGATGCCACTGCAAGGAGTATCAAGATAGAACAGGCAGCCCGTTATCCGCAACTCGCACTCAATGGTGGTCTGCAGACCAACTACTATAAGACCAGCGGAATGCAGTCGGATAACTTTGGAACTCAAATCAAGAATAATTTCTCCCAGTATATCGGTCTGAACCTGAGTGTTCCGCTCTTCAACCGTTTCTCGACACGTAACAAAATCAGCTTGGCACGTCTCGACCGTGAGAACCAGCAGCTGAAACTGGACAATGTGAAGAAGACCCTCTACAAGGAGATCCAGCAGGTCTATTATAATGCGGTAGCTGCCAAGGCGAAATACGAGAGTAGTATGGCAGCCCGCCAGTCGAGTCAGGATGCTTTTGTGTTAGCACAGGCAAAATACGAGAATGGCAAGGCAACGATCACGGAGTTCAATGAGGCGAAGAACCGTTACCTAAAAGCGGAGAGCGATCTGGTGCAGGCACGTTATGAACACCTTTATCAGATCACTCTCTTGGATTTCTACCGGGGAAAGGAGTTGAACTTTTAGTTCACTACCTTTTTCCCTTGGTGGATATAGATACCTCTCTTGGTGGGTTTACTTGTCAACCTCTGTCCACCTAGCGTATACCAGGCATTGTCGTTGATGGCAGGTTGCCATTTGGTATTGATGATACCAGTTGTAGTCTTCTTGACTAACTTGAAATTGTCAAAGTTGACCCATGTGGCAGTTGTATTTAGAAGTTTAAGCCCTATCTTGACAGATGATTCAGAAGAAACAGTAAATTCAACGGAGAAAGTCTCAACATTTCCTGTTCCTGTCATTTCCTTACTTTGATCTCCTGCAATGAGGAAGATACCCTTTGAACCATTATTTGAGGCACAGTTGACAGTAAGTTTGTAAGTACCCGCTGGCAGAGTAGGTGTCTGAACTACTTCCTGATTTACAATAGCATTGCCAGTCCATGCAAATTCGCAGTAATTGGAAAGGGGTGCCCATGTGTTTTGTTTCCATTGCGCTGTACCTCCAGTATTGGTCCATCCGCTGATATTACTGTCGAATGAAGCATTGACGATAAAATCGTCGGTGACATCTTGCTCTTGTGGCTCATCACCACCACTGAGGAAAGTCTTCAGTGTCATCAAAGCGGTGGAACTGTTCAAGGTGTGTGTTCCGCTTTTCCACGTAATCTGCCAGAATCCTCGGTTGTCCCAGTTGCCCATCACACGGTTGTTTCCTTCTTTATCAGCTCCGTTTCCACACTCTTCGGGTTGCCAGTAGTAGAGACCTGTTACCTTTTCGTAGGTATTCAGTGCAGCGATAAGATCCTTTAGAAAAGCAGCTTGTCCGGCAGGAGAGTATGGCCATATGCTGCGGGTGTCTATTTCGCCTGATCCTGGTGTGAAATCTGTATGATGATAGCCAGCCTCCACGATATGTATCTCCTTAGCAGGGAATGTCGTAATCAGTGTGTTGAGTGTTGCCTTTAGCTTGCTGAGGTCACCGTGCCAGATGGGATAATAGCTTAGTCCGATAATATCGTAATCGGTAAAACCAGCTTTCTCGACCCAGCTATAGAAATTCTGGCAATGTGTGTTGTTATTAGTGCGCTCGCAGTGGAGAATGATTTTTGCTGAAGAGCAGTCAGAGGCTCTCACACCTTCTGCAGCAGCTTTCAGCAGGGTTGCAAAACGGGTGATGTTGGCAGTCTGAGCCTCATAGGTACTGCTAGTGACAAACCAGTTGTTCTTACTTGCTCCAGAGGCATTGTCCCAAAGCATGCCATAGCTTACCTCGTTGCCAATTTGGATGTAGTCGGGTTTGGCACCGTAAGTGTTTAGTGCATTCAAAACCTCTGTTGTATAGCTCTTCACTTTGGCTGCCAGTGTTGCCGTCTCAGTATTTCTGTTATAGCCCCAACTAGTGGGAATCCACTGTTGACTGACATCTGTCCAAGTGTCGCTGTAGAAGATATCGAGCAGGAAACTCATTCCCGCATCTTTGATACGTTTACCCAACTTCTTTACATAGTCAAGATCCTGACAAGTGGCAGGGGCGTCATCCTGAGATGGGTCTACCAACAACCTTACACGTATTGCGTTCCATCCGGCAACTTCATGGACATAGGTTATCATGCCGTCGTTGTAATAGGTGTTAATCTCATTCCCCTCAGAGTCTAGCCATTTGTCACCAGCCTGTTCGTAGGCAGGGACAAGACTAAGGTCACCACCAACGAGCTTTTGTGCTGAGACCGTCAGTGTGACCATAAAGAGGGTCAATAAGGTAAATACATGTTTTCTCATGATTTCATTATTAGTATTATAGTTTTAGTTTACTTATGCCTGTTTCTCCGTTGCTCACGGTATTTGGCTTTCTGCCTTGCAGAGCCGCTACCGTGAGCACCAGTGATGTATTTTTTCTTCTTCGCCTTGGTCTTGACTTTGTCGTCCTCCTTATGAGAACCACCGCCGCGACCAAACGAGATACCATTCTCCAGAATTGACTGGAAATCGTCTTCTTTACTCATAGTTTTTTAATTATAGTTCCTATAGTGCCTATAGTATCTATAGTACCTATATTATTAATGATGGAAAAGACGAACACCTGTGAATGCCATTGCGATACCATATTTATCGCAGGTCATGATGACGTGGTCGTCGCGGACGGAGCCACCAGCCTGGGCAATGAACTCCACGCCACTCTTATGGGCACGCTCGATGTTATCACCGAAGGGGAAGAAAGCATCAGAGCCCAAAGCGACTTTCGTGTTCTTGGCAATCCACTCTTTCTTCTCAGCAAGGGTGAGTACTTCAGGCTGCTCGGTGAAGAACTGCTGCCAGGCTCCATCGCGCAATACATCGTCGTGCTCGTCCTCTGAGATATATACATCAATGGTATTGTCTCTGTCAGCACGACGGATTCCCTCCTTGAAAGGCAGGCTCATCACTTTCGGATGCTGTCGTAACCACCAGATGTCTGCTTTGTTTCCTGCCAGACGGGTGCAATGGATGCGGCTTTGCTGTCCAGCACCGATGCCGATAGCCTGTCCGTCCTTCACATAGCAGACGGAGTTAGACTGGGTATACTTTAAAGTGATCAGTGCGATAATCAAGTCGCGCTTTGCCTCTGCGGTGAATGTCTTGTTCTGTGTGGGGATGTTCTCAAACAGGGCGGGGTCGTCGAGTTTGATCTCGTTACGTCCCTGCTCGAAGGTTATGCCGAATACTTGCTTGCGCTCTACAGGCTCAGGCTGGTAGGTGGGATCAATCTTAATCACATTATACGTACCCTTGCGCTTGTCTTTCAGTATCTCAATAGCTTCGGCAGTATAGTCAGGAGCAATCACACCATCGCTCACTTCTCGCTTCAACAACAATGCTGTCGTTGCGTCACAAGTGTCAGAGAGTGCCACGAAATCACCATACGATGACATGCGGTCGGCGCCACGGGCTCTGGCATAGGCACAGGCAATGGGGGAATCGTCGAGTCCTTTTACGTCATCCACGAAATAGATGCGTTTCAAGGTGTCGCTCAAAGGTAGTCCGACAGCGGCACCAGCAGGTGATACGTGCTTGAACGAGGCTGCGGCAGGCAGGCCAGTAGCCGCCTTCAGCTCCTTCACCAGCTGCCAGGCATTGAAGGCATCGAGGAAATTGATATATCCAGGACGACCGTTAATCACTTCAATAGGTAACTCTCCCTCTGTCATGAAGATGCGTGAGGGCTTTTGGTTCGGATTACATCCGTACTTCAGCTGTAGTTCTTTCATTCTATTAATACTATTTGTTACTGGGTACAAAGGTACAACTTTATTTTAAATCATCTGCAAAGATACGCATAATTCTAGAAAATTGACTATCTTTGCATCAGTTTAATCAGAAAAAAATAGGGATCGTAGTTCTCGAATCATTCGGACTCGTTGGATAGGTGTTATAGCCAAAGCTTAGATAATAATGATACGAAAGAAACGAATCATACGTGAGACAAGGCTGCCTGATGACGCAGAGCGCATCATGAAGGTGTTCTCTGCCGCTAAGGGTATAATGCGTGCCTCGGGGAATATGAATCAGTGGGGTGAAGGATATCCCTCATTGGAGATTGTCAAGGCTGACGTGGAGCGTCTCGGTAGTTTCGTGATAGAGGATGATGGTGTGGTTGTTGCCTATTTTGCTTTCCTTCCCTCTCCAGATCCCACCTATTTTAATATATATAATGGGAAATGGACCAATGACACGATGTCTTATCATGTCATCCATAGGATTGCCAGTGTGCCAGAGACTCATGGCGTATTCAGGAGTATCATGGACTATTGCTTTACCCAAGAGCGGTATATCCGCATCGACACCCATAGAGACAACCACATCATGCGTCATAACATA
Organism: Prevotella sp. tf2-5; assembly: GCF_900115435.1. GTDB lineage: Bacteria > Bacteroidota > Bacteroidia > Bacteroidales > Bacteroidaceae > Prevotella. The sequence goes on from NZ_FOWK01000003.1 coordinate 260,648, forward strand.
GTGAAATATGGTTTTTCCTATTGTGGTATTATCTATCTTGCCAATGGCGATGAACGATTGGCGTATGATATGATCAAGGCAGGGTAATAGATCGGGAATTTATTAAAACATTCTCGGCATGTATTTTGTAGAAAAATCGGCTTCCATAGAAATACGTTTGGAGTTCGCTTTTTTATAGGCCTCTGATTGAGTGCTAGTAAGAAGAATATGATGGATGTGTGACATAATATAAGAGTTACATGCGCTGATTTTTACAAAAAAAGTTAGATAGCCTTCTGAATGATTATAATAATATGCATCCAGATTCTCCAATCCCCAATACTCACGTTCGTCTCCAGAGTAAACTACCAACGCTAAATTACTGCGATGAGGCAGATTGTCATACGCTACTTTTGCTCTGATAGATACTTTCTCATAAATACCTGCATAAGCTCCTGCCGTACCACTGGCTGTGAACCCGACAACATGGAATTCCTCCGCTAACTTCAAACCTAAATCAGCATCTGTGGTAGTAGATATAACAGCACCAGGGAAATGATTCTGAAGTTCCTTTGATTTAGAGATATATTCTGCACAAAGTTCTCCGTAAGGTCTTCCTGCGTATAGTTTGTTCTGCCCTGTGGATCCTTCGTAGGCATTCCAAATAGGCATCTGATAGTCAGCTATCAATGAGGGTAAAGCCCCAAAAGGATTCTGCCCCGTTTGCGCAAATCTTTCAAAAAGTGTATCCATTGAAGTCGGACGCTTCTTCCCTTTGTTCAATTGGGAGGATGTTGTCGTTGTCTTTTTAACCACTCTTTTTTTTGTACGGTGTGTCTGTCCTAAAACAATTGTCTGTGAAATTAACAGCATTGTCAGACACATAAGCAGAATCTTTTTCATAATTATTTATATAATATTTAGTATACTTTTTATTTCCTTTCCTCTTCTATAGTAAAAGTGCAATGTACTACCTCATATTCGTGAGAGGTGACTTCCTCCAGTTCTACTTTTTTGCTTCCTTGCTCATAATAGTAATAGTGGAAACTCTCCAAATCAGTCTTTTTCCGTGGTGCGGTCTTATATCCCAATTTCTCCAGTTCCTCTTGAATATTGGAAACCGATCTCTTTCGTATAGTAACCTTGAGGATTTTGAGTTCCTTTGACTTTTTATTCTTGCTTTTCACATATATGTCACAATTGGAATACTTGCCATTAAAGCCTTCCATACCTGACCCAAATAACTCTTTTGACAGTCTAAAGCCTCCAATCTTTGTTAGCTCACTTTGAATTTGTTCTGTATCATTGTTCCTTAGGACGTAGTCACATAGTTGTATCAGAGTTGGATTCCAGGCAACACCATCTTCTACAACTCCACCTGGTGTTGGTGGAACAGGTCTCCTGTCTGGGATGGGTGTCTCTGTTTTCTCTTGTTCCTTAGGCTGTGGCTTTTCTTGTGATAGAAAATAAAATAGATAGTCAATGCTTCCTTCTTCAACAATCATACCGTCGTTTTCTCCTTCAAAAAAACAGAGAGCACTTCCTTTACGTAACCGTCTGTTACCTTTCTGCCACTCATCGTCCTTTCCAGGAACGGCTACATATCCATGTTTTTTCAGAAGTGAAGGAAAATCTTGTACATAAACTTTGTTTAAGGTAAACATGGTGGCACGTATGTTAGAATTGGGTATTTTCTTATCAAAAGGATAAACTTTGCAATCTACAAAATCGCACGACTCGGTTTTCATCTGGAATTTTGCATTATTCTCGTCAGCCCATTGGTAATGGAAACCATTCTTCTCCAAGAAAGATTGAACACGGTCTTTATCATTGATGTCCATTATTTCCTCACCCCATGCAACCACATCAATGGGATCATAGTGTTTTTTATTTCCTTTGTGCGTTTTGGCTTCCTGATTGACCAACAAGAAGGAGTATGTATCAAGATAAGAGAGCAGAATGCCATATTCGCCTACAAGTCCTTCGGTTATTGTTGCGGAAAATTCTCCGTTCTTCCAGACCCATATATTATCATTGTGTGGACATTTCCCCATCTTTATACCATTGTCGTTGCGAGCTTGATTAGTCAGGGTTTTGATGCGCATATTGGCCTCTGATTTTGACTTGAACCCATTTTCTGTATAGTAGATCCGATAGACATATTTTCCCTGATATGTGGAATGAACCATCAACGTTATATTGTGTTCACCACGCTTTAGGTTGAATGTCAGGAAAGGATAGTCATCTTTAAGATTACCGCAATCGAACTCATAGCCTTGACGGATAAGGGTCTCTTTGAAACTCTTGGCTGTGACGCGCATTTTTATTTGTTGGAAAATAAACGGTTGGGTTGCCGCCAAGGATTGAAGGCTAACGGTGGATGACTGCCTGTTAGTAGTTGTTGTATGTGTCACAGTGTGTTTAGTCGTGGTAGTATTCTTGCGTACTGTCTGACCACAGACTCCTGTGTAAATCATTACAAACATTAATATAATAATGTGGCGTGTTTTATTCATATCATTTAACTATGGTTATTTCTTTTAAGTTCTCCTTTCAATACTTTTTAGATTCATGACGATAGATACTTCCGTCTTGCAGGGTAACATAATACTTGTCACATCTGTGGGTCTCCTGATAGTCGTTCCTATAGTCTTTCATGTCTTAACTATTTACTATTCATAGGCAAAGATAATAATTTCTACTGAATTACACAAATATAATTGAGAAAATGATTCTCTTTCCAACCTTTTCGTATGATTGGCATAAATAACGAAAATACCCCATCTCGGCAAAAAAAGAATAAATTCTTTTGTTCAGCTCTCGATTTTTCGTTTCTTTGCAATCGTAATAACTTTATTGTCTAATTCTAAAATAGATTTGCCAATGACATAAAAACAGGACGAACAACGCTTCCGACCTTATTGATGAGGCTCAGCCTTTCGAGGTCACAGAGAGATTTTAATTTAATTATTAACTTACAGATTAGCGTTTCTGTTCGTACTTATACATAGATATTGAGCTTTTGCTCTTTGTTCTCGTAACTCGAATACCGCCAATATTCATCTATAATTATGGCGACTGGCAGAGCAACGTTTTTGCCAGTCGTTTTTCTGTCTCTATGTGTAAAAACAAAATAATCCTGCTATCCCTGCTATAATGTGGCTGAAATGCTGATAAATAAAGGGCGGAGCCTGTAGCACAATCAGGATTTATCCTGCTACAATCGTGCTACAACCCTGCTACCATCCCCCTACCAGATGACATTTTGAGACAACGACTATTGTTTGAGCGGTTTGAAAACGGCTATAGGCGTTCAGTTGTTTGGCTGGAGCCGTTCAGTCGTTTGGCTATAGCCGAACGGTTGAAAGGATGCTTCTAACTCCCTCGAAGGGCGTACCTAATACCCCATCACCCGTAATCTGTTACCCCTGTGTAAGGCACCTTTAACGGCGGTCGGAGATATCGGAATGAGGGATTGAATCAAATAAATTTGCATTCTCTTCACTAAATCGAAATTTTGCACTACCTTTGCAGGGACTAACGGAACAGATGACGATGGAGAAAAAGAGACACGCATTACGAAAATTGCTGGAGGCTGTGGAGCACGAACTGTTGAGGAAGCCCAACAAGAAGACGCTTGACAGGCTCTCGTTGTTGGCTGGCTTTCAGGACTGGGAGTCGTTCCAGGAAGCCCTGCATGGTGAGGATGATGGAGAGTCGAACTACGAGGTAGGGGAGAAAGTCAAGAAATAAAAAGAGACATCCACGGGGAATGTCTCTTTTTATGTTGTGCAGGTCGATGGGATTACTCACCCACGTTGTGGCGCTTCTCCTTAATACGAGCAGCCTTACCAGTGAGCTTGCGCAGATAGTAAAGCTTAGCGCGACGAACCTTACCAACCTTGTTCACCTCAATGGAGTCGATGTTCGGAGACTCGATAGGGAAGATACGTTCTACACCTACGGTACCAGACATCTTGCGAACAGTGAAGCGTTTCTTCTCACCATGACCGCAGATCTTGATGACTACGCCACGATAGAGCTGGATACGCTCCTTGGAACCCTCGATAATTTTGTAAGCGACAGTGATGGTGTCACCAGCTTTGAACTCTGGGAACTTCTTGCCGGTTGCAAATGCTTCTTCAGCAACTTTAATTAGATCCATTTCTTTTCTTATTAAATTGTTGTATCGTTCCTACGCAACATAACAGGCAACTCGTTACTTCCTGACAGCGATTACGCGGAAAGCGGGTGCAAAGGTACGAATAAGTAAGCAAACTACAAAATAAAATTTGATTTATTTGCATTTTTTTCGAACATGAGTCTTTTAAGCGAAGTTACAGGTTTGTACACAAAAGTGGGAAGTAGAAAGAGAATAATTTGCTTGAAACATGTTTTTTTTGTACCTTTGCCCATATAAGATAAGACAATGACTAGGAATTTATGTGTTTTGACAGTGATAGCTGTGGTGATGGTATCATGCAAGAGCAGCTATCAGGTGGTTAACGTCGAACGCTCCCGTATCTTGGTGGACGCACGCTATGACTCGCATTACGATATGGAGGCATCGAGGTTCTTGGATACCTATAGACATGTGATTGACAGTATTACAAGTCCGGTGGTGGGGCATATGGCAAGGTATATGCATGTCCAGCGTCCTGAGAGTGAGTTGTCAAATTTGCTTGCTGACATCATGGTGTGGGCGGCAAAGGACTATGGGGAGCATGTCGACTTCGGTGTTTATAACATGGGAGGTATCCGTGCGGACTTACCGGCGGGTGCGGTAACCTATGGAGATGTGTTGGATATAGCTCCCTTTGAGAATAAAATAGCTTTTGCCACGCTATCTGGTGCTGACGTGTTGGAGCTGTTCTCGGAAATGGCATCCGTAGGTGGCGAGGGCGTCAGTCATGCCGTCAGGATGGTAATCACAAAGGACGGCAAACTGGTAAGTGCCGCCATCAACGGACAAGTTGTTGATCCTCAACGTGACTATCGGATTGCCACCATTGACTACCTGTTGGATGGAACGGACAAGATGTCGGCATTCCACAAGGCGAAGGATGTCAATTCTCCTCTGTCGGATGAGAACAACAGCCGGTTTGTTATCATGAACTATTTCCGTGAGATGGACCGACAGGGTAAGCTGGTGGATTCGCAAATGGAAGGAAGAGTCGTAGAACAATAGATAACTTAAGATTTCAAGTATGAGGCGTGTACATATTCTCTTTTTCTTTTTACTTTTATTACCTTTAACGGTTTCGGGTCAAAAACAGAAACAGTTGGTTGTCCTGCATACCAACGACATCCATAGTACGATTGTCCCCATCAACAGTCAACTGCCTGACACGATGAAGGCAGGTAGGGCAGGTGCCTTGCGTTGTATCGAAATGCTGAAAGAAGAGCGGGAGAAATGTCCGGACCTTTTGTTGTTTGACAGTGGTGATTTCTTTCAGGGGTCTTCCTATTATACCTTTTTCAAAGGTGAGGTCGAGATCGGAATGATGAACCGGATGGGGTATGATGCTGTGACCATAGGTAATCATGAGTTCGATTTTGGGGTAGAGGAAATGGCTCGTGTGTTCCGTCTTGCCACATTCCCCATCGTCTGTGCCAATTATGATTTTACGGGAACCCCTTGTGAGGGATTGGTGAAACCTTATGTCATCATAAAACGTAACGGGTTGAGAATCGGGGTGTTCGGGGTGTCCCCCAAGTTGGAAGGACTGGTTGCTGCCAGGAATTGCGTAGGTGTGAAGTATCTGGATCCGGGGGAAACCGCCTTGAAGACGGCAACGATGCTGAAGAAGGAAAAGAAATGTGATGTGGTCATCTGTCTCTCTCATCTGGGATGGAACAGTAACCGTGGGGAGGACGACCAGTATATGGTTCCTCGCAGTCGTTATATTGACCTTGTCTTAGGAGGACATACTCATACTTATTTTAAGAAGTTAGAGTATCTGACTGATATGGATGGCAAACAGGTACCTGTCGACCAGAACGGGAAACATGCGATTTTCGTGGGAAAGATGATCCTAAACTTAATAAAAAAGTAGGCGTTTGACGCTTTACTCGAAATAGAAAGAGAGCATAATCATTTTCGATTGTGCACTGCTGACACTACCCGCATAGGCTCGTTTGTTGGCGTCGCGCAACTCATTGATATGGTTGGTGTTGAGACTGTTTCCCAAACCATAGCAGAACTTCAGCTCAGGAATGAGTTTGAAAAAAGGTAAGTAGAAATCACAACCAATACCTACTTCTATCATCGACGAGAAACGTTTCAAGGCGATATAGTCGTCATCACCACCTGTGAGGTTGATCATCCCACTGATACCGGCAGAGATGAAAGGACGGTAGTTGTTGAAGCGGGGAGCACTGAACTTAATGTTCACAGGTAATCCGACATATGTGTTTTTAAGGTCTTGTGTTACTTTATGGGGATTACCTTCCTCATCCAAATCGGTCATGTTGATGAAACTGAGATGCTTGGCACCAAAATGCATGGATGGGGAGAAACGTAAAGCGAAGTTCTCATGAAGGCGTAATTCCGCAAGAACACCTACGGAGAACCCAGGATTCCACTTATCTGCATCTGTCATAATCAGGTAATCGTTGACATTCCCCTCCTCGTCGACAATTGTCTGTAAACCAACGTTCTCAAACTCAATGTCTTGCAAGTGGGTGCCTACTACGATACCAAAATGCAAAGGGCGCAAGTCGATGTAGGGCTTGTGCTGTACACGACGCTGTTGGGCTTGTGCGTAAAGAGCACCGACAAACAACAGCATCAGGAGTATAAACCGTTTCTTATTCACATTAAATATAACGTAGGAAGAAAGCCCTTTATTATTTCGACGTCGTATAAATTATGAAAATATTCTACCCATAGTTAGGTATATATCGAAAAATATTCCTATCTTTGCATCATAAATAATGAGTATTTAGTATTAACTTTTTAAACGAAAAGAATTATGGCATACGTAATTGGTGACGACTGCATCGCATGTGGAACATGTATCGATGAGTGCCCCGCAGGAGCTATCTCTGAGGGCGATAAGTATTCTATCAACCCTGATGTTTGCACAGAGTGCGGCACATGTGCTGACGTTTGTCCGTCAGAGGCTATCAGCCTTCCTGCATAAAGCAAGGCAATGTTAGTAAGAACATAGGGCTTTCCCATAAGGAAAGCCTTTTTTATGCTTCGTCGGGAATGGTGAAAACGAAGCGCGCACCTCCTTGATAACTGGTGTCAAGGTAAATGTTACCACCCAGACGAAGGGCAATACTGCGGGCTACACTGAGTCCGATACCCGTTCCTTCGTAGTAGGGATCCAGTTGGAAGAACTCTTCGAAGATATGCTCTGCCTCGTATGGTGGGATGCCGATACCCGTATCTGTGACCGTATAGACTACCATATGGTTTTTTGTGTCGAGGGTGATACTTAGCTCAATACTTCCTTGTTTAGTAAACTTGACAGCATTGTTCAATAGTAATGCGAGGGCACGGGAAGCTGCTTGGAAATTGGTGCGTATGATCTTTTCAACGGAAGGATTGTATTCCAGATGGAAAGTGACATGTTTGGCATTGGGGATGTCTGACTTTTCAACTGCCTGAGTGGCAATATGAACGGTGGTCATTTTATCGGAACGTTCGATGATACTCTTGCTGTGCATATCAGAGAGTTCCAGCATTTTGTTGACCAGTTCGATAATCCGGTTTGTGTTCTTGGTGATACGCTCGTTGATATCCTTGCGCTCCTCTTGTGACAATTCAGAATCTGTCGAAGTTAAGACCTGTGTGAAACCACTGAGGACGTTTAGGGGAGTGCGGATCTCATGGGAAATCTGTTGGATAAAGTCTGTCTTCATGCGTGATGATTCTTCCGCACGAGCGTTGGCGTTGGTTAGCTCTTTGTTTTTCTGTTGCAACTCCTTATTCTTGTCTGACAACTTTTTGGCATTGCGGAGACGGAGTAGGGTGATGATGACAAAAGAGATAAGAATGAGCAGAATAGCGATGAATACCGCGATATAACGTTGATATTTCAGCATTGACTGTTGCTCGGAAATCTGTTTTTCCTTCTCTTGTGTCTCATACATGATAGCTAACTCTGCTGCATTATGTAGTTGCTCATAGGTATAGATGGAGTCGATGGAGTTGACGACACGTTCTGCCATTTGGAGAGCTTGTTCCGAATGTCCGGTCTTGATATAAGCTTTCAGGTAAGGGGTAAGGTAGGACTTCAGATAATATAATGACAGGGGGATATCCCACGACTGGATAACGGAGTCGACTTTAGGAATCAGTAGTGCTAAGTCGTCCCATCGCTCGGCAAGTTGGAGGTATTCATAATGCTCAATAAGTCCTTGACTGGTTTTAGAATAGTTGGTACCTATAAAACGCTGGTATGCCTGTCTGGCATCAGCGCGCTGCCCTGTCTTTACATATACAAGGGCTTTGTGGGTGTCAAGACCTGCTGAGAATTCTTCAGCGGTGGTCGCAGGACACTCTGGAGAGACGGACAAATGATTGATGGCTTCCTCGGCTTGTGGTAACCACTCTTTTGCCTCCACAAACTGTTCGGTACTTGTATAGGCATCAATGATATTATAAGTGATTCTTGCCCAAGTATAGAGATTGTCGAACGTGGGTCTTTTGTTGGCAATCTCTTTAAGGGTTTTCCATGCTTGTGTGAAATTCTTTTTGGCTTCTTGGTAATGCCCTAATTGCATCTCACTATATCCGATGTCATGGAGTAGGATAGCTGACCAATATTGTCCTTCTTGTGTGGTGTCTTTCTGAACAATGGAATAGGCTTCTGTTGCTGTCTTGACGGCACCATCCTGGTCACCTTTGACAGTGAGGATAGTTGAAAGTTGGTCGGACACGAAATAGTAGAGTGAGGGACGATCCTTATATAGCTCGTTAGTGGTAAGTGCCCTCTTGTAATAGAGCTCTGCAGTGAGCTCTTGTCCTAATCTATAATGAATCTGTCCCCGGAAGTAGTTGGCTTTATACTCTGGTAGGAGATGTTGGTCCTTGAGACTGTCTATCAAGAGGAGGGCGCTATCCATATCCTTGTCAATTAAAGCTTGGATGATGGAGTCTTGCTCGCTCTTAAGGGTACTTCTATTGGAAACTTGCTTGTCATGGGATTGACAGGATGTTAATGTGATACTCATTACACCCCAAATCCCAAATACAAATAGTGTGAGTTTCCTCAGATTCATGTTTGTTGAATGAAAAAAGGGGCGCAAGCCAATACTTGCGCTCCTTTTTATAGTGATGTTTACTTCAATGCCTGAATCTCCAGTGCAGCCTTATATTCTGGGTCAATCTGGAGGATCTTCTCTGCGAATGCCTTTGCACCATCCACATTCTTATTAATGTATGCGTTGAACATCAGATAGTGATAGGCAGTCTTCAGCATGGTGTCTTGACCTTTAGTACGGTCGTTACGCCCACTCAGCAAGGAGGCTAGCTTCTCATAATAAGGCTTGGCAAGTGCTTTCTCCATATTATTGTCGAGCTTGTTGTTGAGGTTGGCACGCATATAGGTGGAATAAACCTCCTGAGTCGGATATTTCTGGATGAGTGCAGCATAGACCTCGTCAGCCTTCTTGATCATCTCTATCTTCTTGGCGGGATCTGCAGAGGCATCACCTTCCTTCGTGTAAATATTGGCAAGTCCTTCTTCATCATCGTAGGTCAGGTCTTTCTTGGCGGCAAGCATCTGCTTGTAATAATCGGTAGCCTTGGTATAGTCTTTGTTCTTCAGGTAGGCGTCAGAGAGGGTCTTTAGAATAGCCCATTTCTTAATCATAGAAGAGTCGTTGACCAGAACAAGAGCTTTGTCATATTCGCTGAACGCATTCTGCTGTTCGCCTAAAGCGTCATAAATCAAAGCAGAATAATAGTGGTCGTACTCAGAGAACTTGGCACTATCAGTCTCATTGAAATATCTGTGGATATACCCCTTGGCGGCTTCGTAGTTCTTCAACTCATAGTTGCTGAACATGGCAAGACGGGTAAAGGTGGCATTGCGAGGCTTGTCTTTCAGACCCTGCTCACAGGCTGCCAACGCATCCTCAAAGTGACCCTGGAAATAGCTGGCACGGGCGAACTCATTCAGATAGCTCTTGTCCAACTGGTCGATGGGCACTTTCTTAAACTCGTTGTAGGCATTCTTCTCGTCGCCAGCAACCATGAAAATGTGTCCCTTGATAGCGTCAACATTCACCTCAGGACAATTTGCTTTTAACTCATCGAGCTTCTGAGCGGCACCTTTGGGGTCAATCTTACGGTAAACCATGGCATATTTACGATATGCCTCGGCAAGTTTCTTATCATAGTAAATGGCATTGTCGTAATATGCGGCAGCACCACCACCATCGTCTGCAAGGGCAGCGATGTCTCCCAGCAGCACATAAGCAGGTGCGTATTTGTTCTTGGAGGCATCCAGTGCAAACTGAGCATATTCATGGGCACGTGCAGTATCTTTTGCCTCATAGAACGCACGACCTATGGCGAGCAAGTTCTCTGGATTCTTCCTGTTTGCCTTGTAGAAAGGCTTCATCTGCTTGTCGAGATCAGCGGGTTTACTACTAATAATCTTTTTTACGGCATCAACGTCGGCCTTGGAACCGTCCTGTGCCATCACTGGAGTGCCGAATCCTATCATCAGCGCTCCCATCACGAGGTATTTAATTGCTTTCATAATTCTTTTTTTATTAAAGTTAAACTTCTAAATTCTTTTCTCTATCATTATGACGTGAATACGCCCATTTGGTTTATTCTTTATTGACAATAACCTGTCGGACATTCATATTTGCTGTACGAGGCAAGAGACCTGAACGGAGGATAATCATTTGTCCCTTGGGTAGCTGACAGTAATGTGCGAAGGCTGACGGAGTACCATTACGGGTATCATTTAATAACGCATAGATGGTGCGACGTAATGGGTAATTGCCATTATATAAATAATATTGATAGGGCTTCCAACTGTTTGCCTTGGTGGCTGAGTCAAGTTTTGAGACCCCCATCACTGTTATGTTCTTTTTAAAGGTGACATTCGTGGTATCACGCTTGTCATTTAACCAGTTGGAACCGATAATACCGAGGGAATTCTTGTGGTTCTCCACATAATCGATTACTGCTGCACTGGTCTTGACGGCTCCGATGTTGGGATTAGTGAACTCTTTCCCTCCAAGGATGGAGTCCACACACCAGCGAACCGTACTGGATAATGGATTGTCGAAAACGACATCAATAGCTCCCAATTTGGAACTGGGATAGATTTCGCCCCATTGGGTTACCTCTCCACGAAGTACACGTGCAAAATCCTTAATGGTAATGCAAGTGTCGGGATTGGAATTGTTGACGATAATAGAGAGACCGTCGTAGGCGATGGGAATCGCACGGGGCAGGAACTTCTGGTCTTGCAGACTCTTCTTCTCCTTCGCAGTGAAGTCACGGGTGGTGAAAGCAAGCCATGTCTCTTGTTTCATCAGTTTTGCAACGGCGTCCTGCTCGTTCATATATTCTACACCAATCGTGTCTAAACGCTGGCTGTTGAAATAGAAGAGCTCTTCGTCTAGAATAGGATAGAAACTCTCATCAGCTACGATTTTTTCAGCGGCCTTCAGATATGCTTCCTCCTTTTCAGGATTAGGCTTGCTCCCACATGATGGGAGCAAGCCTAAGATAAGTGTTAATCCAACGAGTTTGTTGAATACGCTCTTCGTCATAGATTACTGAAGTCTGAAGGTTACGGGAACAGTGTACTTAACACGTACAGCTGAACCGTTCTGCTTACCAGGAATCCATTTAGGCATAGCCTTGAGCACACGCACAGCCTCTTTGTCCAAAGAGGGGTCAACACCACGGACGACTTTCACGTCTGTGATAGAACCGTCGCGCTCCACCACAAAGGTACAAACGACGCGACCCTGTACACCATTCTCCTCAGCTACTACAGGATACTTGATGTTGCTGCCAAGCCATGACATCAAGGCACCCTGTCCACCGGGGAACGATGGCATCTGCTCTACCACGTCGAAGACTTTGGTCTCCTCCACCTTTGGCGGCTCTGGCTCTGCAATAACTTCCTTGGCTTTCAATACCTCACCAGCAGTTTCGTCATTACCCTCAACGTTGAAGGCACCGATAGCGGTATTGGTCTCCTGAAGTTCTTCCTGTGACTTCATCTCCTGCTCTTCCTTCACCTCATTATCCTTCTTAATCTCAGGAACGGTGAAAGCTACAGAGCTCTTGACGCGCTCAATCTCAACTTTCTCAACTTCCGGCTCGTCTTTCTTTTCAACCTTAGCCTCTTTCTTCTCAGCAAGACTCTGGAGCTCTACATCTGCCTCAATAGCAGCATTCTGCGATGCGATGTAGTTCTCAATAGAGACTTTAGCGATAACGATGGCTGCAATGATAGCAAAACCAACGAACATCGTGATAAGAGCCTTCAGGTTACGAGTACCAGTATTCTTACGCAGTTGATAAGCTCCATATGCTTGGTTTTTACCTTCGAATACGAGGTCAACCCAGCCATTGTCTATAAGATCTATTTTTGCCATAGTTCTTTTTGCATTTTAGGGGTTAATCACTTGACACCAGCCTTCTGGATGAGTGCCTTGTCATCGTCACTCATCTTGTCGACATTGTCAATGACATACTTATCAACATTGCTTATCAGCATCTCGTCGAGGGCTGCTACCATGTTCTCATAGGTAGCAGTGTTCAGAGGACGGATAATGACGGTCATCGTAGGAACCTTCTCGCCATTGGGGAGTTCACCCTTCTTCAACTTTTTGAGAGCTTCCTGATATTGCTCGTCAGTCATCTTTGAGTTATACTCATTCTTCTTGGCATCAAGTTCCTTCTTTGCCATCTTTATTTTGGCAATAGGGTTGATACCTTCCTCGGTGGTATGCTCATTGAGAACTTTCTCAATACCATCTTTGCCATAGGTGGTCTCCTTTACGCATGAAGGATCATCGTAATTGGGCAGACCGGCAATATACCATACCTTGTCATTAGAGCCAAGGTAAAGAGTAATGGTGTGAGAAGCCTTTGTAACCTGCTTCTGTTCTTCATTCAGATTCTTCGTGTCATCGTTTGACGGCATGGTCAACTGCATAGCCTGCGGCTTAGCCAGTGTAGTACACAGCATGAAGAACGTGATCAAAAGCATCATCATGTCTACCATTGGCGTGAAGTTCACGCGGGTATCCATCTTCTTCTGCTTGGATAGATTCTTTTTTGCCATAATACTAGTCGTTTAAACGTTTAACATCGAGATTCGTAATGAGCTGGAAACGGTTCTCGTTCATGTCTTGTAGCTCTGACATCAACTTCTTAATAGATGCATAAGGAGTCTTTGAGTCGCACTTGATAGCAAGTTTGATGTCAGGATTTGCTTCGCGGGCCGCAGAGACCCACTCCTGGAACTCGCTCTTACCTCCCTTGATACTGTCAAGTGGAAGACCGAGCTTCTGGACTTCCTCTGCCATTTTCTCAGGCTCGAGGTTGAGGTACGCTGCCATTTGCGACATGCTAGCACCAACCATAGCATCCTCGCGGAAATGCTTGATCTGATTTGGATTGAGCTGAACGCCGAACTTGTCGGTCATGATGTCCAGCATCGCCTGCATGTTGTTCTTGTTTTCTGTACCGCAGTAGACACGACCCTCTGGGGTTACCAAAATGTTCAGAACGTCCTGCTCGGGAATCTTCAACTCTGACACAGAGTTTGGCGCAGTAACCTGTACCGGCTCTGGGGTCAGGAATGTTGAGGTCAACATGAAGAAACACAGAAGCAGTGTCATCACGTCTGACATAGGCGTCATGTCAATCCAGATGTCTTTTTTCTGTATCTTAATTTTAGCCATACTAAAACTGTTTTTTTAAGTTTTAAATGGTAAAAATTAAGCCTCGTTGTGGTTAGAATCGTATGTAGCTGCGATGGTGAAACCAATCTCGTCGAGAGCGTAAGTCAGCTTGTCGATCTTGTTAGAGAAGAAGTTGTAAACAACGGTAGCAACCCAAGAGGTCAAAATACCAGATGCTGTGTTCACAAGGGCCTCAGAAATACCGGCAGACAGAGCCATAGAGTCAGCACCACCACCAGCAGACAGAGCCTGGAAAGATCCGATCATACCGAGCACAGTTCCGAACAGAGCGGTCAGAGTACCCAGAGATACGATGGTAGCAACCATAGGCATGTTCATCTGAAGAGTAGGCATCTCCAGCTGAGTAGCCTCCTCGTGAGCCTGCTGGATCTTTGCAATCTTAGCGGCCTTCTTCAGAGTAGTGTCGCCTTCAACTGACTGGTACATGCTGATGGAAGCCTTTACAACGTTAGCTACAGAACCCTGCATCTTGTCGCAGAGAGCGTCAGCCTCAGCAAACTTCTGAGCCTTGATGAGATCCTTAACCTGAGCTGTGAACTTGGCGAGGTTGATCTTACCAGAAGCACTCTTGATGGCGAAGAAACGTTCGATGCCCAAGCAGATAACGGTGAAGAGCAGTGTCAAGATCAGACCTACTACGAAACCTCCTTTATAAACTGTACCTAACAGATTTGCGGGGTGTCCAGCACGGTCGCCACCAACGAAGTTGTCGGGGTTACCCATTACGAAATACCATACGCCATAACCTGCAGCGCAGCAAATAGCGAGAATAATCCACGCAGCTTTAACACCTTGGAAGCCCGATTTCTTGGCTGGGGCTGCAGCCTTTTGTGTAGTTGCCATAATTTTGAAAGTTTAAATTTTAGTTATTAAATGAATTAAATTATAATATATCTTTCTGATTTATTGCGTTTTGCCTTTTTTTAGGTCGCAGACAGTGCATTTTCATGCGCCTATCATTTGGCAAAGATAACAATTTACCTCGGTTAAACGACCTATTTAAGAACTTTTAACTTGATATTCGTCAATTTTTCAATGAAGTTGTTCCAATACTTCTTTGATACGACGCATCGCCTCAATGATGTTATCATCACTTGTGGCATAGCTCATACGGAAACACTCGGGATCTCCAAAAGCATCTCCTCCAACAGTTGCCACGTGACCTTTCTCTAGAAGGTAGAGTGCTAGATCGGTGGAATTATTGATGGTTTTCTCGCCATCACTCTTGCCATAAAAACTGCTACATTTAGGGAATAGGTAGAAGGCTCCTTCGGGGACATTGACTTCCAAGCCAGGAATCTCCTTGGCGAGTTTGACAATCAAGTCACGGCGACGCTCAAAGGCTTTACGCATCTCCTCTACACATTCCTGACTGGAGGTGTAGGCAAACTCGGCGGCTTTCTGACTAACAGAACAGGGACCACTTGTGTATTGTCCTTGCAGTTTGTTACATCCTTTGACAATCCACTCGGGGGCAGCAATGTAGCCGATACGCCAACCTGTCATGGCATAAGCCTTGCTGACTCCATTGACGATGATGCTACGTTCCTTCATTCCCTCAAACTGGGCGATGCTCTCGTGTTTCCCTACGTAATTGATATGCTCGTAAATTTCGTCGGCAAGGACAAAAAGATCGTCATGGCGTTTGATAACATTGGCAAGTCCCGCCAGTTCTTCTTTGTTATATACACTGCCAGTAGGGTTGCTGGGTGAACAGAGGATTAATAGGCGGGTCTTAGGTGTAATGGCAGCCTCCAATTGCTCTGGAGTCATTTTGAAGTTCTGTTCGAAGCCTGCTTCTACAATGACGGGTTTTCCTCCCGCCAAAAGTACCATCTGGGGGTAGCTGACCCAATAAGGAGCAGGGATGATGACCTCGTCGCCTGGGTTGACCAGTGCCATAACGGTATTGCACACGCTCTGCTTGGCACCGTTGGATACCAGAATTTCTGCTGGCTGATAATGCAAATGGTTCTCACGTTCCAATTTGCGGGCAATGGCCTGACGGAGATCAGGATAGCCAGGAACTGGTGAGTAGCGCGAGTAATTCTCGTCAATCGCTAACTTGGCGGCTTGCTTGATATGATCGGGGGTGTTGAAGTCGGGCTCTCCGACACTCATGTTAATGACGTCGATGCCCTGTGCTTTCATTTCTGAACTTTTCTGTGACATTGCCAGCGTGGCAGAAGGTGCCAGGCGCTGTAAGCGATCAGATAATTGTGCCATATTTGTTTGTTGGTGTTTTATAATTAGTTGCAAAAGTAATCATTTTATTCTTTTTGAAGAAAGAAATATACCATTTTTTAACTTAAACCATCAAAAAACTGACACTATTTCAGGTGAAGGATATGTCCCATGCGGTTTTTTTTGGTTTCTAAGTAACGCAGGTTATATGGATTGGGAGTGACCTCTATGGGGACATTTTCGACAATCTCCAGTCCGTAAGCTTCCAGTCCAACCCGTTTGACGGGGTTGTTTGTCAACAAACGCATTTTATGGACACCTAAATGACGGAGCATCTGTGCACCACAGCCGTAGTCGCGCTCGTCAGGCTTGAACCCCAGGTGTACATTGGCGTCCACTGTGTCTAGTCCTTCTTCTTGTAACTTATAGGCGGCGATTTTGTTCATCAGTCCGATACCGCGTCCCTCCTGTTGCATATATATGAGCACTCCCTTACCTTCTTTCTCGATGGCCTGCATTGCCTTATGGAGTTGTTCCCCGCAATCACAGCGCTTCGACCCGAGGATGTCGCCTGTCATACAAGAGGAATGGACACGGACGAGGATAGGTTCTTCCTCTTCCCATTCTCCTTTGATAAGTGCTATATGCTCTAATCCGTTGCTAACTTGTCGGAAGGGTATCAATTTGAAATGGCCATAATCAGTGGGCATATCAACTTCTTCTCCCACCTCAATGAGTGACTCCTTCTTCAAACGGTAGGCGATCATGTCCTTGATGGTGATGATCTTCATGCTGTGTTTCTGGGCAAATTCCATCAACTGGGGCATACGCGCCATGGTACCGTCGTCATTCATAATCTCCATGAGAGCACCAGCAGGGTAAAGACCTGACAGTTTGCAGAGGTCAATAGCGGCCTCTGTATGTCCACTTCGGCGTAGCACGCCATTATCTTGAGCATAGAGCGGGTTCACATGTCCTGGTCGTCCGAAAGTCTTGGGAGTCGAACTGGGATCAGCAAGGGCACGGATAGTTGCAGCACGGTCGTGGGCGGAGACTCCCGTAGTGCATCCCTCGATCTTGTCAATGGTGACGGTAAAGGGAGTACCCAATAGTGAGGTGTTGTCCTGCACTTGATGGGGTAGGTCCAGTTCCTGACTACGACTGATGGTGATAGGGGCGCAGAGTAGCCCTCTTGCGTATTTCAGCATGAAGTTCACCATCTCTGGTGTGATTTTCTCTGCCGCACAGATGAGGTCTCCCTCATTCTCACGATCCTCGTCATCCACAACAATAACGAATTTCCCCTCACGGAAATCCTCTAAAGCCTCTTCAATGGTATTAAGCATGAAATTCTCCATATCTTTATTGATAGCAGTTACACATTATTTATTATTAATAAGATCTATAATCAATGGCATTTTCTGCAATTCCTCCAGCGTTATCGGGGTGCCGGGATAGCACTCCGCAATTCTCTGTACCATCAACTGGTTGGTCTGTGTGATGGTATGCAGGTCCTTACGCAGACGCAGTCGGAAGCGGCACATCCTCAGGTAGAAGAATATGCCAACGGGAATCACCAGTCCCGTGATGACATTCAACCATTTCTGGCGGAAAGGCCGGGTATGTGCGTGCGTTGCTACGATAGGGTAACGGTTGAGGTAAGTGAGGACACCCCTGTCCTTGGTGTTCGACAGATCCTCTATCACCTCCTCCAATTCTTCACTGATACGCTGGATGGTATGGTCGTCACCAGGACGGAAGAACACCTTGATAGGGCTGGGCAAGTGCAGTAGTTGATGCTCCATACTGTATTGCTCGATTTCCTGATTGATGCGTAGCAGATGATAAGCGTCTGCCATATAGATTGGATCCTCAATGATGACCTCTTTCCTACTAATATGGCGCTTTCCGCGGATTCCCAGCATATTGAATAAAATCTGCTTGTAGAGGTCGATGTTGAAGACAACAGAATCATTGTTTGCCTTATAGGTGAAGAATACGGCAATGGGGGTCAGTACACAAGTCCCCAGCATTTTCCCGAACCATACTGTCCAATTGTCGTCTCGCGCCATCTTCATACCAGTGTTCTCTAAGATATAATAGACGATAAACACTAGGACGGAGATAATCACGGGTACTCCCAATCCCCCCTTGCGGATAATGGCTCCCAAGGGTGCTCCGATGAAAAAGAAAATGAGACAAGAGAGGGAAAGCGTCACCTTGTTAATCGCCTCTATCATATGGAGACGGTCGTTAGTGTTCAGCGCATCGGAATAATCACCCTTAAACTCCAAGTCGACAGAAGCTGTCTGGGCTTCGTTCACTGCAGCTTTCATCACACGCTGTTTTGCTTCCGGAGGTAGTTTGGCATATAGGGAATCAAAGTTGAGACTGTCCTTCTGTATCTCCGCGAGAATTTTGGTGGAGTCTTTCTTGCTGATGCTGGGAAGGTAGAACGCTGTCTGCTTCGCCTCTTTATAGAACTGGTGTCCTACGGAGTCGTTGAATTCACGGATAGAGTCGAGGTCATGCAGGATTTTCCCCATACTCTTCGAACGGGCATCGCCGGAAATCCAGTCAGCGTCAGCCATGTTGAAATCTCCATCAAAATCGAGGACGATACGTTTGGTGGAGAAGGTTTCGCGGCGATAGGGTACATTGGCGGATCCTGCCACATCCTGTGACCGCATGTTCTCAAACCATTCACCGCTATAGAGGGTCAGTAACAAATGCTTTTTCTCCTCAGTTGTCTGCATCCTTCCTGAGTCGGCAAGGATGACGGCAGCGTCTTCATAGCCTCCGTTCATACGGTAGATCATGATGCCATAGAGAACTCCCGTATTCATGTCTTTCTTCTGGACATAGATGTTCGATCCGCTGATACCATCGTAGAAGATTCCCTCTGGTATCTCCACCTCAGGGTTCTTCTGTTGCATGGAGATTAACAATTGGCGGAAGGCGATGAATGATTTCGGACCGATCACCTCTTGGAAATAAAAGGAGATGCACGAGATCACGATGACGATAGCTATCAGGGAACGCATCGCTTGCAGCAAGGAGATCCCAGCCGCTTTGATGGCAGTCAACTCAGAACTCTCACCCAAATTTCCGAAAGCGATCAGTGAGCTCAGCAGAATGGCGAGAGGGAAAGCCTGGGGCATCAGCATCAGTCCCATATAACAGAAGAATTGTGCCATCACCTCCAGTGAGAGTCCTTTTCCAATCAACTCGTCGACATAACGCCATAGGAACTGCATCATCAGCACAAATTGGCAGATGAAGAACGTTCCGATGAAAAGCAGTCCAAACTGCTTCGTGATGAATATGTCTAATTTCTTGATCCGAAACATCAGCAACATGCTTAATGGGCATGCAAAGTTAGCATAAAAAATTCAGAGCACGGCAAATATTTCGTTTTTTTATCAATTCATTGTCTTATAGTAAGAATCCACTGACACGGTGCAGTCGCTCCATATTGGCATCCCAGAGTCCACTCAGGTCTTCAAGATCCTCAGCGTCGGCATAGTCCGTAATCAGCAAGTTCAGGTTGCCTGTCAATTCGCTTTGCTCGATGCGCATCTCCCAGTAGGCATCAGGGTCATCCTCCTGATAGTCCCATTTCAGTTTGATATGATCGTATTTCTCAAGCTCCAAGACTTTCGAAACCTTGGTGTCACGCTCAGTCCATGGATGTCCCCAGGTGAACGTCCACTCATCTCCATTCTCTGTCACTACGTCGGCGAGCCATTTCTGCAATCCTGCGGCGTTGCTGATCATTTCCCAAACAATCTTGGGAGACTTCGCTGAAAGCGGGTATTCTTTCTTTAGAATGTGTTTACGCATATCCTAAGAGGTTAGTTTCTGTTTTGCAAAAATACAAAAATTATTCGAAATACAATGTTTTTTCTGAAAAAAGTTTTGTGAATTAAAAAGTTTATATTACCTTTGCACCCGATTTCAAGGAATCATCCCTTGTGTTGGCGGGATAGCTCAGCTGGTTAGAGCGCATGATTCATAATCATGAGGTCCCCAGTTCAATCCTGGGTCCCGCTACAAAATCCTCCTTACATCATCAGACGTAAGGGGGATTTAAATTTTTAAGCTATTCTGTCTCGTGCTCATTGTGACAGGTTTTCTTCACGTTCATTCAGGTTCAAACCTATGAGGTGTTAGTGAGGTGTTAGTGAGGTGTTTGGCAAACATCTCACTGCCCTCAAGCCCTTTGTGCAAGGGCATTTGAACTGTCTCTGTTGAGATGTTGAGGTGTTTTCGCGAATTCATTTACCCATTCCTCTTTCCAATATCTGTTATTCCTCATAGTAATATTTACTTACCCCTTATAGGAGATACTGCCATAACTCTTAAGAGATATTCTCTCGCCCCTTAGGAGATACTGGGATATCCCATGTTCTTAGTCCTTCATGTATTTCTGTTTGAAGGCAGCGATATTGTTGCCGATCTCAGACTGAAGGATCATGTGCTTACCCCAGTAACGGTCCAATGAGGTGGATTGTGTGTTGAGGAGTTTGTAGTGTTCCTCCAGGGATGCCTGCAAGTGAATGATGTCGTTGTACCATTCGGGGCTGGCTTCCTTTAATACTTTCACTTCCGTACCTAAAGAATCAAGATATTGCTTGACATGCTGGCAGTTGCCGTTATAGGCCTCCTCCGTCTCCTTGAGTTTCTGTTCGTCATTAATAACGGGGTTGATCTTTTCCGACCAGAGCTTGTATCTTGCCGAGGCTGCTGTTTTTGTGTACTTCTCACCCTGTTCGATGAGGCTGATACAATGTTGCTTCTGCTCGTCGTAGTTCTTACGCTGGCAGCCAACAATCATGGAGATTAGGAACAATAATAGAATTTTCTTCATGCTGCAAAGATATGAAAAATATGGTAAAGTTGCAAAAATTTCACAGGAAAATGAAAGGTCATTTTCTTGATATACATTATTTATTTTAAGGTGTGGATTTTTTTTTGTTAAAACGTGATGTGATGTGCGGTCTTTTTCGTACCTTTGCAACCTAGTTTAGAAATTATATAACGTTATATTTATGGCAGATACAAAGAAGATTAAGACAGCGCTCATCTCCGTGTTTCATAAGGATGGGCTGGAAGAGTTGTTGAAGAAGCTGCATGCTGAAGGTGTGAAGTTCTTGTCAACAGGTGGTACACAGACCTTTATTGAAAGTTTGGGCTACGAGTGTGAGAAAGTGGAGAATGTAACCACTTATCCCTCTATCTTGGGAGGTCGTGTGAAGACCTTGCATCCGAAAGTGTTCGGAGGTATTCTGGGTCGTCGTGAGAACGAGGGTGACCGCGAGCAGATGACTCAGTATGAGATTCCGGAGATAGACTTGGTAATCGTCGACCTCTATCCTTTCGAGCAGACCGTTGCAAGTGGTGCCTCTGAGGAAGATATCATCGAGAAGATTGATATCGGCGGTATCTCACTGATTCGTGCGGGAGCCAAGAATTTCAATGATGTCGTTATCGTCCCCTCCAAGGCAGAATACGGTATTCTGCTGGACATCCTGAACAAGCAGGGTGCGGAGACCACTAAGGCTCAGCGTCGTGATTTCGCTACTCGTGCCTTTGGTGTCAGCAGTCATTATGATACAGCTATTCATAATTGGTTTGAAAAGTAATTAGTACAAAACAAATAGGTAGAAAAGATATGGGATTTTTTAGTTTTGTCCAGGAGATAGCCATGGATCTTGGAACGGCTAACACGATTATTATCAGTGATGATAAGATCGTGGTGGATGAGCCGTCGGTTGTTGCTCTCGACCGCCGTACCGACAAGATGATTGCCGTCGGTAACGAGGCGAAGATGATGTATGAGAAGACACATGATAATATCCGTACAATCCGTCCATTGCGTGATGGTGTGATTGCCGACTTCTCTGCTTGTGAGCAGATGATGCGTGGATTGATTAAGATGGTGCATACAGGTAGTCGTCTGTTTTCACCATCCCTTCGTATGGTGATTGGAGTGCCCTCTGGTTCTACGGAGGTGGAGCTTCGTGCCGTTCGTGACTCAGCAGAGCACGCTGACGGACGTGATGTGTATCTGATTTTCGAGCCGATGGCAGCAGCTATTGGTATAGGTATCGATGTAGAGGCTCCAGAAGGTAATATGATTGTCGATATCGGTGGTGGCTCTACGGAGATTGCTGTCATCTCATTGGGTGGTATCGTCTGCAACAATTCCATCCGTACGGCTGGTGACGACCTTACGGCAGACATCCAGGAGTATATGGCACGCCAGCATAACGTAAAGGTCAGTGAGCGTATGGCTGAGCGTATCAAGATTAATGTGGGCTCGGCATTGACAGACCTTGGCGACGAGGCTCCCGACGATTTCATTGTACATGGACCTAACCGTATCACAGCACTACCAATGGAGGTACCGGTATGCTACCAGGAGATCGCACATTGTATCGATAAGACTGTGGCAAAGATTGAGAATGCTGTTCTCTCCGCATTGGAGAACACCCCTCCCGAGTTGTATGCCGACATCGTGAAGAACGGTATCTGGCTCTCTGGTGGTGGAGCTTTGCTGCGTGGTCTTGACAAGCGTCTGACAGACAAAATCAATATCCAGTTCCATATTGCGGAAGATCCGTTGCGCTCTGTGGCAAAAGGTGCGGGTATTGCCTTGAAGAATGTGGATCGTTTCAATTTCCTGATGCGATAAGTGAACGATGCAGAACCTGCTGGAGTTCCTACAGAAATACCATCACTGGTTTCTTTTCGTCTTGTTGGAAGTCATCAGTCTGGTGCTGTTGTTCCAGTACAACAGCTACCAAGGCAGTGTGTGGCTGTCCTCCGCCAATGCGGTGTCCGGCAAGGTGAACGAGGGGAGGGCAGAAGTGGAGTCGTTCTTCTCCTTGAGGCAGATGAACGAAGGTCTGACGTTGCGTAATTTCTATATGGAGCGACAGCTCAGTCAGTTGCGCCGTCTGTATAGTGAGGCGACGGAGGACACAGCAGGGTTATGGGCGAAAGAGATGTCTTTCCTCAAGCAATACCGTATGATTCCTGCGAAGGTTGTCACTAATGAGTTGAACCGTCAGGACAACCTGCTCACAATTGACCGTGGTACCAAAGATGGTGTCGAAGTGGGTATGGGTGTTGCTTGTGGACAAGGAGTGGTGGGAGTGACCTATCTGGTGTCTGATCATTATGCGGTGGTGATGCCTGTGCTGAACACAGCCTCACGTATCAGTTGTGCTATCCGTGGTCATAACTATTTCGGCGTGCTACGGTGGAATGGTAAGGACGCTGGTGTCGCTTATCTGGAGGATATCCCCCGTCATGCTCGTTTCAAACGGGGTGACTGGGTGGAGACTAACGGATACTCCTCGATTTTCCCTCCTGGTGTGCTAGTTGGTAAGATAGAGACGGTGTATAACTCTGACGATGGATTGTCTTACCGCGTGAAAGTACGCTTGTCGACGGATTTCGGTCATTTGCGTGATGTTGTTGTTGTCAACGACCCCACGATAGTTGAGCGTACCCGATTATTACAATCTGCACGTGACTCATTGAAACTAAATGTGAAAGAATAAGGGATGTCATCAGATATTTTCAAACGGGCAGGTCTGTTCATCGCCTTTGCGTTGGCACAGGCGTTGGTGTTGGGACGTATCCATCTGTTTGGATGCGCCACTCCGTTGTTCTATGTCTATTTCGTCCTCCTCTTTCCACGAAACTATCCCAAATGGGGTGTGTTGTTATGGAGTTTCGCACTGGGACTCATAGTTGATATGTTCTACAATACTCCAGGAATGGCAGCAGCCTCGATGACATTGATTGGTGCCATCCAACCCTATTATTTCGAGATGTTTATATCCCGTGATGCTGCAGAGAACCTGCAGCCTTCTATGGATAATATCGGATGGGTGAAGTATTTCTACTACTCGTTGGTGTTGGTGATCATCTATTGTCTGGTGTTCTTCACACTTGATGTCTTTACCTTCTACAACTGGTTGGAATGGATTAAGTGTGTGGTGGGAAGCTCTGCTATTACTTTGTTGATGATATTGACGTTTGAGACTGTTCGTGGCAGACAGGAATGAAGGACTATGAGATAGACTACCGGCGTTATGTGATTAGCGGGATAGCTGTTGCTATTGTCGTGATTTATATTATTCGCCTGTTTACCTTGCAGATCATGAGTGATGACTACAAGAAGAACGCTGACTCTAACGCCTTTTTGAAGAAGATTGAGTATCCCTCCCGGGGAATCATCACTGACAGAAACGGGAAACTACTTGTCTATAACCAGCCGTCATACGATATCATGGTAATCATAAACGAGGCAAAGGATCATCTTGATACCCTTGAGTTCTGTGAGGCACTGAACATCACGAAGGCTGAGTTTGACAAGCGTATGGCGGAAATCAAAGACCGCGTCAAGAATCCTGGTTACAGCCGTTTTACTCAGCAGATATTCATGAGTCAGTTATCCGACAAAGACTTCTCTGTCTTTCAGGAGAAGATGTTCCGTTTCCCTGGTTTCTATATACAACGTCGTAGTATCCGACAATATCAATACCCCTTTGCCGCCCATGTCTTGGGTGATGTGGCAGAAGTCTCTCCTGCTGATATTGAGGCAGATGACTATTATATCCCTGGCGACTATATCGGGAAATTAGGAGTGGAGCGTAGCTACGAGAAACAACTGCGTGGCGAGAAAGGTATGCAGATATTGTTGCGTGATGCTCATGGCAGGATACAGGGACGCTATCAGAATGGAATCTTCGACCGTAAACCCGTCCCGGGAAAGAATCTGACACTTAGCTTGGATGCTGACCTGCAGGCATTGGGTGAACGGCTGATGGAGGGAAAGATAGGCAGTATCGTGGCGATAGAGCCCTCTACAGGGGAAATTCTCTGTATGGTATCGTCTCCCTCTTACGACCCTCGTATGATGGTGGGACGTGCCCGCTCAAAGAATCATCGCCTGTTGAGTCAGAACGTATGGAAGCCTCTGCTTAACCGCAGTATCATGGGACAGTACCCTCCAGGCTCTACCTTCAAGACCACACAGGGTCTTACCTTTATGAGCGAGGGTATCCTTCATCCTACTCAGACAGCCTATCCTTGTGGACATGGCTTTAACTTCAGAGGTTTGCATGTCGGATGTCATGGTCATGCCTCTCCCTTATCACTCGTACCAGCACTCTCTACTTCCTGTAACGGCTATTTCTGTTGGGGATTGTACTATATGATCAACCAGAATATCTCCAAGTATGGTAGTGTCCAGAATGCTATGAATAAATGGCGTGACTATATGGTGAGTATGGGTTTCGGCTATAAACTTGGAGTCGACTTGCCTGGCGAGAAACGGGGTCTGATACCTAATGCCGACTATTACGACCGTGCCTATAAAGGGTCGTGGAACGGATTGACAGTAATCTCCATTTCCATCGGACAGGGTGAGGTAAATGCCACTCCTCTGCAAATTGCTAATCTTGGTGCGACGATAGCCAATCGCGGCTTTTTCTATACTCCTCATGTGGTGAAGAAAGTACAAGGAGAGCCACTTGACACGACCTTTACCAAAAAACACTATACCTTGGCGAAGAGGGAAGCTTATGATTATGTGGTGGCTGGAATGAGAGCTTCAGCGACAGGAGGTACGTGTCATGCTTTGGCAAGTTATGACTTCATGGCATGTGGTAAGACTGGTACGGCACAGAACCGTGGTCATGACCACTCGGTGTTTATGGGATTCGCTCCGATGGACAAACCGAAGATCGCCGTCGCTGTCTATGTGGAGAATGGCGGATGGGGTGCCACGTATGGTGTACCCATTGGTGGCTTGATCATGGAACAGTATATTCACGGAAAACTCTCAGAAGCCTCGGAGAGAAAGGCGACGGAGTTTCAAAACAGACATATCTCGTATGGTAACACAATCAGGTAAGCAGACCAGCATCTTCCGTTCTATTGACTGGTGGACGATACTTATCTATATCGCCCTGTTGTCTTTTGGCTGGATCAGTGTGTGTGGTGCCAGTTACTCATACGGCAATACGGATATCTTCAGTCTCGACACCCGCTCTGGCATGCAGATTGTATGGATTGGCACGTCTATCGTCCTGGGATTTGTCATCTTGATGTCTGACGACCGCTTTTACGATACTTTTGCCTATATCATCTATGGACTCTTGCTGATCCTGTTGTTCCTCACCATTTTCAACACGCATACTATCAAAGGGTCCCGGTCATGGCTGGTATTAGGTCCTCTGCGCATCCAACCGGCGGAATTCGCTAAGTTCGCGACTTCTCTCGCCTTGGCGAAATTCATGTCAACCTATGGGTACAATATTCATCAGTGGAAACATTTTGGGGCGACTTTGGCGATTATCTTCCTGCCTATGGTATTCATCATCCTGCAACGTGAGACAGGATCAGCACTGGTGTATTTAGCCTTCTTCCTGATGTTCTATCGGGAGGGTATGCCAGGTTCCGTGTTGTTCACGGGAATTGCTGCCGTTGTCTATTTCGTGGTAGGTATTCGTTATGCGGAAGTGTATCTGGCTGACACTCCTACTTCCATAGGAAAATTCTCTGTCCTGTTGTTGATACAGTTGTTCACGGCAGGACTGGTATGGGTGTATGGCACGAACAAGCGACTGGCATGGCGTATAGGTTTTTATTGTTTGGGTATAACTTTCGTCTCTCTTCTGATGTTGAAACTGTCTTTTGACATCTGTTATGTACAACTTGCTACGATTGTTGTGCTGGTAGGTTTTATGATTTGGGAAGGACTGAGCTCGCGAATCCACAACTATTTCTATATTGCTCTTTTTACTTTAGGTTCCGTGGGATTCTCTTATGGTGCTGATTTCATCCTGAACAATATGATGGAACCCCATCAGCGTACTCGTATCAATGTGTTGCTGGGATTGGAGGAAGACTTGAGAGGTGCCGGCTATAACGTCCATCAGAGTGAGATAGCCATCGGCTCCGGTGGTCTTGAGGGAAAGGGATTCCTGAATGGTACACAGACTAAGTTGAAGTTTGTACCGGAGCAGGATACCGATTTTATTTTCTGTACGGTAGGTGAGGAAGAGGGATTCTTAGGCTCTGCTGGCGTGTTGCTGCTGTTCCTTGCCTTAATTCTCCGATTGATTCACTTGTCGGAGCGTCAACCGTTCCGCTTTGGTCGTGTCTATGGCTATAGCGTACTGAGTATCTTCCTTTTCCATGTCTTTATCAATGTCGGAATGGTGTTGGGACTCACTCCCGTGATAGGTATTCCGCTGCCTTTCTTCAGTTATGGTGGCTCGTCACTGTGGGGCTTTACCATTCTGTTGTTTATCTTCTTGCGGATTGATGCCAGTCGTAATTTCCTCAGGTCTTAGTAAAGACTATTGCTTGGTGAGTATCATCCCGATGTTCGCCACCCCAGGGAGTATCTCCCTTTTCATGTCATGACGGATATGGATACTCAGTGAGTCTCCTTTATGTAGTGTAACTGTGTTCAGGGGGTAATTATACTGGTAATGGCTGATACCTTGTCCAACCGCGTTTCCGTCGTTGTCAATTACATTGCAACTCAGTGTGTCTGTATAGGTATCTAACGAGGGAAAGACAGTCTGTTCGACAATCAAGGAGAGTCCCATGAAAGGGTAGGCATTGCTGATGCGTACCCCGATGGATTCCTGATAGGTACCGTCTTGCTGAATAGGTGGGACGGCAAAGGAGATGGCATCGTTTTTCTCCCAGCCCGCGATAGTGATATGCTGGTAGTTGCTATAGATGATCTCGCTGTCGCAGGCGATACAGAGTAAGACCAGTCCTATATAATATAATAAGGTGTGACTATTCTTTCGCATCCCTAGGTTTCTGATTGCGTCGCTGGGGCTGGCTACCATTTTTGGCATTGGTGTTACCACCACCGTTACCATTGACAGGCTTCTTATGTTTCTTCTTTTTCTTCTTCGCCTTGTCAAAGCGGTTGATATTCTCCTGTGTGGCAAGATCAAGCGGACGTTCTGGCTCCAGCTTCCTGCCGTCTTCCTGCAGGGAGAGGGGCTTTTCTCCTTTCTTGTTCATCTCGATAATCTGCTTGGCGCGCTCTGCCGTAATTGTCTCCAGATTGGCTGCAATATTCTTGTCCGTAGAGTAGGAGACGAGTCCTGCTAGGATATCGGACTTGAAGAAATGGTATTCCGCATCTTGTGTCAACAGGGTGGTATCCTTGGAAGGCAGTTTCCTGCCAGCCTCCACATAGTCATCCACCTCATAGTTCAGACAGCATTTCAATTTGGCACACATTCCCGCTAGTTTCTGTGGGTTAAGAGAGATATCTTGGAAACGTGCAGCACTGGTACCCACGCTTACGAAGTTCTTCATCCATGTGGCACAACAGAGTTCCCGTCCACAAGGTCCTGTACCACCGATACGCCCAGCTTCCTGACGGGCACCGATTTGTTTCATCTCGATACGAACATGGAAAGTGGCTGCAAGATCCTTGATCAACTGGCGGAAGTCCACTCGCTCATCAGCGATATAATAGAAAATAGCCTTATTACCATCCCCTTGGTATTCCACATCTCCGATTTTCATCTGTAGTCCCAATCCCTTAGCAATCTGTCGGCTCTCTATCATTGTTGAATGCTCGCGACGTTTTGCCTCTTGATATTTCTCCATGTCCATGGGACGTGCAATACGGTAGATGCGTTTGATGTCGTCTGCACTTTTGAGGTTCGCTTTCTTAATCTGCAACTTGACCAAGCGTCCTGTCAGAGTCACCACACCGATGTCATGTCCGGGGTTTGCCTCTACGGCAACAATATCCCCTTTCTTCAGGTCGAGGTTGTTGACATTATGGTAATAGCCCTTGCGGGTATGTTTGAACTGCACCTCCACCAAATCAGTGGTGTCAGTATTGCCCGGAACATCGGCAAGCCAGTCGTAGGTGTTCAACTGCTTGTCCTGTCGTCCCACAGCCTGATGGCAGAGTCCTCGGTCACATCCGATTTTTATCTCAAGGTCTTTTGTTTTTTCCATAATTCTTTTTTGTTTTTTATAGTTCCTATTAGTCCCTATAGTTATTTCGTTATTAATAGTACAATCATCTGTAGAGCGAAGTCAAAGAATACGATCTTCGCATTGGCGTTCTGCCCAATATCCCTGATGGCACGGTCAGCAAGCTCGCTGATAGGGATGACATTCGCCTCGTTGATGAACCGTGCGAAGTTCTTGGCGAACTCCTCCTCTCGTTGTGTCATATAGCAGAGATCCGGTTTTTGGAAGTTATACATGAAATTCTCCCGGATGAGACGCAGGAAGTATTCCAGAAACCGTTTCTGTTTCTCACGTCCCACTGTCGCCATGCGCTCACTCCATGTCTTCAGTTCTTTCACCTTACGCTGATAGCTGAGTCGCATCAAGGTCTGGAACAAATCCAGGAAGAATTCATTCTCCGAGTCTGCGCTTAGCATCTCCAGTGCTTTCAGCCAACTGCCGTTTGCCATGCGTGCCACTCGTTGGGCATCCTCCTCAGTAAGTCCTCGTTTGCTGATGAGAGCCTGTTGGATATCCTCATCGGCAATACGTTTGATATCAATTCTTTGTACACGACTACGGATGGTTTCCAGGAGTTTTTCTGGTTCCTCGCATACCAATAGGAAGATTGTTTGCTGAGGAGGCTCCTCCAAGAGTTTCAGTATCTTGTTGGCACATTCGATATTCATTCGCTCAGGAAGCCAGATGAGACTGACCTTGTAACCACCCTGACTCGACTTGAGTGACAGCTTGCGTATCAAAGCATCGCTCTCCCCAGCAGTGATAATCGCCTGTTGGTTTTCCCCGCCCATCATCTCCAACCATTCATTCATGGTGAAATAAGGACCAGCCATAATCAATTCGTGCCACTCTTGTGCGAAATCATCAGAGACGGGCTTGTGGTCCGTGCTCATTGATGGCAGCTTGATAGTGGGGTATGTGAAATGTAAGTCCGGATGCTCCCATTTGGCAAGCATCGCCTCTGCATTAGCTGTCGGCTGCTTACCGTTGCTTTTTAGCAGATAGGCGGCAAATGCCATGGCGAGTGCCATCTTACCACTGCCCATGGGACCACATAGCATCAAGGCATGTGGCAATCGCTGCTCCTCTACCAATTGCAGCAATCGCTCCTTAACTTCTTGTTGTCCTATGACCTGGTTGAACATCCTTTTTACAATATTGTATTGTTAATTATATTTTTATAGAAGCCTTTTAGCTACTTCCACTACTGAGTCAACTGCGGAGACCGTGTAGAAGTGAATATTCTTCACGCCATGCTCATAAAGCTCTTGACATTGCTGGGTGGTCCATTCAATACCCAGTTGGCGGGCCTGCTCATCTGTCTTACATTTCACAATCTCCTTGGTAAGTGCCTCTGGGATATCACAATGGAACGTCTTAGGTACAACGGTCAACTGACTCAGTTTCGCCATGGGCTTGATACCTGGGATGATAGGGATGGTGATGCCCATCTGCCGTGCCTTCTTTACAAACTCGAAATATTTCTCGTTGTCGTAGAACAGCTGGGTTACAGCATATTGAGCCCCTAAGTCCTGTTTCTGTTTGAGGTATTCCATATCCCTTTCCAGATTAGGAGCCTCCTCATGCTTCTCTGGATAGCAGGCGACACCGAAGTCGAACTTCGGTCCCGGGTGTTTGATAGGTGTGCCATCGGCAAAGAAACCCTCGTTGAAACGTACCACCTGCTTAATCAAGTCAGTGGTATGGGCATGACCTCCAGGGGTAGGAGTGAAACGACTGTCTTCCTTCGCCTTGTCGCCTCTGAGTAACATCAGGTTGCGGATGCCCAAGAATTGCAGGTCGAGCAGTTCGTATTCTATCTGTTCAACCGTTGTGCCACTACAGATCACATGAGGTTCCACAGGGATGTCATAACGCTGTTGGATGGCGGCAGCTATGGCAATAGTGCCAGGACGGCGACGGATGCGCTGCCGTTCAAACTGTCCGTTCTCCAACTCCTTATATACATATTCGGAGTGGTGTGTCGTGATATTGATAAACGCCGGATTGAACACCACGAGCTTGTCTATCGTCTCAAACAACGCCTCTGTGCCGTTACCCTTCAAGGGTGGCAGCACTTCAAACGAGAAACGTCTCTCACCTGTATCTTGTTTTTTTATATAATCTGCTACTG
Organism: Prevotella sp. tf2-5; assembly: GCF_900115435.1. GTDB lineage: Bacteria > Bacteroidota > Bacteroidia > Bacteroidales > Bacteroidaceae > Prevotella. The sequence goes on from NZ_FOWK01000003.1 coordinate 291,915, forward strand.
TCATAACCGCATAGATATACAATATTTTGCAAAAGTACAAAAAAAAAGCGGCATTATCTAAAAAATGCCGCTTTTTTTAATATTCTCTTACTTCCTGATACGGTAGATGCGGAAGGACATGGGGGGCAGGTCGTCGAGGAGAAGGGATGCCCCTTTGCCTTCATCCACTTGTGTCGTACCCTTTTGTGGCGTGATGAGCTCTGGTTTGCAGATCGTGTTCTCGTCGTCCATGCCGTTATGGAAGAGCGTAAGTGTCTGTGCCGTACGTGTTCCCTTCATGCCGGTGAGGTTGAAGGATACGGGCTGACTCGTCTTCGAGGTATTGGCGATTTTGATGATGACCTCGTCCGTCTTGCTGTCGTAGGCGGCAGAGGCGAAGAGCCCGTTCTGTCCTGCCTGGTTAGCAACAGGCTTCTTGTCCATTGTCAAGGAGAGGACGTTGGTACCGGCATTGGTGCTGTACATCTGCTGTACGTAGTAGCTGACGGTCTTGAACATGTCCGTATTGTCATACCATATCTGGTCAGGACGCCATTGCCATCCGTCGACATGGGCGAAGAGTGGGGCAGGAGTCGTCATGTGTACGATATCCGCATTACGCTCGAAACCTGTCATGAAGGCAGCCTCAAGGATGGCAGCCTCGTAGTGGTTCCATTTCTTGCCCTTGCCGTGACAGGCATACTCGCCAGCGAACACCTTCGGACCCTTACGGTCGTAGGTGTCGTAACGCAGACCATGGGTTAGGAACCATTCCTCGTCACGGTAATAGTGCTCATCCACCAGGTCAGCCTTCTGGGCTTTCATTGCCTTCCATCCGTCCTCGAAACGGTAGGTGTTGTCTGGTACGTCCTCAGGTACAGGACCACTGGTACCTACAATCTTAATGTCGGGATATTTAGCACGAATGGCAGCCACGAATGGCTTTAGGCGTTCATAGTAGAACTCACCCCACTGTTCATTTCCAACTCCAATATATTTCATATTGAAAGGAGCAGGATGCCCCATGTCTGCACGGACCTTTCCCCACTTGCTGGTCACGGGACCATTGGCAAATTCGATGAGGTCGAGACAATCGTCAATATACGGTTGTAACTCGTCCATAGGAACATGGGCAGACTCGTCGTTCCAGTTCTGGTACTGGCAGGCAAGTCCTACGCTGAGGATGGGCAATGGCTCGGCGCCGATATCCTCAGAGAGTTGGAAGAACTCGAAGAACCCCAGTCCGTAGCTCTGGTAGTAATCAGGGTAATAGCGGTAGTCGAAGGTGTGTTCCCAGCGGTTACCGTTCAGAGGGCGGTTCTCCACAGGGCCTAATGTGTTCTTCCACTGGTAACGAGTAGCAAGGTCAGTACCTTCTACGATACAACCGCCAGGAAAACGGAAGATACCGGGTTTCAGGTCGGCAAGAGCCTGTGCGAGATCACGACGCATGCCATTCTCACGGTTCTTGAAGGTGTTAACAGGGAAGAGAGAGATGTGCTCCAAGGCGACACTATTGGTGCCTTTGAGGAAGATGCGCAGCTTTGCCTGTTTCTCTGTTTGGGGAGCGTTCAGCGTGACAGTATATTTCTTCCATTGCGAGGAGGTGATATTGATTTCCTCCTCTACGAACTCCTGTTTCTCATCCATGGAGTTCTCCTTGATGAGTTGTACGCGGATGACGGCAGTGCCCTTAGGAGCCTTTGCCCATACAGAGAAGCGATAAGCCTCACCTTTCTCTATGCCAATGCCAAAATAACCCTCGTTGACCAGTCCAGAGCGACGGTCCTTATGGCCAGGGTCGGAGAGGATGACATAATGCGGACAACGCTCGAAAGGAGCGTTATCATCCTCCACATCGACACAGCCAAAGGCTTGCCATCCCATCAGGTGTTGTGGAAACTCAAACGAACGGTTCTTGACAAGTTCGCCATACAAGCCGCCATCCGCAGCGTAGTTGATGTCTTCAAAGAAAATACCGTACATGGTAGACTGGATAGGCGCACCAATCTTTTTAGTATTAACCTCGATGGTGTTGTTTTGTGCCATAGCGGAAACGCAAATAGCAAACAGACAGAGTGTGATAGTTCTTCTCATTATTAGTAGTTTTATTGTTATAATTTATGGTGCAAAGATAAGTAAAAAAGTTGACTTGAGGAAACATTATTTAAAAATGTCGGATAATTAATGATAATTTTTGGAGGTTTCATGGAAAAACGTTATATTTGCAAAGTTTTTCTAAAAACCTGAACGGATGAATCTAAGCCCTCGTCTCAGACTATTGCTCGTGGCAATAGTTTTCCTGTCGGTATCACAAGTGTCGGCAGAGACTCCGCAGTGTAAGGACACATTGGAACACAAGCGGTTACAGAAAGAGATGTGGGGATCTTGTGGACAGGAAGACACGGCAGTCGTTTACAATGCTTGCAAAGCCTACCAGCAACATGCCAAGGCTGATGGTGATAATGATGCATATTATAACGCATGGGTCTGTCGTATTGTCTATAATCTCGACCGTATGAACATCCGAGATGCCTATCATGACGTACAGCTGATGAAAGAGGACCTGCTTTATGGTCAGAAGGGAAAAGACGAGCAGTTCCTCTTTCCCAATATGTTAGGGCAGGTTTATAATGCTTGTGGCAATGTCAGTGGTGCCAGCAGAGAATTTATCAAGGCAATCGAACTTATCAAGGGTACGAGATATGAGAAGACAGGTCTGAGCACCCTCTACCTTGGTATGGCGCATATCTACATGAACTCTAAATACAGGGAGTCGATGCATTGGATAAACGAGGATATTGAAGAGGTGGAGCGGCATAAGGAATTGCCCCGTTACCATCGTAACCTTGCCAATGCCTATGCTTTTAAGGCGATGACGTGTTTCAAGTTGCATGATATCAGTCAGTTCTGGGCATGTCAGAAACTCGCATTGGAGCATGACGCCCTGAACAATACGGGGGAAAAAGGATCCTTTATGCTTTATCTCTCCATATATCAGATGGCTCTTGAGAACCAGTACGACAGTGTCTATGTCGCCATAGAGCGTATCCCAAACCACAAAGACCGTTATATCGTTAAGTCGGATATTCTGCGCTATCAGGGTAACTATGAAAAAGCGTTTACGACTCAAAGGCGCTTGATGCATATCCGTGACTCCGTGACTGGTATCACCATTGCGGAGAATATCGAGAATATGGATGAGGAGATTAATCTTATCAAGGCGGAACAGGCAGCCACGAAACGTGCGAATATCATCCTAACCATCGCTTTTGTGTTGGCTCTGCTGATGGTAATAGCACTTGTGATGGCATTTATCCTGCGTATGAGGTATCAACGGAAACTAGTGGAGAAGAACCGTCAGTTGGAGATAGCTAACCGTCAGGCACGGGCAGCGGATGAGATGAAGACGGAGTTTATCCGTAATGTCAGTCATGAGATCCGTACACCGCTTAATATTATCAATGGCTTCACCCAGGTGATGATGGGAGATGTGAATGCCGTGGAACCTGAGGAGCGACAAAAGGTTGTCGAGACCATTGGTGACAATACACGTCAGATCACATCACTCGTGAACAAGATGTTGGCGCTGGCTAATGAGAGCTCCAAGGACTTGCTGAAGGAGGTGGAGGATACGGATGCCCTTGACATCTGTCGGAAGGCTATAGAGGCAATGCCCAGTGTGGATCCTGACAAGGTGAAGGTGATGCTTGAAGACCAGACAGGTGGTATGGGTACTATTCTTTGTACCAATGGCGACAGTCTGTTGCAGATGTTGGATTGCCTGTTGGATAATGCTGCGAAATTCACAGAGCAGGGATATGTGAAACTGACACTGAGAAAGAAGGAGGAACACATGCTCTTCACTGTTGAGGACACCGGTTGCGGCATTCGTGCCGATAAGGTGGACTCTATCTTCGACCGTTTCATGAAGGTAGATGAGTTCAAACAGGGTTTGGGACTCGGACTGGCATATTGCAAGGAGACGGTTGGGAAACTGGGTGGTACACTTACGCTTGACAAGACATCGGAGGAGGGTACCGCCTTTACATTAACTTTGCCCATTAAACTAAAAACACAATAAAGTATGGAATATCAAAAGAGAGGTAGCTCGTCCTACCTGTTTTCTATTGTACTGGTCGCCGTACTGGGCGGTCTGCTTTTTGGTTATGATACCGCAGTAATCTCTGGAGCGGAGAAAGGTCTTCAGGCTTTCTTCTCGGAGGCAAAGGACTTTACCTACACCGATGGTTGGCATGGCTTCACTTCAGCCTCAGCATTGATCGGCTGTATTATCGGTTCTGCTTTGTCTGGATATCTTGCCACCAATTTCGGTCGTAAGCGTTCATTGGTCATCGCAGGAATCCTGTTCTTCATATCAGCCTTAGGCTCGATGGATCCGGAGTTCTTGTTCTTTACGTATGGTGAGCCCACTTACTCACTGCTCATCATGTTTAATTTCTATCGTGTGATAGGCGGTATTGGTGTTGGACTCGCCTCTGCCATCTGTCCGATGTATATCAGTGAGGTGGCTCCGTCGAACATCCGTGGTATGCTGGTGAGCTGTAACCAGTTTGCAATTATCTTCGGACAGTTGGTCGTGTATTTTGTGAATTTCTTCATACTGGGCGATCATATCCAGCCACTGGTGGAAGATATGGGTAAGGGCTTTGCTGCCTTTGCTCCTGCTGCCCAATGGACGGTGACGACAGGTTGGCGTTATATGTTCGGAAGCGAGGCTATACCTGCAGGACTCTTCGCCCTGCTCATCAGTCTTGTGCCTGAGACACCTCGTTATTTGGTTTCTGTGGGTAAAGATCAGCAAGCCTTGGAGGTCTTGGTTAAGATTAACGGTACGGACCGTGGTGAGTTCATCCTGAATGCCATCAAGGAGACACTGGTGCAGAAGACGGAGAAGCTGATGACCTATGGCGCGTTGTGTATCTTCATAGGTATTATGCTCTCTGTATTCCAGCAGGCAGTGGGTATTAATGCTGTTCTTTACTATGCACCTCGTATCTTCGGTGATATGGGAATGGAGAACCCGATGGTCATCACCGTCTTTATGGGTATCGTGAATATCGCATTCACCCTCGTCGCCATATTCACGGTAGAGCGTTGGGGACGTAAGCCTTTGCTGATCTGGGGTTCGTTAGGAATGGCGTTGGGCGCTTTCGGTGTTGCCGTTACTTTCGGCAAGGCAGGTATGGAGATGGTTACTGCTATCAGTATCATGGTGTACTCCGCCTCGTTCATGTTCTCGTGGGGACCTATCTGCTGGGTACTCATCGCAGAGATATTCCCCAATACCATCCGTGGTGCCGCTGTGGCTATCGCTGTCGCGTTCCAATGGATCTTCAATTTCATCGTCAGCTCTACCTTCGTGCCGATGTTCAATATGCATCTGACAGAGGGTGACGACTTCGGTCACTGGTTCACCTATGGGCTTTATGGCGTGATTTGTGTGATTGCTGCCATCTTCGTATGGAGACTTGTTCCTGAGACCAAGGGTAAGTCTCTGGAGGATATGACAAAGCTATGGCGTTGGAAGGGTTATGTACCTGGTGAGGAGCCTCATGAGGGTGCTACCTATTAATTCTTTTTTGAAGACTGAGTCATGAAACGTGTCTTAATAGCAGAAGATAATGACAGCAATTACCTGCTGATGACGTATATCCTGAAAAACCGTTACGAGTTCGATAGGGCTCGTAACGGTCAGGAAGTGGTGGATATGGTGGAGAGCTATGCTCCCGACCTCATCATCATGGACTTGAAGATGCCCGTTATTAACGGTATTGAGGTTTCTCGCCGAATCAGGAAGAATCATCCGGATATTCCTATCATTATCTTGACGGCAAGTGCTTTCGAAAGTGACAGGGAAGAGGCAGAGTCAATAGGATGTAACGAGTTCCTGACGAAACCCGTTAGCGGTCAGAAGTGCTTGGAAATCATCAATCGTCTTATCTGACTCGCTTATTACGAAAAAAATCCTGTATCAGTTGGCGGCATTCCTCTTCCAGAATGCCGGAAGTGACAATCGTCTTGGGATGAGGCGCATGCGGGGCATACTGATGGTAGCCCCGTTTCTCGTCTTCTGCCCCATAGACGATACGACTGATCTGTGACCATCCGAGGGCACCGGCACACATCGTACAAGGCTCTATGGTGACATAGAGGGTGCAGCTCGTGAGGTATTTCCCTCCTAATTCGTTGGCTGCAGCGGTGATTGCCTGCATCTCAGCATGTGCCGTAACATCGTGCAGGGTCTCTGTGAGGTTATGGGCTCTGGCAATGACACGGTCCTGACATACGATAACGGCACCAATGGGAATCTCACCTTCTTCCAATGCCTGTCGCGCCTCCGCAAGTGCTTTGCGCATATACTGCTCGTCTTTTTTTTGTTGTTCTTCTGCTGTCATGTTGCAAAGTTACGAAAAAAATTGTATATTTGCACCATGGAATGGAAAATCATACATATTGCTGAGACGGACTCTACCAACCGCTTGCTCACCTCACACGGGGACAGTCCCCTTGTGAGCGCCCCCCTCACAAAGGGACTGTCCCCGTGTGAGGTCGTTTGGGCTGATTACCAGACAGCAGGCAAGGGACAGGGTACCAACTCTTGGGAGTCAGAGCGAGGAAAGAACCTGTTATTCTCCATTCTTTATCATCCCCAGGATATTCCAGCCAATCGTCAGTTCCAGATCTCTATGGCTGTGTCGTTGGCAATAGCTGACGCCTTGGGGGAGCAGATTGGTGACGTGAGTATCAAATGGCCCAACGATATTTATTGGCGTAACGCAAAGATCGGTGGGATATTGATTGAGAACCGTTTGATGGGTCAGACGATCAAGGACAGCATCATCGGGGTGGGTATTAATGTCAACCAGCGCCAGTTCCATAGTGATGCGCCCAACCCTATCTCCCTATGGCAGATCCATGGGCATGAGACAGACAGGGAAACGCTGTTGAGGAGTATCCTCGACAGGTTCTCCTTATATATTAATAAGGATGTCAAGTCGCGATATGTCAATATGCTTTATCGTCGCAAGGGGTTCCATCCCTACTGCGACAAAGACGGAGCATTCATGGCGGAGTTCAAGGATGTGGAGGACGACGGGCATCTGGTGCTCAGCAAAGAGAACGGTCAGCAATGCCGCTATGCGTTTAAAGAGATTCAATTCGTCATCTGATGTCGTCATCCCGAAATATCGAAATATCGAAATATTAAAAAAAAAAGTATTATGGCAAGATTTAAGAGAATCCTCCTGAAGCTCTCTGGTGAGAGTTTGATGGGAAAACAGGGCTATGGCATCGACCCGGAGCGTTTGAGTGACTATGCCCGTCAGATCAAGGAAGTGAGTGAGATGGGTGTCCAGATTGGTATAGTCATCGGCGGTGGTAATATCTTCCGCGGACTAAGCGGCTCACAGAAGGGCTTCGACCGTGTGAAAGGCGACCAGATGGGAATGTGCGCCACAGTGATTAACTCCCTTGCCCTTAGTTCGGCATTAGGGGCTATTGGTGTGAAAAACAAGGTGATGACGGCTATCCGTATGGAGCCGATTGGTGAGTTCTATACCAAGTGGAAGGCTATCGAGGCGATGGAACAGGGTTATATCTGTATCTTCTCCGCTGGTACGGGTAATCCTTACTTCACGACAGATACGGGCTCTAGTCTGCGTGGTATCGAGATAGAGGCTGACGTGATGCTGAAAGGTACTCGTGTGGATGGTGTCTATACGGCTGACCCAGAGAAAGATCCCTCCGCTACCAAGTTCAATGAGATTACTTACAAGGAGGTGCTGGCACGTGGTTTGAAGGTGATGGACCTTACTGCTATCTGTATGTGTCAGGACAATAACCTGCCTATCTATGTGTTTAACATGGATATCGTGGGTAACTTGAAGAAGGTGATGGCGGGCGAGGATATCGGAACGCTGGTGCATCCCTAAGCCTAAGCACGGTGAAGAGCCGTTGTTCGTAAGTGTTTGAAGCATCCTAAACGGTTGTCGACTCCAGTCAACAGACTTGCTGACTCCAGTCGACAACATTGTTGACTCCAGTCGACAGGGTTGCTGACTCTAAGTCAGCAGCTTATTCCTCGCTGAATTCCACATACTCGCCTTCAGCTTCCTCGTAGATCTTCTTATTCTCCCGTCTCGTACGACGGTCGATAATGGTCTCACCAGTAGCAGTTCTGGTGTGTACCTCTATAGGCTCCTCCACAGTCTCTTTCTCCTGTTCGGCACGAGGCTTGGCTTCTCCCTTAGGAGTAGCCGTCTGTCCACTATAGTGATACTGGCGTTGCTGGCGTCCTGTCTCATCACGATAATTCTGCTCTTTCTCGTCAGCGGCTTTCTTCGCATCCAGCTTTGCCTTCTTGAGATAACGGATGATTTTCCCACCTGTCAGCAAGAGGATGAAGACAATGACAAAAAACGCGAAGACAAGGACTCCCATATTCTCCTTCATAGTATGTAGATTTTAGTTATTAGAGTCGTTTTGATGCCATGATCGACAAGATGATATACCATGCGATGATGGCGGCAAGTCCACTGATCTGTAAAAAGATGAGGAGTGGAATACAAGTGAGCAGGAAGATGTACTTGATATCATTACCCTTCCATCCCCAATGTTTGAACTTCAGGGCGAACATAGGTATCTCGCTGATTAGTAGATAACAGCTGATGAATGTTCCCAGCAAGATCAGGTATGGGGCATATGGTATGTTTGCGATCCATTCACCGCTTCCTGCGATGAGTGACCCCCAGAAGAGGGCATTGGCAGGGGTGGGCAGTCCGATGAACCCTAACGCCTGGCGCTCGTCCAGATTGAACTTGGCAAGACGTAGTGCGGAGAATGCCGCCATGATAAAAGCCAAAAAGGGAACATACGGCAAATGGATATGAGAAGAGCAAAGAAAACTGAACACGATGGCAGAGGGCGCAAAACCGAAGGTGATGCAATCGGCAAGGGAGTCGAGCTCTTTGCCAATGGGAGAGGATACTCCTAACAAACGAGCACTCATACCGTCGAAGAAGTCGAAGACGGCACCAATCACGATGAACAGCAATGCCATCTGGTAGTCAGACTGGAATGCCCAAAAGGTAGCGATGCACCCAGAGATGAGGTTGCAACAGGTAATCGTATTGGGGATATGCTTTTTCATGATGATCAACAATCGTTTATTTCAGTTTCGCGATAACAGTCTGGTCACCTGTCGTGGGCTGGTTCATGATGACACAGGGCTTCGCGTCAACAGGAAGGAACACGTCCACGCGGGAGCCGAGCTTGATAAACCCTAAATGCTCGTCGATATAACACTCTTCCTCGGGTTTGGCATAGGTGACGATGCGACGAGCCATAGCACCAGCGATCTGACGCACCAGGATGTCTTCTCCATTGGGTGTGGTGATCATGATGTCGGCATGCTCGTTCTCCTCACTCGCCTTGGGAAGCCAGGCCTTGTGGTAGTTGCCGTTGAAGTGCTTGACAAACTTCACCTTGCCGTCAACAGGGAACCAGTTGGCATGCACGTTAAGCGGACTCATGAAGATGGATATCATAAGACGCTTGTCGTGGAAATACTCATGCTCCTCTGTTTCTTCTATCACCACGATCTTTCCATCGGCAGGGGCTACGACGAGATTCTCCGTGTCTCCATTGAAATATCGTATAGGACAACGGTAGAAGTTCAGCGTCATCAGCCATGCAGCCACCAGAACGGCACAGACAAAAGGCATGACAATATGGCTGGTCATTGGACTGATGGCATATAGCAGATACCATAATCCTGTACATATAATAAGGATGGCAATGGCACTGTAAAACAGTTCGCTAGTGCCTTCGCGATGTATTCTGATTTTCTTAAGTCTCTTAATCTTCTGGATTCTTTCTCCCATGAGTAGTAATATGGTTTGTTTCCATTCAACATGCAAAGATACGAAATAATTCTTAATTCATAATTCATAATTGGATTTTTTTTTGGATATTTCATTTTTTCACAGTATCTTTGAACCTCAAAACTTGCAAGAATATCTTTATGGAAGACTTCATACATTTACACGTACATACTTATTACTCGATACTGGATGGTCAGTCGAGTATCAAGAAACTGGTGGACAAGGCGATTGGTAACGGCATGCGAGGCATGGCGATTACCGATCATGGTGACATGTTCGGTATCAAGGAGTTCCATGATTATGTAGGAGGTATCAACAAAGGGCGTAAGAAGGAGGGCTTGGAGCCTTTCAAACCCATCTTTGGCTGTGAGATGTATGTGTCTCGTAACGGTGCCAAGGAGTTGAGGCGTGGCAAGGAGGATATGAGTGGCTATCACCTGATCGTGCTTGCCAAGAACTATAAAGGCTATAAGAACTTGATCAAACTGGTCAGCAACTCCTGGGTGGACGGCTATTATATGCGACCTCGTACTGATCGTGCCGACTTGGAGAGATACCATGAGGGACTGATTGTCTGCTCTGCCTGTATCGCTGGTGAGGTGCCTCATAAGATTCTGAATGGTGATATCGCTGGAGCCCGTGAGGCGATAGAGTGGTATCATGGTCTCTTTGGTGATGACTATTATCTGGAACTCCAGCGTCATGAGGTGACGGACCCCAACATCCGTGCCAATCGTGAGACGTTCCCTTTGCAGCAGAAAGCCAATAAGGTGTTGATAGAACTGGCACGTGAGTATGGTATCAAACTCGTCTGTACGAATGATGCTCACTTTGTGGATCAGGAGAATGCGGAGGCACATGACCATCTGCTGTGCTTGTCGACTGGCAAGGACTTGGATGACCCGACGCGAATGTTGTACTCTAAACAGGAGTGGTTTAAGACAAAGGAAGAGATGAATGCGGTCTTCTCCGATGTTCCTGAGGCACTCTCTAACACACTGGAGATTCTCGATAAGGTAGAGATCTATAGTCTGGATCATGACCCGATCATGCCTTTCTTCCCCATTCCGGAGTCTTTCGGAACGGAGGAACAGTGGCGTCAGAAATTCACGGAGCAGCAGCTCTATGATGAGTTCACCAGTGATGAGAATGGGGAGAACCCCTTGTCACCAGAGGAGGGCGAGAAGAAAATCAAGAAGCTGGGTGGGTATGACAAGCTATATCGTATCAAGTTCGAGGCTGACTATCTGGCGAAACTCGCTTATGAGGGGGCTGCCAAGCGTTATCCTCAGCCTTTGTCAAAAGAGGTGGATGACCGTATCCGCTTTGAGTTGCATATCATGAAGACGATGGGTTTCCCTGGCTACTTCCTCATCGTACAGGACTTTATCAATTCTGCACGTGATGAGTTGGACGTGATGGTGGGACCTGGTCGTGGATCTGCCGCAGGCTCTGTAGTCGCTTATTGCTTGGGTATCACGAAGATAGACCCGCTGAAATACGACTTGCTGTTCGAGCGTTTCCTGAATCCTGACCGTATCTCGTTACCTGATATTGATACGGATTTCGATGATGACGGACGTGGCAAGGTGTTGAAATGGGTAGAGGATAAGTATGGTCATGAGAACTGTGCTCATATCATCACCTATGCTACGATGGCGACTAAGAACTCCATCAAGGATGTGGCACGTGTGGAGAAAGTACCTATTGCCGTATCAAATGATTTGTGTAAAGCTATTCCAGACCGTTTGCCTGATGTGGACGGTAAGACTCCGAAAATGAATCTTGTCAATGCCATCAAGGCTGTACCTAAACTTCGTGAAGCTGAGGCGTCACCTGATAAGGCTCTGAGCAATACCATCAAGTATGCCAAGATGCTGGAGGGCACAGTGCGGGGAACGGGTATCCATGCTTGTGGTTTTATCATCTGTCGTGATCCTATCAGCGACTGGGTACCTGTGTCTACTGCTGATGACCCGGATTTCAAAGACCAGAAGACGAACTGTACCCAATATGATGGTCATGTCATTGAGTCAACGGGATTGATCAAGATGGACTTCCTGGGTTTGAAGACTCTCTCGGAGTTGAAGGAGGCATGTGCCAATATCAAACTGCACAGAGGTATCGACATCGATCTCGACCATATTCCCATTGATGATCCTAAGACCTTTGAACTGTACCAGCAAGGACGCACGGTGGGTACTTTCCAGTTTGAGTCGAACGGTATGCAGAAGTACTTACGTGAGTTGAAGCCTACTGTCTTTGAGGATCTCATAGCGATGAATGCGCTTTATAGACCAGGACCAATGGGATATATACCGGATTTCATTGACCGTAAACATGGACGGAAGCCGATAACGTATGATATCCCTGTTATGGAGAAATACCTGAAGGATACTTATGGTATCACGGTCTATCAAGAGCAGGTGATGCTACTCTCTCGTCTGCTCGCTGACTTCACCCGTGGTGAGAGTGACGCCTTGCGTAAGGCGATGGGTAAGAAAAAGAAGGATATCGTCGATGCTATGAAACCTAAATTCATCGAGGGTGGAAAGAAAAATGGCCACGATCCTAAAATCCTTGAGAAGATATGGGCAGACTGGGAGGCTTTCGCCTCTTATGCCTTTAACAAGTCGCACGCCGCCTGTTATTCATGGGTAGCGTATCAGACGGCTTATCTGAAAGCGAACTATCCTGCGGAGTTCATGGCGGCAATTATGAGTCGTCGTCGTGACCAGATTACGGAGATCACCAAGCTGATGGATGAGTGTAAGGCAATGGGTATTGCCACGTTGGGTCCTGATGTCAATGAGTCATACCTGAAGTTCGGTGTGAATAAGAAAGGGGAGATCCGTTTCGGACTTGCCGCGATCAAGGGAATGGGTGACAATGTGGCACAAGCCATCATTGATGAGCGTGAGAAGAATGGTCCTTACAAGAGTATCTTCGATTTTGCCCAGCGTATCAATTTCTCTTGTGTCAACCGCAAGGCGTTTGAGAGTCTTGCCTTGAGTGGTGGCTTCGACAGCTTTGGTATTCCCCGTGAGAATTTCTTCGGGGAGAATAGTAAGGGTGAGGTGTTCCTCGATACCTTGGTGCGTTATGGACAGGTATACCAGATGGAGCAGCAGGAGATGCGTAACTCTTTGTTCGGTGGGGAAAATGAGGTGGATATCGCGACACCTCCCATCCCGGAAGCTCCACGCTGGAGTGATATCGAACGGTTGAACAAGGAACGTGACTATGTGGGAATCTATCTTTCTGCCCATCCGTTGGATGAATACAAGATTGTGCTTAATAATCTGTGTAACACTCGTTGTGCCGAGTTGGCAGACCGTTGTGCGGCGATGACTGATCGTGACGATGTCACAATGGGGGGTATTGTCACTAATGTACAGACACGTATCGGAAAGAACAACAAGCCATGGGGTATTATCACGTTGGAGGATTTTGAGGGCTCAGGGGAACTGATGCTCTTTGGAGATGACTGGCTGAACCTCAACGGTAAGTTCCTTCTTGGTGCAGCTGTCTATGTCACGGGTAAGATGGCTCCCCGCTTCCAGTTTAGTGATCAGAAAGAGTTGAAGGTGTCAAATGTGGAACTGTTGCAGTCTGTCAAAGAGAAAGCAATAGACCGTATCACTATTATGATGACCACGGATTTGCTGGACGATCAGATCGTTATGGATTTGGGAGAACTGATCAACTCCAACCCGGGGAGGACCAAACTGTATTTCCAGATGGCGGACAGTACAGGTAAGAATCATGTGCTGATGAGGAGCACATCTAAGTTCGTGGATGTCAAGAGTGTCCTTGTGAACTTCATCGAGCAGACACCGGCACTGGACTATAAGATAAACTAGTATTCATGGCATGCTTTTTGCAGTAGATATTCTATACATTATTAATATTATATTAAAGCAATCAGACTATGGAAGTAACAATCACAGCTGAGAATTTTGAGAACCTGAAGAATGGCAATCAGCCATTAGTAGTTGATTTCTGGGCAACTTGGTGTGGTCCCTGCCGTATGGTAGGTCCTGTCATCTCCGAGTTGGCGGAGGAGTACGACGGCCGTATTACCGTTGGTAAATGTGACGTAGAGGAGAATGAGGATCTTGCCTTGGAGTTTGGAGTCCGTAACATCCCGACAATCGTGTTTATCAAGGGTGGTCAGGTCGTTGATAAGATAGTCGGTGCTCAACCTAAAGCGAAGATCCAGGAGAAATTTGAGTCTCTGTTGTAAGAGAAAAGGCGAGGAACCCACCTCGCCTTTTTATTTTACCAAGATACCAACCGGCTCCCGTCTGCTTGTTCTTCTATAGTGACGCAAACAGCATCATCGGGTAGGATATCTTCTATCAGCTCTGGCCATTCTATCAGACATAATGCTCCGCTATAGAAATACTCCTCATAGCCCATATCATAAACTTCCTCCAGTTTTTTGATACGATAGAAGTCAAAGTGGTAAATAGGCCCTCCAAAATCCTCCCTGTTGAGGGAGGACTTTTTATGATTGGAAATCCCATACTCATTGACGATGGAAAAGGTTGGACTGGTTATCACGTCCTCACTCCCCAGTTCTTCGCAGATAGCCTTCACAAAGGTCGTCTTCCCAGCTCCCATTTTACCATAGAAAGCGAAGACACGTGCCTCTCCGATATGATTGATAAACTCGCGAGCAGCCTCTCGGATGGTGTCTAAACTGTTTATTCTGATTTCCATAGATTATCTGTTTTTTCCTTTTAGTGTGATGAATGGTATGATCATCTCCTCCATCGATATACCTCCGTGCTGGAAGGTGTTCCGGTAGTAGGTGACGTAATAATTGTAATTGTTGGGATAGGCGAAGAACTTGTCACCCGTGGCAAAGACATAACTTGTAGAGATATTCGGAGAAGGCAGGAAAGCCTTTTGTGGATCCTTGATGACGAAAAGGTCTTTGTCGTCATAGGAAAGATTCTTTCCGAGCTTGTAGCGCAGATTGGTATTGGTATTGCGGTCTCCGATAATCTTAACGGGAGAATTAGTACGGATAGAACCGTGATCTGTCGTGATAATGACCTGATAGTCGGTTTGCGCCAGTTGTCGCAACAGTTGTGACATGATGGAGTGACGGAACCACGACACGGTCAGTGATCGGTAGGCGGCTTCATCGTGTGCTAGTTCACGTACCATCTTGGACTCCGTACGGGCATGTGACAACATGTCGATAAAGTTGACGACCAGCACGTTGAGGTCGTTCTTCTCCAAAGAGGGAAACAGGTTCATATAGCGTTCCGCATCATCCGTCGTGTTGATCTTATGATAGGAGAACGTGTCGTGTCGTCTGTATCGGTCTATCTGTGTCTGGATAAGGGGTGCTTCATTGAGGTTCTTACCCTCTTCCTCATCCTCATCCACCCAGAGGTCAGGAAACATGCGCGCTATCTGGTCTGGCATCAGACCGGAGAAGATAGCGTTTCGTGCATATTGTGTTGCCGTAGGCAGGATACTGCAATAGAGTTGCTCGTCAATTTCAAAGTCTGAGAGTTCTGTTTCTATGGTCTTCCATTGGTCGTAACGGAAATTATCGAGGACGATGAAGAAGACTTTCTTTCCTGTGGAGAGGGTGGGGAATACTTTCAGTTTAAAGACATCGGGACTCATCATCATCTCCCGCTGTCCCAGCCAACTCATATAGTTCTTCTTCACAAACTTGGCAAAGCCGATGTTCGCTTCTTCTTTCTGCATCCGCAACATATCCGCCATAGCAGAGTCGGTGGCAGAGAGTTGCAGTTCCCAACGTACCAGTTGTCGATACATTTCCGTCCAATCGTCCCATGTCCTACAGTCCATCATCTGCATACTCATCTGTTGGAACTGCTGTTGGTATGCTGTCTGGGTCACCTCTGCCACTATTTCCCTTCTATGGATAAACTTCTTGAGTGTGAGTAATATCTGATTGGGATTGACAGGTTTGATGAGGTAGTCAGCGATATTCTGTCCTACTGCTTGGTTCATGATGTCCTCCTCTTCACTCTTGGTTACCATCACGATGGGAACGGTAGGTTGGATTTCCTTGATTCGTTGAAGGGTCTCCAATCCTGTTAAGCCCGGCATCATCTCATCGAGCAAGACCAAGTCAAAAGTGTGTTGGCGACATTCCTCAATAGCATCTGTTCCATTGGTGACAGTGACGACCTCATAGCCTTTCTTCTCCAAGAAAAGAAGGTGTGGACGGAGCAGCTCCATCTCGTCGTCAGCCCAAAGTAATAGTCCGTTTGTCATAACTTATTATTTTTTATTAAGAGGTGATAATCTGTGCTTTATTAATTCGTGAGCGGTAAGAGCGTATCGTGTTCTGGCTGATAGCCATTATGTGCTGCAGTTCTTCATCAGTCTTCCCTAAGTGTTCCATTAGTGCAAAGAATATGTACTTGGAAGATAAATGGCGGTAGTCTTGTTCCATGTGAGTGACAAAGGGAGCGTCCACAGTCCTGTAATATTCTATGCAGTCATCGAAGTCGCTGCGACTCCATCGTAGGGTGGTACCCCCTTGCTCAATCTCCTCGTAGCGTTCTTTCCCATTCTGTAACAAAGCTCCCTGTCTCGCTTGCAGCTCTGCTATTTTCTGATGCAGCCTCTCTACCTCTTTGCTGTCTGGTTTTCCTTCTTGCTCCAACACTTTAAGTTGGTGACGATATCCTTCAAGATGCCGTATTGTCTCTGCGAGCTTTTTCTTTCCTTTTGTGTTGCGATAGAGAAGGTAAACAGAAATAGCAGTAGCTATCGACAAGAGTATGCAGATAGCAGAGACGACAACATAGAAAAGATGTTTCTCTGATTTCCGTTTCTGCTCTTGCTCAAACTGTTCCTGTAGTCCCCGGATATCCTCGTCTTTCTCTTTCTGGGCAATACTGTCTTTCAGTTCGGCAATTTGCATTGCCGTCTCACTTGCTTCTTTATAAGCTCCTTCCTCCCGTTGACTATTGTAAAATGCCTGAAGTATTTCCGTCTTCAGATATAGGTTGTCTGTCTGTAGAGCCTTGTGCCACATCTCAACAGCCTTGTCCCGTTCTCCTTTTTTATAATAGATACGGGCAAGACCTCTGTAAGCAAATTCATTAGGTTTGATTTCCACAGACTTGTTAAGATAATCTTCTGCTAGTTTTATGTCTTTGTCGATGAAAGCATTGCCAATGTTTGCGTAAAAAGGGGAACGATTACTTTCTGGTATGTCATTGAGTTGGTAAATACATCTTTGTAGATAATAATTGGAAGAATCTTTATTATCTATATCAGCGTAAATATTATAAATCCCCATCAATGCATATGCCATATTGTGTTTACTATTCATTTGGTAGGAAGCCTTAAGTGATAGTTTACAATATTTGAGGGCTAAATCATATTCTTTTGCCTTATAATTTATGTTACCTAAGTTATAATATATGTAGTTTGCTAATTCAGGATTGTTTGGCAAATGCTTAATTAATAATTCTGCCTCTTTAAGTGATGTTGATGCATTCTTTAAATCACCTATGTTAGTTAATATTTGGGCTTTATAGCCATAAGCACATACCAATTTACTATAGTTATGATAATGCTTGTAATAATTAATAGGTATTTCTAAAGGGTCTGCTGACTTAATCCTTTTTTGGAGTCTAATCTCTGATCTTATTTTAAGAAACCAATAATAGGCGAGGCATTCCTCGTTGTCAATCATTTCTGGCTCTATTTTATTAATAAGTTCTAATGCTTTTGTGTCCCCTTCTTTGTTAGCAATGCTGTCTATTTCTACTAATTGCTGTATCATGCTGTCTTGTTGACAGCAGGTGGTTATAAAGCAAAATAGTGCAGTTAAAAGATATATCGTTATTCTCATTGCTTACATATTTAGTGCAAAAGTACGACTTTTTTGTTTAAAGATGGCATTTTTTGCAGTTTTTAGCGTTGAAAGTGTTGCAAAATAGTGTATTTCAAATGCGTTGCATTTAATGCAACACGCTGATTCGTAATCTGTTATTATCGATTCTTGCTTGCAACATCAAGGACGTTTTGCAACGCTAAATGTTTGGAATCTCTGTCCTCCGTTCTTAATTTTGCACTCGGAAATCAAAATCTAAGTAATCAAATAAACAAGTAAACTAAAAGAAAAAGAGATGAAAAAAATAGCCATCATATCATTAATGACCATACTATCTTCTGTGGCTTGTCACGCTGGTGATGAAGTTTGTACATCTGGTGCATGTGGACAAGGAAGCCCAGGTTCTGTAAGGTTGAACTTAGAAGTGAATGCACTCACGGCTTTTCGTAATAAGGGGATGACGATGCATGGTTATAACTTTGACGCTGCCATCAGTATTTATAGAAATATCTATGCATTGGGAAGTTTCGAGATGTTGTCTTATCATGCAAATAAAAGTAAAACTTACTTTAATAGTACAGGCTTATCCGGAGGCTTGGTCTATAACATCATAGATAGGGATAATACCACGATTCCTTTAAAAGTAAAAATGGGAGGAACTTTGGGTAATCCGGACTGGAAATACACATTCTATGACCTCTCTCTTGCCCTTAACCAAAGACTTGGAAAGTCAAATTTTGCAGGTGTTGTCGGAATTGGCTATAGATATGAATACTCACGAGTTGAAGCAATGTCAAGTCACGGGTTCGTTTATGTTTTTTTCGGAATTAAGATATAACCCTTGTAAGGGCAAATATTCTGAGCATGATAGCATACCATCTGTATACTCTTCATCCATATCCTGTCTGAAGAAGGCGGCACCTTCCGACTTTTTCCCAGCATGGGAATCTATCATTCCCACTGGATGTGGCTCAAATGCCCTTGTACAAAGGGATTGAGAATAGTTGGAGGTTGACTCAACCTCCAACTATTCTCTCACTAACCTCCAACTAACCCCTCCCTACATGAAATTTTTAAAACCCTTGCAATCGTTGCCGCCTTGCAAAACTGTTTAATAATCAGGTGATTACAGGTGACAAGGACGAAAAATCGTTGCCGCTAGTTGCCGCTAAATGCCGTTCCCTTTTGACGCCACTATCTCCTATGAAAGTAAATTTTAGTGAATTTACTCACCAAATTCAGTGAATTTACTGAGATAGGAGGCATCGGAATAAAAAGCTAATCCCCTGTGTCTATCTCGCAGGATGAATGTTGAACTTTTCGCCCTATTGTTTGGAGTTGTAAACATAGAAAACGTTAATCGTAAAGCTCCCTATTCTGTTGTTCAAATAGAAGGATTTCCCCATTTGTACTATTTCCATACAGACTATGGAGTAGACTATGAGATAAGTATCAAGGCTAGTGATATTGTAAGGAAGGACAACCCTAAGTTGAGGATGGCAATTGATGAGTTTGAAGAGACTGTGAGGTTCTTATTTGAATAATAAATCAAATAAACAAGTAAACTAAAAGAAAAAGAGATGAATAAAATAGCCATCCATCTGTATTCACCTTACTCCCACGGAGGTGCCACCTTCCTGTTTGTTCCATAGGGTGGAACACTTTGTTCCATGGGGTGGAATAACTTGTTCCATAGGGTGGAACAAGTTATCCCCTTAGTTCGGATAAAAGATCCCTATGCCTGGGATGGTTGATCCCAATGCTTGGAATAATCGATCGGAGTGCCTTCTCTCTCCCAAAAACAATCATCAGTATGGGGGTACAACCACGTTTTTTTACTCCATTTTAGGGGCAAAAACGGTATTTAGCGGCAACTAGCGGCAACGATTTTTCGTCCTTGTCACCTGCAATCGCTTGACAATCAAATACTTTTGCAAGGCGGCAACGGTGACAAGGGTTTGAAAAATTACGTGTAGGGAGAACGACGGGTAAATCTTCCCCTATTATGGTGTACTTTTTCCCTAAAAACTATCTGAAGAAATCGTCAGGGAAGTCGACAGGCTCTACGTTCTGTGGAGGTGCGTCTGAGTTGAAGAGGTCGTCATCGTCATTCTGTTGTTGCTGAGGCGGTGCGTCCTCTTCGTCAGGTTCCTCCACAATGGTGTCAGGTTGTAGGAGCAATTGTTGCTTGGTGACCTCCACGGGAGCCAGTTCTTCATGGAAGAAGATGTCGTAGTCGTCGTAACTGAAGACCGTACCCAGCAACGGCAGGTTCTGGTCGCTGATGATAATTTGCCTACATCCGGCAAGCCGTTGCTTCATCTGTAAGTTGGCGAAGAGCTGGTGGGCATACTGCAGTGCCTCGTCATAGCTGCGGAAACCGCTTACCATCATACGGCTGATAGGTCCGTCGGTATCGATATTGATATCGAAGTTACGGACGAGGTAACTGGTGAAGTTGTATTTCGCGATATCATACAACAGCTGATTCTGGTTGACACTGTCGGGTGAGTAGGCGAGGATAAAGGTATAGCGGGTATCGCGCTGAGTACTGAGCGTGTCGATCGCAGAGGTGTCATTGGGATTCTCCAGGTTCTGACGCTGTCGCCAGATATCCGCGGCTGTCATCCTGTTGCCTTGTAGCCTCCTTCCTTGTTGTACACCCTTCACGATCTGTCCTGCCATCTCGCTGACCTCACTTTGTGGATATTGCTCTACGATCTGGCGCATCCGTGCCACACAGCTGTCCGCATGGTTGTTGTTGAGCAGGCTCAGTCCCTCAATAAACAGGAACTTGGCGCGGTTCTCTCCGTTAGGGAATCGTTCTGCCGACAGTCTCACATTCGTCTCCACCTCTTTATATCGTTCCTCACGGAAGGCATTATAAGTGGCAGCATAGAGCGAGTCCTCGATATGTTGTCCGAAACGTTGGTTCTCTGCATAATAAGGATCGGAGAGTAGGATGGTCCATTGGCTTTCCGCATGTCGCTGCTTCATCTGTTCGAGTGCCATATCCGCCTCCGCCCATCTTCCTTGACGGGCATAGATAAGGTAGAGATGATACCATGCCTCGTCGTTATGCTCGTAATCAGGATATTGGTTGACGAGTCGGTAGAGCATCTTGTGACTGAGAGTCAGGTTGTCGAGTTTGTCTTTGAGGATGATACCTGCCTTTAGCAATGATTCCATGATGATGGCATCGCTGGCGGCTTTCTGTTCCTCTGTGAATGGTATTTGTGCCAGGTAGTACTCACGGGTATGAGGGTCAGAGGAGATACTGTCGGGGGTGGTGGCGAGAGAGTCAGAGATCTCTGGACTCTCCACATTCTCCAGACTATCCGGAACCTCAGGATTCTCTGTATCTCCTGCGTCTAGCTTGAGAACGGTGAGGTTGGAGCGCTGCCAGTTATCGGCATTGGGGCGCTTTCCCCATTGCTGCTCGAAGCGTTGCTTTCCCTGACCAACAACCTGAGGGTTATAGAAATACCAGAGATTGCTCTGTGGGGTAGTCGGAGTGACGGGGCGGTTAGTGGTTTGTGGCTGAGGCATGTTATCTCCCCCGTTCTGTATCTGTTGCTGTTCCGCCTCCATTTCCTGTTGCCTGCGCTTCTCCTCTTTTTCTTTCTTAATAAGAGCCTCTATGACACGGTCAATGGCTTTGTTACGTTCTGCCTCGGGCATGTTCGCCAATACCTGGAGGGAGTCCTGTAGATGAATGGCATCTGTATAGGGTACCAGTTCGTCAAGCACCTTCGATCGCTGTGCCAGCTCTTTATAACCCGGGCGGTCTTGGTCTAGAAGACCGATAGCCTCCCCATAGCACCTCCGTGCGTCACTGTATTTCTCTTGTTGCCAGTAAAGGTTTCCTAATTGCCACAGCAGCACACCTTTCTCCGTACCACTTCGTGTCGCCTCTTTGTTACCTTTCTCATAGGCGGCAATGGCTTGGAGGGTATCATGTTGTGCCAAATAGACATTACCAATGGCATAGTATACTTGGTCGAGATAGTCTTTGTTGTTGTCTGAGGCAGCCATGCGGCGTAGTTTCTTAATGGTGTTCTTGGCATCTGTGGCTGCCATCACCTCACTCTGGGCGATACGTGCATTGAACTCCAGTTCATAGGGTGGACTGAGACGGATGACATGACGGTAGGCATCATATGCCTCCTGACGGTGTCCTTGCAACGACTCTATCTGTCCCATCAGGAACCACATACGGGCACGCTGTTTCCTGCGTCGTTCATGTTTGATGGCTTTGCGGAGGAAAGTGACTGCTTCCGGCCAGTGCTCACTACGGATATGGTAGTCGGCAAGGGTATAGTCCCAGTCTGCCGCAGCCCGACTGGGGATGGAGTCACGACGTTGTTTGGTAATCAGGTCCTCTGCCTCATAGAGCCAGTCCATCTCCGCATAGCATTTTGCCTGCCACGCTCTGGCACGTGCCAGGATGACAGGCTGTGTCTGATACAGTCGTGCCATATAGCCGAAGGTAGCAGATGCCTCCTCAAACTCACCTTTCTGGAACTGTGACTTGCCCAGCAACAGCCAGGCACGCCAGAGGAAGGGGTTGTATTCCCGGCGGTTCAGCCACTCAATGTCTTTCTGGGTCTTCCTTCGTGACTTTTTCCATACAGGACGTGCCTTGATGGTATGTCGGCGGATGGCTTTTTCTGACTTCTCGATGGCACGGTCAAACTGTCCACTGCCAAGTGCCTTGCTGTTTTTGTTGGCAACCGTATATAGTGGAATCAACTGTGTATGATCGTCTTTGTTACCGTTCTCCTTCTCCAGACTGCCCTCGATGAATGCTTGAGAACCATTAAAGTAGGTGTTATAGCGGGCATTGAATGAATGCCACCATCGGGTACTTGCTGTGTTTTTCTTAGTAGAGCAGCTGGTCATGAGGAAGGAGGAGAGAGGTAAGAGGAGAGAGAACACCAATATCACACCCAAGACACTGTGGCGGCTTTCGTTACATTCTCCTTTCTCTTCTTTCCTCTCACCTTTTTTCACAAGGTCGGCGAGCTTGCACTCTGCCCTGCTGCTGCATGAACTACAGTCGCCTTCACTCTTAACGACAGGCTCATCTTTGTCACCCCATGAGAGAAGGGCGGCAATCACACCGAGTGCTATAATGGAACCTATGATGATGAGGGCAAACGTCATAAAAATGCTTTACTCTGAACTCTCTACTTTAAACTGTGCATTGCACAGGTCTTCCCAGTAGTTGGGATAGGACTTGCTGACCACTTGTGGATGATTGATGAGAATGTTCCCAATACTACAGGCACAGGGGGCAAAAGCTAAAGCCATACGGTGGTCCTCATAGGTGTCGATGCCTTTCTGCAGGTCAGGCTCACAACGCTCTCCGTCCCATATAAGCTCACTGTCATTGACATCCTTGATGACATACCCTAGTTTGCGCATCTCTTTCTTAAGTGCCTCAATACGATCGGTCTCCTTGATTTTAAGAGTTGAAAGTCCACGGAAATGGAAAGGCACATTCAGCAATGCACAGGTTACGACAAATGTCTGGGTAAGGTCAGGAGCATTGACGAAATCATATTCCAAGCGGGGTACGCAGTGTCCTGACTGCCGGAGGGTGATAGTGGTAGGCACCCCTTGTTGCTTGGTCTTGAATAGTGTCTTCACTCCCAACAGGCTGAAGATATAACGCAGGGAAGAGTCACCTTGCTTAGACCCGTCCATCAGGCCTTCCAGACGAACTGTGGATTCTTTGTCTTTCGATAGAGCCATCATCTCGTACCAGTAGGAAGCGCCGCTCCAGTCGTTCTCGATATAGTAAGGACGCTCCTGATAGGGCTTCGGATGTACCTCGATGGTTTCAAAATCACTCCATTCCGCATCAGCCCCGTATTCCCGCATCGTCCATAATGTCAGGTCGATGTAGGGACGTGAGATGATGTCGCCTATGAGACGTAGTGTTAGTCCTTTGTCAAGGACGGGACCAATCATCAGTAAAGCGGAGATATATTGTGAACTGATATGACCAGGGACCTCCAGAAGACCACCTTCCAGTCGCTTACCACGAATGCGGAGTGGGGGGAACCCTTTTTCACCTACATACTCGATATCGGCACCAAGGAAACGCAACGCATCTACCAAGATACCAATTGGACGATGCTTCATCCGCTCTGTACCAGTCAGTATATGTTCCTCTCCATCTCTTACAGCGAGACAGGCGGTCATGAAACGCATGGCTGTGCCCGCGGCTTTGATGTTGATTTCATAAGGATTGTCTTTCAAAGCTGTCACAATCACTTCGGTGTCGTCACAGTTGGAAAGGTTGTCTGGCAGGATGCTGCCTCCCGACAGAGCATGGATAATCAATGCTCTATTGGAGATACTCTTTGATGCAGGTAGTTTAGCGGTGTGCTGGAGATGGCTGGGTGCCGTAATTGAATATTGTGTCATTCTTGCGTACCTATTTTATAATCATTATATTTAACGACACAAAGGTACTTCAAATTGCCTGAATAAGTAAAAAAAGTCAGTTAAAAATTTGCAAATACAGAAATAAAGCAGTACCTTTGCACACGATTTCGAAAGAGATCACTTCAAAAGGATCGGGATTTAGCGCAGTTGGTAGCGCACACGTCTGGGGGGCGCGAGGTCGCTGGTTCGAGTCCAGTAATCCCGACTAAGAACAACTTAACCGCCTTTAAACAGGGCGGTTTTGTGTTTGTCGGAGGACTGACAGTCGGCGAAAAATCGGTGAAAACCGAAAATTGACAAATAACTTTATTCATTTAACACAGTCATGCATGAAAAATTAATGTATGGCTAAAAAAAATTATGTCAAAACATCGCGCGAGAGCGCAATTGATGAGATTGTAGGCTGGAAGCAGCCAGTGTTTCACCAGAAATCAGAGTGTTACGTGTCTCTGGTCGCCTTTGATCCGTCCAGGGGTGAATTCAGAACCAAGAAATTCATGCTGGGTCATGTAAAGGGGAAGCGAGATCAACGTAAGTACGGAGAAGATCTTATCAGAAGGCTGACAGAGAAACTTATGCGAGGGTGGAACCCATGGGTTGAGGAGATGAGACCGACAGAATACTCCTCATTCCTCGAAGTATGTGACAAGTATAGGGATTACCTTATGAAACTCTTGAGGGAGGATAACCTTCGCGCTGAGACTTACGCATCATATACCAGTCGCCTGAGGATGCTATTGGAATGGAGGGAGGAAAAGAACGTGAACGTCTTTTACACCTATCAGTTCGACAGATACGTGATATCCGACTTCCTGGATTACGTCTTGGTCGAGAGGAACGACACAATACGTACCCGAAACAACTATCTAACATGGATCAAGTCTTTTTGCCACTATCTAACGGAAAGGGGGTATGTCCCGAGAGACCCGTCGGAGAGTTTTGCGGGTATAAAGATCCGAGGAGGTCGAAAGGATCGGTCTGTGATTCCTGACGGAGTTCTGGCGGCTTTGCGGGATTATCTTTTGAAGAAAAACAAACATTACCTGCTCGCATGCTACATACTCCATTACATGTTCGTTCGTCCGCACGAGATGAGTTACATACGAATTGGGGACATATCTGTCAAGAGAAAAACCCTCGAGCTTCACGGAAACAGTACAAAGAACAGGTGCGATGCGACGGTAACGATTCCTGATCATGTAATGAGACTGATGATAGAAAACGAGATCTTCAGACATCCTGGGAACTACTACCTTTTTAGTGACGACTTTGTCCCAGGAGAAAAATACAGGAGCGAGAAGGCGTTCAGAGACTACTGGAGCTCACGGATCAGGAAGGACCTTGGGCTTCCTCCTCAGTACAAGTTCTACTCTCTGAAAGATACAGGAATAACCAACATGCTGAAGGCTAATACAGATATCTTGTCTGTAAGGGATCAAGCGAGACACTCTTCCATCCTTATCACGGACATATATACACCAAAAGATATTCAGGAAGCCAATGACCTTCTCGTTAATTACCATGGAGTGCTCTAAATTCTCATCCTACCGTCCTACAATCCTACAAAACTGATATATATATATATTTGACAACTTGTGGCAAAGCCATCAAAGCGACGGCTGCCACACCGACTGCAATGAGATATGTGTGATTGTATCAGGCATACCCGATACCTCCGATTGTGCATAAGATATACAGGCATATCAGAGCAAAATAAATGAATCCTTTGTACTTTTCCATAATTGTGTTTGTGTTTATATTGTTAACAATAATGAGAATATAGTGCCACGCACAAGACCGCAGATGTCTGCCGCCCAGTCACGCTCGTCAGCACCCTTGTACTTCCATTCGTCATAGATTTCCTTCGCCACACCTGCGATGAAGCCAGCGAAGAAAGCACATGCGATTATCTTATACCACTCCTTGCTGACTATCAGCCTGCATACACAGGCGGCAAGCAAGGAGATTGTAAACACCAAGTCATCGTGCAATATCTTGTCCTTGCCTAATCCTGCGAACCAATCTAAAATCCTCTTCATTAGTCCAGTTTCTTCAATTCTTTCTGAATCTCGTTGATACGGTCACGTACTGCCTGTCGTTCGGCTGCAAGTTCCTCCATGTCGTAGGGGTCTTCCTTGCCTAACATGCGTGCCTCGTACACCTTAATTACTTTCCAATCTCCGATTGGTGACGTGTTAGCACTCAATCCGCTCATTAGCGATGCTAACTCTGCATTCAAAGCATTACGCTTGTCAAAGTTCTTGTCTTCGTTCATAATCTTACTATTTTAATGTTAAACAATATTCTAAATCTTCCGTCTCTGCCTCATGGTTAATCGCTTTTACCATTCGCTTGCGACTCGGTTTCTCTCTTTTCTGACGAACAGGGAAAAGGCTTTGATACAGAGCATCCATACTTGTAACGATATCGCGACAAGCGTTATGTTCTCGTATTAATGAGCCTCTCCACGACTGATAGCAGTTAAAGATGTCGTTTCTTGTCATCTGCCCCTTGTCATACATACGACGGAATGCTTTTAGTCTGCGACGCTCACGGACTATCTTGCTACGTGACGGGCGTTTCAGAATCTTTCCCGTCTTGGTTATCGTGTATCTGACCTGTAGGAAAGTGAATCCATGACTGAGTTTTACTATATGTGTCTTTTTGCTGTTTATACTCAGATGTATATCCTTTGCTTTCCCTTTAATATCATCTAACAATTCCGCCAATTCTTCCTTTGTTGTAGCAAGACTAAAGAAATCATCCATATAGTGTCCGTAGAACTTTACACCACGGACTACTTTAATGTATATATCTATCGGGTTCATGTAATACACTGCGAAGATTTGCGGTGCTTCACTGCCAAGGTTCAGTCCATAATCGCTGTGCGAACTGGTGTCAATCATATAGTGCACTAAATCTATTACCTCCTGCGGTTCGTTGACCAGTCTCGGAGCAATTATTTGTTTTAAAGTTTCATGGCTGATGCTCTCGAAGTATTTAGCGATGTCGCCAAGCAGGATATATCCGTCTGTTCCGTTCTTTCTGATGAAGCGACGTAGCATTATCTCGAAACGCTTACGGGCGAATGCTGTACCACGTTGTTTCAGTGATGCGTAGTTATCGTAAATAAGATAAGGTCGTAATGACGGAGTGAGCACACTCTTCATCATCGACTTCTGTAAGTCTCTGTCTCTTACGACTGGAGCTTCGATATTACGGATATGCCCACGCTCGTTAATAGTGAAGTCTATTGTAGGAGACACTTTGTATCGGTGATGCAGTACATCGTCTTGCAACTGTATGTTTCTCGTAAGCATATCAGCAAAATAACGCTGGGTGGATTCCTTCCAGCGGCTCTGTTTCGTGCACTCAACGGTGCATTCATTCAGCTTATCCAGTTCTACCAGTTGTTCGAGTGTTGCCATATTTTACTTTAAAAGTGGCAGGGTGCTGATAGCTACATCTGACGTATCAGGCAGCGTCACCCTGCTTATTTACTGCCAAAGGGCAGAAGGTCTGACTCTCCTTATCCTCTTAGCTGGCTTTTTGTTTTGACATTTGTATGTCGTTAGCCATTGGGAGCGCAGAGGGATAATCGCAGCGACATGATTGGCATTCGAAGCAGTGTTATTGTTCGCGTTACCGTTGTTGTTCGCATTAGCGGCATTGGAAGCGGAAACCACCTTCAGAGTCATACCTGTATCTTTATTGTACTAATTTCGTTTTCAGTTTGTTGTCACTTTTTCGCCACGCTTTAAGGCTGTTTATCATGCGCATAATGTTCTGAATGTCGAGTGTGTATTTATTGTCGGGAATCCTGAGACGCATCATGATTCGCTGCATATTGGTCAGAATGGCGTAACAAGTTCCGATAGCCTTCCCTTGCGCTACACGTCGCTCTTCCCACTCAGCGATACACTGCGGATATATTGAGTTGGCTATCTTGATATAGAACACCAGTTTATCCGTTAAATCTTCCAACGCCCTGCTTCTCATGTCAAGAAACATCTTATTCTTGATGGCAAGCATTCCCTCAGCGTAAAAATCGTGCTCAACGAGATTATCAATTCCATCTACAAGTTGAAAAAGAATCATCTCGAACTCAATACCACTTTTGTTTCTCTTTGATTTTACAACACTCATATTATTGTTACATTATACACTTGATACGCAGCCCCACGAGGGGGCTGCAATGATTAATTAACCTCTTATTTGAAGAGGATGAGCGCAGCGACATGAAGGGCAAGCGAAGCAGCGGTATAGATCGCGCCACCGTGGCCGTACGCACGAGCGGCATCGGAAGCGGAAACCACGTCCCTTAACCACGGGTATTCATTGCCGAATATCTCCGTGTGATTATATACACGGAACACGTCAAGTTGTCTGCACGCCTCGCCTGTATCATATCCGCTCGACGACCATACAATACTTCCATACACTTGTACTTCCGACAATGCGCAAATCTTACAGTCCTGCTCCCAAGTCCAGCCAGAAGAGCACCCTGTCGCTGACCCAAGTCTGTTCGTCCCTGTCGTATTGACTGCATTCGTCAGAATCTTTGCGTGTCCGATTAAGTTGGACGCACCAAGGTCTGTCTCTACAAGCGGTAAGAGAGTATTTTCGAGGTAATAATGCAAGTCACTATTCAGGTATCCTTCACCACGCCCGTCAGCACCCTCATTTGTCTTGCCACTCGCATTCCATGCTTGAGTAGTATGCGGAATAACGATGAGACCTACGTGATTGGCTGTGGCACGGTAATTGTGTGTACCTTTCATGCAGTTGAGCCCAGCGATAACGTAGGTGTGTCCGTTGATAGTCTTTTGGTCGCCTACCTTGAGTCCGTATTTCTCAAGATTTTGGTCTATAACGGCTTGCTTCAAAACGTTAAGGTCGAAGTTCGTAAGTCTCGTCCGTCTGTGGATTGTCTCAGCCATCTTCCCTTTTAAGCCGCCGACTGTCACTTTGGAAGAGGGAAGCCCTGCGTTGTTGTGTAACTGTAGGATGTCCGTGTCGTTTGGCGACGTTGTTGCGGTCAATGAATTGATGACCTGTTGCATTGCTGCTTTTGTTTCCATATTTTTTCCTTTCTTTTATTTGAATTAGAATTTATAGTTGCTTAAAATGTATATAAATGACGTTGCACCAGTTCCTGAGCGTATGAGCCGTAACTGTCTCACATATATAGGGAATACACCCCAGACGAAACGATATGCTCCCGATGTGGGATAAAAACTTGCCCATGGGGTATAGTACGTCGCCTTGACGGCTGCCTGCTGATCCTGAGCAAGCCTGTTCCATGTATCATTGTCAAACAGCAGGATTTGGTAGCCAACATCGAAATAGACACCTCCTGCGAATACACCGTTCTCTATGTCGGCAATGGCAAAGAATGCCTTATTGTCAGCCGCCCCTGCCTTTGCCACTGTTGACGCATACACTCCTGCATAGTAAGTTACGGAACTGCCGGTCTTGGTTTTCCTCGCGCCATACCAATAGAGATTAGTAATATTCGGTTTTTCTTTGAAAATGTTCTTATACAAGTTCTGGTTAGCGTAAATCGTTGAGATGACAGACCCGTCAAGCGTATTGAAAGAACGGAGTTCGCTCGGGAAATACAAGTCTTCTTTAAGGTTGACGGTCTCTTCTATATTCGTAATCTCCGCCAGTCCAGTCGCACCGAGGTCATAGAGCCTCTGACCCGCATTGTTGTGATACTCAAGTATAGCACTGCCGTTATCATCGACACCGAACACCCAGTTGGCGACACCAGCCAGTCCGAACACCTGCATTATACCGCCAGAGATTCGGGTCTTTATTCCGTTGGCGGCTACTGACTCCAAAGCCTTCACCCTCACCTCCTCAGAGATATCGACATCTCCGTTGGCACTGACACGTATCTTGCCTCCAGCCATATACTCCTCGCCGCTGACGGCATTGATGACCTTGGTTGGTCGGAACTTATAGGCTCCCTCGTCAATGTCAGTGTCCGCCATCGGGTCAGTCTCATCGAAATAAGTATAGGCTACAGCACCACCATACAAGGTGCCAACATTGTCCGCATCTATAACCGTAGTGGTTACGCTGCCGTTGGTCTTGTGGTACAGGTTTCCGTACTTGGAAATCCAGTAATCACCGTTGATAATAAAGCCTCCAACATTTGCGAAAAGTGTGAACACGGCTTGCGTCATAAGCCACTTGAAGTCTGATGTCATTATCTCCCACTCCGAACTGCTGGAGTATGCTTGTGCAGTTGACGGGTAAGTCTTGCCAGTTGACGTGTTCGCACCGACGTAGATATAACATACAGGATGGTCTTCCGTCCCTGTCTCCACGTCAACGTATGGCGTGCTGTGGTCGTTTGCGACAATCACCGTTCCTTTGACTTCTGACAGTTTTCCTGCGTAATATGGCATACGCTTGTTAGTGTCTCCTTTGTCTCCCTTGTCGCCAGACTTGTACACAGGTATCTCAAACTCGTAAAGGTAGCCCTCATGAGCCTGTGAGGGATATGCGTAGATACACACAGCAACTGCGTTGACAGAAGTGCCGACGGAGAGATTGCTGATAGTACCACTGGACTGCTTGCTGTTGTATGCCCTGTTATACTCAGATGTCACACGGGTATAGGTGCTGCCGCTCTTCTTGAAGACACAAGAGTAGCAGGAGAGGGCGGCACGGTCTGCGCTGCCCTCCTTGGAGTAGAAACGGACAGTTGTCGTGAGAGTCGCGCCTGTCGCATTGGACGCAATGGTGACACTACCGACAGATGCCTCTATCTGATAGGTCACACCGTCCTCGACAAGCGAGATGTTGACACATCCTGATATGGTTCTCTTCTCTGGCATTACATACTCTCCGTAAGTTCAACATCTGACGCTATTACGGAGCCGCTCATCTTGCGACCAAGCGTCTTGACATGCTCCGCCGTGATGCGGCACATACCATGCCCCGACGTGATGGACGGGAATATGGTTGAGGGCGACAGCATCTTGCGGTAGCCTTTGAAACTTCCGCTTGCTATAGGGGTTCCAAGATTTGCATTGGCAACCTCTCCCATATACACCTCCTTCTGTGCAGTCAGCAGTTGTATGTAATAATGTGCGAACATGGTGTTCACATCTGTCACGTCAGTCGATGTTGCCACCCATATATCGTAGTCGACGTACTGACCTGCGTGAATACTGTTGTCGTTGCCCTCACCAGTCTCCGTGGTCTGTGATGACGGTATGCCTGTGCCTCCGACTGTAGAACTGATATACATCATCTCAGGGTCGGATATATCGTTGACCTCTATGAAGGAGGACATGATGTATGCGCCCTTCGCTCCGGCTGTCTTCTTATAGCATTTGCACTCGATGATGGCGTAATCGAGGATGTCACTGTCCCCGACGGTGAGTTGATAGTATGTTGATCCGCCTATCGTTTGGGTTGTCACCTTAGACGAAGCCGCTTGCACACCGTTGATGTAAAACTCGGCTATATAGTCACTTGCCTGAACCGTTGCGACATCACTCACTCCAGCCTGCTTGAGAACATTGTAGAGATAGAGCGTATCACCGTCATTCTCTATTGCGAAGCGTCCGTCAACAGAGTCGATGTATGCGTCATAACCACCATTCTGAGCGAATGACGACAACCTGATGTTGATTGTGGCGTAGACCGGGAGCACGGCTGTGTCTACAACAACACTGCCGCTGAGAGCAACGACGCTCTCGTTCACACTGTCACTCTTGGCAAGGTTGCCTATAATCTTCAGAGCAGGCATGCTATTGTGGGTTATCTTCTGGAACACCCCCGAAATACCAGCGTTCGTGCTGATGTTATTGGAATTGAATGTAATCTCTGTTCCGTTGTACGACCACTTGACATTGCTTACAGCATCTAAAGGTGTCACTCCGTTCCTTATGTCCGCGTATATTATCGGATTGTTGTTGCCAGACCAGTCAGGACTCGCCGCATTGCCTGTCCACGACTGATTCAAAGTCATTGTACTCCTTAACAGTGAGTGTATCTGCGAGCCGTCATCTATAAGACTGATGGCTATTCTTCCTCCTATGCCGCTCATTGTCCGTCCTCCTTGTCATTAGTTGTCTCGTTATTACCCTGTGCGGAGACAATGGTATAGCCTCCCTCTGCTATCATGTTCTTCGCATCCTCTTTGCTGATTACCTCTACACCATGTAGTCCGCTGATGTACTCGTCGGATGTCAAGGCGATACGTCCCAAGTCATTGTTGTCAAGGATGTACCTGCCATCCTTCGTCCTGTAACGCTGGTCTTCAAGACCAGCCCTGCGTGCCACTTCCTCCGTGACAACGTAGAATCTCAAATCCATTGCCATTTTTTTATATCTATTTACGTTCATAAACTGTCTCACCGTTCTGCGTTACAACAGCACCGTTCTGCGTCAATGCCTCGTATGCGCCCTTTAGGTACACATCGGCAAAGACCTGAGAGCCGATTTTGTTGTAATCAAGCATGTCCGATGACGGAATCCTGATCTCGCTGCCCCAGCCGCAGTCCGTCTTCACCGAGGAGTTAGCCTTGCGCCGCTTCCAGTTGAACAGGAAGTGCGCCCTTTTCGTGTCATCATCAAGAATGGATATCTTATTGCCACGCTTCATATTGAGGATGGTGTCAAAGAATATCTGTCTATTAACGCTGTCAACGGTAGTGCCGTTCAACGGTCTTGTGATGGCATCGACGTTGGGTATCTCCCAGGACACCCCACTTACTGCCTGTGACGGGAAGAACACCGTCGATGTTGAGGATTGTTTGCCACGGCATACGACCGTGATATACTCCGAGTACATCACGTCTACCGTCAGTGTCTGTGTGTTCTGTCCGCTGACGTAGCAAGGGTGGCTCTCGGCAAGAACCTCAGTTCCGTTCTCGCGGATATACCACACGAAATATGTGCCGCTACTGACATCAGTCAGGTTCTTGACGGCACGACACTGGAACGTCATCAGTCCCTTCAGCATTTTTGCCGTTCCGTCATATACGCTGTCATCGATGACGTTGAACCTCCTCATAGGAGGACAGTCCAACAGTATGTCTGGATATAGTACGCTCGTGTCCGTGTTGGTGGCAAGTGTAACATCATCCGGAGTAACGCTATACAGTTGTCCCGGCAGGCGAGGGTCTTCGTACCACAGAGTGCATCTGATATCGACAGGTGACTGCGAGGGGGCGTTCTTACGGACAAGCAATGAGAAGTCGCTTCTCATAACATAGTCGGCAGTGCTTGCGTTTTCGGAACTCTCCGTGACCTCGATGGTGTGCCATGTGTCATTGCTCCCCTGTCTGTAAGCCCATTCTGTAGGCTGTACTATTAGGGGGGTATAGGCCTGTCTGCTCTCGGGGTCATACACGGATATACGGGGGAACAGCAGTAACGGCGTTATCTGTCTGTCTGGTTTGAAAGTCCCGTCGATGTTATAGTACCACTGCTGATATGTGGCGTTACCCTCGATGCGGAACGATTCGGTCAGTGGTGACAGAGTTGTGTTAATGACCGCCGGATTCGTTATCTTTACTCTTTTCATACTGTTATATAATTTTCTATTGTGATTGTATCTAAGCCGTCAAGTATCGTTGCGCAACATGTGAATATCGCTTTCCGCTTGAGTGACCATCCGATAGGCATGTCATTATTTGAGAGACTCAAGGTCTTCATCTGAACGTGCTGCGTATTCCATACCAAGTCCTGCTCGTCCTGTTCGTACTCGCCAGTATCCGTGTTGAGTGTGCTGCGATTCCAGCACCAGAACTCCGTTGCTATATCGTCCGAGATCTCAACGTTGCCGTAGAACAGGTGTGGGGTTATCACTGTATTGACCACGCCTCTGCGGAAAGAGTAGCCGTTGGATGACGAGAACTCTATGGTTTTGCGTCCGTCACCGTCTATCAACTGCCAATAGGGGGAGTTCCATTTCGGCTCATAGTAAGTGGTGCTGCCACCAGACTTGACGGGCTGGTGCATCAGGCACTTCCATGTGCCGTTGCGATGCCGTACGGCATGCGTCTCGTAACGCTGGTTCTGCTCATTGAACTCGCCTGACAGGTAGATGCCATTACCGACGGACGGCTCCTGTATCTGCGCACCGTCCACCCAGTCACCCACGTTGACGACGGTAGGTATCGGTACTCCCTGTATGTCGGTCTGTATGAAGTCCCCGACAACGACCCCCTGCGCATATAGGTAGTCACGACCCTCGATGACTCTCTTCGCCACCTCGGGGTTGTTGTTCCTCACGAACTCAGGAAGCGTGCCGAATGTCGCCCCTATATTGCCGTCCTCCAGTATGGGCTTGCTGACACCGACCAGTTTTGTGATGCGTCCGTCATTGGACGATAGCACAAACAACTGCTGCCTGCGCTTAATATCCGACTTGACGGCTTCATAGGAGGGATCGTCCACATACTCGTCGGAATAGTCCACACATCCCCATCTCGCTATAGTCATCATAGCGCACGGTGGAAAGTTCCTTGACATGGGCACGTCATCATCACCCCAGAGCACCACACGTATCTGGTTCACTCCAAGTAATGATGGTGTCGTGTTGTGTGTCGCTGTGACGGTCATGAATGACGTGTAGTAGAGATTCCGACCGCTGTCCCGCTCCTGCCCCTCGGTGTCCTCCGAGTAGTCGCTGACACCAGCCTCCTTGGCGGCGAGGGTGTTAATCTTGCCACGCAGGATATTGCCGTACATCTGAGCGGTAAAGTACCCTTCCCACTTCTCTTTCAGGGTTAGCACGTATGAGGTGCTGCCGTCCGTCTCGTCAACATGCTCCTCAACGTCCAGTATCTGGTCGTTGTCGGAGAAAATGGTGTCACCCTCCTGCGCCTGCTGACGGTTGATGCGCAACTCGTCCACCTCCAGCGTGTCACGGACATGGAGCGTACCGACCTCGGCATTGCCGTTAGCGTCAATATTCCACCCACGCAGTCCTGACATGTAATTCGACGACTGGAGCGACTTGGCGATTATCTCACGAAGCTTAGCGTCACCGTTCTCGTCAATGCCGTAGATGCCGTCATTGCCTATGAGTATTCCTTTCAGAAATGATGATAACTCAGACGCAGAGAGCCCCCCTAAGAAATACGACAGTTCAGACGCAGAGAGCCCCTTCAGGAATGTGATGACCCCCGCAGCGGTATCATCCCTGTCTTTCCGGAGAAGTTTGTCCCAGGAGAGGTCCTCCAAGAAATCGAAGTTGGAATGGGTATGTCCGATTCCTCCACCGCCAGGGTACGATCCTATTATATACCGGATAAAGAACTGAGCTATCGCGCCAAGGGTGGTTGCTGCCCAGGAACTTCCGTAAGGATCCTGGACGGGGAACAGCGCCCCGCTACTTAGCTGAATCCTAGGGAACTCAGCCAAGCGCGGGGCGACCGTAAAAGAACCAACCTCAGGTATATCGATATCAAGAACCTCAAGCGGTGCGTCTGCCCTGGGAATGTTCAGGTAGGGCTTGGCATCTGCGTACTTATACGTGAAATTATACTGGGACGGAAGCTCCGATGCCTTGTAATTGACATCGCTGTCCGTAACGACGATCCGTCGCAGATAGTCTCCTGCGTACACGTATTTTACCAGGCTTGGGAAGAAATCCAGCAGCCACAGACGCTCCTTCCGGTCAAGGCGACCCGTGTTCTTCTTGTATTTCCTTGTGGTGTCCACGCGGAACTCCTCTGCGACATCCTCGATCTCCGCAATGTTATGGGAATGGTCAGCGGTCATCTCCGTACTGCCGTAAGCCCTGAAGGTGTCGACGCCGCCCAGCGAGTTCTCGAACAGGATCCACTGCTCGTCCTCGGACCTCATGTCCTGGGCATAATAGCGTTGAACGTATGTCAGGCGATCTCCGTTACCGTTTTCCACCCACACGTCATAGTACGACGGGAGTCCGGCGACCTTGCCTGCAATGACGGCGTATTGTACGGGAATGGTCCAAGCCTGCCCTGCGGGTATGCTTGCCAGGGTTACTGTCGTGTCGCTCCCTCCGATACGAGCCTTGCACTTGACCATGGACGCAACTGTCGCATAGTAAGTCAGGAACTCAGGCGTATAATAGGTCACGGGTTTGAGGTTCGGCTGCCAGGTCAGGAAGTTCTGCTGCAGGAAGAGCTCTGCCGTGTCGGCAAGACGGTCGACACCGCCACGGAGTGCCGTGAAGGTGACTGTCTGTGTCTGATTGCTGGAGACTCCCTTCAGTGTTATCACGAAGGTTTTGACGATATCCGTCTGACGATATGGTGATGACTCGTTCTGCAGGGAGAAAGAGAGCTCCGGTGACACGATGTCAAAGAGGTCGACCTCCATTATGTGATCACTGTTCGGGGAAAAGACTCTCTTGACGATATCAGTACTTGCCCCCTGAATCCTGATGGAAAAGGAAACGTCCTCCGTGGTCTCGACCACGAGGTGACGCATATTGCCGACTAGGCTCAGGCTGTCCGGGAAAGATCTTACATTCATAGACGTTTGTTTGGTACAAAATTACATAATCAGCCCGACACGGGAAAGGACATCCGTGATATCAGTTATGGACGCACACAAGCCAGACCCTCCTGCGCTTGTATTTGTATCTGTAACCGGAGAAAGGAACGACATCGTATCCCTGGTAAATATAAGCCGACTGCTCAGCATAGTAGGATCCGACCAGTTCCGCACAGGGAAGGGGAGGGTAGACTGTTGTGTGGAACTCTCCGTCACCATGGTAAGGGGACTCGTCCTCAACAAGCCAGCTGACCCATGTGACATCTGTCGTTTCGGAACGTGTCTCCCAATGATACTCTGCCGTCATCATAGGCAACTTGACCTCAATGGAAGCCGCCTCGGAAAGAGGTGTCCCGGGCGACACCGTCAGCATGGTGGTCTCCAGCGGATCGTCCTTTCCTCCGAGCGTGAATTTCAGTTTGTCCAAGAAGAACTCCTCGCTTCTGAGGCAGACCTTGCGCGAAACAGGAATATTCATCTTCTCATGGGCAGACAGGAGCAGTTTGACCTTAACCTCGTTAAGTGCGTTTCGACGCAAAAGATCCATCTGGCGGTAGAACTTCTCGAAGACACCGTCCGGTCCCCAATAGAACAGGCTGTAATCCCATATCTTAGACAGTCCCCTGGTGTTCAGGTTCGAGCCGTAGGCTGGTACGCCAAGCCCCTGGCTGTACAGGTTGTACGCGGATACGCTACCCGCCGTGCCGGCGATGTGACTATTGTCCGTAAAGGAGAACGCGAGGATGCACGGATTCCCGGAAGCCTTGGTGTCTTCATCATAGTCTTCGTCATCCGACTCGACATTGGAGGTCTTCAGCTTGCTGTGGCGGGTGACGTAATCTCCGACATACAGATAATAGCCCAGGGTCCTTGTCTGTGTTTCCCCGTTATACTCATGCACATGCCGTAATATCCGGTACTCAGGCTGAAGGTCAGGGACACTGACCTCCTCAACCTGCTCCTCGTCTCCGATATCGTAATCCATGGAGCTCTCGGCTATTTTCGTCTCAACCTGCTGGAGTCCCTTCCACCCTCTCTTATAGAAAGCGCCGTCGACGTAGCAGAACACTGCCGTCTCGTGGCGGGACTGCAGTTCCTTGACAGAGTCATAGCTGTCGGAAGCCTCCTGGTCTACCTTGTGCTCAGAGCTGAGCTTGACACGGCGGAAATCCTTCTGGGACTTGAAGGAGAACGTCGGCTCGGCGGTCATGTTACCCGTAAGGTCGGTTGACGGAGGCTGTGACAGCATATCACCAAGGAACGCCACGCTGACGGTCATGTCGCGTTCGTCCGCAATAAACTCGCAGCAGAACTTCCTGCGGAACACGGCAAGGAAATCCTTGCAAGTCACGTCTGGTACCAGATCCGCCTTCAGGATGTAACCGTTCACGATTGTGTCGATGCACTTGTTGACGACAGCCATTTTGGAGAACGGCTCGGTACGGGTGAAGAAATTCTCCTCGAGCGAGTATCCGAAATGGGCAAACACATCACGCAGGACCCTCACCGCCCGGACGAATGGGGATATATAGTATCCGGGCTTCAGGTTGACGGCTATCCCGTCCACATACTCCACCGTATCCTCCTCGGTGTCAAACCGCGGTGTCTCACTGCCGTACGCATTCCATAGCGGTGCCACTTTCTTGACGGAGATAGCCTCGGTGCTTCCTATGGGCGAGTCCCATACGGGGAACCCGCATCCGTAGTTGTTCAGGATCTTGAAGTTCCATCCCGTGTCCATATTGGAGTCGTCGGTCACAAGGACCGGGAAGATGGTGTAGTCCGGGTTGGTGTTGTCAACCAGCGTCTTGCACCAGGCGATACAGCTTGCCACCGTGGATCCTGCGGCTGCTATGCGCTCGTCACCGTAGATGTCCCGGAGCTTGATGTTGCCGATGCGTGAGTACAGGCTTCCGTCACTCATGTAGAAAGAGGTGCTGATACTGCCGCGGCGGGTGGCGGACAGCACCGCCTGACGGCACTGGGCGTAATACTCCCCGTCCTGGATGACGGCGCTCCTCATGATAGCCTTGCGCCTGACTCCGAACGCCTCCGGATGACCGAGGATGCGGCAGTTATGTGGGGACGCCGGAATGTCTATGGGGACAGTCTGCTCCCCGTAGTCGTTGAAGAACGGGTTGGTACGCTCTACTGAAAGCTTCGTGCCTGGTATGACCTGCAGGTTCTCTCCTGTCTCTATGTCTGTGATCTTCATTTGCTTCCGATATTACGTGACTGCTCCAGCAGTTTGTTCTGGTTGTCTATCTCGTCGAGTCCCACATGGGCGGGGATGCCGTTACGCTCCATGCGCTCCATCAGGGCAATGAACCGCTCCATCAGCTCAGGATCCATCCCAAATCCTGTCGGTGGGACTCTCAGTGAGGCGGAGGATACGCTGCCTCCTTCCGCAAAGCCCCTGTGTTGGATCAGGAACTTATTGAGGTCAAGGGTACGGATAGTGCCGGCACGTTGGGAACGATCAAGGACATCCAGCACCGGGCGTACTGTCGGATTCTCCACGGCGGCGTTGCTGGCAATCCATTCCTTGGACTGTCCGACAGGACCTTCTCCGACAATGACGGTAGGACGATCAACGTAGCCGCGCCGGCGAGGGTCGTACTTTGCGTGGAAGCGCTTGCCGTCCTGCTCACGCTCCACATCCAGGAACCCGCCCTCCTCCTTACCTGTGGCGACACGCTCTGCTGATGCGGAGGAAGAGGAACTCCCTCCGTTCAGGGTCATGCGCTTCACCTTCTGACGCTCGGCGTTGGCTGCCATCAGCTGTGCGATGCCGGTCACACCCATCAGCGCCGCCGCAATGCTTCCCGCTATCGGTCCAAGGTCTGCGTAAGCCTTCATGATGGACGTGGCGGTGTCGGCGATGATCTGAGAAGCCTTGATGGCGAAGTTGATATCAGCATATTTCTTCTGGATCTCCAGCTGCTCCCTGGCTTTCTTCTCCTCCAGCTTGGTGGTGTCCTTGCCTGCCTTGCGTGCAGCCTCTATCTCCGCGTCGTATTTCGCGTCGACGTTGGCGAGCTCCGCGTCCTGAAGGGCACTGACCGCATTACTGAAGAGTCCGTGGTAATAGTCAAACGACTCCTTCCACTTCTGCATCTTCATATTCTTCTTCGCCTCTTCGTACTCCTCCTCGGAGAGCATTCCCTGCTCATGTGCCAGCCTAAGCTGCTCCAGCTCCATGTCATAGAGCTCCTGCTGCTTGACGAGTCCGTACTCCTGGCGGATCTGCAGAAGGCGTTCCTGATGCTCCCGCTCCAGGTTCTCCTTCGCCCTGTTCTTCTCCTCGGGAGAGAGATCGGTATTGGCATCAATCCCTGCCATGCCGTACTGAAGCTCCTCCTGGACGGTGGTCAGTCCTGCGGAGGAGCGGGCACGGAATTTACGCTCCTCGTCCTTCTTTCTCCAGTCCTCCTCCAGTTTCTCCCTTGCGGCGAAATAGGCGTTGTCTACGGCTAACGTATTCTCCTTGTTCTCCTCAGCGTACTGAAGGGAGGCTTTGTAGTATGCGTCAAGAACCGCGAGCTGTGCGTCACGGTCTGCTTTCTCACGGTCTGCTTCAGACATGGAAGCGGACCGCAGATGGTTCATCTGTTGCTGGTATTGCTCGTACAGCCTCAATTGTGCCTGATTCGAGTCAGAGGCGGCTTTTTCGACATTGCGCTGCTGATCAGACAGAATCTCCTTTTTCTTCTCGGTGTCTTTCAGGGAGAGGTTCTGTGACTCTGTCCGGTATTTCTCCTCTATCTTCAGCACGCTTTCCTTATATGCCGCCTCGGAAGCCAGTACCCATGAGTCGTACTCCTCACGGGTCATTTTCTTCTCTGCCAACATCTTCTTATGGACAACGAGCTGCTCCTCATAGACGGCTTTCTCTGCGTCGAGCTCAGCCTGACGTGCCCGTTTGAATTCTTTGAGGGAAGTGTTGTCTTCTTTATTAGTGTTGCCACTGTTTTTATTGGAAGTACCCCCAAACGGATCAACACTTGCTCCAGTATGTAGTGTCTTGGCATTGGCAAGACGCTTCTTTTCTAAATCTTCAAGGCGTTTTTGTTGTGCTCGAGACTGAGAGTTCAGATCGTTATATTGTGCCTGCGCTTTATCTGCGTCCGACTGCTCCACCTCAGTCTTTCCGGTCATGTAATGATGGGTTGCCCTCCTGTTTGAGTACTTCTTTTTGTTACCGTTTTTATCGAACCTTATGTCATATTTTTGTTGCTCCAGCTCGGCGATCTGATTGGCAATCTGGCGTGTCTGAGCCTCTATGACCATCTGGTCGCAATAGAGCTTCGAGTTCTTGATGAGCGCATT
This sequence comes from Prevotella sp. tf2-5, assembly GCF_900115435.1. Taxonomy (GTDB): domain Bacteria; phylum Bacteroidota; class Bacteroidia; order Bacteroidales; family Bacteroidaceae; genus Prevotella. The sequence goes on from NZ_FOWK01000003.1 coordinate 332,946, forward strand.
GTACCATTCACTGACAGTCTTATAATAACCGATAGACTCTCCGTACCTGGAATTCATCTGTTTGACAAGTTCTATTTCTTGCTTTTTTGTGCCGGTAAAGTTTTTCAGAGTGGCAATATCCTTCTTTAACTGCCCGTCAGCCTCTGTCCTAACGGATTTCAACCTCTTTTCCTCTTCAGCCAATTCGGATGTTTTTTCCTTTGCGTCTTCTGCGGAATCAGAAAACAGACCGAAATATGTTATGGCAGCTATCAGCCCTGTAATTACCAGTCCGATCACGTTTGCCTTGCAAGCGGCATTGAATAGACGCATGGCAGCGGCAGCTCTGGTATTAGCAGCTGTCGCCAAATTTGTGGCGGCGGTATGGCTTAAGATAGCGGCTTTCGACTTAAGGTATCCGGCGGTAAGGAGTAGTAATAATCCTTTTAGCGTTGTGATGACGTTCTTATACAGAGCGCTGACAGCAGCTGCACCTTTGGTTACGACGATATTCTCCTTGACTGCCGTACTGTTCGCTGCTGTTGCCAGAGTCAGACCAATGACGGCAACAGTCAGCGCAGCGACTACGTCACGATGTTGAATCATCCATTTTATCAAATCGATAGTCCCGATTTGCATCTCACCATATACATCGTCAAATTTTTCTTTGAGAGGAAGCAGCTCGTCTCCCAGTTCTTTCTGGGCGTTCTGTAGCCTGACGGTTCGTTGTGCCATACGGTCTGCGGCACTGACATACGTCTCTCCTGCTGATGCCAATTCCTCGTCGACGATGGAAGCAACAGCCTTCATGAACGAACCCATCTGTTTCGTGCGCTCGTTGACCTCTGATGCAGATATTCCGAGATTATCCAGGATCATTACGGATTTACGACCGAGACCAGTGACTATACTATTAGTCATATATTCAACGGACTGTCCTGTCTGTTGTGCTTTCAGCTGGGCGAATTGGAGGTACTTGCCCATGTCTTCCAGAGGAATACGGAAATCTTTTGCCTGAAGCAATGATTTCATCAGTTCCACATCATTGATAGTCCCCTTGGTTGCTTTGCGCAGATTGTCAAGAAGATCCTGACGATCAAGTTTCTCGAAGGCGTGAGTTACACCGTCTGCAGACCGAGCCATCTCAACGCTTTCGTCTACCATTTCCTTAACACTACCAATCAAATTCTTTACAGTGTTTACTGCAGACTCTGCTGTTTTAACAAGAAATGTACCAGTAAGAAAACCTATTGTGTTGTCAGACGTAAAGATTTCCTTCAGGCTTTTTGCGTTTTGTTTTAAATCAGAAATACGCCCTTCGACTTTTTGAAGCTGTTTCTCCAGCTTGGCATATTCTTCTGGGTGCAAAGACTGAACTGTCTCATTGAGCTGCCTTCTCAACTGAGACGCTTCTTTCTTCAACTGGTTCATGGATTTGCAATTGACATTGATACGGCTTGTATGTTCTGCAATTGCCTTCGAATTGTCGTTGATTTTCTTTCTGGTTTTTGTGTATTCTGTTTGAAGGCTTTTATAATAGGCAGATTCTTTCTGACCTGCAGCCTCCAACTTGAGCATCTGATCTAGTCGTGCCTTGTTCTCTTCACGTAAGTTTTTAGACTCTTTCTCAAGTTCGTGAATAGCCTGTTGTGCCTTGGCACTTTCTGCGTCGATAATGAGCTTTACTTCGTCTTCGGAAAATTTTTTGCCTGCCATAAAAATAGGTACCTTTGATTACAGCACAAAGATACCTATTATAAATATATTGTAAAAGGACAATACTTACCTTCCTAATGCAATCTTCCTAAATAGTAAATAGCAAAGAATACCACCCACAAAAGTAAAACTCAGACAAAGACAGTAATAGAAAACGTATGTTGCGGTGCACCTGTCTCCTTCTTTTATAACCAAAGGCTGTAAAAGAATCGCGAGGAATATGTTCATTAACCCTAAGAATACCATACTCTTTCGTTTTAGCTCCTTTTTCTACTGCAAATATAGGAAATTGGTTTGAAACCGCAAAGGGAAAATCCCTATTTTTGGTGCATAACTCCCTATTCTTTACGTTTTTAGCGTTTTGGGGATAAAACTGAATAAAATTGATAAGTGGGGATGACAAAAAAAAGACCGCCCTAGTGGTTGGGGCGGTCTTGATTATTTGAACATAACGCTAAATTGTTTGTTAATCTCCTCTGTGACTTCTCGAGAAAGTTCACTTGCAATCTCTTCGATATCACTTTTCGACAATAGCCCATTGTCTTCCTCGTAATTAGACAGGTTGTTGTAAACGTAACTTTCCATAATTCACTGTTTGAAATAATTTTGAAAGAAGTGGTGATTGTATTCGGGATTGAAATAATGTTTTCTATTAATCCAAACGAAGCCGTCTCCCTTGGAGATAACTGCAACATCGACAGGACCTCCGACAGTTTCTTCGTGAGGGGACATCCTCCTGACAAGGGAAGTCAGCGAAATAAAACTCTCTGCCATATTCGCCATATCCTCCTTACCCAATCCGGAAACTGTACTTATGAGATTTTTTGTATATTTCTCAAACATCTGATCACTAATACTTTTGTCTATGCTTCTAATGAACGCCTCGTTGTCAAATTTGTTAAGTTCTTTTATCAGCCCACTATAATAAGGGTTCGATGCAGCCAGTTTCTTGACATTTCCCGTGTATGTCAAAACAGACGACCTGACTACCTGATTGATTATGTCAACAAAACCAGGATACATACCACCCATAATGGTTTTAATTACATCGTCTTGTGCGTACGGCGCAATACACGATCCACTGAAGGTCGTCACATGAAACGTTCGATCGTTCTCTATAAAATATTTTAACCTACCATCTACAAAAAGAGAAACTTTTAAAGACATAATGCTAGGAAACATCTCTTGCTCTCCATACCCTGTAAAGACCAACCCTGTGTAAGCAGTAAACGCAAGCTCTGAAACCATGTAATTGTAAAAAACCTCCTCGAAGTAGGATTTTTCCGCTTCTGGAATAACCATAGGAATGGGAAGAGTCTCATTGTAAAGTCTGTCAAAGACATCTTTTGAATATGTGAGAAAATCTTTTAAAGAGTAATCTTGTAAAGTTTCACACATTTTTTTCGATGAAGCGCTCTTAATTATTTCCTCAAGTTCTGTTTTTATATATGAAAACACATTCGGATCCGTTAATTTGAATGGACGCTTTTGAGCAAAAGCCTTTCCGACAGCCCTGTCTACACATAGTTTGTAAAAGAAATAAGCCTGCAAATACAAACTTTCTTTTTGCACATCTTCTGACGTAAGGTAATTTTGTTTAGTCAGATAATCCACAAAGTCGTGCAAGTATTCTTCTAAAGTGGACTTAGGTTCGTCTCCGAGTTGTTTACGGTATTGCTTGATGATAATTTCCCACGGAGTCCCCATAAACTCAGCAGCATTATAGGTCATAATAGCAACAGGATGATACTTTGATAGTGTAAATATCTTATTGCCGCTATTAACAACTTTATGAGTGTCACCCATAGTCACAGCACTATCTGCAGCGATAGCCACTGCATGTTTGTTAAGAACACCAACGATAGCTGTCATAGTAGGTTTGTTGTTTTTAGTATAATGCGTATTTCTTTCCACCTGCAAAGATAAGAAAAAATATTTAATATAACTGCATAACGTAACAAATATTTTCGTGACGTAACGAAAATTCACGGATTCAGAGCCGACTGCAGCTGGTCGCGAAGCTGCTGGCGCACCTCGTCGGTGAAGCCGTAGCGGAGTTCCGGGAACACCTCGCGGAAAAGGATGCCCCACACCACCTTATTATATATATTAGCCTTCTTCGGACGCGGACTCAGATCCTGACGGCGGTACTGCATGTCGAGGAAGCGGAGGTGGGCATAGAGGTGGATGAACACGGAGTAGCGACCGTCGCTGATCTGCCGGTCGAAGCTGTGGCTGGAGAGGAACGTCTCCAGCCTTCCGGTGCGGCTGTTGAACCTGGAGCTGAATATCCTCTGCTGCTCGGAGAAGATCTTGTTGATTCCCTCCGTCATCGTCTCGTGGACGAACTTCTTCCTGATGAGCGACTCTGTTACCATGGTGCGAAGGTAGCGATATCGGTCTGAAGAAAAAAGGACACCCCGTCGTCATGACGCGGCGCCCTTCTCCCAGCCACCCTTGTATTTACGGCTACTGCCTGCAGATATCCTTCACCAGACGGCGCATATCGTTAACGGTACGGATGAGCGCCATCAGCTCGGCGTCGCCCGCGTCACCGACCACCGACTGGTTGATCAGGAACGAGGTCAGCTCGTCGAGAGCCTCAATATAGTCCTCCGGGGCATCCTTCACGCTTTGAAGCATTCCCTCACAGATATCAGCGCTCATTCCTCACCTCCTCTCCTTATTAAACGAAGTACCTCAAAGCGTTTCTCCCCATAGGTGTATACCGACTTGACGGTGTGCAGGTAGAGGCGGGCGATGTCCGTCTCGTCCCTGCCGCTCTGCAGGAAGATATACCCTTTGCCGCCGTCATTGATCGGGCGGTAGCTCAGTCTCGCACTGTGCCCTTCCGGCTTGTCTTTCTCTATACGGTTCCGGAGATGGTCGACAAACTCCGTCAAGTCCGACTCTTCAAGGAAAGCGTGCCCGTCGGCAGCCCTCATCATGGAGACGGTCTTTTCATAGAACTTGGGGCGACTGTTTCTATCGAAGAAATCACAACAGAAAATCATACGGCACCTCCCATCTGACTGACAACGACACCGATGACGAACACGAAGGCGAGGTAAAGGTGAGCCTTCACCACGTCGAGACGAGAGACCTCCTCGCCTGCGATGGCGGAGAAGGATGCACTGCTGGCACTGAGCCAATCTTTCAAGTTCTTTACAGTTCTCTCAACATTGGAAAGAACTGAGGGCTGAACCACCTGCCCGATCTGAATTACGTTGTTCATAATGCTATTACGTTTAGCTTACAGGGAACCGCCCTGCGCGGTATTTTTTTCAACGGGTGGGACGCTTTGTCCCAGGGGGTGGGACACTTTGTCCCAATGGGTGGGACACTTCGTCCCAGGGTGTGGGACACTTCGTCCCGGTATCTGGAAACGGGAAGGGGCAGTGGTGGACAAGAGACGCATCCAGTACTCATCGTCGTGCTCGCTCGCATTCGCTATAGTCTCTTTTTGCCCCCCCCGATTCATGTCTGAGGGAAAGGGGGAGAGTCCAGGGACCTTGGCGGTCGGTCGACCGCTGGCTCTCCCTCCTCACGGACGGGAGCATCTCCCCCATGGGACAGAGAATCGGCAGCCGATCCCCTGTCGCTAAACGTAATAGACTTCGCCGCAAGGACGTTATTCTATCTGGGTGGCTGCCGAATATTGGCAGATGACGAGCCGACTGTCTCCGGCTCTGGATAATCAAAATGGCATAAATAATGCCCGATGTTATTTCGGGCGTCATCATCGCCCTTGTCGACTCATCGTCGTATTACGTTTAGCGATGGCAAAGATAGGAAGAAAATCGGAAACGAGCAAGAAATTTCGGAAAAATTTTACGCTAACCAGCAAATTTTTCTTTGTTTTTGAAAACTTCGTGATATTTATTTGTGAAAAACGCGCTTCTGAGCAGACGAAATCCTTAAGTCTGAGTAAAATCTTCAGAGATAAATAATAAGATTAAAATAAAAAAATATGACAAGGAAAAAGTTATTTAGGGTTATCGTTAGGACCATAGAGATAGCCCACTTTATCTGGACGGTGTTAGAGTTAGTCCTATGACTCTCACCAGATACTACGCCGATATCGGGTAGTATAGTGATTTGAATTGAGCGTAGCAGGCTTTCCTGCTTACTTGAAAGCGGTCCTGACATCTGGTGTCGGAACCGCTTTATATTATTTGCGATTTACGTTATTCTGCGGTTTAACGTCTTCGATGGCAATAGAGTCAGGGTGCATCGGTGGTGTTGTCACCTGCTCTGAGTTGGTCAGGTTGTCTTTATCATTATAAGTGACACTAATATTGCCAAGCGAGAATTTTCCAACGACATTGGCAAATAACCATACAATCAAAGACAGTGCTATAGCGCCAGCAACACTCTGGAAGACTCCATTCCAGAATTTTTTCCAACCAGACTCTTTTTTAGGAAGTAATGGCAATACAGAATGGTCCATATGCTGGGTTAGCCTGTCTGTAACCTCGTCAATCACCTGCCCAGACATGTCATCAAAAGAGCCTCCAATAAACCTCTGCAGAATAGTCTCAGCCATACCCCGATAATGGTCAAGGCTTGTTTGGTTGTCACGTCCGGAAGCAAACTCCTGAACAATCTCATCAGGAAGCACTTCAACTTTCATAGCCTCCTTCTGTTCTTTAATATAACGAACCTTCTCCGCCTTATACAACGAATAGGCGATATGTCCTACCATATCGCCCTCGCTTTGTACCAACTTGCTGTATATACTGCAATATTTCTTTGACATATCTCTATTTCTTAGGAACCATGGAACCGACCACGCTGCGACGTGCCTGGTCGTAAATCTCGTTCACCCTGTCAATCGACATTCTATATTGGTGAGAACCAAGCAAATGTACAGGAACAACAATCTTTCCATCCTTTGAATTTTGAACATGAATGGAACCCGCCTTCACGTGATTAATCATATTGCTATTCACGCGAGTTATCGTTTTAATATCTACCTTACACATTGATTGTGAGAATTGGCTTGTTATTATTTCCGGATGCAAAGATATAAATTATTTTTAATATATTTGCGCCTCGTAAAGAATATTTTCGTTTTGCAACTAATTTTATTTAGTATTTACATTTCTTCCAGACTTTGACTGATACAAAAAGCCCCGACACTCACGTACCGGGACTGGCTGCTGAAAGCCGGTGTTGTCAAACAATAAACTCACATAACAGCCAATAGTTGCTTCCCGATTTTATGGATGCCCTCCACGATGCGGCGGCGCTGCTCAGGGCGTGGTGTTTTCATGCGTGTGGCATAGTGGCTCAACTGGTGCTGGTTGATGCCGGAGGCACGGCTGATGGCTGCCAGCGAGACAAAAGGCTCATAGGCACGGAGTACTGTCGCCACGTCCTGAAGGTGGTACTCAAACTCATATTCTCCGTCGATGAGCCACTGGGGAACGTCGTCGCCGTCCTCCACCATTCCCTCGACATGGAAGCGCAGTGTCTCCGGTACCTCCTGCAGCAGCTTCTCATAGGTGTCTGCTGTAAGTACCACTGCACCAGGCACGTTGTCACTCAGGGAAGCCCCGAAATTCTTGTCGACCCATGCGACGTTAACGATAATTTTCTCCATTATTATAATGTTTTAAGATCAATACTTTCTTCTCGTAAAGGCTGGGCGGTCATTTCCACCCTGCCTGTTTCCAGATGCTGTTAAGAAGGAACTGGTTCAAGACCTCGCTGTTCTTTCCCCTGACGGTCACCTTCCCCGGTTTGGTTGGATGCTTGAACTGCTTGTGGTCTGTTGCTTTGGTCTTCATCATCACCCATCCGTCGGCTTCCAGCATCTTGATGACCTCAATTACCTTGTATCTTCTCATCGTTGTTGTGTTTTATTGTTTGACGATGCAAAGGTAACAAAAATAATACTATTTACCAAACATTTCGCAAAGAAAAGTATTAATATTAATATCATTTAACGAAAAAACCAGCCGATGCATCACTGCGCCGGCTGATCCGAATAATAACTAAAAAACCTAAAACTCTGTTTACAAAATTACTACTAACCAAATACTATGAAAAACACAACTAAACTTTCTTTGCTTTCCATGTCGCTACTACTGCGATGATGATCAGAATCACCATGAAGAAGACTCCGCTCAGGAAGTACTGCAGTTTGTCTCTGAGGGTGGGACCTTTGAAGACAACCTTTTCATGCTTCTTCAATACCGCCAGTGCGGCGTCACGTTCCTGAATCGCTTCTTTGAGCATTAACTTGAGTTCCATCACACTGTCGGACTGCCAGTGGTAGGTGTCACGCTGATGCCAGGACTCTCGCGATTTCTCGTTACCATTGGAGTCGAGTCTGATCACCAAGGAATCCCGGATGCTCACACTGTCCCGGACCGATGTCTTGATACGGAGGGAGTCAGTAACACGGACGCTGTCTTTGATACGGATGGAGTCACGGATGCTGACGGACTGCTCCTCCATGGAGCGGGTGGTCTTGCAGCCGCATAACGCCATGAGGGCGAAAAGGGGGATAACGAATAAAATTCTTCTCATAACATAATGGTCTTACCTCCGTTACACACTAAGCATTCATACCGGATGCCGCTCAGCCGGTTGAGCCATCCGTTCAGGAACTTCCTCTGCTCCTTCACTCCGATTCTCCTGAAGAAAGCCTCACGCTCAACCCACAGGTCATGGAACAACTGCCTCTGGTCTGGATGATCATTGACTGCCGCAAGGGTCTTCGGACCCACGATGCCGTCAATCTTCACCTGCAGCACCTTCTGCGGAAGTTTCACACCATAGGATCCTGAAGTCCACATCCAGTCGACCAGCAGGTTGGCAATCGGCTGGCTCTGGATCTGGTCTGCTTTCCATCGGTTCCAGAAATACTTTCTGAAGATAAACTCCCATTGATCATCCGTCATTCTCTTGAGGTCGGCAACAGTCCGACCGCTGCCAAAGACACTGCGGAAGGTCGCAAGGGTTACGCCCTTGTTAGTGGCACCTCCCCTGTCGTCCGGGATATTGGCGAATCCTCCCTCCCAACTCAGGATGAACGGAGTCAAAATCTCTGCCTTTGCCATATCACTCCTCCTTTCTTATATACTCACCCTTGTCGTTGAAGTCCTTGAACCTCCTGATGATTGACTTGGGGAAGATGGGTACGATGGCGTTGGCGTTCTCCATGACGGAGATAGCCTCCCGCACCATCATGTAGGTACACAGGTAGGTTCCCATCCACTGCGTGGTACCCACCACGCTGCCTCCGACAGTGTAGTTGGTCAGTACGTTGGCGAGGATCATCAGCAGGATATACACCAGGATCTTCTTTGAGAACTTGACGAAGAACCCCTCACTGGAGGCGTCCTTATGCACCAGGTGCTTGACGATTCCGAGGATGGTATCGATGACAACAGCGACGGCAATCCACTTGGCGAACTCCCAGTCCTGGTACACATACTTCAGAATGTCCGCTATGATTGACAGCGGGAATGCGATGACGAGCGACATCACGGGTAATCTGTACATTTTCTTTTTCATATGGCAAAAATAGTTTATTTCCATGGAGACATAAAGGACCTGGAGAGAGCTGCCGTGCCAAGGGCGTCCGGAGCCGATGCGTCGAGCAGCAGCGTCCAGCCGTAACTGTTGAGCTCGGAGGCGACGAACGGGACAATCTCCGTCTTACGGAACTCCCCCCTTGCCAGCCACTCCAACTGTCCTGAGTCACAGTCAGCGATGATGTGCGCCTGAACCTTGGTAAGCATTCCGATAGTGCGGTCACTGGCGATCATGCGCTCTATCATGTCGGCGTTGGAGCGGATGCGCATGGCGACGGTGACGGCAAGCCGCTGTACCACCTCCATGGATCCTTTGGTATTCTGTGTGGTGATCTCCCCGTAATCAGCATAGATCCAGCTGCCGACAAGCTTGTCAAGCCTTCCCTTCAGATCGTCAATAGACTGCCCGTAGACATAGTGCTCGATCTCCGGAACCAGAGAATCTTCAGGGAGGGCGTCGAGCGCGTCCATCAGCTGCTGGTACTCCGGCATCTCGGAACCGCCCATGGTAGCCATCGACTTCACTCCATCCTTGGACGGGAATTTGGCGAAATACAGAAAAAGGTCTTGTATGATCATACTATATTATCTTTGTGACTATCTCAATGGGAAGCCCCACCTCGGAGGCTATCTTGTCAATCTCCATCTTCATGCCGTGCATCTGGCGGACGCTGTCGATGGTCTTCTTGCGGAGAATCCGCAGGTATGTCAGCACGTTCAGCTGCTCCACTTCCGACACATTGCCGAGTCCGTCCTTTGAGAGATCGTACAGTGCGTCTGTCATGTCGGTGGTGATGGAGTGAGCCTTTCCCGGCTCGAACTTGGTGAGCAGCGAGAAGCTGGTCTTCAGGAACAGGAAGTTGTTGACCGCCTCGAAATTCATCGCGATGGCGTGAAGCGTCTCTTTCGGGAGCCTCTCAAACTCCTTTGCCGCCGAATGGGCACTGCCGGAGTCGTATGGAAGCGGCTGGTAGAGGATGGACGCCAGCAGCGGAAGGGAATCCTCCTTTCCCAGCAGCTCACGTGCCTCGATGTACTGGAGAGCCGTGAGGCTGGTGGTCAGCGACCCCATCTGAAGATCGGCATGGTACCCCTCGTAAGTCTTCTCAACATCAAGGACGACGGGTATCCTCACCACCGGCAGCATCTGTCTGAAGAAACACAGGTCAATCTGGTACCTGTAGTCGAGTGTCCGCAAATAGGAAGCCTGAGGAATGTCCAGGTGATCCGGCTCCACCCGCACAGCCTGCCGGTACTCGTCGTCCGTAAGCCCGTCAAGCGCGGCGTTGTTGTCGGGATATACAATCTTGAAGAGGAAGGTCAGCTGCTCCGACAGTACGATCAGGTTGGCTATCTGGTCCTCGTCACGGAACTTATACTTGTTCCAGCCCATCAGGTCGCATAGCAGCTGGATCCGGAGCTCACCAACGGAGGTCTCTCCCCGTTGCAGCTTGAGCAGTTCCCTGACAAGTGACAGCCAGATGTCCGGAGTCAGTGCGTTCCAACTGTTTGGGATCGCATACTCCTTGTCCTTTGATACTATCTGAATCTCCTCCCTCATGGCATCATTATGATATTGTCCTCGGGACGGTTGTACGCGCTCATGCTGCTTATGTCGATATTGGAGTCCGCGCTGATCAGCACGTCGATGTCACTGATGAGCGACTCCACCTCCCCGTCGAGCAGGTTGGCAAGACTCACGGCACCCTCACGCTCATCCTTCCGCTGACCGCTTACCCTCGACTCGTCGAAGAGATTACGTATCGTGGCAGGACACTCCAGGATATCAAAGCGTCGCAGGGCTATCGCCACCACCTTCTTAGCCAGAGCCAGGCGCAGCATGGAGTCCAGACGCTCCTTCTCGTCCAGACCAGCCACCTTGGAGAAATAGGCTCCGAGCCTGGAGTCCATCACCTCTTTCTGAATGGGAAGCGTCCGGAAGAAAAAGAGACAGGAATTGTCGATATTGTAGATCGAGTCGAACTCGCCGGCGCTCTTGATGGGACAGCCGCCAAGCAGCGTGGCATACCTGGAGCCTTCCCACGCTTCCTTGACAGCGGCGGCATCGGAGTCCAGCATGGTGGATATCAGGGTGTCCATGGCGTTGTAGTAGTTCTCCATATAGGAGCGGCGCATGCCGTCCAGCTCGTACTTGTACACGTCCGTCCCGTTCTTGCGGCGGTTGATGCTGTCGAAGGTCATCTGCACCTGCAGCGTCATGTTAGCCATCGCCATGCGAAGGGCGTCTAGCAGATCCTCGTCAGCCGAAGCCACGACAGCGTCGTAGACGGCGGCGGTGATGACGGCAGCCACACGTTTCCTGGCGGAGCGCGCTGAAGCCTCCAGGTCGGACAGGGAGCTGACACCGTCGACACCCGGTGCGTACCTGGTCAGCTCGTTCAGGTTCTTGAAAAGTTCGGATATATAGCTCATGACTGCTGGTTGTTAAGGCGTTCCTTTGGTGACACGTCCTCCTGCCGCTGCGGCACCTCACGGTAGAAACCGATACGGTACCCCTTCCTGTAGAGGTCCGGGAAGTTGACACGCATCGCCATGTTGAGGGGCTGGGTGCAGATTTCTTCCTCAGGAGTGAGCGACATGATATAGATAAGATAGTTATAATAGGAGTCAGACCCTGACTTGGAGATGACGCCCTCCTTGTCGACGGCGCTGATTGCCGCGTCGAGACCCACACTGGAGAGCAGAGCCTGCTCGGTGCGCTTGTCGTAGGAGATGAGCGCGTCGATATACTCTTTGTATTTAAGGTCGACCGGCTCTATCTTCCACTGCTGCTCATGACCTTGCGCGTCCATGAAGGAGATGGTGGAGTAAGCCTTTCCCTGGTTACCCTCACCGCTGAGGTACTCACCGACCTTGCGGAGCTCCATGCGGAGGTATTGTATCAGGACACTCTCGGAGTACTCGGTACCGATCTCCAGTCCGTTGTACTTGATAAGATCCTTATTGGCTGCCTTGCGCTTCTGGTTCTCCTGACACAGCCTCGTGATCTGCTCACGCTTGCTGGAGATCCATGCGTTCGGGACGATGATATGCACCTTCGCCGCCAGGGAGTTCTTCAGGAAGGAGTTGATGTAATGGGCGGTCTTGTTGGACCCCTGGATATACGGGCGTGCGCCCTGGTGGGTCTCGTTGACACCGTAGAACTCGTCCACCGACTTCTCACGGTGATGGCTGACGGCTGCGTACATATAACCGTCCACCTCGCTCATATTGAACTTCGGGTATATCTTATAGCCTCCGGTACCGAAGAACCACCTGCCGACGGCGACATGGTGGAAGTCCTGATAGGAGATCAGCTCATAGGCGACATCCTGCCGTGTGGTGGCGAGGAGACAGTGCTTGTTCTCCAGGTTCTCAAGACCGGCGACGGGAAGCCCCATGCCGACACGCTTGCCGCGTGAGAACCGCCACTTGCAGAAGAAGTCCCCGAAATAATAGAAGTTCTTGATGTTGGTCTTGGAGAACTCCTCCGCGGATACCAGCCCAAGATCCTCCCACGAGTCGAGCCATTCCCTGACCTGCGGGAGCTCCACATACTCACGCCGGATCTTGCCTCCGTCGAGAACCTGACGGTAGAAGGCATGCCCGTGTCCGTAGAGCATCTTGATCTCCTTGGAGTACAGCCGTGGCAGGAGGCGGTTGTGCTTGATCTCCGCCGTCACCTCGTCAATGAGATTGTTGTTCATGCCGCGCATGCACACCTGGTACCCGTTGATTCCCAGCCACTGGTGTTCGTGGTACGCCGTGAGGCGGTCACTGGGAAGCATGGGCGACGGGGCACGGTCGAAGAGTTGCGCTCCCTCCCCGATCTGGAACGAGAAGCTGTTGCCGTCGAGGATGTAGTTGCCTACGCTGCCGTATAGTTCAATACTGTCGTTCATAGCCAGTTTATCTTATGAAGAATATAGTTGTCTTGAGAGAAAGCCATATAGCGGATCAGTATCCTGTAGCACATGCGGGGCTCTCCGTTCCCGTCGGTAAAGAGCAGCAGGTTGTCCGGATTGATGGATATCCGCTCCTCCGGCATCTGTCTGCGCCACTTGCAGTGCTCCTTGACCACCAGCTCTGCCGATGCCATTCCCCTCTTCCTGGAGTACGGGAAGAACACCACGGTAAAGTCTCCTTCAGGCAGTTTGGAGAGCTCGCGAGCCCACTGCATGGCACTCACACCGTCCAGCTCAGATCCGACTTTCATGCTGCGAATTTATAAAATGTACGCGCGAGGGCAAAGGACGCACGACCTCCGTCATATTTCCGGAGAGCTAATGAGGCTTGCACATCAAACCGATTTCCCAGCGGCGCGTGGACGTTTCCGTCATTCGCTAAACCTGATTTTCATTTTTCAAAAGTCCTTTTGGCTGACAGACAGGTACTTACGTTTTCGACCGATGTAAAAAGGGGCGTTTTTTATATGTTTTCGCGAACTTTTTATCTCGAAAATAAGGTGCTTTTCGACGAGAAAGAACAAAAAAAAGAGATTAAACGGGTATATTGTCGGGCAAATCGGTCGGAAGACTGCTCAGTTCCTGACGGCACAGGTCGGCATACATGCCATACAGCAGGTATATGAGGGCGGACGGCAACTGCGTGGTCAGTCCAGCCTGGTGCTTCAGAGGCTCCTTGCGCTCTGACGACTTGTCGAGCTCTATCTTTCCGGACTGCTGCTTGACTGGCGACACCATGATGGCTGAGCACAGGTTCTTGCACTCGTTCTCGTCAATGCGGATGCGCGGCAGTGCGTCATGGTGCTCGGAGAACAGCATCAGCAGCAACTTGTACTGCTGCCAGTAGTAGATGGTGCCCTGTCCCTCGTTGTAGAGCACCACGCTGAATCCGTACTGCTCAAGACGCTCCTTCATCTTCCTGGAGTCGGTGGTGATCTGCTCCAGCTCCTCACGGGTCTTGTTTCCGGCTCGGTCAGGATAAAGGTGTACGGTCTTGTTGACGCTGTCCGCACCGAAGAAGAGGTGGAACTGCTGGGCAAGGTCGTCCTGGGGAACGGGGGCGAAGCTGGTGAACTCCTTGATCACGTCGAGCCGCTTGCCGTACTCCTTCTTCTGGGCGCACACCAGGCTGGAGAAATTGCCTGGGTCATAGCCGACATATATCTCGTCCATGGGACTGTAATGCCTCAGGTAGTGTGCGGTCAGGATGAACTTGTCCTTCAGGTCGAGTTTCATGATCAGGTCGTAGATGTACGAGTCCTTGAACTGGTGGCGGTGACGGTCATACGCGGCGAAGAACTTGTTTGTCACCTCCTTGTGGCGGATGGCGCAGATGGAGGTCAGGAACTCGTCGATGTCGAGCGTGTCCAGCTGTGTCTTGAAGAACTTGGCGCCCAGGATGTCAAGGTTGGTGAAACTGGAGGCACGGGCATAGAAGATGGCGTTGCGGCGCATGTCGGCAAGACGGGGCTTCCAGATGGCTACGATATGGTTCAGACGCTGCTGCTCCAGACGGATCCTCTCCATTGTCACGGGATTCTTTGTCTCACGGAGTTGCGCCTTCAGCTCATGGAGACGGAGCAGCTGCTTGTTAAGGTGCAGTGCCACGGTGACAATCTCGGAGACGAGCTGGCGGTCCACCTTCTTCTCGTACTCCTCAAACCAGTCATCCTCTCCCAAGTCCACACGCGCCGTATCGCTGACACCTGTCACCCCCGCATAATAAGGACTCTTCCGTATCTCCGCGCTGCCGCCACGGAGGGAGGGGAACAGACGGGAGCGCAACTTCTCTCCCGAGTTATGCTTCATTTCCTCGATAAAGGCATGTACGGCGTTGCGTCCGGCTACACTCTCCGGCTGGTCGCTGCTGACCAACTGGAGGTGGGCACCGTTGCGGAACACCACGGAGTGCTTGGGATAGCTGACAGGGTAGCGCGGCTTTCGGAAATGGGAGGGCAGTCGGGTCTCCCCAACCACGTAGTCGACACCGTACTCCAGCAGGGGACGCTCACGACCGTTCACGCTGACCATTCTGGAGAAAGATGCCTGTATATTTGGGAATACGTTGGATATCAGGGCGACATAGGTCTTGTGCACCAGGAACATCAGTTCGCCAGGCATTGAGTCGGCGACACGGATGATGCGCGGGGTGGTGACACCCTCGGTCTTACCCGTGGCACGCCCCAGCTCCGCAATCAGGATGTTGCTGTCTATCACATTGCACAGCAGCTGCACCTGGTTCATGTAGAGCTGCTCCATATCGTCGTATGACACACGCTCACTCATTGATTATCTCCTCCATTGACTCCAGTTCCTCGATCTTGGCATCTGTGAGCAGCCTTTTCTTCTCACTGCTCTCAATAGGCAGCGACTGGATGATGACATAGGCTCCCTCACGGTTCTTCCTGGCAATCGTCTTCAGATCCTGGGTCTCGAAGCCCAGCAGCCCGGGTGTGACATCAGGAGAGATTAACTGCGTGATACCCAGAGTGCGGTCGCTGTCGGCTATCTCCGCAGCACGGCGGCGGCACTCAAGGGCACGCTCCGTTGCCTTTGACTGTGTCTTAAGGTCGCCCTTGACGGCAGCCAGCATGGCGATCTTCTCAAACTGGTCGGCATAGACAGACTCCCAGACCTTGATACCGACAGACTGGTCGACATGGAAGAAGTTGAGCGCCTCGTAGACACGGGCGACGGCGGTGCGCTGCTCGATGCTCACATGCTGCTCCGCCGCTATGCGCTGACGGAGTTTGGCGGCACAGCGACTGACGCTCCGTTCCGTCTCGAAGGTCTCCGCCGCCCATTGCAGCTGCTGCAGGAACAGGCGGAGATCCGCGGGGATAGCCTCCCCCTTGCCGGTGGCAAGGAAAGAGGCTATCAGGTCGGGGTGCAACTCCTGGATCTTCTCTATCTGTGTCATACGCCGAAAAGCTCTTTCCGCAACTTACGCTCCTCGGCATACTGGTTGAGTTCGGCAAGCAGCTTGACACTGTCAGTGTCTCCCATCTTTGCCTGCGTTGTCAACTTGTCGTACATCTCACCAGCGTCCGCCTCCGCATTGACTTCCGAGGCTATCTTTGCCAAAAGTTTCTCGTAGTTGCTCATAATTGTCTGTTTCCTTCCTGCTCAAGTATCATACGGAACAGGCGTTCCCTGTCCTGATGACGTTCGAGGTTAGTCCTGTCCTGATGACGCTTGTCCTTTCGGTCCTTACGCTTGATGTAACTCTTATAGCGTCTGATATTGTCGAGTACATTCTTATGCTGCCTGAGGAACTCTGCAGGGTCTCGCTTCAGGAGGGTGGCTAGTCTTGCTGCCTCCGATCGTCCTGCAAGCAACGGATGCTCGCAGAGGAACTTGCCTGTATCGTTAAAGGATTGCAACTCGGCGAACGCCTGAAGATTACGTATACGAAGCTCTGCCATTTCTGCCACAGCCGCCTCGCTCGGAATCTTCTCAAGCTGCTCGTCGAGTTGCCTCATACGCCGCCATGTGTTGATGCGGTCGTTGTAGAGAATAGTAGCCTGCTGCACGTCAGGGTCACTGAGGTTCAGCCAGTCGATTTTCTGGTACTCTTCTTCTTTGGTGAGGGGCTTTTCACTTTTTTTTTCGCCTTCTCCGCAGGTACTTCCTCTGCAGGTGCCTCCTCTGCAGGTGCCTCCTCCGCAGGTACTTCCTCCGCAGGTATTTCCTCTGCAGGTGCTTCCTCCGCAGGTACTTCCTCCGCAGGTATTTCCTCTGCAGGTACTTCCTCCGCAGGTGCTTCCTCTGCAGGTGCCTCCTTACTTGAAAGACGGTTCTTGACGATCTCGTCACGGGATGCGACGCCAAGAAGGTCGAAGAGGATCTGGTCCTCACAGCGACTCGGCGACAACCCGAACTCCGTCAGTCGCGGGTTTCTCGGATCCTTCTCCTGGAGTAACCGCAAATCGGCAGCAGCCGACTCCTTGGAGAGCAGCTGCCGATGATGCATGATACGTTCACGTTCGTTATACATACTCGTTACAATTTAGTTCAACCATTGCCTGCGGCGGCTGGATTTCCATCAAGCAGGTCGTTGACGTCCTCGCCGTCCGCCCATTGAACCAGGCAGTCCAGGTAGACACTGTTGCGTACGAAGGTCAGCGTGGTGTAGCGACCGTCCGCGTCGTCCTTCGTCTCGGTGTTGTTCAGCACCATGGGGCGCTCCGCCTCTCCGATGACATGCCATACGGTGTCCTTGATGTGCTTGTAGAGAATGATGAACTTGAAGCCGGAGTACTCCTCGACGAAGTTCTTGATCTGGGTCCTGTCACCGCCGAGGATTGCCGTGAAGGTATTGGCACCCGTCGTGGTGATGTCACCCTTCTCGGTGCTCGACAGCAGCGTCGGGATGGCGTGCGCCTCGAAATAGTGCGCCGCCTCCCCTGGCTTAAGGAGAGACTTGCCGATCTCCACCAGACGGTCCTTGTCAGGCTGGGGAAAATTGAACCTGTCGGCGAGCTGATCGCAGCCAATCAGGACAATCTGATAGGCGATCTCATTACCGTGCGTCTCACGGTCGGACACGTCGTCGATATTGCCGATGAGAGCCATGGAGGCAAGGGACAGACCTATGCCTTGGGCACTTGCGGGCTCAGCCCAAGCCATGAGGATCATACAGATAGCAAACAGCCAAAGCAGGCATTTTGCCAGCTGGCGCTGGCGCTTGTTGGCGTACTGGGCTCCCTTGCGGGAAAGCCCAGTACTGATGATAAGTGACTTTTTCATATTACACATTTTTATTATCCTACATAATGGGGATTCAGCTCACGGTTGATGGTGCGGTTGCCGCCGACGCAACGCTCCAGCTCTGCGAACTTACCGTCTGAGAGGAGGATGACGAGGATGTAGTCACCAACCTTGGTAGGCTCCCACGCCTCCTTGATCTTCTCAAACTTGCCTGACTTGGCGATTGTTGACGGATGGGTCTCGTCACCGATCTCGATACAGTAGGCGACACCGTTCTTGGCACCAGTGATATCGGTGATCGCTGTCGCCTCGGTATTGACACCTGTGATCTGCCAGAATCCATTGCCGGCGTCAACAGTCGTCGCGTCAGCGGCGATGTCGGCGGCGAAGAGGTTAAGGAAGATCTGCTGCCACTGGTAGTCATTGGCGACAAGTTCCGCACGGCTGGAGAACTTGCGACCAAGGAAAGCAGCCGCGGTACCCTCTTTCCATGTGCTCCAGGCGCGAACCATCTCCATCTGCTGCTCCATCTGGAGACCCATCATCTCTCCTGGCAGGAACTCCAGGAACTGGAGGTTGCCGGGCTCCTGCATCATCATGAAGGTGAGGTTGCCAAGGTACGGCAGCCAGATAATGCGAACATCGGTGTCCGGCACGATGTTGGCGTATGAGTTGACTCCGGCGAAGTCTGTGTCAAGATGGAACTGGGTACGGATGCACTTGAGCCACCAGGACTTGTGACGCTCGTTCAGGTAAAGCACCTTGCCGTCCAGTGTCTCATCCTCACCCAGATGCGACTTGATCTCGGCGACGAACAGCTGTACCGTACCGAGCATGGTGCTCTCGGTGTATGCGCGGAAGGTCTTGTCCGAGTCGTCGGTCACCAGCAGCTTGTTGCTGTGGATATAGTCAAGCAGGCGATAGAGGATACCGGTGGATGCGGTCAGGTAAGAACCGGCGACACCGCTCTCAGGCTTCACGTAGATACCGCGCATACGGCGGATGTTCTGCTCACGCTGCGCCTCCAGGAGAGAGTTGAGCATCTGGTACTCAATCATGTTCCACTTGATAGGATCGCTGCCGGAGGTATTCAGATAGGCGATGTACTTGCGCTCCAGATCCTTCATCGGACCCCACATCATCTTGATCATGGCGTCGTCAACGTAGCCGCGCTCGTTCTCGATCTTCATGCCGCCCTTGTAGACAGCACCCTCCTGCCAAGCCTGGGAAACCTCGTCGAAGAAGGCGTTGAAGATGACGTCGTTGTCCTGGATACCGTAGCGTACAGGGAAGAAGTCGGTCATCTTGACGGTAGAGAGGACACGCGCGATGATGGCGTCCTGGCGACGGATGGTGAACTGCGTTCCCATGTCGCCCAGATTGTCAACTCCAGCATAGTTGGTGGAGAACTTCCCCTCTGCGACAGCCTTCAGGTCAGCGGTCATCTTGTTCTCAATAAGGTACTTCGCACGCTGACGCAGAGCTGCTCCGTACTCGCTGACAGCCTTGCGGAACGCCTCTTGCTCGGCATTGGTAGGCTCGCCAAGGGCGGCAGCCATAGCCGGGTTGGCGGCGATCCTGTTCCAGCGCAGTCCCATGGAGTACATAGGAGCCTGGACACCGAACAGATACTCCGGAGTATTGCCGAATCCGTGGATGCTCACGATAACGGCGTTACCTTTCTGCTCTGGAATGTCAGCAGCGGGTTGGCGACTGAGGATTTCGATACGCGAACCGAGGTTGTTGATGGCAGTCACTATGTCCTGCTGGGTGGCATTACGCTCCCCCTCATCAGCAACGTTCTGCTCCGGCTCACCACCTGCCGCGAGAACGGCAGAGTAGATCGCATTCAGTTGCTTCTGCATCGCCTCGCTCTGAGCCTGCTCCTGCTCGGCGTTAATGTCGTCCTGCAGGGTAACCTGGTAGTCACGCTGGTAGCGTTCCAACACCTGCTGGAACTCCTCGTTTGTCAAAGCCTTGGACTCGAACTTGGAAGTGAAGCCAAGAAGCTCCAGCACTTTCTTTAATTTTTCTTTCCAATTCATAACCTAAAATTTTAAACTAACACTAAATGGCACTATAAATAGAATTCTTCTGTTTGTTGACGTCAGACCACTTGCGACCGAGGTCCGAAGCCTCCATGGCGACATCGAGCAGGGTAGACTGCCCGTCGGCGAGACCGATCTCCAGCGCCGCTTTCGTGAAGAACGTCTCACCTCTCAGCACGGGGGCATCGTCATCCAGACCGGCAAGCCGCTTGCGCTGTGACCTCACCGTGGAAAGGAAGCTGTCGTTCAACGGGTCAAGCACCTCCTCGATGTACTGTTTGGGCTTGCCGTCCTTGAGATTGTCGAAAACCTTGTTCTTGAGGTCCGACTTGGTAGCCTTCGCCTCGATGAGCTTGATACCCAGCGACTCGTAGTACTGCTTGAAGTCGTAGAAAGAGGTCATGGTTCCGATGCAGCCGACGAAGTCGAAGGCGGTGGTGGCATACACGCGCTGACCATGGCATGCGATGTTGTATGCCGCGGAGCACGCCTGCTCATACAGGGTGACGACAGGTTTCTGAAGGCTCCGCATCGTCTCGTCGAGGCGGTCGAGGTAGTACGCCTCTCCGCCGGGGGAGTTGACATGGAGCAGGTGACTCGTGATCTGCGGGTTCGCGTCCGCCGCAAGAAGGTCAGCCTCCAGCTGCTTCGACGAGAAGTAGTACCTGGAGGAAGCCGTGATCAAGCCCCAGACGCGGTGGTATGCGACGGAGTTGTCCGGAAGCTCAGGACTGTCGAAGTCATAGCCGACCAGTGACAGGGGACTGTCGGTCTGCTGCCTGGCAACGGCTCTGTCTATCATCTGCTTGATTTTCTCGAAGGCTTCCCTCGTCCGCTGATCATAGGTCTTTGTGTCGAAGAAAAACTGGGAGTTCTCCGGGATGTCCGCCTTGCCGGCGACCCTTGGGGGCTGCACGGGGAAGGCTGTGACCATCAGCTGGCGGTAGCCGTCGGTGGAGATCAGCAGCGGCATGTCACTGAGAAGAATAGTCTGCAGTTCATTCATTGGGCAAATCGATTAATCTGCCCAAAGGTAATTATATATAATAATGTGGGAAAAGACTACGAGACGAAGGGATTACGAACCGTCTCCGCCTTGATCCGCAAGGTGGCGGTGTTCAGGTTCAGGGATATGACCGCCCGGGCTGGCATCAGGATGTCGCCTATCGAATAGCTGCTGCCGTCGGAGCCGAAGACGCGTACTATACAACTCCGCTCGTGGCGGAAGAACCTGACTGTCGAGGAGTCGGGCGTGTCGATGGTCAGTGACTTGTCGCAGTTCCACGAGGTGCCTCCGTCGTCTACGGAGGGAACAGGCTCGATACTGAACGGCTGGTCGCTCATCACATCGAAGGATCCCTCCTCGAATGTTCCGGTCGTGGTGGTGATGACCGGGATGAGCCGGATGTGCTGGGTAAGCTCTCTCATAATATACTTTTTTCGTGACGAGAATATAAAGGATAAAACAGGTTGTTCGGTAAACGTTAATTCTTTTTAAAATTATGTCTTTTTTCGTATTTTCTGGGTTTTCTGGGATGCAGGCGCTGCCGGTAACGCTGGAAACTCTTCAGAAGGGCGTCCTCGGTGATACTCTCCAGGCGGTACCGTCTTATGAAGTCCGCCACCATGTCCTGCTGCCTCACGGGACGACCGTGGTTCTCGTTGTCAAGCATCATCTGGTGGAACTCGTAGTTGAACTGACGGCGGAGGAACCTCTCTATGAGCTGGACCGCCACAGGCGAGAGGTAGTTGTAGTACGCGGGGTTCTTGACAGGTCCGTCCTCAGCCGTCCTCCTTGACGGAAGCAGGATCCTGAGGTTGCCGTCTGTCAGGAGAGGCTGGTCGGCACGACGCTTAGCCATATGCTCCCAGACACAGTGATAGAACTCGGAATTGTAAGGAATTCGGATTGCGCCATCCGTTCCGCCTTCAGCGAACTTATTTTTCGCATACTCGGCAAGATAGGACTCGATGCGGATGGTGACAATCCTGATTTGGGAGGCGTTTTTTTTATTCATATGGGGAAACTCTGTTTTTTGTTCCTACCGTCCTACATTCCTACAAAAATATTCGGACTTCGATGCAAAGATATGAAAAATAATTGAAAAGAGTTATTTGTTAAACGAAAACTTTAATATAACAACATAAAAAAGTTATTCCTACATCATCCTTTTATCCTACAAATCCGGGGAAAAACAGGTGTTTCGTCCTACAATCCTCCTTTCCTACAAAAATATGCGTCATCCTACATCGTCCTACAAAATTCCTACATTCCTACATTTATATATATAATATAATTAATATAAGTAATTAATTGATATATAAGTAGTTATGGTGTTTTGTTTTCAAAATGGAACGGAATGAAAAATACGTTTTGTAGGATTGTAGGATTGTAGGACGCACTTTTTCCGAAAAATATTTTTCGTTTCTCTATTTTAAGGGTTTTTTGTTCAAATTTGGGGGTACGGGGGTTTTTCGCCTTGGACGGTGCGGTCAAAATGTAAAATTAGAGTCAGACATGGGAAAGTGAGGAAAAACCTGCGGAAATTCCCTTGTGTTTCGTACCTTTGCGGTGTAAATTGGGGGAGTGTGTGCCTATTATATCAATAGGCAATAATCATGAGGGGATGAGGGGAGGAATAATAGTAACGTAGTCACAGGAAGAAGGGCAGCGTGTCGTCGCGACAGGCTGCCCTTGGAATGGGAAGTATCAGGATGTGAGAATACGGGGATTTGTCAGAACGGGTCGCCGTTCCTCCAGACGGACTGCCCTGTGGCTTCCCGTGGGCTCTCAGGCTCCGGTTCCCGTTGCGCCTGGTCCCTGCGGAAGTCTATGTTGTACGCCTTCATGAACTCGTCATAGTCGATAATGACAGCCGACGTGCTGGTCTGCCTGGTCTGCTCGTCCTTGATAACCTTGTCAACCCTCGGGTCGAAGCGCTCCACCACCTCCGTCCACTCGAAGCGGCGGGAGGCGACCGTGCCTATGTAGGAGGGATGCGACCTCAGGTTCTGCTCGATGGTCGCCAGCGTGGACTTCTCGCTGTTGTAGCCGTTGCGGTCGAAGATGCTGAACGCCGCCTGCAGGCGCAGGAACATGATCTTCTGCCCCGGGCTGAAGGCGAACGTCCTCTTCTCGCCCCGCGCGTCCTTGCCGGTGACGCCCTTCGGGGTCTCAATGAGGAACTCACGGCACTCCACGATCTTGCGGGTGTCGATCATGTTGTCTATGGCGGTGAAGAACATCGCCAGCTTGTCGGTGCTCCTGATGAGCGACAGCTGCCAGTTGATCTTGTCCCTGGCGATCCTCATGAACTCGTCGTAGGTGAAGGGCAGGTGGAAATGCGAGTACTGCTCTATGAGCCTGACCATGCCGAGGAAGAGCGACACCGTCTTCATCAGGCGGTCCCTCTCCCCGGAATTGACGACACCGTCCCTCAGCTCGTTGTAAGCCTGCTGGCGGAGCGGGCGGAAATGGTCCATCACGGCGGGACGCAGTGCGAGGACCTCTAGCAGCACGTTGGAGAGTCCCACCTTGCCGGGATCCTCGATCTCCTTCAGGCGGTCGAAGAGACGTGTGGACTCCAGGCTCCTGTCCTTGGGCTTGGGGACCTCGCAGATGACGACGCGGCTCATCAGGGCGTTGTCGTCCCGCTGCGGCATCTCCTGTCCGCACAGGATGACGGAGGCGAACACCTTGTCGGTCTCGAACTCCTTCCCGGAGCTCCCCTTGCGCTTCAGCTTGTCCTCACCGTCGTAGGTGATGGACTTCAGCGCCTGGAACTTGATGTCGCTGATGGTGGCGTTGTTGTACTCGTCCAGGACGATGGGCACGTCACGGAAGGCTGACATGTACGACTGCATGGCGGCGTCGGTGCCGAGGTTCAGGTTGAAGATGCTCTGGTGCGGACTGATGAACAGCGACCTGATGGACACGGCGATCTGCGTCTTGCCCGATGACATCGGTCCCACGAAGAAGGGGGCGGTGAAGAGACGGTCGATGCAGTGTATGTTGCTGCGGAACGCCGACATGAGGGCGAAGAGGATCGCCCACTTGCCGTTGTCGTTGATGGAGTAGACCCTGTTCATCAGGTCCGCCCACTCGTCGAAGGTGACCTGTCTCTCCTTGGGCACCTCCCGGTACACGAACTGCGATATCAGCTGGTATTTCTCCTGACGGCGCTTGTTGTCTATGTAGATGGTGGAGAAGGCGGGAAGGTAGTAGTTCCGCTTGTTGTGGGTGACCACGCCAAGCTCGTCGACCTGCTCGAACCTCATGGAGCCGCCCACCATGTGGCAGATGCCGTTGGCGAAGGCGAAGAACTGCTCGTCGGGTCGGCGGTTGGTGCCCTCCGTCTGCTGGTTGCCGTAGACCTCGACCTCCGAGCACATCACGTACTTGTAGGACATCCACTCCCTGATCTTGCGCCAGTACTCCTCCTTGCCGTTCGAGAAGTTGACGCCCTCGTAGTTGATCAGCACGTCCTCGATGGTCGACATCTTCAGCAGGGAGCGTGACACGACCTCCACATACACGGGGGTCTCGTACCTTCTGCGGTTGACCCTCAGCACCCTCTTGTTCTGGTCGAAGTCGTCATTGAAGATGTGCAGCAGGGGCTCCATGAAGAAGTCCCCCACCTGGATCATGCCGTTGCCGTTCTGGTTCCGGAACATATAGCACACGGGGGTCCCCTTCTTGTTCAGGCGTGGATAGAACTGGTACTCCTTCCACATCTGGGCGTAGTCAGGATTGTCCGTCACATAGTCCGGCGGGGTGTAGGGGTTGAAATAGTCCTCCTCGTCCTCCAGCCCCTCGCTCATGGCGCTGACCTTCTGCTGGCTTTTCCGCTGCTGGACGAACGGCTTGCGGATATCGTCGAACTCACCCTTCGTCAGACCAAGGCTCTTGCAGTACTGGCTGCGGTTGATGGTGACGACGGTCTCCTCCACGTAGGCTGTCATCTCCACGCAGCGGGTCACCAGGGGGACCTTGTCCCCGTTGTACCTGTCAAGGAGCTTCCCGTGAAGACCTATGTAGTAGTCCAGGAAGGACTCGGTATGGTCCCCGCATGACATCTCGATGCGCGTCACTCCGGAGCGGAAGACCAGGGACAGCGCCTTCAGATAGTCGCTCTCGGTGCCGTCGTCACTGACACAGCACCCTTTCTCGTCGGCGGCGAAGAATCCGTACGCCTTGCGGAGACTGAGGATATCTGAGTCCGAGGGGACTCCCGCAATGAGGAGGATGGGGGTCTCGTCAAACTGGTCAAGGAAATCCTGCAGGCGGGAGGTGATGATGGCGGGCTGGTCATCGTCCAGTTTCTCGCGCAGCACGTCCAGCCCGTAGATGCCCGGCTTCATGGACACGCCCCCGTCAGCCGTCTGGGTCTTGACGGCTGCGCGGATCTCGCGAAGCTTCTCCTCCAGGACAGCCATCCTCACGCCATAGTCACGGGTCATAGCCTTCAGGTACTCGTTGCGGAGCCCCGCGTCCTGCACACAGGCGACAAGCCCCATGATGACGTTCCGTTTCTCACTGATCAGGTTCTCGTCCTTGCATCCGTGCGGGATAAGCATCTTCCGGAACGCCTTGGGGAACGACTCGGTGTAGTCCTCGAGCAGCTTTCCCGTCCTCTCCCCGTTCTCCCGACCGAACTCGTCGGGATCCTTTCCTTTCGGAAGACGGGCGACACGGACGGTGCACCCTGCCTTGAGGAGTATCTCGGTGTTCTTCAGCGCAGCCTTCTGTCCGGCTGCGTCCGCGTCGTAGATCATGACGACCTTGTCGGTGAAGCGCATGATGAGCTTCACCTGCTCGGGCGTGAAGGCGGTGCCGGATCCTCCGATGACATTCTCCACACCGTAGCGGTACAGCGTCATCACGTCGAACTGCCCCTCGACCAGATAGGCAAACCCGGTCTTGGCGATCGCCTTGCGCGCCTGGTAGAGCCCGAACAGGTTGCTCCCCTTGGTGAAAAGCGGGGTCTCGCCGGTGTTGACATACTTGCCGGAGCTCTCCCTCGGGGTCACCTGACGACCGCTGAAGCCGACGACGTTGCCGCGAAGGTCGTAGAACGGGAACATCACACGGTCACGGAACACGTCGTAAGGTCCCCGGTCAGACTCCGCGGCAACGCCCACTTCCTTCAGGATGTCAAGGCTGTACCCCTCCCTGGTCAGCCGCTCACAGGCGACATTGCCCGCGGGGGCATAGCCGACCCCGAACACAGTGAGCACCCTCTCGCCTAGGTCCTCATAGCCCCTGGCGGACAGGAAGGACGCCGCCTCCCCCAAGTGCGCCTGGTAGAACCTCGCCGCGGCGGCTATGGCGATACGGCGTGACTCACGCCTCTTGTATTCCTCCTCCTCGTCACCGGTCATCTGACGTCTGGGCATCTCGACGCTGTATTTCCTGCAGAGCCACTCGAGAGCCTCCATGAACGACAGGTTCTCGTGCTTCTGGAGGAACGATATCACGTCGCCGCCCTCTCCGCACACGAAGCACTTGAAGGTCTGGCGCACGGGACTCACCACCATCGACGGGGTGTGGTCGTCATGGAACGGGCACACGCCCTTGTAGTTCACTCCCGCCTTGCGGAGCGTCACGAACTCGCCTATCACGTCGACGATATTGGCGGCTTTCTTCACTTTCTCTATCGTGTCATTCAGACTCATCATGTCACTGTCCCTTTCCGTTAAGATCCTCAAAATCCTGTCCTGCCCCCGCCATCTCCTCATTGGAGAAAAGCTCCAGCTGGCGGGAGTCCATCGCCTCCTGCATGGTGACACCCAGGTAGTCCGCCACCCTGCAGTACTCCTCTCCCGTGATCTGCCTCCTTCCGAAGAACAGAAGCCAGTACCGGCGCTGACCGATGCCGACGGCTTCATAGAAAGCCCTCGACGGGGTGAAGTCCTCGAGGTTCCTGAACCTCAGCCTGAGAAGCTCGACGAGCAGGTTGCGCTTCACGGTGCGCCCGCCCGCCGTCAGTTTCTTGCGGAGGCAGTACAGACGGACGGCACGGGCGGTGCGCCCGAGGTGACCAGCCATCTCCTCAAATGACATCCTGCCGAAGTTCTGCTCGACGAAAGCAGTCTCCTCCTCCTTCCAGTGTTTCCTGGGCAGGATCTCCCTCCTCGTTGTTTTTACTCTATTGGTACCCATACGTCCTCATATCTTTCCGGATCGTCACAAAACACCTTGGCGTCCTCCTCGTCCTGCCACAATATCCTCATGCCGGTGCTGCGGGCGTAGTCCAGTTCCAGGTTCGCCCCGTCCGACTCCTTCCAGTCCTCCAGCATGTAGATGCCGTCGCACGTCCTGAGCCACTGCAGGTCGTAGAGCAGTATGTCCGGCAGGTTCTTCGGGATCTGCCGCCACTGGAAAGCCACGTCCATGGCTTCCTGGAAAGCCTCCGACGCGGGGTTGATAAACCGGCAGAATTCCGGGTTGAAGTGCCTCCCCAGCGTTTCCTCCGCCCTCTTGAACTTCTCGCGGACGGCGTCACTGATGGTCATTCCGCCGATCTTGCCGCTGATATATATCCTGTCCATAATATCTACATTTTTTCTATTTGTTTCTAAAAACACATCTGATACTGCAGGCGGGGCAAGGCAGAGGATATTTTACTTCATTCACCACGTAACACCCGAATACCTCGCCCGTCAGACTGTTGGCGTGAGTGACGATGCCTGTCATCCCGTTGATTGTCATGTTCAGAGTGCACATTTTTACGCTCACAGGGTCAAGGTCAGCACCCTTGTAGTAGAAATGCTTCGTGCGGTCAGTCTTCGCCCAGTGAGCCAGCAGCGTGCGACCGCTACCGCAGGCGCTGTCCTCGATAACCCCATTTCCGGCACCTGCCGCATCGGCCATGGCCATACAGAGCGACATAGGCGTGAAGAACTGCCCCATTGCAGCAGCCTTGAATTTCCCCTGTACCATTTCCTCGTACATCGTGCCGAAGAAATCGTAGGCTCCGTTTTTATCGATCTCCTTGCAGGTGATACGAATCCAACGCTCTTGAAGTTCTGCCAGTTCGGGGTCGTCGATACGGCGTTCCTCGAAGATGGCAGGCATGTTAAACCGCTGATCGATAAGCCGCCCGACATCGAAGGTACCGATGAAGAAATCAAGCATCCGCCCGAAGGCGTCCGAAATGTCGATATGACGGGTCTCTGCGTACTGTGCAAGTTTTTTTATTGTTTCTCTCATTACCAGTCCACGTTTTTGTTGAATAGACGTTCCTGCTCTTTCTGACTCCGTTGCAGGTAGATGGCGGTTGTGTCGAGTTTCGAGTGCCCCAGAAGTTCTGCAAGTTCTGTCACATCCTTCGTCTTGCTGCGCTTGACATACATCTTGGCGAAGTAGTGGCGGAAGGCGTGACAGTGGAGCACCTCTGGGCGCAGACCTGCCTTACGCCCGTGATGCCTCAGAAGTGTCTGAAGCCCCCTGTCACTCATTGGACTGCCGTACCTGTTGGAACAGATGATACCGCTCAGGCCGTTGCGTGAGGCAAAGGCGGCCACCTCTCTCCGTACATTCTTGCTGAAGAAGAACCGGCGCACTTTGCCACCCTTACCCTTCAGGTCAACGCGCCCATCGGCCACCATCTCATAGGTCATTTTCAGGAACTCGTGTCGGCGGGCTCCCGTGGTCATCAGGATGCGGATGAAGATGTAGAGACGTTCGCAGTGGTCATGGCAATAGTCCAGCAACTGCTTCATCTCCCGCTCGGTGGGCACGTTCTCCAGCGAGAGTGTCTTGGGCACCTTGATGCGTTTCACCTCAATATGCTTGCCCAGCATACACGCCAGGGCTCCGACAGCGTTAAGATGGTGATTGATGCTCCTGGGCTTATAGCCGATGCTCTCCAAGGTGTCACTATATGACTTGACCGACTCCGTAGTGACTACGGTTGTGTACTGTAGAAAATTCTTCACGGCGAAGATATATCCTCTCACTGTTGTCTCTGAATACGCATTCTCCTTGACAAGCCACTCGGAAAAGTCGTTGAGCGTCTGCTGTGCCTTCTCGCTCAGGTCAGACCGTTTCTCCATCAATTGCTTTCTTGCCTTTTTACGCAGAGATCCTGCCTGTATGCCACAGAACGCCAGAAAGTCGTATAAAGCCGACGAAGCGTGGCTGCTTGTGGACAGACGGGCGGAATGACTCTTGCGATAAGCCTTCCAGCCCTTGCGGTCAACGCTCTCAGCATCCCGCAGGAACTCAAAGACTGCACCCAGTCCCCTGTCGGTCATCCCGATACAACCTTGTGTCACGTTTTCCGTGAAGCGGCAGAACAGTTCCTGTCTCTCTGGTGGCAACGAGGTCTTAATCTTCATAATCATATGGTTTTTAGTCGCAAAATAATTGCGTAAATAACAAAATTTAATTGAAAATCACTCCAGTACCACACATCCACGATAGTCGATGACGGGCAGCAGTATGGACTGGTGCCGTCCGCTGGTGCGCTCGATGCGGATGAAGCCGCTCTCCCACTTCCTGACGGGCGACCACGTCATCACCAGGAAGGGACCCGTCTGGTCGTGTTGCTGATTGACGGTCTC
Source organism: Prevotella sp. tf2-5 (assembly GCF_900115435.1). Classification (GTDB taxonomy): domain Bacteria; phylum Bacteroidota; class Bacteroidia; order Bacteroidales; family Bacteroidaceae; genus Prevotella. The sequence continues at coordinate 362,478 of NZ_FOWK01000003.1, forward strand.
CATACGGCACTCGATGGCTCTGACGCACTCCTCGAAGCGGTCGTACGTCTCCGACATGCGGTGGCAGAAGGTGGAGGTGATCCACTCCACCAGCTCCGCCTCCTGGGGCGACATCGTCTTCATGAATTTGTTGGACACCTGCAGCTGGCAGTAGTAGGCGCGCTGCACATCGTTCTCGCGAATCACATAATTCTTTGATTCCATAATACTTGAGTTTTAGACAAACAGAAACCACGCTACGAGCTGTCAGGTACTCAAGTGCAGTAACCCCGGGGCGTTGTCCGCTTTCCCGACTCGGCGTGGTAATCCTATTATTCTTTAATAAGGTGTGGATACAAAAAAGGCAGGATATGATTCCTGCGGTCTCTGTACCGCACTTGAGTTTTGACGTTGCAAAGATAGGGAATCTTTCCGGAACGTCCAAACTTTTTCTTGATTTTTTTTGATTTCTCTCCATATTACTCGAATCCGGGGATGGTGAGTTGCCTTTCGTTTGCCTGCCACTCCTCGAATGTCATGGCGTTGATCTGTCTCAGTTTCAGCTCCGCCTCGTTAAGCACGAGTTTGGCGTCACGGAAGTTCTTCTTGGCTGTCGCCACCACCTCCATCTGTCTCGAAAACTCCTGCTCTTTCTTCTGTGCGAACTCCGCACGCCCGAAGAAATAGTCGAACAGCACCTTGTTGCACTCCAACTGGTATTTGATGAGCTGCTCCCTGGCTTCTTCCTTCACGTTGTCCGGGTTGATGGAGAATAGCCATCCGGGGAAGAACTGGAGGGGGATACATACCATCTCGTACTTCTTTCCGTCAGATCCAGTTGTAACGCTGAGCGTGATAACTGAACTATAAATCGGATGCTCTTTTAGCTTTGCTTGCTGGCTCTGATATGCCACTCCGAGGATTTCACACACTGGCTTTACAGCCACTAACTGTTCTCTGTCGTCAGACACCACCTGGAGGCTGATGCCGTTAACGATTGCTACATTGGTTGTTTTCATATTTCACATATTCGTTAATTAATATTAAACAAATGTATATTCTTTCCTTTTTTCTTGTGTATTAAACAAAAGTTTAGTATCTTTGCATTGTCAAAAGAGATCATTAACATGTTGAACCAAACGGAACGCAGATGGAAAAACTTGAATTCTACAAGAGGTGCATCGAGGACTGCGACAGGGCAATCAAAGCGATTAACGGAAGAACAGACCTCACGGCGGCAAAGAAAGCGGAACTCATCGACGGACTGCTTGACAGCCGGAAGATAATCCTCGACCTGATTCTCGAACTTGAAAACATTTAGGAGCAACGCCCTTCGGGGCGACTCCTTTGAAAACATATATCTATGAAAAGAATAACTGACAACATCAAAGACCAGCAGACCAGGAAGTATTTCAACAACGTGGTCAACGAGACTCCCCAGACGGAGCAGATATCTACGGAGCAATTTCTTGACGGCATCGGCAAGATCAGTGAGAATATGAGAGAGGTTGCCGCCATGGCACGTGAGGAACTGGCAGCCCGTCACAAGATGGGCAATATCACTGAGGCTATCAGCCTGAGCTATATCGCCAAGACCTATTTCGGCAAGAGCCGGGCATGGCTCATGCAGAAGGTGAACGGCAATACGGTGAACGGCAAGAGAGCCTCCTTCACTCCCAGCGAGAGCAAGCGGATGCGCGAGGCTCTGCAGGATCTCAGCGAAAAACTCTCCAAGGCTGCACTCGCCTTCTGACGGTTCAGCATCTCTTTTGACAAAGCAGGAGAGCAGCCCCGCACGGTTTCCGTGGCGGGGTTTTTTTTTCAATCTGTGGTCGGACGCAAACGCCAGAGCCAAGTTGACTCCATTTTTTATATATCTTTCCATATTATTCGAATCCGGGGAAGATTTACCATTGCCTCTATTGTATTTCTCTTCATCCTCTATATCTTGGTAGTCCAGACGTTGTCACTCTCGAAGTAGAAGCGGACGCCATAGTATCCGTGGTCGGTGTTCCTGCCACCGGCGGCGTTCTGACGGCAGCAGCGGCTGATGTTCTCCCTGTTGGCTGTCGGATGGCATTGGCGGAGCCACTCGGCGGCGGCTCCTACATACCCGAACACGAGCCACCTCCCGTCGCCCATGACGGCGATGACGCTCTTGCGGCACCGCCCGGCAGTGTCAGGGCGCCTGCGGTACAGGTCGAGGTTCCTCCAGCCCTTGGAGCAGCGCCTCTGTGCCCGCTTGCTCATGAACTCGTCCCATTTCTTGCCCTTGTTCGCAGGGACGTGCCCCTTCAGGAAACGCCCCGTCTTGCGGTTTACGCCGGTGAATACCGCCGGCAGTGTCAGCTCTCCGTATGACATATCACTCGATTCTCAATTATAGGTTCTCAAGATGCTTGCGCAGGCGCTCCAGCGTGCCCCGGTCGGGCAGGTCTGCATGACGGATGGCACGGCGCAGGGCATGTAACTCGTCCAGGGTGAGGTCCTGGATGGAATACAGACGGCGAGAGTCAACATCTACCAGCATGTCACTCAAACTTCAAGTCCAGCTCAGGGACACGCTCACGCCCCTTCATGCACTCGCCGGAGGCTGTCCACACATGGCGGACATTGGAGACATAGCCGACGAACTCACGCACCACCCCCCGGGGGAGCAGCTTCACCTCCCGCTTCTGAACACCGGCGTCCAGTGCGTCGATGGCTTTCTCGAATTGCTCTACTGTATACATAATGTTATTTATATTGTTTGTTTGTTTTCTATAGGAAACCGCAGGAACCTCACGGCGGCTGCGGGGAAAGCGTATTATTTATTTGGTCTGATATGCTCATAATAGTAGGACACCAGCTGTGCCACCGTACGGACACCCAGGCGAGCCTTGATGTTCTCACGGTGGCGGTTGACAGTGGTAGGAGAGATCGAGAGCTCGTCCGCGATCTCCTGGGAACGGAGACCACGGGCTATCAGTCCCACAACCTCCAGCTCCCTGTCAGTCAGCATGGTGTTTATCTTCGGGTCACAGACGACACCCTCCCACCGGCATTCGTTACCCCGCAGCGGGCAACCCACCTGCTCGAAGTGGAAGAACCCGTCCGCATCGATGTCCATGGTACGGGTGTCATACTCCCCGCAGTTGCAGCGGATGAACCTCGACACGATGTTGAACTCGTAGAGCATCCGGTTCGGCTCGTTCCTGGTGTACTCCCTGCAGAGAGCGTCGAACGCCTCCGGATAGCGGTCACGGATCAGACCGAGCAGGTCCACCACCTCCTCACGGCATCCCTGGTGGAGAACCCTGACGGGCTGCTCCACCGGCTTCATCATCACGGCTCCGTCCGGAGTCTTGTAAAACTCGACACTATCCATAGCCTACGCATCAGGGAACAACTCTTCCTCGGGAATACGAAGCGTCTCCGAGATGGTCTTACGCTTCAGGGCGTCCGGCACCATGTCGCCTGAAGCCCAACGATAAACTGTCGATCTGTCGACGAGACACGCACTGGCAATCTTGTTGATCACCTCCACTTTCGGGTTGGATCTGCCAGGCAGACTGTTGATGTACTCACTAAATACCATTTTTACTAAATTTTTTAATTTACCTTTTCTAATTCAAAAGATTTTTCGTAATTTCGCAACGCAACAAAATGTTTTACGGTGCAAATATAAGACTTTTTTGCTTAAAAGTAATGCAAAACAATTATTAATTTAAGAAATAATAACTTTAAAGCGTTAATTATGACAGGGGAAAAAGTGAAATGGATTATCGGAAACAGTGGCTTTTCGCAGAAGGAGCTGTCAGAGAAAATGCCCACGATCAAGTACGAGCAGGACTGGACGCGCATCCTCAAGTCCGGCGATGTCAAGTCCGGGCTTCTGGAGGAGATGGCAGCCGTGATGGGAATCAGCGTCGGCGAGTTGTATGAGATGTCTTCGGACCAGAACCAGGGGGAGGATATCACCGTCGACGAGATGATGTCACTCATCAAGTCAAAGTCAGCACACATTGTCCGGCTGCAGTCGGAAATGCAGCAGCTGATTGGACAGCTCGGGCAGAAACTGGTGCGGAAATAGTCGATAAGAATTATGTAAACAGCTCATTAATAATTCTTTTCAATTATTATTGGAGAGCGAAAAATCGGTAGACAATAAATAAATTGGCAAACAATGACTGTTGAAAATGAGCAAGTTACGGCGGTGGAACCATGTCAATACGCTCCAGTAATCCCGACAGAGGAAAGAAGCAGATAGTCATCAAAGACTTGAAGCTTCTTTTTCTGTTTCAAGGAAACGAATTAATGCGCTTTCTTTTCGTTTAATCGAAAAATTGCACTATCTTTGCACTTATGATTGACAGGGCGACTATAGAAAAGATCATGGATGCTACCAATATCGTGGATGTGGTAGGTGAATTTGTTAACCTTCGCAAAGCGGGTGTTAACTATAAGGGACTATGTCCTTTCCATGATGATAAGACACCGTCGTTTATGGTATCGCCATCAAAACAGATCTGTCATTGTTTTGCTTGTGGTGAGGGAGGTAATGCTGTCAATTTCCTTATGAAGCACGAACAGATCACCTATCCGGAGGCATTGCGCTGGTTGGCGAAGAAATATAATATCGAGATAGAGGAACGTGAGCTTTCCGATGAGGAAAAGAAAGAGCAAAGCGATCGTGAGTCGATGTTTATCGTCAACGAGTGGGCTTGTCAGTATTTCCACGATATCTTGAATAATGACGTGGACGGACAGGCAATCGGTAAACAATATTTCCGTAGTCGTGGCATCCGTGATGATATCATTACGAAATTCCAGTTGGGCTTTGCCCTCACCAAGCGTGACGCCCTTGTGAACGAGGCACACCGGAAAGGGTATCAGGATGAGTTTCTGGTTAAGACAGGCTTGTGTATTGAGAACGAACGGGGCATTTACGACCGCTTTGCGGGTCGTGCCATCTTCCCATGGCTGAATGTCAGTGGTAAGGTGGTTGCGTTTGGAGGTCGTAAACTCGATGCTGCCACGAAGGGTGTACAACAGAAATACGTTAATTCCCCTGACTCAGAAATCTACCACAAGGAGCGTGAACTCTATGGTATCTATCAGGCAAAAAAGGCAATTGTAAAAGAAGAGCGAGTCTATATGGTGGAAGGTTATACTGATGTGATTGCCATGCACCAGTGTGGACTGGAGAATGTGGTGGCGAATTCAGGTACGGCACTTTCTGTGTATCAGATACGCTTGCTGCGTCGATTTACCCAAAATATTACGTTGCTTTACGATGGTGATGAGGCTGGTATCCATGCTGCTATGCGTGGAACAGATATGTTATTGCAGGAGGGTATGAAGGTGATGGTATTGCTGTTGCCAGACGGTGACGATCCCGACTCCTTCTCCCGTAAGCATACAGCAGCAGAATTCAGAGCGTATATTGAGGAGCATCAGACAGATTTTATCCAATTTAAAACCGATCTGTTGCTAAATGGTGTCAAAGATCCCATCAAACGCGCAGAGGCTATCAATAGTATCGTACGCTCTGTGAGTGTCATCCCAGATCCTGTGGAGCGTCAGTTGTTCCTCAAAGATACTTCTCAGCGACTGAACATGGATGAGAAGACATTGATCTCACAGGCAAACAAGTATATCGCTGGTGATAAGGAGGAGAAGCAGAAAGAGGCAGCACGTCAAGGATGGCAGCAGGAAACTACTCTGGTAACGCAGGAACCGATAGGTCTGCATACTCCTCAGGAACAGTCGACGGAGGTGGAGCGTCTGCTCATCCAGCAGGTCATCCGACATGGTGAGATCGTTATTATTGACGAAGACACACAGGAGGATGGACATCTGAAAATGAATGTTGCTCAGTTTGTCGCTTATGATCTTGGCAACGACGGTCTTTCTTTTGGTAATGACCTCTATAACCGTATTCTGCAGGAGGCGGTGGAGCATTCTGAGGATGAAGGGTTCAAGGCGGAGACTTATTTCACCCAGCATCCTGATGTGGAGGTCAGTCAGGTCGCTCATCGTCTTGCCGTGGATAATTACCAACTAGGTCGCAACTTCCAGAAAGAGCCCACAGCGAAAGAACTGCGTCAGTTAGTGGAGCACCTGGACCTCGACTTTAGGTATAATATTGTGACGAGTCGTCAAAAGGAGATCATGCGTGACATGAAGACAGAGAAGGATATGGCTCGCGTAAAGGAACTCATGAGTGAGTATCAGTCCCTGTCAGAGCTATGTCAGATGATTGGAAAAATGTTAGGACGTTAAGGAAAATGTGATGCATTCATTATTATATATCATAGGGATGACCCTCATGTGGATCGTTGTCGCCATGGCAGTGGTTCATGTGGTGATGGATAATCGTCAGCCAGCCAAGACGATGGCATGGGCTCTGGTGATTATTTTCATTCCTGTGGTGGGACTGGTATTCTATCTCTTTTTCGGCATGAACCACCGAAAAGAGCGGATGATCAGCCAAATGTCTGTTGACCAGTTGACGAAACGCTCGATGTTGGGGTTCGTAGAACAACAAAATCTGAGAGTACCAGAGCACCACAAACAACTGGTCGATCTCTTTGTCAATCAATCGTTTTCTCTGCCTTTTAAGGATAATCAGATAGATATCATGACAGACGGCTATGCTTTCTTCCCGGAATTACTGAAAGATATCTCAAGGGCAAGGCATCATATCCATATAGACATGTATATCTTTGAAGACGATGCCTTGGGAAATCTAGTGGCTGATGCACTGATTGACAAGGTGAAAGAAGGGGTGCAGGTGCGTGTCATCTATGATGATGTGGGCTGTTGGAATGTCAGGCATCAATTCTTTGAAAAGATGCGGGAGGAGGGTATTGAGGTTGCTGCCTATCTGCCTGTACGCTTCCCTTCGTTTACGAGTAAGGTAAACTATCGCAACCACCGTAAAATTATCATTATAGATGGTGAGACGGGATATATCGGAGGTATGAATATTGCCTTGCGTTATGTGTCTTCCTCTTGGCGTGACACGATGTTGCGCATCACAGGCGGAGCTGTCTACGGGCTCCAGCGTGCCTTCCTCATCGACTGGTATTTTGTGGATCGTACGCTGATTACCAACCGTGTCTATTATCCTCCACTCTCTGCCTTCCGTTCTCCGCTTTCCGTTAATAACTGTCTTGCACAGATTGTGACGAGTGGTCCCACAACTCCTTATCCGGAAATTATGCAGGGTTTTGTTCGTATCATACTGGCGGCACACCGCTATGTCTATATAGAAACGCCCTATTTTCTTCCCAACGAGCCTGTATTGTTTGCCATCAAGACCGCAGCGCAGGCAGGCGTTGATGTGCGCATTTTGTGTCCTCGTCGATCTGATGCCCGTTTTGTTGAATGGGCTTCCCGGTCATATCTCCGTGAGGCTTTCGAAGCCAACGTGAAGGTGTATCTTTATCAAACAGGTTTCCTGCATTCCAAGATGATGGTCTGTGACGATTCGGTCGTCACCTGTGGCTCTACGAATGTTGATTCCCGCTCTTTCGAGAATAACTTCGAGGCTAATGCTTTTATCTACGATGAGGGAGTGGCGATTAGGTTGCGTAATGTGTTCTTGCGTGATCAGGAGAATGCTGTCCTGTTGAGTGATTTGCCTCAAAGGATACATCCGTCATTCAAGAAACGTTTGTGGGAAAGCCTTATTCGTCTGCTGTCTCCTTTACTCTGAATAACGTGAAATTCACACTACCATAGGAGCGGTGCTCCACAAAATGAGGGTGCTGTGAGAAGTCGTGGTCTTTGCCATGCTCAAAGACGAAGACACCATTGTCTTTCAATAGTTTTTTTTCAAAGATAAGGTCTGGAATCTCCGGCAAATCCTTTAAGGCATAAGGAGGGTCGGCAAAGATAAAGTCGAACTGTTGCTTACATGACTTTACAAAGCGGAACACATCCCCGCGGATGGGAATACAATTGACTGTTGAGAGTTTTTTCAGGCATTCCTGTATGAAGCGATGATGGTCACGGTCCAGTTCCACACTAATGACTTGACTGCATCCTCTTGACAATAGTTCCAGCGTAATGCTGCCCGTACCCGAGAACAGGTCGAGTGCTGTGGCATTCTCAAAGTCGATATAACCATTGAGCACGTTGAAGATATTCTCCTTGGCAAAGTCTGTGGTAGGACGTGCCTTGAAGGAACGGGGTATCTCGAAATGACGTCCTTTGTATTTTCCTGTAATAATTCTCATCGTCCTTTCACGAAAAGGGTCATAAGGTCGTAAGGCATTCCTTCAATCTGTGTGACGGCAGAGCGGTTAAAATCGCCTGCGGGATTGATGGTATATACCCGCTTGATATATTTCTGTAACTCTTCCATCAACCATTCACAATCAGGGATGTCACCAACGATGTGCATCTCGTCGCGGTCGGCTTGCAAACCAGTCTGCTTCCAGGTGTAAAGCAGATAATACAACTCATCATGACCATCATGAGTCTCAAAGGTGTTACAGAACTTAAAACGGTTCTGCCCAAAGGTGAACACCTCCATACGTCGGTCATGGAAATACGCATATAGTTTCTCTCTTACTCCCATATAACTGCGTTGGTGGAGATAGCGCCACACAGGGGCGGTGGCGGCAATGAAGGTGGGCGTGGCGAAATGATCGTCTAATACGAGCTTCAAATCCCTGTTTACGCTGAACACCGCCACACAGTTGAGGTCTGGTAGTACCGTATTGACAATCTCATCTTGTTCATGTCCTTGAAAGGTATGCAGATAAAGGCTTCGCTGTTCTTCCTCATGAAACAGCTCGATAGGAACCATGAGGGATGGGGTGTCAATCATAATCAGTACACGGAAGTATGTGTCCTGTAATAATTCTTGTGTACGGAAAGCCTCTCGCAGATTGGCAGCAATGGAGATTCCTGTATTCAGGATATAAGGTTTAAAGGCGATTTGTCCATTCACCTCGTTGCTAATGGTGGCAAAGGAAAGGCTGTTACGACTGATACGGATAACGAGTCGCTGTCTATGGGGAATGTTGGTATTCTGCATATCTGCCTGTATTTAGTGTTGCACGATACTCAGCACACAGAGTATGGCAAGTATGCCGGCTACTATGGCAAGTATCATGTTGGTGATGCGGTTGGGAATCTTCATATCGGCTACAAAGGTAATAAAAAGTTTAGAGTTTAGTGTTTAGAGTTTAGAGTTTTTTGTAACTTTGCATGCAAATAATGATAAACGACGAACTGAAATATCGTATCCACTCAGCATTTGAACATATACCGACGGCAGAGCAGGAGCATGCCATCGATGTATTCTCCTTGTTTATGACAGACCGTCATGAACAGGCGGTGATGATCCTGAGGGGATCCGCAGGTACAGGAAAGACGACACTGGCTGCGGCAGTTGTCAAGGCGATGGGCTCGTTAAAACAGAAAATGGTACTGATGGCACCTACTGGACGTGCTGCCAAAGTGTTCTCGCTCTATGCAGAACATCCTGCTTATACTATCCATCGGCGTATCTATCGGCAGAAATCATTGGAGGGCGGTTTCGACCTGAACTATAACTCTGCTCAAGACACCTTATATATTATTGATGAGGCTTCGATGATCGCAAATGCTTCCAACTATGGAGAGACCCTGTTTGCCAACGGTCAGTTGCTGGATGACCTCATACAATTTGTGTATAACGGTCGTAACTGTCGTATGTTGCTTATTGGTGACCGTGCCCAGTTGCCTCCTGTAGGCGAGGAGGAGAGCCCCGCTCTGATGTCTGAAGTGCTGTGTGGTTACGGACTACATGTCCATGAATGTGACCTTAATGAAGTGTTACGTCAGAGTCAGGAATCAGGAATCCTCTTCAATGCCACCAGAATCAGGGAGGGGGGGATGGTCTTGCCTCAAATCCGCCTGACAGGTTTCGAGGATATCACGGTAGTGCCAGGTGATGAACTGATAGAGTCATTGTCAAGTAGCTTTTCAAAAGTGGGTGTTGACGAGACTATCGTTGTCACCCGCAGTAACAAAAGGGCAAATATCTATAACCAAGGCATTCGTAACATGGTACTTGGCAGAGAGGAAGAGATAACCACAGGTGACCAGCTGATGATTGTGAAGAATAATTATTATTGGGCGACAGCCTGCTCTCAACCCTCAACTCCCAACCCTCAGCTTTCCTTTATTGCCAATGGTGATCATGCGGTGGTACGGAAAGTACGTAATGTCCATGAACAATATGGCTTCCATTTCGCAGAGGTCATCATGTCCTTTCCTGACTATGACGACTATGAGCTAACGGCAATGGTTATCCTTGACACATTGACCTCAGAAGCTCCTGCTCTGACTCGTGACCAACAGGAACAACTCTATCTCAAAGTGATGGAGGATTATGCGGATATCCCCCTGAAGCGTGACCGTCTGAAGAAACTCAAAGAAGACAAATACTATAATGCCCTGCAAGTGAAATTCGCTTATGCCGCCACTTGTCATAAGGCACAGGGCGGACAATGGACACACGTGTATATCGACCAGGGATATATGACGGATGATATGCTAACTACCGACTATGTCCACTGGCTCTATACTGCTTTCACACGTGCTACAGAACACCTGTACCTTGTCAATTGGCCGAAGGCACAGACCTTACCTGCTATATAATGAATAAATTAGTTCTTGCATCTTTGGCTCTGCCGAAGATCTTCTCATACGAGAAAACTTAAAATTCTTTTGGTTTTCTGTTTACTTCTTTGTATCTTTGCAGGAGTATTAACTTTTAAATGATAGATGACTATGAGTACAAGTAATGTGAGACCGGCTGATATGGAGCGAATAACGACTCCCGCTTTAGCCCAGAAATACATTGAGGAGCAAGTTAAGGAGCTGAGGGCTCAGATTGGTGACAAGAAAGTGTTGCTGGCACTCTCTGGTGGTGTCGATTCATCGGTGGTGGCTGCATTGTTGATCAAGGCTGTCGGCAAACAACTGGTGTCTGTCCATGTGAATCACGGTCTGCTGCGTAAGGGTGAGCCAGAACAGGTGGTTCGTGTGTTCCGTGATGAGTTGAATGCCAACTTGGTGTATGTGGATGCTACAGACCGCTTTTTAGACAAGCTTGCCGGTGTGGCAGATCCTGAGCAAAAGCGCAAGATCATCGGTGCTGAGTTTATCCGTGTTTTTGAGGAGGAAGCGCGCAAATTGGAGGGTATTAGCTTCTTGGCTCAGGGTACCATTTATCCTGATATCGTAGAGTCAGGTCCCGTGAAGTCTCATCATAATGTAGGTGGTCTTCCTGAGGACATGCAGTTTGAACTGGTAGAGCCCATCAAGTTACTCTTTAAGGACGAGGTACGTGTGGTAGGTAAGGAACTCGGACTGCCTGACAACATGGTTTACCGTCAGCCATTCCCGGGTCCTGGCTTGGGTGTCCGTTGCACAGGTGCTATCACCCGTGACCGTTTGGAGGCATTGCGTGAGAGTGATGCTATCCTGCGTGATGAGTTTGCCAAGAACGGACTTGAGGGTAAGGTATGGCAATACTTTACGGTGGTTCCAGACTATAAGTCGACGGGTGTGAAAGATAACAAACGCAGCTGGGATTGGCCTGTCATCATCCGTGCCGTGAATACACGTGATGCCATGACTGCTACAATCGAGGAGATTCCTTATTCGTTGCTGCATCATATCACACAGCGTATTGTTACGGAGGTTCCCGGAGTCAACAGAGTCCTGTATGACCTGACTCCGAAACCCACAGGTACGATAGAATGGGAGTAACCATTAGCCGTTAGCATGATTGCATTATATATTGTAATCGGTATCGTTGTTGGTGCAGTCGTCCTCTATTTGGTGATGAACCAGAAGGTAGGACGACTGCATGTTGAACTCGCCAAGAAAGAGACGGAGATGCAGATGCTCTCTCAGCAGCGTACAGAGGAACTACGGCAGAGTGAGGAGCGTTTCTCCGAGCAGATGCGCAGTCAGCGAGAACTGGCGGCAGACCAGTTGCGTGCCCAGCGGGAGCAGTCCACAGAGCAGTTGAGGGCTGCCCGTGAACAATTTGACGAGCAACTAAAGACTACCAAGGAGCAGTTGCGTGTGATGGCGCAGCAGTTGATGGACGCTCAGGCACAGCGGTTGAAGGAGGAGAACAAGGAGAATATGGGTACTATCACCCAGCCGCTGAAAGACGCTATTAGTGAGATGCGCAAGGCGATTAATGAAAACACAAAAGACCATACGGAACAGTCGGCATCCTTGAAGGAGCAGTTGCGTATGATGATGGAGTCGAATCGTGAGATCGGTGAGAAGGCGGAGTCACTAGCTAATGTGTTGCGTCGTGACAATAAGGTCAGTGGCAATATGGGAGAGATTATCTTGGGTGACCTTCTTGCCTCACAGGGACTGACAGAGGGTATCCATTACGAAGTGCAGGCTCGTTTGCGTGATGAGCAGGGCAGACCTCTGAAGAATGATGATACGGGTAAGGAGATGCAGCCTGATGTCATCCTGCATTATCCGCAAGGACAGGATGCCGTTATCGACTCGAAGGTGTCCCTCGTCGCTTACCAGCGGTACGTCAATGCGGAGGATCCTGAGGAAAAAGAGCGTGCCTTGCAGGATCATATCAAATCTATCCGCTCCCATGTCACGGAGTTGGCACGAAAGGACTATTCCAAATATATCAAGGCACCCCGTGAAGCCGTTGATTTCGTCATTATGTTCGTGCCTTTCGAGAGCTCCCTGCAGCTAGCCCTTGCCAACGATCCCACGTTATGGCGTGAAGCTTTCGAACGGAAGGTCTTTATCACAGGGGAACAAAACCTGTTAGGTATCCTCCACATGATCCATATTGCCTGGGTGCAGAATCAACAGGCGGAGAATCAGGAGAAGGTTTTTGGCATTGCAGAGTCTTTGTTGGACCGCTTGGGCGATTTCATTCAGCGTTATAATAAAATCGGGGAGCAACTTGACCAGGCACACAGGGCATTTGAGGCAGCAGGCAACAAGTTGTTCACGGGTCGTCAGAGTGTGGTACAGAAAGGACGTGAACTCGTTGACCTCGGTGCCAAGGAGAACCCTAACCGTCGTATTCCCAAAGCAGAGAATGATTTACTTAAATGACGATATCGCCAGTTTCGATTTCGAGGCGGCACTGCCTTTGTTGTCTGACCAACGGAGGGAACAGGCGTTGAAGTTCAAACATGAACTGGGACGTAAGACCTGTGCGGCAGCTTATTTGCTGTTGTGCGAGGGACTGCGCAAGGAATACGGTATCCATGAGAAGCCCGTTTTCGAATATGGTGAGCATGGTAAACCTTACATCCTTGGACATACAGACATTCATTTTAATTTCAGTCATTGTCGCGAGGCTGTCCTCTGTGTCATCAGCGACCATCCTGTAGGATGTGATATCGAGAGCATCCGTGAATATAAGGAGTCGCTGGCACGTTATACAATGAATGACACAGAACTTACCCAGATTAAGCAATCCAACAATCCCGCCCAAGAGTTTATCCGTTTCTGGACGATGAAGGAAGCGGTATTGAAACTCTCCGGCGAGGGTATCCGTAATGATATGAAGACCGTTCTGACTGGGCGGGAAACAATAGAGACAGTCGTCAACGAGCGACGAGGCTATGTCTATTCTATCATTTAGTCATATACATTTTTTTTAAATAGAAAACCACTTATACAAACTTTTTTGTATCTTTGCATGCAGAAAAGATAAAAAACAAAAACGATAACAATTATGAGATTAGACGGAAGACGAGAAAGCTCGAACGTAGAAGACCGCCGTGGCATGAGTGGCGGAGCGAAAGCCGGTCTGGGTATCGGTGGTATTATCATGGTAGCCCTTTTTGCATGGCTCTCTGGCGGTGACCCGGTGGCTGCTGTCATGCAGGAGGTTCAACAGAATAATTTCGGAGGTAATACCGAGATTACTGAGGGACAACCTGAGTTTACCGAGGAGGAACAGGCTCTTGCCAAGTTCTCCACACAGATCCTTGCCGGTACAGAGGATGTATGGACGGAGATCTTCCGTCAGAACGGAGCACAGTATCAGGTACCTAAGATGGTGCTTTATACAGGTGGTGTCTCTACGGCATGCGGACAAGGCTCCGCCCAGATGGGTCCGTTCTACTGCTCCGGTGACCAGAAATTGTATATCGACCTGTCGTTCTTCACCACCATGAAGCGACAGCTGGGGGCTGACGGTGACTTCGCCTATGCCTATGTGATAGCCCATGAGGTGGGACATCATGTGGAGTATCTTACCGGCACGCTTGCCAAGGTACATGAGCAGATGGCAAGACTTCCAGAGGCAGAGGCTAACAAACTCAGTGTGCGTCTGGAACTGCTTGCAGACTTCTATGCTGGAGTTTGGGCACATCATGACAATAAACGTTTCGGTTCTCTGGAGGATGGTGATATCGAGGAGGCCATCCGTTGTGCACAGGTCATCGGTGATGACTATTTGCAGAAGAAGGCACGTGGCTATGCCGTTCCTGAGTCGTTCAACCACGGTACCTCGAAGCAGCGCATGAAATGGTTCAAACTGGGACTTGAGACTGGTGATATCTCCAAGGGTAATACTTTCCAGTGCTCGGACGCAGAGCTTTAATCAAAGAGAGGTTTGAAATATAAAGTAAAAACCCTGCCAAGCATGATGCCTGGCAGGGTTTTACTTTGTTCAGCAGGCTCTGACGCAGGAGGTCGTTCCTAATGCCGTCAGCAGGGCTGTGGCGAAGTACTTACCGCAAGCGGAGGAGCGAGGGTTCGTGTTCTGGATTTTGATGAATTTCTGACTCATAGTTTTTGTGTGTTTAAAGGGTTAACCCATAACCCATAACCTTGAACCTTGAACCCTTAACCCTGAACCTTGAACCTTTCTCTAGTATCTGTTAAGATGTATTCCAGTATCTCCCATAGGGGTATAACAGCCTTTAGTATCAGGCATACCAGCCTTTAGTACAAGTGATGGAAGATACTGCGACAAGGGATAGAAGGCATCGGAATCAAATTGCCCCAAACTTAGCGTGACAGTGACAGTTGTGACAGTAAGTTTTGGGTTGGTTTTTAACAGTTTAACAGTTAACAGTTAGCGAAAAGACAAAATCAATCACAGATCACAGATCACAGTTACTTGTTTTGAGATTGTCCGAAGAGGATTTTTTTCAGTTTTCAGCAAACGGGAATGGAAACAGAGTGGAAACGGAAACGGAAACAGTTAGCTTAAAGTGAAAAAATACTGGTACTAAATTTATTATATATATAATATTATAATATTATATATATAATAATAAATCTGACTTCATTAAAATCAACTTCAACCTAACTGTTTCTGTTTCCGTTTCCGTTTCAATAACTGTGATCTGTGATTTGTGACAGTCATGATCCATACGGAATAAGTTGACTCCGTCCCCTGGGAATCGTTGACGAGTGTCCCTAAGCTGATTGACACTTTTCCTAAGAACATGACTTTCATTAACTGTCAACTGTCACAACTGTCACGCTTTATCCATCGGTTGAATATTTGCTTAACACTAACTGTTAACTGTTATTCAATCTGTAATCTGTAATCTGTGCACAATGATACATTTTCAGAATTATATAATATTTTAATATTATATAATTTATATATTGTACAGGCATTGTCTTGCCCTAACCTCCCACTAAAAATGCCGCAAACCTCGATTAATAAAGGGCGCATGACCAGTGGGGGGTCGTCGGAACCTCCCATTAACGTCCAACTCTGACACACTACAACTCCGCCCGGGTGCCGCGATGGTTCCTGGGCGGAGTTGTTTACTGATAGAAATTCAAGGATTTCAAAAAACTACTCCCCTTCTCCCGTTTCCTTCTGAAATGCCCATGTACAGGGCGTTTCTGGACGGGAGTAGTTGATTCAACTACTCCCGTACTAGTCCCTTTTTCGTGAGACGGGACTAGTATGGGAGATGTTTCGCCAACATCTCCCGTGCCTTGCACCCTTTGTTTATCGGGGTTTGAGCCACATAACGGGAGAAGGGGAGTAGTTTTTGCGAATTCTAACAATTATATGAAATGAGTTGCCGACTGAAGCTTGTTTTCTAGTTAATTAAAGCCTCCATTCATGTCAAATAAAGCCTCCATTTGCTCGTGTTGCCTTGCGTAAGGGTAAAAGGTTACTGGTAATGGGGTGTTAGTGCCTACCTTCGAGGGAGTTAGGTACGCCCTTTCAACCGT
>NZ_FOWK01000014.1 GCF_900115435.1 Prevotella sp. tf2-5
CAAAGCCAAGGTGATAGGCCTTATTGGAATGCGCAGAAATAATACTGGTCAGATCACGAAGGCTGTCACGATTGCTCAGCTGCCCGAACATCATGACGAGCAACTGGTTCCAGCATGTGAAATGCTTCACGTATTTGTTCCCTTCGTATTTCATTACAATTCTATCAAAAATTCTCTGTGGCAAGAACTCTATGAGCTGAGCAAAGATATATTTTCCGGTGTTCATCGAATGACTGATTTGCTTTTGGATAGCAAAGATAGTCAATTCAAATCGTCACCGTCAATTTCTCGCTCTAAAACTCTATATTTAAATAACTTACAAACATCTCCGCTAATTTTTAGTGGACACTAGTGATTTTTGCTATATATATAATTCGTGTATTATAGAATCACTTAAATCACTCGATGTGGCTCAAACGCCGATAAATAAAGGCTTCAAACTAGGTGATTTAAGCCTCCAAACGAATTAATTAAAGGCTTTAAATAAAGAAGAAATACGGTGAAGAAAAAATCCTCAAAGATGTCAAGGGACAGGTAGGCGACATATACGAAAAAAACGGTGACGGTATTCCCTTCTCTTGGAGCCTCCGAGAGAGAGTTTCCGTTGAAATGGGGGATTTTTGAAAAAAAGAGGCAAAAAAATTTTGGGGATGAGACAAATATGAAAACATTTGAGAAAAATTTGAAAATCCGTTTCATAGAATCTCCCTATCTTTGCGCCATAGTTTGATTAAATGCTTACTAACAACTGTTTAATTTTTCAGCTATGTTAAAAAACAAATCTATCCTAACGATGGGAATCATGGCTCTGGTAGGGCTCATGAGTTCTCCACTGGTACAGGCAAGAAATGCGCGTGCGAGCATGTCTGTACAACAATCTAAGGAGATCACTGGTAATGTCAGTGACTCTGAAGGACCTCTGATTGGTGCTACTGTAATGGTGAAAGGCAGTAACACAGGTGCTGTTACCGATATCAACGGTAATTTCCATCTCTCTGTGAACGCGGGTGCCACCCTTGTCATCTCTTATGTAGGCTACATCACACAAGAGGTTCCCGCGCGCGACCATATTAATATAATATTAGAGCAGGAAGGACGTAACCTCAATGAAGTGGTGGTCATCGGCTACGGTACCCAGCGTAGGGAGGCTGTCACAGGCTCTGTTGCCAATATCAATGGTGACAAACTGAACCAGATAGCCGCCACCAATGCCGCACAGGCGCTGCAAGGACGTGTGGCTGGTGTGCTGATGACACAGACCTCCTCCCAGCCAGGTGCGGAGATGCAGATCCGTATCCGTGGACAGCGCTCGCTGAGTGCGTCGAACGACCCGCTGATCGTGCTGGACGGTATCCCCTTCATGGGACAGCTTTCAGATATTAACCCCACCGATATCAAGTCGATGGATATCCTGAAGGATGCCTCAGCCACCGCCATCTACGGCAGCCGTGGTGCCAACGGTGTCATCATCATCACCACCACCAAGGGTGCCATGGGCACACCCGCGAAGGTGAGCTATAACGGCTATGTCAGTTTCAAGACCGTCTTCAAGAGGTATCCGATGATGGACGGACCCACGTTCGCCAAGATGCGTAAGTATGCCGGTAAGTACCAGAACTCGCTGGAGGAGAGTGACGACACGAATACCGACTGGCAGGACCTGCTGTACCAGACGGGTGTGAGTCACAACCACGACATCACGGTGGCTGGCGGCACACAGGGTGGCAGCTACAGCTTCGGCGCCGGCTACTATCATGACGAGTCAGTGATCCCCGGACAGGGCTACGACCGTGTCAGCGTACGTGGTAACTTCGACCAGATGGTGGGCAAGTGGTTCCGCTTCGGAGTGACCACCAACAACAGCTACCGCATCACCAAGGGTAACAACTTCGGTGTCTTCAACGCCTTGAAGATGAGTCCACTGGCAAGTCCCTACGATGAGGAGGGTAACCTGAAGCGTGTCGTCCACATGCCTGAGGATGACACCCCCGTCATCACGAAGGACGTGATTCACAACCTGGAGGATGTGTGGATGAACGAGAACAAGGGTATCGGAACCTATAATACGGTATTCGCGGAGGTGAAGTGCCCCTGGGTGGAGGGACTGAGCTATCGCGTCAACGTCGGTCTCAACTACCGTTCCAGCAAGAACGGAGCCTTCACCGGCAAGGGAGTCAACAGTGCCAATGCCCAGGAGCCGAATACGGGCAGCACCACCGAGAACAGTACCCGTAACTGGGCTGTGGAGAACCTGATCACCTATGACCGTATCTTCGCGGAGAAGCACCACCTCAATGTCGTCGGGATGTACTCCGCAGAGCAGACAGTCTTCGAGCAGACGGGTGCCTCCGTCAAGAATATCCCCGCTGAGTATTTCCAGTACTATAACCTTGCGGCAGCGCTGGATGAGAAGAACCTCAGCAACTATAACTACTGGAAGAGCGGACTTATCTCCTGGATGGGACGTGTGATGTACTCCTACGATAATAAATACATGTTCTCCGCAGCCCTCCGCTCTGACGCCTCCTCCCGCCTTGCCAAAGGACACCAGTGGCATACCTATCCCGCCGTCAGCGCCGGTTGGAACATCGCCCGGGAGTCGTTCATGAGGAACCTCAAATGGATCGACAACCTCAAGTTACGCATCGGCTATGGTGAGACCTCCAACCAGAGTATCAACCCTTACTCGACGCTGGGAGGACTGGGAACACGTGACTATAACTTCGGGAGCACCTATATGACGGGTTATTACGTGAATGCACTTCCTAACCCGGAATTAGGATGGGAGTACAGCAAGACCTGGAACTTCGGTCTCGATTTCTCGCTCTTCAACGGCAGACTGTCGGGTACCATCGAATACTATACCCAGAAGACCAACGATATCCTGTTTGACGTGTCACTGCCCTCCACATCTGGTGTGAGCAGCTATGTCGGCAATATCGGAAAGACGGAGAACAAGGGTTTCGAGCTGACGCTGAACGGTATCATCATTGACAATAAGAACGGATGGAGCTGGGATGCCGGTATCAACCTCTACGCGAACCGCAACAAACTGGTTGAGCTCGCCTCCGGACAGAAGGAGGATATCGATAACCGCTGGTTCGTAGGACATCCTATTGATGTTATCTATGACTATAAGAATATCGGAATATGGCAGGAGGGAGACCCTTATCTGGATACCCTGGAGCCTGGTGGCAACGTAGGAATGATCAAGGTGGCGTATACCGGTGAGTATAACGCTGACGGCACTCCCGCACGCTCCATCAACGCTGACGACCGACAGGTGATGGAGATGGAGCCTGACCTCATCGGCGGCTTTAACACGACAGTCAGTTACAAGCATTTCGACCTCAACGTCATCGGCTCTTTCCAGATCGGCGGCAAACTAATCAGTACCATCCACTCCTCCGCTGGTTACCTGAATCAGCTGACGGGACGTTACAACAACCTGGATGTCGACTACTGGACAGAGGAGAACACGGGTGCCAAATACCCCAAACCTGGTGGCATCATCGACAATAACAACCCGAAATACGGTTCTACCCTGGGCTATTTCAACGCCGGCTACCTGAAGGTCCGCGCCATCACCCTGGGCTATAACTTCGAGCACCTGAAATTCGTGAAGGACCTCGGCATCAGTCGCCTGCGCCTCTATGCCACCATCCAGAACCCGTTCGTGCTCTTCTCTCCCTATAACAACGAGTGCGGCTTGGATCCGGAGACCAATACCCTCGCCAACAACGGCAGCTTCATCGCTGTCCCGATAGAAGGGTATAAAGGCAAGCACAGCCTGCCCGTGATCGGTTACAACACCCCGTCAACCCGTAACTTCCTGTTTGGCATCAACGTAACATTCTAAAGACATATCATCATGAAAACTATATTCCATAAAATATTCGCTATCAGTGCGGCTCTCTCCGCACTGCTGGTATGCTCCTCCTGCGGAGACATTCTTGACGAACAGCCGCGTACTCAGTTTGACCCTACCTTCTTCACCGAGGAGACAGGTATCGAGGGTGGCTTGACAGCACTCTATGCGCACCTGCGCTATATCTATGGCAACGGCTACTGGCTTAATATCTGCGAGACAGGTACCGACGAATATACCTACGCACAGTCTGCTGACGGTAACTTCAAGGACGCTGACCTCTCCGGAGCCGGCAAGCTCGACGCGTCGACCAGTCGCTCCGACGTGCTCTGGGGACAGGCTTTCGCGAATATCAACACTGCCAGCGGAGTCATCGAGAACGGAGAGAAGGCTGGTATCGACGGCAGTCTGCTGGCAGAGGCGTATTTCTTCCGTGCCTTCGACTATTTCCTGTTGGTGCAGACCTTCGGCGGTGTCCCCCTGGACTTAGGTGCCGGTGAGTTGAAGTTCAACACCTCACCTGTCCGCTATTCTGTACGTAACACCGTACCAGAGGTATATGCCGCTATCTTCAAAGACTTGGAGAAAGCTGTCGCTGACCTGCCGGAGAACCCGCGACTGAACGGTACTGTCACCAAGAACGTGGCACGACTCTTCCTCTCCAAAGCCTACCTGACCTATGGATGGTGGCTGGAGAACCCTAACAATATCCCCACCTATCCTGAGTGTTCCCGTAACAGCGGGGAGGCTGCCTCCTTCTTCCAGAAAGCCTACGACACAGCGATGCAGGCTATCAACAACCCGGGTCCCTACGGACTGCAACCTACTTTCTATGACGTGAACGTGGCTGCCAACGACCATAACAACAAGGAGGTGATGCTCGCCGCTGACCATGACGAGGACTCGAAATATGGTAATGGCGGTAACGGCTATGGCTGGGGTAACGGTAACTCTCCCGAGAACTTCGCATACTGGATGACGACCTGGAACTATACCAACCTCATCGCTGTCTATAACGGCAAGAAGGTGAACCCCATCCAGCGTGAGGCTGTACAGGCGCTGGGACGACCCTGGACTCGTATGGCTCCCATCGCGGACAACTTCCTGAAGGGGGGTGCGTGGGAGGATGCCGTCAAGGCTATCGACTCCCGTTATGACGCTACCTTCACACTGCGCTACCACACCAACCTCTCCCAGTCGGGAGCTGCCGAGAGGGTCAACGGAGCCAACGGCATGTTCGTAGGACCTGGTGAGATCTATTTCAGTTTCGTGGATGAGGAAACAGCAAAGGATATCGACTGGACACCTAACATGGCTACCATCGACGGAAAGGAGACAGAGGTGACGGGCGTAGGTGCCGGCAAACTGCCTGGTCGCGCCGACTTCGTAGTGGGTGTCAGCAATATCAGCCGCTATAAGTATCCTATCAACTGGAAGATCGGTATGGCTCGCTCTGACAATAACGGAGGACTGGGTAGTCCTAATGGCGGCAGCCCCCGTCCCTGGGTGGTCGCTAAGTTCTCCGAGCTCTACCTCATCGCAGCGGAAGCTGCCGTCAAGGGAGCAAGAGGTTCCTCATCTGATCGTGACCTCGTCAATGTGCTCCGTCAGCGTGCCGGTAAGCAGACCTGGTCACAGAATGACAATGTAGCTGTGGATATCGACAACAGTGCCGCAATGGTTGCCGCCACACCCGCTACCATCACCATCGACTATATCCTGGATGAGCGTATGCGTGAGTTCTGGGGTGAGGGCTACCGCTGGTTCGACCTCGTACGCACCCAGAAATGGGCTGAGAAAGCCGGCAGTTACCGGATAGCCGGAAGTGGTAATGCGGACCGCGACCTGCAGACGGTCACCCGCACCATCACTCCAGGACACTACCTGCGTCCTATCCCACAGGGACAGCTCGACGGTATGGAGATGACAGAGGAGGAGAAGACGGTGTATCAGAATCCCGCCTATCAGAAATAACTAATTATTTTTTGTTCATTTGTAGCGGAGTCCGCACTGGGATAGTGCGGCTCCGCTTTTTCTCGTTGAAATGTTTTTTTTTACTCGTTATACACCAATTGGACGAGGGTCTGTCCGACAGCTTGCAGGGTGTTCTTGTCGATATGCCGCATATCGTCACTGGCGGTATGCCAAGTAGGACCGAAAGAACTTTGGGGACAGTCGGGATAGAAATTGATGATATCGATACAGGGGATATTCGCCACCTCATTCACCGGGACGTGGTCGTCTGTCACACCGCTACCTTCCTTTGCGGGGAAGAAACTACCGTAACCAGCAGCGTTAGCAGCACGCCATACCTTTTCCACGATGGTACTTGCCTTCTGCATTGAGAATCCCTCTTGGTAGAATCGCGCACCTTGTCCTCCTACCATATCAAGGAGGATTCCGTAAGTATAGTGGCGAGTGGAAGGGTTAGCGCTCAACGTTTGTTCCTGGTATTTCTTTGCCCAGTACTGGGAACCTAATGCCCACGAGTCGGTACCGTCACCTGTCTCGTCCCATTGGGGGATGCCCCAGTCTTCCGCATCGAAACAGACGAAGTCGACGGCGACATTCAGGGAGTCATGTTGCTGGAACAGACGTGCCAGTTCCAGCATCACGGCAACACCACTGGCTCCGTCGTTTGCCGCCATCACAGGCTTACGCCAGTTGGTGGAGTCCGGATCGTTATCCGCCCAAGGACGACTGTCCCAATGGGCACAGATGAGGATAGCACCTCCCGCCCTCTCCTTCAGAGAAGGGGCTTTAGCTATGATATTCGTACTCTTGAGGATGGTACCGTCATAGCCTTTGAGGTCGGCTTTCTGGAGTTCCACCTGATAACCATACTGCTGGAATTTCTGCTGGATCCATGCGCCACACTGTTCATGCGCCTCACTGTTCATGGTGCGAGGACCAAAGGCACACTGGGCGGCACAGAACTGATAGGCAGAGTCCGCATTAAACTGGATAGTGACAACAGACTGGTCCTCTACGGACTGTTTCTTAGTGGTGCCACAAGCCATCAGACACATGACACTGATGATATAAATATATTTCCTCATGATAATCTTTTTCTCTTCGGCAGGAACTCAGAGACATCCCTTCCGAAATGCTGTAACTCACGGACCACCGAGCTGCTGACACTGGCATACTGAGGCTCGGCAAACAACAAGATGGTATCGATACCACTGATCTGGCGGTTGATGTCCGCCTGCTCTCTCTCATACTCAAAGTCCTTGACGGAGCGTACTCCTTTCACAATATATTGGGCACCCTCCTCTTTGGCGAAGTCGACAGCAAGACCATAGTACGGTTTCACTGCTATACGCGGCTCTTCGGCATAGAGCTCCTGTATCGCCTGCATCCGCTCGGTGGCTGGTACCATATCGGGTTTATGCACCTGGTCGCCCACCACACCAATCACAAGGCGGTCGAAGAGACCTAAGGCTCTGGTCACTATGGAGTCGTGACCTACAGTAAACGGGTCGAAACTTCCTACAAAAACTCCTGTCCTCATCAATTTTCTACTATCAATTTTCAACTATCAACTACTCAAAAAGACTCGGTTCCATGATATTCCCCGTATAAGGGTTACGTCCGAAATGGCGATAGGCAAGTTCCGTCACCATACGACCACGAGGTGTGCGCTTGATGAAACCCTCCATGATCAGGAAAGGCTCATAGACCTCCTCTACGGTGCCGGCATCCTCACCGATAGCCGTCGCGATAGTGGTGATTCCCACAGGACCACCCCGGAACTTGTCGATGATGGTCAGCAGGATACGGTTGTCTATCTCATCCAGTCCGAACTTGTCGATATTCAATGCCGTCAGGGCTATCTTCGTGATCTCCGTGTCAATACGACCAGAACCCTTCACCTGTGCGAAGTCACGGACACGACGTAAGAGCGCGTTAGCGATACGGGGCGTACCGCGGGAGCGACGAGAGATCTCCGCTGCCGCATCCTTGGTAATCGGTACACGCAGGATGCCTGCAGAACGCTCGATGATTCTCTGTAACGTCTCCGGCTCATAATACTGCAAGTGCATATTGATACCAAAACGGGCACGCAACGGGGCTGTCAGGAGTCCGCTACGGGTGGTGGCTCCCACCAACGTAAACGGGTTGAGGTCGATCTGTATGGAACGTGCTGACGGTCCCTTGTCGATCATGATATCGATACGATAGTCCTCCATAGCGGAATAGAGGTATTCCTCGACCACAGGAGACAGACGATGTATCTCGTCGATAAACAACACGTCATTCTTCTCCAAAGAAGTCAGGATGCCGGCAAGGTCACCCGGCTTGTCCAAGACAGGACCACTGGTGATCTTAAAACCCACACCCAGCTCGTTGGCGATGATGTTCGAGAGCGTCGTCTTACCCAGTCCAGGAGGACCATGCAGCAGGGTATGGTCGAGGGGCTCCCCGCGAAACTTAGCAGCCTCCACGAATACCTGCAGGTTCTCCACTACCTGTTGTTGTCCGCTGAAATCACTGAACGACAATGGGCGGAGCGCGTTCTCAAAGTCTTTCTCAGAAGAGGAGAACTGTTCCTGTCGGATGTCAAAATCTTCGTCGATCATTTATTTTTCGTCCTTTTGCATGCAAAGGTACGAAAAAAGTTCAAAGTTCAAAGTTCATAGTTCATAAATTTTTAGTAATTTTGCAGCAAAGAATCAAAACTATCCTTTATGAGACGTACTACACTACTAACACTCTTTGCCACACTGACCTTGATGGCAAGTGCTTCCACTACCCTTCCTGTCAAGGGTCAAATCATCAACCCTACGGATAAACATATCCAGTACATCGGACGTATCTGTTTCGACAATCCCATGCGTCCCCGTTTCACCTTCCCTGGCGTACAGATCAATGCCCGTTTCACAGGAACGTCGCTGAAGATGATGGCAAAACCGAAGAGCGGCTATTTTATGGCACAGATCGACGAGGCAGAGCCTTTCAAAGTAAGCTTTATGGCAGAGAAAGACTCTGTGGTGACCCTTGCCACCTCTCTGCCTAAGGGAGACCATACTGTCCGTCTGATGTATGTCATCGAGGGGTACGACCTGAAACCCTCTTTCTGGGGATTCGTTCTCGACAAGGACGGGAAGATGCTTGACGCTCCTGCTCTGCCGGAGCGCCGTATTGAGTTCGTCGGCAACTCCATCACCTGTGGCTACGGGGTGGAGAGTCACAACCCCAACGACCCCTTCGAATACGAGACGGAGAATCATTATATGACCTATGCCCAGCAGACTGTCCGCAACTTGGACGCTATGGCTCATGTGGTCGCCCGCAGCGGTATCGGTGTCTATCGTCATTATGGCGGTCCGAAGACGGGTACCCCAGAGAATGTGATGACCACCGAGTACGAGTATACTAACCTCTACGACCGTTCTGAGCGTTGGGACTTCTCACGCTACCAGCCCCAGGTGGTATGTATCAACCTTGGTACCAATGACCTCTCCACTAATAACTACGACGTGAAACTATTCAAGCAGGCATGGAAGAAGTTTGTCGGACAGGTACGCCAGCACAACCCGAAGGCGAAAATCGTGCTGCTCTGCGGCTCTATGCTCAACGGCAAGGAACTGGAAATTGCGAAGAAGACACTGAATGAGGTAGCTGAAGAGGCTCAGAAGACTGGTGACAAAGAGATCTACCGCTTTGACTTCACACCTCAGACGGGTGATATCTCCTATGGTGCCGACTGGCACCCCTCTTTCTGGCAACAACAGAAGATGGCTGGCGAGCTGACGGCTTTCCTCCGTTCCCTCATGCACTGGTTCTAAAGAGTATCCTCAGGAATCTCACTGATAAACTGACGAATGGCATCTACCAAGATGTCATTCTCTTCCGGGCGTTGTGTGGCGACACGGAAGAAATGGTCGGAGAGCCCCATAAAGTTAGCACAGTCACGGATCAGGATACCATGTTCCTGTACGAGATAGAACTTCAGTTTCGTACTCGTTGCCGGCTCTATATTACACAACATAAAGTTCGTCTTGGTGCTATAGACGCGGATACCTTCTATCTTCCGCAGATTAGTACGCAACCGTTCCGTCTCCTGCAGGTAATCCGTCAAGTCGGGTATCACGGGCTCATTCCGCCTCAGCAAGAACTTACCAGCCTCTATCGCCAAAGCACTCACGGACCATGGATGACTCTGGCTTCGCAATAATGCGATGGTATCGGGGTGCCCCGTGACATAACCGATACGCAGTCCTGGTATCGCAAAGCGCTTACTCAAGGAATGGAGGACCAGCAGGTTACGACACTTCATCACCTCCTTAGGCTCGATGAGCGACTCTTTCGTATAGTCCTCATACGACTGGTCGACGACAAAGGTATGACGAGGTGAGCGGCGTGCCAGATACTCGATAATCCCTTTCGTCATCACATTACCCGTAGGATTGTTGGGGTTACAAATCCAATACACCCTCTGGTTAGACAGTTCCTTCAGGTCATTCGAATGTTCATAGGAAATGATATGATGATTGATACGACAGGCATCGGCATACTCGCTGAAAGTCGGTTGAGGGATGACTGACAAGCTATGATGATACAGATGGGCGATGAGGTAGATCGCCTCCGTCGCTCCATTGGTCACCATTACCGCCTCTGGTGAGATATCCAACTGTTGGGCGATGATCCTCTCCAGAGAATGAGGTTGTGGCTCCGGATAGTTGTTAAGCACGTCGAAGTGGTCTGCCAGATACGCTTTCAGTGCTGTATGGTCAGCATGCTGAAAGATATTGGTACTGAAATTCATCCGCACCATTCCAGCCTCGTAGTGGTATATATCGTCTCCGTGTCCCTCTATCATTCTGTTACTCGTATGGTTAATGTCTGAACATTAAACTGAATTCCCTTATGTTCTATAAATCGGCTCAAGGCTCCGTTGTCAGCCAGTTGACGGGGTGTTCCCACACTCAACAGACCCGTTTCCATCAACCAGATACAGTCAGCTATCTGCAATGACAGTTCTACATCATGGGTAGAGAGGAATATCGTCTTCTGCTGCTCACGAGCCAAACGGTGTAGCAACTGCATGACCTCCACCTTACTGGGAAAGTCGAGGAAGGCTGTCGGCTCATCCAGGTAGATGATAGGGGTTTGCTGGGCTAATGCTTTGGCGATCATCACTTTCTGGCGTTCTCCATCACTCAGGGTATGCACATACCTCCCCCGCAGAGACTCAATACCTACCAATCCGATAGCCTCATCCACGATACACTTGTCGTCTTTCGATAATGTTCCCCAGAAGCCGGTATAAGGAGATCGTCCCATACCGACCAGTTCCTCGATCGTCATATTACGCACGTCTGGCTTCTCTGTCAAAACCACTCCGATAAGACGACTGAGTTGCTTGTCGGAGTATTCAGAGACCTCGGAGTACTCAGAGTGCTCGGAGTTCTCAGAGTTCCTTAGCAGAATCTCTCCTCCCAGTGGTGGCTGGAAAGCAGAGAGCGTACGTAACAGTGTGGATTTTCCAATACCATTCCGACCCAACAGACAAGTGAGTTCCCCACTCTTGATGGCAGCATTCAGATGCTCCGCTACCACCGTCGTATGTTGCTTTGTCTGATAGCCAATTGTCAGGTTAGTAAGTCTTACCGTCTCATTCATGCTGCAAATGTACTACAAAAATATGAATTGACAAAAGATTTACAGAATTAACATTTGTAGTTTTTCAGGGACAAAGAAGGTCTGAGCCGTTTGCAGCAACTGCTCAGAGGTGACAGCGTCGATTTGTTGTAACAAGGTGTCAATGTCACGTTCTTTGTCATAATGCAGAAAACTCTTGGCGAAGTCAAGGGCGAACTGCTCCCGATTATCACAGGCAATGGCGATCTGTCCTTTCAACTGTCGCTTGGCGGCATTCAACTGTCGTTCCGACAAAGGATGCTGCATCATACGGTCAAGTTCTCGATGAACAAGCCGCAGACAGCGTTTCACGTCTTGGTGGTCACAACCGAAATAGACAGACCATACTCCTGTGTCGCTATAATTTGCCATAGAACTCTCCACCATATATACCAATCCGTTTTTCTCTCTCATTGAGAGATTCAGACGGGCATTCATACCAGGACCTCCTAAGATATTGTTAAGCAGATAGAGGGGTATCCTTCGTGGATCATTAAAAGCAAATGTCTGTGTTCCCAACATGACATGGGCTTGATGGTGGTGCTCAGAAGGATTTTTTTTAGGAACTACGATAATAGGAGGAGGGACTGGAAAATCAGTAAGAGGCCTTACCATCTCCTTTCTCTTTAACAAGTCCACTAGTCTCTTAAAGTTGATATCACCATATGCGAAAAAGATAGCATTTTCAGGGCGGTAATAGCGATTGGTGAAACGCTGAGCATGTACAGAGGTAAAGGTCTTGACTTTCTCCCGAGTCCCTAAGATATTATGTCCCAGCGGATGTCCTTTGAAGAGCATGTTCTCAAACTCATCATAGATCAGTTCTGCCGGTGAGTCGTTATAACTCTCGATTTCATCGCAAATCACATCCACTTCATGCACCACCTCTTGTTTGGGATAAACACTATTGAAGACGATATCTGTCAGGAGGTCAACGGCACGTGGAAGATGCTCTTTGAGAATAGCGGCATAAAAGACGGTGTCCTCTTTATTGGTAAAGGCATTCAAATCACCTCCGACACTCTCTAAGCAGTTGAGGATCTGCAATGCCGAGCGTCGATGGGTCCCCTTGAAAGTGACATGCTCACAGAAATGGGCTACCCCCTCCTCACCTTCCTTTTCATGGCGTGAGCCTGCCTTGACACCAATACCACAATAGACTACTTGTGAGGTAGACGGCAGATGAATCACTCGCAGACCATTATCCAGTGTATGTATATTAAATTTCGTCATAATCGGATGCAAAGGTACAAAAAAGTTCATAGTTCATAGTTCATAGTTCATAATTATTTCATACCTTTGCATTCAAAATAACGTATTATGCGAAAAGTAATTGGTATCGGCGAGACCGTTCTTGACATTATCTTCCGTGACGAGCAGCCTATCAGTGCTGTCCCAGGGGGAAGTACCTTCAACGCTGTGGTGTCTTTAGGACGCTCTGGTGTCAAATGCAGTATGATCAGTGAAACAGGCAATGACCGTGTCGGACGTAATATCATCCACTTCCTGGAGGAGAACGGAGTAGACTCCTCCAACATCAACGTCTACCCGGAGTCAAAATCACCACTGTCCCTTGCCTTCCTCAACGAGAAAAACGATGCGGATTATATTTTCTATAAGGATCATCCCAATGACCGTATCGATTATATCTATCCTGACATACATCCCGATGATATTGTGCTTTTTGGCAGCTTCTTCGCTTTGAACCCGGTCATACGCCCACAGGTTTTTGCCTTCTTGAACTATGCCCGCCAACATGGTGCCATTCTCTATTATGACATCAATTTCCGTTCCTCACATCGCCATGAAGTGATGAAGACAACCCCCAACCTGTTGGAGAATCTGGAGCTTGCTGATATCGTGCGGGGATCGGAAGAGGATTTTGATGTCCTTTATAAGAAAAATGACCCTGATGTCATATACCGTTCCCAGATTTCTTTTTATACTAAAAAGTTTATTTATACCCGTGCTGCCGAACCAGTAGAGCTGAGGGCAGAGAAAGGTCTCAGCAAGCAGTATCCCGTCATCGCCACCAAGACCGTCAGTACTATTGGGGCTGGCGACAACTTCAACGCTGGTTTTATCTACGGACTGATCAAGAACGGTATTACCCGTCAGGAGATTGACAACGGACTGGCAGAGGCACAATGGGATAGTGTGATACAGAATGCCTTGGAGTTCTCCGCAGAATGTTGTGGAAGTATCAGCAACCATGTGTCTGTCGAGTTTGGCTTACAGAAGAAAAAGGAGCTGGAACAAGCATTATTGGCTATGGAAGAATAACTAAAAAAATACTACTATGCAAGAAATTACAAACAAAATCTATTATGTGGGTGTCAACGACCGTAACAAAACGCTGTTCGAGGGCTTGTGGCCGCTTCCCAATGGCGTAAGCTATAACTCGTATCTGATTGACGACGAGAAGGTGTGTCTGATTGATACGGTAGAAGTCGATTTTTTCACTCAGTTCATTGAGCATATCCAAGAGGTGATTGGCGACCGTCCTATTGACTATCTGGTCGTCAACCACATGGAACCAGACCATAGTGGCTCTATCGCCCTGATCAAGAAATACTATCCCAATATCCAGATTATCGGTAACAAGAAGACCTTCCAGATGATGGAGGGCTTCTATGGAATCGCCAAGGATACTGTGGAGGTAAAGAATGGTGATACTATCGAACTGGGCAGCCATACCCTGAACTTCGTGCTGACACCTATGGTACACTGGCCGGAGACGATGGTGACTCTCTGTGGCAGTGTCTTATTCTCTGGAGATGCCTTTGGATGTTTCGGAGCCTTGAATGGTGGGGTCATCGACGAGCAAATCAACTGTGACACCTTCTGGCTGGAGATGGTACGCTATTATTCCAATATCGTAGGTAAGTACGGCACTCCTGTACAGAATGCCCTCAAGAAATTAGCAGATGTGAAACTCGACTATATCTGTGCCACCCATGGTCCTGTATGGCACCAGTATATAAATAAGGTTGTGGCAGAGTATGACCGTATGTCAAAATATGAGACAGAACCTGGTCTTGTCATCTGCTATGGAACGATGTACGGCAATACCGAGCGTGCCGCAGAGGTTATTGCCCGCGCAGCCTCCGAGGCTGGTGTGAAGAATATCGTGATGTATAATGTCTCGAAGACCCACCACTCTTATATCATCCGTGACGTGTTCCGCTATAAGGGACTGATCGTGGGAGCGCCGACCTATAACACCGCCCTCTATCATGAGATGGATGTGCTACTCTCAGAACTTGCCGGCAAGGACATCAAGAACCACCTGTTGGGATGGTTCGGTTCTTACGGATGGGCGTCGAAGGCTGTGAGCGAGATTGCCCGCTGGAATGAGGAGAAACTGCACTATGAGGCTGTGGGCGAACCTGTGGAGATCAAGCAAAGCCTGACACCAGAGACCAAAGCTGCTTGTGAGTCTCTAGGTCAGGCGATGGCTGCTCGTCTCTTGTCTATTTGTTCAGATTCTGAATAAACTGCCACTCACTCTCATGGGACTTCACTTTGATAAGTGCCTGATGAGTGACGATGTACTCTGACACACCTACACGGTTGGCACCATGATGCCAGTCGTAGGTATAGCCTAATTGTGTCCAAGGCAGGGGACTGTCATCCTCATAGGCTGAGGCGACACTTAGGCGATACCACTCCCGGAAATTGGTCTCACCCACTTTGAAATTCTCGTCAGCGTATGCAGGGAATTCCAGACCAGCAGCGGTCGTCGTGATCTCAGGAGTGTGAGCGGGACGGAAGATGTAGTCAGGGTCAGCATAGAACTGCACCATGATGTTATAGTCGCAATCTGGGCTAAGACCATACATCTGAATCATACGCATGTGGGCTGCCACGCTGTCCAGACCTACAAAGGCATCTTTCTTACGCAGCCAGTCACCAGGAAGGCTTACCCATGAACCTAACTCACGGTCGATGCGATAAACACCTTCCTGTCCGAAGAAACGTGCTAAGCGGCTGGAATCAACCAGTGTCATTACCAATACCATATCCTTACCGTCAAAGGTAGCCCACTCCTCGTTGGGTGTGCCTTTCTTGATAGGCATCAGGTCATTAGAGATCTTAGAGGCATCCAGCTGTTTGGCATCAGCAATCGCTGCGGCAAGGTCTGCCTGCAACAAAGAATCATTCTCATACCATGCCGTAGTGTCTGCGGCAGACTCTGTCTCATTGGCAATAGTCTTCTTGTTCTGACAAGCAACAGAAGCCATTACTAATGCGACGATAGCAATCCATAATTTCTTCATACTTTATTGTTTTATAGGTTTATAAGTCGTTATTTGTTTCTATTTCGGCTACAAAAATATAAAAAAAGTCTGAAGTTCATGTAGTTTTTCCTAACTTTGTTGCGTCTAATGGGCAAAATGATTTGAAAACAGACAAGACAATGAATCAATTAGTAAACGACAAAGTCGCTTTGCATGACAAAGAACAACAGTTTGCGCAAACCGTTGCAGAACAAAAGAGCACCATCTACACCGTGTGCTACATGTTCTCACAAGATGCCGACGAGGTCAACGACCTGTTCCAAGAGGTACTAGTCAATCTTTGGAAGGGTTTCGAGAACTTCAAGCATCGCAGTGACATCAAGACGTGGGTTTATCGCGTCGCCCTCAATACCTGTATCTCTCTGGACAGGAAGAAGCGACGCAGTGCCACTGTCCGACTGACAATGGACATCAATCTCTTTGAGGACCGTGACGAAGATACGCGGCAAGTGGATATGCTCCATAAACGTATCTCCAAGTTACAACCCTTCGATCGTGCGATTGTCCTGCTTTGGCTTGAGAACCTCAGTTACGATGAAATCGGACAGATCGTCGGTATCACAGCCAAGAACGTCAGTGTCCGTCTGTTTAGAATCAGAGAGCAGTTAAAACAAATGTCTAACGATTAAAGAACTTACCCATTATGAATAACGAGAATTTTGATTTAGAGAATATGCGTCTTCAGATGGAGACCTTGAAGAAGAAACTGGATCAGCAGGAGATAGTCAACGACCGTATGATCCGTCACTCAATGAAAAAGACCGC
This sequence comes from Prevotella sp. tf2-5, assembly GCF_900115435.1. Classification (GTDB taxonomy): domain Bacteria; phylum Bacteroidota; class Bacteroidia; order Bacteroidales; family Bacteroidaceae; genus Prevotella. The sequence continues at coordinate 16,582 of NZ_FOWK01000014.1, forward strand.
ACACACCATCAGTCGCAGATATTACTTTATCATGGCAGTCTGTTTGCTGATGATTCCCTACAGCTATTGGGCATTCGTGATGCTAAACGGTTTCTCTATTCCTTTTTGGATGTTCACCTGCTTCGTCATGCTGGTTTGCTTTGGAGGAACCTATTATAACAACAGGAACCTGAGTGATTCGAACATGATGACCAATAATCTCGTGGATGTCCGTCGTCGTATGGCACGTGCCAAGAAGTTCGATGCCTACTGGCTTCTCATCGGCATCCCCCTCGCTATCGTCTTTCTTGGCTGGTTTATGTACGAGTCTTATCAGCTTCATCCAGATGCATTTTTCAACGGGCTTTTCTGGGCAGGATGTATCGGCGGCGTTATTGGAGCCATCTGGGGATTCTCTCTGCATTTCAAGACCCAGCGCCAGTATCAGGAAATCATCGACCAGATAGAGGATATCACTCAAGAAAACTGAATTAGTTATTTATTCCCGACACTCCAACTCGTCTTCCATTTCCAGCAACAGACTGCTATGGAAGACGAGTTCTCGTCATTAAAGTTTTTTCTCTTGTCTCGTATCTGCCTTTAAGAAAAGACCTGCCAGAATCGTTCCACTGATACTATGCCAAGCACAACTGATGGCGCAAGGCAAGACGGCAAGAGGCTGGGCAGCGAAGAAATTACCAGCAAGAACGGTGGCTAACCCAGCGTTCTGCATACCGACCTCTATGGAGATGGTACGTTTCTTGGCTTTTGAGAAACCAGCCAGACAACCTGAGAGATACCCAAGCAGATAACCTAACGAGTTATGACAGAACACGACAGCAAAAGTCCAGAGGAAAAGCCATAGTCCTCGATTTACCAAGTCGTCATGAACAGTAGAGATGACACCTCCCACAATACATGCCAGACAGATCACGCTCAGTCCTGGCATCAGACTCTGGATGGTTGGGAAATACTTGCTCTTGGAATAGGTATAATTCAAAAAACAGCCCATTCCAACGGGAATAATCGTTACTATTAGGATATTGAGGAACATACCAATCGCATCGATTTCGATAATCTCTCCTGCTGTGATTTCCATTAACAGAGGGGTCATCACCGGAGCCAGGAGGGTGGAGGCACACGTCATGCCCACAGAGAAGGCGACATCACCATGACAGAGGTAGGACATGATATTACTCGACACACCACCAGGACAACACCCCACAAGCATAATACCTAAGGCAAGGGCAGGCTCGAGATGAAAGACACGCACCAACAGATAAGCTACACACGGCATGATAAAGAACTGGGCACAGGCACCTATCAGGATATCAAAAGGCCGACGGGTCAGGATGCGGAAATCATTCGTCGTCAATGTCAGTCCCATTGTCAACATGATAATACCCAGTATCACGGTCTGAGTGGTACCCCGGACCCATGAGAACAATTCCGGAAGAAAGAATGTACATACCGCAATAGCAATGATAAACAAAGAAGCATTGCCGGCAAGCCAACGACTTATACGTATAAAAGATAGCATTTCCTATATTCTTAAGTTATTTCTTATTATTTTTTCCTTTCAACACCCGGTCCACACTGCCTGCCTCCAAGAGACACTTCTCTGCCTCCTCATAGGGGATACCCAGTGATTCTTGTATCATCCGCGTACCACGATCCACCAATTTGGCATTAGACAGCCGCATCTTCACCATCCGGTTGCCTTTGACACGCCCTAAGCGAATCATGAGAGAAGTGGAAATCATGTTCAGAACCATTTTCTGTGCCGTACCACTTTTCATCCTGCTGGAACCTGTGATAAACTCAGGACCTACGATCGTCTCTATAGGATAATCCGACACTTCAGCCAAAGGGGTTTGGGGATTACTGGTGATACAACCAGTCAACAGTCCGTGTTTCCTGGACTCACTGACAGCCCCCACCACATAAGGAGTCGTACCAGATGCCGCGATACCTATGACAGTATCATCAACAGATACTTGATGCGTCAACAGATCACGCCAGCCCTGTTCCGGGGAATCCTCTGCCTTCTCCACTGCATGACGCAAAGCCACGTCACCACCAGCAATAAGACCTTGGACCCATGTGTCAGGAACTCCAAAAGTGGGAGGCAGTTCACTGGCATCCAGCACACCAAGTCGCCCACTGGTCCCCGCACCAATATAAAAGAGTCTTCCCCCTTTCTTCATCCTTGGCTCTATGGCAGCCACCAGTGCCTCTATCTGTGGTATTGCCTTCTGCACAGCATCCGCCACCATAGCATCCTCATCATTGATATGGTGCAACAACTCGCCTATGGTCATCTGCTCCAGATGATCATAATGTGACGGTTGCTCTGTGATGGATACCTTTCTCATGGCTGCATTGGTAATTTGCGTGCAAAGGTACATTATTTCTTTTAATTTTTGAATCTTTGCTGGTAAATAATCTCAATAATATCCCTAAAAGTTGTAACTTTGCAGGCAAATTCACAAAAACAAAGGAAAGACATAAACGATGGCTTACATTGGTGAACTGATATCTATTGGTGTGGCATTCTCATGGACGGCTACAGCATTATTAAGCGAGTTTGGTTCCAAGCGACTGGGCAACCTGACATTGAACGTGCTGCGTATGGGACTGGCACTGCTTTTCTCACTCGTGCTTTTCGGGATGGTGACAGGGAGCATGCTGCCACCTGGTGCATCCACAGAGGCGGCAGGGTGGATGCTATTGTCAGGACTGGTAGGATATGTCATCGGTGATTTCTGTCTGTTTCAGTGTTATATCATTATTGGTTCCCGCTACGGACAATTATTTATGACGCTAGCCCCATTGTCGGCTGCCTTGATGGCTTGGGTGACACTCGGTCAGCAAATGACGGGAAAAAGTGTCATAGCGATGCTGGTGACTCTTTGGGGTATTGGCATCTCCGTGCTCGGACGTGGTGACCATCATAAAATCTCATTGAAACTGCCTGTTAACGGCGTACTCTATGCCATCGGTGCTGCCGTGTGTCAAGGCGTCGGTTTGGTATTGAGCAAGATAGGCATGGACCATTATGAGGTGTCGATGATGGCAGAGGCTGATATTCCAGAGTGGCTGATACCCTTCAGTGCCAATTTCTACCGTTGTATCGCTGGCATCATCGGGTTTTCACTCTTGCTGTTTTATCGTGATGGGATGGCACCTTTGCGAGAGGCAGTACGAGATAAAAAGGGACTTTCCGTCGCTACAGCAACGACCATCTTCGGTCCCTTCGTGGGAGTCGGCTTCTCGCTGATGGCTGTACAATACACGGCTGCCGGTATCGCCTCCACACTGATGGCGATGACTCCTATCATTATCATCTTGCCGTCTTATTGGCTTTTCCATGAGAAGATCACATGGCGTTCCGTGATAGGTGCCGTGATATCCGTTCTGGGAGTCAGTCTGTTCTTTCTATGATGCTCTTTCACGCAGACGACTTCCAAAATTTACAAAAAATGTTTTATAATTCACAAAAACTTATTCATACAGTATCTAACTATTGTAAATGTGGTAGTTAATTTGTATTTTTGCAACATCCCTTCGCTATCCCATTAAAAATTAGATATCATGACAAGAATAAGAATAGATAGTATTAGTCTGAAAAGGATTGTTTTATCAATGGCTCTGCTGGCGGTAAGCGTCACTCTTACCGCTAAGCAGAAGTCATCGGCTATGGGAAAGGAGATGCCGTCAGAACAGGAACAGGTTTTGGCACAACGGGTCTATGAGACACAAATAAGCGGCAAAGACTCAGATTTCTATGAGGCGCATAAGAAATTCATGGAATATCTGGAGAACCAAAAGGAATGGGAGAAATATTATCGTACATGGATGACCCGTATAATCTATGAGGTGAACAACCGGCGCTTCCATCGTGCCTTTATCGAGATTGACCATCTCACGGATGACATCAAGCAACGTCATCTGGAGCAATACCTCTACTTCTCAAACATGGGAATGGGTTTTTTCTATAATGGTCGCAACCAACCAGAGATGGGTGAGAAATACTTCCGTCGTGCCTTGCAGAACATTGATGTCGAGAAGCAACCTGTGGCAGCATTCAATTCCTACCTCTCGCTGGCACAGTCGCTTAGTTTCAAGCGTCCCGCTGAGGCAATGGCATGTCTCGACAGTCTGCCACAGCAGATGTTGCAGAACCCGATGTATGAGAGCGGTGTATTAGGTTATCGTTGTATCATTGCCAACAAACTGGATGACCAAAAGGCATTCAACAAGTATTTTGCCAAGTATGACAGTATCCGTCAGCATCTGCCAGACCAGTTTAATGCCGCCAACCTCCAACAAGTGATGGTATGCCGTTGTCTCATGCAGAAAGACTACCAGCGCGCCCTTGCCTGGTGTGACTCCATCAACGTTCCGCTGACTGCTACAGAGCTGCGTATTGATGTCTATGAGCATATGGGAGACTACCAGCGAGCCTTTCTTGCCACGGAAATAAAGGACAGCCTTACCCAAATTGATGAGCGCGAAGCTTTGGAGTTACACATGATGGATATGGCACATGACATTGACCATCTTCAGGCTGAGCAGAAAAAGGCAGAGATACGACGCATCCAATTGTGGGTTGTCGGCACGATGGCACTGATCATCATTGCCTTGCTCGTATGGATGCTTGTCTATCGTCATCAGAAAAACCTACGATTGAAGGAGCAGTTCTTCCAATTACAGAAGGCACGCAGTGAAACGGAAGCAGGACATGTCATTCGTCGAGCCTTTGTGAGTACGATACAGGAAAAAATGGAGCCACACATCAATGTACTGAAAGGTTATGCACGCATCTTCAACAACCCGGAATTCCTCCTGAAACCTGAGGAGCGTCCCAAGCGATACAATGACATCCTCATCGCTGCTAAGAGCATAGAGGCACTGATAGATCCTGTACTCGATTCCTACGCTCATGGAGCGACAGGTCTCTCTGAGGAAGAGAAGCAGATCTGTATTGACTCACTCCTCTCACCATTGCATACACTGATTAATACCACAGAGGTTATTATCGATGGTCACGGACAGATACCACATGAGGAATATATGCAATTACGTGGTGAAGTGTCCAAGAAAGCCTACCACGTATCCGTCTCCACTCGACAACTCCTCCTCTTCAGTCTCCATAGTGACGATATTCCAATTCCTAAGCAGGACAGAATAGGATTAAATGAAATGGCTCGCTCCGTCTTGAACAGCTATGACCTACAACCTTCTGCTATTGACAAAAACCGCAAGATAGCGATAGCGTTCAAGACTGAAGTGGCAGATGACGTGATCGTCTCTACCAACTCGCTGATACAGGAACTGCTGAACTGTCTCCTTGACAATGCCGACAAGTATGCGACGGGAGGTACCATACAGATGAGTTGCCATGCTGATGCCGACGGAACCTACGCCATCTCCGTCAGCAATGAAGGTCCTACCATCGCCGCCGCTGATGCGGAGCGTATCTTCGAGCCCTTCGTCCGTCTGTCTGCAGAGGAGCATAGTCTTGGCATCGGTCTGTCGCTGGCACGCTGCCTTGCTATCTCCATGGGATATCAAATATCTCTCGACCAAGGATACACCGAGGGTGCACGTTTTGTAGTCAAAGGTATCTGAAAGAATGTTTTAAAGGACAGATTGCCGACTAGACAATACCATAGTGACGGAGGGCATGGAGGATGCCGTCGTCATCGACAGAGGTAGTGACGTAGTCGGCTTGTTGCTTGAGGGTGTCGATGGCATTTCCCATCGCAATGCCGATGCCCGCCTGGAGTATCATGGAGGTGTCGTTGCCTCCGTCACCAAACGCGATCGTCTGACTGATATCAAGACCATCATGACGGGCAATGGCCTCAATACCCTTTCCCTTATCTGCTCCGTTTGCCGTGATATCGGTAAACTCAGGATGCCAGCGACCAGAGATACATTGTGGCAGACGAGCCATCAGTTGCTGCTCATAATCAGCAGGGAAGAAGGGTGTCATCTGTAGGATGTCCTGCTTCAGTACCTCTTCCAAAGGGGAAGCCTTGTCCAAGTTCTTGACGGCAAGCATCTGCTGGAAGATGCGCTCCACATCACCTGTGGGGTCAAGGACGGCAACGTCTTTCTTACCAACAACGATCAAGCTATATCCCTTTGCTTTCGAGTCCTCGATGATCGTCATCACGTCGCTCTTGGGGATAGGCTGGCAGGTGACGAACTCGTCACCTACGAAACACAAAGCACCATTCGTCGTGATATATCCGTCAATGAGGTGTTCGATGGCACCAAGGTTCGTAATGATGATAGGTGGTCGTCCTGTAGCGATATACACATGATGTCCGTTAGCCTTCGCCTGTGTCAAGGCAAGGATGGTGGATGGTGGTATCTCGTGTGTCTTGAAACTGACCAGTGTACCGTCAATGTCGAAGAAGAGGGCGTATCTTTTGCTCATATAGGATGACTATTCATATTTGCTGCAAAGATACAACATTTTCCGCAAATAGTAGCATGTTCGCATCATATTCGTAGGCAGGAGGTGCCGCCTTCGCATAACACCCCTATAAGATGCTTTTTATTCCGATATCTCCTATCTCAGTAAATTCACTGAATTTGGTGAGTAAATTCACTGAATTTACTGAGTAAACACACTGAATTTACTTTCATAGAAGATACTTCTTTATATTCGTTGTCACTTTATCATATATCTATTACATAGGTCTTTTCTTTGCTTTATAAGCAAGAATAGAAAATACTATGATTTCCAAGAGGAGAAGGACGATCACAACTAAGACAGGAATCACTGATGGAGATTCCATACCCAACAAGGTATAGACAATAGCAAGAGATAATAATAGTAAGGTAATACCAGCCACCCTAACACTTCTAATAGCAAGTTCTTCTTGTCGGGTGTTGGTAATCTTGAAAGGCATATTGATATAGCGTGGATAATACGCTATCACCATACAGATAATAGCAGCAACCGTAATAATAATACATGGGACTAATATTCCAATGGGGGAGCCATAAGCATTCGGTCTTCCTGACCCGTCAAAATGGGTTGGCACGGTGTCTGGTGCACGACAAATCATCCAAATAATCAGTCCCCACACCACCATCATCACAATAGCGAAAACTATCTCAAAAAGAGTAGACTCTGTCGTGCGATGTAACTTAACATCTTTAATATCAAATCTCTCCATACTTATATTTTTTCCATCCTGTTTGCAAATATAGTAATTATTCCTGAATTGACGAATATGGTTAATGGAAAATTAGTATCTTTGCAGCATCATAAAAGCAACAGCATGAAAGAGATTTATTTAGCAGGAGGGTGCTTCTGGGGTACAGAGCATTACTTCAAACAGATTCAGGGAGTCGTCAATACGGAGGTGGGGTTCGCCAACGGGGAGACGGAGAATCCGACTTACAAGGAGGTATATACAGACCAGACGGGCTATGCGGAGACGGTACTTATCACGTATGACGAACAGGTCGTCGGTCTGGAGTTCCTGCTTAACATGTTCTTCAAGGCGATTGACCCCGTGAGCCTCAACAAACAAGGACATGACGAGGGCACCCGCTATCGCACGGGTGTCTACTATGTCACAGAAGACCAGCTCCCTATTATTAATAAGGTGTTCGCGGAGCAACAGGCATTACTGGATCAGCCTATCGCTGTTGAGAAACTCCCTTTGAGGAATTTCTATACAGCCGAGGAGTACCATCAGGACTATCTCGACAAGAATCCCGACGGCTATTGTCATCTGCCCACAGCTCTCTTCGAGTATGCAAGGAAGGTCTCGCCAACTATCTGAGGAAGATCATATAGTAATATACAAAAAATATAGCGCCACAGTCATCAACTGCGGCGCTATTATTATAATAAGGTGTAAACCTTTTGCCTTCGGCGAACTTTGCTACGTTCAGCAAAGCTCAAGCAAGCATGGCTTTGCGTTCACTAATCGCAAACTTTTGCCTTGATCATCTCGCGGTTGAGACGAGCGATGTTGGCGATGGTCTCGTTCTTCGGACATACAGCCTCGCAGGCACGAGTGTTGGTGCAGTTACCGAAGCCCAGCTCATCCATCTTGGCAATCATGTTCTTCACACGACGAGCAGCCTCTACACGACCCTGTGGGAGCAGAGCGAGTTGAGAAACCTTAGATGATACGAAGAGCATAGCAGAGCCGTTCTTACAAGCTGCCACGCAAGCACCACAACCGATGCAAGAAGCGCAGTCCATTGCCTCGTCAGCATCCTCCTTGGGAATCAGGATGGCGTTGGCATCCTGAGCCTGACCGGTGCGGATAGTGGTATAGCCACCAGCCTGGATGATCTTATCGAAGGCACCACGGTCAACCATACAGTCCTTGATAACGGGGAAGGCTGCTGAGCGCCAAGGCTCTACGGTAATCACGTCACCATCGTTGAAACGACGCATGTAGAGCTGACAGGTGGTAGCACCACGCTCTGTCTTACCATGAGGTGTACCGTTGATGTAGAGTGAACACATACCGCAGATACCCTCGCGGCAGTCGTGGTCGAATACGAAGGGCTCCTTGCCCTCGTTGATGAGCTCCTCGTTCAAGATGTCGAGCATCTCAAGGAAGGAGGTATCATCTGGGATATCGTGCATCTCGTGAGTATCGAAATGTCCCTGGTCCTTGGGGCCGTTCTGGCGCCAGAACTTTATTGTAAATGAAATATTTTTTGCCATAATTCCTTAGTTCTTATAGTTACGTGTCTGTACCTTGATTGCCTCGTACTCCAGCGGCTCCTTGATGAGCTCGGGCTCGTTGCCCTTGCCTTTGTACTCCCAGCAGCCTACGTAGAAGTAGTTCTCGTCGTCACGCTTAGCCTCGCCTTCCTCGGTCTGGTACTCCTCACGGAAGTGACCACCGCAGGACTCATTACGAGAGAGTGCGTCGAAAGCAACGAGCTGACCCATGGTGAAGAAGTCACGCAGGTGGATAGCCTTGTCGAGCTCTACATTCAGACCCTCCTTCGTTCCAGGAACGAAAAGGTTGGTGTCAAACTCCTTCTCGAGCTCATGCATCTTCTTCAGACCCGTCTTCAGGCCCTCAGCGGTGCGGCCCATACCAACATACTCCCACATGATATGACCGAGCTCCTTATGGATAGAGTCAACAGAACGCTTACCCTTGATATTCATGAGACGGTCGATCTCAGCAGATACACCCTTCTCAGCCTCGTCGAACTCAGGACGGTCTGTTGGGATCTTCGGCCATACAGCCTGGTCAGCCAGATAATTCTGGATGGTGTAAGGTAATACGAAGTAACCATCAGCAAGACCCTGCATCAGTGCGGAAGCACCCAGACGGTTAGCACCGTGGTCAGAGAAGTTACACTCACCGATAGCGAACAGACCAGGAATAGAAGTCTGCAGCTCATAGTCTACCCAGATACCACCCATCGTGTAGTGGATAGCGGGATAGATCATCATAGGCTTATAGTACTTCACACCGTTGATCTCGTTGGCAACATCGCCAGGGAACACGTCGGTGATCTCCTCGTACATCTCGAAGAGGTTACCATAACGCTGCATGATGATATCGATACCCAGACGGTTGATAGACTCAGAGAAGTCGAGGAACACAGCAAGACCGGTATTGTTCACGCCGAAGCCCTTGTCGCAACGCTCCTTGGCGGCACGAGAGGCAACGTCACGAGGAACGAGGTTACCGAAGGCGGGATAGCGACGCTCCAGATAGTAGTCACGGTCCTCCTCAGGAATCTCCCAACCCTGCTTGGTACCAGCCTGCAGAGCCTTGGCATCCTCAATTTTCTTGGGAACCCAAATACGTCCGTCGTTACGCAGTGACTCTGACATCAGTGTCAACTTCGACTGTTTGTCACCATGAACGGGGATACAGGTGGGGTGAATCTGAACGTATGAGGGATTTGCGAAGTAAGCACCCTTACGATAGCACTGAACGGCAGCGGTGCAGTTACATCCCATCGCATTGGTAGAGAGGAAATAGGTGTTTCCATATCCACCAGTGGCGATGACAACAGCATTGGCACTGAAACGCTCCAGCTCACCAGTAGTGAGGTTCTTGGCGATAATACCACGAGCACGACCGTCAACGATGACGACATCCTCCATCTCATAACGAGTATAGAGCTTCACCTTTCCTGCCTTTACCTGACAAGAGAGTGAAGAGTAAGCACCCAGCAGCAGCTGCTGACCTGTCTGACCCTTGGCATAGAACGTACGGCTTACCTGAGCACCACCGAATGAACGGTTGGCAAGCATACCACCATACTCACGGGCAAAGGGAACACCCTGAGCCACACACTGGTCGATGATATTATTAGAAACCTCGGCAAGACGATAGACATTAGCCTCACGGGCACGATAGTCACCACCCTTTACCGTATCATAGAACAGACGATAGACAGAGTCACCATCGTTCTGATAACACTTAGCGGCATTGATACCACCCTGGGCAGCGATAGAGTGTGCACGACGGGGAGAGTCCTGAATGCACAGGTTGATCACATTGAAGCCCATCTCACCAAGTGAGGCAGCTGCAGAAGCACCAGCCAAGCCAGTACCGACGACGATAACGTCAAGCTTCAGTTTGTTCTTGGGGTTTACCAAACGCTGATGAGCCTTATATTCCTTCCATTTCTCAGGTACTGGACCTGCGGGAATCTTAGAATCAATTACTTTTGCCATAATTCTTTCAGATTTAAAAGTTAACAATTATCAACTGGCATAGCAGCAAAGGCTCGGAGCACACTTAAAGGCAAAAGCCAGCACTACAACCAAGAAGCCAAGCATCAGCAGCGTCACGTAAATGAAACCGATGACACGCCAGCGGTTGAACCAGATCTTACCACTGACACCCAATGTCTGCATGGCAGACCAGAAACCGTGAGTCAGGTGGAACCAGATGGCAACCAACCAGATGACATACAGGACTGCGAAGACAGGATTTCCGAAGGTGTCGATGATAAAGGCGAAACCGTCAGAGGGCAGATGACCAGCGGTAAAGCCCATAATCTCGGCAAACATCATGTTATACCAGAAATTAAACAAATGGAGGAACAGACCCAGCAGGATGATAATACCCAAGACGAGCATGTTCTGCGATGCCCACTCTACCTTTGCGGGTTTGTCTGTCACAGCATAACGCTCCTGTCCACGTGCAGTACGGTTCTGCGCTGTCAGGATGAATGCAAAAACGATGTGAATCACAGCAAGGGCAGCCAGACCCAGTGTAGCCACAATAGCATACCAGTTGGCACCCAGCAGTTCACAAATCATGTTGTAAGCCTTGCCCGAGAACAGTGCGACAATGTTCATGGCACAGTGGAATGTCAAGAACAGAATCAGCGCAATACCCGTTACGGACATTACAACCTTACGACCAATTGATGAATTGATTAACCACATAAAAATTATAGTATTAAATTAATATTAATTACTTAATTATAAGTATGTACACGCACGTTTAGGCTACAAAAGTACTACAAAATAATGAAATCCGCAAACGTTTTCGTTAGAAAATAGTCTATTTATACAAATTCTTTAATAAACTATTCCAACACATACTTTTAATTGTTGGAGTACCATCTTGCGAGCCAGCGTATACACCAAAGAAGACATCGTCTGTTCTGTCACCAATTGGTGACTACATAACAGGCGCAGGAAGAGGTCCCGGACAATGTCCTGAGCCTCATTCCTGTCCCGAATGTGCAACGTGAGAAATTTCACAATTTCATCACGGTGCCTTTGATAATAGTTAGTTATAATATCTTAGTTATTCATTAACTACTTTTTGGATGGTTCCATCCTCATTGTAGAATAAACGCTGTACCTTCAGACTACGCAAATGGGTAATGTCCTTGGACGGAACACAGTCGTGATAGAACAAATACCACTGTCCTTTATATTCCACAATACTGTGATGGGTCGTCCAGCCTACAACAGGATCAAGTATCACACCTTGATAGGTGAATGGTCCATAGGGACTGTCACTCATCGCATAGCAAAGGAAATGACTATCACCTGTTGAATAAGAGAAATAGTACTTTCCATTATATTTGTGCATCCATGAAGCCTCGAAGAAACGATGAGGATCACCAGCCTTCATCGGCTCTCCATTCTTATCGAGGACGACAACGCTGCGTGGAGCCTCAGCAAACTGCTTCACGTCATCACTCATACGAACGACGCAGCTGTTGATGGCAGGAGCGTCCGCTGTAGTGAACAGCTCACCCTTATGATCGGGGGAGGCACCTAAGTCAATGAGACCGTTCTCGTCACCATATTTACCGAAGACTGGAGCCAAACCGTTAGGCAGTGGATGCCACCACTGCAACTGTCCACCCCAGAGACCGCCAAAGTAACAATATATCTGACCGTCATCGTCCTTGAACACACAAGGGTCGATAGAGAAAGAGCCACGGATAGGCTGTGCCTCTGGGATGAAAGGTCCCTCAGGCTTATCAGCGACGGCAACACCTAAACGGAACACACCGTCGTATGCCTTCGCAGAGAATATGAGGAAGTACTTTCCGTCCTTCTCGACGACATCATTGTCCCACATCTGCTTCTCTGCCCAGGGCACATCCTTCACATCAAGAATGACACCATGGTCAGTCGCTTCATCATTCTCCACATCATTCCACGATAATACGTGATAGTCCTTCATTTGGAAATGTCCTCCGTCATCATCGAAGCACTCTCCTGCGTCCCAGTCATGACTGGGATATACATACAATCTGCCGTTAAACACATTGGCTGAAGGGTCAGCCATGTAATCACTCGGAAACAAATAACGAGGTAATTTTGCCATAGTCAGTAGTTGTAAAAATGATTAATACTATTTTTTGTTCTTTTTTATTTCTTTCTGCTGGGGCTTCACCAGATTAATCAGAGCCTGCACGAAAGGCTTCTGCTTGTTCTGACGGTCAAATAAAGTAGCATAGTCGGTACGTCCCGGAATAGGGAAGTCATTACGCCATGAGTTCCCGTCGTTCAGACACCAGAAATTCACACGCAGGATATCCTTATGATGACCTATCAACATCTTATAGAAACTCACCCAGAACTGCTCAATCTCTGATTCCTTTTCTTTCGTCAGTCCATTCTTATAAGGATCCATCTCCGGGCGGTAGGCAAAAATGTCACTGACATTCGCACCGGAGAACCCGTAGGGATTAGGCAAAACCGATAAGTCAAGCTCTGAGAAGAAGGTAGGAACACCCAATGCGGCTATCGTCTCTATGGAGTGCTCATACTCTTTGATAACACGATCATCAACATTATCCTCCAAGATAATATGTCCTTGCATACCTATTGCTGTAACAGGCAGTCCCTGTTGAATCAGCGGGCGGAAGAAGTCCGTGACCCCTTTTACCTTCGTCGGCTTGTTCATGGAGAAATCGTTATAGAACAACTGTATAGAAGGGTCTGCCTCATGAGCATATTGAAAGGCAAGGGGGATATAGTCCGTTCCTAATATCTGATAGAAAAGGCTTTTCCGAGGAGAGCCGTCATCCTCAAAGGCTTCATTGACAACATCCCATGCGTCAATACGTCCCTTGAAATGACTCACAACGGTATAAATATGTTCGCGCATCCGTTTTTTCAGAACATCCGCAGACACCAGATTCCCCTTTTCATCATAATGGAACCAGGGAGCGCACTGAGAATGCCAGATAAGACAATGCCCCATCACCTTCAAGCCGGAAGCCTTTGCCTTGTCAACAAACTGGTCTGCCAAAGTAAAATCATAGACACCCTCCTGGGGGTGAATCACCTCACTCTTCATACAATTCTCGGCTACCACCCAGTTGAAGTTCTTGGTGATAACCGCCCAGTCAGCAGCCTGCTCGCCACGAACCTCCCATTGGTTAACACTAACACCTGTATACCAATAATCACGATAAGCTTCCCACAGAGTGTTTCCAGCAGGATTGAGGCAGCATTGCCCATCCGCACTTCGCAGTGCAGACTGGGCATATGCTACTTCAGAGATAATCACTGAAAACAATACAACTACTAACCTAATAATCTTCATTTTTAAACGTCTTATGTCTGCTGATAAAAAACTATTTGACAATCATCTTCTGCCGACGGGCCGCAAGCACCGACTGCATTTTTTTGTTATACGATTTAGAAATCGGATAAAATAGCAATGCTATGATTCCGATGCCAAAGAGGATAGCCGGAATGATGGAGCTAACGAGACGTATGCCTTCTATGGCTGTAGGCGACTGCACATCATTCTGCCCGGATACATATCCAAAACACGAGAGAACCGCTCCTGCCAAGGCACCTCCTATGCCAAGCCCTGCCAAGAGGGCAAAAGACATACCTGAGAAGCAGAATCCTGTGGCACGACGGTGATTTATATATTCTACATGATCGGCAACATCACCTATCATTGCCCACAACAATGGTATAGTGGGAGCATACACTAACGACTTCAAAAGACAAAGTCCGAAAATAAAACTGATGTCCACTGGTGATGGCATATAAAACATAGCAGTAAACAAGGCTGTTAGAAACAGACATACTATAAATGTATGTTTCTTGCCATATTTGTTTGCTAAGAATTGTGACAGCAAAATGATTCCCAGGAACTGCACCAACGCCCCTAACATGTTAAACAAGGAGAAACCTATAGAATAGGCATCTGATGGTTGGTGGGCTATCAGGTCAAAACTATCTAAAACAGAATACCAAAACCCTGTTGCCTCCCCTTCCGCGTCAGTCAACCCTAGGGTTCCTATAAAATCATACAAAGATTTCTGATCAACATTATATTGGAAATAATAGTTCATGGATGTTCCCCACAAAGAGATGGTGATGAAAATAAACAATACCAAGACAAACAAGGAGCACCAAGGCTGGTCCGATACCGTTCTTCTGATATCCTCTCTCAAATTAACCTTTTGAGCAGGTGGGGGCTGGATGCGCTCACGAGTCGAGAAGAACGTGATCAGCAGGAAAGCAAAAGCGACAAGAGCAAACAAGGATATCGTCATGCTCCATCCCTGCTGGACATTTCCCTCCGCTCCCCCAAACTTACTCACCAAAGGAAGAGTCAACCCTTGAACAACGAACTGAGCAAGACACACGGCGGTGAAACGAATCGCATTAAGACTGGTCCGCTCTCTGATCTCTCCAGTAATGACACCTCCTAAGGAAGAATAAGGTATACTATTACTCGCATACATTATTATTAATAATATATAGGACACGGTAGCGTACATCGCCACCATTCCCTTTTCCTGTATCCCCGGGTTATAAAAAGCCAGGACATAAAAGACACAGAAAGGCAAGGAGGTCCATAAAACCCAAGGACGATATTTGCCCCAGCGAGTATTCGTACGATCACATATAATACCTATTACGGGAGCTACAAACGCACCCGACAGACAAGCGAACAGGAAGACAGAGCCAGCCACGGCACCCTCCAAACCAAAAACATCGGTATAGAATTTCAGTTGGAAGATGACCATCATCTGAAAAACCAGATTGGCAGAGACATCCCCCAATGAATATCCGAGCTTTTCGCCAAAAGATACCTTCTGTGACTTCATTTCTGTTATTAATAGGATTTGAGTTTTCTGCTGCAAAATTAGTGTTTTTTTTTGAAACAGATTTTCAAATTTGTTACAGAAAGGTATCATTTTTGTCTCATCCTCGTATTAAAATCAACTTTTTTTGCACTTTTCCTCCTATTTTTTATATTTTTGCAGAAAAGAAACAAAGATTTGAATGATGAAAAAGAAACTTGGATTTACTATTCTATTAACATGCCTGTTCTTGGGAGTGCTGACATCAAACGCAAAAGTCCAGCTACCCTCGTTCTTTCAATCAGGTATGGTGATTCAACGTGGCAAACAAGTACCCGTATGGGGAAAAGCAGATGGAGGAGAGAGAGTCACCATCCGCATCAACAAGTTCAAAACCGTCGTTATCGCCGATTCCAACGGGAACTTCCGAGCCAATTTACCAGCCATGAAAGCAGGAGGACCTTACACGTTAATGATTGGAGATGTCGTATTAACCAATGTTTTAGTAGGTGATGTATGGCTCTGCTCCGGACAGTCTAATATTGACGTAACCATTGAGCGTGTCTATCCACAATATACAACAGAAATAGACCAATTCTCTAATGATAAGATCCGGCTGTTCCGCATCCAGAACGAAACAAATACCCATGGTGTACAAGAGGACATCCGTGCTACCTCCATCAATTGGAAGCCGCTCACCAAAGAGAACGCATGGACTTTCTCCGCCGTCGGCACCTTCCTCGGCAAACGGATGTTTGAGCAAACAGGTGTCCCACAAGGTATCATCGTCAATAGCTGGGGAGGCACACCTATCGAGGCTTGGATTAGTGCGGACTCCCTCCAGCAAGCTTATCCGGACCTTTTGAAGAAGACCCAGTTATACCAGAATGACGAGTATGTCAAGGCTCAGG
Organism: Prevotella sp. tf2-5; assembly: GCF_900115435.1. Classification (GTDB taxonomy): domain Bacteria; phylum Bacteroidota; class Bacteroidia; order Bacteroidales; family Bacteroidaceae; genus Prevotella. Next base: position 33,030 of record NZ_FOWK01000014.1, read on the forward strand.
CACGCGCCAACCAGTTGGCAGACCAGCGTTGGACTGAACTACTGAACGAGAAAGACCCTGGTATCCAACAACATTTCACAGCACTTGACTATGATGACTCCACATGGGAGACCGTCAACCAGTTCTCGATGGAATGGGCAAAAAAGAAAGGGAGAGGTATTATTGGAAGTATCTGGCTCCGCCAGCACGTCCAGATAGACAAGGCACATGCCGGACAACCCGCACGTCTCTTATTGGGAACCCTTTTTGATCAGGATGTCACCTATCTTAACGGGAAAGAGATCGGACACACCTACTATCAGTATCCTCCCCGTCGCTATGACATCCCGGCAGGGATGCTCCGTGAGGGTGATAATGTGATCACTATCCGTTTTATCAATAAATACGGAATTCCCCATTTCATCCCGGAAAAACCTTATATGCTTACCTTCGGAGCCGACCGTTTCTCACAGAATCCGATGCCGGAAGACGTGATCCCTCTCAGTGAGAGCTGGAAGCATCATGCTGGCGTGGATATGCCATCCTGTCCCAGTGGCGATGTGTCCTTACAGAATTTACCCACCACCCTTTATAATGCTGTTGTCTACCCATTAGCACCCTATGCCATCAGTGGTGTCGTGTGGTACCAAGGTGAGTCAAACACAGGGAATCCCGCCCCTTATGCAGACCTGCTTCGAAAGATGATTGGTAACTGGCGTACGCTATGGAAGAACCCCACCTTGCCCTTCTGTGTCGTTCAGCTTGCCAACCACGACGGACGGCAGCAGACGGGAAACCCCTCTCCACTTATCCCCCAAACGACTCCCGTCAATAGTGGTTGGGCACAACTACGTGAGGCACAACGACAGGTTGCTGTCAACGACCCGTATACCGAGTTAGCCGTTGCCATTGACCTCGGTGAACCTGTCGATATCCATCCGTTGCGTAAGAAAGAGGTGGCAGAGCGTATCGGACTATGCATGGACCAACTGGTCTGGGGCAAGAAAACAGCACTCTCTCCCCAACCAGTTAATGCGAAGTTAAAGGACCATGAGGTGATCGTCACTTTCGACCAGCCACTTCAGGAAGGTGAACAAGCTGAGTTCGAGGTGGCGGGAGCAGACAAGAAGTTCGTCAACGTCAAGGAAGCTACCGCTTCAGGTCGTCAGGTGTCGTTGAAATCGCCGATTTCAGACCCCGTCTTCGTACGCTATGCTTGGAAAGACAATCCTGTCAATGCCCATCTGTATTCCAAGAAAGACCTGCCAGCCTCACCCTTTGAAGTCAAGGTAACCAAATAAAGAAGAGGCTGCTCCTAACGGGCAGCCTCTTCTCTTTTATCGTCAACCAAATTTATTTATTACGTTCCTCAATCTTCTTGTTGATGTTATCGATGACCTCATCCGTCAACTCATACTTGGAGATGATGAACATAGCAAGGAGGAGCAGGATTGCCGGTATGATGCAGACAAGCCAGCGGATACCCTCCTGAGCCAGCGGTGTCTGGAGCTCCAGGTCATTCATGAAATAAGCACCGGCAGCATTACCTACAGACATCATGGCAAAAGCGGTAATGAAGAACAATGCAATGACGCGGAGAGGACGGTTACGCATGAACTCCATCCACAAGTCGCTGACCTTCACATTAGCCGACTCCGACTGGTCCATCACCACACGCTCCTTGGTCTGGCTGAAGCAGAAGATCAGCAGTGCCAATCCGATGAGCGAGTAAATCAGCATCGTCGTAAACCATGCACCAGAATCTTTCGGAAGAGTTGTCGCTTCCTCAGCGGGGACATAGCTGCACATAGCCAGCACCAGTCCGGGGACGACGCCACCCAGAGCCATACCAGCCTTGAAGAAGATACCTGTAAGGGCATTCACAATACCTGCGATACGACGACCTGTGGTGTACTCCGCATAGGAAATGACCTCTGGGATGAGCGCCCACATATAACCTGTGGCGACAATGACACCCGTTGACTTGATAAACTGTGCGATATAAACCAAGGTGATATTCTCCTTCACAGTACCCATCTTACTGATGATATAGAGCATTGCCATACCGAGGATGGCAACCGTCAGGAAGATGTAGAACATATTCTTCTTACCCACCTTCTTCTTGATGGCAGGAACAAGAGGCATGAAGATGAACGAGGGCAGAGAGCCGAGACCCATGAACAGAGCCATCTCTATGGGTAATGTCTCTGAAGAGGCGAAGATAGCCACAAGGATAGGTACACCGGCAGATACTGCCAAGCCACCGACATTAGCCATAAACATACGAACAGAGGTCAGTATCGTGATCTCATCCGTATCACGGGTCAACGAAGAGTTCAGGGCTCCATAAGGTACATTAATCAAGGTATAGAGCATGGACATGCCCACATAAGTGATATAGGCATAAATCAGGGAAGGAGCAAAACCGTCCCAGAAACAGAGTATGGCAAGGATTGTCAACGGGATACCACCCATGACGAGATAGCTACGATACTTTCCCCAGGCAGGATTATGCTTGTCCACAAAGGTTCCTACAAGGGGATCCCATAACACGTCGACAAGTCGTACCACCAGGAACATCGTTCCTGCCAGCCCTGCTGATCTGGCGGCGTCACCACCCAGCACATACACATCGGTGTAGAAGAATAGTAGATACATGCAGATGGTCTGATAAATCAGATTCTGCGCCAAGTCACCTGCACCAAAACCGATGCGCTGGACCCATGAGAGCTTATAGAAGCCTTTCGTCTCTTGCTCTTTTTCTAAAACTGTTGCCATTTTGTTATTGGTTTAATTAATCTGTGTCTATTAGAATTCAGCTGCAAAGATAATACTTTCTATTTGAATTCCTGTTTCAAATTTGTAACAAAAAACTACTGCTTTTGTTTCATGCTGAGAGATGACCCCCATGTTTAACCTTTATAAACACTTCGTCTTAACGTCGTTGCCCCTTTCGGAACATACACACGACTCCCAGGAGAATGAAGGGAATAGACAAGATTTGTCCCATGTCAAGAGGTAGCGAGGCCTCGAAAGCCTCTTGTATCTCCTTGGTATATTCTATGAAGAAACGGAAGGTAAAGATATAGGTGAGACAGAAACCGAAATACCACCCCGTGCCGATCTTCTCCGGCTTTCTCTTATGCAACCACCACATCAGGAAGAACAAGATAGCATAAGCTATTGCCTCATACAGCTGACCCGGGTGACGTGGCATCATGTCCACACGCTCAAAGATAAATGCCCAAGGCACATCCGTCACCTTTCCGATAATCTCAGAGTTCATCAGGTTGCCCAGACGGATGAAACAAGCCATTGAGCCAGTGGCAATAGCGATGTTGTCGAGAACGGTCCAGATACCCAACTTGGTCTTCCGGACATAGAGCCATAAGGCTATTATCAGTCCCAGCGTGCCCCCATGACTTGCCAGTCCCTCGTAGCCTATGAATTTCCATCCGCCGTCAGCGAGGAAACGAATCGGCAGGAACATCTCGACGATACCCTTCCCGCTGGTAAGGAAATAATCCGGCTCATAGAAGATGCAGTGTCCCAGCCGGGCTCCAATCAGGATACCCAGAAAACAATAAAGGAAGAGCGGTTCAAAAAGTTCCTCCTTGATTTTCTGTTCGCGATAAAGACGCTGCACCAACAGGTATGCGACGGCAAAGCCTATCAGCCAGCATAGTCCATACCAGCGGAACGGACCTATCCCTACACTCGGATTCCAGTGGATATAATATAATATAGTGCCTACAGTTCCCATAATACCTATAGTCCCTATCACACATTAAACCTGAAGTGCATGATGTCACCATCCTGAACGACATACTCTTTACCCTCTATGCCCATCTTTCCTGCCTCACGGACGGCAGCCTCCGAGCCATACTGGATATAGTCGTCGTATTTGATGACCTCCGCACGGATAAATCCTTTCTCAAAGTCGGTATGGATCACACCGGCACACTGAGGAGCCTTCCATCCCTTGTGGTAGGTCCATGCCTTCACCTCCATCTCACCGGCAGTGATGAAGGTCTCGAGATTCAGTAGAGAGTATGCCTTCTTGATAAGACGGTTGACACCACTCTCCTCCAGACCTAGCTCCTCCAGGAACATCTGTTTGTCCTCATAGCTCTCCAGCTCGGCGATATCCTCCTCCGTCTTGGCAGCGATAATCATCGCCTCGGCACCCTCCTCCTTGGCAAGTGCCTCGACTTTCTGTGTGAAGGCGTTACCTTCCTTCGCGTCAGCCTCACTGACATTACATACATAAAGGACAGGCTTCGCCGTCAACAGGAAGAGATTGCGGGCACAGTCTTGTTCCTCCTTACTCTCGAACTCCACGATACGGGCATTCTTTCCCTGGTCGAGCACTTCCTTATATGCTTTCAGCACGGTGACCTCCACCTTTGCCTCCTTGTTACCGGCGGCGGCAGCCTTCTCCGTCTTGGCAAGACGACTCTCAATAGTCTCCAAGTCTTTCAGTTGAAGCTCTGTGTCGATAATCTCCTTATCACGGATAGGGTCTATAGTACCGTCCACATGGGTGATATTGTCATCCTCAAAACAACGCAGCACATGGATGATGGCATCCGTCTCACGGATATTTCCTAAGAACTTGTTACCCAGGCCCTCCCCTTTGGAGGCACCCTTTACCAGTCCTGCGATATCCACGATCTCACAGGTTGCCGGAACGATACGTCCCGGATGAACGATCTCCGCCAGTTTGGTGAGTCGCTCATCAGGAACGGTGATGACACCCACGTTCGGCTCTATCGTACAAAATGGAAAGTTGGCTGCCTGTGCCTTGGCACTCGACAAACAATTAAACAGAGTAGACTTACCCACGTTGGGCAGTCCCACAATACCACATTTTAATGACATCTTTTCAAATAAACGTTTATATTCGCCTGCAAAATTATTAATAATTCACCGAATAGCCAAATTTATTTCAAATCTACTTGTTATTTAGTCGCAATAATCCGACAATACTTGTGAATATTGGTCCCATCAAACGTTAGGAGCATCAACCAACCGGCAATACTATTCATCGTTACATCCTCAGAAATAAATCTGCGCAAGAGTTTCATGAGGCGAGGATGCGTGTAATAATAGCAAGATGTACGATCGAGCTTCCTCAAAGTTGGTCTGATCTTTTCTGACAAGTCGGTAAAACTTACATCCTTTATGATGCAAAAATACGAAAAAGAAAGAGAAGAAACAAATACTTAATGCAAAAAAATTAGAATTGAGATCTTTTTTTCGTATATGTCGCCCACCTGTCCCTTGACATCTTTGAGGATTTTTTCTTCACCGTATTTCTTCTTTATTTAAAGCCTTTAATTAATTCGTTTGGAGGCTTAAATCACCTCGTTTGAAGCCTTTATTTATCGGCGTTTGAACCACATCGAGTGATTTAAGTGATTCTATAATACACGAATTATATATATAGCAAAAATAATTATGGGGATAATTAATTTAGTAATATATAGATTTACAGAAAATACAATCACTAAAATCACTTTTTTATTAAAACAGCGATGCAAATCGCTCATTATCAACAAGTTTAGACGTTTCTGCATTTGTCGTTTTAGATGACCTCATAAATTAAAATCGGGACGATTCTTGCTCTGCTCACAAAGGGATCCCCCTGTGAGCACAGATCATGAGGATTCATATGTCACTTACCCGTCCTATGACATATTCTGCAACTATGTGGAACCATATATCTTAAAAAAATCCATTGAAAGACTTGCACCTTTCAGAAATAATCTTTATCTTTGCACTCAAGATTTGAACATTTCGTAAGCAAGATTTGAACATTTCGTAAGCAAGATTTGAACATTTCGTAAGCAAGATTTGAGTATATGAAATACAGAAGACCCCAATATTCAGAGGTGCTTGAACGGATGAATGAGCCACGTAAATTCATCCAGGTTTTGGCAGGTCCTCGTCAGGTAGGTAAGTCGACGCTAATAGACCAAGTGTTGGCAGAATGTCATTTGCCACATTATTTATATAATGCAGACGGAATTGACGAAAATGATACAGACTGGATTCGTCGGATATGGGAAAGTGTCCGTATTCAGATGGATACTAAAAAACAGAAAGATGCAGTACTTGTCATTGATGAGATTCATAAGATCAAGCGATGGAGTGAAATCGTAAAACGAGAGTGGGATGCTGACACGCACAATCATCGTCCACTTAAGCTCTTCCTTCTAGGTTCATCACGTCTGATGCTTCGCAAAGGACTGACAGAATCATTGGCTGGTCGTTTTGAATTGATACGATTAGGACATTGGACATTACAAGAGATGGGTGATGCTTTCGGATGGAATCTCGATGAGTGGATTTATTATGGAGGATATCCTGGCAGTGCAGGACTTATAAAGGAAATGCGCCGATGGCGAAAATATATCAAAGAGTCGCTGGTGGCTCCTGCTGTTGAAAAGGACGTCATACTGACGTCTAATATATATAGGCCGGCACTTATGAAACAACTTTTTGAGTTGGGTTGTTCCTACTCAGCAGAGTTACTCTCTCTCACCAAGGCATTAGGACAACTTCAGGATGCAGGCAATGTAACCACATTGTCATCCTATCTGGAAATTCTCAATCAGAGCAATCTTTTAGCAGGACTTCAAAAATATGCCAATGACGAGGCACGTCGCTATCAATCTGTACCGAAATATCAGGTATATAACAATGCTTTGCTTACTGCTTATAAAGGCACATCCTACGAAAAAGACCGCATAGATCCGCAGATATGGGGACGTTGGGTCGAGTCTGCCGTTGGAGCCTATCTGCTTGGAGAAGCCGAAGAGGAAGGTTACAAAGTCTATTATTGGCGAGAGCGATCTGATGAAGTTGACTTTGTCATTGTCCGTCAGGGAGAAACCATTGCATTAGAGGTAAAGAGTGGGCGTCGTGGGATGAATAGTGGTTTACCCAAGTTCTGTGCTAACTTTCATCCTAAGCGAGCCCTTGTCATTGGTACCGATGGCATTCCCTTCGAAGACTTCTTCCGTATGCGGATAGAAGATTTGTTTTAAGTGACAATGGTACCTGTCCCTAGTGTTCCCTCGTCACATTAAAAGATTAAACATTGAATTGCGGGAGTGAAACAGGTACCTGTCCCTGCGTTCCTTTGTTTCAAGGTATTCTAACGACACTTTCGAGGAGTAAGTAGCCTTCTTACATTCTTGCACCTACAGCTGCAAGGTCGTTCAGCCATAGGTGCAAGGTCGTTCAGCCATAGGTGCAAGATGGTGTAGCCCTAACTGAAACCCTACAATTGAAATGACGGAGGTGTTCGGAGGTGTTGACCAAACACCTCCTCCCTCTAAATCCCTTTGTTCATCGGCTTTCAGCGCATGTTGACGGAGGTGAGGGGGTGTTTTTGCGTAATTTCTTTTGAAAAACTTGCAACTATCATTTCTTATTTGTATCTTTGTATTCAAAATAACCAATAACGCAATGAGTAACAAAGAACCTGGCAACGTTTACATACTAACCAACCCTGCTTTCGCGAGGATTGGGTGAAGATTGGTACGTCGGAGAATACAGTTTCCAAATGGTGCACTAAATCTTCTCAGCCAGACATCGTAATCCTCGCAAAGATTTCTAAAATATTAAATGTTGGTGTGGAGGATTTATTCAATAAGAAGTTAATGGAATCTATATTAATCCAGTTACAATTATAATTAAACATGTTATTATGAAGCGTCTATTGTCAATAATGCTATTAGCAATAAGTTGGGTTTATGTGAACGCCCAAGTAGATGGATTCTTTACTTGTCCTGAGTACAAAGCTGATATTCAGGAGTACAACAAGACAACCAAAGGCAGCAATAAGAAGCGTTGTCAAATGCTGATGAAATTAAACCACATGAATGACGATGGAGAAATTCAATATCAGTATGTTTTTCATGCTAAAGATACTTTAAATAGAGCGCAACTCATGGAAACTGTTAAACGATGGGCAAAGACGAATTATAAAAACTATGAGAAGTCTACCATCAGCGAAACAGATAGTACGGCAGATTACACTGGTTATTTTCTGAACGTTGGGCAAGTCACTGGTGCCTTTAAGGCTGTCTTTATTAATGCTATCTCATATGTCCGTGTCGAGGTGAAAGCTGATAGAATAAGAATAACAGCCACTGTCAGACATTACGTTTTGGCACAAGGAGGCGTTTCTGGTGCCAAGACAGCCCTGACATTGCCAAGAGATGTTTATCCATATACAGATTCATCAAACCAAAGCACCTATGCGCAAGCATATATAAACTGTAACCTCAACCTAATAACAACAGTCGGAAGTATCTTATTGTACCTTAATAAGAATTACCCATCCTTTTCGGCTAAAGAAAAGAAGGATGATGATTGGTAATTGTCGTTAATCGGTTAATAAATAATCACAATTAAGAGACTTATAAAAAGTTAATGTTTGAAAAAGTTAAAAGGGCATATATCTCTAGTTGCGATTTCTACATTATAAAGAAAGTGTAATATTCTGATTTGTCTTTTTAATGATTCTTTTTATATTAATGGAATGAGTACGAAAGTTATACATCCAGTAGGTTACTGGTCTTTAGAAAAACTGATAGAAGAAGGCAAGAAGTACCATACTAAAGGAGAGTTTAAGAAACTGTCCCCATCAGCTTATGCCAAAGCTTGCCGTACAGGTTTGATAAAATCCATGGATTGGTTCAACAATGGAAGAAAGAAGAAACGTGGACCATACAAAGAACACAAATATACAAAAAAGTATGTCGCTGCTATAATCAAAGAACACTGCTGTATTACAGTAACTGATCTGAGAAAAACCAATGAGTATGCTTATAAACAAGCTAGAGATAATAATTGGCTAAAAGAGCTAGGGCTGAGAGAGAACAAACATGAAGATGGCTATTGGACTGAAAATAGAGTATGGGATGTTGCACATCAATATACTAACAAGAATGAATTCAGTAAGCATGAACCTGTAGCATATAAATGGGCTAGTCAATATGGGTTGTTAGAGAAGATGACCTGGATGAAAAGCCCTACGTATGATGAAAGACGTGAGAACCATGACTCTGAAGTTTATGCATATGTTGACGAGCAGAATAAGGTGGTATATGTAGGCCTTGCTGTAGATATACAAAACAGAAAGAGATCCCACAAATATCAAAAAAATAGTGCTGTCAAAAAGTATTTTGGAAAAAACATTCCTGAACCTCTGATTTTAAAAACGCAACTTACTATAGATGAAAGCACCTATTGGGAAGATTACTTTAAACAAAAGTATATTTGTAAAGGATATAAAATACTTAATGTTGCCCCAACTGGTCTAGGGACAGGGTCAATAGGCGGTATTCCTAAATGGACATCTAAAGAAGCTGTATTTGAAGAATCTCATAAATATCAGAGTAGAAGCGAATTCAAGATGAAATCTGGAGGAGCTTATAATCATGCTTTATCTAATGGATGGTTAGACGAAATGACTTGGTTAGAAAAACCATTACCAAAAATCAAGTGGACACGAGAAAAAGTGTTTGAAGAAAGTCATAAGTATCAGTATAAGGGCGATTTTTGTAATGGCTCACCTCGTGCATACGAAGTTGCAATGAATAATGGTTGGCTAGAAGAAATGACATGGATTAAAGAGAGACGTAAACCTAGTAATTATTGGACTCGCGAAAGAGTATTTGAAGAAAGCCACAAATACACTAACAAAAAAGATTTTGAAGCCAATGCCAATACGGCATTTCAAAAAGCTATGCAAAATGGATGGCTAAAACAGATGCCGTGGCTAATGCCATTGCCATTAGGACCAGTCTCAGTTTGGACACATGAAAAGATTATTGACGAATCTAGGAAATACACTTCAAAAACAGAATTCGCAGAGAAAAGTCCAACGGCATATCGTCATGCCTGTGAAGACAAATCAATATTTCAAGAGATGCCTTGGATAGTTGAAAAAAAGAAGCCTGATGGTTGGTGGAATGATAAAGCAAGAGTTATGGAAGAAGGACATAAATACACTTCAAGAACAGCCTTTGCAAAGGGATCGTATTCGGCATGGAAGTCGGCAAAGAAGAATGGATGGCTAGACGAAATGACATGGATGGAAAACAATCGACATAGAGATTCCAAGGGATTGACACTTGACATAAACGATGTCTGAAATCAGAAGTCTGAAGTAAGATACTTTTTTACTTAAAACGTGCATCTGGGAGGACACTATGAAAACAATTTCGAAGATAATAATGAACAAATCAATTCTCGAGCAGGGCTCGCCTACCCGTAGCCTTTCAAGATTATGAATCTCGGAAGATTCATAAGGCATGTCCACCAGATACTTTAATGACTTGACCCGTTAGCATTCTCGCCTGCTCACTTGCCAGAAACAGAATTGTTTCTGCAATATCTTCCGGCTGAATCAGTTTACCCATAGGAATGACTGGAAGAACAGACTGTTCCAAATCGGTGTCAATCCAACCCGTCTGAGTCGGACCTGGTGCAACACAATTGACGGTAATGCCGTACTTTGCCACCTCCAAGGCTATGCTGCGGGTAAGTGCTTCAATAGTAGCCTTACTTGCTCCGTAAGCTATCTGCCCGGCAAAAACCTGTGATGCATCGGTTGAAATATTGATGATGCGTCCATAATCACCGCGATGGGTAATCATCTCCCTTGTCATCAGGATGCTTCCGCGGACATTGACCGCAAATGTGTTATCAATCACATTCTGAGTAATTTTCTCGATGGTGTCGATGCCGTCCATGTCACCATCGGCAGCATTGTTGACCAGAATATCGACCCTTCCGTATCGTTCAAGGACTTTCGAATAGATTTCCTTTACGGCAGCTTCATAGGAAATGTCGCTTTCCAGAATCATATAGTCGGCATTCATTTGCTTTAGCCTGCTCTCAACACGATCAGCATTGCCTGAGTTTGCCTCGAAATATCTGTCCGTGCCGTTCTTGTCAGTCTTCGATTGGTCGAACTGCCTGTAGATCCTCTTGTATATCAACACAACTTTTGCCCCTTCACGAGCAAAAGCAAATGCTATTGTTGCCCCTATCCCCTGTGGGTTATTTGCTCCTGTAATCAGAGCTACTTTATCATTAAGTCCGTAGTTAACCATATAATTACCTTCTTTTGTTTTATCGGATTATTATTCTCCAATAATTGTTACAACCAAGTCTCTTGGGCCGCCATAATTTCTGTACTCACAAAAGTAGATGCCTTGCCAAGTGCCGAGATTCAGACGACCATCGGTGATGGGGATGGTAATGCTGACACCGCTTAATGTCGATTTAGCGTGTGCAGGCATGTCGTCGGCACCTTCCAACGTATGTTCATACTCAGGACGGTTTTGACTTTGTCGAATTCCTCCTCGCTCGGAAGAGTTGATGCAAGCATCACTCTCCTCTCTCTCGTTCGTCATTTCAGGAACCAATCTATTAAAGATAGTCTCCATATCTACACGCACATCAGGATCACAGTTCTCGTTGATGCTCAGTCCGCAACTGGTGTGCTTCGTGAAGATGTTCACGATGCCCGTCTTCGGCAGCTTCGGCAACTGGCTCACTATCTCGCTCGTCACCAAGTGGAAGCCACGACGTTTCGGCTGCAGGGTTATTTCTATTTGCTGTACCATATCAGATTCTTACATTAATCTGTCACAACATCCTTGAAATGCTGCTGTCCCCAGGCTATTAGATCCGTAAGCACCGGCATGAGTGAACGGCCTGTATCAGTCAGGGAATACTCTACGCGGGGAGGAACCTCTGGATAGACCTCACGATGAACAAGGTGACTCTGCTCCAGATTCTTCAGCGTCTGCGAAAGCATCTTCTGGGAACAGTCTGTCATCAGGCGACGCATCTCATTAAAACGGAGGATGCCAGTCTCGCTGACGTGGAGCTGATAGAGCACCAACATTGACCACTTGTCGCCAAAGCGACTCACTACATTGCGTATCGGACAAGCCAGATACTCTGCTTTTATATCTGCCATAATTATAGAATTTTCGACAAAGGTAGCAAAAAGTTACTAACTAACGGCATTATACTATGTTAATCTGAGTTAAAGTGCATTTTGCGGAACTGCGATAACATCCCAATTCCTACTTTTTGGTAACTATCCCACCAAAAAGTGCCTTCTTGTGGGAATGAAAAATTCGCCGTACCTTTGCACCGTCAAAACGAAATAATAACATTTTAAACGTATAAGAATTATGAAACAGATTGAGACAACAAAGAGTGGTAAGAATTACAAAGTGATTAACGTTGGTAAGTTCAGCGACCTGATGGACTATGAGCTTCCTCTTGGCCCGGACTTCACGCTTCATGGTAAGGTGTTTGCTGGTCAGGCCGTAGGCGCAACAGGTAGTGATCTGTCGTTCCAGACGCTCGTTCCTGGTCAGGACAGCGGTTTCCTGCATACCCATAAGACCCACGAGGAGCTTTACATCATTTTGAAGGGTGAGGGTATGTATCAGGTGGATGGTGAGCAGATTCCTGTCAGCGAGGGCAGTATTGTCCGCGTAGATTCTGCTGGCAAGCGTGCGCTGAAGAACACAGGCAGCGAGAACCTGACAATGATGTGCATCCAGTACAAAGCTAATGCTTTTACAGAGGCTGACAGTCCAATGGAGGATGGTGTGATACTACAGGAAGAACTGAAGTGGTAAATCCTAAAGATATGCTCAACAAAGCACTACATTTTCTGAGCGAACACTGCGAGATTGCCTTGGCCACGTGTCAGGGCAATCTTCCTAAAATGCGCATCTTCCAGATTATGCGTCAGGAGGGCAATATGCTCTACTTCGCAACATCAGCCAAGAAAGCCGTATGGCAGGAATTGCAGGAGAATCCCAACGTGGAGATACTGGCATACGCAGATAACGTGTCTGTCCGCTGTTCAGGTATGGTGAACTTTTATGTAGATGATGACACAAAGCGTTGGATATTCGATCACAATGACGTTCTCTCACGTCTCTACAAGAGCTACGACCAGTTGGAATACTTCTGTCTGCCCATTGCAGAACTTGACTACTTCGATCTATCACCAACACCTCCCATCAATCAGCATTTCGACCTGATGGCAGGCGAAGTCGATAATGGTTTTGTGGGAGAAAGATTCAGTAAATAATTAATTCTATGAGGAATCTCAATATGGGTTCCTCGTTTTGTTTATGTAACCTTAAAAGTTCCAGAATCCAGTACCAGTCTCAGGATCAAACTTCCTACCGATAGCACCGCCGACAGTTGGACGCAGTTCAATTTCGGCAGTGTAGAGAACGGTTGTGGCTTTCAGATGTCCTCCCGCCATTCCATGCTGACCGTTCTTCTTGAATGAGAACAAGGCATGAGTATGATGGAAGAGTTTGCCGTCATCGTTTCTTACGACATTGCCGTTGAGTGATACCAATTCCAGCATCCCCTCTAACTGTTCAGTCTCAAAACTGCCAGTTTCGGGGATGAACACCTGCAGCTCTGCACTCTGACAGCCGCCGATTCCAGAGAAAACGGCTGAAGGTATGGATTCTTTCTCGCATATTGAGAGGAGGTTACCTATAATCTCATCACCTCGATCCATACGGATATAGTAGTTATCACCAATCTTTCTGTATTCCATCTTAATTATTTGTAAAGTTGGATGCAAAGATACGAATAATAAAGTAAAAATGAGTACCTTTGTCCTCCGATTTAATAAGAATTGTGATATGGACTACCTGCCGAAAGATCCTGCGATACTGGTTTCGAGCGTGAATATGCTCCTGAGAGACGAGGAGTTTGACACGCTGGAATCACTGTGCTATAACTTCGGAACGGAGACAAAAGATATAAAGGATTACCTATACGGCCACGGATTCGTGTACAGCGAGAAGCAACGACAGTTCCGCCCGATAGGATATGATACAGTAACAAAATGATAACAAAGGATAGTATCGAGACCGCCTACAGTTTTCTGCATCAGAAGCAGCGAATCTATGTTCATTCCACACTTGACTGGCAGAAGGATGACATAGAGTTGGCCATTTCCGACTATGCCAATGACATGAGCCAGGAACTGTATGATGCCTTCAGTGGTGGTAGGGCTGACTTTCTCCGTGACCACAAGCGGTTTCAGGAGGACATCACCAAGGCTGTTGAGATACTTGAAAAGATGCTATAATGATTATGGAGAATTTTGAAGAGCAATTGAGAAAAGACCTGCATCAGTTCCTACTGAGCATGAAGGAGGTGGATAATAGGATGCCGGAGTGCCCTGATGTGGAGGAAAAATGGGAGGAGATAGCCAAGGCTTACATCCCAGACGGCATCCGCGAGTTTCAGGACTTCCCATCAGCCTCCCTTGGTTGGATGATGTATATCGGCATGGCCGTCGCCAAGTTCTGGGATGCTGAATGGGATATTTACTCGAAGATAGAAGACCTCTACGCCTACATGCGTGACAAGCGAGGTTACGACGCGATGGACGAATACATCCGCGAAGAAGTACTGCAGTTGCAATGTGTGGATTTCACCGTTCTTGAGAAGGTAGTGGGCGAATGTGCTTCACGGCTTTATAATGCCCTGATGCACCAGCGATTTGAACCAGGCACGAAAGAAGCCTTCAACGGCTTCGTTGCCTGCCTGCACCAGCTCTATCTCTTTGGAGCAGCCATGCAGTTGAAGCGGATGGGTTATCACATGACGAAAATGAATTGATATGTTAGAACACATTGCAGATTTTACAGCTTGGCCAATACTGACAGGCATCTTGGTAGGTTATATAGCCAACCGCATTATGAGTGGTGAGGGCAAAGGATGCTGCATGAACCTTATCATCGGCATTGTTGGCAGCTATGTTGGTACTTTCATCAGTCATCTGTTGAACATCGAACTTTTGGGAAAAGGCTATCTCACCAATTTAGTATTCTGTGTAGTTGGTGCCGTAACATTTTTGTGGATTTGGAAAAAATTTTTTGATTAATTATACTCACAAGGGGTGTCCCCCTGTGAGCATGAGTGCTGTGTTTCTTAGAGGGCGAACTTGTAACCTACTGTCAGTGTGAATACGCTGTTCTTGCTGTCCTTGACGCCAACAAAACTTTCTTTGTTCACCTTAGTGAGGCCAATCTGGTAACGTGCGTCTATAGTAATAGGCACCTTGAACTGGTAAGAAACACCTACAGGAATAGAGAAATCAAACTTCTTGTACTGGTCTTTCATATCGATAGTACCGTAAAGGTCCACCTTTCTATTAACGCCATCTCCTAATACGTCATAATTAGTTTCTCCATGTGCATAGAATGTAGAGGAAACAAGGAACCCGAACTGAACACCTGCCTTAACAGCAAAACCCTTGAAGATGTAGTAGTTTGCCACAATAGGAATCTTGATGTAGCCCAGAATATCGCTCTGGTTTTTGATCTTGATTTTCGCTCCTCCATCAAAATAATCAATGTCTTCCCATCCACAGCCCTGAGTAGTGTAGTTCACACCTGCAGCAACGCTGAATTTCTCAGCAAACTGATATTCAGCCTCACCACCGATAATACAACCTACTCTCATCTTCTTTTTCAGTTCTACACCATCATCAAGGTCAAACGAACCTGCGTTTGTAACTGATGATATAACACCACCAACGTATGGCTGCAATGACCATGTACCTTTCTCAAACTGTGCGCTAGCACTTACTGTAGCCATAAAGGCGGCTACTGCCATCATCATAATCTTTTTCATAATATTGCCGAAATTTAAAGTTATTGTTATAAGATATTGCAAAGATAAATAAAATTTTTCAATATGCAAAAAGAGTAGGTTAAAAAGAACTGACAAGACTGACAAGGGACTGGCACCTGATTCTTTCGCCTTCATCGAGTCAATGATTAAGCCAATGGAATAAACAAATCTCCGCCCCAGACAAAGAGCAGACTGTCTAGGGCGGAGTTTTTATATAATAAGAGTTATCAATTAATAACGATGAGGCTATTTCCCTCTATGTCGTACTTTACAGGATGAGCGAAGGATATATAAATAGGGATTTAACAGTTTAACAGTTAACAGTTGGTATTATACAAAATACTCAACCAATGGCAGGGATAAAGTGTGACAGTTGTGACAGATGACAGTTAGTGAAAGTCAATGTTCTTAGGAAATCTCAAATCTCAGTTAACAATGGGCTATATCAAAATATCAAATATCAGTTTATTAAAATTAAAAAAATGTGATATCAAATTTATTATATATATAATATATATATTATATATATAATAATATATATACATAAAATATGCGGTTTTTGCATGTTTACTTTCACTAAACTGATATTTGATATTTGATATAGACGCTGAAAACTGAAAAATCATCTTCGGTCAATCTCAAAACAAGTAACTGAGATTTGAGATTTGAGATTGATTTTCGCTAACTGTTAACTGTTAAACTGTTAAAAACCAACCCAAAAATTACTGTCACAACTGTCACTGTCACGCTAAAGTATGGGGCAATTTGATTCCGATGCCTTCTATCCCTTGTCGCAGTATCTGCCATCACTTGTACTAAAGGCTGGTATGCCTGATACTAAAGGCTGTTATACCCCTATGGGAGATACTGGAATACATCTTAACAGATACTAGAGAAGGGGGAAGGGTTAAGGGTTCACGGGTAAGGGTTATGGGTTATGGGTCATGACCTTCGTGACCACTTGCAAATTTTTTCGATGCAAAAGTTTGGTGAATTGATAAATAGTCCATACCTTTGCCCCGTAAATAGAGCGCATGAGGCGATGACAATGGAGACGCTGAAGGAACGGACGGCACGGGGACTCTTCTGGGGAGTCCTGAACAGTGGTGCGACGCAGGTGCTGAATGTCGTGATCGGCATTCTGCTGGGACGTATGATAGCCCCGGCGGAGTGGGCGCCTATCGGTATGATCGCCATCTTCTCCGCCATAGCAGGAAACCTGCAGTCGAGTGGGTTCTCCACAGCCATCGTGAACATGAAGGAGCCGACGGACAACGACTACAATGCCGTGTTCTGGTTTAATATCCTTGCCAGCATCTGTCTCTATCTGGTGTTATTCGCCATTGCCCCCTGGATCGCCCTGTTCTTCGAGCAGCCCTGTCTGACATCCCTGTCACGTTTTATCTTCCTCGCTTTCCTCCTCTCGTCGTTTGGTATCTCGACGAACGCCTATATGACGAAGCACATGATGAATCGGGAGATCACCATCGTCAACAGTTGTGCGCTGGTGTGCTCAGGTATTGTCGCCGTCACCCTCGCCTTCAACGGGTTCTCCTACTGGAGTCTGGCATGGCAGCAGGTGGTGAACGCCCTGATACTCGTCATCGGACGTTTCTTCTTCGTCCCCTGGAGACCCTCGTTGTCGATAGACTTCACCCCGATACGCCGTACCTGGAGGTTTGCCATGAATATCCTTGTCACGATGGTGATCAACACCCTCAACAACAACATCCTGACCTTTATCTTCGGAAAGTTGTTCGCGAGGACCCCACAGGTGGTCGGTAACTTCTTCCAGGCATTCAAATGGAACACAATGGCGTACCAGTTGGTCAGTGGCAGTATTGAGCAGGTGGCGCAACCGGTACTGGTGGAGGTGAGAGGCGAGCGGTCAGCGGCAAGTGATGAGCACAATATCAACGAGCAAGAGACACGAGTATTCCGTAAGATGCTGCGCTTCACAGCCTTCCTCGCTTTCCCCGCTATGTTCGGGCTCTCCTTGGTGGCACATGAGTTCATTGTCTCGACCATCGGTCCCAAGTGGGAGGCATGTGTGCCCATCCTGCGTATCCTTTGTGTTGGAGGAGCCTTCATGCCCTTCTACTCCCTCTATAAGAACCTGATCATCAGTCAGGGGCGCAGTGATATCAACATGTGGTTGAATATCTCGCAGGTCATCTTGCAGATGGTCCTCATCTTCCTCACCTACCAGCAAGGAATCCTCGTGGTGGTGGGAGTCTTTACCCTGCTGAACATCGTATGGCTGTTCGTATGGCAGGGATATGCCAATAAGTTGATAGGCGTGCGTCTGTGGGATGTCTGCAAGGACACCGTCCCCTTTGCCCTGATCAGTGCCGCCCTCATGGTAGGAATATGGTTCCTTACGACGGGTATCACGAGTCATCTGCTGTTGCTCCTGCTGCGTGTCACCATTGCCGTCCTCGCCTATGCCATCGTCATGAAGTTGCTGAAGGTGAAGATGATGGACGACTGTCTACAATTCATAAAATGTAAAAATGCAAAAATGCAAAAATAAAGTGTGATGAGATACCCTGCAGAAAATGATGTCGCCGTGCTGTTGATATTCTTCACCCGGCAAGAGACGCTGAAGCGAACCTTCGAGGCGATCAGGAAGGCACGCCCCTCCCGTCTGTATCTTTACCAGGACGGACCCCGTAACGAGGTGGAGGCACAGAAGATAGAAGCCGCCAAGCAGATTGTCGCCGACGAGGAGATCGACTGGGAGTGTGAGGTGCGGCGTAACTACCATACGGAGAACAGTGGTGCGTGGGCTTCCAACTACCAGGCGCAGCGATGGGCGTTCTCCCTGCATGACAAGTGTATCGTCATCGAGGACGACTCCACCCCTGCCGTGTCGTTCATCCGTTTCTGCACGGAGATGCTCAACCGCTATGAGCACGACGAGCGTGTCACCATGATAGCAGGCTATAACCACGAGGAACGGACAGACGCTCCCTACGACTACCTGTTCACCTCCGTCTTCTCCATCTGGGGATGGGCATCATGGGGTAGGGTCGTCAACCAGTGGGACGACCGTTATCAGGTGGTGGACAGTGATTTCGACATGCGTCAGTTGGAGGCACTCGTCAAGGCACATGGTGACAGGGAGGAGATGGTCAAGAAGCTCCGTAAGCACAAGGAGTCAGGTGACCCCATCTACGAGACCGTCTATTGGTCCTATAACATGCTGCACTCCGGACTGACCATCGTACCCACCCGTAATATGATACAGAACACCGCCGTGTCAGAGGAGTCGGCACATTTCCAGAGTGCGATGAAGACACTGCCCGGGCGCATGCAGCGGTTGCTGACGATGCCCAGTTATGAGATGGAGTTCCCTTTGCGTCATCCGAAATATGTCATCGAGAATGTGGAATATAAACAACGTGTCTACCGCATCATGGCATGGGGACACCCCTGGGTGAAGATAGGACGCAGCATCGAGGAGCTGTTGCGCAACCTGCGCTACGGTAATTTCAAGGCTGTCTGGAAAGCCCTCGTTTTCAGGGTGAAGAAGAATACCGGACACATCAACTATCAATAGAAAGACTATGGAGATATCAATCATTATACCAGTATATAACAAGACCGCCTATATCGAGAAATGTCTGGCGAGCATCTTCTCACAGAAATTCCCCTCCTTCGAGGTGATCGCCGTCGACGACGGCAGTACCGACGCCTCCGGGAAGATCTGTGACAAATGGGCTGCCGACGAGCCACGCATGAAGGTGTTCCACACCCCCAATGGTGGTGTGACAGCCGCACGACGCTGTGGGGTGAGGCATGCTGAGGGGAGATATATCATGTTCGTGGATGCCGACGACCTGTTGACAGACGGTGCCCTGTCCATGATGCATCGGGCCATCACACAGTCTGGAGCCGACGAGGTCATCGGTCCGTATATCGACCAATATGGTGTCCTCCATGACTCTGGTTTCCGGGAGTGGACCATCTGCGAGCCACTCGTCCGTGACCTGCTCGCCACCAGGAACTCCTTCTGTGTGCTGTGGGGTATCATCTTCAAAAAAGAACTCCTTGACGGGTGTCTGGGAGCTCCCAGGGAGATCGTGGAGCGTGAGGACTCGCTCATGCAGATCAAATGTCTCATGAAAGGACCGAAGGTCTATTTCATCGACAAGCCTGCCTACCTGCATTATGAGGATATCCCCAACAACAGGATAGAGGACCTGCACATGATACGGATCTATGACGAGGAGCTGCGACAGACGCTACAGCCCCAGTGGAAGCGCTATCGCTCCGCTTTCATAGGACATCAAATCAAGATTTATGAGAAATTCATCGACAACAGACAGTTTCATGTCCTCAAGGAGTACTATCGTCCCCTGCGCAGACAGTTAGACAGTTCGATACCCCTTGCCGACCGGGTGGCACTCTTGTTACCCCCGCGTCTCAGCTATTTCCTCGTGCATTACTATAAAAAATGGCGGAAACGCTCATCCTAGCAGGTAACCCACCAACAGGACACCATTGTAGAGCCACAGGAAGACGGTGAGGAGAAGTAAGAGGTAAAAGGTAAGATGTCTGAGGTGAGGAGACTTGAGTAAGAAAGCGATGCCGACGGGCAGTACGAAAGCCCAGTGGGACGCCATGATATACACCTCGTTCAGTCCAAAGCCCAATACCAGATGGATGATCATATCGAAGGCGAAACCAGCCATCGCCATCCACATGAAACGACTCTTACGACCCAGCCATAAGCCTGTAAGCCATAACAAGACGATCACGCCCTCCACGGCATAGCATATCCACCAGCGATAACGCACGATCATAGGACGGCTCCCCATGGTGTCCTCCAGCAGATGGTCCTGATGTAGCATCAACGACTCCCCGAACAGGTTCTCCACCATCGAGTCCCAACGTGGGCTCGTCACATCCGTCCATCGCAGAAAGACATTCTTACTCTGGATGGGCATCCCCTTGTGCATACTCTCCCAACGTGCCTTCGCCTCCTTACGGAGCCGCTGTTGGTATTGCTTTTCGAAGACTCGTTGCTTCTCCTCGGGATTCATGATGGAGGTGGTGTCCATAAACTCCTGGTACGCTTGTTCTCTTGCCACCCTTGCCTTCTCCTGTTGTGCGATCCGTTGTGCCTTCTCCTTCGGGACAATATAGGTGTGGTTCTCCCAGACGGCAAACAGCCACAGCAGTGCGGCAGGTAGGATGACAGCCAATAGCAGGTATTTCGGACGGAAGAAACGCTTGCCGTTGACAAAGAGGGCATCGATGAGCATTTTCACACCATTGCTCAACGTGACACCTGCTGTGACCACAAACAATACGAGGGTCTGCAGGATGGTCATCTCCCTGCCTTCCCGCATCCATCTGCCTGCGATATAAAGTGTCAGCAACAGCAGGAACATCGATAGGGTGAAATGATCGGCGACAATACTCGCCACCATGATATGGGCAAAACCATAGAAGAAGGCTGTGAGGAGGATGGCGTCATCCCGTCTCACACCTATGATATCCTTGAAGATACGATACAGGAAGACCACTGAATAGCTATTGCACACCAACAAGAGCGCTGCCAGGAGAAACTGTACGAGGTTATAGCCTGTCAGTGCAATGAGTCCGTTATTCAACAGGAACAAGGGATAGACCATCCAGGTGAGCAAGGGGTGACGGAACACCTGGTAGG
Organism: Prevotella sp. tf2-5; assembly: GCF_900115435.1. Lineage (GTDB taxonomy): Bacteria > Bacteroidota > Bacteroidia > Bacteroidales > Bacteroidaceae > Prevotella. The sequence continues at coordinate 54,412 of NZ_FOWK01000014.1, forward strand.
TCACGTCCCAATGCGTCACGACGGCATAGGTGATAGGGTCGTAGCCTGACATGTGGAAATGACTGTAGAAGACACCACCGTTATCAATAGACTCTTGTAAGAAAGAGTCACTGAAACAATAGATGCAGCAAGCATGCAGGAAAACACTGACGAGGACGAAGGCAAGGACCAGCCAACGCTCCTCCTTCTGTATACGGAAGATACTCCACATATTACTCATACCAGAAAGCTATTGATACCGGGGGCTGTTGCATCCAGTCGACAATCAGTCCCAGGTTATGGATAAACAAATAAACGGTCAGCAGGATGATGACCACCCTCAGCGTGTCTGCCACTCGCTTCTGGCTTTTAGCCAACAGACAGGCGACAGCGATGGGGAAGACATACACCCAGTGTGCCGACATGATGTAAATCTCGTTAATGGCAAAGCCTAAGCCAAGATGCATCAGGGCATCGGGCAGGATACCTAACAGACACATCCATAACAGGCGCTCACGCCTTCCGTACCAGATGCCGGCAAGTAGCAGGATGACGAGCAAACCCTCTATGACATAATTGATGACAGCACGATAAGACAATAATACGGGACGATAACTTGTCAGTACGTCGTCCAGCACATACTCCTCATGTAATATCAGGGACTCCCCGAAGACATTCTCCTTCAACGTCTCCCATCGGGAAGTGGTGTAGTCTGTCCATTTCAGCAGACTGCCCTTGCCTAACGGTTTTCCTTTATGGATGACCCATGGCGCATGCTTGTAACGCTCATGGTCCCTCCGTGCCTTCTGTATCATCTCCGCCTTGTGCTCCTGGAAATATCGCTGCGCCTCCTGTTCCTTGGGATAGACATAGATACGCTCCTCCAAGACTCCCAAGCCGATGACGAACAGCCAACAGCCACTTATCACCAGCAGGTAACGCCAACGGAAGAAGCCCCTGCCCCGTGCTATCAGCTCCGCGGCACATACCTTCGCACCATTCGTCAAGGTCACCCCGGCAGTGACCAGCAGCAACAAGGCAGATTTCCATGTGCTCAACAGCCGTCCTTCCTGGTAGGACTTACCCACCAGATAGAGGGACCATAGTATCAAGAACAAGGAGATACCGAAATGATCGGTGGCTATATAGGTCACCAACACATAGGCAAGGCTGAAGAAGAACATCACCAATAGGACGGCGTCCCACTTGCTGACACCCACCAGCTCCCGAAGTATACGGTAGAGGATGACGGTGGTACAGAAGGCAAAGAACAGGATGATCACCGCAGCGATATACAAGGTGCCGTTGACACCGAACAGGGATATCAGCAACTGGTTCAGTCCGTAGGGCAGTCCCATCAGATAAGGCAGCAGTGGATGACGCAGCACGTCATATTTCATCCCCCATTCCGTCAGGACGGAATAGGTGGTGGCGTCAAAGCCTGACACGTGGTAGTTGTAGGACAATAGTTTTCCGTAGTCGTCACAGACCACTGAGAACAGGGCGTCATACTTCATGATGAGCATCCCGTTCAGGATGACCAATAGCAACAGGACGACCAGTCCTAATATCCATTCCTCTCGTCTCAGTCTCATTGCCGGAAAGGTTTAAAATGACACTCGTCAGCGAAGGCAAGCAACTCACGGTCGCCCTTGCTGTCACCATAGGCGGTGAGATGATAGTCCTCCCGATGCGGATACTGCTCCATGATACGGTTCACCTTCTCCTGTCCGTAGCAGTTTTTCGTCTGGAAACGACCCGTCAGTCGTCCGTTCTCCACCTCTATCTGTGTCCCTATCACTTTCACACCAGGGAAGAAAGGTTGTACCCAGTTGTCGATGGACGCACTGACAATCACCACCTCCGCACCAGCAGCCTGCGCCTCCTCTAACGTCCTCACCCCCTCAGGACGCAACAGATGACGATGGGTGTCAGCAAAGCGCCGGCATAGCATATTGAAACGTTCCAACGTCATACCCTTGAAGAAATAGGAGAACACCTTCTGCTTCGCCTGGTAGTTGGGATAAAGCCTCAGCTTCATCATCACGATGAGGGGCAGGCGATACAGGAAACCTGCTACGAAGGCAGCCAGTCCCTTGGCGTCAAGGATGAACATCAGCAGGGTGTCCCGACTGGTCAGTGTCCCGTCAAAGTCAAAAGCTACTATCCGTTTCATGGCATCACACGTTTGATGAGTTGATGCAACAGCCACGCAAGGGGTACTGCTGCCGCCAGTGTCAATAGGAAGGTGGGCCAGTAGCCCAGATGATAGGGGGAGATATACACCATCACGAAATGGTGATGGATGAGGTAAAGCTCCAGACTGATCGTCCCCAAAAACGAACAAATGCTGTTCAACCATATAGGAGTGTACAGGAAAAGCTTGGCGAGGAGGAGCAGCAGGGAGATGGTCAGCGGGATATAAATCATCCGCTCCGCAAACAGCGGAAAGCGTCCGTGACGCACCTGTTCCAGATAGATACACGCACTTGCCGTTGCCAGGAAGGTCAGTATGAGCAACCCCCACGCACCTTTCTCCATCTTCTTCTCTGTTCTCACCCATTCCCCACAGTTGATACCGAGGAAGAAGATCGGCATACGACTCCAGAAGATCTCAATATGTCCTACTGCCTGATGGATGGGGATGACCCACTGCACACAGATACACCATACCAGCATCAAGACCGGAAGCCAACGCCATGAGGGACTCTTCTGTATCAGCCACATATAAGGTGGTGCCCATACATAGAGCATCATGATGGCTGGGATATACCAGAATGTCAACTCGTCGTGTAACCAGAAATCCCAGTTGATGGTGATGTCGCCTATCAGATCGATGACGCTCCCTGTCTGCCCGTTGAAACGAGGAATGTAATACAGGGACGACATGATGAGCCACGCTGGAAAGATTCGTAACAGGCGACGCTTATAGAACTGTTTGAAGGAGGGGGTCTTTACCCATGAGAACCAGAGTCCGAGACCACTGAGGAACAAAAACATGTCGACACCGATATTCCCACAGCGACGTAAACCGAAGAAGGCATCATTGCGGGGCAGCTCCACATGGAAGAGTACGATGAAGAGGATGGCGGCACCCATCAGCTCTCCACGATAGCGGCTCAGGTCTTTCCATGTAATCTCGTTTAAACTCATAGTTTAGGACTTGGTATTTGGTCTATTATTTTCTTCACTGCCCATGAGAGGGCGATGGTAGCGATGACATATAGTATCAGTCCATCGTAGATATCCTGTCGCCAGGCTACAGTGATAAAGATTTTGCGGGCAACGGGATGTGCCACAAACATAGCGGCAGAGATACTACCGAACCAGACACAGAGGCGCAGTAGTTGCTGGGGCATCGTCTTCACGAGAGCGATCGTCCCTATGATAATCAACAAGGGTATCCAGAGCCACGACTGGAAATGGAAGCACATCACGAAGACAAGGAGTGATGTCAAAAGCGTCACGCAAGCCCAAAGCCAACGTGACATAGAGAAATGGATTTTGTCTATAGAACGTCCTACGAGGATTCCTGCTCCAAAAGGTAACATGCCTCCGATGAAGTTATAACGCAACCGGTTCAGGGTGTCTCCATCCGGATCGCAGCATACCTGTAACAACCAACAAACAATGACCATAGCGATAACCACCCAGTTTTTCTGTCGATAAAGCAACAGTCGATAGACGATATACAGTTCGATCATCAGTCCGAAGAACCAATAGATACCTGGCCAGATAATCTTATCAGGCTCTGGTAGTACATTGATGTACATCAGCAACTGTGCTATGACATGATCCCAATGGTACTGGAAACGTCCGGGTGTCATCATATCCACGATGATGAAGATGGTGAAGCCCACTATCAGCATCCGCAACAATTTCAGATAATGGTAACGTATGAAATCTCCCACTCTCCATAACGTTTGCACCCCCTCTCCTTTTGGAGAGGGTTGGGGAGAGACTTCATATTTCATCACCAGTCCGAAACCACTGAGGAAGAGGAAGACAGGTACACCGTAATGTCCGAAATACGATAACAGATGGACGGGCAGTAGTTCGTCAGGATGTGTGATGACCTGCCAGAGTCCCTCATTATGGGAAGTGAAGAACTGATACTCGTTCTCCTGGACGATCTTCCCAATAAAATGGCAATAGTTATGCAACATGATGGCAAGGATGGCGATGCCACGCATTGCCGTACACTCGTCCCGTGTCAAAAACTCGTTCTTCATTTTTAATCTTTAATCTTTCATTTCGGTCGCAGACCGTTATAGTCCACACTGTTCTTCAATAGTCGGGGACGTTTCTCATTATATGAACTGTTCAGTACGTCATAGTCTTTCCGATAGTCCTTGGAATAGATCCCACCCAGATACATCAGTGTATGGGGCAACAGGTCCGTCATATAAGGACGGTGGCGATAACGTCTGACAGCCTCCCATTCACGGGGATGTGTCTGGCGGTACTCCTCTGATGCCCAAATCCAGAACGGGATCTCGAACTCCTCACGAGCAAGACGGTAGTCGATGGTTGCCGAGTGGTTGCGTCCAAAGTAATCTAACGTGTTAAAACACTCCTCACCATGATCTGGCATATAAATGACAATAGCATTCCGCTGTTCGAAACGACGGATGATCTCATCGACAATAGAGTCGTTATAGCGTGTCGCATTATCATAGTCGGCATTGATCTGCAGACGCTTCTCAGCCAGTTTCTTATCGGGATAGTCGGCAGCGGAGAACATCCTTCTGGTCTTCACAGGGAAACGTCCCCGATAGTCCACATGTTGTCCCATCAAATGGAAGATGGTCAACTGGTGGTCGTGATGTTCCTTCAGGGCATCGTAGTCTTGCAGTACTCCCTCGTCAAAACGATGTAGACGGGTATTACGGGTGTCGAACAACTGTTCACTCAACGAAGGATGGTTCAAGAAGAAACCACCACTGAAGTCATAGACAGCCTCCCCCGCCTTAGGCAGAAACTGATTCGTAAGGAATGTCACATGATACCCTGCCTTACGGAATATCTCCGGGAACATCGGCTGGTCGGTCCAGTCGTCTTGATCACCAACGGCATGAAGGGAGAAGACATACTTAAAAACAAAGCTTGTCAGGTTCCAGGGTGCCACCACATCTGTGAAAGCAATCAGCGTACTATCCTGCATACGTTGTAACTGACGAGGGGTTGTGGGTTTGTCATAGCCATACAACTGGGAACGGTGTTTGTTGAAGCTCTCCCCGATAATCAATACGATCTGTGGACTACGGAAGTCACAACTGTCCACCTGTACCTTCTCCGTTGCTGCCATCAACTGGGTTATCTGATGGGAGGCAAGACGATTAGCATATAAGCTGAACACCATTCGGTGAATGGGGAGGTAGAGATCGGCACATCCTTTGGTCGTCAGCTCATGTTCCACTTCTCCCAGGTTCGACTTTGTCATTAAACGGTGGATAGCTTGTTTGTTGGGAAGACACTGGGTTGTGCAGTAGATGAAAAGTCCCAAGACAATGACTCCCAGTCCTGCCTGCAAATAGGGTATCGCTTGTTGGGGGATACAGTGTTCCGTCGATGGATGGTACTTCTTCCACCAAACACTGAAGATCGCCCATAGGATATGTAAACCAGCGATCAGGAAGATCCACCCCGTCTTGGAAGTCAGCAGGTCCCATCCCACATACGAGTTCAGGAACTCACTTGCCTCTTGTCCTGTCGTCTCGAAGAAGAGCATGAGCATCGTGGGGGTCAGTGTTGACTCGAAATGTACATAACAGAACATGTCTATCAGGGCAACGACATAGAGGATAATGGCAAATAAGAGGCGGATCCATTTGCGTATCCTCTGTGGCATCAAGGTAAGGAAGACACAAGTCAGGTATAGGTCGAAGAATAACTCAACGGCTGATAATTCATAAGGTTTCGCTCCTCGCAGATGCAGTCGGATCTCTGTCTGTGTACAGAGGTAACCCAGTACGAACATGAATACAAAGAATGCCGCATTCATACGTATGGGCTTCCATAGCCACCCTAATATCTGCAATACCTTTTTCAACTCTTCAATCCTTCATTTCTCCATACAGTCTTTTCACATCCTCTACGATCGCAGCAGGTACTAAGCCCTCAATAGACAGTCCCCGTCTCACTTTCTCCCTAATCTCCGTACTTGACACGGGTAACAATGCCGCTTGTATCGTTCCACCTTGTCCGTCACGAGGATAGACCACCACCTTATAACATCGGAGGATATCTTTCCAATGGTACCATCGTGTAAAACGTTCCCAGTTGTCACCACCTATCAGTAAAGTGAACTCATAGTCGGGATAGTCTTGGCGGAGCCGTTGTAGCGTGGTCCATGTATAAGATGGTTTGGGGAGATGAAACTCATAGTCGCAAGCCTCTATACCTTCCTCATCAGCTAATGCCTTCTTGGCAAGTGCATAACGCGAGGCATCATCCAACAGGTCTGTCGCTTCCCGCTTCAAAGGGTTTTGTGGTGACACCATCAGCCAGACCTCATCTAACTCCGTCTGTCGGAGAATCTCCCTTGCCAGTGCGATATGTCCGCAATGGATGGGATTGAACGAGCCACCGAAGATGCCAACTTTAACCATTAAAAAACCATCATAAAAGATTAAAAAAGGAAATCCCGAACGATACGTAAAGTCTCTTCCTTTGCCTTTTCCAAGTCGTCATTGACGACCACATGATCAAACTGAGGAGCGAAAGTCAACTCATATTCCGCTTTGGCAAGTCGTTGCTCTATAGCCTCTGGGGTGTCTGTACCACGATGCTCTAACCTTTTGCGCAGCTCTGCCACAGAGGGAGGCTGGATGAAAAGACTTAAAGCCTGGTCACCATAGTGTTTCTTGATATTCACACCACCTTTCACATCCACGTCGAATACAACATTCTGTCCTGCTTCACGCTGACGCTCCACCTGTGCCTTCAACGTACCATAGAAGCGATTCTTATAGACCTCCTCATATTCCAGGAATTCCTTGTTGGCAATCTTCTCCTTGAACGCTTCAGGAGTCAGGAAGAAATACTCGACACCATCCTTCTCCTCCCCACGAGGGGCACGAGAGGTACAGGAGATGGAGAAATAAAGTCTCAACTCCGGATGCTCCTTCATCAACCAGTTGACAATGGTCGACTTACCACTGCCAGAGGGAGCACTTACTATCAACATCTTTCCTTTCATTCCTTCAATCCTACAAAGCATTCAGCACCTGCTCTTTGATTTGTTCGAGCTCATCTTTCATCTTTACCACAATATTCTGCATCTCTGCCTGATTCGATTTCGAGCCGGTGGTGTTAATCTCACGACCCATCTCCTGGGCAATGAAACCGAGCTTTTTACCCTGTCCTGGCTTATCTGCCATCGTCTCACGGAAATACTTCAGGTGGTTGGTGAGACGCTGTTTCTCCTCACTGATATCCAATTTCTCAATGTAATATATGAGCTCCTGCTCCAAGCGGTTCTTGTCATACTCTGCCTCTGGGATCTGCTTCAGACCATCCACGATACGGGCACGTATCTTCTCTACACGGCTCTTCTCGTAAGGCTCGATACTTGCCAGCAGACGCTCGATATTGTCGATCTTCTCTCCAAATTTCTTCTCAAGGGCGGCACCTTCCTGAGTACGGAAGTCTACCAGGTGTTGCACAGCCTCTTCTACACCAGCACGAGCAACAGTCCACTCCTCTTCATCCAACACCTCAACCTCTGTCTTTGTGAGCACATCGGGCATACGGGTCAGTGTCTGCATCCAGTCCACACCTGTTAGCGCATGACTCTCCGCAAAACTCTTCAACTGCTGATAGTAGCTTTCCATCAGTGCTGTATTCACAGGAGCTGCCTCTGTAGCGGCATCCTTCTCAATCCAGACACTCATCTCCACCTTTCCACGAATGACCTTCTCGGCAATTAACTGTCTGATTTCCATCTCTTTCTCGCGATAGAGTGGGGCAATACGGGTGGTTAAGTCTAACTGCTTGGAATTGAGCGACTTGATTTCCACATTGATTTTCTTTCCCTTATAGACAACGACAGCCTTGCCGTAGCCCGTCATAGATTGTATCATATTATCACGTTTATATTATTTGTTGAACTTGTGTCCGTTCCACTTCAATGTCTTTTTCGTCTTTGTTCCATTGTCATTCCACTTGGTGACAGTGATGTCCTTGCCAGTACGCGGCAGTGCATAGATGGTATTGTTATAACTTACTTCAAAACCAGGAGTCTCACACATAGTCATCTTCTTTGTGGCATTATTATAGCGGAGGAAAACGAGCTCGTCATACTGTCCCAGGCTGGGCTTGCCATTCGAGAAGCTCCAACGGTTATAGGCAAAAAGCTTGTGCTTCTTGTCAGCCTCGTTCCAATAGCACATCTCTATCCTGCTTAAGTGTTCCTCGTATCTGAACTCATAGACCATAAAGCCGTTCCTCTTGTCAACGGTCAGTGTCACATTCTTATCTTGTGACTCACCTTGACGATAACGTTCCAAAGCATCTTTGATTCCTGCTGTCGCTTCCTGGTCGCACTCTTCTTCATCATCATCGCCAGTGACGAGGAATGCCCATGCAAGGTCGACGATGTCGGGGGATGTACCAAGAAACCCTACCTCAATACTTTTTTGTGCACTCGCTGTGATTGTCATAGCTGAGAAAGCCACCCACATAAATAATTTTTTCATCATAGCTTCTTTTGGTGATTGTTATTTTGACTTTAGACGCAAAGGTACGGGTTTTATTTTAATTTTCCAACCTTTTCTGTAAAAAACACACTCAACAAAAGAATTTCATTCCTTTTGTTCTCGTTTAATCGATTTTTTTGTACCTTTGCACCTTATAAAATACAAAATAGAAAGAATGGCTTGCATTTTACATATAGAGACCAGTACATCCGTATGCTCTGTGGCGGTATCGGAAGACAGCCATTGTATCTATCATGAGGAGGAACATAGTGGTCCGAATCATGCGGAGCGGCTGGGGTCGATGGTCGATCAGGCTTTGTCATTTACGGACAGTCATGCGATTCCTTTCGATGCTGTCGCCGTGAGCTGTGGTCCCGGTTCCTATACAGGACTGCGCATCGGTGTGTCTATGGCGAAAGGAGTTTGTTATGGTCGTAACCTACAACTGATCGGGGTACCCACCCTCGAACTGCTATGTGTGCCCGTCTTGCTGGGACATGAGGAGATAGAAGATAATGCTTTGCTCTGTCCGATGCTTGACGCACGACGGATGGAGGTGTATGCCGCTCTCTATGACCGCGCCTTGAGAGAGGCTCGTCCTGTGAGTGCCGACGTGGTGACGGCAGATACCTACAAAGAGTGGCTGGATGAACGCCCTGTGTATTTCTTCGGCAATGGTGCCAAGAAATGTATGGAGACCATCAACCACCCCAATGCTCACTATATCGATGGCATAGAGCCTATCGCCAAGTGGATGCAGCCGCTCGCTGAGAAGCGGTTGCTAAATGGTCAGATAGAGGATGTCGCCTATTTCGTGCCATTCTACCTGAAAGATTTCGTAGCCCTGAAACCAAAGAAATTATTATGAACATAGAAGGATTAGACTACAACACGCAACGAGAGAAGTTGCTGATGCCTGAGTACGGACGTGAGATTCAGAAGATGGTCGACCATGCCGTCAGTCTTCCCACCAAGGAAGAGCGACAGCGTTGCGCAGAGACCATCGTTCAACTGATGGAGAGTAAGAACCCACAAATACAGGACAGCGAGAATGCCGAGCAAGCACTCTGGGATCATCTCTACCTGATGAGTCGCAAGCAATTGGACATCGACTGGCCCTTCGACGTGAGCGAGGCTGAGAAAATCCTATTGAAGCCAGCACCGTTGACGCATCCTACCGGTGGTGCCCGTATGCGTCATTACGGTAGACTGATAGAAGAGTTGTTTGAGAAGCTGAAGTCCATGCCTGAAGGAGAGGAGCGTGATGAGTTGGTGCGTCTGACAGCTAACCAGATGAAGCGTGACCTCGCAGCGTGGGGACATGGTTCCATGGATGACGAGAAAGTTGCTGACGACCTTGCCCGCTTTACAGATGGAAAAATACAGCTCGACTTGTCGAGCTTCCGTTTTGAGAGCATGACAGCAACCGGTAACGGGAAAAACAATAAGAAGAAGAAATAAATGGCATCATTCAAGATAGAAGGCGGACACCTGCTGAGTGGTACCATTACGCCACAAGGTGCTAAGAATGAAGCGTTACAGGTCATCTGCGCCACCTTGCTTACTAATGAGCAAATTACTATCCATAATATTCCAGACATCCGTGATGTCAATAACCTCATCCAACTGCTGAAGGATATTGGTGTAACGGTGGAGCATCCGTCAGCCAACACTTTCACATTTCAGGCTGATGCCCTCGACTTAGATTATTTGCAGAGTGACGAGTTCGTGAACAAGTGTGCGCAGTTGCGTGGCTCTGTCATGATGATCGGTCCATTACTGGGACGCATGGGAAAAGCGATTGTTGCCAAACCTGGTGGTGATAAGATCGGACGTCGTCGACTGGACACTCATTTCCTCGGCTTTGAGAAACTGGGTGCCAAGTTCCGTCATGTGCCTGATCGTAACGTCTACGAAATCAAAGCATCCTCCAAGCAAGGGAAGTTGTGCGGTTCTTATATGCTACTCGACGAGGCTTCCGTGACAGGTACGGCGAATATCGTCATGGCGGCAGTCCTCGCTCAAGGTACGACAACGATTTATAACGCGGCTTGTGAACCGTATGTACAACAGCTCTGCCACATGCTCAATGGCATGGGTGCCCATATCAGTGGCATTGGCAGCAACCTCCTAACCATCGAGGGAGTGGAGACCCTTCGTGGTACGGCGCACAGACTATTGCCCGACATGATTGAGGTAGGCTCTTTTATTGGTATGGCGGCAATGGTGGGTGATGGGGTACGTATTAAAGACGTATCATTGAAAGACCTCGGTATTATTCCCGATGCCTTCCGCCGACTGGGCGTAAAGGTGGAGACAGAAGGTGACGACCTATATATCCCCCGACAGAAACATTATGTGGTGGACTCGTTCATCGATGGTACCATCATGACACTTGCTGATGCGCCTTGGCCTGGACTGACCCCAGACCTGCTTAGTGTACTCATCGTTGTAGCTACACAGGCTCGCGGCTCCGTGCTATTCCACCAGAAAATGTTTGAAAGCCGTTTGTTCTTCGTCGACCGCCTTATTGATATGGGTGCACAGATCATCCTTTGTGACCCCCATCGTGCCGTCGTCGTAGGGCATGACCGCAAACTGACACTCCGCGCCAGTAGGATGTCGAGTCCTGATATCCGTGCGGGTATCGCTCTGTTGATTGCTGCCATGAGTGCTAACGGTACCAGTACAATTAGTAATATCGAACAGATAGATCGTGGTTACGAGCATATCGAGGACCGACTGAATGCTTTAGGAGCAAAAATAGAGAGATTATGATCAGACCAGAGGAGGTATATAGGATAGGAAGACTCGGTAAGGCGCATGGTGTCAAGGGAGAGGTGTCGTTCCAGTTTGAGGATGACATCTTCGACCGCATGGATGCCGATTATCTTGTTTTGGACATGGACGGCATTCTCGTGCCTTTCTTCATGGAAGAATACCGTTTCCGCTCTGACTCCCTCGCCCTTGTGAAGTTTTGTGATGTAAACTCACAGGAGCGTGCCTCGGAACTGACAGGTTGTGATGTGTTTTTTCCTCGCGCCTTGGTAGAAGAGGATGATGACCAACTCTCGCTTGCTTCTCTTGTAGGCTTTGACATCGTTGAAGCAGACAATAACAAGAAGGTGGGTGTTATCACCGCTATCGATGACAGCACCGCTAATGTACTGTTTGAGTTGGAAGACGGGCGACTCATCCCTGCCACAGACAACCTCATCACGGAGATCAATACCAAGGAAAGAACGATAAAAATGGAAATCCCTGAGGGATTATTAGAATTATGAAGAAAAGACAAATAGCCATTCTCGGCTCTACAGGGTCGATAGGCACACAGGCTTTACAAGTCATAGAAGAACATAGTGACCTCTATGAAGTATATTGTCTGACGGCAAATAACAAGGTTGAGCTGCTTGCTGAACAGGCACACCGATTTAAGCCTGCTGCCATTGTCATCGCCAACGAGGCTCGCTATGACGAACTGAAACGACTGATGGATGACCTGCCTGAAGTGAAGGTATATGCCGGACAAAAGGCTCTCGACGAGATTGTGGAGGCTGGTCCTATCGATATGGTGTTGACTGCTATGGTGGGATTTGCAGGACTCTCGCCTACGATTCATGCCATCAAGGCACGCAAGGCAATCGCCCTTGCCAACAAAGAGACCTTGGTGGTGGCTGGTGAGCTGATACAAGACCTTGCCACACAATATCATGCACCAATCCTGCCTGTGGATAGTGAGCACTCTGCCATCTTCCAGAGTCTGGTGGGTGAGGACCATAATCCCATCGAAAAGATCCTGCTCACGGCAAGTGGCGGTCCTTTCCGTAACATGACTTTAGAGCAGATTGCTAAAGTCACCAAAGACGATGCTTTACGCCATCCGACATGGGACATGGGAGCGAAGATTACCATTGACTCCGCCTCGATGATGAACAAAGGATTTGAGGTGATAGAGGCAAAATGGCTCTTTGGCGTGAAGGCATCACAGATACAAGTACTGGTTCACCCGCAGAGTATCGTACATAGTGCCGTACAGTTTCAGGATGGTGCCGTCAAGGCACAACTTGGTGTGCCCGATATGCGACTGCCTATCCAATATGCTTTTTCTTATCCCAAGCGTCTCACTCTTACAGGGGAACGTCTTGACCTCTTCGCTGCCCAGAAGCTGGAGTTCTTCGAACCTGATTTGAAGAAGTTCCGCTGTCTTGCCCTTGCTTTCGAGGCTATTCAGCGAGGTGGTAATATGCCATGTATCGTCAATGCTGCCAATGAGATTGTGAATCGTGGTTTCTTGGAAGACAAGTGTAGCTTCCTTCAGATGAGTGACATCATCTCCGAGACCATGGTAAAATGTACTTATGACGCCAATCCGACTTACGATACGTATGTTGCTACCGATGCGGAGGCACGGAGAATCGCTACGGAGTTGATGAGTAATTCAAAATAACGTTATATCGACATTTCGACATATCGAATTAAAATTTATTAATAATGGAAGTATTTTTAATCAGAGTATTACAATTTATTCTTGCCATCTCCTTATTGGTATTACTGCATGAGGGAGGGCATTTCTTCTTCGCCAAGCTCTTTGGAGTGAGGGTGGAGAAGTTTTATATCTTTTTCGACTGGAAGTTCAGTCTGTTTAAGTTTAAACCCAAGAACAGCGATACGGAATATGGGGTGGGCTGGTTACCTTTAGGTGGCTATTGTAAGATAGCAGGTATGATTGACGAGAGTTTTGATACCGAACAGATGAAAAAGCCCGCACAGCCGTGGGAGTTCCGCACCAAGCCTGCATGGCAGCGATTGCTTATTATGATAGGCGGTGTGTTGGTGAATTTCCTGCTTGCCCTGTTTATCTACTCCATGATTCTCTTCTACTGGGGCGATACTTATATCCCCGTCAAGGATATGACGCTGGGTATGAAGTTCAACCAAGAGGCGAAGTCTTATGGCTTCAAGGATGGTGACATTCTCATTGGAACGGAGACGAAGGCTTTCAAGGACTTTAGTGCTGACCTCTATCGTGATATCTCTGAGGCAAAGCGTGTGGATATTATCCGCAATGGTAAGAAGATGAGTATCAACCTGCCTGGTGAGCTGAACCTGTTAGGTATGCTGAAGGCTGACCCAGCCTTCGTTCGTCCCTTGATTCCTGCCAAGGTTGACAGTGTGGTACCTGGTACTCCTGCGGAGAAGATTGGTATCAAGGCAGGCGACCATATCCTTGCGTTAAACGGCAGTCCTGTGGATAGTTATAACGAGTTCATCGACCTCCTTGGTCGTAGACAGGATTTATTGGACACTGCTGCTTCTCCCGCTGACAGTTTGAAGGCACGTACTGTTACCATTGTCTTTGGTCATGAAAGTAAGAAAGATACTGCCAGCGTCATCCTTACCCCAGACTTGAAACTAGGTTTTGTAGTCAGTACGATCGCCGGGCTCTATAAACCCGTCACAAAGGAATATGGTTTCTTGGAGAGTATCCCTGCTGGTATCAAATATGGATGTGATGTCCTTGGCAGCTATGTTGGTGACATGAAATACGTGTTTACGGCAGACGGGGCGAAGTCTCTTGGTGGTTTCGGAGCCATCGGCAGCCTCTTTCCTCCTATGTGGGACTGGTATATGTTCTGGAAGATGACCGCATTCCTCAGCATCATACTCGCCTTTATGAACATCCTTCCCATCCCAGCCCTTGACGGTGGTCACGTACTTTTCCTGCTCTATGAGATGATCACTCGTCGTAAACCCTCGGAGGAGTTCATGATTCGTGCAGAGTATGTGGGCTTTGGCATCCTCATCCTTTTAATGGTGTTTGCCAATTTGAACGACATTCTCCGCTGGTTGGGATATCTATAAAATCTATAGTTACTATAGTCTCTATATATAATAATAAGGTATAAGCAACTGGATAAGTTAAATAATATTAAATCTTTAACTTATCCAGTTCTTCGTTTCCCTGATTCAAGAGAAAAACCGTACCTTTGCAGTCCGATTATTGGGGAGAGGCTTAGAATCCCCGTGGACCTTGTGTAAATAGTAGTGTCTTTGGCCGGGCATTGCGGTTTGTGAATCATGGTTCAGCCGAAAGGCACAGACGTTAGACTGCTGCGGAGCGTTAGACTCTCTGCCGTAGTGTTGTTTGTGTGTAAGAGAAATAGAATAATTGTTTTTTAGTAGTAAAATTTAAAAGTAAAATGGACACTTTAAGTTACAAGACCATTTCCGTATCAAAGGAAGCTGCCCGTGAGCAGAAGGAATGGGTGGTTATCGATGCTACCGATCAGGTAGTAGGCCGCCTCGCTTCTAAGGTTGCGAAACTGATTCGCGGAAAGTACAAGCCCAACTTCACTCCTAACCAGGATTGTGGAGACAACGTAATTATCATCAATGCTGCCAAAGTGAAATTCACTGGCAAAAAAGAGACAGACAAGGTATATACCCGTTATACTGGTTATCCTGGTGGTCAGCGTTTCAGCACTCCTGCTGAACTCCGTAAGACTCCTTATGGTGTTGAGCGTTTCCTGAAACACGCTGTCAAAGGCATGCTGCCAAAAGGTCCTCTTGGACGCAGTCTGCTGAACAACCTTTATATTTACGAGGGAACAGAGCACAAGCACGAGGCTCAGAAGCCAAAAGCAATTGATATTAACCAGTATAAATAATAAGATAGAAGATGGAAGTAATTAATGCAATCGGTCGTCGTAAGAGCTCTGTAGCTCGCGTTTACCTGAGCGAAGGCACAGGCAAGATTACGATCAACAAGAAGGATTTAACAGAGTATTTCCCTTCAGCTATTCTGCAGTACGTGGTTAAGCAGCCGCTGAACCTGCTCGAGGTGGCTGAGAAATATGATATCAAGGCAAACTTGGACGGTGGTGGTTTTACTGGTCAGAGCCAAGCTCTCCGCCTCGCCATTGCTCGTGCATTGGTAAAGGTAAATGCTGAGGATAAAAAAGCCTTGAAGGTACAAGGTTTCCTCACCCGCGATTCTCGTGAGGTTGAGCGTAAGAAGCCAGGTCAGCCAAAGGCTCGTCGTCGCTTCCAGTTCAGTAAGCGTTAATACTGGACTACGTTTAGTATCTAAACAGCTAAGACCTATAGGAACTATAGTGGCTATAGTGACTATAATTACTCAGCTGCTGATTCTAACAAGTAATCGCTTTAGCGCTTTTACCAAGCGCAGCGACTAAAAGAATTAAAAAGAAAGTAAACAATTAAAAAAGAAAAGCAAAATGTCTAGAACAAATTTTGATCAGTTATTACAGGCTGGCTGTCATTTCGGTCACCTGAAGCGTAAGTGGAACCCTGCTATGGCACAGTACATCTATACTGAGCGTAACGGTATCCATATCATTGATCTACACAAGACTGTAGTTAAAATTGACGAGGCTGCAGATGCCTTGAAGCAGATTGCCAAGAGTGGTAAGAAAATTCTGTTCGTCGCTACTAAAAAACAGACGAAGGACATCATCGCTGATAAAGCTACCAGTGTGAACATGCCTTACGTTATTGAGCGTTGGCCGGGTGGTATGTTAACCAACTTCCCGACTATCCGCAAGGCCGTAAAGAAAATGGCGAACATCGATAAGCTGATGCAGGACGGTACTTTCAGCAACCTCTCTAAGCGTGAGTTGCTGCAGATTACCCGCCAGCGTGCTAAGTTGGAGAAGAACCTCGGTTCTATCGCTGACCTGACACGTCTGCCTTCTGCCCTCTTCGTAGTTGACGTACTGAAGGAGCAGATTGCCGTTCGCGAGGCAAACCGTCTGGGTATCCCTGTATTCGGTATCGTAGACACTAACTCTGATCCTAACAATATCGACTTCATCATTCCTGCTAATGATGATGCCAAGGATAGTGTAGAGATTATTCTCACTGCTTGCTGCAATGCCATCAATGAGGGTCTTGAGGAGCGTAAGGTTGAGAAAGCTGACGAGAAGGCTGCTGATGCTCAGGCTGATGCTGAGGCAGAAGAGGTAAAGCCAAAGCGTGCTGCTCGTAAGCCCCGTAAGGCTGCCGACGCACCTGCAGAGGCTCCTGTAGAGGAGGCACCTGTTGCTGAAGAGGCTGCACCTGCTGTAGAAGAGGCCGCAGAGTAATTATCGGAATATCGACATATCGAAATCCCGACATATCGAATTAACAGAATAACGAAAAAGAAAAAAGATTATGGCTATTTCAATAGACGATATCAAGAAGCTTCGCACCATGACCGGCGCTGGTCTTGCTGATGTAAAGAAAGCATTGACTGAGGCTGAGGGCGACTTCGACAAGGCAAAGGAACTGCTCCGCGAGCGTGGACTTGCCATCGCTGCTAAGCGTAGCGACCGTGAGACATCTAATGGTTGTGTTCTCGTAAAGGCTGCTGACGGCTTTGCCGCTATGATTGCCTTGAAGTGTGAGACCGACTTCGTTGCTAATGGTGCAGACTTCATTGCCCTGACTCAAAGCATCCTCGACGCTGCCATCGCTAACAAGTGCAAGGACATCGAGGCTGTAAAGGCTCTGACGATTAACGGTCAGACTGCCCAGGAGGCTGTTACTCAGCGCTCTGGTATCACAGGTGAGAAGATGGAGTTGGATGGCTACCTCGTACTTGAGGGTGAGAACATCGAGGTTTATAACCACATGGGTAAGAATACTCTGTGTACGATGGTACAGCTGAACAAGCCTGCTGCAGAGATTGGTCACAAGATCGCAATGCAGGTAGCTGCCATGAAGCCCGTTGCACTCGATGCAGACAAAGTTGACCAGAAGATTTTGGATGAGGAGTACAAGACCGCTGTTGAGAAGACAAAGCTTGAGCAGGTCGAGAAGTACGTAGAAGTTGTCCTGAAGAAAGCTGGCATCAATCCTAACTTGGTTGACTCAGAGGATCACATCGAGAGCAACATCAAGAAGGGTTGGCTGACAGAGGAGCAAGCAAAGGAGGCTCGTGAGCTGAAGGAGAAGGCTGCTGCTGAGAAGGCTGCAACCCTGAATCCTAACATGATTGAGAATATCGCCAAGGGTCGCGTCCAGAAGTTCTTGAAGGAGAACTGCCTCGTTGATCAGGAATTCCAGTTCGGTGACGGCGACAAGGCTACCGTATCACAGTGGCTTGCCCAGCAGGACAAGGAGTTGAAGATTGTCGACTTCAAGCGTTTCACACTCGTTGCAGAGTAATGATTTACTTGATATAAAAACGCTGGCTCGAAAGAGTCAGCGTTTTTTGTTTTCTTTATTCGTCCCAGTACCGTATCTTTCTCGTTTGTATTACGTTTGTTGTCTGGCTCTGTGCTCCTTTCTCCCAATAAACGATATTCAAGGCATTGCGAGTCCAGTTGCCCATGTCGTCATGGTCCTCGTATTTGTTGCGCATGTTGATGGACATCACACATTCATTTGTCTCGTCAAACACCTTTTGATCGAGATTTAATATCTCGTCTTTCTCATTATAGACATACTCATGGATATAGGTGATATTGGCAGCTTTGTTGGTCAACGTACGCTTCACCAGACGGTTTTGTGCGTCATACTCATAGTTGATAATACTCATTCCCTGTCGTTCCAACATCTTTCCCTGTATCAGATAGCCGTATGCGTCATACTTCCGCTCGGTGATGTCCGGATTCTCCATCTTCCCGTTTCTTGCAAAACGCTCCAGCGGATTCTCCGCTACAGCATTCTCTGTAGTCACCTCCTGCACATGTCCTTTCAGTCCGAAGATAATGGCATCCTTGTAGAAAGGTGTGGAAGGCATATAAAAGAAATTCAGGTCAGAAGAGCCGTTGCCATTGTTGTTCTCGGACACTTTGATGTCACCATATTCCCCCATGAAATATTCTGCTCCGCCACGAGCGATATACTCTCCATACTCTTTCTCCAGTTTGTTTAGGAAATAGGTATGATTACGTGTCAGCATGTCTTTGGTGCGATAGGGACCAATGGTGACATACACCGACTGTACGAAACGATTAGGCAACTGCACGTTAACCATTACCTTGGCACGAATACCATAATAATCACCACGGAAATACAGGTCCTCCCCGTCGTCGGAATTGCCCCATTCCGTGAACCCCTTTTCCTTCAAGGCAACGACGAAGGAGTCCACAGGACCTTCCAGCGGGATACCCATGAAATCCATACAACGGGTATCACGTCGTGACTGTGCCTGAACGCTCGTCATTCCAGCGAGTATCAGCAATAGGATGAGTAACTTTTTCATCATTGTGCTGCAAAGATAATGCATTTTAAGGAAAAATTTCTATCTTTGCAGCATAAAATCATCAAAGACATGAAGATATTCGCTGTAGGCATGAACTACATCCAACACAATAAAGAGCTGGATGGAGCGTTATATAAACCAGAGAAGCCCGTGATTTTCACGAAAGCCGACTCAGCGCTGCTGAAGGACCACAAGCCCTTCTTCATCCCTGACTGGAGTGAACAGGTGGACTATGAGACAGAAATGGTGGTACGTATCTGCCGCTTGGGGAAGAGTATTCCTGAGCGTTTTGCCCATCGCTATTACGATGCGGTGACCGTAGGTATCGACTTCACAGCACGTGACCTCCAGCGGGAAGCACGCAGTCAGGGACATCCCTGGGAGATCTGCAAAGGCTTCGACGGTTCTGCCGTCATCGGTGAGTGGGTGGATATCAACAAGTTCCGAGACATACAGGCGATCCATTTTCATCTCGATATCAACGGCAAGACGGTACAGGAAGGTTGTTCGAGTGACATGCTCTACAAGGTCGATGAGCTGATCGCCTATATCTCACAGTTCTTTACCTTAAAGACGGGTGACTTACTCTATACAGGAACACCAGTAGGTGTTGGTCCTGTCCATATTGACGACCATCTGGAAGGTTGGTTGGAAGAGCGTAAGGTCTTAGAATTTAATTGCAAGTAAATGAGGAGAGCGATACTAAGTCTATTATTGTTATGTTCCTGTCTAACGATAGGAGCACAACGGTTTTACAATCTGACAGCGCCGCAAGTCAGAGTTGACTCTGTATTACCCGTTGTTTCTTATGCCATCCCCCTTTACGACAACTATGCGGACTCTACCTATACTGTCAGTATTGAATATCCGGAGTTCATTCCCATGAGCGATGCTGACATCCAGCATTATCAGCAGATCACCCAGGAAGAGCTGCCCAAACTGCCTAAAATCAGTCAACAAATCGCTGTTTCCCGTAAGAAAGCATCATTAGAGGTGTCTTTTGTCCCTTTAGTATATCGCAATAAGAAATACCAGAAACTTGTCAGTTTCATGCTGAAGGTAAAACCGAAAGCCGTTAAGAAAACAACTTCCAGAAGAGCGGCAGACGGCAAACGTTATGCCGACCATTCCGTATTACTGGAAGGAGAATGGGTCAAGATACGGATACCGAAAACAGGTATTTACCAACTCAGTAACGACCTTCTTCAGAAAGCAGGTTTCACAAATAGAGAAAAGGTGAGAGTCTATGGCTATGGAGGTGCTATGCAACCAGAGCTTCTGACGGCTGATTACCTGAAGGAGACCGATGATCTCCAAGAGATTCCTACGTGTAATGTAGGAGGTCGCCGGCTATTTCATGCCGTCGGTCCTGTCACCTGGAACGAACGACACCAGCGAATCCGCAACCCCTATTCTGACTACGGCTATTATTTCCTCACAGAAAGTGACGGAGAACCGCAAACCATCAGTCAGGAAGCCTTCCTTGCGGCATATTATCCTTTAGAAGATGACCACAACACCCTCTATGAAGTGGATGACTATGCTTGGTTCAAGGGAGGGCGTAACCTCTATGATGCCACTGTCCTGAGAGGAGGAAGCTCTCGTGATTATTCCCTCAAAGCCTCTGGTAATGGTGCAAAAGGTGCGGTGACAGTTGTCGTCACCGCAGACCAGGCGACCTCTGTGTCCGTCAGTGTGAACGGTACCGCAGTGGGGACTGTCACTATTCCTTCGCGTGGCAATTATGACGAGATGCGGATAGGAAGTAAGACCTTCGCAGTCGACAACCTACAGGCTAGCAATCAGGTCAGGATACAACCAGCTAATGGTAATGCGACAGTTCGCCTCGACTACATCTCTTTGTTTGATGAGTCACCGGCAACAGCTCCCGATCTGTCATCCGGCAGTTTCCCCGTACCAGAATATGTAGGGATGATCGCCAATCAAGACCATCATGCCGACGAGGCGGCAGACATGGTTATTATCATCCCGTCGAGTGGGAAGATGGCTCAGCAGGCAAGTCGTCTGAAGACAATCCATGAGGAGCGGGACGGTCTGCGTGTCCGTGTCGTTTTTGCCGACGAGCTCTATAACGAGTTCAGTAGTGGTACCCCAGACGCCAACGCTTATCGCCGTTATATGAAAATGCTCTACGACCGTGCTTCCTCCGAAGAGGACATGCCACGTTACCTCCTGTTGATGGGTGATGCGGCATGGGATAACCGCATGTTGTCGACAGCATGGACGAAGGAGGTCCCTGATGACTTCCTGCTCTGCTATGAGAGTGAGAATTCCTATAGTCATACCGACTGCTATGTGAGCGATGACTATTTCTGTTTGCTTGATGATATGGAGGGCGGTAACATGCTGAGGAGCGACAAGCCAGACATTGCTGTTGGACGTTTCCCTGTACGTACGGCAGACCAGGCAGCGACGATGGTTGACAAGGTGGAGCAATACCTCAGTAACGAGCAGGCAGGAGCCTGGCAGAATACGGTTTGTGTGTTAGGTGACGATGGTAATGAGAACCAGCACATGAAAGACGCCCAGGCGGTAGCCACCCTCGTCGAACAGTTACAACCTGCCTTGCAGGTAAAACGGGTCATGTGGGATGCCTATCCACGTACCAGTACGGCAACGGGCAACCGCTACCCTGATATCACCCGCCTGCTGAAGCAGCAGATGAACAGCGGTGCCCTCATCATGAACTACTCTGGTCATGGGGCGCCTGCCAGTTTCTCCCACGAATACGTATTGACCCTTCAGGATTTTGAGGAAGCAGTCTCCAAGCGTCTTCCCCTGTGGGTAACCGCCTCCTGTGACATCATGCCATTTGACGGACAAGAAGATAATATCGGTGAGACTGCCGTCTTGAGTACGAAGGGAGGAGCCGTTGCGTTCTTCGGCACCACCCGCACCGTTTACCAGTCATACAATCGTATGATGAACCTTGCCTTCACAAACCATTTGCTGAATGGTGGTCACAATCGTGTGGCTATCGGTGAAGCAGTACGTCGGGCAAAGAATCAACTGATACAGACAGGTAGCGACCAGACTGCCAATAAGTTACAATATGCGCTCCTTGGCGACCCTGCACTGAGACTCGCCATCCCCACCAGTCCTGTGATCATCGAGACTATCAACGGACAGGAGATCGCCGATCTTTCCACACCTTTGAAAATCGGAGCAGGTTCCACGGTGGAAGTAGCAGGATATGTCGCTGATATAGACGGACACGTCAACGAGACCTTCTCTGGTGAGATGACAGCCATCGTCCGTGATGCTGCTGAGGAAGTTGTATGTCGTCGTAATGACCCTTCTGAGGCAGAGACCGCTTTCGTCTATACCGATCGTAACAAGATACTCTTCCAAGGCACCGACAGTGTCAGCAGAGGACATTTCAAATTCTCCTTTGCTGTCCCCAAGGATATCAGCTACTCTGACGGGACAGGACTGATCACCATCTATGCCGTCAACAAGGAAAGAGATGAGGAAGCCAACGGATATACCGACAAGGTCGTCTTCAACGGGAGAGGTAGTGGGGAACAAGATACTGATGGACCATCTGTCTTCTGTTATCTCAACAGCAGCTCATTTGTGGATGGCGGCACAGTGAACGCCACTCCTTATTTCATCGCTGAGATCAACGACCCCGACGGTATTAACACAACAGGTAACGGCATCGGTCACGACCTCCAGTTGATTATTGATGGCGAACTGGCTCGCACATACAACCTCAACGACTATTTCCAATATGACTTTGGAAGTTTCACCCAGGGAACGGTAGGCTTCAGCATCCCAGAGCTTAGCGAGGGGCCACATCGCTTACAGTTCCGTGTCTGGGATGTCCTCAACAACTCTACCACCAGTACGTTGAATTTCAAGGTGTCGAAGGACGCGGCACCCACCTTCTTTGATGTGGAGTGTACCCATAACCCTGCCACCACCTCAACGGATATACGTATTATCCACGACCGTGTGGGTAGCAACCTTGATGTCATCCTCGACATCTTCGATATGGCGGGACACCACCTCTGGCAGCACCAGGAGCATGGTACAGCCTATGACAACAGCTATGTCATCAACTGGGATCTCTGTGTTGATGGCGGCCGCCGATTGCATACCGGTGTCTACCTCTATCGTGTCCGTATCAGCAGCGACGGCTCCAGCCAGACCTCTAAAGCCAAGAAAATCATCATTATAAGCAATAAATAAAAACGTCCTGCGTTTAGTAAAATGATGAAAGCAAATAAGATTTATACAACCATTGTCTTCCTGCTGTTCACCATCACAGTGAAAGCACAGGACACCAAGAGCCAGTTCAACCCCATTGAACATGCTGTGGTGTCGCAGACTATTGCCCCTGATGCCCGTGCTGCCGGTATGGGTGATGTGGGAGCCGCTACAGACCCTGATGTCAACTCACAATATTGGAATCCAGCCAAATATCCTTTCTGCATCAGTCGTGCCGGTATCTCCCTGAACTACACCCCTTGGCTCCGCCAATTGGTTAATGATATCAGTCTTGCCTATGTGGCAGGATACTATCGCATCGGTGACTATTCCGCCATCTCCGGCTCCCTGCGTTATTTCTCTCTTGGTGAAGTAATGACCTCTATGGAGGAGAACGCGATGACCGTCAAACCTTATGAGATGTCTATAGATGTCGCCTACTCTCTGATGCTGAGTGAGAAATTCTCCCTTGCCGCTGCTATCCGCTGGCTGTACAGTGACCTCCGCTACGACTATAGCGAGGACTCCTCTCCTGCCTCCGCCTTTGCGGCTGACCTGGCGCTCTACTATAACAACTACATCAATATCGGACAGCGTGAGTGCCAGTTGGGACTTGGAATGAATATATCCAATGTGGGTAGTAAGATTACTTATTTTGGTGACGACCGTTCTAACTTCCTCCCAGCCAACCTTCGTATCGGTGCCTCCTTGATGGTGCCCATCAACGAGTACAACCGCTTTACTATTGCCGCTGATGCCAACAAGCTCCTCGTCCCCACCGTCCCCAAGCAGAACGAGGGTGAGTCGAAGGAAGACTATGAGCAACGTGTCATTGAGGAATACAATGACGTCGGCTCTATCGCTGGTATCTTCAAGAGCTTTGGTGACGCACCAGGTGGTTTCAAGGAAGAGTTGCAGGAAATCCAGTGGAGCGTGGGTGCCGAGTATACGTACCACGACCAGTTTACCCTTCGTGCTGGTTATCATCACCAGAGCGAGAACAAGGGTAACCTCAAATACTTCACTGTCGGTGGTGGCTTCCGTATGAGTGTCTTCTCTCTGGATGTCGGTTATGTCATCGCTACCGCAAAGAGTAATCCTCTTGACCAGACCCTTCGTTTCACCCTTGCCTTCGATATGGACGGCATCAAAGACTTGTTCAGAAGACGATGATACGGGTGGGAATGGGATATGATGTCCACCAGCTCGTCGCAGGTCGTGACCTATGGATGGGGGGTATCAAGTTAGAGCATGAACTAGGTCTCCTCGGACATAGTGATGCCGATGTCCTTATTCATGCCATCTGTGACGCTATCCTCGGAGCTGCTAATATGCGGGATATAGGCTACCACTTCCCAGATACCGCCGCAGAGACAGAGGGTATGGACAGCAAGGTTATCCTCAAGAAGACCATCGAGCTAATCGCCACGAAAGGATATCACTTGGTGAATATCGACGCGACGATCTGTGCCGAGCGTCCAAAGATGAATCCTCATATCCCTGCCATGCAACAATGTATGGCTGCTGTCATTGGCTGCGATGTGGATGCGATTTCCATCAAAGCGACGACCACCGAGAAACTCGGTTTCACAGGCAGACAAGAAGGCATCTCCGCCTATGCTGTTGCTCTGATAGAGAAGTAACTATAGTCTGTCATCAGAATTATGAATTTCTGAAAAACATATAACCATATAACATGATCCCCTTCAAACGCCCTTGTACAAAGGGATTGAAGCATGTTATATGTTGTCAGAACATCTAACATACCGTAAAGCCCCTGTTTATCGGCATTTGAGCCACATCATGTTATAAGGTTATATGTTTTTCGAAAATTCATATAAATCAGGTACCGACTGAAGCCCACTTTGTTACCGACTAACTGTTGTTTTGTTACCGACTAAAGCCCACTTTCATACCGATTAAGGGCTTTATTCGACCCGATTAAAGCCCTCATTTGCTAATCACCCTACCCCATGAACCCTTAACCCTGAACCCTTCGCCCTGCCCCCTTCCCCTATGAAGGCGGCACCTTCAAGGGTCGAAGGTGCCGCCTTCGACCCGAGGAAGCGGCACCTTCGCAGGCAGGAGGTGCCGCCTTCGTAAAACACCCCTGTTAGATGCTTTTTATTCCGATATCTCCTATCTCAGTAAATTCACTGAATTTGGTGAGTAAATTCACTGAATTTACTGAGATAGGAGATATTGTTGTCACCGTTGCCGCTATGTTGTTACCCACAATCCCTTGACAATCAAATACTTTTGCAAGGCGGCAACGGTGACAAGGGTTTTAAAAATTACGTGTAGGGAATGGTGGTACTCTCAATATCAAAGAGATACCCCTAACCTCCAACTAAAAATCCCGCAAACCTCGATAAACAAAGGGCGCAAGACCAGTTGGAGGTTATCTGAACCTCCAACTAACGTCCAACCCACCTCCCACTATGTTAGAGGTTAGTGAGAGCTTAGTTGGAGGTTAGAGCAACCTCCAACTGCCCGCAAACGCCATGTACATCGGCGTTTCAGAAGAAATCAGTTGGAGGTTAGGGGTTTGTCGAAAATCCGACGAAAATCCGGGACGGTTCTCCCTGATCCACTTTTCTGTCTAAACATTTTGTAGAAAGAGATAATAATACTACCTTTGCAACATAATTAATAACTTACGACAATGAAAACAAAACTGAGTATCTTATTTTGGATCACTCAGAACCGTCCCCAAATTTTTATATTTGCCTGGGAAGAATATTGTGAACACCGCTTTAAGATTTTATAACCATCAAATTGACACTGTAATAAAGAAAATTGAGGAGGAACAAAAGAAATGAGGAAGTATATTTTGGTTATATTTGTTACACAGATGATGGTTGCCTGTATTGGAAATGAGAAAGACTATCTGGGGTATGATATAGAACTATGGAAAGATACTGAGGTATGGGATTTTGCAAAATGTATCTCAAAGGGGAAATTTGAGAGAGCGGAGAAAATGCTCAAAGATTATAGTATTGATATTGACTTTAAGGACCCGAAATTTGGAGAAACATTACTTTTTTGGGCAGTATTTAATGATAATTTAGATGCTGTTAAGTTCTTAGTGGATCATGGTGCAAACCCAAATGCCCATAATACCTGTAATGGAACATCTCCGATGGTATTGGCCGCTAGCGGATTTAATTCAATAGAAATTTTGAAGTATTTACTTGAGCATGGTGGTAACCCTAATGACTATGTTAAAGAAAATGAAATACTGTCGTATGGGCGTATATTAGAAACCCCTTTAACAAAAGCAGCATTTATCAGTTTAGAAAAAACAAAAATGATAGTTAAGGCAGGGGGGGATCTGAATTTTTCAGTAAAACCAGGACGAACTGCGTTTTTTAAAGCAGCAATTAGTACTCGTATAGAGATTTTGGATTATTTGTTATTTAATTATAAGCTAGATTATAAAAAGACTTTTACTGTTACAATAAAGGGGGATACCTTGTATTTAAAAGAGATAATGAAAAATAATCCAATTTTACATCCCAATGATAGTATTATATTCATGCGTATTAATGAATACTTAGATTCACAATATTAGGGAAATCTAGTACTAAAAATAGATTAGGAATTGATATTTCTCTGCACGAACTGCAGTATCGAAAAAAGAGTGAAAATGGTTCTGTGGATTGTTGAGAATCGTTCCATCAAGTTTACTCTTGACTGCATGCTTCTGACTGTGCTGCGTTTCATTCATAAATTCTGCTTGTCGGGAGCGTCTGACACAGGGACAGGTACTGTCATGAAACAGTAGGCTCAAAATAGTTTGGAGGACTTTTATGTATAATACATTTGCAATATTGGATAAAATGATGTATCTTTGCATCAGTCAAAGTAAAATGTCAACTATTATGCCTAGAAAGTCAAGAACGCCAAGCGGTACAGGAATCTACCATGTAATGATGCGAGGAAAATCCGGGACGGTTCTCCCTGATCCACTTTTCTGTCTAAACATTTTGTAAAATGAAATAAGAGACGTATCTTTGCAACATAACTAATAACTTACGACAATGAGAACAAAACTGAGTATCTTATTTTGGATCATTCAGAACCGTCCCCAAATTTTTTTGGGGGAAAAAGCGATAAAAATAGTAAAGGTGCTTACATTCCTATTACCGCTATTCGCATCTTGTAAGCAATCGTGTTTTAATGTTCTTACTCATAATGATGTCGGATATTGGTCAGATAGCTGGAAACCAAAAGATCATCATGGCTCTATTATGGAGTTTTCAAAGAAGGACTCAACACTGAAGTACTTAGGTGATACTTGGGCATACGATGATTGGTCACCTGCACTATGGGGGCTAAAATTCAAAATATCTAATGATACATTATTTACTTATGTAAATAGGAATGGAAATGTAAAAATATACGATACCCTTATGGTCGTGTCTTATTCAAATAATATTTTCAATGCCAAAACAAACGACTCATATAATGTTAAATGGCATAGAATATCGACGAGATATGCAAGGAGAATGATGGATAGTCGGGTGAAGTTGTTTTCTTTACTAAAAAGAAATGACCATGACAGGAAGGTAACAGATATTGTTGGTGTCGTGTGGAAACTATACGGTTATGGTGATGTCTCTACAGGAATAGTCAGAAAGTCGAAATCTCTAAAAAACGACTGGATGAGTGTAATAAAGTTCTGGGAAAACGGCACTATGTCAGGCCAATCAACATACAGTAAATTAGGCGGGGCATACACCATCTCTGGATCAAATATAGAAATCATGGACTTTGACAACGGTATTGGACGAGAGGATTATGATGGCAAAGAGTTCTGTAATGTCCTGCCGCAATGCAATAAGTTTAAGATAACGAATAATTGGTTACAGTTGTTCTATAATGATGGCAAGAACTATCTTATTTTCAAAGTGGCGAAAAACTTTAAATATTAAAACGAGATTCAAATGAAGACAGGTGAAACTTAGGAACAGTTCTCAATGATTCACTTTCTTGTGTAAACATTTTGTAGAAAGAGATAATAATACTACCTTTGCAACATAATTAATAACTTACGACAATGAGAACAAAACAGAGTATCTTATTTTGGATCATTCAGAACCGTCCCCAAATTTTTTTAATGTATTAGGTTCTAATTGTGCTGTTACTGTCCAAACTGCTCTCTCAGCAGCGGGTAAAAATCCAGGAACCCCAAAAGATGTATCTTTTTCTCCTTATTCCAATAATGCAGTTTCTTTAGCTGATTATTTAATAAGGGCCAAAGTTCCCAATCATATCTATCGACAAATAAAGACAACTAATCGTGGAAAAGTAATTAAACCTAGAAAATAATGAAAAAAATTATATTTCTTTCCCTTATGTTATTTGGTCTTTTATGGCTAATGTACAATAATGTAAATCACTATATGACTATACTTATATCATATTGGGCTGTAATATTCGGTATAGTTATAACAATACTTTATTTGTTTATTTCCAAGAGATGGAAGAAGAGTTTCATTCTTTTGTTTATCGTTGTATTCTTATCTGTTTTCTTTTACCTATTGGGAGTGCAGACACCTCCAATGTTTAGAGAGGTTTTGGATTGTCATAGTGATTATGTTTCTGATTCAAAAAAATCGAATGCTTTTATATGTGAATATTCATTGATATACAATAGTAAATACAATATTAAGATAAATGACGCTTTTGTGGAGTATCGTCGTGAGTATAAGAATTATTATAGTCGTGAATATAATATTGATAAGAATAGTTCTTGGTTTATTGCAAACATTGAAGACCTATCGGGCTTAGGACAAAAGGGATATGGCGAAAAATGGGAAATAGAAAGAATGAATAGTAGTCGTATCGTCTTGCCTGTTATTATAAAAGATACTATAATATTATATTTAAATGATAAAAAGAACAAGGAATGTGCAGATTCCTTAATATTTAGGCGAATCACCGGGACAGGTATTTGATTCCTATGTAAGAAGGAAGAATTTATACTAAATAAGCATAAAAGTTCATTTTCTTGCTGAATTATTTGGCAGAACCATTTGTGGTATCATAAATAATTCCTATCTTTGTAGCGGAGAAATAATAAAACGAAAGTTATATGCCAGAAGTATTTAGATTTTTTGGGTTCTCGTTCTTTTTCTACAGCAAAGAACACGAGCCGCCACATATCCACGTAGAGGGTAATGGCGGAGTAGCCAAGTTCGAATGGAATGGTACAGGGTTCATCCTCACAGAGAAAGAGGGTATCAAAACGGGCGACTTCCGCAAGGTCAAAGCTGTGATTGATGAGAATGCCGATATTATTATCAAACGTTGGAACGAACATTTTAATAAATAATGGGAGGATATGCCTATGAAGATTAAAGAGATTTGGTTCGATGCCGAACACATTTATGGTCGCGATGAGGAAGGTCGTGAGTACAGCCAGTCGCTGCTGTGGTATCCTAAGTTGCGTACAGCTACCAGCGAAGAAAGAGCCGCATATTCTTTCGGGTTTGATGGCATCCACTGGCGTGGACTCGATGAAGACATTAGTTTCGAGAGTTTTGCTTACGACGATGCAGAACCTTCACCACTACAGCATTTCTTTCTCACTCACAAAGAGATTAATGTTGCAGAGTTTGCCCGTTCAATAGGAATGAACGCTACATTGCTTCGCAACTACATTAATGGTTTCAAGAAACCTTCAGTCGAGCGCACTAACGCTATCCTTGCTCATATCCACAAGTTGGGCAAAGAAATGACGGCTGCGTGTTTCTGAGTAGGGAACACACTTTTGATTCCGAAAAACGAGGTTCTTGCTCTGGCAAGCGACTTCGTCGATGACTGAATGATCCACTTTCCTATCCAATCATTTTGTAGAAAGAGACAAAGGTTGTGCGGATTTTTAATGTTTTTAACTCAAAATCAAAGGGGTGAACAAATCGTTCACCCCTAACAACATTTCTTACTTCTTCCTGATAAGAGTAAGACCATCGCGAAGGGGGAGGATGACCTGTTCCACACGAGGGTCTTGCTGGATGTAGTCGTTGAAAGCGACGATCTCATGAGTCTGTTGGTCTTTCTGGTAAGAAGGGTCTACCACATGACCGTCCCATAAGGTGTTGTCAGCAAGGATAAAGCCCCCTGGACGGAGAACGGAGAGTGTCATCTCGTACGTCTCCCGATAGGTACGCTTGTCACCATCGATAAAGGCGAGGTCAAACTCGATGCCGAGTTTGGGAGCCTCAGTGATGGCATCGCCGATGATAAACGTAATCTTATCGCTGACAGGGGAGTGCTCTATCCAAGGGCGGGTGAAGTCCTCCTGCTCGTCATTGATCTCGAAAGTATAGAGGTGTCCGTCGGCATCCAGACCCTCAGCCATACACAAAGCACTATAGCCGCTGAAAGTCCCTACCTCTAAGATAAAATGTGGACGGATCATCTGCACGAGCATCTTCAGCAACCGACCTTGCAGATGTCCTGATGCCATCCTGCCATGCAGCATGTGGATGTTGGTGGCTCTCCAGAGCTTGTAAAGATAATCGGGCTCTGGCTCAATATGACTTTCTATGTACTCGTCGATGGTCATCCCCTCAGTGCCTCGATGGCTAGACGATAGGAGTCGAGACCGAAACCACAGATGACACCCTTGCAGGCTGCGGATATCATAGAGTGATGGCGGAACTCCTCACGTTGGTGGACATTGGAGATATGTACCTCAATGACGGGTGCCTTCAACGAGCGGATGCAGTCGTGCAACGCCACAGAGGTATGGGTATAGGCTCCTGCGTTCAGCACGATGCCGTCATAGGTAAAGCCTACCTCCTGCATCTTGTTGATGAGCTCGCCCTCCACATTGCTCTGGAAATACTCGATATCTATATCTGGATATCTCGTCTGCAACTGGGGCAGATACTGTTCGAACGACGAGGACCCGTAGATACCTGGCTCACGAGTACCCAACAGGTTAAGGTTGGGACCATTGACTATCAATATTTTCATATTTCGGAAATATTTTGTACTTTTGCGGACAAAAGTACAAAATAAAATGGAAACAGGCAAGAAATCGCAGACAAATCTTGTGAGGAGCTATCAGCGATACCTGAAACTGCAACGTGGTTTTTCACCTAACACGCTGGACGCTTATCGTCGTGACCTCCAGAAACTACTCTCCTATCTGGAAAGGGAAGGGAAGGATGTGTGGGAGATACAGTTGGATGACTTACAGCATTTTGCGGCTACCTTGCATGAAATAGGTATTCATCCTCGTTCCCAGTGCAGGATTCTGAGTGGGGTACGGTCTTTCTTCCGTTATATGGAACTGGACGGCTGGAGGGAGGATGACCCCTCGGAACTGTTGGAGAGTCCTGTCTTGGGAGAACACTTGCCAGAGGTACTCTCCCCAGAGGAGGTCGATATATTGGAGAACTCCATTGATCTCTCGAAATGGGAAGGACAACGAAACAAAGCCATCATAGAGGTGTTGTTCTCTTGTGGGTTACGAGTCAGCGAACTCGTAAATCTGAAACTCTCCGACCTGTATCTCGACGAGCAGTATATACGGATATTCGGCAAAGGGTCAAAAGAGCGGTTGGTTCCTATCTCGCCCAAGGCTATCCGTGAGTTGAATGACTGGTTTGTGGATCGTAACCTCATGAACATCAAGGCTGGTGAGGAGGATTATGTGTTCTTGAACCGGCGTGGTGCCCATCTGACTCGTACCATGATCCTTATCATGATCAAACGACAGGCTGAGGTGGCTGGTATCACCAAGACCATCTCTCCTCATACACTCCGTCATTCCTTTGCCACCGCTCTGTTGGAGGGAGGTGCAGACCTTCGTGCCATACAGGCAATGCTGGGTCATGAGTCCATCGGTACTACCGAGATCTATACCCATATCGACATGTCGACCCTCCGACAAGAAATCTTGGAGCATCACCCAAGGAACATGAAAAAAATCGAAAACACGGAAGAATGATAAAAAACATTAATATTATTGTTTTTTTTCAGATAACCTGTAGTTTTTGTTTACCTTTGTGCGTCTAAAAGATGAAAGTTACTAACATTTAACTATTATATAAAACGATGAGACTTAGAAAATTGTTTGTTGTCGCACTGATAGTCATCGGTTCCGCAACGATGGTGGCTCAGGAAATGCAGATGCCGCCTATTCCCATTGATCCAGCCGTGCGTATCGGTAAACTGGATAATGGACTGACTTATTACATTCGTCACAACAAGTATCCCGAGCATGTGGCAAATTTCTACATTGCCCAGCGCGTAGGCTCTATCAACGAGGATGAGTCCCAGCGTGGACTTGCCCACTTCCTGGAGCACATGGCGTTCAACGGCTCTGAGCACTTCAAGGGGAATGGTATTATCGAGTTCACCCGTTCTTTGGGTGTGGAGTTCGGCAGTGACCTGAACGCCTACACGAGTATCGACCAGACCGTCTATCGTGTCTGCGACGTACCCACCAAGCGTGCTACCGCCCTCGACTCTTGTCTGCTCATCCTGAAAGACTGGTCGAACGGTCTTTCTCTGGAGCCAGAGGAGATTGACAAGGAGCGTGACGTGGTGCATAACGAGTGGCGTCTGGGTGAGGGTCCTTCACAGCGTATGATACAACGTGCTCTGCCGAAGGTCTATCCCGGTTCTAAGTATGGTGTGCGTCTGCCTATCGGACTGATGTCTGTTATCGACAGTTTCAAGCCGCAGACCCTGCGTGCTTACTATCAGAAGTGGTATCGTCCTGACAACCAGGCGATCATTGTTGTTGGTGATGTGGATGTAGACCATATGGAGGCAAAAATCAAGGAGCTTTTCGCTGGTATTAAGGTTGATCCTAATGCACCGAAAGTTGTTGCGGAGGCTGTTCCCGACAATAAGGAGGCTATCTATGTCTATGAGAAAGACAAGGAGATGCAGATGGCTAATGTCTTCGTTATGATGAAGCATGAAGCTACCAAGCCAGAGGAGAAATCCAGTATGGCATATCTCATTCAGGACTATTTGGTCAACGTCATCTCACAGATGATCAACCAGCGCTTGTCTGAGATGACACAGGATGCTGCTTGTCCTTTCTTCCAGGGCTTTGCAGATGACAGCAATTACCTGCTCTCAAGAACTAAGGACTGTTTCGAGCTGATTGGTGTTCCCAAGGAAGGTAAGGAGATGGAGACCTTGCAGGTGCTCTATCGTGAGGCAAGACGTGTCCGTGAGTTCGGTTTCACCGCTACAGAGTATGAGCGTGCCAAGGCTGACTATCTGAGTGGTCTGGAGAAACGCTACACCAATCGTGATAAGCGTAAGAACGCTGAGTTCGGTAATGCCTATCGTGACCATTATCTGGACAACGAGCCAATTCCTCCATTGGATATGCTCTATCAGACGATGCAGATGATAGTTCCCAACATTCCTGTACAGGCAGTCAACCAGGTGTTGCCTGACCTGATTACTCCTACCGACAGCAACCTCGTCGTCATGATTATGGCTCAGGACAAGGAGGGTAAGGTTCATCCTACCGAGAAGGATATGGCTGCTGCCGTAGCTGCCGCACGTGCGGAGAAGATAGAGGCATATGTGGACAATGTGAAAGACGAGCCGTTGGTGGATGTTGCTACCATCAAAGCTGGTAAGATTGTCAAGGAGACAGAGAACAAGACGTTCGGTTATAAGGAACTGACTCTTTCTAACGGTGCCACCGTCATCCTGAAAAAGACAGACTTCAAGGACGATGAGGTACAGATGCAGGCATTCGCCAAGGGAGGAAAGTCACTCTATGGCGCTGCCGACTATACCAACCTGAAGGTGTTTGACCAGGTGATTGGTATCAGTGGACTGGGTAATTTCTCTAGTAACGAGTTGCAGAAGGCACTCGCTGGCAAGGAGTGTAATGCTGATGCCACTATGGGTAATACCCGCCAGTATGTGACAGCTCACTCTACACCCAAGGACTTAGAGACGATGATGCAGATGCAGTATCTGTATTTCACAGGTATCAACAAGGACGATAAGCAGTTCCAGAACCTGATGACGCAGCTGGATATGGCTCTGAAGAACAAGAGCTTGTCACCAGACGCGGTCTTCTCTGACTCTCTGGCTACTACCATGTATGCGTACAATCCTCGTTTCACCCAGCTTGACGTGAAGGACTTGAAGGATATCAACTACGACCGTATCCTGCAAATAGCAAAGGAGCGTTTCCAGAACGCAGGACAGTTTACCTTCATTTTCTGTGGTAATTTCGACGAGCAGACTATCCGTCCGCTGATAGAGCAGTATATCGCATCCCTGCCTGCTACCAAGGAAAAGGAAGAGGAATTCAACGAGATCCTGACCCTTGCCAAAGGTGAGGTGGTTAATCAGTTTAAGGTGAAGACGGAGTCTCCTAAGGCTACAGCTTTTGAGATATGGTATGCTGATGTACCTTATACCTTGGAGAATATCGTGAAGATTGACGCTGTGGGACAGGTGCTCTCTATGATTTACCTGAAGACCATCCGTGAGGACGAGAGTGCCGCTTACTCTTGTGGTGCTTCTGGTCAGTTTAATCTTTCTACTCACCAGCCCAAGGCGATGTTACGGGCATATTGTCCGATGAACCCAGATAAATCGGAACTTGCTGTCCGACTGTTGCACGAGGGTATCGCTAATATGGCGAAGAGCGTGGATGCAGACCAGCTTACTAAGGTGAAAGAGTATATGCTCAAACAGATTGACGTGGATGCCAAGAAAAACGGCTATTGGGTAAATACCATCACTACCTTTAAGGATTATGGACTGGATGTCTACACTGACTATAAGAAGACTGTTGAGTCGTTGACAGTTGAAAATGTGCGTGACTTCCTGAACAACGTTATCCTGAAGAGTGGAAATCATGTGGAGATTATCATGACCCCGGAGACAAAATAACCCATCTCACTTCATAACAAAAACGGCTTGTCTCGTAAAAGATGCAAGCCGTTTTATTTTGTCATGTCCCGAAAACTCCGTACCTTTGCACCCGGAAAATATAATAAAGAAAAGATATGTCATATTTATTCTCTTCAGAATCCGTATCAGAGGGGCATCCTGACAAGGTTGCCGACCAGATTAGTGACGCTATTCTCGACCAGTTTCTCGCTTATGACGACCATGCCCGAGTCGCCTGTGAGTCGTTTGTGACGACAGGACAAGTGGTGATTATGGGTGAGGTACGCAGCGAGGTGTATATCGATCTACAGACCATCGCCCGCAATACGATCAAAAAAATCGGCTATACGAAGGCTGAATACCAGTTTGACGGGAACTCCTGTGGTATCCTGACGGCTATTCATGAACAGAGTGAGGACATCAATCGTGGTGTAGACCGTGAGGATGACGAGAATCAGGGAGCTGGCGACCAAGGTATGATGTTTGGCTATGCCACTAACGAGACAGAGAGCCTGATGCCTGTATC
>NZ_FOWK01000001.1 GCF_900115435.1 Prevotella sp. tf2-5
TCAATTCAAATCGTCACCGTCAATTTCTCGCTCTAAAACTCTATATTTAAATAACTTACAAACATCTCCGCTAATTTTTAGTGGACACTAGTGATATTTTATTATCTTTGTAGGCAGAAACTTAAAACAAATATAAAATTAATGTTCCAAACACTTACATCCCCAAGTGGATAATGCGATCATCGACAAGGGCACTTACTAGAGCAAGAACCTCCCAACGCTTACCTCATAAAGAAACATCCCTATGAGCATATGAAAAGGAGTGAAACGCTCACCTGTCCCTAGTGTTCCTCAGATTCCAAAACTTTGTCTATGAGTAAGAAAAATGGAACAGGGTCATCTTTCAGTTTGTCCTTATGGATGGATTTGATATATTTCTTGATGATAGAATAGTTCTGAAACTCATCACATAGTGTCGCTCTGCGTTTTTCAGTTAGTTTTTTCCCTTTTCTAAATAATGCTTTAGCATACTGCATATCTGGTGTCTTATATAAGTAGAAATCACCTAAAAACAAGTCCCATGCCTCATAGATAGTGACATTTTTGCTTTGATAAAGCACATAGCACATACTGGGATAACCGTATTCCATAGGAGTTTCGTTGCCATAGTAATAATATACTGGAACAGCGTGGCTAATCAACACCTTATCTGGTTCAGTATCATACCATATATACATACTGTCTATGTCTTTAGTGGCATGTGTTCTGTTTTTACTGAATAAACCATCCAGATTGTTCAACACAACAGTTTCATCATAGACACATACGGTACTATGCCCATTCCT
Source organism: Prevotella sp. tf2-5 (assembly GCF_900115435.1). Classification (GTDB taxonomy): domain Bacteria; phylum Bacteroidota; class Bacteroidia; order Bacteroidales; family Bacteroidaceae; genus Prevotella. The sequence goes on from NZ_FOWK01000001.1 coordinate 786, forward strand.
GATATATCCACTATCTGTAGTTCCGTCTTTCAACCAAACCTTGGCTTGCCAGAAGTTCTTTATGACTTTCTCCTTTTGTGCAAATGTACCAATAGACATCATAATAGCGAGTACAAAGACTATCAATTTTAGCTGCCTGAAATTAGCTATTTTACAGGCGCCTTCAAATACTTTTGTTAGTTTCATCTATAATCCAAATTTAAAATGTACCTAAAATCCGCAGCATTTTAGTTTAACATTCTTTATAAGTACCTGAGCAACAAAAAGTTGCCCAGGATTTGGCCATGTCAGATTTTTCACTTACCTTAGTGCTGCAAATCAAGACAAGCAAAATCATCAATGACATGGCAAAGGTAAGCATAAAATCTGAGAAAATCACTCCTTTTGGAGGAATATTTCATGTGAGAGAGTTTTTCCCCGGTACGTCGGCCCCGTTATCGACGAAGTGTTGGGTCTCTGGTGCACGTCATACGGCTATCAGTACAGCGAGATCGCGGGTTCGCTGTCAAGCGTCTACTTCTGTGGCGGTGACTGCGTTGAGGACGTGACGAGTCACTTGATGCCCCATCTCTCGCTTCATCCCACTTTGCGCACATGCAGCTCAGACACCATCTTGAGGGGGATTTCGGAACTGGCTACTGTTAACACGACCAGAACACTAGGGACTGGTCCCTGTCTCGTATTGCTCTATACGTATAAAATTTGATTTATATAGTTTTGAGTCCGCATAATCTGTGAAGGTTGTGCGGATTTTTAATGTTTTTAACTCAAATTCCATGGGGATGAGACAAATATGAAAGGAATTGAGAAAAATTTGAAAATTTGTCTCCCTTTTGTTTCGTAACTTTGCAGGCGTTATGGAACACAATGTAGAGTCAATACGGAACAAGATTTATGAGATTCGGGGGCAGCGTGTGATGCTGGATCGCGACCTAGCGGAGTTGTATGGAGTAACAACTGGTAATCTGAACAAAGCAGTAAAGAGAAATATCAGAAGATTCCCACCTGACTTCATGTTCCAGCTTACTAAAGAAGAGTTTTATGAACTAAATAGAAATTTGATATTCCAAAATGGAATTTCAAGTTGGGGAGGGACCCGTAAACTTCCTTATGCTTTTACACAACCTGGATTAGCAATGCTATCTGGTGTGCTGAACAGCGACATTGCTATAGATGCAAATATCAAAATCATGCGTGTCTTTGTCTCTTTCTATAGTGTCCCAACTTTAACAATATCTTCAGAACGCATCACAAAGATAGAGAATGAGATCAAACGCATCAAGCAGGACATGGAGGATATCCTTGCCGACCAGAACGACATCAACGAGTCGACCCGTGCCCAGCTGGATGCCATCAGTGAGGCACTGGCGGAGTTGCAGCCCAGGGACCCGAAACCACGGAGGCGCATCGGATTTGTGCAGGATGAGTGATAGCTGTGCGGATTTTAAATGTTTTTAACTAAAAATCCATGGGGATGAGACAAATATGAAAGGAATTGAGACAAATTTAGACACTCAGGGACTGGTACCTGTCTCACTGGGGATGACACCCAGAGCGGTGGAGATTCTACTCAGACTGGCGGTGGAGATGATAATGGCGGTAAGCCTAACCAGGGAGGTTCGGAAGAGCCGTAAGCAAGCGTGGGGTATTAAACTAGAAAAGCGTTCTGGAAATTGAACTCCAGGACGCTTTATTGTTGGTGGATAGTAGAGCTTTGATTGTTCTTGAATAGTTTAATCATGCTATTGCGGTATTCGGCAGGCGTGACACCCAGGGCGAACTTGAAGGCGCTGTTGAAGACATCTACGCCAATAAAGCCACATTCCTTGGCGATGGTTTCGATTTCTTCATGCGGATGCTCAATGATGAGTCGTGCACCGTATTCAGCTCGTAGGGAGTTGATATAATCAAACGTTCTGTCAGGATCCTTATAGCGAGGCACCAGATTGCAGAATGTCTCACGACTGACTCCCATAAACTTAATCAGGGCATCTTGGTCGAAAGTAGGATCCGTATAAGGTCTCTCCTTATTGATACGCGCATCCATCATCACAAAGAAGTTCTGCTCCCCATCCTTCTTAAGCGGCAGGGCCTCTTTTGTCTTCTTCAACTTGTACTTCAATATCGCCTCCTGTTCGTCGAGCGACAGAGCCCCGTCGCCTACTATGGCGCGGTAGTCGTCCAAAGCCGTGAGAATGCGTCGGAGCTGTTCGTTTCGCTGACTGATAATCCTGTTATAACGTATACTGTAGCATCCCATCACGACAAGTACTATCACGACGAGAATCAGTAACACGATTATTAGGTTAGCACCTGCCAACGTGTATCCGTGGGCGAAGCAAATAATACCTCTCTCTATCATATTAATTTATTTAGTGTATGCGATGCGGTTATTATATATACCTCGGCAAGACGACCTGCCAAGACAACAGGTCCATAAAGAAGAGGATGTGCCTATTTTGACACACCCTCTTTAGTCCTGGTAATACACTTTCTTCACACGGTTGCTGACACTCGTCATCACCTCATAAGGGATGGTGTCGAGGACATCGGAGAGGACGGTGACGGGCAGATGCTCTCCGAAGATCTCCACGCTGTCACCCTCTTTGCAGTCGATATCCGTCACGTCAATCATAGCGACATCCATACAGATATTACCCACATAAGGGGCTTTCTGTCCGTTTACCAGACAGTAGCACTTGCCGCGTCCCAAGTGACGGTTGAGTCCGTCGGCATAACCGATAGGAATAGCGGCGATCACACTGTCGCGGGTCAGGACACCCTTCCGGCTATAGCCTACCGTCTCCTCCTTAGGCACATGACGTAACTGGAGGATGGTGGTCTTCAGCGTTGAGACGGTATGCAGCATGCGGTTGTCACGAGGATCCACGCCATAGAGACCGAGTCCTAAGCGACACATATCCATCTGTCGCTCGGGGAAATGCTCGATGGCAGCGGAGTTATCCATGTGACGGAGTATCTTATGCGAGAAGGCAGCCTGCAGTTTCTTGCTTGCCACATCGAATTTCTCAAACTGCATCGTGGAGAAGTTGTCGAAGTCATCACTGTCGGACCCCACGAAATGGGAGAATACCGAACGAGGGATGATGGCATTCTGGTGTTTCAGGCGTACGATGACCTCATCGATGTCTTTCTCGGGGTCGAAGCCCAGACGGTGCATACCCGTATCCAGTTTGATATGGACGGGCCATCCCGTGATACCCTCCTTCTCTGCCGCACGAATCAGAGCATCCATCAGTCGGAAGGAATAGACCTCCGGTTCCAGGTCATAGTCGAACATCGTCTTGAAGGCGGTCATCTCCGGATTCATAATCATGATATTCTGGGTGATGCCATTCCGACGGAGCGTCACACCCTCGTCAGCGACAGCCACGGCGAGGTAGTCGACCCGATGGTCCTGCAACGTCTTAGCCACCTCCACAGCACCAGCACCGTAGGCATCCGCCTTCACCATGCAGACCAGTTTGGTCTCTGGCTTCAGGAACGAGCGGTAGAAATTCAGGTTATCCACCACTGCATTGAGGTTAACCTCCAATATCGTCTCATGAACTTTCTGTTCCAAGAGCTCCGTCAAGTGGTCGAAACCGAAGACACGGGCACCTTTCAGGAGAATCACCTCATCATGCAGATGATGGAACAGGTCACTCCCCACAAACTGGTCGACACCAGGGAAGAATGCCTTATCCGCAATACTGATGACCTCCGCATGACGCTGGATAGCGGTACCAATACCTATCAGACGGTCAACACCCCGTTTCTGACAGAGGTCGCTGACTTCCCGGTAAAGCTCCGTCTTGTCCATACCCATCTGCTGGATATCACTGAGTATCAACGTACGGTGACGTCCCTGATATTCAGGACGGCGGTTCATGAAGTCGAGGGCGATGTCCAACGAGTTGATATCAGAGTTATACGAGTCGTTGATCAACGTGCAACCATGCTGTCCCTCCTTTACCTCCAAACGCATGGCGACAGGTTCCAGCTGTGCCATACGGGCATCAAGGTCCTCTGGTGTCACCCCTAGATAAAGGGCGGTGGCAGCACAGGCAAAGGAACATTTTATAGAAGCCTCATCGATAAACGGGAGGTGATAGGTAGCACTCGTGCCTTTATAAGTATAGGAAATACTAGACGTACTAGAAGAACTGGAGATATTAGAAATATAGAATGGTGCCGACGGGTTCTCACGGCTCCATCCTATCTTCTCACCCTTATAGCCGGAGCGACGGATGCAACGACTGATGACGTCATTGTCACTGTCATAGGCAATGACTTTCGCTCCATGGAAGAGTTGCAGTTTCTCCATACATTTCTCCTCCATCGAGCGGAAATTCTTCTGATGGGCACTGCCCAGGGATGTCAGCACGCCAATAGTAGGCTGTATGATGTCATGCAGCGACTGCATCTCACCTGGCTCACTGATACCTGCCTCGAAGACACCCGCCTCTGTCTGTTCGTTCAGCAGCCATACCGACAAGGGCACACCGATCTGTGAGTTATAACTACGGGGAGAGCGCGTCACCACCATCTGTGGCGACAGGATCTGGTAAAGCCACTCCTTCACCATCGTCTTACCATTCGAGCCGGTAATACCCACCACGGGAATGTCAAACTCATCACGATGTCGCTCTGCTAATCGCTGCAATGCCTCCAATGGAGAGGGTACCACCAGGAAGTTGGCATCCACAAATTGAGAATTGAGAACTGAGAATTGAGAATTGTTCTCCACGACAAAGTTACGAACTCCACGGCGATAGAGGTCGTCAATATAACGATGCCCGTCATTACGCTGGGAACGAAGGGCAAAGAACAAGGTCTCCTCAGGGAAACACAAAGAACGACTATCCGTCAACAGCCATCCTATCTTAGCATCGGTATGTCCGATGCGACGCGCTCCAATGAGCGTCGTAATCTTTTCTATTGTGTAAATCATAGTACAAAATTACTATATTTTTTCCGTAGGTCTTCTACTTTTAACATAGTTTTATCCATAAATGCTTTGTATTCCTCCGAATCAGGGTGGAAAGGTTTGTGGTGCAATGCCTGTTTGACAGGCTGCCACTCCTGAAGGAAACCCTTGGCGGATGGCGAGAAACAGGCTTCCACGAGCCGCTCCCAGATATAATCCACAGTCTGTTCTGAGGGATGGAGCATATCTGCGGCATAGAAACGGTAGTCACGTAACTCATCGTTCACGATCTCATAGGCAGGGAAGTAATAGATGGATGATGGATGATGTAAGATGTCTGATGTCAGGTGAGAGACAGCAAGTAACAACGTCGCCTTCGACAACTGACTCTCATGATAACCGTATTTACGATAACGGATCGGACTGACGGTCACGACGATTTGCACATCTGGACGACGCTCTCTTAGGATATCAATGGTTTTCCGCAGGTAGTCCGCACACTTCTCCACCGTCAGTATCTCTTCCTGAAACAAGGCAGCAGATCGCTTCTCACAATTATCCACAATCTCACCTGTCTCTTTCAGACGATAGACGTGATTGGTACCTAATGTCAGGAAGACGATACGGGGACACCCCTGGTACCGCTCGATGGTATGAAGGATGGAGGCGGGATTGTACATCACACCAAAAGGATTGACTGTGGCATGGAACTTCTCGTCCTTGAAACGCTGTCCGATACTGTCGGCGAAACAAGAACCCACTAACAGTATTTCCTCACAAGGCTCTATCTGAAACGCCAGCTTGGGAATGTCAACAATAGTCCTGAACTCCATACCTCACACTAACTACGACTGATCTGCAGTCCCTTCTTACTCAATGTCATATCCACAAAACGCGCATTCGGGTTCTGCTCACTCTGTTGGATGATTTGTTTGACACGTGCCGCGGCCTCCGGGTCTTTGGCAACCATATACAGATAACCGCCGCCACCGGCTCCTGGAAGCTTATAACCCAGACAGAGATCGTCAATCAGGTCCGTGATACGACGCACCGCATCAGGATTCGTGCCACTGTCTATCAACTGGTTCTGCTGCCATGTCTTACGCACCAGTCGTCCCATCTCCGCAAAGTCGTTCCGTTGTATTGCCTCATACATATCCAAGGCATGAGCTTTCATCGCCCTTAACATCAAGAGCTGCTCATGCTGGTTGAGGAACATCCGACGGACTATCTCCGCCAGGATTTTCTTCGCCGTACGAGTGACTCCCGTATAATAAAGCAGATGACACGACTGGTATTCGGGTTGAGTGAACACATCATCAGGCAACCAACGCACCACGGGGTTCTGCTCAAAGCCACGAGTGGTCTCCAGGAGCTTGACACCACCCAGTACCCCACCGAACTGATCCTGCCAGCCACCGCCAGTGGTCAACAGCTGCTCCAACACGAGGGTACGTCGTCCTATCTCGTTCTTATCCCATGCTAACGAGCAGAAGTCGCTGACAGCCCCTAAGACGGTGGCTGCGAGGATACTACTCGTCCCCAGTCCGCTGCCTGCAGGTACTGCCGACAGTAACGTCAGCTCGATACCACCACCGAAGGCTTCCAGCTGTGCTTTCAATGACGGAAAGACCTCAGCGGAGAACCGGGGCAGGAAACCTGCCAGTGCGAGTGCTGCCTTCGGGATACTGAAAGGAGAGCCCACATGCATGAAATCCCCTAACTGCTCATAAGTCTCTACGACCTCCGAGGCACCGAGGTCAATACTACGCAAGACGATACGGTACTCCTTACTCGGTCTTACATAGGCTTGCAAGGGGGGCTGTCCGTTGAGTTCGATGGCGATATTCACGACACTGCCACCTTCCATCAGACAGTATGGAGGAGTGTCTGTCCATCCTCCTGCCAGGTCGATACGCACAGGAGAACGCCCCCATACGATCTGGTCCTGGTATACCGACATCTGCGGCTGTTGCTTCTGTGCCACCACATCGGCAGTCAGTCCCTCTCGTAACAACGAGAAGGCATGGGTACTTTCCTGACGGAACATAGCATCGTGGATACGGGTCATCAAAGGGGCATCGTCAGGCAGTACTGGAGGCAGCTCTATCTTCATCTTCTCAAACTCACGGGCGGCATCGTCCAGGTCGAGCTGATAAAACACGCTATGCTGCCAGTTACGAGCCATCGCACGCCAGTTCTCCTGACGGAAGGTGTTCCGCTGGGCAAACAAACGCCGTAAGTTGGCACGTTGCGCCACCTCATTACTGTTCACGGCATCATCGATATGGTAACGACGCACCTCATAGTCATCCTCTCCTACCGGCACCACATCCATACACTCTCCCGGTTCCAAACTGATCTCCCAGTCGTTCTCGGGAACACCTGTTATGACATGGTCGCGGGTCAGTCTCCAACGAGGTCCTATGAAGCTATTCTCTATCCAGATATTCTGATTCTCAGGTGTAAACTGATAATGGGTGACGGCATTCTGTGTGAAGATAGACGGATGGGGTTTCCTGTCATGATGCATGATCTCCCGCTGGTCATTGACGATATTCTGTATCGCTAGTGTTGAGGAGATCATCTCTCTGGAAGTACCGAAATGATAGAACTCACCACCTGGCAACGGCACGATAGCCACAGAGAGTGCACCAAGTTCTGGGTCATCGATGGTAGGCTGGGTACCCAAGGCACAACCGAACTCAGAATAGAGGTCGTACTCTTTGAGTGGGAACGTCGAGTTCTCTGAGTACTCTGAGTTCTCCGATCTCTTCCTCAACAACTCCAAGGCACGGTCACTCAAGAGCCAGATACCGATATCCGTCAGGTAGAAATGGTCTTTCAACAGTGCTGACAGTCGTTCCGTACTGGGTTTCTGAAGCATCATCTTCAAGACGTTAGGGGTACGGCGGTCACTGACAAACACCCCATGGTCCTTGGCTATCGAAGCGTCGAGCCAGAGTCCATAGCATACCACATCCGCATCAGGAATGGCTCCGATACGTTCTGCGGCACGGATATACACATCACCGCTGACAATCATGGTACGCAACCGCTTTGGCGCCGCTTCCATCATCCGCTCATAAAGCGGTAACTGCAAGTCTAACAGGGTCTGTGAGAGTCGCTGTCCCCGTTCCCAGCGGAACACAGGTATCGGAGCGAGGATCTTACCACTGACGGCATAGGAAGGCAGTCGCTTGCTCTGTCCACCGGCATGCAGGATGATACTACGCTCACCACCCAGCCAGTCGGCAGCTTGCTGGAGGAGCCATGTCGTTCCCCCACCCGATCCTAAACGGTGTCCTATCGGGTCACAGGTACAGAAATACTCTTCCCTGCTCAGTCCTGTCAACTCATGAAAGCAGTCCACCACATTGGGCGGAACAGATAGTAGTTTCTTCATAGTAGTTCGTATTTGATACCTTTACACTTTCTTCCGGGTACGGTAGGCTTGTACTGCCAGTCCGACCAGCAGTAAGAACAGGATGACTAATGAGACATAGGCAATCGTCTCTGTCGTGGTGATGCTCTTCGGGAAGAAGCTAAGTACGATCTCATGCTTACCAGGCTTCACCTGCAAGGCACGTAACACATAGTCGACACGACCGAGTTCCTGCTCCACGCCATCCACCGTTGCCGTCCAACCTGGATAGTAGATCTCTGAGAAGACGATGACTCCACCTTTACCTGACTCCACCTCATAAGCTATTTGGTTAGGCTCATAGCTCTTGATACGCACGACACTCAACGTGTCCTGTTGCGTACTTTCACCGAGCTGTTCCTTGAATTTCTTATCGGCGACAGCCTCATGACGGAGGTTCAGGTTAGAAAGCATGTCTAATTCCTGATTGGCATTATCCACATAAGTCACCTTGTCTACCAGCCAGGCGTTACCATAGCTATAGGGATTCTCCACAGGAACGGTCTGTCCCCCTTGTAACGGCAGGATGAAGTATTTCGTGTTCAACATGTTCAGCACAGGATAGACGGAGTCGCCCTTCACCCGTGTCATATCACCCTGTGCCTCAGCGATAGCACTGTATGTCTGCTCCATCTCCTTCGAGATATAAGCATCAATGAGTTCCTGGTAACGGCGTAACTTAGCGGCATGGTAACCTCCGATGCTCTTCACATAGAAACTCGTCTCGTTCTCGTTGAACGTGTTCGAGGCAAGGTTCAGCACACGGAAGTCAAGGGTCTTGTCCTGCAGGATATGGTCTATGGCTGTCGACTTCTGAACGGGTTCCTCACGAACCGTCTTCGAGACGAACATCTCATCGTTCAGATAACGCTTGTTAATCTGCCACATGTCGAAGAGACAGAGAACGGTGAGGAGTCCTACAAGCCATTCCGCACGTAACTTACGATATTTATACAAGAACAGGCAGCCCGTTCCTATCATGATAATCCAGAAAGAGCGCCAGCAGTCGGCAGTAAACACGGCGACACGCATCTCCGTCAGGTTCTGTACCAACGGAGCCAACTGGTCGGCGGGGATCTGTCGCATCGCTTGTATCTCACTAATACTGATATAGTCGGGGAAGAACACCTTCGGCATCAGGGCGAAGAGCAGGGAAAGCCCGCCTGTCAGTCCAAAGGCGACAAAGACATATTTGAGTTGCTTCGTCATGACCTCCGGTTCCTCCACGATTTTCTTTAAGGCGAACATCGCCAACAGAGGTATGGTGAACTCCGCGATGACGAGGATAGAGGCGACAGTGCGGAACTTCGCATACATCGGGATATAGTCGAGGAAGAAATCCGTAAACGGCATGAAATTACGTCCCCACGACAACAGGATGGAGAGGATCGTAACTGCCAATAATGCCCATTTCAACGGTCCCTTGACGATAAACAGTCCCAGTATGAAGAGCATCAGCACAAAGGCACCCACATAGACGGGCCCTGCCGTCATCGGCTGGTTACCCCAATACTGTCCTATCTGCTCGTAAATACCCATATAGTCACTGTTAGCATGCGCCATCGCCGTCTTGTTGAGGACCATCGGCACAGAGGCTCCTCCTTTCGTATTGGGCACCAACAGCGTCCATGTCTCATCAATGCCATAGCTCCACTGTGTGATATAGTCGCGGTCCAGTCCACTGGAGGTCTGGTTGGCAGCATTCGCCTTCACCAGCTCACTCTTACTACGCATCGACTCCTTGCCATACTCCCAGGTATGATAAAGGTTAGACATATTGATACAGGTACCTATTATCGCACCGGCAAGACAGACGCCCGTCGCTTTCAGCAGGTGTATCCACTCTTTCTTTCTCGCTCCCTCTATCACAAAAGCAATCACCATCGCCAGGATGACAAACAGATAGTAATAGGTCATCTGCACATGGTTGGCAAGCACTTCCAAGGCACAGAACAACGCTGTGACGATCAGTCCCCATGCGTATCTCCCCCGATAGGCAAGTACCACACCCGCTATCATCGGAGGCAGGTAGGCAAGGGCTATCACCTTCCAGATATGTCCTGCTGCGATAATGATGAAGAAATAACTGCTGAACGCCCATACCACGGCACCCAAGGTGGCAAGGTACCAGCGGAAGTCGAAGGCACGCAACAGGATATAGAAGCCCAAGAGATAGGCAAACACATACCATACGTTCTCCGGCAGCCATAGATGATAGGCTTTCTCCACCTTCGCCAGCGTGTCGGTACTCTTATACGACGGAGAAGTCTGATAAGTCGGCATACCGCTGAACACCGCATTGGTCCAACGGGTACGCTCACCTGTCCGCTGATAGTATTCCGATGCTTCCTGTCCTGCCCCGCGTCCAGCGGAGGAGTCATGACGATACAGGATACGTCCCTCGATGTCAGCAGGAAAGAAATAGGCAAATGATATAACGGCAAATAATACTACTGCCAAGATGTCTGGCAGCCATTGTTTCAGATTCTTCATAACTGTTTTCTTAATTTCTGCGTGCAAAGTTAACAAATAATTCCTAATTCCTAATTCCTAATTCCTAATTTATTTGTATCTTTGCAATCCAAACAGTAAAAAAGACAATATGAAGATAGGAATAATCGTAGCAATGGACAAGGAGCTGCGTCAACTGCAACAGCTTTTCTGTCAAGACAACGTAAGAGTGGAGAAATGTGGTATCGGCAAGGTTAATGCCGCCCTTGGTGCCCAACGCATAATCAATGAGTTCCACCCCGATGTGATTATCTCCAGCGGCTGTGCCGGTGGTAATGGCGACGACATCAACATACAAGATGTCATTGTCGGCTCCGAAGTCACCTATCATGATGTCTACTGTGGCAAGGCGATTGATGAGACTACCGTTTACGGACAAGTACAAGGGCTCCCCGTCCGCTATACTCCAGACCCTTATTTACTTGAAAAAGCCTTCAACCTCCAGACATCATCCATCAACCTTCACCAAGGACTCATCGTCACCGGCGACTGGTTCGTGGACACCAAGGAGAAGATGCGCAGCATCATCGACAAGTTCCCGGAGGCTAAAGCAGTCGATATGGAGTCATGTGCCATTGCCCAGACTTGTTATATCAACCAAGTACCGTTTATCTCCTTCCGTGTCATCAGCGACATCCCTTTGCGTGACACCGATGCCTCCCAGTATCATGACTTCTGGAACACTATTGCCGACAACTCCTTCCAGATCACCAAGACATTTGTCGCCTCTCTCTGACGATTCTATCGTTCTACGCCTCTACTCTTCTAAGTAAGGAATGAGTGGGGGCAGCTTACCTATCATACGATTGTTGATATCGGCACTCAGGTTGTCGTAAGACCTGCCCTGACTGTCAGGTAATGCCTCGGCAACAGCCTTACGGGCAGCAACCCACTGGTAGAAAGAGGACTTAAGTATTTTCACACGGTCTGCCACCAGACTGTCACTCGGGATGAGGTCTTTATCACCGATTTTGTAGAGTTCATCCAGATCTTCCGGGACTGAGTTCTCTGCTATCCATTGTTCCCATTGACTGGGAGTCATTGTCCTACTCTGCTGCTGATACAACTTGTTTCCCATGATAATATCTCGCTCTATGTCCATCTCGGCACGCCGGTTCTGTAACATAGCGATGTAGTGAGCAGCTAACTCCATCGGTTTCATGCTATACCACTCCTGCCTGTATGACACGTCAGCCCAGAAGTTGTAACGAGCCTCGTGGAGATCATGCCAGGCAGCATATTCCCTCTCCATGAGCGGTCTCAGGTCTGAAGGGACTTCCTGGAACCATTTCCTATAATCCTCAACGGTCTGATAGTAGACGATGGTAGCATGGACATAACACTGGAAATTCATCTCGTTTTGACTCTGCGAAGAGAACTTATTCAGCACCTCTTCAACTTCATACAAGGCAGAGTCGGACGGAACGGAAGGTACAGCCTTATGGAATGCATCTATAGCAGTATTGACAGCCACCACCCATTGCAATTTGTCGTTAGCATCGCCGTTCTCATCAACTACATTATACATCCTCATCAAGCGGTTTGCCAAGCGCAAGACTTCTGCATCACGAGGGGATACCGTTGTACTGTCATAACTGTAGAGCCGTTCCTGGACAGCATGAACCTCCGCGAGTCCCAGCAGATCCTTAGCAGAAATAGGACTATGCAATACCTTATTCTCGATATAGGCAATACTATCCTCACCCGTGACTCCCTCTGGGACTGTCACAGTGTCACGAGGATTTACCGAACTGGATGTAGACCGATTGCCGCATGCAGTAAGCATCACAACAACAATGATAACAAAAGATACTATTTTTATCATATGATGTTATTTTACCTTTCCATCTGCAAAATTACACATTTATGAGGAAATACCCAAATAAAAATTTTCAACTTATCCACCAAAATGCTCTTCTATAATTAGTTACTCATTATTTTTCTGTCATTTTCATTATCCACGGGATATAGCGCGAGAACTCGTAGTCAAGTTTCTTAATCGTATCCAACTGACTAAACGGTCTGATGTCGTGGTGGATAAAGAGATCCTTATTCTTTTTCAGGCTGTCAGCAAATTCCTCATGCTCATACATATCCTCATCTTTGCGAGGTTTTCTAAATCCCATCAACAACTTCTCCACGTTCCAACGGTTATGCTCCACTATAGCCAACTGCTCCAACTCATATTCAGACAGGGTGTCGTAATCGTGACTCTCGTCGTCAATATCCAGCCCACGCATAGCCCTAAGTGTACGCTGTTTGGTACGCATAGTGTAAGAATTGTAAAGATTCGACCACTTCAGGGCTACCGACAGTTTCTGCCAACAGCTATTAGCCTCTTCCCATATCTTATCCTCAGGAATGGCATCAAGGACAGGAATGCCCTGAAACTTATATGTCTCATAGTCGGCTGTCTCATATAGATAGTTGATGAGCTTGGCACGTTTCAGCGAGTGGTCATCAGCACTGAAAGCTGTCTCGTTCATACCAAAGGGATAGATATGGGCATAGCGAGCATCAGACTTCTTGGACTCTACCACATCGTCTTTAGTGACCACCGAATAGATCAGTTTCTTGTCTCCTCTTCTCATGTCAGCATTGCGCAAGTTCGTGACGAAATTGTCTGAGCGGTTCTGACGGATGAACACCGGAATCTCGTTATTATACACCTCATCTGGCATATTCATACCCATCACGAAGTTCTGGCGCTGGTCAGCCAGTGCGAGGAAAATAGAGAAACATTGTTTACCCTCGCTATGTTCCTCAGCCCAACTGCTTATCACATCTTGTACATTCTTTGAGAAAACGTCTCCTTTAATGAACTCAAACTCTACGTCAAGGAAATTTGCGTCTTCGCCTGTAAATTTCAGATATTCTTTTCCTATATATTCGGACACGTCCTTAGGCTCGGCAGAAAGATCTCTGTAAGTATATGCCTGCACCTCAAAGAAATGACGATTACGGGTGATAAACTCGTCTTTCTCCTTGTCGGCATTTACATCGATGAAGGTGATAATCGTCTTAACCTTTGGACCATTGGGAAAGTGCAGCACATAAGCAGCCTCCATCGCAAAAGCCACAGCAAAGTTGGTGGTACCCACAAACACAAGGTGAACATACTTCTCATCGTCAGGTACAATACCCTTGCCATAGACAAGCGGATAGCGATACTCCGTACCAGGATTGTCAAAGTCCCTATAAAGACGCTTTACAAACACCTGCTTAGCCCAACCAGTATAGAAGTTATATGGAACAAACTCCACTCCAAGATTCTTGACATCACCAAATATCTCCGAGGTCTTGAAGGCAGCATAGGTATCCAAATCCTTGAACACACAGGTAATTCGAACCGGTTTCTGTCTTTGGTCTTTTAGATAACGGCTGATACTATCCACACACTCCACATTGATGGCATCGTGAGCAGGGTTGGAATGATTACCCACCACGAACACCTCTTCTGCAGCCTCTAAGTAAATATCCTTAAAAGCTTCAGTAGATATCCGATGTCCATAATTGATAATCACCCGTTCCATCTGCTTATCACTGAATGACTTCAAGAGCTGTTCCTTGATACTCATCGTCTCTTTAGCTGTAAGAATTAGTATGTAGGCATCCTTATCCTTATCAAAAATATGCGAAATAAATGAGGGTACCATCTCGTCATAACCCATGATGATGTAGTGACCCGACTTCAAATAATGAATCCGTCCCTCTTTATGACTGTTCACCCGTCGCTCTATGGAGTTGGTAATAACACCAATGATAATGCCATTGAACACAAATGCGCCAAACAGGAAAATCAAACTGCTGGCTATCAGCATCCAGCCATGAACATGAGTGTTGTCACTACCCATGTATAGGTTGTTCAGCGCATTGGAGTCTGTCAGTAGATAAAGAGGCAACAGATATTTGTTTAGATGCTCTGCGTCACAAAATTCTTTCCATTGAGTACCAGACCATGAAAGCATCAGATATGATAATCCAAGTGCGACAACAAGTACTGCACCGAGAATAGCAAACTGCCTAAGCAGGCTCTTAGACAGTAGTCTATCAAACTTAAGCCATAGAATTCTTTTTCGTTTTATTCTCATTGGTTAATCATTATTTTTCTCTAGTAACAACATCTCCATTAGCAACACAAGCTTTACGTCGAAAACCATGAAATTGCTCAATGCATTCATATTCTTTAGTTTTACTTATAATGTACAAATATACAAAAAGTTACCCAATGGTAAATTACCAAAGGTAACTTTTATTGTTCTTTAACGTATTATGCGGGATAGACCCCAATCTATTAATCTTTTTCAAATTTTAAGGTTGATGGTCACTGTCTTCTTTGCTTGGATTTCAAGCGTACTGTTGCTGAGGTTAATGTCAGCCGTCACGATGATGTTCGCACCGTCGGTCTTTATCGCTTCACGCAGTTCGCTATCCGTTGAGACTTTGGTCTGTGCCCGAGTTGTGGTAGCGCATAGCAGCACTGCCAGTAATATGAAAATCTTTATTCTATTCATATTTGATAGTTTTGTGATTGGTTTTTACTGAGCACAAAAATATAAAAAATGTCTGTACTATTAATAGTACAGACAAAAAATATTAGTTTATCAGACAATATTTAAAGACTGACTGACAAAATCTAAAATCTTTTTAGCGATATTTAAACCTCATCTCGCTCTAATCATCCCTATATCATAAAGCATCCATTTCAACTTATCTCTTGGATTGCATACTACTCTTTGCCGCTGGTGCTCCCGATGCACCAGAAGCGCCACCTTGAGCCTGACTTGCTCCACCGGCGCCTGCTTTACTCGCTCCACCAGCACCTGCCTTACTTGCACCGCCACCTGACGATGCGCCAATCCCCAGCATGCCTGGAAGAGCATTGAGAACGGGAGTATATGTAGCTTTTAAAATTGTAGTGCCATTATCACGGAACGTCGTGACAACATCATTCAAATACTCGTTCTTAGCCTTACCATGATTCCGCATACGAACCAGTTGTTTGTAATCACGGTGCCAATTCTTTGAGCGTCCTGCCTTTGGATTATACCTACACTTCTCTGAGAGAACCACTTTCATTTTGTATTCACCAGTTCCCCATGACGGATTATTAGCAGCCACGGGCATATAAGACCGGGGAACTACGAAACAATCACCGTCCATATTAATTATAGGACGATTTTCTGCAATAGCCTGCTTACGACTGTATATGTACACAGAGTCTGTCAGATCTCTTTCGTTGATAGGAATATTCACAGAGAAAGAGCCAAGTTTTACGTCCTGATATACTTGAACTAACTCATTAATCCAGGAAGAATATATCTCCATTTGGATATTAACTATTGGGGACTGATGTTCTTCAAAACTGAACTGACTAATTGTATTCCAATAGTCTATTTCATCTTGCGATGCCTCATTGGCACGAGGCTTCTCAATATGATTGGCTTTCAAATTAGGTAAAAAAGAGCGATAGGGATGGAATATGATAGTATCTACAACCAAATAGAATTTACTATGGAGGAACAAGTGGTCGAATTTCATGGTGTCAATATGGCACACCATTTTCAACACCTCTTTTCCACCTCTGTTAGCCTTAAGTGTAATACCATCGAAATTCATGTCGGATGGATCTAATGGACCATAGGTAGACTGTCGGCCATAGAAATCACTTTGTCCTTTAACAGATTGAAGACTATCCACAAACATACACTCTTTTTGTCTCATCTGTTCCCATGCTTTCTTCTGTCTGGACCGAATCTGTGTCAGATTGATAATCTCTGTTCCTATAATATTTATAATGGCAGCAACACCACCTGTAATCATAGAATTACCCATATCTGTCAAGATACTACGATTGTGAGAACGATAATTGGAAGCCACTCGGTTGAGTTTGTCTTTCCTTTCCTCATTCATCGGGTTAATATTCAGGACAAAAGATGTCTCCAAACTATTCATGTCAAGCCCGCTCATAATATCTTCACTTGGTTTACCCTTGCCCGGTTGAGAATGGAAGGACTGAGCCGTCGAAAGATTGGCAATGAGCATTAATACACAAGTAATTAAAAATAATTTCGTTTTCATTTTTATCGTATTTTAATGATTATTCCAGTCCGTCTATTAAGATAAATGCGTTGTAGAAATAAGGTTTGTTAAATTTGGGGATGGTAATCCGCCTACGTTGAATGAACGACCCACTGGCAGTTCCTGTGGCAGAAGATCCGCCATATGTCTTCTCATACTTCTTCAAAGTCTCTCGAGCTGTCCAGAATGACTCATATAGAGACTTCCCTTTTTCTAAGTTCCTGTACAACTGAATTATAAAGAAACAAGTGGCTTCATCATCTACGCTCCACAATGTGGATATGATAGTCTTCACACCTGCCGTTTTCAATCCTCTCTGAAGTCCATAAACACCATCTGGCGTAATATATCCCAGTCCTGACATACAGGCTGATAGCACTGTTAAGTCAACGTTACTCAAATCCATCTTAGCCAATTCCCGTGCCGACAAAATACCATCATGGAAAGAAGCATCAAACGCCATTTGTCTTAAGTTCTTTTCCGATCCTGAGAGGAACAAGCAACTTTTAGAAAGTTGTAAATCAGAGGAGGAGGGTCGTATGTCTGTTCCTATTTTGGCTACCTCTGAAAACAATCCATGAGTTGATATATGTGCAATATGGTATTTCCCCATCAATTGACTCAAGGCAGCTTCAGTCAAAGAATCTGCTCGAAGGACCATATCTTCTGGGCGTTTGTTTCTAACACCCCTGATAGAGTCTATCTCTATTGCAGAATTCGGCAGAGGTGCAACCCTTATATCCATGGGTGCCAACAAAGAATAAGCCAATTCGTCATTGTCTTTTTCCTTGTCTTCTGTTGTCAAGCCATATTCCACCCCGCCACATACCAGCATTTTGTCTGTCCGTACCTTGTGTTTAGCCTGTGTGAGCAATCTCGTTGTAGTCAGCCTATAAAATTGCTTTCCATCCAATGACGGTGGCACCATATACTCAATACCCATTTGATAGAAAATGCCATCCGGTGAAAAGTACACTTTCCTATTATCACCAATGGTTCTTACCATGTCGTCATTCCATATTAATCGACATAGCATACTATCATTATAAAGAGTATTTATCTTATCCTTACTTTGCGTATCAGCAAAGACATCTTTTACCCGTAACCTTTCTGTCAGCAGGTAATCACTTATCTGTGCGACCTCACCTATATCAACAAATTGTGGACTGACTGACTTCTTCGTAACAACCAAAGCGCCTAGGTGATTCTTACCTTTTTTTTCATAGACAAGATATTCTATGGCACAGCTCGAGACCGGAAGTTTTTCTCTTACCTGTTTCCAGTTGACACGAATAGATGCTAACGCACGTTTCTTATCAGCGACAGACATATTTTCCTTAAAGTCACGTCCCATTTGTAAAAGGACCGCCTTGCTATAGAGAGCAACGTCATACAGAAGGGCTGGTGCCTTTTCCTCTAACCTGAAACAGTCTGTGACAAAAGGTTGCTCAGTCATCCAATATTGTTCACGTTCTGATTCACTCATATTGATAAAATAGGTATCAATATAATCCCTAGAAATGGAGAGGTATTGTTGGTAACATGAAATGGCTTCTGGACTATATATACCGGTAGAGTCATACTGGAGCATCAGTATCTTCGCTTTCTTACGCAAAGCCTCGGCATAAGCACGTTTATCATTTACCTTTTTAAAATAAGCACATACAGATTCTATTTCTCTCAACGCCTCAGTAAAACGAGCCAGACGAGCCAGACAAATAGCACGTTGTGACTCAACAATCTTTATATTCTGCTCTGTTTCTTTATTACGGGCATCTAATTGATAGAGAGGACTTGCCAAAATAGAGTCCAAATGTGTCAAAGACTTATCATAGATCTCCTGTTTATAGTATAACTGAGCCAGATCGTCATGGACCTTACACATAAAAAAGGCATTTCCATAAAATGAACCTAGGCGTAACGCATCCTTTAAGGCGATTTCTGATGAGTCATATTTCTCTATCAGGAAATAACGACTTCCGTCTATTTTTGCCAAAGTAGCCCAGAGTCCATTTTTTATTTCCTCTATTCCATTTCCTTCTTTCCAGTTTTTTTCCCTCAAGGATAATCTTAGTTCATTGGAAACTGCCTCCATATCTGTATATACGCCTAACATATATGCTATCTCTGCCTTACTTTGCTTAATACGCCAATATGGATAGATAAACTCTTCGTCACTTAAGGAGGAGGCTTTCAAGTGTTTCTTGGATAATGTTGTCAGAACAGACTGGTCAGCTAAAAGGATATTGCGATATGCCAACAGATAGTCCTTTGATTCATTCAAGTTATATGCCTTGTCATAAAGGTTATAAATTTCATCGTCGAATACACCTTCTTCTTGCTGACCAAAAACTGGAGTTGCCAACAAAGAAATATAAAATATGATATACAGAACCCTCCTACTCATTATTCCTTGAATTGTAATTGATAAGCGCAAAAGCCATATTTTTCCCCGTGTGATTGCTAAGGGTCAACGTAAATGTATCGCTTTTCTTGATACCTTGTCGCAATCTGATATAACTAACGCCATCTATCACGGATCCTTTAATATCCTTCCCATCTTTCCTAATCATGACTTCGAATTTGGCATTCTTATCATAGGGGACAACTGCAAACAATTGCTCTCCCTCACGGCCACTGATACTATAGCGAACAGATTTACTTTGTTTCACAGTAATTTCTATAAACGAATATTTATAGCGAGGATCACGACCATCACGGAACCTTCCTCCCGAATTAGTGACACCACCGTGACGTTTGAGTATACCGAAGCCCATGTCATTCAAACCAAACATGTCCACCGCATCTTTTGTAGTACATTCACCTGCTTTGTCAACAGGCAACTCATCCATCATAGTCCAGTTCATATCTCTGTCCATTGCCCTACTGACTTTTCCCGCATTCTGAGATGAACGAAGGTCTATACAGCGCAACACCAAGCTTGCCATTTCATTAGGTATTACTGTTTTATCAACCCCTTGCAGAGACTGGGCAGGAAGAGATATAGACGATAAAAGCAAAAGACATATCAATAGAAGTGGAATCATCTCTTCTGGCCAGAATTTAACCAATGAAGCAGCATAGCTTTTTCCTGTGTGACTGACTAGTCTCTTGCGTGGTTCAACATACTTGTTTAGGGCAGCCTCCGCTTTCTGTCGTATCTCCTTTATTGTAGGTCTCTTTTGTGGAGAGAAACAGAGACAACGCTGTATCAAAGTGCTAAGATCCGAACTAGCATAAACAGAACTGATTCTTGGAATCTCCGTAAGTTCCGTCTGTGTTTCGCCACCCTTTCCTTCAAACACATTCGTACTGGTGATGACATAGAATGCCAAAGCCCCTAAGGTCCAGATAGCAGATGCCTCAGAATTAATTTCTGTATTCTTATTAAATGTCTCCGGAGCAGCAAAAGCCCTATTACTATCAGTTTCAATTAATGAGATTTCTTTCAACAGGAAGTCATTGCCAACAATAGCCACTGCATGTGGTGTGATATTACTGATTTTGTCAATCAGGCCATGAGCAGAAAGGTTTAATATCATTTGCCAGACTGTCCTTTCTGTTGAATATCCTGCGATATCTTTCAGCGTAATCTCTTTCTTCATCATCTTCTGTATTCTTCAATATCTTCTTCTACCTTGTCACCTTGTCTGTGCATGATAAGAACTTCTGTAATAGGCACAGCCCAGAACATTCCCTGATCTGCTCGTCCATCTGCTTTCGACACAATACCAATCACCTTAATGACACCTTCCACAATAGCAACTACAGGACCGCCAGAATTTCCTCTATTGATAGGTGCCGATAACTGCATGCATCCAACCGGAATCTTTAAGGAGTCATCAATTGCCATTCCTGCATGGTTTCCATAGACCACCGTCATATCATCCGCATCATTATCGTTCAGAGGATATCCTATAACGGCAATGTCAAGATTCTTCGAGTTGGTAAATCCTTTGACTTCCTCCCATTCTGCCATAGACATCAATGGTTTATTACTTTCTCTTGTAAGACCTGTTGCTACGACATAAGCGAAATCACCTAGTTCCATATCCCTTCGATGTGCTATCGGAAAAATGGTACGCCAATAGAAAACCTCTTTCGTATTTCCAAGACGCATCACCAAATCACGGCTTCTATTCACAAAGAAGTCTGTGGAATAGTAGTCGTACCGTTCAAAGCCCTTACTAATCACACAATGCGATCGTAGAACATATTTCTCATATCCCACCAATTTGTTTTCTGTTTCAGCTTTTACTGCCAGTCTGACTTCTGGCAATATCTTTGACTTATTCGACACCCCGTCCCATTCCTCATCATTAATCCATGGTTCGATACAATGTCTTGCGGTAACGAATAATGTATCATCCCCTTCTTTGGCAAGGAATGCAGTACCTGCCGCAACTTCTGTCAACTCTATAGCATCCACTACAACACTATCGCAAAAGAGGTATACAGAGTCAACCATGATATGGTAGACGGACTGATTAAACTGGCTTAAATCAGAGTGTCTTATATCTTCTTGAGGAGGTGACAGGACGCTGAGAGTTGCTATACCAAAAGCACACAGAGCGATAAACATTGTTACAACATAATACAGTTTATTATTCTTATGCTTTTTATATACGACACCACTACTGGCATCGTACTCCCCATCATCAAATATCTCAAATTTCAATTCTGTATGAGAATCACCATCATTAAACGACAGAATATCTCCATGTTGAAGAACTTGGGCGACAGGAATTTCTTTGCCATTAATAAGAATCTGATAACAGTCTGTCCTCCTCACTAAATACCATCCTTCCTCTTCTGCTTGCTGGAGGATGGTGGCATAAACCTGAGGCTCATATTTCTCTGATTCAGGCAACAGTACACTGCACATTACACCCTGACCGATGTTCAAGGGTTTGCTCCCATTTTGAACGTAATCACCCACCCTATTTTTGTCTGGTGATATAGTATATATTAGTCGGTAATACATGATTTGATAATTAGTGGGATTCCTTGTATCAAAGCCATATCATAGACATTGACGTTCTTGCCAGTGCTGTCTGTCCGAAGGTCGCTGAAAGCGCGTAAATCATAGTGTATCTTTTTTTGACGTAGTGCTTTCTTCTGGGAGATATCGTTCTCTACGAGCTTTTCCTCCTTTTCTGTCACAGGTCTATAACCCAGAATAAGTTCTTCTACACTCCAACGGTTATGCTCTACCTCCGTCAAAATATTAATTTCTTCTAGAGTCACGGCATAATACGCCTCCCAGTCTTCCGACGTGTGACCGATAGAATGCATCTTTGTCCCTAACGTCATCGCATTGAAGATATTAGAATACTGCTTTGACAAAGAACCTATTTGTCTCCATTGCATTTCCAATTTGTCTTCGTCGATAGAAGCAGGAGCCGTTATCGGATCTCCCGATACAAGCGAAAAACAATGATTATACACATAGTTGACCCTTTGAGCCAATCGTTTTAGTGTACGAAGGGTATTTATATCACAACATTCACTGCCAAACGGATAAACAGAAGAATAAGTTCCTTCTTTTGTAGCAATCTGTATCAGTTCACTCTCTTCTGTATGGCATAGAACAGGAATCTCTTGATTATAAACCTGCTGTGGCAAGCCAAAAGATTCACTATAATTACGATTATTGTCAGTATGACAAACAGCAATCGTCAACAGATGACGATTATCTGTACTCCATTCTTCTAGTTTTTGTCTAACAGCATCATTCCTGATGTTTCCATTGACAAATTCCCACTCTACGTCAACAAAATCTTTACGATGCTCTTTCTCGTACATCGGACGGTGTACAAGACACTGGGGATGTGTGTCATTTAAATCAATGGTACGATAATAAGAATTATCAAACAGATGAGCGTAACGTTGTATCAGCCGGTCTCTTCCATCATAAACATTTTCGTCAATGATGGTGATACGTGTTCTTAACCGTGTGTCTTTACAATAGTTCGGATAATGGGCAACTAGGGCTGCATTAAGAGCAAGGGCCTCCGTTTGGGCTGAGAAGCCTACAAGAACGAGATGAACAGTGGTATCACTTCCGTACGCAATAGGCTGTCGGTCTAATGATGGAAATTTTGAAGGAAGATTAGGGAGTTTTACAAAAATAGTCTTTGCCAACAAATCTTCCATTGTCGTGGCAAATACATCCACTTTATCCTCGATTTCTTGAGGAAGCCCAACCGTCTGTAAAAGCCATAGTGATGTCTGGTCACATAAAATAAGATAGCATTCCAAACGCTTCGATTCACTTTCGTTATATTTCCTCGCTTCCTCTGTAAGCCGCTTAATGGCGGCATTGTCGTCCTTTTCTAGAAAAACTAATTCACCAGCAGCCTTTTCACGGACTGCCAGTGAATTATTTTGATTATATGTGCTTATAATAAGCATACAGGTGTCTGTTACATAATTAGTTCGTGCCAATTAAATAACTATTATATACACTACCACGGTTTACAATCTTGACAGTGAACTTACCTGTCCGACGTGGGGTGAAGGTAACTACACAGTCGTCGGTGTAATCAGCATCTCGTGCTACCAAAGTTCCATTATTGTCATATACATAAAGGTCAAGGTCGGTATCTCCATCACCTACGACAATCACCATTGCAGACTCACCAGCTTTGAAGTTGACTTCATATAAATCAGAACTTCCTGCATTAACATGACTTTCTCCATACTTAGGACCACCAACTGCACCACGGACGTTACTATTCACATCATCAATAAGAGCCAGAAGCACACCGTCATCACCTGCTTTTGCCTTAGCATCGGCAAGAAGTTTTGCCGGCTCCACTGAAACTTGTCCTTTTTTTCCAGCCTTTGATCCTGGCTGCCCCTTGTCACCTTCCACTTTCTTCTTATCCTCAAGCGTAAAGCCAGCCTTCTTGGAGATACGAGCAGCTTGAATGAGCGACAAAGCATCATCATTGGCATAACCATACTTTGATAATTCTGCTGCTAATCGTAATGCCTTTTCTCCTTCGGGAACTACTCCTGTTGCGTCTTTCTCTTCTTGTGCCATCACTGCCATTGGAAGCATCAGGGCAATCATTACAAATAATTTTTTCATAGTTTTTTAATTTAAATGATTAATAATATTATTAAAAATAGTTTTAAATAATTGTTATTGCATAATCGGTGCTAAAATTACAACATTTTTATGAAACAGCAAAGATTTTATGGAAATTATTTTAGCAATATCAGTAAATTTCACACTTTTTTATCAAAAAGCACAAAGATATAAAAAAATGTCTGTACTGCAATAGTACAGATAAAAAATATTAGTCTATCAGACAAGATTTAAAGACTGACCGACAAAATCTAAAGTTTTTTTAGCGATATTTAAACCTCATCTCGCTCTAATAGGGTTCTAGAATAATAAATAAAGTGGAACAACTCATATAATATATAAGGTGACGTCCCCAATATGCCAAGATAAGAATTATTTTCTAATTTCTAATTTCTAATTTCTAATTTCTTTGTACCTTTGCACCATAAATAATAAAAAGTGATATGAAAATTGGTATTATTGTAGCAATGGACAAGGAGCTGCGTCAACTGCAACAGCTTTTCTGTCAAGACAACGTAAGAGTGGGGAAATGTGGTATCGGCAAGGTTAATGCCGCCCTTGCCCAGACTTGTTATTTCAACCAAGTACCGTTTATCTCCTTCCGTGTCATCAGCGACATCCCCTTGCGTGACACCGATGCCTCCCAGTATCATGACTTCTGGAACACCATTGCTGACAACTCCTTCCATATCACCAAGACATTTGTTGAATCCCTTTATTAGCACACCTATGCTAAAAAAAAGAGAACTCCTGTTCGTCATATTCCTGACTCTTCTACCAACCGTCACTCTGGCTCGTGTATATGACGAAGAACACCCCTTGATCTATGAAGATGCGTGGGACCTGTGGCCATACTCGTTTGTCAATGACACTGGTGAACCCACAGGTTTCAATATCGACCTGCTCAAACTCATCTTCAACGAGCTGGATATTCCATATAGAATCAAGCTGAAGCCGACCCAGGACGCACTCAACGACCTGAAGACCGGACATGCCGACCTGATGTGCGGCATGGACGCACACTTCCATAATGAGTATGCACAATATGGCAGTAGCGTCATCCAGATATTCACCCATAGCATCGTCCATCGCAAGGACGAGCCAGTGCTCATCAAGAGCGTCGACGACCTCGCCACACAGCGCGTCATCGTGCATGACGGCAGTTTCAGCCACCATCTCATGCAGGAGTGGGGATGGGGAAAGAATGCCATACCCTATAACGACATGCAGGATGCTGTGCAGTATGTCCATAACCATAAAGGCAGTCAGATTGCATGGAACACACTGTCGCTGAAATGGCTGCTCCATAAGTTCGGCTACAACGACCTGGAGCTGACACCCGTCAACATTCCACACGGAGAATACAAGTTCATGTCTAACGACACGCGTCTGCTGGAGCAGATGGACAGTGTCTATACCAAGTTGAACTCCACAGGCAGGCTGCAACCCATCCAGAACAAGTGGTTCTATCCGGAGCACAAAGATACGGGTATCCCCTCCTGGGTATGGTATGTCGTCGCCGCACTGCTGACAGTCATTATATTCTTCCTTATCTATTATGTCTTTTCCCGTCTCTATGAGCGCAAGATGACGAAAAACATCCGACGCTCCAACAACCGCCTGTTACTCATCCTGA
Source organism: Prevotella sp. tf2-5 (assembly GCF_900115435.1). Classification (GTDB taxonomy): domain Bacteria; phylum Bacteroidota; class Bacteroidia; order Bacteroidales; family Bacteroidaceae; genus Prevotella. The sequence continues at coordinate 26,464 of NZ_FOWK01000001.1, forward strand.
ATACGGGTAAGGTACATATCTGGCTGTATGACATCACTACCAAGATGCTTACGAGCATCAACAGTGACGGCAAGAAGACCTCCATCCCACTGTCCCCTGACTTCATTAATTTCTATATACTTCCAGAGGACTTTGAACGGCTCAGCATTCTGATCGGTGAGATTGCCAATCGTAAGAAAGAGAGAGAGACCATGGAGTTCCATGCCGTCAAGAAGGACGACAAGACATCACATATCTTCTCCGTCAACTTCTCGGTGATGAAGCGTGACAAGAATGGCAACCCTACAGTCCTCATCGGTGCCACTACCAATATTACGAAGGCGCACCTGCGCCAACAACAGCAGAAGAGTACGATGCTGCGCTACAAGCATATCTTCAACTCTGCCTTGGTTGACACGGTGTCGTACGACGAACACGGCATCATTGATGACATGAACAATAAGGCTGTTGAGAGTATCGGTGTTGATATCCAACAGATCATCGATAGCCATTTCTCTATTCAGAATGTTATCGGAGAGCCAGACCTCTCCCTTGACAATCTGGAATATACCTACCTGACGCAGATCTACAAATCGCCAGACGATGAGCGCGCTCTCAATCGCGTCCTGCGGCGCGATGAACTGTATTATGAGCTGCAGCTGGTACCTGTCCGTGACGATGACGGTCGCCTGTTGGGAATCTACGGCACAGGACGTGATGTCACGGAGTTAGCCAAGTCCTACTCCAGTCTTCAGAAGAAGGTCACCAAGTTGCAGGAGGCAACCGACGAGCTACAGGATTATATCCATAACATCGACTACGTACTGAAGAACGGTGGGGTGCGTATTGTGGACTATTCGCCCGACACCCATACGCTGACGGTTTACAATAAGATTGAGGCCATTCAGTACCAGCTGACACAGACGCGGCTCCTGTCACTGACTGCCGAGGAATCGAAGAGCACCGTCCAGCGCATCATGAACACCATGGACAGCCTCACTCACCAGCCCGTGAAAGCCATCATCAAGTCCACCATCCGCCTCAAGGGGAACAAACCGCTATGTCTGTCTTTCTCCTTCGTGCCGGTTACCAACGACAGTGGATATGTCACCAACTATTTCGGTATGTTCCGTGACATCAGTGATATCAAGGCTACCGAGGAGCTGCTGGCACTGGAGACCAGAAAAGCACAAGAGGTGGAAGAGGTGAAAAACGCCTTCCTGCATAATATGTGCTACGAGATCCGCACTCCCCTCAACTCAGTGGTTGGCTTTGCCAAACTCATTGAGCAAAGCAACAACAGTGACGACGTGCAGTTCTTTGTCGAGGAAATCAAGAAGAACTCACGCAGTCTGCTGAACCTCATTAACAACATCCTCTTCCTGTCACGCCTTGACGCTGACATGATAGAAATCAAGCCCAAGCCCATCGACTTCCCCGTCTTCTTCGATGAACGCTGTCAGACAGCGTGGAAAAATAGCCAGCAGCCTGCCATTGGGTATATCGTCGAGAAGCCTTATGAGCATCTCACACTCGATATTGACCTGACTAATATGGGCATTATCATCGACCAGATCATCTCCAACGCTGTGCGGCATACCACCTCTGGTTACGTACGGGCACGCTTCGACTATAACGGTGAGGACCTCACCATTGCCATCGAGGACACAGGCTGCGGTATCTCCGAAGACCAGACAAGAAAGATTTTCGAGCGTTTTGTCACCACCGACAGCAACAGCAGTGGACTGGGACTGGTCATCTGCCAGGAGATTGTCAGGCTGATGGGAGGCAAGATACGCTTGAAGTCCGAGGTCGGTAAAGGCACTATCGTATGGGTCATCATCCCCTGCAGTACTGACGATGTCATCAAAGTATAAGAGTGAAGTCCGATCATTGAATAACGAAAAATAAAGACGCATGATACGAGATACGTTCCAATATATGAAAAGGTCCCTGATATTACTCCTCTGCCTTTTCTCCTTATGGTCCTCCCTCTCCGCCGATAATCACTTCGGATATACCAAGGAGAAGCCATTGGTTATTGTATGCGACTGGGACTTCCGTCCCTTCGAGTTCATTAACGCCGAGGGACAGCCTGCCGGATATAACGTCGACGTACTTAACCTGATTCTCGACCAACTCGACATTCCCCATCAGTTTGTCATGCAGGAATGGCATATCGCTACTAAAATGTTCCAGAGACGGGAAGCAGACCTCATACACGCTCTGTACGCCTTCTATAAAGATGCCCCCTATGTGTCAACCCACAAGTACATCAACTACTACAACCTGAAATTGGCACGCCGCATAGATACCAACCCACTGGACCAGCTTAATAAGCTCCAGCCGAAAGACACGCTGCTCCTAAAGGAAGACGACTATGCGGCAATGGTCCTTGCACAAAGAGACACATATCCGTTTACTATTGAATACCACTCACCGAAGGATGCCCTGACGAGCATCACCCAGGGCAAGTACAAATATTTTATCTGGGGTGAGATACCCCTGAGTCATAAGATCCAAGAGCTTGGACTCGACAATATCGTCCTCGACGATATAGACATCCCGTCAGGCGAGCTGCGAATCATCGGTTACAACAAAGACCTGATCAGCATCATTGACGACCAGTACACGCGTCTGGAACAGGCTGGCGAGCTGCAAGAGGTCTATGACCGCTGGTTCCACCCGGAGCGCATCCATGACGACACCTCACCTGTAGCACTCTATATCCTCGCAGGACTGTTCCTGGCAACCGTCGCCGTGCTGTCGCTCATAAAGATTGTCCGCCAGAGGGTCAGCCAGTCAGTACAGGAGAGCTCTGACCTGGGACAGATAATGAACCAGGTTCTTAACATGGGTGACTACTTCGTGGTGGAGTGGGACTTCAAAAACAATATGCTACGCAACAAATACGGGGATATTATCCCACAGGGCGGAATGTCACCAGAGGAGTTCCTCAAGCGCATGCCCGAAGAGGAAGGCAGACAGTTTCACGAACTCAACGAACAGCTTGCATCTGGTATCATCAACCACTTCGACATGACCCTCAGACTTAATCAGGGCTCCAGTGAGTCACCATGCTGGAGGACCTTCTACGGCAATGCCATCGCCGAAAGGGAAAACAGCATCAACAGTCAGTCGCCAGGGAAGCTGCTCTATATTGTCTATACCACGAAGGACATCACTGACGAGCTTAACGAGAACCAACGCATTAAGACCATTACCAACAAGTACAAGAAGATGTTCGACACCAACCTTGTCGCGATGTCATTCTACGATGCCAACGGCAAACTCCTTGACATCAACCAGAAGATGCGCGAGTTCTGCGAGATAAACGACAAGAACGAGCAGTATTACCGTACCACCTCGCTCTTTGACTTCCCAAGCCTCAAAGGTATCTATCTGCCTGGCACTCGCGAGATCTTACATACCTGTCAGCATATCCACGAGCCGCAAATGGGAATAGACAAATATTCTGAGTCCCGCATCCGTCCCGTGATAAATGACAATGATGAGTTGGTCTTCTATATCGTCACCAACCGTGACATCACCGCCGAGCGTAACATCTATCTAGGACAGCGAGAGCATGACCGCCAGCTGCACGCCATCAACAAGGCTGCCAAACACTATGAGGAACAGCTCTGCTACTTATTGAAGGAGAGTAAGATGTATATCTGGCACTATCTCCCGGAGAAGGATATCGTCAACATGTCACGTACTACCGGACAGACAGAATTCACGGAGACTATAGAGGAATATCTGGAGACCATCAGTCCACAAGCCCGCGAGAAAGGTATGGAAGAGATACGCAGTGCCATACAACAGGGCAAGCCATACAATACGATCCTGCCCTTCGAGCATACACTCTTCGATAGCGAGCCCACATGGTATTCCATCTCCGGCATCCCCATCTTCAATAAAGACGGGCAACTCACCGAGTATTTCGGACTCTCGCGTAATATCACAGAGCTCATGGAAGCACAGGAGAAGCTACGCATTGAGACGGCACGTGCTGAGAACTCCGGACGACTCAAGGCTGCCTTCCTCGCCAACATGACACATGAGATACGAACACCTCTCAACGCCATCGTCGGATTCTCTGACGTGCTGTCCATGGTTGACGATGCCAACGAAAAGCAGGAGTTCATACGCATCATCCGTAATAACTGTGACATGCTCCTCCGGCTCATCAGCGATATCCTTGAGGTATCCGACATCGACTCACGTCCTCTTGCCATCGAACCCACTGACGTGGACTTCGCACAGTTCTTCAATGACATCTGCCAGACCATCGAGCAACGTATGCAGAAGCCTGAAGTCCAGTTCATCAAAGACAATCCCTATCAGGTCTTCAACACACGCCTTGACAAAGGACGCATACAACAGATCATCACCAATTTCGTGACTAATGCTATCAAATACACTAAGGAGGGACACATCAAGGTGGGATACCGCTATTGCGAGGGAGACGACCAGCAGCCCGGACTCTACATCTACTGCGAAGACACGGGTACAGGTATCCCGAAGGAGAAACAGGCTTCCATCTTCGAGCGTTTTGTCAAACTGGATGAGTTTGTGCAAGGAACTGGTCTGGGACTGGCTATCAGCAAGAGTATTGTAGAGCGTTGCGGCGGCACCATCGGTGTCACCAGCGAAGGATTAGGTCATGGCTCCACCTTCTGGTGTCAGATTCCCTGTGAACAGAATAAAGATTAATTAAAAACTACTCCCCTTCTCCCGTTTTCTCTTGGAATGCCGATGTACAGGGCATTTCGGTACGGGAGTAGTTGGCATAACTACTCCCGTACTACTCCCTTTTTTGCAGGCTCATCTCCTTTTTGTGAAAAAAGAGAGGTGGGGAGGCTAGTGGATTCGAGAAAAAGTTGTAACTTTGTAGTCGATATATCAACTATGATATTATCAACATTAATTACAAACCATTAATTTCATAACTATTAATGACAACAAAGGATCTAACTATCAGAGCCGATTATCGGAATGTACCTAAAGGGTATCAACTATGTTTTATGGAAACATGTCCTATGAAGGACGAGTGTCTGAGGTATCTTGCTGGCAAGGAAATGCCAGAGGATCGGGACTGGGGACCTGCTGTCTATCCGAATATAAAGATGACAGAGAGGGGTTGCCGACTATTTGCCACTGGTCAGCCCGTCAAGATGGCATGGGGTTTCGGCAAACTATTCGAGGAGGTGAGGAGCAAACATGAAAGGGGATTACGTACTGCTATGCGACAATATCTCAACGGCACCAGCAATTACTATCGTTATAACAATGGCGAACGGATGCTGAATGAGGAGCAACAGAAGTGGATTATCCAACTCTTCCAACGCACTGGCTATACGGAAAACCTGGTCTTCGAACATTATGCCTATGTATATGATTTCTTCACTTTCTGACGAAGAAGGAAGGACGTTTATAATTTTTATACTCCATTAATATTATTCCCAAGGGTTTTCCGAATATCTGGGAATCCCATTCCGGAGGCTTCGTAGAGGTACTCCTGATATCTCGTACGGGGTATCCCGATAATGGGAATCTTAAATCCCTAGTATCTGGAAGGGGTGTGCCTCCTAAAAGGTATTGCAAAAGGGATTATTTTTTTGTATCTTTGCCATTGCTTTTGAGAACACATTATTAACTAAATTTATTAACAAACTATGTTTAAAAATTCCAATTCACAAAGCGAGACCCTTACGGCTTCGCAGGAGGGAACTCTAGGCACAGAGTTATTCCTCCAAGACAATTACCTCTTCCGTCGCAACGTATTGAGCGGAAAGGTAGAGTTCGCAACCCTTCCTGCAGAGGAACTTGTTTACAGGACACTCACCCAACAGGCGCTGAACAGCATCATCATCCGTGCCAAGCGAGAGGGAGTCTGTGAGAAAGGGAGTCCGAAAACGGAAATCTTGGAACTGATTCATTCCGAGGAGGTTCCAACGTTCAATCCTGTCCAGGACTTCCTGGAACACCTGGCAAAGTGGGACGGACAGAACCATGTAGCGAAGTTGTTCGGCAGACTACCTGGTATCACGACCGAGCAGCATGGGTTCCTTGCCGTATGGATCCGCTCGATGGTCGCTCACTGGTTGCAAATGGACACCATTCATGGTAACGAGTGCGTACCTATTTTAATAGGTGCACAGGGATGTGGCAAGACAACCTTCGTCACCCGACTGCTCCCACCCCACCTGCGAGAGTATTTCCTCGACCATCTGAACCTCTCGAACAAGTTCGACAAGGAGATGGCACTGACCAACAACCTGCTGGTGAACCTCGACGAGTTGGAGGCCATACGTCCCAGTCAGCATGCCCATCTGAAACAGACCCTGTCGAAGTCGAAGGTCAACGGTCGTCCTATCTTCGGCTGCTCGCAAGAAGACCGTCCAAGGTTTGCCTCCTTCGTCGCCACCACCAACAATCCCCATCCGCTGACGGATGCCACTGGTTCACGCCGATACATCTGTCTGGCGGTACCCCAAGGACAACTCATCGACAACGAGGATGAGATTGACTATGAGCAGTTGTATGCACAGGTGCTTTATGAGATTAGGGAATTGAAGGTACCCTATTGGTTCAACAATGCGGAAGTGGCCCGTATCCAAGAGTTGAACCTCAACTACATGGAGCAGAAAGACATTGCCGAGATGATCAAGGTATGTTTCAGGAAACCCAAGGAGGGAGAACGTATCAAGACTATCAATAGCACAGAGATGTTGAAAGTCATCCAGCAGGAATACCCCTTCGTCAAGATTGACAGAAGCAGCAGGATTCAACTTGGATTCGCCATGAGGGACTTAGGCTATGAGCATGTGGAGCATAGTCATGTCGCCTATTACAAAGCGATACCACAAAAAAGTGCATAAAAAAGGGACTAGTACGGGAGTAGTTGCGACAACTACTCCCGTACTGAAACGCCCTATACACCGCCGTTTCACGAAGAAACGGGAGAAGGGGAGATGTTTTATTGTTTATTTGCTTTTTTACGCTGGTCGTGGTCAAGGATGATCTTACGCATACGCATCGACTGGGGAGTAACCTCCACGAGCTCATCTTCCTTGATATACTCCAGACACTCTTCGAGTGACATGACAGTCTTGGGGATGATACGAGCCTTGTCATCCGTACCAGAGGCACGGACGTTCGTCAACTGCTTTGCCTTGGCGACATTCACCACGAGGTCGTTGTCATGGACATGCTCGCCGACTACCTGGCCCATATAAACCTCCTCACCCGGGTCAATGAAGAACTTACCACGGTCCTGTAACTTATCAATCGAATAAGCGAAGGCAGTACCTGTCTCCAAGGCAATCATCGAGCCGTTAACACGACGCTCGATATCCCCTTTGTATGGTTGGTATTCCTTGAAGCGGTGTGCCATGATCGCCTCACCCTGTGAAGCCGTCAGCACGTTGGTACGCAGTCCTATAATACCACGGGAAGGGATGTCAAACTCGATATTCGTACGTTCACCCTGGGACTCCATCGATGTCAACTCTCCCTTACGGCGTGTCACCATGTCAATCATCTTAGAGGCGAACTCCTCCGGGACATTGATCGTCAGTTCCTCGATAGGTTCACATTTCTGTCCGTCAATCTCCTTATATATAACCTGAGGCTGTCCGACCTGCAGCTCATAACCCTCACGACGCATCGTCTCGATGAGGACGGAGAGATGCAGCACACCACGACCACTGACCACCCAGCGGTCTGTTGCATCCTCGAAAGGTTCTACACGGAGAGCGAGATTCTTCTCCAGTTCCTTCTCCAGACGGTCGTTGATATGACGGGAGGTCACGAACTTACCCTCTTTGCCGAAGAAAGGAGAGTCGTTAATGGTGAAGAGCATCGACATGGTAGGCTCGTCGATGGCAATAGGTGGCAGCGCCTCCGGGTTCTCGGCATCACAGATGGTGTCACCAATCTCGAATCTCTCCAAGCCGATGACGGCACAGATATCACCACAGTCTACCTGGTCGGTACGGGTATGTCCCATACCGTCGAAGGTATGCAGTTCCTTAATCTTCGTCTTCTCCATGGTACCGTCACGATGGGCGATGGTCACCTGCTGTCCGTCTTTCAGGCTGCCACGATGAACACGACCCACAGCGATACGACCTGTATAGCTCGAATAGTCAAGAGAGGTAATCAGCATCTGTGGTGTACCCTCCAACTGCTTAGGTGCAGGAATCACCTCCACGATCTTGTCCAGCAGGTAGGTGATGTCATTAGTGGGTGTGTTATAGTCCTCACCCATCCATCCGTTCTTCGCGGAGCCATAGACAACGGGGAAGTCCAACTGATCCTCCGTCGCATCCAATGAGAACATCAGGTCGAAGACCATCTCATATACCTCCTCCGGACGACAATTCGGTTTATCGACCTTGTTGACCACCACGATAGGTTTCAGTCCTATCTGCAACGCCTTCTGCAACACAAAACGTGTCTGTGGCATCGGACCCTCGAAGGCATCCACCAGCAGCAGGCAGCCGTCTGCCATATTGAGCACACGCTCCACCTCACCACCGAAGTCCGAGTGTCCCGGTGTGTCGATGATGTTGATCTTTGTTCCTTTCCAGTTAATACTTACATTCTTCGAAAGAATCGTGATGCCTCGCTCACGCTCCAGATCGTTAGCGTCCAACACCTGACTACTAAGGTTCTGTCCCTCACGAAACAGATTACCTGCCAGCATCATCTTGTCCACGAGCGTCGTCTTGCCGTGGTCTACATGTGCGATAATCGCAATGTTACGGATATCCTGCATATTCCTTTTCCTTTTAATTCGGGTGCAAAGGTACAACTTTTCCAATAAATATTTGTCCGTTTTGCAAAAAAGTTGTACCTTTGCACCCGCATTTGACGATGTACCCCACTTCCGATGAGGGTGGCAGGCATCCGAAAGATGTATTATATTAACAATTAAATCATCAAAATTATGTATTTAGATTCAGCAAAAAAGAAAGAGATCTTTGAGAAGCATGGCAAGGCAGTAACAGACACAGGTTCCGCAGAGAGCCAGATTGCATTGTTCACCTATCGTATCAGTCACCTGACAGAGCATCTGAAGAAGAACCACAAGGACTTTGGTACCGCTCGCTCCCTGACAAAGATGGTAGGTCAGCGTCGTAAGCTCCTGAAGTATCTCTACAACAAGGACATCAACCGCTACCGTGCTATTGTGAAGGCACTTGGTCTGCGTAAATAAGATGTAAGGACAAAAAAGAAATCCCGTTCCAATTGGAGCGGGATTTCTTTTTGTTATTTCTGTATCGTGATATTCACGTTTTTCTTCTTGATATGCTCACAGTTAGTAAACACGGCATCCTTCTTGGCAAGGATATTCACATCCTGAAGGGTGATGCCGTTAATGGGCATCTCAGGTAAACCATTAAACTCCATGGCACGTCCTGCGCCATTGCAGATGACATTCTTAATATCGATATTACGGAAGATGGGAGTCTCCTCCGTCACAGGCATCTTAGTAGTATTGTCAGGGTTGTCACCATCAGCAAGCATCTCGGCGACAGACTTTCCACCATAATACATATTAAAGGTAATAGCATCCGTCTTGATATCCGTCATTGACACCTTATTAATATATATATTCTCCACGATACCACCACGACCACGGGTAGACTTGAAACGCAAGCCGACATCTGTTCCGAGGAATTGACAGTTTTCCACGAGGATGTTCCTCACGCCACCACTCATCTCCGAGCCGACAACAAAACCACCATGTCCGGCGAAGACGGTGCAGCCGTCGACCACCACGTTCTCACAAGGTCTGCCACGACGACGACCGTCGGCATCCTTACCGCTCTTGATACAGATGCCATCATCACCTGCATCGAAACGAGAGTTGACGATGAGAGCGTTTTTACATGACTCCAAGTCAAGGGCATCCCCATTCTGTGCGTAACTGGGGTTACGTACTAACACCTGATCGATAATCACGTTCTCACACATCAGTGGATGGAGGTTCCAAGCGGGAGAGTTTTGGAAAATTACCCCTTTCAGCATCACATTCTTACACTGCACGAAAGAGATCATCACAGGACGCAGAAAACGCTTGATGGCATTCCACTCTTCCTCGGTCTGGGCATTGGGTACGTTCATATTCGCCCCCTGTTCACCTCTGGCATAACCGGCGGAAGGGACCCAGTAGCCGGGTTTCATCTCCTGACTGCCGGGAATAGCGAGCAGTTCCTTCCAGTGTGCCTCTGTCACCTTTCCTTTCTTGACAGGACGCCAGTACTGACCGTTACCGTCAATCACACCCTTACCCGTGATGGCGATATTCGTTGCACCCTTGGCATAGATTGGTGACTGCAGGCGGCGGGTGTCCAAGCCCTCAAAGGAAGTCTCAATGATGGGATACAGACTCTCGTCAGCTGCAAAGAGGATGACGGCACCAGCTCTGAGGTGCAACTCGATATTACTCTTGAGAACGATAGGTCCTGTGTGCCATACTCCCTGTGGGACGATTAATTTACCACCACCCTTCTTACTCAGGGCATCAATCGCCTTGGCAAATGCCTCCGTATTGAGGGTCACACCATCACCTATGGCTCCGAAATCAGTGAGTTTCACCTGATGGTCAGGAATTTCGGGAGCACTGATCTCCGGCATAGTGAACGGTAAATTCTCCGTAAACTTCTTGTACGGGTTATCCGCTTGCACACTCAGGCTGACAGCCAGTGCTGCCACAATTGTCAGAAATAGTTTTTTCATACGCAGTTTGTTTTAGTGTTATAATATTTCTTTCAAAGGAATCATGACAAAATCACGTTCTCGCATCAACGGATGTGGTATTTTTAAGTCAGGCTCCTCCACCTCCCAGTCATCGTAGAGCAGGATGTCAATGTCGATGGGGCGGTCTTTAAAAGTTGGAAGTTGAGAGTTCAACATTGAAAGTTGACGCTTGGTAGCGTGAGCCTTCGTTTTTCCCAATTCCCGCTCTATCTTCTGTGTCACCTTGAGCACCTGGCGAGGGGTGAGGGTTGTCTCACAGAGTATGACCCCGTTAAGGAAGCGATGCTCAGACTCGAAGCCCCAAGGGACTGTCTCTATCAGCGACGACTGTCGGACGACCTCTCCAACCCGTTCATGGAGAAGGTCTATTGCCTTACGGATATTCCCCTCCCTGTCGCCCAGGTTCGAACCGAGACCCAAATACACCTGATGACTAGTCATCGAGGATCAGCATCGCATCACCATAGCATCCAAACATATAGCCGTTCTTCACAGCCTGCTCATAAGCCTCATAGACCAATTCGTAACCACCAAACGCCGCTGTCGCCATCATCATGGTAGACTCGGGATGGTAGAAATTAGAGATCAACGAGTTAGCGAGTCCGAAATCATAAGGAGGGAAGATGAACTTATTCGTCCATCCGTCGAACTCCTTCAACAGACCGTCAGTACCCACTGCCGATTCCGTGGCACGTAGGGTGCTGACACCCACAGCACAGATGCGATGACCGCCAGCCTTCGCGTCATTCACCACCTTACATGCTTCCGCCTTGATCATCATCTGCTCCGAGCTCATCTTATGCTTGGTAAGGTCCTCTACCTCTATCGGGTCAAAGCAACCCAAGCCACAATGGACAGTGATATAAGAGAAATTAACTCCATAAATCTCCAGACGCTTCATCAACTCACGACTGAAATGCAGTCCCGAGGCTGGAGCCGTCACGGCTCCCTCGTTCTTAGCATAGATGGTCTGGAAGTTCTCCATATCATCCGCTGTCACCTCACGATTATCAATAATATAACGAGGAACAGGGGCGGAACCCAAGGCGAACAACTCACGTTTGAACTCATCGTGAGGACAGTCATAGAGGAAACGCAGTGTCCTTCCACGACTGGTGGTATTATCTATCACCTCAGCTACCATTGGACCATCATCCTCGAAGAACAGCTTGTTGCCGATACGGATCTTACGAGCCGGTTCCACCAGGACGTCCCAGAGGCGTAACTCCTCATTAAGCTCACGCAACAGGAACACCTCGATCTTGGCATCCGTCTTCTCCTTCGTGCCATAGAGACGTGCCGGGAACACCTTCGTGTCGTTAAGGACCATAGCATCACCCTCTTCGAAGTAGTTCACAATATCTCGAAATAACAGCGGCTGGTCGGTATCCTTGCCTTTGTCATCCTTCTGGAACATATCGATGGTCTGGCTCTTACGATGCACCACCATCAGACGACATTCGTCACGACGGTAGACCTTCTCTACCGTACCATCCTCGTTCTCAAAAACTTTATGAGGCGGTTCTAATGCCACCTGTGCCTCTGGCAGTTTGAATTTGAATTGTGATAGTTTCATTGATTATTTCATTATTTCTGAATTTCGTTATTATGATATGACAATCCCTCAATCTCTTGCTGGTCAAGCCAGGCAGAGAAATTATCGATGGTGATGCAGTCTTCAATGCGCACACTCCCCAGTCGCGTGCGGCAGAGCGCTGTCAAATGAGCTCCGCTATGAAGAGCCCTTCCGATGTCACGAGCCAGAGAGCGGATGTAAGTACCCTTGCCACAACAGACACGGATACTCATCTGCATGGTCTTTGGCTGGAAGTCGGTGAGCTCCAGTTCACTGATATGGATTGTCTTGGCAGCCAACTGCACCTCCTTACCTTTACGTTTCAACTCATAGGCACGATCGCCCCCTATCTTACAGGCAGAATATTGGGGAGGCACCTGCTGAATGTCACCAACAAAACTCGTCAGCACTTCCTCTATCAGTTCACGGGTGATATGCTCCGTAGGGTAAGTTTGATCCACCTCATGCTCAAGGTCATAACTAGGAGTAGTACTACCCAATTGCAGCGTAGCGGTATATTCCTTGTCATGAAGCTGCAGGCGTTCTATCTCCTTGGTCTTCTTCCCCGTACAGAGAATCAGCACCCCAGTTGCCAAGGGATCGAGGGTTCCGGCATGTCCTGTCTTGACCCGTTTAACTCCCACTTTCCTTGAGATACGAGTCCGGACATACGCCAAGGCACCAAAAGATGTCATACCGTAGGGCTTGTTAATGTAGATATATTCGCCTGTGAGAAAGTTCATTAGTCAACCATTGCAAGAGAGTGACCCGTCAGCAACAACACGATGATGATACCACCGACTATGATACGATAAATACCAAATGCCTTAAAGCCATATTTTGTTAAGAAAGACACAAACCATTTCATGGCAAACAATGCAACCACGAAGGCGACAGCACATCCTAGCAGCAACATAGTGATGTTATGTGGAGTAGCCCATGCGGCATCCTCTTTCAGCAGATCCATCAAGTCAAGCAACGTAGCACCTGCCATAGTCGGCACGGCAAGGAAGAAAGAGAACTCCGCCGCACGCTTACGGGTCAATCCTTGTGTCATACCGCCCACGATGGTTGCCATCGAGCGTGACACACCTGGTATCACAGAGATACACTGATAAAGACCAATGTTAAACGCACGTCTCTCGTTGACCTTATTATTGTCTGAGCCCTTATTGAACAACTTGTCACAGAACAACATGAAGATGCCACCTACAACCAGCATAATAGCAACCACCAATACACTATCAAGCAGCCAGTCCAGCAGTCCTGACTTTTTCGCCAACAGTCCTATCACGACTGCAGGAATGACACCGACGATTAGCAACCAGTAAAAATAATACTTATGTTTGAGTCGCTGCAACAGACTGCTGCTTGCAGGCGCTGGACTATGGTCAAACTGAAAGAAACGCTTCCAATAGAGACAGACTACCGACAAGATGGCTCCAAACTGAATAATGAATGTAAAAGCATGGACGAACGGGTCGCCCTGAGGGATTCCCAATAAGTTCTGGGTGATAATCATATGTCCCGTTGAGGAAACAGGCAAAAACTCCGTCAAACCTTCAACAATAGCAATAATAACCGTTTCCAACCAGTTCATTTCTCTACCTCCTTATCTTTAGGTTTACGCATTACGGCATAAATCATAGACACAAAGCCGAAGAGACATACCAGCGGGGCTACTTTGATGCGACGGGCACTGAAAATATCAGGATTATAAGCACTCTCCGTAGAGCCTGCACCACTCATCAAGATAAAACCGATGACAACAATCACCATGCCCACGACCAAAAGAATATAGTTGACACGATCAAATGCTAAATTTCTCTTATCCATAAATTAAAAACTTTGAACTACAAACTAAATCTTATAAAGCTCTCCCGCCGTCATCTTCAAGAACTTATTGACGGCAAGCCATGCACACAGCGCCGTGATTAATAGTCCGAAAAGAAATACCGCACCAGCTGTAATGGCAAGTTCCTCCCACTGTATAATAGTCAGTATACCTGGCTGTGTCAAATACAACCCATAGAAACAGGCACCTAATACGATATTCGCCAAGATGGCTGCGATGAGACCGACCATGACGGCATTGCGAATGAACGGGCGACGAATAAAACCCCAAGATGCGCCAACCAGTTTCATGGTATGGATAATAAAACGTCGGGCATAAACACTCAGGCGTACCGTATTACTAATCAGAGAGAAAGACACAAAAGTTAGCAGTACCGCCAATACCAACAGGATGATACTGATACGACTCAGATTGAAATTCACCTGATCCACTAGATCCTCCATGTAGGCAATATCACTGACACGGGCATCCTTCCGTATCTCCTTGACAATCCATTTCAGCGAGTCACGGTTGGCATAATCAGACTTTAACTGAATCTCCAAAGTGGCAGAAAAGGGATTGAAGCCAAGAAACTCCGATGGGTCGCTACCCAGTTCTTTCGTCTGTTCCTTCTGTGCTTGTTCCTTGCTGATATAATCGATATTGCGAGCAAAGGGACGATGGTACAGGTCACGGCAGAGACGATGTGCTTGGTTTACGGATACATAATCTTTCAGCATTACAGTAACGGTCAGATTCTCTTTCATATGGTTCGACAAGTTACGAGCCAGTAAGACAGAAAACACCACCATACCTAATAATATCAATACCATTGTAGTACTGATACAAAGTGTAACAACCTGCATACCACGACGGTTGCGGGTTCTTTTTCTTTTGTTTCCCATTTCCTTTTTAGACGTAATACACCTAATTTGCTGCAAATTTACAATAAATCAGTCTAAAAACAAAACAATTTACGTTTTATTTACTAATTTTGCAATCGAAATGATAACACGACACCTATGAGTACGATTATTTATCCCTCCCCTATATTCGGTCCGGTACACAGTCGAAGACTGGGTATCTCCTTGGGTATCAATCTTCTGCCTGCTGATGGCAAGGTTTGTTCCTTCGACTGTATCTATTGTGAATGCGGCTTTAATGAAGACCACCGGCCTACCCTTCCCTTGCCTACTCGAGAAGAAGTAGCACAAGCTTTGGAGAAGAAGCTTCAAAAGATGACAACTGAAGGACAGTTGCCCGACGTGCTAACCTTCGCAGGGAATGGAGAGCCGACGTGCCACCCCCATTTTGCGGAGATCATCTATGACACCATTCTGTTGCGTGACCAATACTGTCCAAAAGCGAAAGTATGCGTACTGAGTAACTCGACAATGATCCACCGCCAGCAGGTTCATGATGCTTTGATGAAAGTAGATGACAACATTCTCAAACTGGACACCGTTGATCCCGACTATATCAATAAGGTAGACCATCCCAACGGCACTTATGATGTCAATGCCATCATTGAACATATGAAGGCGTTCCACGGACATCTCATTATCCAGACAATGTTCATGCGGGGTACCATTCAACAGTCAATGGAGTCCGTTGACAACACCGGTGAAGAATATGTAGTTCCCTGGCTGGAGGTCATCAAACAAGTCAAGCCCCAGCAAGTGATGGTCTATACCATTGACCGTGAGACACCAGCGCAAGGATTAGAAAAAGCAAGTCGCGAACAGTTGGATGCCATTCGCGACCGTGTGATAGCGGCAGGGATACCCTGCTCTGCAAGTTATTAGGATTTACATCTTCGTAATGATGCCTATCTTAGAGGCACGGATAAACTCGATGATGTGACGGATAAACGGTCCATCAGGTACCTGTTCCTCTATTTGGTTGACAGCATCAAACGTGGAGGTCTTACCATGAAACAGAAGGCGATAGGCATTAGCTAAATGCTTCAACGTTTTCTCATCAACACCATGAAGACGAGCCACCTGCATATTCACGCCCCCATACTCCACATTCTTAGTACAGATAATAAAAGGTGGCACGTCCTTAGAGAACGTAGTTCCTGCCTGTATCATAGCCCCACGTCCCACACGGGTCTTGGCATTCTCAATGACACTGGAAGAGTATATCACGCCATCCTCAATCTCACAGTCACCTGCGATCTTAGTACCATAACCAAAGACACATCGATTACCCACTTTCGTATCGTGAGAGATATGGGCGCCCTCCATCAGTACATTGTCGTTACCTATAACAGTTTTTCCACCTTTATGAGTAGCTCGGTTAACAACCACATTCTCACGGAAGATGTTATTATCACCAACTATACACTCAGTCTTTTCACCACAGAATTCAAAGTCCTGAGGCAAAGCTCCAATGACTGTACCTTGGTGAATCTTATTCTTATTACCCATGCGGGTACCATTACAAATGCTGACGAAGGGGAAGATGATACAGTCGTCGCCAATCACCACATCACCCTCGATATACACAAAGGGGAATATCTTACAATTATTGCCGATCTTCGCTCTGGGATCTATCTCGGCCTTGGGACTTATTTCACTTGCCATAACTCTAAACTCTTAATATAAACTATAAACTTATTTTCCTCCGCCACCGAGTGCCGTATATAGTGATACCACCGTCTGCATCTTGGCAAAATCGTTGTTAACCTTGTTAAGTTGGGCATTGAGCAACTGGGTCTGCGCCGTCAGGACCTCCAGATAGGAAGAGCCACTACTCTTGTAAAGTGCACGAGTATCCTCCACACTCTTTGCGAGAATCTCAACACGCTGTGCTTCCAGTTTGCTGTTTCTATCATAGCTATTATAATTCACGAGGGCATTGCTGACCTCATTACCAGCCGAGAGGATAGCATTCTGCCAAGTATTAAAAGCTTGCTCATACTGTATCTTTGACACCTTAAGATTAGCAGTCAAGGCACCACGATTGAAAATGGGCTGTGTGAGATTACCAAAGAGATTAGTAAGCCATTTACCAGGATTGAGTGTACCACCAGAATTACCGAAGGATCCTGTAAAGCCTACACTAATCGTGGGGTAGAATTTCGAGCGAGCGGTCTGCACATCATGAAAGCAGGAAGCCAGTTGCATCTCAGCATTATGAACATCAGGACGGTTCTTCAGTAGCGCCATGCCCACACCTGTAGAGAACTCAGAAGGAAGTGATTGCTCTGCGAGTGTAGAACGAGGAATCTGCTGACCTGCCTGTCCTATCAGTAAAGACAAGGCATTCTCTGTGGCACGTATCTGACGCTTAAACTCATTGATCTGTGTCTGTGTGGACAGATAGGCAGCCTCCGCACTCTGTACACCAGTAGAACGTATACGTCCCAGCTGATACTGTAACTTCATCATCTCCCAGGTCTCTTTCGCCATGCCCGACATCTCCGTAGCAATACGGAGCTGCTCATCAAGCATCAACAAGGTATAATAACTGTTGGCAATACCGCTGATAACCTGTGCACGCACAGCCATTTGATAGTCCTTAAAACCAAGTAACTTCATCTGGGTAGAACGCTTCTGTGACAAGATATTGCCGAAGAGATCCAAGGTCCATGAAGCTGTCATTGGGAACGTGTAGGATTTGAGAGTCTGCGAAGGATCCGTATAAAGCGTCTGGATATAACCGACAGAATTGCTTCCAAAATTAATCGCTGGCAGGAATGCTAGCTTTGCTGCCTTCAACATAACCTCATACATTTGGACAGTGAGAGCCGCATTCTGCAGATTGGCATTCTTCTGCAATCCTCGTTCTATAAGGGTTTGCAGTAGCGGGTCCGTGAATATACTACGCCAGGGCAGGTTACCAAACGAAGCTGTATCTTGCGGTGCTACCACTAATGTATCCACATCACTAACTGCATCACGAATGAGCCCTTTCGTATCCACTTCTGGACGCTCATACTTATTATATACACCACAACCGCCAAATAATATCGTTGCGGCAACGAATATCATGATCTTCTTCATACTTTCTTACTCCTCTAATTTATAGTCTACAGGACGATGAGCATACTGGGAAATCTCTGTGGCAACATCAGAGTTCTCCTCTTCATCCTCAAACTTCATCGGATTAACCTTTTCCTGTAATGACTGGAAGATAACGAACAAAGCGGGAACCACCATTATCTGACAGAGTGTACCGATCAACATACCACCCACAGCAGCGGCACCCAGTGTCTGGTTACCATTCTTACCTACACCTGAGGCAAACATCATCGGCAACAGACCGATAACCATCGCCAATGAAGTCATCAAGATAGGACGCAGACGAGCTGCAGCACCCAAGATTGCCGACCAGGAGATCGCCATACCCGTCTGACGACGCTCCAAGGCAAACTGTACAATCAAGATGGCGTTCTTCGCCAACAGACCAATCAACATAATCAGTGAAATCTGCATGTATATATCATTGGAGTGTCCGAAAAGCATAGTAAACAAGAAACAGCCTGCTAGACCGAAGGGTACAGAGAGTACTACGGCAAGCGGTAGGATATACGATTCATACTGTGCCGACAGAATAAGATAAATAAAGATGATACACAACACGAAGATAACAGCTGTGGTGTTCGATGCCTTCGCCTCCTCACGAGTCAGACCTGAATATTCGTAGGTATAACCCTGTGGCAACATCTCTGCAGCCACTTCCTGGGCTGCTTTGATAGCCTCACCCGTAGAGTAGCCATCAGCCACTGTTGCCGTTACGTTAATAGCGGTAAACAGGTTGAAGCGGTTGATGTTCGACGGTCCATAGACACGTTCCATACGACAGAACTCCTGTACGGGAGACATGCCACCCGGTGTACGGACATAGATACTGTTCAGCGACTCTGGTGTCATACGGGTCTCCGGCGAGCCCTGAATCATCACACGATAGAGTTTACCGTAAGCATTGAAGTTAGAAGCATATAGGCCACCATAGTATCCTTGCAGCGTGGTAAGCACCGTATTTGGTGAGATGCCAGACTGCTTACACTTAGCGACATCAACATACAACATGTACTGTGGATAGTTCGGGTTGTAGGAGGTCTGTGCCGTTTGGAACTCTGGACGTTTGTTCAATTCAGCAAGGTAATCCTTTACAATACCGAAGAATTTATCAAGAGAACCGCCGGTACGATCCTGCATCACGATAGATATACCTGAGTTTGCAGAGAATCCAGGAATCATAGGTGGTGCGAACGCCAGAATCTGTGCATCCTTGATATGAGCTGTCTTCAGGTAAATTTGAGCAAGCACACCATTCGACTCGTACGGATTGAGGAAAAAACGGTAGATACCGTCACCCTGCCATAGTCCGCTAAGCTTCCAGAAAAATCCCTTCTGTCGCTCTGAGAACGGCTTCAACTTAATAATAAAGGTTGCCTGGTCAGAGCCAGAACCTGCTATGAAGTTATAACCTTGAATCTGCTCGCGACTCTGGATGGCTGGATCGGCACCCAGTATACTATCCACCTGACTGATGATACGCTTGGTGCGCTCCACAGAGGTAGCTGGTGGCATCGAGATAGTACAGAAAATCGTTCCTGTATCCTCGTCAGGTACCAAACCTGTCTTAGTCGTAGCCATCGTAGCCACCAATACAACGATACCGATAAGGACGGTCACGATAAT
Organism: Prevotella sp. tf2-5; assembly: GCF_900115435.1. Classification (GTDB taxonomy): domain Bacteria; phylum Bacteroidota; class Bacteroidia; order Bacteroidales; family Bacteroidaceae; genus Prevotella. Next base: position 46,280 of record NZ_FOWK01000001.1, read on the forward strand.
AGCAAAGGGCTTGCGTACCAGTTTCTCAACCACCCCTTTATATTTATCTGTCGTAGCATTAAAAGCCGTATTGAAAGAAGCATGGAAACGATCTATCATTGATATTTTCTTCTCATGTTCCTCTGTATCGTGCGGTTTCAGGAAGATGGCACATAGTGCTGGAGATAGTGTTAAGGCGTTCAATGCTGAAATAAAAATGCTCACAGCCATCGTTACACCGAACTCACGATAGAAGGTACCTGAGGCTCCACCGATAAACGACACAGGAATAAACACTGACGCCATCACCAACGTAATAGAAATAATAGCACCAGAAATCTCATTCATGGCATCAATAGAAGCTGTCAGTGGAGACTTATAACCTTGGTCGAGTTTAGCATGTACTGCTTCAACCACCACGATAGCATCGTCCACCACAATGGCAATTGCCAACAGCAAGGCGGACAACGTCAGAAGGTTAATGGAAAAACCGAACACACTAAGGAAGAAGAATGTACCAATTAGCGATACAGGAACTGCAATCAACGGAATCAGTGTCGAGCGCCAGTCCTGCAGGAAGACATATATCACGATGAACACCAAGATAAGGGTGAAGACCAGCGTAAACACTACCTCCTCGATAGAGGCATATAGAAATTCCGTTACGTCATAATTGATTTTATATATCATACCCGGTGGAAACAGTTTCGCCTGTTCTTCCAGCTCTGCTTTAACTTGCTTGGCAATCTCATTGGCATTCGATCCAGCAATCTGCTGTACCATACCCAGCACTGACGGCAGGTTGTTGTTTTTCATCGCAACAGAATACTGCTGACCACCCAGCTCTATACGTGCCACATCCTTCAGTTTCAATGTCTGACCATTGGCATCGCTAGATATGATAATATTACCAAATTCCTCGGCAGTCTTCAGACGACCCGTATAACGCATGGCATACTCATAGGCGACATCCGACTGCTCACCAAAGCTACCAGGGGCAGCCTCGATATTTTGTTCGGCAAGGACATTACTGATGTCTGACGGCATCAGATTATGCTGTTTCATCACATCAGGCTTCAGCCAGATACGCATGGAGTACGTCTTCAGACCAGGGCTTTGTACGTCACCCACGCCCTGAATACGCTTGATGGCAGGAATGATGTTAATATTACTATAGTTGGTCAGGAACTCATCGTCGTAGCGACCATCAGAGGTCAGCGTGAACATCAGCACCTGTGAAGTCTGTCGCTTCGTCACCGTCACACCCATACGTGTTACCTCGGCAGGCAGCAATGCCTGAGCCTGGGAGACACGGTTCTGAACATTGACGGCACACATATCAGGATTCATACCCTGACGAAAGAGAATAGAGAGCTGTGCCGATCCAGTGGATGACGTGGAGGTGATGTAGTCCATTCCCTCCACACCGTTGATGCTCTCCTCTAGAGGTGTAACTACGGAGTTTTTCACCGTCTCTGCGTCAGCACCAGGATAATTGGTCCATACCGCAACAGTAGGGGGTGCTATATTGGGGTACTGCTCTATAGGCAGCAACACCAATCCGATAAAACCCAACAGGACGATGAGGATAGAGATCACCGTCGAGAGTACCGGGCGTTTAATAAATGTCGTAAAAGTCATATTTTCTTACTTCTTATTTCTTCATTGCTCCCACGATGTCACCGGCTGACATTGCCTTTGCTTGCTCATTGATCTTCTGCTGGTACTTCTCTGGCGTGATGGGTACAATCTCCATACCGTCAGTAAGTTTGGTAACACCATTGGTTACATATTTATCACCAGTCTTCAGACCATCTGTCACAATGTAATTATTACCATCGTTCTGGGGATCCACCTTGATCTCAGTATATTTTACTTTATTATCCTTACCCAAGGTATAGACAAACTTCTTGTTCTGCACCTCTGATACACATGACTGAGGGATAATGATGGCAGAAGAGGCGATACGAGGGATGATAATCGTGCCAGCGCCACCACTCTTCAGTTTCTTCTCAGGATTGACGAAAGAGGCTATCAACTGTACGGTACCTGTAGCCTGATCAATGACACCGCTCATTTTGGTTACCTTACCTTCATGGGTATAAACAGTTCCATCAGCCAATTGCAATTTCACAGCAGGAATACTATTAAGACCATTAGCGGAAATGACCATCGCATCTTTCTCCGTCACAGAGAAATAGACATCCATTGACGAGATATTAGAAACGGTCGTCAATGAGTTGGAGGCACTAACCAAAGCACCTTTCTTATAAGGAAGGGTACCAACGACACCAGCGGCTGGACTTTTCACAAAACAGAAACTCAGCGTCTCACGAGCTGAAGCCAGTGATGCCTTAGCCTGCGCCAATTGTGCCTTGGCACTCTCATACGAATTCTGTGAGGTCTGCAGCTCATAGTCACCAATCACCTTGTTGGCATGCAACAACTTGGCATTCTCATATGTCAACTGAGTAGTATTCACTTGCTGCTGGGCAGTATTCACGGAAGCTTCTGCCATACGGACTTGTGCCTGATACGTTGCGTTATCCAAAACGAACAAGGTCTGACCAGCACTAACTGTCTGACCTTCCTTCACATTAATCTGCGTGATGAATCCCTGTACCTTCGGACGGATTTCCACATCTTGCACGCCCTTGATGGTAGCAGGATACGTAGACTGCATATCGGCATTGGACGTTCCCACTGTCACAACGGGGTACTCATTGTCACCGAAATTCGGGCGACCACCTCCGCCGCCACATGAAACCAATGTTGCAGCAATTGCCACAGACATCATCAACTTTTTCATTTTCATTACCTATTTATCAATTGTTATTTATTCGAATAAATGATCTATTCTCACAAAACCCCAAGCCGTCGCTTCAGTTTTCAGCTTGCAAAGTTACTAAAAAACAACTTTATCTATAAAATAGATAGCAGATATTTAACAAAGTTTATGCAAGGAAACTATGAAAGTCCCTCTATCTCACCGTTTTCGATGGTGATACGCTCTGCTTGAGGACTCTTAGGCAATCCAGGCATACGAAGCATGTCACCAGCAATAGCAACAATCATCTCACTACCACAATTGAGGATGAGATCACGTATGCGGATAGTAAAACCTTCGGGAGAGCCATAGCGGGTAGAGTCGGCTGAGAAAGAAAACTGTGTCTTGGCGATACAGACAGGATAACGGGCAATATCCTTGTCCTTTCCAAAAATCTCCCGGATAGCCTCCAACCGTTTCTTACCTGTCTTGGTAAACTCCACGGCAGCAGCACCATAAATACATTTGCAAACCTTTTCGATCTTACCTTCAATACTATCATTCTCAGGATAGGTAAAATGGATGGGCATCGCCTGGATATGGTCGATGGTATCGACAACAGTCTGTGCTAACGCTGTCGCACCGTCACCTCCTTTGAGAAAAGCCTCATTGACAGAAAAACCCACTTCTAAGTCCTCACAATTCTTGCGGACGATGTCTATCTCTTCTTCAAGATCCGTATCATAGCGGTTCAAAGTAACCACAACGGGTTGTCCAAAGCTTTGCATGTTACGGATATGGCGGTTGAGGTTCTTCAGCCCTTCTCTCAGCCCTTTCGCATGCGGCTCTTTGATGAGTTCAACATCCACACCGCCATGCATTTTCAGACCCTGGGTAGTTGCGACAATCACCACCAGACAAGGCTGCAGTCCCGCCTTACGACATTTGATGTCAAAGAACTTCTCAGCACCAAGGTCAGCTCCAAAGCCCGCCTCCGTTACCACATAGTCACCATAAGTCATCGCCATCTTGGTGGCAAGCACACTCGAACAACCATGGGCGATATTGGCAAAAGGACCGCCATGGATGAAAGCAGGTGTATGCTCTGTGGTTTGGACGAGATTTGGAGAGAGGGCATCACGCAATAACACAGTAATAGCACCCGCCACCCCTAGGTCACGAACACGGAAAGGTTTTCCGTCGGAAGTGATACCCAACAGAATATTTTCGATACGATGCTGGAGATCCTCTTCGCTGGTCGCCAAACAGAGAATCGCCATCAATTCCGATGCAGAAGTAATATCAAAACCCGTCTCTGACACTACGCCATCGCCACGCAGGCCAGTGACCACATTACGCAAAGCACGATCGTTGACATCCAATACACGTTTCCAATAGATTTCCCGCAATGAGAAACCTTCTTTACGATGCTGGTAGATATAGTTGTCGAGCATGGCACTGATAGTGTTATGCGCAGAGGTGACAGCATGGAAATCACCCGTAAAGTGGAGGTTGATTTTCTCCATCGGCAACACCTGAGCATAACCACCACCAGCCGCACCACCCTTAATACCGAAACACGGACCAAGGGAAGGCTCACGCAAAGCCACCACGGCTTTCTTGCCAAGTTTCTGGAGTCCTAGCGTCAGTCCAATACTAACGGTAGTCTTACCGATGCCTGCTTTTGTAGGACTGATGGCTGTCACCAGTATCAACCGGCTCTTTTTTACCCGTTTCTCATCAATCAACGAGATGGGCACCTTCGCCATATAACGTCCATACGGCTCTATTTCCTCTGGGGCAATTCCCAACTGTGCCGCAATATCGCCAATCGGTTTCAATTGGCATTCTCTGGCAATCTGAATATCTGTCTTCATCTTTTTGATTATTAGTGCCTACAAAGATAGTGGAAATTTCCGAATAAACGAAGAGAAACCAAATTAATTTGGATTTTTCGGAGGATGACTTTTTACAACATCCTAGATTAAACAGTGAAAAAAATAAAGCCCTGTCATCTTGTCGTATATTTATGTCAATTTGACAGAAAGAGGCTGCTGGCACAAAACTTGTATCATAGAGGGTGAATGCCAAGGCGAAAGCATAGGCAAGAGAGATTAAATAACATTCATAAACAATTAAAAATAGAATTAGGAGGTATGATTATGTTACCAGTATTCAAAAACAGTTGGTTCCCAACAGTATTCGATGATTTCATGAACAACGATATGATGGCATGCGCCACCACTACCGCTCCAGCAGTCAACGTCAAAGAAGACGAGAACGCCTACACGATGGAGGTCGCCGCTCCTGGCATCAAAAAAGAGTTCTGTCGTGTACACATCAATGACGACGGCAATCTGAGCATAGCCATCGAAAACAAAATGGAGCACAAGGAGGAGGACAAGAAACAGCATTACCTGCGTCGTGAGTTTAGCTACACCAACTATCAACAGAACTACTCACTACCAGAGGATGTCAACAAGGAAGGTATTTCCGCCAAAGTAGAGAATGGCATTCTGACTGTGATACTGCCAAAAATGAAAAAGGAGGAAACGAAAGTCTCTCGTATGATTGAGATCTCATAACGACCTCATGATGAGACTAGCAGAAAGAAATCCAAACTTTTATTTGGATTTCTTTTTTTTTCATTGTATCTTTGTCGCCACTATGACAAACGAACAGAAAAGACAACGTGACGAACTCGTCAGCAAAAACATGGGCTATGTGGTGACACTTGCACGCCAGTATCAATCAGAACTGCTGAGCACCGACGACCTCATCAGTGAAGGCTGCATTGGTATGATCAAGGCTGCCGAAAAATTCGACCCCGACAAAGGAAAACCATTCGTCACCTTCGCCGCTCCCTATATCCGCCGTAATATTGAGGAAGCAATCCGTAAAGTGACAGGAGAGATTCCGGTTCTCTCTACAGATGAGTCCATTCCTGTTGGCTCCAAAAACAACTACACCCTACTCCATGTCTTAGAGGATAAAGACGCCCCCAAGGCTGACCAGTCATTAGAGCAAGACACTCTCTCGGACGATCTGATTCGTGCTATTGTCTTCCTCAACGAACGAGAACAATCTGTCATCAAGGCTTTCTTTGGTGTAGATACAGAGCGTCAGACGATGGCAGAAATTGGAGAGTCCCTAGGTCTGAAACGAGAGAGAGTACGTCAGATAAAAGATAAAGCCCTGCGTAAATTACGCAAGGCTTCTATCATCCAATAAGTTTTATTCAACGGTTTGCGAAATTAAAAACTAAACGCAATTACATAGCGCATGCCCCATTTGGGACTTGTGGGCAAATCATTATAGTTCAGTCGTCGCACATACTCCACATGGAAGAACTTGAAGATGTTATGGATACCCAATACAATCTCCGCATAGGGACGGTCAGGATTCATCACATGTGAGCCCTCCGGGAAATACATCAGCCGCTTATTACCTACATTCTCAGGCAAGAACGGGTTGTTCTTGTCTGAAAGTTCACCCCACAACATACGGAATCCAATATACTCACGCCAATGCAGTTTATTCAACAATGGAATACGATTGAATATTTTTCCATTCAAATCCCATGATACCATCAGCGATGCGAAACGGTCATTCAGGAACTCCATCGTGTTGATAAGGTTGAAGGTCTCGGGAATAATGATATACGACTGATTTGCTGCCGGATGGATAAGTAAGGGATAAGGTACTTGGTTCCACTGCATACCACCTTTCAAGGAGATATCCAGTTTTCCCCAACTGCTCAACCAGAAGCGCTTATAGATATGCAGCTCGGTATAATTGTAGGAATACTGTCCTCCAAAGACGCCATCAAAGCCCATTGTGTGGGACACACTAAACACAGGAGCGTCAAGATTGATAACACGACGGCGCAACTTATTATTGATATACGTCTCACCTGGAGCGTAACGCAGTTTAGCTGTCACTTCTGTGGTACGGATATGCTCACCATTACCAGTACGGAAAAACTCCTCTCGGGGTGCGACATCCAGTGTACGGAAAGACATCTTGCCACAAGCCTCATTCTCCTCAAGTTTACCAATCAATGTAGCTTTCAATCCCCAGTCCGTCTCATAGTCGAATGTCACCTGTTGACGGTTATAATACATCATTTTATTAGTCTCCGCCCATTTGAATGCTACCATGAAGTTATCTTTGTCGGTATCCATGAAGCGGTCGCCAGGCGAACACACGTCACGATTGACCTGTATACTCAAGGTACGTCTTGGAAACTCATGAGGTAGGTATTTCTTAGGATTGATGGAATACGTGAACTCTGCATTATAGTAGTTCTGATGACTCCCCCATCCCCGACCGTAATAGCCAGAGAGGAAGAAATGCTTACTGAGATTCGCCGTTGTCTTCAGACTCAATCGGCTACGCCATCCATCCACATAGTTATGACTCAAGATCGTATTGACAGGACAGATATCTATATAGTTCGGTGTACTCGTCTCTATCGAGTTCTCGAAGAGTGCCTTCAATCCGAAAATTACGTATTTCATGCCCTTCATATTCTCAATCCGATGGATAAACTTATCCATCGAACTCTCACTCTTGGTAAGCTCCACCTGCCGGAATTGGCTCCAAAATGCATCATCACGCATCTGAGCATCTGCCTCCGTCACTTCAGGAGCTATACCCCGGAACAGTTTCTTTGGTATCGGATCAAAGGCATAATCCCTCATACGTGTGGTACGGGTCACTATCAACTCCCGGAGGAAGCTCAATAGGCTCAGTTCCGTGGACATATCGTCCTTCGTAAGTACCCATTGACCATTGGGCAACTTCTCATACTCCTGCAGGATCTTCACGTTCTTTACGAAATTGACGTTACTCTGCTTGGGAATCGTCATTTCACAACGACGGACATGCAGTGTAGAGTCCTTCAGGATATACAGGTCACCACGGAAGCCCATATCGTTCTGGTTATTGGGAAGAAAATGCAGATGAAAACAACTGTCACGTTCTATCGCCAGTGTATCCTCAATGTAATAACGGTAGAAACCGATGCCCTCTTTCGAAATTGGAGAGATAAAGGGATACTGTAATAGTCGGATATGGTCTTGATAAAGGTCTATATCTGTAAACACATCCTTGATGACAGTATTGACGACATCACCCGTCTGAAAGATGTTATTGATACCTTTCGATGACTGACCTTGTATAATTGTCTTTTCGGCACGGGGTTCCTTTCGATAGACTTTCTGAGACACCGTCTCGTCAATGCTCACAGGAAGAATCAACTTATTCGTTGCCGAGCTGACCTCTACTTGTTCCACCAACCATGGGTGTTTCTTAAATACACCCTGTTCCAACTGCTCCGGTTTCAGGTCATTAAGCGAGGTGGTGATTTTCTCATATTTACTATACTGATAATAATCATTTACACTCAGGTCTGTCTTTTTCTTCGCCTCCACAACTCGCTTCATCAGCTCAACGGCAGGATTGTTCTTACGGCTATAGCGACTACGTTTGGCTTTAACCGTCACCTCTGCCAGCATCTGCTTATCAGGTTTCAAAGCGACATTCAGTTTCGCCTTTGTCTTCGCATTGACAGGGATGATACGCGTCTTATAACCAACAGCACTGAAAGTGATATTCCAGCCCTCGTGGCGCGCAATGGTGTAGCGTCCTTCCCCATTGGAGATTGCGTTCACATGATGTCCCTTATAGACGACACTGGCATATGGAATACTATCACCAGTCTCGGCATCCGTGACATATCCGGTAATTTGCTGGGCATAAGACGTCATGCCCACCAAGCACATCATGCCAATTAAGAAACCTCTCAGTTTAATCATTTACTATTCTTAAAAGTATATTCCATATACCCACCGCTTCTGTCATTCATTCGCAGTGTCTTAAAGGTTGAAGTCTTAACATCTATCACCAATACAAAAGAGGTGAACATCTGTCGTTTCTTCCCTGTAGGGATGATGGTGATGGTCTTCTCATTATCCTTGACTGTTACAGTCAGGTCTTCACCTGAGGGTATCGGGCGTCCGTTGATGACAGCCTCAAGGACAGACTGGAACGTAGCGAACATCGGGTTACGGCGGCTATCCGTCACCTGTTTCTTCTTCCCCAGCGTCATGGTAAACTTAGTACCGTCCATGATAAGCTGGTCACGGTCATTATCTGTTGAGATACAGACATACGACGGTTTACGGATCGTCAGTGTACCTGTAGTCACCACATCCGTTTTGATGGCTTTCTTATGGGTTGTCTTCGTAACGGTCTGGGCATTGGTGCCTGCATAGCATGTAAGCAGACAAAACAACAATAAAACAATCTTTCTCATGTATAAAGTCCTCCATTGATTGAGATAACATTTCCTGTAATATAGCCGGCATTGGGGGAGACGAGGAAAGAGACCAGGTCTGCCACCTCCTCCGGGTTACCAAAGCGGTTAGCCGGGATCGTCTTCTTTAGGGCAGCCTCATCCAAGCCCTCAGTCATATCCGTCTTGATGAATCCCGGTGCCACCGCATTCACCGTTACGTTCTTACGTGCCACCTCCTGTGCCAACGCTTTGGTGGCAGCGATGATTCCACCCTTGGCAGCAGAATAGTTCGTCTGCCCGGGCAGTCCCTTCAGTCCACTGACACTCGCCATATTGACAATGCGTCCGAACTTATGCAGCTGCATGGCAGGCAACAGCGGCTGCGTGACATTAAAGAAACCGGAAAGCGTGATATCCAGCACACGGTGCCAGTCATCCTCCGGCATCAGTGCCAGCACGTTATCACGACGGATGCCGGCATTGTTCACCAGCACCTCGATATATTCCTCAGGATGACGCTGCTGCCATCCCTGCAATGCCTCACGCACCTGTGCAGCATTACTCACATCAAAGGGGAGCAGTTCACCCTGTCCGTTGATCAACTCAAGGGTCCTCTCCGCCTCTGCCTGATTGCTGGCATAGTTGACGATCACCTGATAGCCATCCTGTGCCAGTCTGACCACGACGGCACGTCCGATACCACGGCTGCCGCCTGTTACTAATGCATATTTACTCATATTCTCAAATATTCTGTATGATTTCTCATGATGATATCACATGTCTGCCTTGCCGTCATAGCCACACCTTCCAGTCCATGCAGCATCACATTCTGTCCCGTCAACAACAGGTTACTGAGAGGGGTACGTGGTGACAGCATGGTCAGCAGAGACTGACGACAGTCTTTCCGTATCCCATAGGCAGAACCGTCGGGAGTATGGGTAAAGCGCTGCCAGGTACGAGGTGTGCTGACATACTGTTCACTGACCATGTCACGCAGTCCTGGTATCACCGTCTCCGCGAGCGTCATAGGGTCCTTGTCACACGGTGTCAGCAGGTCAAGGAGCGTGGCATCGTCCGAGTCTTCCTCCGGTACTCTGCAACTCAGCATCACCTTTGTCGTATCCTCGTCCCAAACGCTACCTCCCTCATACACGAACTTGTTGTGATTGAAATAAGGAAGCGAATGTGGCTTCAGCACCAGCGAGAAGGTGTACATCCCGTAAGTATTCTCCAGCATCGTCATCCTCCTGCGGAAGATATTTTTCAGCACCTTACTCTCTTTGACAAGGGCAAAGGTCTGGGCAGGATGGATATCACTAATGAAGAGACGACCCTCATAACGTTCCCCGTTGTCGCACATGGCAGCCACGATACGCCCGTCCTGTTCTATCAGCTCCTTCACCTCAGCGCGACAGACCACGTCACCGCCCATGTGTCTGATGTCATTCACCATGGAGCGCACAATCATGCCGCTGTCCCCTCTCAGTCGCCAGCTGCTCTGGATATAGCTCTTCTGGCTGTGGGCGAAGGCAAGGAGCGGCAGAGACTCACGTCGTAGCTCAGTCTTCAGGCAGGAACCAGACAGAACATCTATCAGCAACTTGTCGCTGAAGGTCTCGTCCAACCACTGCCACGCGTTAACAGAGGGATCCTGATCCGGTCCCTGCAGCATGCCAACATAGGTTCTCAATGCCTGCCGCTGGTGGGGGAAATCCGTTGCCAGCACATCCACGAAACGGTCGAAACCCTGTGCCAGACAGAATGTTCGCCCATCAATCGTTATCTGGTCGGTGCCCTCCACATCCATTCGGTGCCAAGGCAGCCGCAGGAGTCCTAACTGTCCGAAGACATCATGCAGTGTCTCTCCGTCGTCCAGTCCACCCACATAATGCAGTCCAGTGTCAAAGGTATGACCTTTGCGCTGGTAGCTCTGCATACAACCGCCCGGTTGCCAATGGGCTTCCAGCACGAGGACACGACAGCCCGCTTTCGAGAGCAGCAGGGCACAAGCCAGTCCACCGAAACCACTTCCTATGACAACGACATCATATTTCATCATTTTCGCCTATTGAGCCATCTAAAGATAGCAGGTTGCAGCACATAGGATAGGATGACCGCCGAGAGAAGTCCGACAAGGGTGGAGAACCCTACGGAGCGAATGGCAGGATGAGAGGCTATCAGCATACTGCTGACTGTCGTTATCAGAGTGACGGCACTCAGGAAGATCGCCGTCTTATGGAAGGTCAGTTTCTGTTGGTCGTGATGCGTCAGTCCGTCCATCACGAAGATGCTATAGTCAACACCAATACCGAAGATAAAGGTGGAGATGATGATGCTGATGAGGTTAAAGCGGATGTCAAACAATACCATAGCCCCCAAGACGACCATCCAGCTGAGCAGGATGGGCAGGAAGCCCAACAAGGCATGCTTGAGGTTGAAATGGAAACTCAGGAGCAAGACGGCAAAGACAAAAGCCATGGACAACCACTGCAACACGTTGAAATCCTCACTCATCCGCAACAGGGTGTCTGTCGTATAATAATAAGTGTCCAGCACCAACAACTCCGGGTGTGCCGCTACCGCGTCACAGATACGGATATAGTCGCTCTCGCTGCTGCGCACACTGTCATTAGCACAACGGACAGAGGTAAAACAAAGGAAATTACCGTCGTACGACTCCTCCATCAGCGTCGACTGATAACCTGCGGGTATCAGTCCTGCCTGATACAAAGCATCCGGCTCATAGTCGGCAGCCACCGCCTCGAAGAACGTGTCGAAGGCATCCTGGCTCAGTCCTGCCTGTGATGCTGTCTCCGCTATCAGGCGTCGCACTTTCGACAGGCGCTCCTCCGTCCAATATTTCTTCCACGCATCAATACGCTGCTGTTGCACCTTCAAGGGTACAAAGACCTGATTGGTATGGGTATAGCTCTTGACCAGTCCCAACTGCTGCAGCGAGTCGAGCTGACGATCCAACAAGGCAAAGTGCTCAATAGCCTCCTCCATCGTTTTCCCCTTGCTGGCAAAATATTTCTGCTTGTCACCCGTATAGGTTTTCTCCCGCAGCACCTGTTCCGAATGCTCAGTCAACTCCGCCTCATAACCGAGGTTATGCATGTCTGCGTCAAAACGGGTCCCTCCCACAAGATAGGCTCCGACACAAACCACCAAGATTACCACAAGGGCAATCAGCAATGGGGTCTTACGGTCGAAGGGATACGTATTGACACGGTCTATCCATGCGAAAGCGTGTCCACCAGACACTTTCTTTCTCAAGAACTGAGGCAGGAAGGTCAGACTGAACAAGGTCGTACCGAGGATTGCGAAGGCGGCAAAGAGTCCAAAGTCCCGTAAGAGGTCTGTCTGTATGAAGATCAATCCTGCGAACGAGCCTATCGTCGTCAGACAACCCAGCCATACGGGCTTCACCTGGTCATGCAGCATCTTCTCCGGATCGCCGACATACTGCTGGTGCGTCAGCACATGCAGCACGTAGCTGAGTGCCACACCTAAGACGACACCACCTATACCTAAAGCAAGCAGCGAGAACTGTCCTTTGATGAAATACATCATCGTCAGTCCGAAGAGTGTTCCAAAAATAACAGGCAGCAACAACAAGGGGATGGTATCCCACCGACGGAAACACGCCAGGAGGAAGACCAGTACCAAAACCAGTGCTCCCGTGATGGTGGTCGTCAGGTCATGCTTGATTTGTGACGAGTTATAATAGCCGCTTGCAGGAGTCCCGTGATAACTGATACGCACGTCGGGATGACTCTTGGCAAATGCCTCTATCTGACTGTTCATCATCTCAAAGAGTGCAGAACCCTGTCCTGTATTTGTAGCAGAGAAATGAGGTGTGATAAAGGCGAGACAGACTGTGGAGTCAGGTACGAAGAAATGACCGTTGATAGTCTTGTAACTTCCCGAGCCACCTTCTAACAAGGGTTTGAACTGTTTGGCGAGTACCGTCCTCATCCCCATCGGGTCCATCTGGATCAGTTCAGGGAACAACTCTCCGACCTCACTCTGCAGATCCTCATAGTTCTGTCGCATCTGCACCTCGAAATGCTCACGGGTCAGCAAAGTATCGAAACGAGCATAGGCGGCAGTATCTATATAGGCAGGGAAATGTGCGGAGAGGTAGTCGACACCATCCACCATCAGGTCTTCGGGCAACTGGTAGAAGACATCCTCGATAGTATGCGTGGCCGAGTCACATTGCAGGAGAGTGTCCACAAACTGGTCACAGACATCCGACAGGCGTGCAGGGTCTACACCTGTCTGCAGCCCCTCAAACAACAGGAATGTCTTGTCCTTGATCTTCAAATCGGCAAAGGCAAGTTTCGTGGTACCGTCCTCGTTCTTCGATGAGGGCATCAGCTTGTCGATGTCCTCCTCCAGATAGATACGTGTAGCGAACCATCCGAAGAAAGCGAAAAGGGCGACCATTGACAACCAACAGACCATCTGATGGTTGCGGAAATACCGATATAACCTGATGAAAAAATTCGTCATTGCATGAATATTTTCAAGTCTACCTCAGCGACGGTCTCCTCCCCGATTTTGGAGATACCGTGCGCCAATGTCATACTACCGAACGAGAAACCGAAGGTCACCGTGGTGGTTAATTGTTCATTCAACTGCGGGCGACGATGACAACAGAAGTTCTTCACCTCCGCGATCATACCGACAGGTGCTTTTTCCGTATGTTCTTTCCTGCTTGCCGCAAGGGCAGAGCACGACTGGGCGATATGCTCTATCAACCCAGTCGGCGACATCATACTGTCAGGCAACAGGAAATAATTACCTCTGCTGATGTTAAGGACCGTCTTGGCAGTGTTATCATCCTGTTGCTCAAACTCATCGACCATCATGAAAGGGGCACGCTGAGGGATGAGCTGCTTGATATCGTCACCCTTGATGATCATGCCGGCAGATGCTGCTCGATGTAGTCGTAGAGGTTATTGAAAGTCTGTATCTGGTGCAGCTCATTGACAGGGATTGTGATCTTGTAAGTCACCTGTACCAGTGCTATCAAGTCCACCAAGTTGATGCTGTCCAGCTGAAGGGTGTCCTTCAGGTTGGCATCGGGTGTAAACTCACTCTGTTCTACTTCAAACTCTTCTGAGAGCAGTCCATTAACCTGCTCGATGATTTCTTCTCTTGTCATAATGTTTTTTTAAATTTTAAAGTTTCGATATTGCGTTATTTCGTTATTTCGATATTGCGATATTGCGACTATAGGTTCTTCACGATCAGGGTCGAATTAGTACCGCCAAAGCCGAATGAATTACTGAGGAATGTGTCGAAATGAGCCTCGATTGTCTCTGGAATCACATTGACACATGCCGTCTCATCATCAGGATTCTCAAAATTGACATTACCTGCGATAAAGTCATTCTTCATCATCAACATAGTATAGATGATCTCAGAAGCACCAGCCATCCACATCTCATGACCCGTCTGACTCTTCGTGGAAGTCACTGGCACACGATAATCTCCAAAGATCTGGGCAATTGCCTGTGCCTCGCGGCTGTCACCGATCTTCGTTGAAGTGGCATGGGCATTCACATAGCCAATCTCCTTAATATTAACACCACTTTGTTGCAAACAAAGCTCAAGAGAACGAGCTGGTCCTGCCACATTTGGTGTTGAGATATGGTCACCATTACCAGAGAAGCCCCATCCTACAATCTCGGCAAGGATAGGAGCACCACGACGGACAGCACTCTCATAGTCCTCAATTATCAGGGTTGCCGCACCGCCACCAGGTACCAGACCGTTACGATCACGGTCGAAAGGACGGCTTGCCTTGGAGGCATTGTTATCCTCACGCAAGGCAAACGACTGGATGCCATCGAAAGAGGCGACACCATACATGTTTGCCTCCTGGGCTCCACCACATACGACACAGTCCTGTAGTCCGTTCTTAATCAACAGATAACCCAGACCAATTGACTGTGAGCCAGACGCACAAGCTGCCGATGCCGTCAGGTTGATACCTTTCAGATGGAACAGGCAGGCAAGGTTCATAGTCACCGTGGAATTCATCGACTGGAAGATGGCGCCACTACCACAGGCAGCGGTAGACCCGAACTGACGGAATTTGTCAAGGGCACGCATGGTAGCCTCAGCTACGGAATCATTACCATAGATAATACCCACCTCATGCTGGTCTATATAGTCTTGTTCCAAACGGGCACTTGCCAAAGCATCACGTGTTGCCATATAGGCATACTGTGCCTCCTCTGGCATGAACTGTCTGAAATTACGATTCACATAAGGTTTAAGGTCAGCTTTCGGCACATCAGCGCAGAAAGGGGAGCGGAATCCTGCATCCACACGTTCCTGACTAAAAATGATACCACTCTTACCATCGTACAGGGACTGGCGTACTTCGTCAAGGGTCGTACCAAGGCACGACCAAATACCCATTCCCGTAATTACTACTCTTCTTTCCATTTTTTATATATTCTTTTTATAACATCTTCTGCGTTTCACAAACTGTGGATGCAAAGGCTTCCACTGAGACAGTTCCCGGACATTATCCTCCAATTGCGGACCTGTCTCTGCCCATTTGAATCCATAATTATTATAAATAGGTATGAGGTCATTGAAGAACATCGCATTCACGCCGAGTCCCTGATAATCGGGACGAACAGCAATAAGCAACATCTCCGCGTGATCCTCCCGTTTCCATTTCAATGCCTTCAACAAATGGTACCACCCCATCGGAAGCAAACGACCACCTGCCTTTTGCATCGCCATTGACAGACTACCCATCGTAATCGCAACACCCACCACTTCCTGGCGATCATTGAGAATGACAGGAATCAGGTTTAAGTCTATCAGTCGGAGGTATTTGTTGATGAAGGTATTCATCTGCTTTTCTGACAAGGTCGAGAAGCCAAAGATAGGCTGATAACACTCATTCAGGAGGGCGAATACTTTTTTCCCGTATCCTAATTGGAAGACTTCTTTCACAGTGAGTTTCACCACCCGTAACCCGATCTGTTCCCTGGCATATTGTGCCACACGGGCATATCTTGCCGGTATGTCTTGGGGAATATCAATACGAACCTGCAACCAGTCCACTTCCTTAACCAGTCCATAGGCCTCCATATGACGAGGATAATAGTCCGGGTTATAAATGGTATTCATGGAACCTAGCATATCAAAATCCTCCACGAGCATACCCTCTTTGTCAAAATCGGTGATACCCAATGGTCCTTGCAAGGCATCCATTCCTTTTGTCTTACCCCATTCCTCAACTGCTTTCAGCAAAGCACTGGAAACTGTCATGTCGTCAATAAACTCAATCATGGAGAAACGGACATTCCGTACTTTCCATTTTTGATTTGCCTTCCCGTTAACAATTCCCACGACACGTCCCACAGGCTGTTCGTTTTGGTATGCGACAAAAGCCTGGATGTCGGAAAACTCCAATCCCGGGTTTTTCCGGCTGTTGAAGAGCTTCCGCACATCTGACTCCAAATCAGGCACATATTGCGGACAATTCCCATAGATGCTATCCACAATATGAACGAAATCATTCATCGTCCTGTGATCATGTACCTGTTTGACCTTCACCGTATTCATCGCACAACTCTTTTATGTTCCAAACGGTATTCCATTGGGGTTACGTTTGCCTGTTCCCGGAAATACTGACTAAAAAACGAGGAGTTGGGGAATCCCAACTTGTTGGAAATCTCCTTGATACTCATATCCGTCTCCTTCAGCAAAGAGTAGCAGTCTTGCATCGTACTCTCCGTAATCCATCGCATGGGGTTCTTGCCACTGACCTTCTTCGATATCAAGGAAAGGTACTTGGGTGTGATATGTAACTGACTGGCATAAAATGACACACGCTGGCGTTTCTGTTCCTGGCTGGACAATAGCTGCAGGAACTGGTTGAAGATTTCCTTGTCGTGAATACTTGAGGTATCGCCCCCTAACGCCATATCCTCATGACGCAGCAGTTCCTCACAAATCATCAACAACGTCGTTCGCAAGAACGACACCATAATCTCACGGGACAATAACGGCATCTTCTCAATTTTGAAGATAGAATGGGTATATTTCTGTATACTCCCTAACCAGTCATTGCCATCCACGACATAAATCTCACGCATGTACATCGCCTTGTTCCAGATATTAATCTGATTACCCAATACCGATTTCAACATCCTGTCTGACACCAGCAAAGCAGTTGCCTCTGCATCAGTGCTGACAAGCATAGGATTGACAAGCTTTCCCACAGGTATCAACAACAATTGCCCTGAAATGACTTTCACCTGATGGTTACCACCCATTTCAACGATAATTTGTCCTTTTCGACAATGTACAATGGAGTTATACGACATACTAATGGAAGGCAAATCCTTTGCATCCCTAATGTCGTCTACAAAGAGAATTTCATCTTCCATCGCATGGACAATTTTCAACTCTTGCATACGGACCTTCATCTTTTCCGCTGCAAAATTAAACATTATTTTCCAACTTTCGACGTTCTTTTCTTCGCATATACTGTTCTCTTTGGAATTCCAACGCTTGCTGATAGCAAACCCTCCTATTTTTCCCCACGTATTTTTTAAAACCCTTGTTACCGTTGCCTCCTTGCAAAAATATTTGATAATCAGAATATTACAGGTAACAAGAAGGTGCCGCCTTCACTTCTTTTTAGATATTGCTTTTAACCGTTTATAGCCTTTTATTGCTTTTCCAACCCCATCTCTTTCGCTTTCTCCAGCAACAGACGCATGAGCGACTCCCGTTCGTTCTCTACTTTATTATCGAGAACGGCGTCTTTTAGATATTGCTTAAGGACACCTACCTCACGAGAGGGAGAGAGATGAAAGAGTTCCATGATCTCGTTGCCATCGATGACTGGCTGAAGAAGTCGCTTATAGTCCTTCTCCTTCAAGTCTGCCAGTTTCTCACGCACCATGCGGAAGTTCTCCAAGAACAGTTGTTTACGCACCTCATTTTTCGAGGTGATATCTGCTTCGCAAAGGGTCATGAGGTCATCAATATCATCACCTGCGTCATTCAGCAAACGACGTACGGCAGAGTCGGTCACCTCCTCGTCAGCAATAGCAATAGGACGCATGTGGAGATCAACGAGTTTCTGCACATAACGCATCTCCATACCCATCGGCAGTTTCAATCGGCGGAAGATGTCCTGTACCATCTTCGCGCCAACATAATTATGGTTATGGAAGGTCCATCCCGTCTTAGGTTCCCAACGTTTCGTCTTTGTCTTGCCGATATCATGCAAAAGCGCACCCCACCTCAGCCACAGAGGCGCTCCTTGACGACAAACATTCTCCAAGACCTCAAGGGTGTGGTAGAAATTGTTCTTATGCGCCCGTCCTTCTTTCTTTTCCACGATATCCAGAGCAGCAAGCTCCGGGAGTATGATTTGCAACAACCCACTACGTTGCAGATACTCAAAACCTATGCTGGGATGAGTCGCCATCATGATCTTGTTCAGCTCTACCTCTATACGCTCCCCACTGACTATTTTAATACGGTCAGCCATCCTTCCCAGTGCGTCAAAGGTGTCATCCTCAATCTGGAAATTGAGCTGAGTGGCAAAACGGACACAACGCATCATACGTAAGGGATCATCGGAAAAAGTCACCTCCGGGTCGAGGGGTGTGGCTATCATATGATCTTGCAGGTCCGCAATACCATTGAAAGGATCAATTAATTCACCAAATCGCTCCTTATTCAAGCAAATTGCCATCGCATTAATCGTAAAGTCGCGACGGTTCTGGTCATCCTCTAACGTCCCGTCTTCCACAACAGGTTTACGTGAGTCGTGGCTATAACTCTCCCTGCGAGCTCCTACAAATTCTATTTCGTACTCCTTCCTCGTTCCTCCTTCCTCGTTCCTCGAGAACTTCACCTGAGCCGTTCCGAAATTGCGGAATACAGAGAGATGTGCCTTCTTTCCCAATTCTTTCTTTAGTGCTGACGCCACCTCAATACCACTGCCCACCACAACGACATCAATGTCGTCGGAAGGACGCTCCAGAAAAATATCACGAACATACCCTCCCACCACATAGCACTCAACACCCAAGCGGTCTGCGACAGCACTGATCTGATGGAATATTTCTTGGTCTAATATCTTTGCCAAAGCGGCATCAGAATATAATTTCATGACATTTTTCTCTTTTCGGTTGCAAAAGTACAAAAATATTTGTAACTTTGCACACAAATTAATAATTAATTAAATACGTAGAACAAGAATGAAACGTTTATTAACCGCTATTTTCCTGACTATGACTATAGCTGTTCAAGCCAATACGGACAGCTATAAGGACATGGAGCCGTTAAAGCTCACAGTTCCCGAGATGAAGGCAGAGCTTGGTACATTTAGTAATGAGAACGGTTACCGAAGCGAACTGTCAATGACAGCTCCAGAGCCCAAAATGGATTTTGCGTTCTTCAAGTCACGCACAAACCCTGGCACCAGACCATATAAATTCATGGAAGACATGACATTCGCTGGTGTTCCCCTTTTCATTGCCGGTATCATTGCCAAGAGTGAGAAGAACGCCTTCAAACAGCAGCAAAAGCACTCACTGGTAACAAAATTCAAGACTGGTATCGACGACTATACCCAGTTCTTCGGTCCTGCTGCCGTTGTCGGTCTGAAATTAGGCGGTTACGAGGGACGCAGCGACTGGCCCCGTCTGTTGGCAAGCGCCGGTATGGGCTATGGTATCATGGCACTCCTTGTCAACACCATCAAGCACACAGCCAAGGAGATGCGTCCTGACGGAAGTACAGCCAACTCATGGCCCTCTGGACATACTGCCACAGCCTTCGTTGGTGCTACACTGTTGCACAAGGAATATGGTCTCACCCGTTCTCCCTGGTGGTCGGTAGCTGGTTATAGTGTGGCTACGGCAACAGGTGTGATGCGTGTGTTGAACAACCGCCACTGGATCAGTGACGTGCTCTCTGGTGCCGGTATTGGTATGCTGTCCGGTGAGTTAGGCTATGCACTCTGCGACCTGCTCTTCAAAGGCAAAGGTCTGCTGCGCAACGACATCATCGGTGCCCCCAATGTCATTGATCACCCCTCGTTCTTCTCTATCTCGATGGGTATCGGACTGGGAACTCGCGACCTCGATTTCGACATGGAAAATTACGGATGGTCCGATAACCTGAACCTGAAATTCCAGGCTTCCACAGTAGTTGGTGCTGAAGGTGCTTACTTCTTCAATCCTTATATCGGTGTGGGTGGTAGACTGCGTGTGAAGAGCTCACCTATCAAGGGATGGAATAAGATTACTGACTTTGCCTGGGAGGACGTATATTATATGTATGATGAAATAAGTCAGTTAGATGATGAAGAGCTGAAAGACATAGAGGCTTCGATTGACGATATTGACTTCGTGATCGAGAGTGACCACCTGACGGAGTTTGCTGTAGACCTCGGTGCTTATTTCAATTTCCCCCTCTCCAACCGTTTTGCCTTAGGCAGCAAACTGCTCATTGGTCGTAGTATTATGCAGGAACTCTCTTTGAATGCCAAGATAGCAGGTAAAGAATATAACAAAGGAGACAAACCTGATCAGCCAACTGGTAAAGAATACGACGTGGAATGGGACTACTTCACCGTTGATGGTAATAATACCATGAAGTTTGGTACTGGTATCTCGCTTACCTATGCCTACAAGAAAAACTTCTCATGGAAGGTATTCCTTGATTACGATGTTGCCCGTAAGACCTACACGATGAATTACAACTACGGAGGCATTCCTTACGCCATGTATCCATCAGCTTTTGAAAACATGAGCGAAGCTGAGATTAAAGAGACTTTCACAGCCAGCAAGAGCATCAAGAAGACCATGCATTCCTTCGTGCTGGGCGCCTCGTTCGCTGTTAATTTCTAAAATACATCATGTCAAAGGAAAACGAGAAAACCAACGCGCAGTTCGAGCAGGTGATGCAGGAATGTCGTAGCCTGTTTGAGAAGAAGCTCCATGACTATGGTGCATCCTGGCGCATCCTGCGTCCTCAGTCCCTCACCGACCAGTTGTTTATCAAAGCGAAGCGTATCCGATCTCTGGAGATCAAGAAAGAGTCGCTGGTGGGCGAAGGCATCCGTCCTGAGTTCATCGCCCTGATTAACTATGGCATCGTGGGACTTATCCAACTGGCACAGGGCTTCTCTGACACTGTTGACATGCAGCCGAAGGAGGCGATGGCGCTCTATGACCGCTATGCCTTGGAGGCGCTAGAGCTGATGAAACGCAAGAACCATGACTACGACGAGGCGTGGCGTGGTATGCGCGTCAGCAGTTATACAGACTTCATCCTCACCAAGATAGAACGCATCAAGGAGATTGAGAATCTCGGAGGTGACACTCTTGTCAGCGAGGGCATCGATGCCAACTACATGGACATCATCAACTATGCGGTCTTCGGAGCGATCAAGTTGAGTGAGTGATGACGAGAAAGATCATAATGAACATTGCCCGACTGGTCGTCGCGCTGGCGTTTATCCTGTCAGGATTCGTCAAGGCAGTAGACCCGCTGGGCACACAATACAAAATAGCCGACTATCTGGAGGCGTTGCATCTGGGAGCCTACGTTCCCGATGGTCTGACACTCATCCTGTCAGTACTCCTGTCGGCTGCCGAGTTCTGGCTCGGTATCTGTCTGCTTTTTGCCATCCGACGACGTGTAGTGACACGTGTCATTCTGGTATGGCTCATGATCATGACACCACTGACACTGTGGCTGGCTCTCGCCAATCCCATCAGTGACTGTGGTTGTTTTGGGGATGCCATCGTGCTCACCAACTGGCAGACATTCTGGAAGAACATCATCCTCCTTGCCTGTGCCATCCTGCTGGCATGCTATCCACTGGATATGATGCGCTTCGTATCAAGGACGAACCAATGGATTGTGATGAACTTCACAGCATTGTTCATCCTGATAGTGGCAGGACAGTCACTCTACGAACTGCCATACTTCGATTTTCGTCCCTATCATATTGGAACGGACCTGAGGAAAGGATGGCAACAGATGATGGAGGGAGAAGAGTCACCATATAGTGAGTTCTTCTTAGAACGCATAGACGACGGGAATGACATCACTGACTCCGTGCTGAATGACAAAGGCTACGTGTTCCTGCTGGTGTCACCCCATCTGGAAGAGGCTGACGAGAGTCAGTTCGGCAGACTGAACCTGATTTACGAATATGCGATGGAGGAAGGCTATCCTTTCTACTGCTTGACGGCAAGTGGGGAGAAGGCGATCACCAAGTGGCGCGACGGCACAGGAGCGGAATACACGTTCTGCCAGACAGACGATATTGTCTTGAAGACAATAATACGGAGTAACCCAGGACTGATGCTTCTCAAGGATGGTACCATCATCCGCAAATGGAGTCACAACATCCTGCCAGGGGAAGACGAGCTGAGTGCACCACTAGAGAAGACGAAGATAGGGAAGATGCCCGAGGACTCCGTACCGAAGAAAATTCTGGTGATACTCCTGTGGTATGTCCTGCCGCTGGTATTGCTGACCATCGCCGACCGCCTGTGGGCCTGGTCGAACTGGATAAAGAAAGGTGAAAAAACAATTAAATTATATCAAATCTTAAAACGTAAAGACATGAGAAAGAAAATTGTAGCAGGAAACTGGAAAATGAACCTGAACCTGCAAGAAGGTGTTGCTTTGGCAAAAGAACTGAATGAGGCACTGGCTGCCGACAAACCCAACTGTGGTGTAGTTATCTGTACCCCATTTATCCACCTTGCCTCTGTGGCTCAGGTCATCAATCAAGACGTGATTGGTCTTGGAGCTGAGAACTGCGCTGACAAGGAGAAGGGTGCTTTCACTGGTGAGGTATCTGCCGAGATGGTGAAGAGCACAGGAGCCCAGTATGTCATCCTCGGTCACTCTGAGCGCCGCGAGTATTACAAGGAGACCCCAGAGATTCTGAAGGAGAAGGTATTACTCGCCTTGAAGAACGGTCTGAAAGTCATCTTCTGTATCGGCGAGACCCTTGAGGAGCGTGAGGCTAACAAGCAGAACGAAGTCGTGAAGGCAGAGTTGGAAGGCAGTGTCTTCAACCTCAGCGAGGAGGACTTCCGTAAGATCGTCATCGCCTACGAGCCTATCTGGGCCATCGGTACCGGTAAGACCGCTACCGCTGAGCAGGCTGAGGAGATCCACGCATACATCCGTTCTATCGTTGCCGACAAATACGGTAAGGCTGTTGCTGAGGACACCAGCATCCTCTATGGTGGAAGCTGTAAGGCAAGCAATGCTCCTGAGCTTTTCGCAAAACCTGACATCGACGGTGGTCTGATTGGTGGCGCTTCTTTGAAATGCGCTGACTTCAAGGGTATCATCGATGCTTGGAAATAAAAAAGACATGATGCGAATATCCTTTCGTCGTAATCGATGGATAGTCACTTTCATCCTGTGTGTTGGCATGTTGACGCATGCCAATGCACAGACTTTCACCCAACGTGTCCAGAAACATGTGGAAGGGAAAGGGACTGTGACCATTCATCAAAACGAGGAAATCGACCAACTGGTAAACGATCCCACTGCTACTGGTGTACAAAATCAAAAGCCTTCTGACAACAAGAAGCAACCAGAGGCCACCAAAGACAACAAGCAGGCAAGTACCACTAACAGCACGACCACTGACTCAGAGAATACGGAAACAGAACCGGTAGAGTCTGCAAGGAAAGCCACCCAGAAAATCATGGGCTACCGTGTACAGGCTTTTGCTGGTGGTAATTCCCGTAAAGACCGTCAGACAGCTGAGCAGATACGTAACAATATCAAGTCACAAATACCCAATGTGGCTGTATATGTTCATTTCTACTCTCCCCGTTGGATCTGCCGTGTAGGTAATTTCCGTACTTATGAGGAAGCATACCAGATGATGGTAAGACTACAGAACATGGGGTATAAACAGGCATCCATTGTAAAAGGCAAAATAACCGTATCATACTGATGAATCCTGAAACAGAATACAGAGAAGGACTTGATGAACTGGCATCCCATTATAAAGAGATACTGTCACTCCTGGGAGAAGACCCTGACCGTGAGGGGTTGTTAAAGACCCCGATGCGTGTGGCAAAAGCCATGCAGGTATTGACACGAGGTTATACTATGGATGCCCATCAGGTACTCCGACAGGCTCTTTTCAAAGAAGATTACAGTCAAATGGTCATCGTCAAGGATATTGACTTCTTCTCGCTTTGTGAGCATCACATGATACCTTTCTATGGGAAGGCACATGTGGCTTATATTCCCAATGGCTACATCACTGGGCTCTCGAAGATAGCCCGTGTGGTAGACATCTTCTCACACCGTCTCCAAGTACAAGAACGCATGACACTGCAGATCAGACAATGTATTGAGGAGACACTGCACCCCCTTGGAGTCATGGTTGTCATTGAAGCCAGACACATGTGCATGCAAATGCGTGGTGTTGAGAAACAAAACTCCATCACGACCACTAGCGAGTTCAGTGGCGCATTCAACCAAGCCAAGACCAGACAGGAATTTATGAATCTGATACATAATAACACGACGATTTAATCAATTTCATATATGGAACAAGACAACAAAAACTCATATCGCACCAAGCAATCCCTTCCTCAAGAATTTTATCATAGCTGCTTGGGTAAAATCATTATCCTTTTAGTATTACTTTTCGTTCTCTTTGTGATTGCTGTCATCACAGTACCTTCTGACGAGAAGATGGAAACGGAGATGATGGACAACATCCGTGAGTGTATACAACAGAACGACAGTATTAAAGGTGATGCCATTGATGATGCTGTGGCAAATTTCAGTCGTATCTTCACAGAGGCAGACACCACCTTTAACGACAAGGAGGTCATGGAGGCTTTTCATAAGTATAACAAGTTGGAGATTTACCGCCACTCTTTCTACACCACAGCCCGTTTACGTAACAATCTGAGTGCGGAGGGCATCCGCGTAGGTGTCGGTATCTTTAATCTCGTTATTCCCACCATTAAATACAGTGACATCATCTTGTTCGTAAGCACCATTAAGAACTACAACAAGGAACGACTCATCGATCCTGCTCCACAAGATGAGTATGTGGGAGAGAATCCAAATATCAAGGAGTATCACTATTTAGGTGACCCCGACAACTAAACGGTCACACTACCGTCTGACATGGCTGCTGAGAATTCGTATATCAAACAGTTTCCCGATTTGATGGCGGGAAAGAAAGTGTTATACTGTCACGGCTTCGCCTCCAGCGGACAGTCGGGAACGGTGACACGTCTGCGTTCCGTAATGCCTAACGCACGTGTCATCGCTCCCGATTTACCTATTAACCCCCATGAAGCAATTGCCTTGTTACATCATATCTGTGAGGCAGAGGCACCCGACCTTATTATCGGTACTTCCATGGGAGGTATGTACACAGAACAGTTGCGTGGTTTCGATCGTATCTGCATCAACCCTGCTCTGGAAATAGCAGAAACGATGAGAGAACACGGTATGACGGGAACACAGCAATTTCAAAATCCTCGACTAGACGGCATCCAAGAATTTTATGTCGATAAAGCGCTTGTCAAAGCGTATCGGGAAGTTTCGGAACAACGCTTCATCGGGATTACCCCAGAGGATGAGCAGCGAGTCTACGGACTCTTTGGCGACAAGGACGACTTGGTAGACACGATGGGTATTTTCTGCGAGCACTACTCGCAAGCCACTCATTTCCACGGAGCGCACCGCATGGACGACCAAAGTTATATGCACTCCGTCGTCCCTGTTATCCGTTGGATTGATGATAAGCAGGAGAAAAGGCAGCGTCCTATTATATATATAGGTATAGAGACGATGATGGACTCCTACCAGAAGCCAGTATCATCCGTACAGAAAGCCGTTCGACTATTGATTGAGCACTACGAGGTATTCTTTGTGGCACCACCACCTCTTCATGGAGGATGGACAGAGATGGCATGGCTCGATGATTACATCAACGTCCCCGCATGGCGGCATACCATCTTTACCCCACGCCGTGAGTTACTTTATGGGGACTACCTGATAACCTCCCCTCGACAGGAGAAATCAGAGGGGTCGTTGGCAACGCTCCTGGAGTACGGTTCCGACACGTTCAAAACATGGGAGGACATCATCGAGTACTTCTCACATCTTGGTGGGCAATAGACATCAGAATTGCCAACGACTGGGCATCTGACGGTCGGGCCACAAATGCTTGCAATAATAATAATGATATTTGTCGTATAGTTTTGTCATACGAGTCAGTCGTATGATAAAGTCATCATAGTTCTTTCGTGATGGCTGTGTCCACTGCACCTCAGCAAGTGCTGACATACGGGGAAGAGCCTGGTACTCTACGATACGCTCGTTCGTCATATACTCCGACCACAGGTTAGCTTGTATACCAAGGATATGTCGCTTTGCCTCCTTGGAGAGACTATCAGGAACAGGATTTAAACTATACACCTTTTCTATGGGAATAAAGCCACCACAGCGACTAGGTTCAAAAAGAACGTCCTTCACCTGCTGATAATCGAAATAACAATGGGTCGTAGGAGCCATCACCACGTCATGTCCCATTTCCGCTGCCTTAGCACCAGGTTCTGTTCCACGCCAAGACATAATCATCGCATCCTGTGGAGCCTTGTTATCCAACAACTCATCCCATCCTAAAGCACGACGATGGTGGGCTGTCAGGAAGTCAGTAACACGTTTAGTGAAATAACCCTGCAAGGTATGACCATTTAACTCCAACGACTGACATTTCGCACAATGTTCCCATTTCTCAGTTGGAGTCTCATCACCGCCGATATGAATAACCTCTGCAGGGAAGATATCCATGATTTCCGACAGCACATCCTCCACAAAATGGTACACCTTTTCATTACCTACACAAAGGACATCCTTATAGACCCCCCAGTAATGTCCCACTTGATAAGGACCTCCCGTACATCCTAATTCCGGATAACTGGCAAGTGCGGCAAGCATATGACCTGGCATGTCTATCTCCGGGACGATGGTGATATGACGCTCTTGGGCATAAGCGACGATCTCACGCGCTTCCTCCTGGGTATAGTAGCCACCATAAGGTATCTCATCATCAATGTCAGAGTTCGTACCGATAATTGTACCAGTACGATGAGAGCCTACCGTGATCAGTTGATGCCATTTCTTGATTTCTATACGCCATCCCTGGTCATCCGTAAGATGCCAATGGAACACATTCATCTGGTGTAATGCCAACAAATCAATGAATTTCTTCACGAAAGACACTGGGAAGAAATGACGGGAGCAGTCGAGATGCATACCCCGCCAAGAGAAACGAGGTGCATCCTTAATGATGACAGGAGCCAGTACGGAATCCCCACTCAATGATTTACGAAGGGTTTGTATACCATAGAAAACACCTGCGGCAGAACCTCCCTCAATAGAAACATGCTCTTTGTCAACAGTAAGTACATACCCTTCCACTTGACTAATCCTTGAGGAAACAGAGAGGGAGATATTACGCTCACCCTTCCGAGGTTTGGAGACGACAGACAGTTCTTTCCCTATCATCTCGAAAAGGTATTCCTTTAAGAAAGCTGCCTCACGTTGCAAACCTTCTTGTGCCACAATACGCACATCCTCTTGGAAAGCGAAAGGCTCACCTTTCTGCAATTGTACACTTTGTGGAAGAGGAACCACTTGATAATCAGTATTTTCCGCTACCGCAACAGACACATAGCTCATCAGCAGCAACACCACCCAATTTCTCATCTTCTCAAAACTTATATTCCACAAATGCCTCCATTGCCTCATAACAAGCCAGGCCTAACTCATCATAACGCTTCGCTGTCTCACGATTACGATCCTGCGCCCGTTGCCAGAACAACCGCACATCATCTCCCATGAAAGGGGCACCTTCCATCTGACTCTGATGACGGAGGATAGCATTACGTTTCTCCAACAGTTCCTCTGGACTCA
This sequence comes from Prevotella sp. tf2-5, assembly GCF_900115435.1. Classification (GTDB taxonomy): domain Bacteria; phylum Bacteroidota; class Bacteroidia; order Bacteroidales; family Bacteroidaceae; genus Prevotella. The sequence continues at coordinate 74,329 of NZ_FOWK01000001.1, forward strand.
TCGGCACACACATCTCGATATCCGCAATATCCCATTCTGCCCATGCACCGCGATACATCCATATCCTACAGTCATCAAGCCATGTGGCACCCGCTGCTTTTTCTTCTTCAACAGCAGCAAGCACAACGTCCGTACACTTGCGATGAGTACCATGAGGATCTGCCAAATCGGCAGCGACATAAATCTGATGGGGCTGTATGCCGGCTATCAGCTCTTGTACCATCCGTACATCCTTTTCTGTGACAGGAAGTTTCTCAATCTTCCCGCTCTCATAGAAAGGAAGGTCGAGGAAATGAATATGATCCTTCTCAATATGGTTATACCTACAGGCATTACGAGCCTCTCCCCGGCGAATCAATCCTTTGACAGTTAGAATACTGGGATTATCCAGATCACCTTCGTTCTTTTGTTTCAAGTAGTTCATGATCTCTTGATAACGAATCTTGATCACCTCATCAGAACCATTGGCAAAAAGTTGGTTGAAGCCATTGATGAAATGCATATAAAGACGGACTTCCTCATCTGCCACAGCGATATTCCCACTCGTCTCATAAGCGACATGCACATCGTGCCCTTGTTGTATCAGGCGACGGATGGTTCCACCCATCGAGATCACATCATCGTCAGGATGCGGTGAGAACACGATGACACGTTTGGGATAAGGTGTAGCACGCTCTGGTCGGTTGCTGTCATCCACGTTCGGCTTGCCACCAGGCCATCCCGTGATGGTATGCTGCAACTCATTAAAAACTTCGATGTTTACCAGACCAGCCTGTCCGCTGAATTGCTTGACAAGGTTTCCCAGCCCATTGTCCTCATAGTCTTTCGTAGATAACTTTAACAAGGGCTTCCCCACCTTATTACATAATGCGATGACTTGCTTACGCAACTGGTGATCTGGCATCTGAATGGTATCAGTCAAATGGAGATTCATATATTATCAGTTTTAGGTTTCTAGCAATAACGACAGGGCTGTTCCTTTCTTACGACGGTAACAGCACCACACCATGTTGTTTCTTTCCATCCATCATGATCCTCACCGGATGCTCGAAGCGGACATGACGCACATATTCTGTCTCTTCGACAGCAGGCATAGCATCAAGAATCTCCTTCTGGAAAACACCATCACCCGTATAGGTGTTGATGGTGAAATAGCCTACTCCGAAAGATGTTAAGTTCTGGAAGAAATGTGTTCCCTGCGAAGGATCCACATGATAATTCTTCAGACCTGTCTCTACAATGACACGGGCAGCTGAGATATGGGGCCACTTAACAGGAATCCCAAGCCAGTAGTCACTACTCCCCCATCGCCCCGGTCCGATAAGAATGTAGTTCTTGTCAGTATCAAGGAACTTTCGGTTTATCTTTTCTATCTCATCTGCGATATAAAGATTGTTTGCCGCTGTGAAATCATCATCTGTCTTGACGTAGACCACATCTACAACATCCTCAGAGATACCATGACCCAAAGAGTTTTGGGAACGCAGCAGGCACTGTTCGTCTGGGATAACGGCTAGATCCTCATCCAAGACTTGCTTGGAGTCGACAATAGGACGAATTTGCAACAGATAAAAATCACCAGTAGTACCTTGTGGAGTACTGTTCAGATTACAAGCAAACTCTATCTCTACGGGGCGTCGCATCTCCTCAGAGCCATATTTCTGTGCCATCTGCAGGATCTCAGGCAAAGGGAAGATACCCTGTTGCAAGACCCCACAGAACGAGATGACCTTGCGCCCACCCTCATAGATACCGTCACGGATAATCTGGTCAGAGGGATCATAAGTAGAAGCGATACCATTCAAGGAACCATCTTTGTCTGCCTCTTTCACTCTTAGACTCTTGATATTGAAACCATCGTCCACCTTGAAATCGTCACCTACATGGGACATATCCAACGCATAGAAACGTGTTTGTGTCTCTTTCAGTGCCGTCTCCATCTCTGAAGTCTGTAACACTTGATGAGGATGATAGGGTGACACACGCAACGTCTGTCCGCCGTCCACGATATACTTGCCCAAGCCCAAGGCAAGGGAAGCGATACCCTCCTCCGCTGTCTCATCACCGATAGGATAGTAATTCAAAGACCGCAAGACACCACTAAACGTAGGATAATAATGGTCACCATACTGATGTCCCACCACCTCCTGCAGTATTACCGCCATTTTCTCTTGATCGATGACATTAGAGGTTGCTGTCATGTATGCCTTCGAGTCTTTGTAATAGACAGAGGCATAGACACCCTTGATGGCACAGGCAAGCATACGGAGCATCTCGTACTTGTCATCCAGATAAGGAATCATATAGGTACTATAGATGCCTGCAAATGGCTGATAGTGACTGTCCTCCAGCAATGAACTGGAGCGTACAGCGATAGGTGACTTCACCGCATCGAAGAAAGTGAAGAAGTCTGCTATCAAAGTGTCAGGCAACAGCGCCCTCAGGAAATGCTGTAAGATCTCTTCGTCTGACGCGTCACTCAGGGCGATAGTCCATAGGTTATTCTTATCCATGAACTCATCGAAGAAGTCAGTACAGAGAACGACTGTCTTGGGGATGGAAACGGCAGCTTTCTCAAACTGGTTCAACTCTGGATGGCGCTTGATGATATTGTCCAAGAAAGCAAGACCACGTCCTTTTCCTCCTAAGGAGCCTTCACCAATACGGGCGAAGTGTGCGTATCGGTCAAATTTCAAGCGGTCGAACACTGCGACAACACCAATATTCTTCATCCTACGATACTGGACGATAGCGTCAAAGATAATCTGCCGGTGAGCATCCACATCCTGTAACTTATGCCATGTCACCGTCTTCAGGAAAGCAGAGACAGGGAAAATGGCGCGGGCACACAACCAACGGCTCATGTGGTTACGGGAAATATGGTAGAGCATCGAATCATTGGGAATCTTAAAAATATTATCCTGCAACTCCTTCAAAGACGACACGCGCATAATCTCCTCACGGGTCACCGGGTCACGGAAGATAAAATCACCGAAACCCATGTGCTCCTCTATGATATGACGCAGGTCGACATTCATCTTCTTCGAATTCTTGTCGACAAAATCAAAACCTTCTGCCTCCGCCTTCTCTTTGTTAACAATCTCACTACTTTGTAAAATCAGCGGTACATACTCATCCCGCTTACGAATCTCACGCAGTAGTTTCAGTCCTGCTTCCGCATCTCCCTCTTCCACATGGGAGAGACGACCAGGAACGGTCTTCATCGGGAAACGGGTATCGCTAATCACACCCAATACATTATCATGATATTTCTCATACCAAGCCATCGCCTCCTCGTAATTGGTGGCAAGCACCACTTTAGGTCGTCCGCGCTTTCGCTGGGCAGCAGCATGGGGGTTCAATGCCTCCGTCGAGAAATTCTTACTCTGGGCGAGGATATAGTTATAAAGATTGGGCAATACTGAGGAATAGAATCGGATATTATCCTCCACCAGCATGATCATCTGTACGCCAGCCTCCTTGATATCATGTTCGATATTCATCCTATCCTCTATCAGTTTGATGATGGAAAGGATGAGGTTGGTATTCCCCAACCAACAGAACACATAGTCGAAGATGGACATATCTTCATGTTCTATACGCTTGGTAATACCATGTGAGAACGGAGTCAGTACTACACAGGGAATATGAGGAGCCAACTGCTTCACATCACGTGCTACGGCGAAAGCATCGTTATCGGCATTGCCAGGCATACAGATTACCAGGTCAATGTCTGTTGTCTTCAGCACCTCTTCTGCCTCTCCCGTCGTGCTCACCTGGGTAAACGTAGGAGGATAACGCAACCCCAGTTCCATATACTCGTCGAATAGTTTCTCGTCAATACGCCCGTCATCCTCCAGCATAAAGGCATCATAAGGGTTCGCAACGATCAGGATATTGAAGATACGGCGTGTCATCAGATTGACAAACGACACATCTTTTAAGTAGAACTGATTCCACTCATTCGGTATTTTATTAGTCTCTTCCATACATTTTGCAAAGGTACGATTATGTGAGCAAAGAACAAAATAAATTCATTTATTTTTTCTTTCGAGCATGAGTACCTTCGACCAAAGGTCAAAGTACGATTATGTGAGAAGAAAACCAAAAGAATTTTGAGTTTTCTCGAATGCGAATTCTTTTCGAGGATTGGTCAATGCTTCATGACCTTCTTGACGGTTCCATTGTCCATGCGGACGAAACGTAGCGGTCCATACTCATAGAGCACCTGCGGGATGCCGGTTATTGTCTAACGAAGGCAAAGATACTAATATATTCTGATACAACCAAAATTAATTACTAAAAATAATCAGGACATTTCCTTTGAGATACGCAAGAAATTATCGGCTTTTCTGATAAAACCGAGAGGAAAATTTGGGGTCGGTTGATCCACCATTCCCTACACGTAATTTTTAAAACCCTTGTCACCGTTGCCGCCTTGCAAAACTATTTGATTATCAGACGGTTGTGGGTAACAACGAAGCGGCAACAGTGACAACGAATGCGTTTTTGCCCCTAAAATGGGGTAAAAACGAGTGTAGTGATGGTATCCCTTATTGTTTGCTTTTGACACTAGTATCTCCTATGAAAGTAAATTCAGTGTGTTTACTCAGTAAATTCAGTGAATTTACTCACCAAATTCAGTGAATTTACTGAGATAGGAGATATCGGAATAAAAAGCATCTAACGGGGGTGTTTTACGAAGGCGGCACCTCCTGCCTGCGAAGGTGCCGCTTCCTCGGGTCGAAGGTACGGGCTTCGAGGGTCGAAGGTGCCGCCTTCATGGGGTGAAGGTTAAGGGTTCAAGATTTCACTCGTTTATTCGTAACTTTGACTTCGTCGAAGGTGCTCACGTTTGAGAAAACTCAAAATTCTTTTGGTTTTCTTCTTACTTAATCGTACCTTTGCAGTTGTTTTTGGAAAAGAGTCCCATGAGGGAGATAGAACAACATCCATTACAACCGTTTCTGCCCGCCCATGCGAGGATATTGATGCTCGGCAGTTTCCCGCCATCACGGAAAAGATGGTGCATGGATTTCTTCTACCCTAACTTCAACAATGACATGTGGAGGATATGGGGGCTTGTCTGCTTTCAAGACAAAGACTATTTCGTCGACCTGACAAACAAACGTTTTAAGCAAGAAAAGATAGAATTATTCCTGAGTACCAAAGGTATTGCCCTCTATGATACGGCATGTGCGGTGGTGAGGACGAAGAATACTGCGTCGGACAAGGACCTGGAGGTGGTGGAGGAGACGGACATCGACGGTCTGCTGCGACAGATACCCGACTGTGACGCAATCGTCACGACGGGACAGAAGGCGACGGACATCCTGACGGAACATTTCCACATTGCACAGCCTGCTGTGGGGGATTACACGCCCTTCCACTATTCTGACAAGGATATGCGCCTCTATCGGATGCCCAGTAGTTCCCGTGCCTACCCCTTAAGCATACTGAAGAAAGCAGAGAAATACAAAATATTATTGAACATCATTAATAACTAAAGATATATGGAAAAGAAACTACGCACAGCCTCTCTCTGTGTACAGGCTGGCTACAAAGCGAAGAATGGAGAACCCATTGAGTTGCCCATCATTCAGAGTACGACTTTTAAGTATGACAACTCGGATGAGATGGCACAACTGTTTGACCTTAAGAAAGAGGGCTATTTCTATACCCGCCTGCAGAACCCGACCAATGATGCGGTAGCCGGGAAGATAGCAGCCCTGGAAGGGGGTGTAGGTGCCGTATTGACCTCATCAGGACAAGCAGCCAATTTCTATGCCTTGTTTAATATCTGCGAGGCTGGCGACCATTTCGTGACTTCCAATGAGATATATGGTGGCACCTATAATCTTTTCAATGTTACCTTGAAGAAACTGGGTATCGAGTGTACCTTTGTTAACCCAGAGGCTAGTGAGGAGGAAATACAAGCTGCTTTCCGACCTAATACGAAGGCACTATTCGGCGAGACCATCACTAACCCGGGATGTGCCGTATTGGATATTGAGAAGTTTGCCCGCATTGCCCATCAAAACGGAGTACCCCTCATCATCGACAACACCTTTGCCACACCTATCAACTGTCGGCCTTTCGAATGGGGTGCGGATATTGTGACACATTCTACCACGAAATATATGGACGGACTAGCCACACAGGTAGGAGGCGTTGTCGTAGACAGCGGCAACTTTGACTGGCTTGCCCATGCCGATAAGTTTCCAGGCCTATGCACCCCCGATGAGTCCTATCACGGACTGACATACGTGAAGGCATTCGGCAAGATGGGATATACCACGAAACTGGTCGCTCAGTTGATGCGTGACCTTGGCAGTATCCCTGCTCCCCAGAACTCATTCCTGCTGCATCTTGGACTGCAGACGCTACATCTGCGTATGGCACAGCACTGTAAGAACGCCCAACGAGTAGCAGAGTTTCTGCACGACAATCCCAAAGTAGCTTGGGTGCATTATTGTGGTCTGAAAGACGATGCCTACTATGAGCTTGGACAAAAATACCTGCCAAACGGTTCCTGTGGAGTCATCGCCTTCGGACTGAAGGGTGACCGTGAGACCGCCATCAAATGGATGGACTCCTTGGAGATGATCAATATAGTGACACACGTTGCCGATGCCCGTACCTGCGTACTGCATCCTGCCAGTCACACCCACCGCCAACTCAGTGATGAGCAACTGCGCGAGGCTGGTGTGGCACCCGATCTGATTCGTTTATCTGTTGGTATAGAGGACGTAGAGGACATCCTTGACGACATCAAGCAGGCACTGGAGAAAATTTAATAATGTAAAAATTAAACAATTAAATAAGATATGTTTCACATTTACGAAGGTTTCCATCTTGTTGATGCTTACCACAAAATGCGGCATCAGAGGAAATATCATCCTGCTGATGGCACTAAACGGGCTATAAAAATTGCATTAGTAGCCTTGGTCACTCTCTTTCTATGGAACATGCCCACCGAATGGTTCGGCATCCAGAATCTTACTGTCATCCAGCAACGTATTATCGCTATCTTCGCATTCGCTACCCTGATGTGGATTATGGAGATCGTGTCATCGTGGGCAACATCCGTCGCCATCATCGTACTGATGCTGCTTTTCTGTAGCGACAGTGGTATATTACCCATGGTCAACGAGGAAGAGGTAGGAAAACTGTTGTCATACAAAGGGGTGATGGCTACTTTTGCCGATCCTGTCATCATGTTGTTCATCGGTGGTTTCGTTTTAGCCATCGCTGCCACTAAGACAGGCTTGGATGCTCAATTGGCGAAAGTCCTGCTGAAGCCCTTCGGCACGAAGAGCGAGATGGTGCTGTTGGGTTTCCTGCTTATCACCGGCCTGTTCTCGATGTTTGTGTCAAACACAGCTACCGCCGCTATGATGCTGACATTCCTGACACCAGTATTCCGTCAACTGCCTCCAGAGGGTAAAGGACGTGTCTCACTCGCCATGTCTATCCCCATCGCAGCAAACCTCGGTGGTATGGGTACACCTATCGGAACACCGCCGAACACCATCGCACTGAAATACCTTAACGACCCTGAGGGGTTGAACCTCGGACTGGGTTTCGGTCAGTGGATGATGTTCATGTTCCCATTAGTTATCGTACTCCTATTCATCAGTTGGCGTCTCTTGCTGAGAATATTCCCCTTTACCCAGAAACGTATTGAACTGAACATCGAGGGCGGTATGCAGAAAGGCTTCCATTCGTGGGTCGTCATCATCACTTTCTTCATTACCGTGGCACTTTGGCTGTTTGACCGTCTGACAGGTATCAACTCTTATACTGTCGCCATGATACCGTTTATGGTATTTGCCTTGACGGGAGTCATCAACAAGCGTGACCTCGAGCAGATCAACTGGAGTGTCATCTGGATGGTAGCGGGTGGTTTCGCGTTAGGCTACGGACTGAATGCATCAGGACTGGCTGCCAATGCCGTGGAAAGTATCCCCTTCGGGAAGTTCTCCCCGTTGCTCATTCTCTTACTCGGTGGCGCCATCTGTTACATCCTGTCCAACTTCATATCGAACTCCGCTACGGCAGCACTCCTCATGCCTATCCTTGCCATTGTATGTTCGGCTATGGGTGACAAACTCGACCCCATCGGTGGCACGCCTACTGTACTCATCGGTGTTGCCATCGCGGCATCGTCTGCCATGATCCTGCCTATCTCCACACCACCGAACGCACTGGCTTTTGCTACGGGCTTTGTGAAGCAGAACGACATGATCAAACTGGGTGCTATCATGGGTATCATCTCCATGATCTTAGGCTTCGGACTGGTCTATATGATGGGAACCTTAAAGATTCTCTAGCCCAAAGATTAACAATTTGTAAGTTTTAAACTAAAATAATAGGGATTTTTCTTGGTCATTTCAAGAAAATTCCCTATTTTTGCATTACCAATATAACAATTTGTCAATTTACAATAAAACCTTAAAGCTATGAACGTTGAGAAAATCATGCAAGACCTGGAGAAGAAGCATCCAGGCGAAGTAGAGTACTTACAGGCTGTACGTGAGGTTCTTGAATCCATCAAGGATGTGTACAACCAGCACCCTGAGTTTGAGAAGGCGAAGATCGTAGAGCGTATCGTAGAACCTGAGCGCATCATCACCTTCCGTGTTCCCTGGGTTGACGACAATGGTGAGGTACAAGTGAACATCGGCTATCGTGTACAATTCAATAGTGCCATTGGACCGTATAAAGGTGGCTTACGCTTCCACGCCTCTGTGAATTTGAGCATTTTGAAGTTCCTCGGCTTCGAGCAGACCTTCAAGAACGCACTGACGACCCTGCCGATGGGCGGTGGTAAGGGAGGCAGCGACTTCTCTCCACGTGGTAAGAGCGACGCTGAGATCATGCGTTTCTGTCAGGCTTTCATGTGTGAGCTTTATAAAGTGATTGGTCCTGATGTCGACGTACCCGCTGGTGATATCGGCGTAGGTGGCCGTGAGATTGGCTACCTCTTCGGGATGTACAAGAAATTGACCAGTCAGTTCCATGGTGCCACCCTCACAGGCAAAGGACTGGAATGGGGTGGTTCTATCCTGCGTCCGGAGGCTACAGGTTATGGTGCCTTGTATTTCGTACACCAGATGATGGATACACACGGACTGGATATCAAGGGGAAGACTGTGGCACTTTCTGGTTTCGGCAATGTGGCATGGGGTGCCGCTAAGAAAGCTACTGAACTGGGGGCGAAAGTCATCACCATCAGTGGTCCCGATGGTTATATCTACGACCCTGCCGGTCTCGACGATGAGAAGATAGAGTACCTGTTGGAGCTGCGTGCCTCTGGCAATGATATCTGTGCTCCCTATGCTGAGGAGTTCCCTGGCAGTCAGTTCTTCGAGGGTAAGAAGCCATGGGAGCAGAAAGCCGATATCTATCTGCCATGTGCTACCCAGAACGAGCTGAATGGTGAGGATGCCGATAAGATTCTTGCCAACAAGCCATTATGCGTCGCGGAGGTCAGCAACATGGGATGCACCGCCGAGGCTGTCAACAAGTTTATTGCCGCTGGGCAGTTATTTGCTCCTGGCAAGGCTGTAAATGCAGGTGGTGTCGCCACCTCTGGTCTGGAGATGACCCAGAACTCGATGCGTATTGCATGGACGGGGGAGGAAGTTGACCAGAAACTGCACCAGATCATGTCGGGCATCCACGAGCAATGTGTGAGATACGGCAGAGAAGGCAATTACGTCAATTATGTGAAGGGAGCCAATGTGGCAGGCTTCATGAAGGTAGCTAAGGCGATGCTTGCCCAAGGTATCGTCTGATGACACCTCACCTTATTATATTATAAAGAAGGCTCCCGATGAGGAGCCTTTTTTATTTTTAATGCTTCAATAGTTTGATTGGGAAGGTGAAATACGTATCGGGGAACGGCTCATTCTTCAGTGTGAAGTGCCACCATTCTGTTGGGAAAGGATTGAACCCATGACGGAGCATTGCCTGACGAAGAATCATCCGGTTCTTAAACTGCTCTGCAGTGATGCTACGCTGAGCAGGACTCTTATGGTTATCACCTGTATACTCACCCGTCTCGGGGTTACCACAAAAATCTGGATGGCTCTCCGGACCGAACCAATCGAACGTGCCACCCATATCCAGTTCCTTCTCCGTCGTCATGTCAAACAAAGTCAGGTCGAGGGTGGATCCACGAGAGTGACCACTTTTCGCACAAATATACTCCTGTGGGAAAAGCACGCTCTTGTCAAGGTCGGGATAGAAATAAGGTTTCATGCGGACGTCAGAGATATCCTCTGCCCATCGTATGAAATGGTCTACCGCCTTCTGTGGACGATAAGCATCATAGATTTTCAGGCGGTATCCCTGTTTGATGACATCATCACTTACTGCACGCAGGCTGTCGGCAGCCTGTCTCGTCAGCAGTGCCGTCGCCTCTTCATAGCCATCAATACGGTCACCTACGAAATTATAGGTACCAAAGTAACGGATCTCAAGGATGGCATCAGGTACGACATCCGTCAGTGTCACAAACTGACTCGTGTCATCCGTCGATATGACCGTTGTCGCTTGATCACTGTCCTTGCCACAACTGACAAGGAGGATTCCACAGAGGAATACTAACAATTTTTTCATAGCATTTGGCTTTCAACATTTACTTCCTTCTCGTGACTATCGTCAGATCATGCGTGTCCGTGTCGACATTCTGATTATTGACAGTAGCCCCTACCCTGATCTTCGCCGTGCCATCCTTCAATTTCCTGTCGGCAAGGATGGATGCGGTATAACGCACACCACTGTTGGGAGCGATACTCTCCACATGCAGGTTTGGTGAGATATACAAGTTTTTATTACCTGTCACGTCATAGACCATAGGTTGTACATCGTAGAGGGTATGACGAGTATAGTTCATAATCTCGAAGGTAATCTGACACTGTTCCCCAGCACGCAAGATACCATCGTGGTTCTCATCAACAAAACGGGCATTACGGATGACGACACGCTCTGGACGACTCTTGTCATAAAGACGGTCTCTGGAAGGGTCGAAGGTCCTTTCATCATGTCTCTTCTGAGTCTGTGCGCCCTTCGGACCCGCAATATCAATGTTAATACGGTCATCACCACTGTTAGTAGCATCGAAACCACTGTCGTTAGAGCGATGAACCTCCTGTGGATAATCGTCATCGTCATAACGGGAGTGACGCTCAGCCATCCGACGCTCACGATCTCGCTTATATGCCTCATACTTCTCTGCCTCAGCCTTGTCAGCCTGTGCACCGATGGCGGCACCCACGGCGGCACCGCCAGCCATACCTACGATGGTACCGAGGTCGCTACCACGCCAACCACCAGAGATTCCTCCGATGGCAGAGCCCAGGATAGCCCCAATCGTTCCACCTGCATAAGCACCTTGTCCTGTGTAGGTATTACAACTACTCAGCATCAAGACAGCACCGATAACCCATAGTCCAATCTTCTTCATATCACTTCCTTTTTAAAGTTCACGATGCAAAGATACATATTTTTCAGAAACCCGCAAGGGGTTTTTCCCGAAAAACGCTTAGGGGATTCCCTATGAAAAAAGGAGCGGCATCACTGCCGCTCCACACCATATTTATCATCTTTTATTCCTACGAGGGGAATCATTTCTATTTCTTACGACGGTGAAGCACCTTCTTGCCGTTGACGATATAGACACCGTCGGGCAGACCGCTTAGGTCTGATGCGTTCGAGCGAACCTTGTTACCACGGAGGTCATAGACGTCATAGCTCTTGACCTGCTGGTAGCTGTCAATGCTCGTCGTACCTTCTGCCCTGATCAGCACCTCATTACTGATGGTGGCATCCTCTACTCCACCATTCATGATGATATTCATCAAAGCATCGCCGTTAGTATGGAAGGCGGCATTCGTCATCGAGTAGACTACGACACGACACGTGCCAGCATCAACCATCTTCCACATCAGCTGGTGATCGCTACTGCAACACTGAACGACATCGTTTACATACTGACCATCGCGCAGGTTAATGTCAAACTGGACTGCCGTGTAGTTCCCGGCATCCCTTAACAAGACATCCTTTCCGTGGAGTATTAATCCACCTGTGGAGGCGGCACGACGTGAGGAAGAAGGACCACCTCCCGTCATGATGATGTTCACCATCATCACGATGTCCGTCACATTAATGACACCATCACCATTTACGTCAGCCGCATCCTTGTTGAAGTTTGGAGCAGGCTTGTCCATGATGTAGTTGACTGTTGCCACGATGTCGGTCACATTGACAACACCGTCACTATTGACATCACCTTGGATGTAAGCTACCTTGATTGACACCTTTACGGTCATCTCACCAGCTTCCGTGGCGCCATAGGTCAAGGCATAGACGGTGGTTGTCGGCATCTTGATGATGAGGACGTCCTTTTCATCTATCGTCTTTGACTCAGGCGTGAGACGGTTGCCGTTTGCATCGAAGAAGTCTATCTTTGCGTCAGAACCGGTAAGCTCCCAATGAAGTGAGTCACCAACAGCACCATCAAAACTGAAGCCTTGAACTTGTCCACCCTGCGGTGCTGCCTTCGTGTCACTAACATCGTCGGTAAGTGCCACGGCATTGATGTCGACATTGAAGAGATAGTCTTCCAAGGTCTCGACGACAGCCTCGGTGCCTACCTCAGCATCGTTGAACACCTGGATACCAAAGGTGATAGTCTCTGTGGTCTTCACTGTCTTCGTCGTAGCGTCGAAGGTATAATCCTCAGAGATACTGCGTGGTTGGACGCCATCCAGTGAAATCACGATATCATTCTTGTCGATGGAGGCTTGTGCAGGATCAATGGCGATACGGGTACGTGGTCCGTCATTGAACCAGTAGTCGACACCGATGATCTTACCCTCACCCTCTACCTTCTTCACAAAGAAGTTCTTAGTCACCACAGCAGACACCAGTCCTGCTTTGTCGGCAGTACGATAGTTGAAGGTATGCAAACCTTGTTTCAATGCTGAGATGTCGATATTGAGGTTGACGATACCACCATCTGGCACCGCAGCACTCTCTCGTTCGTCGAAGGCGTTATCAATCCAGTACTCGTAAGTGGTCAGGGCATTGTCACCATCCATCTGCTCTACCTTCATGAAGTTCTTGGTCAGTGCGGAGCTGACCTTACCTGTCGCATCAATCACACGAATGGTAACATTATGCAGACCATAGTCAAGAGCAGAGATGTCCTCATCGAAGTTAATGATTCCTGACGCATCGATAGTTCCACTTTTACGTTTGTCGAACTCTTGGTCAATCCAGTATTCATAAGTCTTCAGCGAGTTATCACCTGTTGGCGTAGTCTCCAGTTTCATGAAGTTCTTCACCAATGCGGAACTGACCTTGCCTGTCGCATCAATCACACGAATGGTGACATTATGCAGACCATAGTCAAGAGCTGAAAGGTCCTCATCGAAGTTGACGATTCCCGACGCATCGACAGTACCACTTTTGCGTTTGTCGAACTCTTGGTCAATCCAGTATTCATAAGTCTTCAGCGAGTTATCACCTGTTGGCGTAGTCTCCAGTTTCATGAAGTTCTTCACCAATGCGGAACTGACCTTGCCTGTCGCATCAATCACACGAATGGTGACATTATGCAGACCATAGTCAAGAGCTGAAAGGTCCTCATCGAAGTTGACGATTCCCGACGCATCGACAGTACCACTTTTGCGTTTGTCGAACTCTTGGTCAATCCAGTATTCATAAGTCTTCAGCGAGTTATCACCTGTTGGCGTAGTCTCTAATTTGATAAAGTTTTTCACCACAACAGGACTATACAGGCTTTCCGTACCATCGACAGAAAGAACACGGAATGCAATGCTATGCAAACCATAGTTCAAAGCAGAGATGTCAATATCCTTAGTCCAAACTCCTTCGGATATATCTGCTTCCGTACGACTGTCAAATTGCTGGTCAAACCAGTACTCACACTTCGTGACGGAAGCGTCAGCCGCCGCCGTCAGCCAACAGAGCAATGCCAGCAAAGACAGTACTAAATGTTTCGTTCTGTTCATTGTCTGTTTCTGTTGGGTGTGATTACTCTAATGGACGTGCTTCAGCCTTGACAGACACCTTCAAGGTTCCGGGAGTTGTCTTGGTATCAACTGAGGTACTGAGAATGCGTGGAGTAGCAGGAATAGGATTCCAAGGGAAGTCACCACCTGTTACACCACAAGGTGTACCGTCGATGCCTACGTAAGTCGTGGGATCTGCCAACTCCCATGTGCGGGGAGTGGTGGTATCTTTGATGTAGATTTCAAGGTTATCCTGGCCATCAGCAAAAAGTGTTTTCCAGTCTGTCCATAATGCTACGTCATAGTTGCCGCTAGAGGTGTTTTGCCCTCCATTAGAGAATTTCGCCTCCCAACCAACATTGTTATAGCAGGTTGATCCAGCTCCACAATTATTACTACAATAATTAAAGATATTGTTTCGATAATCGAATGGATAATAGTCAGACCCATAAGAACCACCATAATAATAGGCAATGATACAATGGTTAATAATCCCAGAACTTCCAGTCGCAAACTTTTCGCTGCCAATACGATCTCCTATCCAACAGTTGGCTACAACTAATCCTGTTGTCAGTTTGTTACGACCAAGCAGAGCACCACGGATATAGCTTTGACGGATGATGGTACTATTGGTTTCAACATCGTTACAAAAATGACCAAAGCTACACTTGATGATTTCCGTCTTAGAGACAGCCTGTGTTCCTCCAATGCTTAAATCATTTACAAAGTAAACACCCTCAATACGAACTACAGGGGCGAGTGCATCGGTACTGGTAATGGTCAGGTTTCCATTGACACGAGTCTCAGAAATGTTGTTGACAACATCTTTTATGAAGCCAGCACCATAAATCTTGATGCTTTTCGAGATTGCTCCCGGGTTGCTGAAGGCTCCTGGAGACAACGTGATGACGCCATCGGCATCGGGAGCAGCTGCCAAAGCATCCTTGAAGGCATCAAAGCCATAAAACACTGTGGTGTTATCACCAACCTGAAGCGTTGCGGTCACACCGTCTGAAATCTGTGCATAGCCAGCTACTGCGCCTACCAATGCGATAATAGTTAAGAAAAATTTCTTCATAGTTTTTGATTTTTAATGTAATTAAATGATTAGTATTCGCAAATTTAGCGATTTTACCCATTGCCTTATTTCCACATTCACAAAACTTACTCCCATAATCACAATTATTATGGTTTTTGCAGAAAAAAGGGAAAGTTTTCCACATAAAACTTGCATATTTCAGGAGAATGGCATAAATTTGTCAGTACTATGATTTATCACCTCATCACATCACTGCCCATGATCACATGCGCACTGTTCACAGTGCTCATCGCCTTGGAGTGGAACAACTGCCGGTTGCGTGAGCAACGGACACTTTTTGTGTTTATGCTCACGACAACAGTGTTATATGCTGGACATTATGTGTTCTTCAACCATGTCGTCCACGTCGTCCCATTCATGGACGTGGTGTATGTGGCAGCAAACCTGGCTGTCTATCCCCTATACCTTATTTATATTATAAGGCTGACTGCCCGATGGAAGTCATGGTACTACTGGGGATTCCTCCCTGCCTTCCTCGCCGCCCTCGCTTGCGGCATCAGCCTCTTCACGATGTCTGACGAGGAGAGCAGCCTCTTCACAGAGCAGTATCTCTATCATAACCTGACGGAAGGACTGACTGGCACAGCCTTGCTACTGGCATGGATACACACCGTATGTAAGATCGTGTTCGCTATTGAGGTGATTATAACAATTGTGGTGGGGGTACAGCTGATTCGCAGGTATGACAATGCCGTCAACCAGTTTTATGCGGATACCGACGACAAGTCGATGCGTAACATCAAGTCGATATTCTACCTGATAGTCATTGCCTCCGTGATGTCGTTTGTGGCGAATGTCATCGGGCGTTACCGCTTTACGGATGCCACATACCTACTTGCGTTCCCTTCCATTGCCTTTACCATCTTACTATTTGCCATCGGCTACCTGGGCCTACATCGGGAGTTCTCCATCATCGACATGGATCGTGACAAAGCCATCATCAGCAAGGAGGAGAATGAGAAGACCGCCCTTGACAGAACACTGACGGAGCGTATCGTGGAACTCGTTGAGAAGGACAAGATATTCTTGCAGCCTGATTTGAAACTGGAAGACCTCGCAAGGATGATGAGCACTAACCGTACCTATATCTATCAGGCTATCAACCAACAGATGGGTATCACTTTCAATGAGTTCATCAACAGACAGCGGATCGCACATGCCGAACAACTGATAGCGAAAAATCCCAACCTCTCGGTGAATGATATCGCCATACAATCGGGATTTGCTTCTCTCAGCTCCTTCTACCGCAACTACAAAAAGTATAAGAAGGGATAAACAATAAAAGTGGGACATTGCCATCGCAATGCCCCACTCTATTGTGAGTTCGTTCAATCGAAATCTTACTCAGCCTTTGTCTCCTCAGAAGCAGGTGCCTCAGCAGCAGGTGCTTCCTCAGCCTTAGGAGCCTCCTCAGCGGGAGCCTCAGCAGCCTTGGGTGCCTCCTCTGCAGGAGCCTCAGCCTTGGCAGCAGCAGACTTACGTGAACGACGAGTCTTCTTCTCTGCCTTTGGAGTCTTAGCCATGTTCTCATCGAAGTCTACGAGCTCGATGAATGCGATATCCGCACCATCACCCTGACGAGCACCCAGCTTGATCACGCGGGTGTAGCCACCAGGACGGTCACCTACCTTCTGTGAGATAACACCGAAGAGCTCTTTGAGAGCCTCTTTGTTCTGCAGGTAGCTGAATACTACACGACGTGAGTTTGTGCTATCGTCTTTTGAGCGTGTGATCAGGGGCTCAACATACTTCTTGAGTGCCTTTGCCTTGGCGAGGGTCGTAGTGATTCTTTTGTGCATGATCAGCGAGATAGCCATGTTGGCAAGCATGGCACGGCGGTGGTCAGCAGTACGGCCCAGATGGTTAAATTTCTTTCCGTGTCTCATTTTTTCGTTTTTTTTCTTCTTTGGAAGGAGTTCATACAGTTACTATAGTGACTATAGTCTTATAAGATTACTCCTTGTCTAATTTGTATTTTGTAATATCGGTTCCAAACGACAGATTCAGACTCTCGAGCAAATCATCAAGCTCAGTGAGCGATTTCTTACCGAAATTGCGGAACTTCAGGAGATCCGTCTTGTTGTACTGTACGAGATCACCAAGGGTCTCTACATCGGCAGCCTTCAGACAGTTGAGGGCACGAACGGAGAGGTTCATGTCTACCAACTTGGTCTTGAGCAACTGACGCATGTGCAGTACCTCCTCATCAAACTCCTGGTTGCCCTCACTCTCCGTGTTCTCAAGAGTGATTTTCTCATCTGAGAAGAGCATGAAGTGATAGATAAGGATCTTGGCGGCTTCCTTCAGCGCGTCTTTCGGGTGTATGGAACCATCCGTCGTAATCTCCATCACCAATTTGTCGTAGTCGGTCTTCTGCTCGACACGATACGGCTCAACGGCGTATTTCACATTACGAATCGGAGTGTAGATTGAATCGATAGCTATTACATTGACATCGGTGCAGAACTCACGGTTCTCATCAGCGGGAACGTAGCCACGACCTTTGTTAATGGTAATATCAATCTGCATCGAAGCTTTGGAATCTAAATGACAAATCACCAAATCGGGATTTAACACTTCAAATCCAGTCAGATACTTGCCTATATCACCGGCTTTAAACTCGGTAGAATTCTCAACGGTGATAGAGACTTTTTCGTTCTCGAATTCTTCCACTACTTGCTTGAACCGAACTTGCTTCAGGTTCAAGATAATGTTGGTCACGTCTTCCTTTACACCAGGTACTGATGAGAACTCATGCTCAACACCACCGATGCGGACAGTATTGATGGCATAGCCCTCGAGCGATGAAAGAAGAATGCGGCGCAGGGCGTTACCAATGGTCACACCGAAACCAGGCTCAAGAGGACGAAATTCGAACTTGCCAAACTTGTCGTCAGCCTCCAACATTACGACTTTATCAGGTTTTTGAAATGCTAATATCGCCATTAATTTAATGATTATTTAGAGTACAACTCAACGATTAACTGCTCCTTAATGTTCTCGGGAATGTCGGCACGCTCTGGCTTGTGCAGGTACTTACCGCTCTTTGTCTGCTCGTCCCACTCAATCCATGGATACTTGCTGTGGTTGAAACCTGCAAGAGCTGCAGCGATGACTTCCAAAGACTTTGACTTCTCACGTACAGCAACAATCATGCCGGGCTTTACGGAGAAAGAGGGAATGTTGACTACAGCACCGTCGACAGTAATGTGCTTGTGACCCACCAACTGACGGGCAGCGGCACGTGTGGGAGCAATACCCATACGGAACACTACATTGTCAAGACGGCTCTCCAAATTCTGAAGCAGTACCTCACCGGTAATACCCTCAGCCTTTGCAGCCTTCTCAAACATATTACGGAACTGGCGCTCAAGAACACCATAGGTGTACTTGGCTTTCTGCTTCTCTGCCAGCATGACAGCATACTCCGACTGCTTGCGGCGGCGGTTATTGCCATGCTGTCCCGGGGGGAAGTTCCTGCGGGACAAAACTTTGTCTGCGCCGAAGATGGGCTCACCAAATCGACGTGCAATTTTTGATTTCGGTCCAATATATCTTGCCATAATATAAAAATAATTTCGTTATTTCAATATGTCAATATTTCGACTAATTAAACTCTACGACGCTTTGGAGGACGACAACCGTTGTGTGGCAGTGGTGTGGCATCGATGATCTCGATAACCTCAATACCTGCGCCATGGACGGCACGGATAGCGGACTCACGACCGTTACCAGGACCTTTCACATAAGCCTTTACCTTACGAAGACCCAAATCAAAAGCGACCTTTGCACAATCCTCGGCTGCCATCTGGGCTGCATACGGAGTGTTCTTCTTGGAACCACGGAAACCCATTTTACCGGCTGAAGACCAAGAGATAACCTGACCCTCATCGTTTGCCAAAGTAACGATAATATTATTGAAAGAACTGTGTACGTGAAGCTGACCTAGGGCGTTAACCTTCACGTTTCTCTTCTTTGAAGTGACTGTTTTCTTTGCCATAACTTTAAACTTTAATCTCTAAACATTAAACTTTAGAATTACTTCGTGGCCTTCTTCTTGTTTGCTACAGTCTTCTTCTTACCCTTACGTGTACGGGCATTGTTCTTGGTGCTCTGACCACGAACGGGAAGACCGTGGCGATGACGCACACCACGATAGCAACCAATATCCATCAGTCGCTTGATATTCAACTGGATCTCACTGCGGAGATCACCTTCTACTTTGAATTCAGCGCCGATAATTTCACGGATCTTGGCTGCCTGATCGTCACTCCACTCACTGACTTTCAAGTCACGGCTCACGCCGGCCTTGTCCAAAATCTTTGCTGAACTACTTCGACCAATACCATAGATATAGGTCAATGCGATTTCGCCACGCTTCTCTTGGGGCAAATCTACTCCAACAATTCTAATTGCCATTTTAAACTAATAAATAAAATAAATAAAATTCGAATTTTTGCCAAAAAGCATGCAAAGGTACGCAAAATAATTGATATTCCGCTACCTCTTTATGCTTATTTAACATTAACCCTGACGCATCTTGTACTTAGGGTTCTTCTTGTTGATGACGAACAAACGACCCTTACGACGTACGATCTTGCAGTCTGGGGTACGCTTCTTCAACGATGCTCTTGTCTTCATTATACTGTCTCCTTAAATTATTTGTATCTAAACACTATTCTACCTTTTGTCAGATCGTAGGGACTCATCTCCACCTTTACTTTGTCACCAGGGAGAATCTTGATATAGTGCATGCGCATCTTACCAGAGATGTGCGCGATAATAGGCACACCGTTCTCCAACTCTACCCGGAACATAGCGTTTGACAATGCCTCTACAATCGTTCCGTCTTGTTCTATAGCACCTTGTTTTGCCATACTAATATAATTTGCCTTCTATTGTCTCAACTTCCTCAAACGAAGAGAGGATTTCCGCTTTCCCTTTCCTGACAGCAACGGTATGCTCAAAATGGGCTGCCGGCTTGCCATCACGAGTACGAATGGTCCAACGGTCCTGTGCATCCAAGTAGATATCCCGTTTTCCCATCGTAATCATCGGTTCTATGGCAATGCACATACTGGCTTTCAGTAGGGTGCCATTACCACGGCGACCGTAATTGGGAACCTGTGGGTCTTCATGCATCTCGCATCCAATACCATGTCCTGTCAACTCTCGTACGATACCGTAACCCTGAGCCTCACAGTGTTCTTGGACGGCACTGCCGATATCCCCCAGATGGTGTCCTGCCACCGCTTGTTCTATTCCCTTATAAAGTGCTTCCTTGGTGGTGCGGAGAAGTTGTTTCTTCTCCTCGTTAATTTCTCCAACACAGAATGTGTAGCAGGAGTCACCACAGAAGCCATTCAGCAGGGTGCCGCAGTCGATGGAGATGATATCTCCCTCTTGAAGCACGGTCTGCTCATTAGGAACGCCATGCACCACAACATCATTGACTGATGTGCAGATGCTGGCAGGAAACGACCCTCCATAAGGATTGGGGAAACCCTTGAAAGTGGGGATTGCACCATGGTCGCGAATAAATTCGTCGGCAATCTGATCCAACTGGAGGGTCGTTATACCAGGCTTGATATGTTTTGCTAATTCACCGAGGGTCTTACCAACAAGTTGGTTCGCCTCGCGCATCAGCTCAATCTCATCTTCTGTCTTCAGAAATATCCTCATACAGACTTAGTATGCAGTCACACCGCCACGTCCGTGAATACGACCTGAATTCAACAGGCCGTCATAGTGACGCATCAGCAGGTGACTCTCAATCTGCTGAAGTGTGTCGAGCACGACACCCACGAGAATCAGCAGTGAGGTTCCTCCGAAGAACTGCGAGAAGGCGTCCTGCACATTCAACAGGCTGGCAAATGCTGGCATCACAGCGATGAAAGCAATAAACAGAGAACCAGGCAGTGTGATACGCGACATGATAGTGTCGATATAATCTGCTGTCGGTTTACCAGGCTTGATACCTGGGATGAATCCGTTGTTACGCTTCATGTCCTCAGCCATCTGTGTGGGGTTGAGAGTGATTGCCGTATAGAAATAGGTAAACGCAATGATGAGGATGGCAAAGATGACATTGTACGTCCAGCTGTGATGGTTCAACAGCGAACGGACAAACCAGTTTGCATTCTCAGGAGCAGCATACTGTACGAAAGCCAGAGGGATGAACATCAATGCCTGGGCAAAGATGATAGGCATCACATTGGCTGCGAACAGCTTCAAGGGGATGTACTGACGCGCACCACCCACCTGCTGGTTACCTACAAGACGCTTAGCATACTGTACAGGAATCTTACGGACACCCTGTACCAAAACGATAGATGCACATACAACTGCATAGAGAATGATAATCTCGACGAGGAACATCACCAGTCCACCACCTGTGATGGCAGTGAAACGGGAACCGACTTCCTGGATGAATGCCTGAGGAAGACGGGCGATGATACCGATCATAATGATCAGCGAGATACCATTTCCAATACCTTTATCCGTAATGCGCTCTCCTAACCAAAGGATGAACATACTGCCTGCGGCAAGGATAATCGTAGCCGGGAATACAAATACCGACCAACTGATACCTGAAGCCAAGGCTGCACCGGCCTGCATCTTCAGATTGATGAGGTAACTCGGAGCCTGGAACAGCAGGATAGCTACTGTCAGGTAACGAGTGTAAGTCATAATCTTCTTGCGACCGCTTTCACCCTCGCGCTGCATCTTCTGAAAATAAGGCACAGCGACAGCGAGGAGCTGCATAACGATGGAAGCAGAGATGTAAGGCATGATTCCAAGCGCAAAGATAGACGCATTGGAAAATGCACCACCGGAGAACATATCCAAAAGCGACATCAGACCGCCTTGGGTTTGTGACTGCAACTTGTCAAGCATAGCAGGGTTAATACCTGGCAATACTACGAACGAGCCGAAACGATAAATCGCTACAAACAGAAGAGTGATTAAGATGCGCTGGCGCAGGTCCTCAATCTTCCAGATGTTCTTCAGTGTCTCTATAAACTTCTTCATCTTGTCTAGATAATTGTTGCGTTACCACCAACTGCCTTGATAGCCTCTTCAGCAGTCTTTGAGAAGGCATTAGCCTCTACATCAACCTTTGCCTTCAACTCACCATTTCCAAGAATCTTCACGAGCTCCTTGCCATTGGTCAGACCTGCGGCTACGAGTTCTGCAATACCAATCTTGGTGAGGTTCTTTACCTCAGCAAGTTTCTGGAGTGTAGACAGATTAACAGCGAAATACTCCTTGTGGTTGATATTCTTGAATCCACTCTTCGGAACACGACGCTGCAATGGCATCTGACCACCTTCGAAACCAATCTTCTTCTTATAACCTGAACGAGCCTTAGCACCCTTGTGACCACGGGTAGAAGTACCACCGAGACCAGAGCCTGGTCCACGACCGATACGACGACGTGAGTGGGTTGAACCCTCAGCTGGTTTTAAAGTATGTAGTTTCATAATTACGTGTCTTTTTTAATTAATTAATCGATAACTGTCACCAAGTGATGAACCTTACGGATCATACCGCGGATAGAAGGAGTATCCTCTACCTCGACAACCTGGGAGATCTTGTGAAGACCCAGTGCCAGAAGAGTACGCTTCTGGTCTACGGGATAACCGATCTTGCTCTTAATCTGCTTAATCTTAATTGTTGCCATAGTCGTAGCCTCCTTTATCCTCTAAATACTTTTTCCATACTGATTCCACGAGTACCTGCGATAGTATAAGCGTCACGCATCTCGCTCAGAGCGGTGATGGTGGCCTTCACCAAGTTGTGGGGGTTAGAAGAACCTTTTGACTTTGCAAGTACATCTTTGACACCAACACTCTCCAGAACAGCACGCATAGCACCACCAGCTACTAGTCCAGTACCTGCTGCGGCTGGTTTCAAGAACACCTGAGCTCCACCGAAGCGTGCTTCCATCTCATGAGGAATAGTTCCTTTCAGTACGGGAACCTTAACCAGATTTTTCTTGGCTGCCTCTACACCCTTGGCGATAGCGGCGGTAACCTCACCTGCCTTACCAAGTCCCCAGCCGATGATACCGTTGCCGTCTCCAACAACGACGATAGCTGCGAATGTGAAGGTGCGACCTCCCTTTGTTACCTTTGTAACACGGTTGATGGCAACCAGTCTGTCTTTCAACTCTACGTCACTACTTACTTTTACGTTTTTCATTGCCATAATCGTTTAGAATTTAAGTCCACCTTTACGTGCTGCGTCAGCCAAAGACTTCACACGACCATGATAGAGATAACCGTTACGGTCGAAGACAACGGTGTTAACACCGGCTGCCTGAGCCTTCTCGGCTACCAACTCACCAACCTTCTCGGCCTGCTGGATCTTAGGCATTGCCTCAAGACCAATAGAAGATGCAGATGCGAGAGTTTTACCTTCCAAATCGTTGATCACCTGAGCATAAATCTGCTTGTTGCTGCGGAAAACACTCAAGCGTGGACGCTCGGCTGTACCGAACACGTTCTTACGAATTCTATATTTGATCTTAATTCGTCTTTCTATTTTCTTTGTTGCCATAATCTTCAATTCTTTAAATGATTATTACTTAGCTGCGGCTGACTTACCCGACTTACGACGGATAACCTCACCCTTGAACAAGATACCCTTACCCTTATAAGGCTCCGGCATACGGAAAGAACGAATCTTAGCACAAATGAGTCCCAGCAACTGCTTGTCGCAAGACTCCAGGATAATCTGCGGGTTCTGGTTACGCTCCATCTTGGTCTCCACCTTGACCTCCTTAGGAAGCTGGATGAAAATGGGGTGCGTATAACCTAACGAGAACTCGATGATGTTGCCCTGGTTGGATACACGATAACCAACACCGATGAGCTCCATCTCCTTCTTGTAACCTTCACTAACACCTACAACCATGTTGTTGATGAGTGCACGGTATAAACCATGGAAAGCCTGCTTCTGTTTAATATTTACAGGACTGTTCTCGTCAATCTCAAATGATACATGACCATCAGCGACAGTCATCTTGATAGAGGGATCCACTTTCTGAGAAAGTTCACCCTTCGGACCCTTAACGGTAACGACACCGTCCTGACCCTGCGCAATCGTTACGCCGGCAGGAATACTAATTGGCAATTTTCCTATTCTTGACATAATCGAGTCCTCCAATTAATATACGTAACAAAGTACCTCGCCACCAATCTTCAAGTCGGCAGCTTCTTTGTCTGTCATTACACCTTGGGATGTAGATAAGATGGCAATACCTAATCCGTTAATTACTCTCGGCATGTCTTTGTAACCAGTGTACTTACGAAGACCTGGTGTTGACACGCGTTTCAGGCACTTGATGGCGTTAGCCTTAGTGGCTGGGTCATACTTCAAAGCCACCTTGATAGTACCCTGAGGGCCGTCCTCAATGAACTTGTAGTTCAGGATGTAACCCTTCTCGAAGAGGATCTTTGTGATTTCCTTCTTCAAGTTAGACGCAGGAACCTCAACAACACGGTGATGAGCCATGATGGCGTTTCTGAGTCTGGTCAGATAATCTGCTATTGGATCTGTCATAAAATAAATTGTTTAATTAATCGGGACTGCCCCGACAATATTAAAAATAATAATCTCACTCTTACCAGCTTGCCTTCTTAACACCTGGAATCAAGCCGTTGGAAGCCATCTCACGGAACTGGATACGTGACAGACCGAACTGACGCATATATCCTTTGGGACGACCTGTAATCTTACAACGGTTGTGCAGACGGATGGGATTCGCATTCTTTGGGATGCTCTGGAGCTTGCGAGCAGCCTCGTAAGCCTCTGCGGGATCCTCAGATGTTGCGATAATCTTCTTCAGTGCCGCACGTTTCTCAGCATAGCGGGCAACCAGTTTAGCACGCTTTACCTCGCGGGCTTTCATTGATTCTTTTGCCATATCTCTTAATCGTTTTTAGCGTTCTTGAATGGCAGACCGAAGCCCTTCAGCAAAGCATAACCTTCCTCGTCTGTCTTGGCAGAGGTCACGAAGGTAATGTTCATACCCTGGATACGGTCTACTGTATCAATATTGATTTCAGGGAAGATAATCTGCTCCTGAACACCGAGTGTGTAATTACCACGACCGTCGAACTTACTCTCAATACCCTTGAAGTCACGGATACGAGGAAGAGCTACACGGACGAGCTTCTCCAGGAACTCATACATACGCTCACGGCGCAGTGTAACCATTACACCGATAGGCATCTTCTTACGAAGCTTGAAGTTGGCAATATCCTTCTTGGAATATGTGGCAACAGCCTTCTGACCAGTGATGGTCGTAATCTCGTTGATAGCAACATCGATAATTTTCTTATCCTGTGTTGCATCACCCAAACCCTGATTGATGACAATCTTCTTCAGAACAGGAATCTGCATGGCTGAAGTGTAGTTGAACTGCTTCTGCAGAGCTGGAGCAATCTGCTCCTTATACTCTTTCTTTAACTGTGCTGTATCCATTACTTAATTTCCTCCCCTGACTTTTTAGCGATACGAATTACGTTCTTACCCTCATGCTTGATAGCAACACGGGTAGCCTTACCGCTCTTCGGATCAATCAGACTTAAATTTGAGATATGTATCGGAGCCTCCTGCTTGATGACACCACCCTGGGGGTTCTTCGCACTTGGCTTGGCACTCTTAGATACCATATTGACGCCCTCTACCAGAGCTCTCTGCTCTTTGATGAAGACTTTGAGCACCTTACCCTTCTGGCCTTTGTCCTTGCCAGCGAGGATAATTACCTCATCACCTTTTCTAATATGTAACTTACTCATTTCTTGAATGCTTTAAATGTTAAAGAACCTCAGGTGCCAGTGAAACGACCTTCATATTAACGGCACGCAGCTCACGAGCAACAGGACCGAAGATACGGCTGCCACGGAGCTCACCAGCGTTGTTCAACAGCACACAAGCATTGTCATCGAAACGGATGTACGAGCCATCAGCACGACGAATCTCCTTCTTGGTACGAACAACCAAAGCCTTTGATACTGCACCTTTTTTAACATCACTTGTGGGAATGGCGTTCTTGATAGCGACAACAATCACATCACCCACGCTGGCATAACGGCGGCGGGTACCACCCAATACACGGATGCAAAGAGCTTCACGTGCACCGCTGTTGTCAGCAACTGTCAGTCTTGTCTCAGTTTGTATCATAATTACTTAGCTTTTTCTACAATCTGTACTAATCTCCATCTCTTGGTCTTTGACAAAGGACGGGTCTCCATAACGAGTACTGTATCACCTACGTTGCACTCATTCTTCTCATCGTGTACATGGTATTTCTTTGTCTTCTGGACAAACTTACCATAAATAGGGTGCTTCTCCTTGAACTTAGCAGCAATAACAATGGTTTTATCCATCTTGTTACTGATAACGACACCCTGTCTTGTCTTTCTTAAATTTCTTGTTTCCATCTGGACCATTATTATTTGTTAAGTTCTCTTTGACGGAGCTCTGTCTTCATACGGGCGATATCACGACGTGCGGCCTTAATCTGTGATGGATTCTCCATAGGTGTAATGGCATGATTCAACTTCATCTGGTTGTACTTAGCAACCTCGGCTTCCAGTCTCTCAGCCAAATCCTTGGTCTCAATCTCTTTTAATTCCTTGCTTTTCATACTTCTTAAGCGTTTTTATCGTAATCGCGTCTAACAACAAACTTAGTCTTTACGGGCAACTTCTGAGCACCGAGGCGAAGTGCCTCCTTGGCAGTCTCAAAAGAAACGCCTTCTACTTCAAAGAGGATACGTCCTGGAGTTACAGGAGCCACCCAACCTGCAGGGTCACCTTTACCTTTACCCATACGTACGTCAGCAGGCTTACGAGTAATAGGTTTGTCCGGGAAGATGCGAATCCATACTTGACCCTCACGGTTCATATAACGGTTGATAGCAACACGAGCTGCCTCAATCTGACGGCTGTCAATCCATTTGGCATCCAATGTCTTGATGCCGAATGAGCCGAAAGCCAGTTGTGTACCTCTGTGGGCGTTGCCTTTATTGCCGCGTCCGTCTTGAGGTCTTCTATATCTTACTCTCTTAGGCTGTAACATGATAGCTTCTTACTTTAATGTTAATTACTTTTTCTTATTACGGAACTTTCTGCCACCAGTGCTACTACCGCTGTTACGGCTTGCGCCTTTCTCCTGAGTGAAGTTTGGGGCCAAATCAACTTTACCATAGATCTCACCACGGCAAATCCAAACCTTCAAGCCCAGCAGTCCGACTTTCGTCAGAGCCTCAGCCTGGCAGTAATCAATATCAGCACGGAAAGTGTGTAGAGGTGTACGACCCTCCTTAATCATCTCGCTGCGGGCAATTTCCGCACCATTCAGACGACCAGAGATCTGTACCTTGATACCCTCGGCACCAGCACGCATAGTGTTAGCCACAGCCATCTTGATAGCACGACGGTAAGCAATCTTACCCTCTATCTGGCGAGCGATGTTGTTGGCAACAATCGTAGCGTCAAGTTCCGGTTTCTTTACTTCAAAGATATTAATCTGAATCTCCTTGTCATAGAGTTTCTTCAGCTCTTCCTTCAACTTATCGACATCCTGTCCACCCTTACCAATGACAAGACCCGGACGGGCAGTGCAGATAGTGATGGTTACCAGTTTCAATGTACGTTCGATGACAATCTTCGACACGCTTGCCTTGGCAAGACGCTCATTGAGGTACTTACGGATTTTCTGATCCTCTACCAGGTTATCTCCGAAGTCCTTGCCTCCGAACCAATTTGAGTCCCAACCTTTAACGATACCAAGGCGGTTGCTAATTGGATTAACTTTCTGTCCCATACTTCTTACTTATCATTAGTTTTAGCGTCGACAAACAGAGTCACATGGTTCGAACGCTTACGGATACGATAGCCACGACCCTGAGGTGCCGGTCTCATACGTTTCATTGTCACACCTTCGTCAACGAAGACACGGCTAACATACAATTCGCCGTCTTCTGCCTTGCGGTCATTCTTCGCCTCCCAGTTAGCAATAGCTGAACGGAGAAGCTTCTCTACGTCAGCTGCAGCATGTTTCTTTGAGAATCTCAATACGCCAAGAGCGCGGTTAACCTCCATGCCGCGGATCATGTCAACGACATAACGCATCTTGCGTGGAGAAGAAGGAACACCTTTCAGCTTTGCAAAATTCTGTGTCTTATTGGCTGCCTTTCTTTTCTCAGCCGCTAATCTTTTTCTTGCTCCCATTATAATTCTTAATTCTTAATTCTTAATTCTTAATTCTTATCCCTGGGATTACTTCTTGTTTCCGGCATGACCACCGAAACGACGCGTCGGAGAGAACTCACCGAGCTTGTGTCCTACCATGTTCTCGGTAATGTAAACAGGGATGAATTTATTTCCATTGTGAACTGCAACTGTATGTCCCACGAAATCCGGGGAAATCATTGAAGCTCTTGCCCATGTCTTAACGACATTCTTCTTACCACTCTCGTTCATAGCGAGAATTTTTTTCTCGAGTGATACGTTGATGTACGGGCCTTTTTTTAATGAACGACTCATAATTTTCTCTAATTAACTTCGTGATTACTTCTTGTTAGCTCTTTCAATAATGTACTTGTTTGAAAGCTTCTTAGGTGCACGAGTCTTAAGACCCTTAGCATACAAGCCCTTACGTGAGCGTGGGTGTCCTCCAGACTGACGTCCTTCACCACCACCCATTGGGTGATCATGCGGGTTCATAACAACACCACGGTTGTGAGGACGACGACCCAGCCAGCGTGAGCGACCAGCCTTACCAGACTGCTCCAAAGCGTGATCTGAGTTACCTACACTACCTACAGTAGCCTTACAAGCAGAGAGAATCTGACGAGTCTCACCAGAAGGAAGCTTAATTACACAATAGCTGCCCTCACGAGAAGTCAACTGAGCGAAATTACCTGCCGAACGAACGAGCTTGGCACCCTGACCGGGACGCATCTCAATGTTGTGGATGACGGTACCAACAGGAATGTTGGCAAGGGGGAGAGCATTACCTACCTCAGGTGCTGCCTCCGAGCCAGACATCAGGGTCGTACCAACCTGCAGTCCATTAGGAGCAATGATATAACGTTTCTCACCATCAGCGTAGAACAACAATGCGATACGTGCCGAACGATTCGGATCGTACTCGATTGTCTTAACTACAGCTGGAACACCATCTTTCTCTCGTTTGAAGTCGATCAGACGATACTTCTTCTTGTGACCGCCGCCCATGTAACGGACAGTCATTTTACCGGTGTTGTTTCGACCACCGGTAGAACGCTTACCGTAAACGAGAGACTTCTCTGGCACGGATGCAGTAATATCCTCGAACGTGCCAATAATCTTGTGTCTTTGACCCGGAGTTACGGGTTTTAATTTACGTACTGCCATTTCTTATTAAATATTGCTGTAAAAATCAATGGTATCGCCCTCCTTAAGAGTAACGATTGCTTTCTTGAACGCATTCTTCTGACCTCTCACGAGACCAGCCTTGGTATAACGTTGTGAGCGTTTACCAGCATAGCGAAGCGTATTTACACTCTCAACTGTCACATTATACTGAGCCTCAACCTCTGCCTTAATCTCCAGCTTATTTGCCTCTGGCTTAACGATGAAACCATACTGGGCATGAGCCTTCTTGGTCACCATCTCACCTTTATGAGCGCCGGTCTTAGCTTTGAAAGTCCTGTCGGTAGAAGACTTCTCAGTAATATTGTTCATTTTCTCTGAAATCAGAGGCTTGATAATATATGCCATATCTTATGTCTCCTATCTTTATTTGTTTAATACACTGTCGATAGTCTTCAGCGAATTTTCGGTAATCACCATCACATCAGCGTTCAAAACCTTGTAAGTATTGAGTGATGCGGCAAGGATAACCTCTGAGCGCTGCAAGTTGCGAGCCGACAAATATACATTCTTATTTGACTCAGGCAATACCATGAGTAACTTCTTACCCTCTACGTTGAGATTCTTGGCAATGCTCAAGAAGTCCTTCGTCTTTGGAGCCTCAAAATTAAAGTCCTCAACAATGATGATGGCATTTTCCTTAGCCTTATATGAGAGGGCTGACTTGCGGGCAAGAAGAGTCACCTTCTTATTCAATTTAAAACGATAGTCACGGGGACGTGGACCAAACACGCGACCACCACCACGCAACAGAGGTGAGTTAATATCACCATGACGAGCACCGCCACCACCTTTCTGACGACCTAGCTTGCGGGTTGAACCAGCATGCTCACTTCTCTCTTTTGCCTTAGCAGTTCCCTGACGCTGATCAGCAAGATAACGCTTTACGTCAAGATAAATAACATGGTCGTTAGGCTCAATTCCGAAGATAGACTCGTTCAACGTAACCTTTCTTCCAGTCTCCTGACCTTTGATATTCAATACGTTAATTTCCATAGCTTACTTCTGAATTAAAACAGTTGAACCATTACAACCAGCGCAACTACCTTTCACAAGGATGAGGTTATGCTCTGGTATAACCTTTAACACACGAAGGTTCTGCGTTGTCACGCGGTCGCCACCCATCTGGCCACCCATGCGCATTCCCTTAAACACCTTGGCGGGATAAGAACAAGCACCGATAGATCCCGGTTTACGGGCGCGGTCGTCCTGACCGTGTGTAGCCTGACCTACACCACCAAAACCGTGACGCTTCATAACACCCTGGAAACCCTTACCTTTTGAGGTACCAACGACATCAACAAACTCTGTGTCGTTGAAAAGCTCCACTGTGATGGTGTCACCGAGGTTATGCTCCTCGTCAAACTTGAACTCGGCCAAGTGGGCCTTTGGTGTTGTACCCGCCTTCTTGAAAATACCCTGCATAGCCTTGGTAGTATTCTTTTCTTTCTTCTCACCATAAGCTAACTGAAGGGCGGCATAACCGTCTTTCTCGACGGTCTTTACCTGAGTAACAACACAAGGACCAGCTTCGATAACAGTGCACGGTACATTTTTACCGTCGGCACTGAAAACGGATGTCATTCCGATTTTTCTTCCAATTAATCCTGGCATTTCAGTTTAAAATTTAAATAATAATGTGAATATATTCTTTTTCTTTTTAAGTGTCATCTCGCTTTTCTCTAGCCCGCAAATACACTCAAAAAGAACTCATCACTTCTTCTAAACTGAAGGTAAATCGCTCTTTCTCAAGGTATTGTTAGCCGTCGAGCCAGCGCAATACGCACTTTAGCGGCTGCAAAGGTACACATAATAAATGAGGTACGCAACACTATTTACGTACCTCATAACATTATTTAAGATTTTTTATCTTTTTCAACCTTTATTTAAGAAGTATCTTCTTTCCGTTCATAATATACATGCCGTGCTGCGTGGGTTTGTCAACATACTTTCTTCCCTGCAAATCATACCATACATCATTCTGAAGATTATGGGGCACGGTAATGGTGATGACACGAAGCACGTCACCCCCTCCGGCGATATTCAGCAGGATCTTATTGAGCGGATTGCTTCCCGGTATTCCAAGACCATTACCCAAGTCGACGAGGAAGTAGCCATTGAAAGCACCGACCTCATGATGTTCTGTCGGAACATGGATATTGTCATCAGTACCCACATAAAGATTAGAAGCATTATTGCCTGTGAGCATCACAGGATCATAAGTGCCCACAAACTGCACCTTGCCATCGTTACTGGTTATAGCCATCTCAGCGGCTTCCGTCGTCTTGATGGTGACATTGTCAAACTCAGGATTGACAATCTCACTTGACGCCGTAGTCTCCCATTCCAGGAAATAAGGCTTACCAGGTTCTATGACATGTGCTGTCTTAAAGTTAAGAGTCACTACACCACTTTCTGCATCATAGCCAGTCGGAGTAGTATAGTCAACCTTGTCAACCACATCCAGTTCATAGAGGACTGCCCCATCAAGTGGAGTTGAACTGATAGATTCACTAATAATGTCAAAAGGCAAACAAATAGTGTTCCACTTATGATTCTTATACAATTTATGTCCATCGAGCACTACTTTCTTGATGGTTCTACCCTTGTACTGCTCTATCTGCGAACTATTGTCCTCCATCTCCTTAAAGACAAGCTCCGTTACCTTTGGAGGCACATCCGCATCGCTCAGGTAGAACACTTCCCTCTTGTAGGCACTATGGTACTTCATATAGATTTCTCCGTTGGGCAAGATATCGGTCGGTAACGAGTTCCTGAACACATAGATGTCACCTTCCTTCGTGAAACGATAGATGTCCGGACCACCCATAACCTTACCGTCAGACACCCTCAATTTATTGTTCTCGGGTATATAGGCATCGTCAGCCCTCGTCAGCGGGATATGATAAGTGGCACCAGCATTGTCGGTATGCAAGAGGATGATATCCCCCATCGGCACCTCCTCTATGGAACTCAGAATGATTCTTTCTGTGTCTTCATTCACACCCAGCACTTCATGGGCATCAATGGTCAACAGGCCCAAACCGTCGAAGTCGAGTTCACTCTTCGCCTTATGGGGCGTGAAAGTATAGCCCTCGGGGAAGCGCAATATCTCGCACACTTCACCTATCGACTGGGTACCCATGCACAAACGATAATAGTCCGCATCGCCATAGACATAGACCTTCAGCGTAACCAGTCCCTCCATATAGACCGCCTCTGGTTTCACATTGGATAGTGTGTCGAGTAGTACACTGTCAGCCAGGTTGTTATAGTCATAGAGTCTCGACTTCAGCTCGTGGCCTTTCGTGTCAGACATCACCAGCTGAACCTTGGTAGATGTCTTGATACCGTAGAGGCGCATGCTCAATAAAGCTTTGCCATGCAGATACGAGAAGCCCTCAGCCATCCGGAAACTCACAGACACATATTTATTTGCATCAAATTCGTCTGGTACCTCTATCTGTGCAGAGAGGCTGTCCAGGGGTTCTCCTGCCACCACGTTCAGTCCGCCGTTGACCGTCAGGTCGGAGACATCATAAAGCAGACTACCTGCCCCTTCGGGTTTCTGTACCGTCACAAGTTCATCCTTGACGGTTGCGGTATCAGGCATCCAGGTCATGAAATTGTCACTTCCAGGATAAGAGGCAGAGATGGATACAAGCTTAATATCCTCTTTGATATCAATCTGGATAGAGTCCTTGTCTGATACATAATAAAGTAAAGTCGACACATAGTTGCCTTCCTTATCTTGTGTCGTCGTGTACTGTGTACTAGTACTATCGGCGATAGTAGTAGCACTCAATGCGTCTTTAGTCACCATGCGGTAGATGGTGCCATAGCGAGCAGGGAGAGTGAACTTCGTTCCCGCTCCCACGTCGGCATAGCCTAAGTCCTTATTGTTCTCATTATCAATCCAACCATAGGTAGCGTCACACGACATATTCAAGTCAATGAAGTTAGAGTCAAAGAAAGTCGGTTTTACAAAACAGCACCTCCCTTGGAAATTTCGGAACAGTGCGACACTGTCCGGTTTGTCGAAGTCCCATACCGGTGCTACGGTGGCATCGCCGAAGTCCGACTCGTTCAACACGTAATTGGGAGTCATCACCACGTCGGCTGTCAGTATGTCCTTCACAATCAGGTTAGGATTCTTCGACCGGTCCACTTGATAGGTCTTGCCGTTACTACCCTTAAAGGACGAGACGGTATAGCCGAAGGCGCGCAGTTTCTCAAACTTATGGCAATAGAAATTTGGTCCCAAATAAATAACACCATTCGGAGCTGCATATTTCACATGGGGCGTGCCTTCAAAAATGAACTTGTAGTTCTCTATATAACGAGCCTCAATGGCACAATCGGCAACAGCCTTCACCTCCAACACGTTATTGAAGTCATTCTCCACCTTCGTCTCGTTCATATACCATTCCACATGCCAGGCCCTGTCCACAGCGGCTGTGAACTTGACTATTGCGTTGTCTGCAACGGTCGCGCCCGATGAAATAGGAGTTCCGTCTGTTGTCACGACAAGGTCCACAAGAGAGGAAGGCTTGTTAGTAACCTTGAAAGTGACGGTGACATCAGCCATGACGGTCATACCACACAGCCATAAGACAAATAGTATTATAGATTTTCTCATTTTCATAGGTCTTATTAATTATTATGAATCTATTTTATCAATATCTTCTTACCTTTCAGGATATAGATGCCTTGCTGCGTGGGTTTGTCAACATACTTCCTTCCCTGCAGATCATACCATACATCATCCTGAAGATTATGGGGCACGGTAATGGTGATGACACGAAGCACGTCACCCCCTCCGGCGATATTCAACAGGATCTTATTGAGTGGATTGCTTCCAGGTATTCCAAGACCATTACCCAAGTCGATGAGGAAGTAGCCATTAAAAGCACCGACCTCTTGATGTTCCGTCGGAACATGGATATTGTCATCAGTACCCACATAAAGATTAGAAGCATTGTTGCCTGTGAGCATCACAGGATCATAAGTGCCCACAAACTGCACCTTGCCATCGTTGCTGGTTATAGCCATCTCAGCGGCTTCCGTCGTCTTGATGGTGACATTGTCAAACTCAGGATTGACAATCTCACTTGACGACGTAGTCCTCCATTCCAGGAAATAGGGTTTGCCTGGTTCTATGGCATGCACAGACTTGAAGTTGAGCGTCACGACGCCACTTTCCAAATCATAGCCTGTCGGGGCTTTATAATCTTTACTGTCGGTCAGATCCATCTCATGGATTTCCGCCCCTTGCAACGGGCTTGAATCAATGTTCTCACCAATGATGTCGAAGGGCAGGCAAATGGTGTTCCACATATGATTCTTATATAACTTATGTCCGTCAAGAACTACTTTCTTAATCGTTCTACCTCTATACTGTTCTATAAGAGGATTGTTGTCTTCATTCTCATGGAAAACGAGCTCAGGTGTCTGTGGTGGAACAGATTTCTCATTGAGATAAAACACTTCTTTCTTTGTTGTGCTATGAAACCTCATATAAATCTCGCCACGGGGCAACGTCACATCAGCAGAGGATGAACGGAACACATACTCGTCACCTTCCTTACTGAAGCGATAGATATCCTTACCACCTTTGACGGTTCCATCGGAAACCCATAACCTATTATTGCCACGCACATAAGCATCATCGGCTCTTGTCAACGGGATATGATGCACAGCACCCGCCACATCTGAATGAATAACAAGAACATCACCCATCGGAATTTCCTCTATGGGATTCAAGATAACATAGTCATGTTCGTCATCAACACCTACCAACTCGTAGGCATCGACGCTCAACAGTGCCGCACCGTCATTGTCTATCTCGCTCTTCGCCTTGTAAGTGGCATAGTTGTAACCCTCCGGGAACCGCATGACCTCACAGATCTCTACGGAACACGTGATAGGCATGTACAGACGGTAATAGTCTGCCGCACCATAGACATATATCTTCAGCGTGATCTTACCCTCCATGTGCAGTTCCTTGGTCTTCCCCAGGTTCTCCAACGTATCAGTGAACACGACATCTGTCTGAAGATGCTCATAGACTTTTGACTTCAACTCAGTACCGAACTCGTCGGAGAGGACGATCTCCACATTAGCCGACTTGTCGGCTCCCTCTAGTACCATCTGTGTGAGCAGTCTCTTAAGGGCGAAGGAGAACCCGTCATCCATCTGGAAGGTCGCCGACAGGTATTTGTTCTCATCCTTCTCATTGGGGACTTCTATCTGTACGGAGCAACTATCACGATGCGTTCCAGCCACTACCTTCAATCCGCCATTGATGGTCAGGTCGGACAGGTCATAGAGCAGTCCTCCTGCCTCGCCAGTCTTCTCCACCGTAACAAGTTCATCCTTGGCGGTCGCCGTCGTATCCGGCAACCACGTCAGCACATTATCACCACCCGGATAGGAGGCAGAGATGGATACCAGCTGAATATCTTCGCCCACCACAATCTGGATGGAGTCTTTGTCTGACCCGCGATAGAATAAGGTAGCCACCTGGTTGCCTGCGGCATCTGTCGATTTCCTGAAGCTGGCACTGGTACTGTCGGCTATCGTGGTGGCAGAGAGTTCCTCCTTCGTTGTCATACGATAGATGGTACCGTAGCGGGCTGGCAGTATGAATTTCGTTCCTGCTCCCACATCGGCAT
Organism: Prevotella sp. tf2-5; assembly: GCF_900115435.1. Lineage (GTDB taxonomy): Bacteria > Bacteroidota > Bacteroidia > Bacteroidales > Bacteroidaceae > Prevotella. Next base: position 110,579 of record NZ_FOWK01000001.1, read on the forward strand.
AACCCTTTTGTTTGCCTCGCACATTGTCTATCCATCCATTGGTGGCATCGCACGACATGTTCAGATCGATATAGTTAGAATCAAACCATGTCGGTTTCGTGAAACAGCATTTTCCCTGATAGTTATCAAAGCGGGCTACACTGTCTGGCTTGTCAAAGTCCCATAGCGGCATCACGGTAACATCACCGAGGTCACACTGGTTCAACACGTAGTTGGGTTTCATTACGACATCAGCGGTCAACGTATCCTTCACGACAAGAATGGCGTCCGGAGCGTTGTCTACCAAGTAAGTCTTACCATTACTTCCAGTAAAATCTGCCACGGAATAGCCAAAAGCACGCAGTTTATCAAACTTATGGCAATAGAAATTCGGGCCCATATAGATAACACCATTCGCATCGGCATACTTCACGAAAGGCGTTCCCTCGAAAATGAACTTGAAGTTCTCCACATAGCGGGCCTCAATCTGATAGTCGTTCAGTACCGTTTGTGAGATGACATTGCCGACGGCATCTAATTTCTTGCTGTTGAGATACCATTCTATATGGTAGTTAGGTGCCTCAGCTGCCGTAATCGTCAGCATCGACTTAAGTTCAACAGCAGCTCCGGATTCTATCGGTTCAGTTCCTATTGTTGCCTTTAGGTCTTCCACCGAAGCAGGCTTATTGGTAGCTATGAAAAAGACAACAGGATTGCTGAATTCCGCGATATCAAATGTCGCAGAGCCTATAACATTGGAACCAGCCTCATCAGTGGCAACCCAAACATTCCACTTCCCTGCCACGTCAGGATTGAAAGGCAGCACTACCTGCTGGCTGCCGTTCTCCACCACTGTTACGGCACAATGTGAGCGTACTTTTCCTTTTTCTTCCGTCGTACTGGCAAACAGATATACATTACTGAGGAATTCTGAGCCTTTGTTCCTAAGCACAAAACTGATGTCCTGGTCTAACGTTGCCTTCTTCGAACCGATAGCCTGGAAGTCGACGGCTTCCAACTGTGGGGCAGACACCGTCAGTTTTACGTTAGTACCATCAAACGTTGCCAAGACATAATGTTGCTTCTCGACAGTCCACTGGGTCTTTCCTTTGATCCTGCTGATAGGCACTATCTTATATGTCCCCTGTGCTTTGTCTGTAGGCTGCACGGTACAGGAGATTTCCTTAAACACAAAACCTACAGGTATTTCCTCTTCCCTCGTGACAATGGTCTCAAGGGTACCATTCTCGTCCAGATATGCCAACCCAATCTCGAACGTGTTCAGCATACCCATTAAATTTGTGTAATTGGCAGTAACAGTATTATCGGTTACCATTACGCCCCATGTTAAGGTGCTAAACAACATTTCCGCCGGAGTGCTGACACCTATCTGTGCGCCAAAAACTGCTGCCTGACCGGTGGTAAAACTGGAGGGTGAGACGGGAGCGTCCTTGTTATCCTTATTATGATAGTCCATGACGGATAGTTTGTAATAGCCATCATTTTTTCCACCCCATCCGAAATTGATATGAAACATCTCATCACCATCATAACCGTCGATAATAAAGGCATGTCCCGCTGTCGATATTCCAGTCGTTGACGCGCCATAGATGACAGGTCGCTGATTCTTCAGTTCGTTGTAGATCATTGCCGTCCAGTCATCATGTGAATACAATTCATGGAGCTGAAGATTCGCCGTCTTATCGAACCCAAAATACTCGATCAGTGTCTCGGGAATCGTGAGACTCCTTCCGCCAGTCACAAGGGGTGTGAAGTCCGATTGGTTGGCATAGGCACAATACTTGATGAGTTTTGCCACTTCAGCCTTATCGGCTTCAACAGATGTCTCATCATACGCATTCCGCATCTTCGTCCAGTCGAACTCGGTGACAGGCAATTCCTCTATAGCAATCTTTAATGTCTCTGTAGTATAGGCAGGAACAGGTTTCATTGTCTTAGCAGGTTTCCCTGTCTTTTGTGCCCAGTAGTTCACCAACTGTGCTGTAGCTATCGTCATACAGCCAGCAAGATAGTGTCCGATGACCTCATTCGTAGGCAGCAAATCATTATATGGAGCCCCCTGGAACCACTTCGTCGTAGTCATTGGCTTGATGACTGGCCATGACGTTGCCGCACGGCGGGAGGTCATTATCGGAGCATAGCCTCTGGCATCCAGCTCCTTCATCTCCTCAATATAGCCTTGCAACCATGCCTTCATATTGTCAGGCAACAGGTTCTCATCAAACGAGCCACTGTCACTATAACCTAATACCTCAGCAAAGCGGTCATCACCGCTGACGATCACGAAGCCCTTATCTTCTGACGCATGAACGACATAAAGATAAGGCATACCCATACCATTCTTTTCGTTAAATACTGCCTCTGCCTGCATCTCCGAAGCAGATGGCGCCCTGTGTGAGATTGATATTTTACTCAAGAACTGAGCCGCAATCTGCTGTGCACGTTGTCTTCCGACAGGCTCAGCGCCAATTGCCATACTATACAGACACACTATTATCAGCACAAGTAACAATTTCCTCATAAGACCTCCTGTTTTCGTACAATTTTAGTTTAGTTATTAAATATTGCAAAGATACATATATTTTTTATTTTTCCATCTCCTATATTGTTAAAAAGAACAAAATGCCAGCCTCATACATGTTCTTATGGGTGCCGTTTTTTCGGTAAATATCATTAATTATTTGTCGTATTCAATAAAAATGATTACATTTGCACTATGATTCAAATAAAAAAGATCTGTCATTACATATCGGAATATATGGGGGTGCTGGTATTAGTAACTGCCTTGCTGGCACTGACTTTTCCCGATGCACTTCAGCATGTACGTCCCACTGTCATCAACTATATGTTGGGAATAGTCATGTTCGGAATGGGGCTGACACTGAACCTACAAGACTTCCGCATCGTGTTCAGCCGTCCCAAAGATGTCATCACCGGTTGTCTGGCACAATTTACCATCATGCCATTATTGGCATGGGGACTGGCAAGGCTCTTCTCACTTGACGAGGCGCTGGCACTTGGCGTCGTCCTAGTTGGGTGTTGCCCAGGCGGTACTGCCTCTAACGTCATCACCTATCTGGCAAAAGGCGATCTTGCCCTTTCTGTGGGGATGACAGGTGTCTCAACCCTACTCGCTCCCCTACTCACCCCCTTGCTGACATGGGTATTGGCAGGAAAAAACATTCATGTTGATGTGACAAGCATGTTTCTTAGTATCCTCTGGGTAGTCATCCTACCCATCATTATCGGTCTTGTTGTGAAGACGTTATTGCCAAGATTCACTGAGAAAGTAACAGACTATCTACCTGCATTCTCCTCCGTAGTCATCGCCCTCATCGTTGCCATTGTCATTTCTGCAAACGCCGAAAAGCTTCTTGCTGGAGGACTACTGATTATCGTGGTGGTGGCACTTCATAACCTCTGTGGACTAGCTTTCGGGTATCTGCTCGGGCGACTACTCGGTCTGTCAGAAGCCAAGAAGAGAGCTATATCCATTGAGGTAGGCATGCAAAACTCAGGACTGGCAAGCAGTCTGGCAACAATCCACTTTGCTGCTTACCCCCTCGCCACCATCCCTGGTGCCATTTTCAGCGTATGGCATAACATCTCTGGTGCAGCAGTAGCTTACTTATACAAAAAGAAGAGATGACTATTGTCATCCCTTCATCGATTATCTCTTTCTGTTGACATACTCCATGATGACGGCTACGGCATCATCCTCCGTCATACCATCCATTGAGAGCATTATATCATAGTTACGCGTATCGTACCGAGAGCGGTCACTATATTTCTTCAAATATGTCTCACGTCCCTCATCCACCATGTCGAGAGTATCGAGAGCGGCAGCATAGGTTATCCCCTGTTTCTTCATCAAACGCTCAATACGATATTCGGTGGATGCCTGGATAAACACATTCAAGCTATTGGGATAGTCACGGAAAATCAGAAAACCACTTCTACCAGCCACCACACAGGACTCCTCATGAGCTAGTCTTTCCAATATCTTCCGTTCTGTCTCAAACATCGCACTGGTAGAGGGCTTCTCCTGACGGTTGGAACTCAGCAACGATTTACAACGTTCCTGCAACTCGCCCCACCATGACGGTTTCTCCTGAGCCTTCAACTGTTCTATCTCTTCAGCTGTCAGCCCATATTTCTCGGTCAGCCCCTGGATGATAGCTTTGTCGTAATACTTCACACCCAACTGCTCGGCAAGTTTGCGTCCAACAGTCCTGCCACCACTACCCAACTCACGGTTGATGGTGATAATAAACTTTTCGTCCTTGTTCATGTCATACAAAGATTACCCAATATACCTGACGATAAGATCAGCAATCTCATCCTCTGTCCTTTCATCTGAGGAGATGACTAAATTATAGTTACGAGCATCATAACGCGAGGAATTTGTATATTTAGTGACATAGTTCTCACGCATCCTGTCTACCTGTCTAATGATTTTTTCCGCATCCTCATGAGACAGTCCTTTTTTCTTCATCACACGCTGGATACGATACTCTAAGGGAGCCAGAATAAGAATACTCAGATGGTTAGGATGATTACGGAATACGAAGAATCCACAACGACCCGCAATGACACATGACTCATTTTCTGCAATACCCTCCAGGATTTCTGTCTCGGCATGGAACAAATCCGCTGTTGTCAACAGCTCTGACTTACTACCGACAGGCACTTGATAATAGGCAGATTGGTGCAAGGCGCCTCCAACAGAGACCACTCGTTTAAAATCCGACCACCAGTTGTTCTTTTGCCCTTTCAATTTCTCTATCTCCTCCACCGTGAGATGGTATTTCTCTTCCAAAGCCTTGATAAGGGCTTTATCATAGAATGAAACACCCAGACGTTCGGCTAATTTTTCACCTACCGTACGACCACCGCTACCTAGTTCGCGATTGATGGTAATTACAAATTTCTCGTTTTTGTTCATATAATCTGTTGTTTTTTATCTGTCAATCTATCTTCTCCATGAACTGCCCTTTCGGATTGAAGCGTACGTCCATATCGTTGGAGAGTTCTATTTTGAAGCCATACGGCTTCTTGCTGAGTTTCGTAACGACATCCTCAGGAAAATGAATCCTCACATACTGGTTGATAGCAGGAGGGATAAGGGAAGAGGGAACACCTGTCTTTTTGCGTCCTACCCTTTTCCAATGCCCCTGTAGGTCGAATTCAATCTTCGTACCGTCATTAAGCAACACACTGTATTCCAATTCGTCATCATCGTCATTATCCATCTCTACAAGAACGACTGACGAGTGAGGGAAATACTGATTGATAAAAGCCTCCGAGTGAGGAGGGATTTTACCATCCACACAAGCCGTCACCAGCAACATCGTCAGGCACCAGAGTACCGCTGTCCATATTCTCTTTCTCATTTTTTCACATCACTGGTCCAACACATCTGCTATTCTGTCAGCATTCATACTACGGGCACTGGCATCGAATATCTCCTTGTAACGTCCTCCTTGTTTGTAGACCTCATCAGGTTTTCCACTCTCTACCACTCGTCCCTGCTCCAACATATACAATTGGTCTGCATCGACAATTTGTCCGATATTATGAGAAATGACAATCACCGTACGTCCTTCCTTGATTGCATCAATACTTGCCTTGATCTGCTCTGTGGCAATAGCATCCAGGCTCGCCGTCGGCTCGTCGAGGATAATAATCGACGGATTCTTAATAAACATACGAGCAATGGCTACACGCTGCTGCTGACCGCCGCTAAGACGCAGGGCACTGCTCTCAAAGCCATCAGGCATTGCCATCACCTGGTCGTAGAGGAATGCCTTACGAGCCGCATCAACCACATCGTCATGGGAAGCTTGCGGATTGCCATATTTGATATTCTCCTCAATAGTACCATCAAAGATATGGTTCCTCTGCATCACCAATCCGACATGTTCGCGCAGCCAATGAGTATCCCACTGGTCAAGGGGTACACCATCAAGACAAATCATCCCACTGTCTACACGATAGAATTTATCTAGCAAGTTGACTACTGTGCTCTTACCAGCACCACTCACACCTACCAAGGCGGTAATCTTTCCTGGTTCTATGCGCATTGACACATCGTGTAGCGCCTTCACTCCATTCGGATAGGTAAAGTCTACATGCTGCAACTCAAAACACCCAGTAACCTCGGCAGGGCGATAGTCACCTGACTCTTCCACATCCTCCTCACCTTCCAGCAGATCAAAGAGACCCTCAGAATAGACCAGTGCATCATTCAGGTCGTCATAGATACGATGCAATTGACGAATCGGTGCACTGACATTGGCAAAGAGCATGACATGGTACATAATTTTACCGATTGTCATCCCCGGATAGTCAACAAGAACAAAAAAAGCCGTCAGGATGATGACAAGTACAGTACCTATCTGTTCCAGGAATCCCTTTAATCCTGTATAGAAATAACTCTGTTTACGGGTGCTCAACTGCAGGTTAGTCACTTTATTCTGCACACCAGCCTGTCGCTGACTCTCTATTTCTTCACGGTTAAACGATTTAATGACCGTGATACTTTCAATGATATTCAGAATATTCTGGCTGACGGCTTGTTGTCCGTCAAAGATACCACGTCGTCCTGCCCTCATACGCTCTGCCTGGATATAGGTGACATAGAAGTAGATGGGGACGATACACAATGCCACCAACCCGACATAGAAATTGGCGACAAACATCAAAATCAAGGCAATGATAGCACTGGTGAAGAGTGGCAGGATATCAATAAAGAAGAGGTTCACCGCTCGGCTGAGACTTGTCACGCCATTGTCGATACGCGACTGTAACCTGCCTGCCTCATTACCTGACGTAGTATAGAATGCCATCCGATAAGTGAGGATATGTCTGACCACCTGAAGATACAGGTCTCTACTGACAAGGATACGCATACGCTCCCCATAATAGCGTCGGAAGAAATTGACAATAGTGGCAAGAACCTCCTTACCCAGTAACACAGCACTAATGATCAACAGAATTGTCCTTGCACTGCTCCAGGAGAGTGTAGGTTGCTGATCCAAGATATTGATGGCATCCACGGAACGATCAAGCACAATAGCATTCACCTGCGCCAATAAAGAGCCTATCAGAGTCAACAACAAAGTGACAATGACCAGCCTGCGATACGGTCTCACATAGCGTAAGATATGTTTCAAAAGTGCTCCTATGCTCATCTGATTCTTTATGATGCTCAGATCTTCTGCATGCAAAGATAATTATTCTTTTTGAAATAACAAAAGAATTGCTATAAAAACAAAAAAGGATGTGCCAGGCACATCCTTCTCTATACAGAGTATAATATAATTACACTTTGATCTCTACCTCAACACCGCTGGGAAGTTCAAGTTTCATCAGGGCATCAACAGTCTTTGCAGTAGAGCTGTAGATGTCAATCAGACGCTTGTAGTCTGAGAGTTGGAACTGCTCACGAGACTTCTTGTTAACGAAGGTAGAGCGGTTGACCGTGTAGATACGCTTGTGTGTGGGAAGGGGGATAGGACCGCTGATGATAGCACCGGTAGCCTTCACAGCCTTCACGATCTTCTCTGCTGACTTGTCTACGAGTTTGTGGTCGTAGCTCTTCAGCTTGATACGAATTTTCTGACTCATTTTGAAAAATTTAAAAATTATATATTTTAAAAAATGTAAAATGGGGTCGTCGCTAAAGAGTCATTTGCTCAACGGCAGACCCCAATTTTATAACTGTTACATTTTTGCATTGCGCAAAGCGCTTATACCAGGTCGGCACGTCCCTTAACCTCCTCAAGCACTGCCTTTGCAAGAGCAGAAGACAGAGGAGCGTGGTGATCGTACTCCATAGAGCTAGTAGCGCGACCAGAGGTGATGGTACGCAGGGCGGTTACATAACCGAACATCTCTGACAGGGGAACCATTGCCTTGACGACACGGGCGCCACTGCGAGCCTCGTCCATACCCTCGACCTGACCACGACGCTTGTTCAAGTCACCGATCACATCACCCATGTTCTCCTCAGGAGTAACAACCTCGAGTTTCATGATAGGCTCCATCAGCACTGGCTTAGCCTGAGCGCAGACTGCCTTGTAAGCCATTTGGGCAGCAATCTCGAAGGACAGCTGGTCAGAGTCAACGGGGTGGAACGAACCATCCACAACAACAACCTTCAGGGAGTCAACAGGATAGCCACCGAGGATACCGTTCTTCATGGCAGCCTCAAAGCCCTTCTGAATAGAGGGGATAAACTCCTTAGGAATATTACCACCCTTCACCTCGTTGACAAACTGCAAGCCACCGTTCTCCTTGATGTTCCAATCGTCATCCACAGGACCAACGTTAACGATGATGTCAGCGAACTTACCGCGACCACCAGACTGCTTCTTGTAAACCTCACGATAGCCCATCACAGTCTTGGTGATGGCCTCCTTGTAGTTCACCTGAGGCTTACCCTGGTTACACTCAACCTTGAACTCACGCTTCAGACGGTCGATGATGATATCGAGGTGGAGCTCACCCATACCGGAGATAATGGTCTGACCACTCTGCTCGTCGGTACGGACGGTGAATGTCGGGTCTTCCTCAGCAAGCTTGGCAAGACCGTTGTCAAGCTTGGCAACATCAGCCTGAGACTTCGGCTCGACAGCAATAGAGATCACGGTATCGGGGAAGGTCATAGACTCCAATACGATTGGTTTCTCCTCATCACAGAGGGTGTCACCCGTACGAATATCCTTGAAACCAACGCCTGCACCGATATCACCTGCGTCGATAGACTCCATAGGAATCTCCTTGTTGGAGTTCATCTGGAACAGACGACTGATACGCTCTTTCTTGCCGGAACGTGGGTTGTAGACATAAGAACCTGCCTTCACGCTACCAGAGTAGACGCGGAAGAATACCAGACGACCCATGTAGGGGTCAGTGGCAATCTTAAAGGCAAGAGCTGCTGTAGGCTCTTCCTCGCTGGGCTTGCGGCCTTCCTCTTCCTCTGTGTTGGGATTGGTACCCATCACCATCTCCACGTCAACGGGAGCAGGCAGGAAAGCACAAACATAGTCGAGCAGAGGCTGTACACCCTTGTTCTTATACGAAGAACCGCAGATCATAGGTGTGCAGGCCATGGAGATGGTACCCTTACGGATAGCGGCGATAATCTCCTCCTCTGTGATAGAGTCTGGATCATCGAAATATTTCTCCATCAGAGGCTCATCATACTCAGCGGCAGCCTCGAGCAGTTTGTTACGCCACTCGTCACACTCATCCTTCAAGTCTGCAGGAATCTCCTCAACATCATATTCGGCGCCCATGGTCTCATCATGCCACAGGATAGCCTTCATCTTAATCAGGTCAACGACACCCTTGAAGTTCTCCTCAGCACCGATAGGCACCTGGATAACAACAGGATTAGCGCCCAGGATGTCACGCATCTGCTGTACCGTCTCGAAGAAGTCGGCACCAGAACGGTCCATCTTGTTCACGTAACCGATACGGGGTACGTTATACTTATCTGCCTGACGCCATACCGTCTCAGACTGAGGCTGTACACCATCAGCAGCAGAGTAAGTGGCTACGGCACCGTCAAGTACACGCAGGGAGCGCTCCACCTCAGCAGTGAAGTCAACGTGTCCCGGAGTGTCAATCAGGTTGATTTTGAATTCCTTGCCGTTCCATTTCCAGTTACAGGTAGTGGCAGCAGAGGTAATCGTAATACCGCGCTCCTGCTCCTGAGCCATCCAGTCCATGGTAGCAGCACCGTCGTGTACCTCACCAATCTTGTGCGTCTTACCTGTATAGAACAGGATACGCTCTGACGTGGTGGTCTTACCGGCATCGATGTGCGCCATAATACCGATATTGCGGGTCAAATGTAAATCGCGATTTGCCATTTTTCTTTTCCTTCTTAATGAATCCTTTTACCTATCTAATTAGAATCTGAAGTGAGCGAATGCACGGTTAGCCTCAGCCATACGGTGCATATCTTCCTTACGCTTGAAGGCACCACCCTGATTGTTGAAAGCATCCATAATCTCGGCAGCCAGTTTGTCAGCCATAGATTTACCACTGCGCTTGCGGGCAAACGCAATCATATTCTTCATAGAGATACTTTCCTTACGGTCGGGACGGATCTCTGTAGGAACCTGGAAAGTAGCACCACCGATACGGCGGCTCTTCACCTCCACCTGTGGGGTGATGTTGTCCAAAGCCTGCTTCCAGATTTCCAGAGCTGACTTCTCATCGTCCTTCATCTTGGCCTTCACAGCCTCGAGCGCATTGTAGAAAATCTCATAAGAGACTGACTTCTTTCCATCGTACATCAGATGGTTCACAAACTTTGACACCTTAGTGTCGTTGAAGACTGGATCTGGCAGGATCACACGCTTCTTTGGTTTTGCTTTTCTCATTTTTTGTTTTTGTTTTGTTGTCTGCCTGGGGCTGTCCTTTCTTGATCTTCAACGCTCTCACATGAGCATTTACTCAACCTGTTTCGTAACAATTCTCCAGCAAAACAGTTTTAACTTTAAACTTTAATACTCTCGACTAGGAGAGCTCGTCCTTTCGGCTTATAACCCTCTCCGGTTATTATTTCTTAGCCTTTGGACGCTTAGCACCATACTTCGAGCGACGCTGAGTACGGCTTGCCACACCAGCGGTATCCAATGTACCACGTACGATGTGATAACGTACACCGGGAAGGTCTTTTACACGACCGCCACGCACCAGTACGATACTGTGCTCCTGCAAGTTGTGTCCCTCTCCGGGAATGTAACTGTTGACCTCCTTCTGGTTGGTCAAACGAACACGGGCTACCTTACGCATAGCCGAATTAGGCTTCTTCGGGGTTGTCGTATAAACACGAACGCAAACTCCTCGGCGCTGAGGACATGCGTCCAGCGCGGGTGATTTGCTCTTGTCTACGAGCTCCTTTCTGCCTTTTCTTACCAATTGTGAAATTGTAGGCATAATTGTTTGATTTTTAAATTATTATATTATTATGTATATGTTCTATTTGACACACTGCGCCCTACTTACAGGTCGCTTTTGGGCTGCAAAGGTACTAACTTTTCGGCAAAACACCTAATCCATAAGACGCGAAAAAACACTTATTTCATGAAATTTAACATAAAATAAGTGTTTTAAGAATTATTAACCACGATTATGCCTCTCCTTGTCCTACATTGAAGGGAGAAATAGTGCGTGGTTCCTGATTGGGAATCTTGATTGTGCCAAACTCCCGCTCGTATCTCATGATGTTCTCCTGCAAGGCGTTAAGCAGTCGTTTCGCATGCTCGGGAGCCAGTATCACACGACTCCTCACAGATGACTTAGGCACTCCCGGCAGCACGCGAGCAAAGTCGATGACGAAGTCACTGCTGGAGTGTGAGATGATGGCGAAGTTAGCATACTCCCCTTGTGCTACCTCCTGTGGCAGTTCCAGTTGCAGTTGTCCCTGCTGTTGATTCTTCTCATTGTTGTCCATATCTATATTATATTAATGTATATTTGGACATTATCCGTTGAGAGGAAGTTGCTCTGGACGTGACTGCCCCAATATCTCAAACAATTCCTCTATATCACTGTCAGACACTCCTTCATTAAATGCCTCTTCTACCAACTCTGTATAAGAAGGCGTGACCTTATAGAATTTACGGGCATGATGGTCATAGCGAATATATGCCCAGAAATAATAGAAGATGCCCCGCGGCTCGATACTGATGGCTGCCTGTATATACTCCTCCGCCTTGTTGATGTCATCACGTGAGGTCATAAAGGCCTTCTTCCCTTTCAGTATAGTAACAGCCGCATAGAAGTAGTTCTCTGCATCGTCAAAGTCGTCCTCCATGGCACGCTCAAAATACTCACGCGCCTTCTCATAGTTCTTCAACTTTAGGTAGACAAACGCTATGGAGCGATTGACATCGGAATTGTCTGGATGCTCTCTCAGCACTTCCTCATAGTTGCGGACATACTTGTTGAGCTTAGGCAAAGGCATCGACGACACACTATTGAACGTGGATATCGTTATAGGTCCCCCACAATACTCACAAACCTTCTGTCCTGTACTGACAGGGCTGCCACATCCGCCACATTTCAAGTTAATTACTTCTGCACTCATAATCTTGGTATAATTAATGATTCATTTGTAAGATACGGTTACGGTCTCGTAACATTCCTGTCACATCATCAGCCAACCGGGTCAGTCCTTCAGTGTTGCCATTCCTGCTGGCACGCTCCATATCACCAATGGCATCCAATATCTTTTGCTCCAACTGCTGTACGCTGGCATGACTGCGCTCGGGACTGCTGCTCATCACATCATAGCAACGCTCAACAACACGACGAATTTTCTCATCAGATGTATTGCAAACAATACCATTCAGCATCAACGAGCCGTTCTTTATAAACTGATGGTCCTGCTCTTGTCGGGCCATGGATTCAGCCGTTACCTCATTAGCCCATAGCGAAGCCAACCACCACGCTATAAACGTGACAGCGATAATCGTCTGAGTAAGCAGGGGCCAAAACGGTTCCTGCAGGTCACGGATGGCAAAAGACAGCCCCTGAGGTACCAATGTTGTCTTGAAGATACAGCCCACACCAACGGCATAGGCCGTACAGAAATACTTCCACGTGACGAAGGCAGTAGCAATATCATAGGAGTTATCCGCCTTGCTTTTCTTTATCAGAAAGATAGACAGTATGAACACGATATACGAGAGATGTATAAAGCCATAGCTAATCCATGTGGCCGAATTGGCTCCCTTGAAATCTATATATATAAAATACAGGATGTTGAACGCTATCAGGAATAGCGAGAACAACAGAATCAGTATAAACGTCTTCTTGTTCATGGTGCTTACGTTGTTGGTGGAACGGTAGGAGGTACGGGGGGCACTGGGGGAGGCGTTGCCTGGGCAAACAACTGGGCCAGTTCCGTCGTCTTGGCCGCTGCCCATTGGGCCATTCCCTGCTTCCATACCAGTGTGTCCGGTGTCAACTGTCCGCTCTGTACGTACTGCGGGAGTTGATTCATATCTATCGGACCCACCTGTTGGTTATTGACATAAATGAAATACTGGACCTGCTGAACGGGCGGCGGCGTTACTCCCTGTGCCGGTTGTCCTTGCTGTTGTCCCTGCATCGGCTGGAACATCTGACCTGCCATGCCTGCGAAGGCACTGCCTGCACCGAGTCCCATACCCAGACCAGCACCTGCGGCAGCCATTTCTCCGCCAGAACCAGGATTATTAGCCAGATCACTCAGGATGTCACGTGCCTGAACACGTCCCCAATCCTGACCAAGGATATTCACCTCGTCCTTGTTGCCCAAAGCATTCAACTGCTTGTCACGACGGATATCCTTATTGGCACGGATACGCTCGATGAAGTCGTCCACGAAGTCAATTGCCTCAATCACGAACTTACGCAACTTGACACCGTAGTCGCTGATAGCATCGTCAATGGCGGGCTTCATGTCCTGTGAGATACCGTAGGGATCATTCTTGGCATCAATAAGACTTCCCTGATAGCTCTTCAGCGCACGAGTCAGTTTACTGGTGATAATCGAGATGAATTCCGAACGCCAGTATTGGTTGAGGTCTTCCTGTGTCGTAATACCTGTATTACTGGTCAACAAGCGTTTCAGTAGTACGGCAGGGTCGTCAATATACACCTTATAGGCCCCTCTGACACCAAGTTTGGCCTCCTGGTTGTAGATATTATCCTCAATGTCGATGGGTGAACGGGTCCCCCACTTAATCTCTGCGGAGTCAGCCTTGCGGAAATAGTGTACACGACAACTGAACGAACTGACCCCACCTGTGAACATATTACGCAAACGACCTATAATGGGCAGGTTGTCATTCTCCATGACATAGCGTCCCTCCTCAAACACATCGCTGATACGACCATTATTCTCGAAAATCGCCATCTCACCTGGATGGACAATCAGTGTCGATTTCGTATTGAAGTCAACACGAGGGTCCATATAGTATATCAGGTCTTCTCCAGACTCGTTCTGGATAACGTCCCTGAAATGCTTCTGACCACCATTATAGGCAGCCTCATTTGGATCTCTGTCCGTTGTAATTCCAAACCATCCCATAATATGAAGTTTTAAGTTTTTTCGTTTACGGATAATCGATATGATAGTGTCCCTGACAGCCATAGCGCAGCCGGTAGAGTATTTTGTACAAGGCACGAGGCCAGCAATATTTGTCAAGAGCCAACAGTGCATACTCCGAACACGTGGGCTTGCAGACACATCTGCGACGCATGGATTCTGATGCGTAATGCTGATACAGTCGAACCAACAGGACACCTATCCTACGGCCGTCGAGCAACACTATCAACAGGAGAATCCAGGCTATAGAAGTGGGACTCTCCATCAAGTCCCACTTCAGAAGTCTGGTAATATAGCGAAGCAAAAGGAATGTAATGACAGATACTGATACGTAGACAGCAACTTGGCACAAAGCAGAACCCCAATTGGTTAACGGTCTCTGCAAAGGCCGTTGCAAACAATACTGCCTTACCTCCTTTTCTTCTGCCGTCATATAGGATTATACACCTTTCTTCTCGCGGAGCTTGTTCTTCATGGCCTTCACCACGTTCTCATTCTCCTCGCACTGCTTCATGGCTGCCCACATCTTGTCGCCAGGAACTGTAATCTGGAACTTCGTATTCTCGACGTTACCAATTTGCTTCTTACCATTCTTGTCATAGTACGTATACTCGTCAGTAGTCGTAGCATGAGAGAAGTTGGTGATATCTTTGTAGAAGTATTCGTCGGCAGTCTCACTCTTGGTATTCTCGTCCGTATTGAAGGTATACTGGTAGAAATAAACCTGTGTGTCACTGAAAAGAATCCATGTAATCTGATAAAGCGAACTACGGTACAGATCGTCTTTTCCTTTCTTGACATAGGCTTTCTCACGGTTGAATACGTAGCCCTCGAAATGTACGGGAGGTATTTCCTGCACCTGGTCTTCATCAAGGCCAAACTTATTCAGGGCATTCTTCTTGAAATCCTGTGAGTTGGCTAATCTTTCAATAATCGCATCGTACTCCTCATCCTTCATCGTACGGGCCAGACAACCTTCACGAAGGAAATAGCGAATGACGGCTTTCTGCTCGGGACTCTTTTTCTTGTAGATTTCACGCAACCATGCAGGGTCTCTCATCAACCACAGTACAACCAGTGCAATGATAATTAAAATAATAATAATACCCATAATATTAAGTTTTTAGTTGGCGCTTGTTAATTTGGTCCAGCGCTGCTGCGCCATTTTCACAGACACGGACTTCGTTAATTGTCTATTTAATCCACTAGGACTTGCTTAGTCAATGGCAAAGATAATGATTATTTCTGAAAACCACAAACAAATTAGTAAAAAAAATCTATTTCTAGTAAAGGAAGAATCAAAAAACTTGCGTCCCCTTATGCCTCTATATGCACACGGATGCCTGTCATCAATAGGCAACGATACGGAACGTGAAGGTACGGTCCTGATACGGCACCTGATAGCGAGGCAGGGCAAATCCCCAGTCGCTCCAACTGTTGATACCGCCTACGCCGGCATGTGCACCGTCGATGCAGAGGTTGGTGTACTTCGACTTGTGCTACCTCCTGTGGCAGTTCCAGTTGCAGTTGTCCCTGCTGTTGATTCTTCTCATTGTTGTCCATATCTATATTATATTAATGTATACATGATTCTACTGCAAAGGTAAACATAATATGTTTAATATCCAAATAAAACAACCATTTTAGCTTCCGATAACGGTTATGAAGTAATCCGCAACTGTTTTTGTCAAGAAAACTTGTCGAAAATTATGTATGGATTTTTGTGCATTCTAGGATTGGAGGAAGCAAAAAACAAGGGTGAAAGAGGTGGATTTGGAGGAAGGTGCCGCCTTCGAGGGGGTTTGTCGGTACCTTCTTACCCTTTAGGTACCGCCTTCCATACCCGTTGGTGCCGCCTACTAACATGTGTACCAAGCCTTGGAACACCCCTTTTCAGGCACTTCTATCACGTTTCTAAGGGTGCGAACAAGCCTCAAAAACGGCTAAGCAACTGACAGACAGCATTTTACGATAACCTCCGTAGTTTCGCGTATTTTAGTCCGATTATGGACTTGGTGAATTCTACGCGAAACCACGGAGGACTTTTGTCAAAAATAATTATCAGTAACGTCTTATTTTACAGGGATAAGACAGAAAGTGAAGGTACGGTTCTGGCAGGGCACACGGTACTTTGACAATGCCATTCCCCAGTCGCTCCAACTGTTTGAGCCGCCGACACCAGTATGGGCACCGTCTATGCAGAGGTTGGTGTATTTTGACTTAGGCACCTGAGGGGAGTGTCGCTGTGCCTTCTTGGGTCCTGGCTCGTCCAGGTCCTCAATGGCATAATGGAGAGCAGAAGCAAAGAACGGCTCCTCTGTCTCTATGCGTACCCCCTTACCCTGGGCTGTCGTCTGGTTCCACCAACGAACATCCGACTTCAGTCCTGTCTCTTGCGGACGGACATAGGGATAGAACTGCTCGTCGGCAGTCTGGCTATAGATGCCGATACGCTGTGACAGCTTGCGATCGCTATAGTTCTCCACAGGCCCACGACCATAATACTCACTGCGGTCCATGTCGAATGGCTGTTGCATCACCATTCCAAAACGAGCCATATCTGGCTGTTTCGAGTCTTTGTCCGTTATGAGTTGCTCGGTCACCTTGACAGTACCGTTACCATCAATCTGGTAGGTGAGCGTCAGATGGGCTTTCACCTCTGGTATGTCATAGCCGGCGGTGACCTGCACATACGACTGTGGTTTCTTTACTTTCTCCACTTCGAATGTCGTCAGGGTCAGCGTAGGCTTCTTCCACACCAAATTCTTCTTATGGAAGTCACCACCCATGTCATTATCCGTGACGGCACGCCAGAAGTTAGGACGCAGAGTACCTCCTTCTCCAAGAAGTGGTTGACCATTTAC
The DNA here is from genome assembly GCF_900115435.1 of Prevotella sp. tf2-5. Lineage (GTDB taxonomy): Bacteria > Bacteroidota > Bacteroidia > Bacteroidales > Bacteroidaceae > Prevotella. Next base: position 127,559 of record NZ_FOWK01000001.1, read on the forward strand.
AGTATATCCGACCAAGAAACCTGTACGTTTGTTGAATTGTACAAAGACAGCGTCATTGGTCATCGTCAACAGACTGTCACGTTTACTGTCCTTTACCTTGAGGGAGGGGATCTTTCCTGTCGTTGTCTCCTTCGCACAAGTTCCTGCCTTCACCATCATCTGCTGGAAGGCTACGGTCTGACCAGCCTCCATCAGTGGCTCTGCCGTTTTCAACTTATAATCGACATTCAGCAGGTACTCTCCTGTTCCCTCACAATTGCCTATCGGCAATGTCACGTTTGTAGTACCCTGTGGACCACAACTGATCTGCTCTACCTGTCCGGTCTTCACCACCTTTCCATCACACAGCAGTGTCCACTCCATTCTGTAGTTGTCTAAGCCACGGAAGAAATACTCGTTACGAATACGTAACAGACCTTTTGTGACATCGACAGGCTCCGTCCATATATTCTGATACTCATAACCTGTCTCATACATATGAGGGTTTGGCACACGATCGGGACTGACCAGTCCGTTACAGTTGAAGTTGTTGTCCGACGGGTCGTAGTTATTATAGTCACCACCATAGGTATAGATGGCTCGACCCTCGGCATCCTTGCCATGCAACCCTTGATCGACGAAGTCCCAGATAAAACCACCCTGGAACTTCGGATACTTACGCACCAAGTCCCAGTACTCTTTCATACCACCACCAGAATTTCCCATGACGTGGTTGTATTCACACTGGATAAGGGGTTTCTCTTTCCTGTTATCCTTCGCATAGCCTTCACAATGCCATTGCGTCATATACATAGGACAGAAGATATCGGTATTATCACCTTCTCCTGCCGGCTCATACTGAACAGGACGACTCTGGTCCTGTGAGCGTATCCACTGACGGGCAGCAGTAAAGTTCTCACTATTGGCGGTCTCATTACCCAAACTCCAAATGATGACGGAGGGGTGGTTGAAATTCATTGCGACATTATGCTGGTTGCGCTCTACAATTTGCTTTCTGAACATAGGATCCTTGGAGGGCGACGGGTTCTGGTAAAGGAAACCATGACTCTCTTGGTTCGCCTCTGCAACCAAATAGAGACCATACTCGTCACAAAGGTCGTACCACAGGGGGTCGTCTGGATAGTGACAGGTACGCACCGCATTGATATTGAAGCGTTTCATCAACTGGATATCCTGAAGCATGCGATCACGACTGACCACATAGCCACCATCCGGGTCCATCTCATGACGATTGACACCTTTTATATATATAGGTTGTCCATTGACCAACAACTGGGCGTTCTTGATTTCTACTTTGCGGAAACCCACCTTTTGTGTCGTGACCTGAGGGCCATATTCCACCTTCAGCGTATAAAGATAAGGGGTCTCTGCCGTCCACTGATGAGGATTCTTAACCTCCAAAGTCACCCCACCCTGCTTGGGTTGCGACTCCTGCCATGACTTGACTGTCTCTGACACGATTTCCTTGCCCGTAGCGTCAAGCAGACTGAGTCGTGCCTCAGACTTACCGACAGCCCATAGCTTCACTTCCAACGTACCGTCCTTATAGTTGTTTACTAAATCAGGGGTGATACGAATGTCCTGGATGTGCTCCTTGGCATCCTGCGCATAAAGATAGCAGGAACGTCCCACACCACTCAATCGCCAGAAGTCCTGATCCTCATGGTAAGAGCCGTCGCACCAACGGAAAGTCTGAAAGGCAAGGAGATTGTCACCGGCATGCACATAGGGTGTGATGTCAAATTCCGCAGCTATCTTGGAGTCCTCCGCATAGCCAACATACTGACCATTGACCCACAAATATATGTTCGAGGTAACAGAACCAAAATGGGCTATCACCTGTTTTCCCGTCCAGTCAGCAGGAATAGTTATCGTACGACGATAAGACCCAACATGATTATCCTTGACAGGGACCTCTGGTGGATTATTCTTAAAATGCCCACGCCAGGCAAAGCCTACATTCACATACTCAGGATCACCAAATCCATTGAGTTCCCACATGCCAGGGACATGCATCGTTGTCCACCCTTTCTCCTCATAGTCTGTACGGAAGAAATCCGTAGGACGCTGGTCGGCACGCTCCACCCATAGAAAATGCCATATGCCATCCAACGACAGGATGCTGGCATGGGGGAAAGTGGTATGTATCGGATAGCGGTTGACCTCATTCACCTGCAGGTCATGCCATTCCGTCATGGTGGGCTGCTGGGCGATAGCTATCATCGTCACTCCTGCCAGCCACAGTGTCGTCAGAGCTCTTTTCATCGGCTATTCCTGATAAAGAATATTGATTGTGAAGAGGTTACTGCTGAACTCTACCTCGTCACAATTCGCATAACTGATCTCAATATAACTGGAATTGATGGGAATCTTCACCATACCGCCCTCGTCGCTGTTCCAACCCATGGTGTTTTCCGTGGCGGTACATCCAGAGGCTTCCTCGAAGGCTTCCTTATATGCCATCACACGTTTGCGGGCTTGGACCTTGCTATACTCTTTCTTCTCGGTGAAAGTCACACGGGCAGGATCTTTACCTACCCATACTTTACCTTCAGCACCGAAAGCCTTGCCATACCAGAGTCCTCCATTGCCATACTCGTCCTTCTTAAACGTAAAGCCCTGGCTTTTCAATTCCGATGCCATCTCCGCATCCGACAGATTAATGGGGATGCCGTTGAAGGCTAATGCCCCGCCTGCGATACAAGGCTCGTCCATCTCTATCTTCACTGGCTGACTGACCGGTTTTTTCTTAACGGTCGTTGTCGTACGTTTCTTAGCTGTTTTCTTCTGTTGTGCCACGGCAGGCATGGATACTGCCACCAATGCCGCCATCATGATTAAAAGTACTTTTTTCATCGTTCGATTATTGATTATTGGTTATCAAAGGACAAAGATAGCAATTCTTTTCTATTTCCACAAAATATAATGGAGTTTTTCACTTCGCTTAACGAATCTTACTCGCCATCAAAAAAGCAACTCTGCCAGTCACTTGTCATCACAACAAACAAAAAAACCGCTGTTACATATTACTGCAACAGCGGTATTATTAAATATAGGTATTAATTACTTCTCCTCAAGGACAGTTTCCTCAGCAAAGTCGATGACGTTCTTCTTGTTAGCCTGCATGCGCTCGTACTCCTCCTTTGAGCCGACGATAATCTTCTCGAACTCACGAAGACCAGTACCAGCTGGAATGAGGTGACCGGCAATCACATTCTCCTTCATACCCTCAAGGTTATCAACCTTACCACGGATGGCAGCTTCGTTGAGCACCTTCGTCGTCTCTTGGAAGGAAGCGGCAGACATGAACGACTTAGTCTGGAGGGCTGCACGGGTGATACCCTGCAGGATCTGTGTAGAAGTGGCGGGTACAGCATCACGCACCTGAACGATTCGCAAGTCACGACGCTTCAGCATCGAGTTCTCGTCACGCAACTTACGAGCTGTGACGATCTGACCTTTCTGCAAGTTCTCGGAATCACCAGCATCGATGACCACCTTCTTACCCCAGATACGGTCATTCTCCTCTGCGAAGTCGAGCTTGTCGACAATCTCTTGCTCAAGGAAGGATGTATCACCAGGCTCGTTGATCTGTACCTTACGCATCATCTGACGAACGATAATCTCAAAGTGCTTGTCGTTGATCTTCACACCCTGAAGACGGTATACGTCCTGAACCTCATTAACGATGTATTCCTGAACGGCCGTCGGACCCTTGATGGCAAGGATGTCGGCAGGCGTGATGACACCATCAGAGAGTGGTGTACCTGCACGGACGGCATCATGCTCCTGTACCAAAATCTGCTTCGACAGAGATACGAGATATTTACGCTGCTCACCGGTCTTCGAGGTAACGATAATCTCACGGTTACCACGCTTAACCTTACCCATGGTAACCTCACCGTCAATCTCAGAGACGATGGCAGGGTTGGATGGGTTACGAGCCTCGAACAACTCAGTGACACGGGGCAGACCTCCGGTGATATCACCACCCTTGGCTGCGGCACGCGGAATCTTCACGAGGGTCTCACCAGTCTTGACTGTCTGACCATCCTCTACCACAACGTGACCACCTACTGGGAAGTTATAGGTTCCGATGATCTCGCCATCAGCACCGATGACATCACAGGTAGGTACCTTTGACTTGTCTTTCGACTCTGTGACAATCTTCTCCGTCAAACCAGTTGTATCGTCAGTCTCTGCACGGAAGGTAATACCCTCGATAACATCGTGGAACTTCAAGGTTCCTGCATATTCCGTAACGATAACGGCATTGAAAGGATCCCACTGGGCTACCTTATCGCCTTTCTTCACAGTATCACCTGACTTGAAGTACAGAGAAGAGCCGTAAGGTACATTGACGGTAGAGAGAACAATCTTTGTATTCGGATCAACAAAACGAGCCTCACCAAGACGGCTGACAACCATCTCACACTCACGGCCATCCTCGTCGAACGGTACAGTACGTACCTCCTCGAGTTCCAGAACTGAGTCGTTCTTAGCTACGATACTGGCATTCGCTGCAGCATTGGCAGCCACACCACCGGCATGGAACGTACGAAGTGTCAACTGAGTACCTGGCTCACCAATAGCTTGTGCGGCAATCACACCGACAGCCTCGCCCTTCTGCACCATACGGCGTGTGGCAAGGTTACGTCCATAACACTTACGGCAGACACCATGCTTCGACTCACAGGTAAGTACGGAACGAATCTCGACACTCTCAATTGGGGAGTCCTCAATAGCCTGTGCAATAGGTTCTGTGATCTCCTCACCAGCAGCTACAATCAGTTCACCAGTAGAAGGATGGATAATATCATGTACAGAGACACGACCCAAGATACGCTCATACAAGGTGGAAATGGTCTCATCGCCATTCTTAAGGGCAGTGCAAACCAATCCACGGAGTGTTCCACAGTCTTCTTCCGTGATAATCACGTCATGTGAGACATCCACCAGACGACGAGTCAGATAACCAGCATCAGCTGTCTTCATGGCAGTATCGGCAAGACCCTTACGGGCACCGTGCGTAGAGATAAAGTACTCCAACACTGACATACCCTCCTTGAAGTTAGACAGAATAGGGTTCTCAATAATCTGGGCACCCTCGGCACCTGCTTTCTGAGGCTTAGCCATCAGTCCACGCATACCAGAGAGCTGGCGGATCTGGTCCTTACTACCACGGGCACCAGAGTCAAGCATCATGAATACAGCATTGAAGCCCTGGTCTGCCTCTGTCATCTCCTTCATCAGCACATTGCCGAGATCGTTGTTGATATGCGTCCAGGTATCAATGACCTGATTATAACGCTCGTTGTCCGTGATGAATCCCATGTTGTAATTTTCGGTAATCTGCTGTACCTCTGCGTTACCTTTCTCCACCAGAGCCTTCTTAGACTCTGGAATGATGATGTCGTCAAGGTTGAACGACAAGCCAGCCTCGTAAGCCATACGATAACCAAGGTTCTTGATACCATCAAGGAACTCACAAGCCTCTGCGAAACCTACATTCTTGATAACATCTGCAATGATGTCACGCAGGCTCTTCTTAGAGATAATACGATTGACATAACCTACCTCCTTCGGGATGATACCATTCACGATGACACGACCTACAGAAGTCTCCACCATGTGACGGACAGGTTTGCCATCTACAATATCATCAACCATCACCTTCACCTGAGCATGTAAGTCACACTTACCCTCATTATGGGCAATGATAGCTTCTTCAGGACCATAGAAAGTCAGTCCCTCGCCCTTAGCTCCCGGACGAATCTTGGAGATATAGTAGAGTCCAAGCACCATATCCTGTGAAGGAACGGTGATAGGAGCACCATTGGCTGGATTCAGAATATTATGACTCTGAAGCATCAGGATCTGAGCCTCAAGAATAGCTTCATTGCTCAATGGGAGGTGCACAGCCATCTGGTCACCATCAAAGTCAGCATTGAAAGCCGTACAGGCAAGCGGATGCAACTGGATAGCCTTACCCTCAATCAATTTAGGTTGGAATGCCTGAATACCCAGACGGTGCAGCGTTGGTGCACGGTTAAGGAGTACAGGGTGTCCTTTCATCACATTCTCCAGAATATCCCAGATAATCGGTTCACGACGATCCACAATCTTCTTTGCGGACTTCACCGTTTTCACGATACCACGCTCAATGAGCTTACGGATGATAAACGGTTTGTAGAGCTCGGCAGCCATCAGTTTCGGCAGACCACACTCACCCATCTTCAGCTCAGGACCTACGACGATAACCGAACGAGCTGAGTAGTCAACACGCTTACCAAGCAAGTTCTGACGGAAACGTCCTTGTTTACCTTTCAAAGAGTCAGAGAGTGACTTCAACGGACGGTTGCTCTCACTCTTGACAGCACTGGACTTACGACTGTTATCGAACAACGAGTCTACAGCCTCCTGCAACATACGTTTCTCGTTGCGGAGAATGACCTCTGGAGCTTTGATCTCCATCAGTCTCTTCAGACGGTTGTTACGGATAATAACACGACGATAGAGGTCATTCAGGTCGGAAGTGGCAAAACGACCACCATCCAGCGGTACCAACGGGCGCAACTCAGGAGGAGTCACAGGAATAATCTTCATGATCATCCACTCTGGGCGGTTAATACCTTTCTCCACACTGGAACGGAAAGCCTCAACCACCTGAAGGCGCTTCAATGCCTCATTCTTCCGCTGCATGGAAGAGTCACTATTGGCACGGTCACGCAACTCATAGGACAGAGAGTCAAGGTCAAGACGAATCAGGAGGTCATAAATTGCCTCAGCCCCCATCTTAGCAATGAACTTATTAGGATCGCTGTCGTCAAGATAATCATTCTCGGGAGAAATCTTGTTATCTACGATATCATTATACTCCTCCTCTGACAGCAGGTCATACATATTTGAACCAATGGCATCATTACCATCAGCATCTTTCTTACCTGCCATAGCACCTGGCTGAATCACCACGTAACGCTCATAATAGATAATCGCATCGAGTTTCTTGGTAGGAAGACCGAGTAGATAACCGATTTTATTAGGAAGGCTGCGGAAATACCAAATATGAGCCACAGGAACCACAAGCTCAATATGACCTGTACGCTCACGACGCACCTTCTTCTCTGTCACCTCAACGCCACAACGATCGCATACAATACCCTTATAACGGATACGCTTGTACTTACCACAAGCACACTCATAGTCCTTTGTCGGACCAAAGATGCGCTCGCAAAACAGACCGTCACGCTCAGGTTTGTAAGTACGATAATTGATGGTCTCAGGCTTGGTCACCTCACCACAAGAGTTCTCGAGGATCTCCTCCGGTGAAGCCAGACCAATAGTAATCTTGGTAAAATTACTCTTTATCTTTGTATCTTTCTTGAAAGCCATATTTCAATCTTTAATCTTTAATCTTTAACCTTTTAATTCTCTGATTAGTCCATCTTAATACTGAGACCAAGACCCTTCAACTCATGCAAAAGCACATTGAGTGACTCAGGAATACCTGGTGTTGGCATAGGCTCGCCTTTCACGATTGCCTCGTAAGCCTTTGAACGACCAACGACATCATCAGACTTAATGGTCAGAATCTCTTGCAGGACATGGCTGGCACCGAAGGCCTCCAAAGCCCAGACCTCCATCTCTCCGAAACGCTGACCACCAAATTGTGCTTTACCACCAAGTGGCTGCTGAGTAATCAAGCTGTACGGACCGATAGAACGAGCATGCATCTTGTCCTCAACCATATGACCGAGCTTCAAGAAATAAGTAATACCTACTGTTGCTGGCTGGTCAAACTGCTCACCAGTCTCACCATCATACAAGTGTGTAGAACAGAGGCGAGGAAGACCAGCTTTATCCGTCCACTCAGCGAGATCATCAAGTTTCGCACCATCAAAGATTGGTGTTGAGAACTTCACACCAAGACGCTTACCTGCTGCACCTAGGATAGCCTCGAATATCTGACCGAGATTCATACGAGAAGGTACACCCAATGGGTTAAGTACTAAGTCTACAGGACGACCATCCTCGAGGAAAGGCATATCCTCCTGACGAACAACCTTAGAGACGATACCCTTGTTACCATGACGACCGGCAAGCTTATCACCTACACCAATCTTACGTTTCTTGGCAACATATACCTTTGCCATCTGCAGGATACCAGAAGGTAACTCATCACCAATGGTAATGGCAAACTTCTTACGCTTCATCTCGGCATCTAGCAGTTTGAACTTCTTCATATAATTGATAATCAACTGGGCGATAAGCTGATTTTTGTGCTCGTCATTGGTCCAGTTGCTGATCTGGATATCACCATACTCAAGGTTCTTCAAAGCCGCAACAGTAAATTTACTTCCCTTGGAGATAATCTCAGAACCTGTATAATCCTTCACACCTTGTGAGGTCTTACCCTTCGTCAATGTGATTAGTTTCTCTACTAAGATATCCTTCAAATCCTCTATCTTAGCCTCATGTTCCTCATCTATCTTGGCAAGAAGAATCTTATCCTGTTGCTTGGTGGCACGAGTCTTGGTTGCTCGAGTGAAGAGTTTTTTATCGATGATGACACCAGAAAGTGAAGGATTTGCCTTCAGTGAAGAGTCTTTCACATCACCAGCCTTGTCACCAAAGATAGCACGAAGCAGTTTCTCTTCTGGAGAGGGATCACTTTCTCCCTTAGGAGATATCTTACCAATAAGAATGTCACCAGGTTCCACACGGGCACCAACACGAATGACACCATTTTCATCGAGATCCTTAGTGGCTTCCTCACTGACATTCGGAATATCAGCGGTAAATTCCTCAGCACCACGTTTTGTCTCACGGACATCCAGAGAGTACTCATCCACATGGACTGAGGTTAGGATATCTTCTCGGACAATACGCTCATTGAGCACTATAGCATCCTCATAGTTATATCCCTTCCAAGGCATGTATGCCACGAGAAGATTACGACCCAATGCAAGCTCGCCATTCTCAGTAGCATAACCTTCCGTCAGGATATCACCCATCTTCACACGCTGACCTTTCTCACAGATAGGACGAAGGTCAATGGTCATATTCTGATTAGTACGACGGAACTTAGGAATACGATATTCTTTCAAGGCAGGCTCAAAGCTGACAAACTCCTCGTCCTCTGTACGATCGTACAGTATACGAATCGTTGTAGCATCAACATAGTCAATCACACCATCACCCTCTGCAGTAATCATGGTACGAGAATCCTCACATACCTGCTTCTCAATACCCGTTCCAACAATAGGAGCCTCATTGTGAAGCAAAGGTACTGCCTGACGCATCATGTTAGATCCCATCAGAGCACGGTGAGCATCATCATGCTCCAAGAAAGGAATAAGAGATGCGGCAATAGACGCTATCTGCTGTGGAGATACGTCAATCAGGTCGACATCAGTTGGTGGAACAACAGGGAAGTCTGCATCCTGGCGACACTTGACCACGGGACGGATAAATGTACCGTCATCACGGAGAGGAGCATTTCCCTGACCGATAACGTGACTTTCTTCTTCCTCTGCAGTCAGATAGACAATATCATCATTATTAAGATTAGCTACACCATTCTCCACCTTACGGTAAGGAGTTTCGATGAAACCAAGCTCATTGATTTTCGCATATACACAAAGAGACGAAATCAGACCGATATTAGGACCTTCAGGGCTTTCAATCGGGCAAAGACGCCCATAGTGGGTATAGTGTACGTCACGAACCTCGAAACCGGCACGCTCACGAGACAGACCGCCAGGACCTAAGGCAGAGAGACGACGCTTGTGTGTCACCTCGGCAAGAGGGTTCGTCTGATCCATGAACTGCGACAACGGATTGGTTCCAAAGAACGAGTTAATAACACTAGAAATAGTCTTGGCATTAATCAAATCCGTAGGAGTGAACACTTCGTTATCACGAACATTCATGCGTTCACGGATGGTACGGCTCATACGGGCAAGACCAATAGAGAACTGGTTGCTCAACTGCTCACCGACTGTACGGACACGACGGTTGGAAAGGTGATCAATATCATCAACGGTAGCCTTGGAATTTACCAATTGTATCAGATACTTGATAATCTCAATGATATCCTCTTTCGTCAACACGCGAATATCCATCTCGGTGTTTAGACCCAGTTTTTTGTTGATTCTGTAACGACCCACATCGCCTAAATCATAGCGCTTGTCTGAGAAGAATAAGTTCTGAATAACCTCACGAGCACTAGCGTCATCGGCAGGATCAGCGTTACGCAACTGACGATAGATATACAATACGGCTTCTTTCTCAGAGTTACTGGGATCTTTCTGTAAGGTATTAAAAATGATAGAATAATCCTGAGCCACAGACTCATCCTTGTGTACTAGGATTGTTTGAGCACCGCTTTCCAGGATGTCATTCATATTATCCTCTGTAATCTCTGTCTCACGATCCATGATTACCTCATTACGCTCAATAGACACTACCTCGCCGGTATCCTCATCTACAAAGTCCTCATTCCAACTCTTCAATACACGAGCTGCCAATTTACGGCCTAAGGCTTTCTTCAGAGCAGTCTTATTAACTTTCACTTCCTCAGCTAACTCAAAGATCTCAAGAATATCTTTATCATTCTCGTAACCGATAGCGCGAAGCAAAGTAGTTACAGGCAACTTCTTCTTACGATCGATATAAGCGTACATGACATTGTTGATATCAGTAGCGAACTCAATCCAAGAACCCTTGAAGGGAATAATACGGGCACTATACAATAAGGTACCATTAGCATGAACGTTCTGACCAAAGAACACACCTGGAGAACGATGCAACTGAGACACGACAACACGCTCAGCACCATTGATAACAAAGGTTCCATTTGAAGTCATGTAAGGAATCGGGCCCAGGAACACATCCTGAATCACAGTACCAAAATCCTCATGATCAGGATCCGTACAATAAAGTTTCAACTTTGCCTTCAAAGGTACACTATAGGTCAGACCACGCTCAAGACACTCGTCAATAGTATAGCGTGGCGGATCAATATAGTAATCCAAGAACTCAAGAACGAAATTATTACGTGTATCGGTGATAGGGAAGTTCTCTGCGAACACCTTATACAAACCGTCATTCTTGCGTTCCTCAGGTGGCGTATCCAACTGCAGGAAGTCTTTGAATGACTTTAATTGCACATCGAGAAAATCCGGGAACGGCATCGGATTCTTGACGCTGCCAAAGTTTACTCTGTTATCAACTACTTTTGAAGCCATATATTCAAATTAATATTGTCCTAGACTCTCTAGACACTCTAGAACATCTAGATTATCTAGAATAAAAACAAGAAAATGGTCGGGAACCCTCTACTGGAGAGCTCCCAACCATCATATTGTTGTTGTGCTTTAATTATTTCAGCTCAACTACGGCACCAGCCTCTTCGATAGCCTTCTTCAGGTTCTCAGCCTCTGCCTTTGCCATACCCTCCTTGATAGTAGCAGGAGCACCATCAACGAGATCCTTAGCTTCCTTCAAGCCAAGACCACAAGCCTCCTTAACGGCCTTAACGACCTGAAGCTTATTAGCACCTACTTCCTTCAGAACTACATCGAAAGAAGATTTCTCCTCAGCAGCCTCAGCGGCACCTGCAGCAGCAGGACCAGCAGCAACTGCAACAGCTGCAGCGGCGGGCTCAATTCCATACTCGTCCTTCAGGACTGTAGCTAACTCTTGTACTTCTTTAACTGAAAGGTTTACCAACTCTTCAGCAATAGCTTTAATATCTGCCATTTTATTTAAAATTTTAATGTTTTTAATGTTAATTGTTATACTTCTCGCTTATTTGTTACGCTCAGCGATAGCGTCAAGCAGTCCATGGATCTTACCACCTGCGTTCAAGCCAGATACAACAGTCTTGATAGGAGACTGCAGCAATGCCACAACATCAGCAATAAGTTCGTTCTTGCTCTTGATTGCAACGAGCTCCTCAAGTTTGTCGGCACCTACAAAGAATCCTTCCTCTGCATAAGCAGCCTTCAGGGCGGGGATACCTTCTTTCTTATATTCCTTGAGCAACTTAGCAGGAACATTGGCCTGATGAGTGAACATCAAAGCTGTATTTCCTTTCAAGCAGCCATAAAGTGGTTCGAAATCCATCTCAGAAGCCTCGAAAGCCTTGTGGAGAAGTTTATTCTTCACAACAACCATCTTTATCTCATTCTTGAAGCACTTACGACGAAGATCACTCGTCTTCTCAGCATTCAATCCAGTAACATCTACCAGATAAAAATGAGGATACTCCTTCAGTTTTTCTCCAAGTTCTACAATAATAGTATCTTTTACTTCCTTTTTCATTTTACTAAACTTTTATGGAGTTATTCAACTGATTTAGGATCTACCTTAATACCTGCACTCATCGTGCTTGAGATAAAGATACTCTTAATGTATGTACCCTTGGCAGCAGCAGGCTTCAGCTTAATGATAGTCTGAATAAACTCCTTAGCATTCTCATAAATCTGATCTGCAGTGAAAGTCACCTTACCGATTGACGTGTGCACAATACCAGCCTTGTCAACCTTAAAGTCTATCTTACCCTGCTTTACCTCTTTAACTGCCTTAGCAACGTCCATAGTCACAGTACCGCTCTTCGGATTAGGCATCAGTCCACGAGGACCAAGCACACGTCCCAAAGGACCGAGCTTACCCATGCAAGAGGGCATTGTAATGATAACATCAACATCAGTCCAACCGCCCTTGATCTTGTTGATATACTCGTCAAGACCAACATAGTCGGCACCTGCTTCCTTAGCAGCAGCTTCCTGGTCGGGAGTACAGAGAGCGAGCACGCGTGTCACTTTACCAGTACCATTCGGTAACGATACTACGCCACGAACCATCTGGTTAGCTTTACGCGGGTCTACACCCAAGCGTACATCGATATCAAGAGAAGCCTCAAACTTTGTCGTGGTGATATCTTTCACCAACTGTGCGGCTTCCTTCAAAGAGTATGCTTTCCCTGCTTCAACCTTATCAGCTACCAACTTTTGATTTTTTGTCAGTTTACTCATCGTTTTAATTGAAGTTATTTGTTATTTACCAGGGAAGTCCCCTTTTACAGTGATACCCATACTTCTTGCTGTACCGGCAACCAATTTCATAGCCGACTCCACGGTGAAGCAGTTCAAGTCGCTCATCTTATCCTCAGCGATTGCACGCACCTGATCCCAGGTAACAGAAGCAACCTTCTTACGATTAGGCTGAGCAGAGCCACTCTTAACCTTTGCAGCCTCCATCAACTGAATAGCAGCGGGAGGAGTCTTAATAACGAAGCTAAAAGACTTGTCTGCATAGTAAGTGATAACGACTGGCAATACTTTTCCTGCCTTGTCCTGGGTTCTGGCGTTGAACTCTTTGCAGAATCCCATGATATTAATACCCTTAGAACCAAGAGCAGGTCCTACAGGGGGGGAGGGATTCGCAGCGCCACCTTTAATCTGCAATTTGATTAATCCAGCAACTTCTTTAGCCATTTCTGTAAATAATTAATTTTGATTCTTTATATAAGTCTTGGGAGTGGAAGCCTCCTGCAACCGTATATATAGAACAGGCATACCGTAACTTACACCTTATTCTTTCTCTACTTGTGTGAACGCCAACTCCAAAGGAGTCTTGCGTCCGAAAATCTTTACCATTACTTTCAACTTACGTTTTTCAGAGTTCACCTCTTCAATGACACCACTGAAACCGCTGAACGGACCATCTATAACCTTCACTGTTTCATCAACAGTATACGGGATATTAATTTCCGCACTCTCAATAGTAGTTTCCTCAGCAGTACCAAGTATACGGTTTATCTCTGACTGGCGAACGACTTGAGGGTTATCCATACCTCCTAGGAAACCGAGTACGTTAGGAATAAAGCGAAGCATATGTGCGACTTCTCCTTGCAGATTAGCTTGAACAAGTACATAGCCTGGCAAGAAGAGCTTCTCCTTAATGACACGTTTGCCGTTACGGAGCATAGCATATTTCTCTGTAGGGAGCAAGACATCACCCACATGAGATTCAAGAACATCATTGTGCTTCTTAGCAGCTTCAATGAATTCCTTCACCTTGCTTTCTTTTCCACTAACAGCACGCAGCACGTACCATTTCATACTTGTCTCTGACATCTTTTTCCTTCTAACGTTTAGTTGGGATAAATTGAACTCATGACTGCTTTGAATACAACATCCATCAGCCATACCACTACTGCAATGATAAGAGAAGCCGAAAGCACAAGTACAGCACTTTGTGTCAATTCCTTGCGAGTCGGCCATGTCGTCTTATGGGCAAGTTCTTCATAACATGCCTTGCAATAATTAAAAAATGTCTTTACGATATTCATATCTTTACCTTTTTAGCACGGGAAGGAGGACTCGAACCCACGACCCTCGGTTTTGGAGACCGATGCTCTACCAACTGAGCTATTCCCGTAAGTAAGCCCCCACCCAAAAGCGGGGGCTTGGATTATTATTTTCTCAATAGAAACTATAGTAAAACTACAGTGACTACAGGAAAAATACCTATTAAGAGATTAATCCTCGTAAACCTCTGTAATCTGACCAGAACCTACCGTACGACCACCCTCACGGATAGCGAAGCGGAGACCTGGGTTCAGGGCTACAGCGTAGATCAACTCAACGGTAATCTCTACGTTATCACCAGGCATTACCATCTCAACGCCAGCAGGCAGAGTGATCTCACCGGTGCAGTCCATTGTACGGAGATAGAACTGAGGACGATACTTGTTTCCGAATGGAGTGTGACGTCCACCCTCTTCCTTCTTCAGTACATAGATAGAAGCCTTGAACTTCTTGAAAGGTTTGATCTGTCCGGGATGGCAGAGGACCATACCACGCTTGATCTCGTTCTTATCGATACCACGGAGCAGCAGACCAACGTTATCACCAGCCTGACCCTCGTCAAGGATCTTACGGAACATCTCAACGCCAGTAACAACAGACTTCTTATCCTCACCGAGACCGAGCAGCTCAACCTCGTCACCTACGTGGATAACACCAGTCTCGATACGACCAGTAGCAACAGTACCACGACCAGTGATAGAGAATACGTCCTCAACAGGCATCAAGAAAGGTTTGTCAGTTGCGCGAGGAGGCTCCTGAATCCATGTGTCACAAGTATCCATCAGCTCCATCACCTTCTGCTCCCACTTCTCAACACCATTCAGTGCACCGAGGGCAGAACCACGAATGATAGGAGTATCATCCTCGAACTCATACTGAGCGAGAATCTCCTGAACCTCCATCTCAACGAGCTCCAGCATCTCCTCATCATCAACCATATCGCACTTGTTCAGGAATACAACCAGACGGGGAACGTTTACCTGACGAGCGAGCAGGACGTGCTCACGAGTCTGAGGCATAGGACCATCAGTAGCAGCAACAACAAGGATTGCACCGTCCATCTGAGCAGCACCAGTTACCATGTTCTTCACATAGTCGGCGTGTCCCGGACAGTCTACGTGAGCGTAGTGACGCTTAGCGGTCTCATACTCAACGTGAGCGGTGTTAATGGTGATACCACGCTCCTTCTCCTCAGGAGCATTATCAATCTGGTCGAAAGACTTAACCTCAGAAAGACCCTGCTTAGCCAAAACGGTAGTGATAGCAGCAGTCAGAGTTGTCTTACCATGGTCAACGTGACCAATTGTACCAATGTTTACGTGCGGTTTGGTGCGCACAAAATTCTCTTTAGCCATAGCTTTTCTTTGTTATAATTTATAAATGAATGATCGATTTAAATCCACATTTCTTTAAAGAGCTGTTACCGAGACTTGAACTCGGGACCTCTTCCTTACCAAGGAAGTGCTCTACCACTGAGCTATAACAGCGAGGTTAGAGCGGAAAACGGGGCTCAAACCCGCGACCCCCAGCTTGGAAGGCTAGTGCTCTATCAACTGAGCTATTTCCGCATTACTTCCTTTTCTGGAAGTGGGTGGTGATGGATTCGAACCACCGAAGTCGAAAGACAACAGATTTACAGTCTGCCCCATTTGGCCGCTCTGGAAACCACCCAATACGTTTTCTCTTTACCCTTTGTGAGCCTTAAGACAATTGGCTTCATCTATCCTAGGCTCTTTCGAGCCTCTTGTCGGATTCGAACCAACGACCCCGAGATTACAAATCACGTGCTCTGGCCAACTGAGCTAAAGAGGCTTCACTAAGCATCCGCCCCCCGAACAAGTTGTGAAATGTCGGAAAGCGGATGCAAAGGTAGGCATTATTTTCGAATTACCAAAACTTTTCAGAGTTTTTTTTATCTATTGCGCAATTTTTCCTTGTATTTCTGCAATTGCACCTTCATAGAATCCACACAAAGGTCAGTACTCTCTTCAAAAGTATCACTAGTCTTCTCCACGAATAAGGTGGAGCCAGGCACCGTAACGGTCATGCTTACTTCCTTATTCTGCGCAGTAGCAGGTTTTACCACCTTGCATTGCACATCCACCTTTTGAATATCCTCAAAGGTTTTTTCTAACTTGGCGACTTTCTTGTCGATGAACGCCTGTAGTTTCTCAGTAGCGTCAAAATGAATTGACTGAATCTTAATTTCCATAGTTACCTCCTATTTTTATAAGGTTATACTAAGCCCTTGGATGGGCATTCTTATATATATTTTTCAGTTGTTCAAACGTCGTATGAGTATAAATTTCCGTCGTTGCCACACTTTCATGCCCCAACAGTTTACGAACGCTCTCTAACCCAGCCCCGTTGTTCAACATGGCTGTCGCAAACGAGTGACGCAACACATGGGGCGATCTTTTTTTCATCGTTGTCACTTGTGATAGATATTTTTTAACCAGAACAGACACCTGTTCACGTGACACCCGTTTGCCATCCTCCGAGGTGAAAAGTGGCTCCGTCGGACTACCCACAATCTGGTTACGCAAAGCAATATAGTTACGGAGCGCCATCTCCAACTCTTTGCCAAAAGGTATAATCCGCTGTTTATTGCGTTTTCCCGTTACTTTCAATTGACGGGAAACAAAATCCACGTCTGCAGTGTTTAGTCCGATTAACTCCGCAAGCCGGACACCCGTACTATAGAATGTAATAATAATGGTACGCGCGCGCGAGCCTTTATAGTCCGCCTCCCACATCTCTGACATGTCAATTAGGCGATCCATTTCATTTTCACGTACAAACTGTGGCAACGGCTTTTGTTTCTTAGGACCCTTTACCATATGTGAAGGATCTCGTTTTACCAATCCACGTGACAAGGCAAAACGGAAAAAAGAACGCACGGCACTCAGATAACGATTCACTGATGATGCCATGTCGCCTTTATCCATCAAACTCTCCATCCAGTCACGGATGACATCCGAGTCTACCGACTCCCATGAGAGCTGACTTTCTCTTTTATTGAAGTACGCCTCGAAATCTCTGAGACTTTCCTCATAACATTCTATGGTTCGTTCAGAGCGATTCCGCTCATAGCGCAGATAGTCTAAAAATTTCTCTATCATATTCATCCGTTGCACCTTTTCGGCAACGAATTTACAAAGAATTCTTCAAACTACCAAATAATTTGGCTACTTTTTTACTCTTCAGTAGCGCGCAACTTCTGTACGTAAACAGCGTGTTCCATCTTCAGGCGCTTCAGTACAGAGGGCTTGTCAAACTGCTGACGGCGACGGAGTTCTTTTACCACACCTGTCTTCTCAAACTTTCTCTTGAACTTCTTGAGGGCCTTCTCGATGTTCTCGCCTTCCTTTACTGGTACAATAATCATGTCGTTTTTTGCTTTTTATTTTTTATGTTAAACTTCTGTTTTGCGATTAAGCGGGTGCAAAATTACAACTATTTTACGAATTATACAAGTTTTTTTGTCTTTTTTTTGAAGTTATAATGGCAAGGTAGCCTGTCGGAGCCATTCTTTTTCTGTCTTATCAAGGAAGGGAGACAATTTTTCAAAAACCGTCTCATGATAATTGTCAAGCCATTCTATTTCCTCTTTCGTCAGCATTTCAGGGACGATTGGGTTCTTGTCAATTGGGCACAATGTCAATGTTTCGAACCGTAAGAAACGTCCGCATTCCGTTTCTTCTGAAGGGATAACAAGAAGAGTGTTCTCTATACGAATACCAAAACGGTTCTCCATATAAACCCCTGGTTCGTCCGTAACGGTCATCCCCGCATGCATCTTAGCGGGGCACCATTCCATACGTATCTGATGAGGACCCTCGTGGACATTCAAGAAACTCCCCACACCATGACCAGTGCCATGCAGATAGTTGTAGCCAGCCTTCCATAGATCTTTCCTGGCAATGGCATCAAGTTGTGTTCCGCTGGCACCGTCTGGGAAATGAAGCATCTGCAACTGGACATGCCCTTTCAACACTAATGTATACACTTGACGCTGTTCTTCCGTGAGAGGACCTAAAGCGATGGTTCGTGTAATGTCCGTCGTTCCATCCTGATATTGTGCACCGCTGTCTAATAACAAAAGCCCCTTGGGTTGTAAGGCGACATCTGTCTCTGGTGTCGCCTCATAATGGACAATGGCACCATGTGCCTCATAACCAGCTATTGTATCGAAAGAAAGTCCCCTATACATGGGGTGACGAGCACGTAAGGACTCCAATTGTCTTGAGACGGAGATTTCCGTCTCTCCTTTACCTGCTTCTCTTTTCAAGCTTTCACTCAACCACTTCAAGAACTTGACCATTGCGATGCCATCACGTAACATTGCGGACCTAAAACCCGCCTGCTCCCTTTCATTCTTTACAGCTTTCATTGCTGCTATAGGAGATTTTCCACGCACGACAATGCGGTTAACCCTTTGATACAATGTATAGCCGACTTCTTCTGGATCAAGCAGGATATTATACTCAAAATAGCCTTGTAATCCCTTACCGATTTCAGCATAATCAGCAACTTCAACACCCTGTCCTTTCAGATAAGAGAGAATCTCACCACTCACTTTCACCTTATTAATATATAAGGTTGCTTTATTGGAGTCTATCAAAAGAAACGAAACAAATACCGGATTACAATGAACATCGGAGCCACGAAGGTTCAATGTCCATGCAATATCATCGAGAGTTACCACAAGCATACCGTCTACATGTTGCTCATGCAGTGCCTGTCGGATCCGTCGAAGTTTTGACGTTGTCTCCTCCCCTGCCAACTCCAAGGGGTGTATCTCCACAGGACGCTGCGGAATTGCTGGGCGGTCTTTCCATATCCGTTGCAGTGGATCAAAGTTGGTACGCACGGTTATACCGCCACAACGCTTCAGTTCCTCTTTCAGTTTTTCCACGTCAACCACCGAGATAACCATACCATCCACCCCAATCTCTTTATCATCCATATCAATCAACTCGTGAGCTATCCACTCATGAATAGTGGGTGTACCTTCCACTTTTTGCTTCATCAGTTGAAACTCCGTCCCCCTGAGCTGTTGCCCCGCCTGGATAAAATAACGAGAATCCGTCCATAATGCCGCGCTCTTAAGAGTCACCACAGCAATACCCGCAGAACCTGTAAAACCACTGATCCACTCACGACCTTTCCAATAGTCTGCAGTATACTCACTATGATGCGGATCTGTCGTAGGGAAGATAAAAGCACTCAGATGCTCTCTCCGCAATTCCTCCCTCAACTGTCCTAATCGTTCTGTTATTTTGTCCATATCGGGTGCTAAGATACAAAAATGTAGCGAGACTGACAAATTTTAAAACAAAAAAAATGCCGCTACTCTCCACGAGCAGCGACATCCAAAGCCTATGTTTAACTAAAAATCCTTTTTCAAATAATTCCAGTCTTTGCGACTGGAAGGCTTGTCTTTCGACAAGATATCTAAATTAATACTAACCATTCGCTTAAAAAAGAAATTTATGAGCGCCTCACGGCGACCACTGTTATCCTAACACATTTAAAACTTTCTTATTACCAATAACTAAAAACCTAAAACTATAAATATTACTACTAACCTAAAACAATCTATTAACCGAATGTCTTACTGGAACCTCTTGTTCCTTTTGACATTGCAAAATTACATCGATTTTCAAAACCCACAATGACTTTTTCACTTTTATTGCCCAAAAATCGCCTATTCTTGACCTAAATCAACGAATTGTGTGCGCAAACAATGAAAAAATCAACAAATTATGAGGTTATTTGCCTACTTATTCGTACCTTTGTCATGATGCGAATATTGATTGTCAATACGAGTGAGCGGACAGGGGGAGCTGCGGTGGCTGCCAATCGTCTGATGGAGGCACTGAACAACTATGGCGTAAGGGCAAAGATGCTGGTACGTGACAAACAAACCGATGCCCTCACAGTCATAGGTTTACCTCCAACGTGGAAGTTACATTGGAATTTCCTCTGGGAACGTTTCTGTGTATGGATTCATTTACGATGTCGTCGTCAGCATCTCTTTGATATTGATATCGCCAATGCAGGAACAGACATTACGAGTATTAGAGAATTTAAGGAGGCAGACATCATCCACCTGCACTGGATTAACCAAGGCATGCTCTCTTTGAAAGATATCCGCAAGATACTGACAAGTGGTAAGAAGGTGGTATGGACGATGCACGACATCTGGCCAGCCACAGCTATTTGCCATTTGACACTCGACTGCAGACATTTTGAGACAGGTTGCCAAAATTGCCGTTTGTTACCAGAAGGAGGTTCGAAAAACGATCTCTCGGTTAAGGTATGGAAGCAAAAACGGCAGATGTTAGAGGGACAACATGTTACATTTGTCGCATGCAGCCAATGGCTTGCTGGCGAGGCACAGAAAAGTGCCCTTTTACAAAATCAACGCATCATCAATATACCAAACCCTATTGACACACATCTTTATCACCCCATCGACCAACAAGAGACACGACAAGAACTTGGGCTGCCCACGAACCTGCGTCTCATTCTTTTCGTATCACAGCGTGCTACCAATCCATATAAAGGCATGCAACACCTGACAGAGGCTTGCCAGTTGCTGGCCAACCAATACCCAGAGATGAGAGAGAACACAGCCGTGGTGGTTTTAGGAGGCCATGCAGAGGAAGTGACAACTCCCTTACCATTCAAAAGTTACCCTTTGGGCTATGTGAATGACGAGCATCGTATCGTAAAGGTATATAATGCCGCTGACGTATTCATACTGCCCTCTCTTTCTGAGAACTTGCCCAACACCATTATGGAGGCAATGGCATGCGGTATCCCATGTGTTGGATTCCACATCGGAGGCATCCCAGAGGAAATAGACCATCTAGAGAATGGTTATGTGGCAGCTTATCAAGACGCTGCTGACCTCGCTAAAGGAATCCGATGGATACTTGACGAAGCAACCAAAGAGGACTTAAAAAGAGCATGCTTAAGGAAAGTGGCACGCAACTATTCACAACAGAGCATTGCCCAACGCTATCTAGAAATCTATGAACAATGAAAATTACAATTATTACAGTTACTTATAATGCGGCATCCGTCCTGCAACGGACACTCGACAGTGTCTGTACCCAGACCTATCAGGATATCGAGCACCTGATCATCGACGGAGCCTCAAAAGACGAGACTGTGCAGATGGCTGAAAGTTACAAGGCACAAGTTCCATATAAGGTAGTCATCCGCTCCGAACCTGACCAGGGACTCTATGACGCTATGAACAAAGGGCTGCACAAAGCTACTGGTGATTATCTCATATTTCTCAATGCAGGAGACGCCCTTCATTCCAACAACACTTTAGAAACTGTTAGTCAACTATCATCTAACTCCCCAGCTGTTATATACGGTGATACCTCCATTGTAGATAGTGAAGGTAGATTCCTTCATCTGCGCAGACTACGTCCCCCGAAACAGCTCACATGGAAATCTTTTAAACAAGGTATGCTCGTATGCCATCAGGCTTTCTATGTACGGACGGATATCGCCCAGCAGGAGGATTACGACCTTCTATACCGCCATTCAGCAGATGTTGATTGGTGCATCCGTGTAATGAAACGTGCTGAGCAACAACACTTACCCTTTGTGAATACGAATGCGATCCTTGCCGACTTCATGGAGGGTGGTAATACTACTCAGAATCATCGAGCCTCTCTAAAAGAACGTTATCAGGTTATGTGCCACCATTACGGCACCATCCAAACAATCCTCTTACATCTTTGGTTTCTCGCGCGTACATTATTAATATAAATCTTAAAAATAGAGTCCGGATCTTCACAGACCCGAACTCCTTCACAATGTAAAGTTCTAAAAAATTACCCAAATGGGTAATGGCTTATATCTTTTTTTCTTAAAGTACTCATCACATTCTTTACTTCTATCATTTTAAACAAATGGGGAGGTGACTCACGTCAGCCCCCCACGACTAAAACCATAACTAGCATAACTACTAATCAAATATTTCAAATCTAACCTAAGCTGATTAAAATGCTTTTCTTTTGATTCTGTCGCAAAATTACACCTCTTTTATGAATATTGCAAATTCTGAAGTTACACGAACCTTTTCATTTGTAACATGTGTTATTCATATAACCTTTTTGTTACATGAGAAAAAGATTAAGTTGCATTTGACAATTGCTTTCGATTGAAAAAGCATTAACTTTGCAACAAAAATAAAAAACCAACCATTCAATATGTTATGAAAAAAATCATCTTCACAATCCTGACCTGTCTTGGTGTAACGGCGGACACCTTTGCACAAGACCCCAATTTCTACATTTTCCTTTGTTTCGGACAATCCAACATGGAAGGTGCCGCACGAATAGAGCCACAAGACCTGGAAGGAGTCAGTCCGCGCTTCCTGCTAATGCCAGCCGTCGACGACCCTGCACGTAATCGCAAGATGGGAGAATGGTGCCACGCACTTCCCCCACTTTGCCGTCCCAACACAGGTCTGACACCTGTCGACTATTTCGGACGAACCTTGACAGAAAATCTTCCAGAGAACATTCGTGTCGGTGTCATTCATGTCGCTATAGGCGGTATCCGCATCGAAGGTTTCATGCCTGAAGGTATGGAAGAGTTCGTTAAGACAGCACCAGGCTGGATGACTGGCATGCTGCAGGCATACGACAATAACCCTTACAAACGACTGGTCACCCTTGCCCAAAAAGCACAAAAAGACGGTGTCATCAAAGGCATCCTCATGCATCAGGGAGAGTCTAACACGGGAGATCCCGAGTGGGCGAACAAGGTACAAAACGTTTATGACCATTTATTAGGAGACCTCCAACTCAAGCCAGAGGAAGTACCACTCCTGGCTGGTGAAGTAGTACAAGCCAATGGAGAAGGACAGTGCATTGCAATGAACAAACAGATTGACGAGCTGCCAAAGACACTTCACACATCTCAAGTCATTTCCTCTACTGGATGTTCTAATGGACCTGACAAATTACATTTTGACGCTGCCGGCTACCGCGAGCTAGGTCGTCGATATGGAGAGAAAATGCTAGAACTAATGGGCTATCATGTCCGTTCGCCATTTACCGTACCCGAGGATGCTATGACCGCTGAGACCACCATTCCAGGAAATGACTTCCCAAAAGTTGACAAAGAGCGCCGTGCCTATTTCCGTTTGAATGCACCTCTTGCCAGTAGTGTAATCGTAGATATCTGTGGTAAGAAATATGACATGCGTCGTGACGAGAAAGGAATCTGGTGTGCTGTCACCGATCCCCTGGTGGTAGGATTCCATTATTATTTTATCAATATTGGGGGGGTAAATGTCATCGACCCCGCCACAGAGACATTCTTCGGGTGCAACCGTGAGGCTGGTGGTATAGAGATTCCCGAGGGGGCAGAGGGAGACTATTATCGCCCACAACAAGGAATCGAGCACGGGCAGGTTCGTTCTATCTACTACTATGCCAATGCAACTCAGGAATGGCGGCATGCCATGGTATATACCCCTGCGGAGTACGAAAAGGGAAAGAAACACTATCCAGTACTTTACCTGCAGCATGGAATGGGCGAGGATGAGACAGGATGGGGTAAACAGGGACACATGCAACATATCATGGACAACCTGATTGCCAGTAAAGAAGTAGTACCTATGATTGTTGTTATGGAGAGTGGAGATGTGAAGGCTCCATTCCGTGGAGGTGACAATCGCCAGGGATTCAGTGAGTATGGTGCCAGCTTCTATCAAGTAATGATACAGGATCTGATACCAACCATAGATTCTAAGTTCCGCACCTTAACAGACCGAGATCATCGTGCGATGGCCGGTCTGTCATGGGGTGGGCACCAGACCTTCGACCTTGTTTTGAATAACATGGACAAATTCTCCTATATGGGAGCTTTCAGTGGTGCGATCTTCGGACTGGACGTGAAGACTGCCTACAATGGTGTGTTTTCCAAGCCAGAGGAATTCAACAAGAAGATACATTATTTGTATCTTAGTTGCGGCAGCGAGGAAAACTTCGGTACTGAGGCTTTAGTTAAGAGTTTGCAAGAAGCCGGTATCAAGACCGACTTTTACGTGTCCCCAGGCACTCATCATGAATGGTTGACATGGCGTCGTTGTTTCCGTCAGTTTATTCCTCACCTATTTAAATAATATATATGAGAAATATCATTTTGTCCATTTCCATTCTAAGCACATTAGCTGTATCAGCACAGAACCCCGTCATTCGTGACCAATTCGCCGCTGACCCTACCGCCCGTGTGTTTAACAATAAGGTATATGTCTATCCGTCCCACGACATTCCTGCTCCAGAAGGACAAAGACAGGATTGGTTCTGTATGGCAGACTATCATGTGTTCTCCTCTGAGAACCTGACGGACTGGACAGACCATGGTGTAATCCTTTCACAAGAGCAAGTTCCTTGGGGAAAAACAGACGCTTATTCCATGTGGGCACCCGACTGTGTCTATAAAAACGGGAAATATTATTTTTATTTTCCTAATGCTCCCAAAGATGGACGAGGCTTTGCCGTAGGAGTAGCCATTGCCAATCAGCCAGAAGGTCCATTCACCTGTGTGCAGGAACCTATCATGGGCATATCCGGCATTGATCCTTGCGTCCTCATCGATGATGATTGTTCTGCGTATATTTACTGGAGCGGCATGGGTATTCGTGGAGCAAGACTGAAAGAAAACATGCTAGAACTGGATGGGGAATTACAGGAAGTGAAGATACCCAAACGAGACGGAATGCCAGAGATGCCTCCGATGAAGATGGGTGGCCAGGTGATGGAAGGGCTGCCCGACGGTTTCAAGGAAGGTCCTTTTGCCTTCAAGCGCAATGGTTGGTATTACCTGACCTTCCCATGGGTTCGTGGTAACACCAGCAATGGTGCCAATCCCACGGAGACACTTGCCTATGCCATGTCGAAATCACCTTTAGGTCCTTGGGATTTCAAGGGTATCATCATGGCAGAACACGACAACCACTGCTGGACGAACCATCATAGTATTTTGGAATACAAGGGACAATGGTATATCTTCTATCATCGGAACGATTTCTCCCCAAATATGGACAAACGACGTTCCACTCGTATCGAGAAGATCGCATTCAATAGTGACGGAACAATCCAGGAGGTCAAGCAAACCATGCGTGGCGTAGGTATCAATCAGGCTGTGGAGAGAATCGAGATCGACCGCTACAGTAGTGCAAGCAACGATGTGACGACACAACTGATTGACACTGTAAACACCTTCCGCAGTTTTGAGGCTATATTATCACAAAAAGGTAGCTGGCTGCGTTACAATGACATTGATTTCAATTCTGTAACAGACGCTTATCTAGTCGTCAATGTCAAGGCTGCCGACAATACCGAGTTCTTTGTCAGAGAGAAGTCGGCAAAGGGAAAGATCATCGCCAAGGTTCCTATGACGGTCAAGAGTGAGACGAGATTCCCTGGTTCCCCCACCCCTTTCCGTCGTGACCAGAGTAACCAATGGCTCACGATGACTGTTCCTATGGAATATCTTCCAAAAGGAGTAACAGACATTGTCATTACCAACGAGGGTAATGCGGCGTTCAGCATCAACTGGATTCAGTTCAAGAACCGTCCGAAATACTTCTCTCCCGTCCCAGCTACCGCAGCCCCGTCGCAACCAGACCAAGAAGGTTTTATCCGCCGTTGGAGACTATTGGAACCTATCGCCGTCGATGTCCGTTCCAATGTCGTCTTCACCTATTCGTGGCTACGTCACAAATTTGGTGAAGAGCTCGCTAAGTTCAATACAAACAGTAAAAAAGGGAAGTGGTATGTCATGGACAGCGAGACCTATAACATGAAACTGTTCCGCTTCGCGGAGAAATACGGTAAGCAGACTTACGGCTCTTTCTACTGGTGTGAGACTGTCATTGACAGTCCTGAGGAGATGCGGAATGTCCGACTCGCCTGTGGGTCCAATGGTGCGTCATTATGGTGGCTCAACGGGGAAGAGGTATTGATGTTGGAAGGTGACCGTCGTATGGTGGAGGATGATGGTATGTCACCCCGTCTAACCCTCAAGAAAGGACGTAACACCTTACGTGTTGCTGTCATCAACGGTCCTGGTCTAAGCGACATGTGTGCTCGTTTCATTGATGAGAAAGGAAAACCGATTACCGACTACAATGTAAAAGTTCAATAATTTAAAATGTAACAATTAAGATATAACGCTATATGAAACGTATATTTCTCTTTATTTCATTGTTTAATTTTTACATTGCCATGACACCTGTTAAGGCACAGACAGGTGCTCCTTATATCCACGACCCTTCTACGATAGCCGAGTGTGAGGGAAAATACTACACCTTTGGTACGGGTGGTGGAGGACTCATCTCTGAAGACGGTTGGTCGTGGCATAGTGGTGCGGATCGTCCAGGCGGCGGTGCGGCTCCCGATGTCCTGAAGATTGGAGACCGCTACCTATGCATCTACGGCGCTACAGGTGGTGGACTGGGTGGAGGACATAACGGTCGCATCCTGACGATGTGGAACAAGACCCTTGATCCGACATCTCCCGACTTCAAATGGACCACCCCTGTCGAAGTGTGCTCCTCGGACGGTATGGAAGACCAAGATGCCATTGACCCAGGATTGCTGCTTGACCCGACCACAGGAAGACTTTGGGCGAGTTACGGCACCTATTTCGGTACTATCCGCCTGATTGAATTGGACCCAAAGACTGGAGAGCGAGTCAAAGGCAACAAGGAGAAAGACATTGCCATTGACTGTGAGGCGACAGACTTGCTCTATCGAGACGGCTGGTATTACCTGCTTGGTACGCACGGCACCTGTTGTGATGGTGTGAACTCTACCTATAATATTGTCGTAGGACGCTCTCGCAATGTGGAAGGACCTTATGTCGACAATGTGGGACGTGACATGTTCCATGGCGGTGGAAGAATGGTCATTGCCGCTGGAGACCGCAAGACAGGTCCCGGACATTTCGGACGTACTGTAATTGACGACGGTGTAGAGATTATGTCCTGTCATTTCGAGGCAGACTTCGACCGCAGCGGTCGTTCTGTACTGGGTATCCTTCCGCTGTTATGGAAGAATGGATGGCCCGTGGCTGGCAAACAGTTAAAAGACGGGGCGTATGCCATCTTCTCCGAGCGTCGTGGCTACAGTCTGGAACTTGCCGTCGATTTTATCCGCATGGAACAGGAACGACAGCGTTTCTGGCAGATAGATCCCAATGAGCCTGTCAAGGCCATCCCCGACCAAAGACTGGAAGAGGTCATCGGCACCTGGCCAGATGGGGAGATTGCAGTCCGCTGCAGCGACTATATGTTCCGACCCTGGCAGCACTGGCATATCAAGCCTGTACCACAGGCAGGCGGACGGTTGACGGGACCCCTCTATGAGATTTATATAGAAGGAACAACCCGTGCATTGACAGCGACTGCCGACCTACAAGTTGCCACGAAGGAATTTGAAGGACAAGACAACCAGTTATGGTGGATTGAGCAGTTGACTGACGGTTCCTTCCGTCTCATGCCATTCGCCATACCCGGACAAGAGGGTTTTAATAAGAAATACTGCCTCTATTCTGCCGGTGACAGTACACCCTCTCTCGCAGAATATGATTTCAACACCGACAATTCCAAATGGAATTTCCAACAAAGATAAATATCACAAGTAGCATTCTATGAAAACGACAAAGCTAACAATACTCTTAGGACTATTGGGATTTACTACCCTACAGGCACAGAATCCTTTCGTACAAACATGGTATACCTCCGATCCGGCACCTATGGTGCATGACGGGACGATGTATGTCTATACAGGACATGACGAAGACGGTGCCGACTTCTTTTGGATGCAGGAATGGCGAGTCTATTCCACACAGGATATGGTCAACTGGACCGACCATGGCTCTCCCCTTGCCTTGGAGAGTTTCTCGTGGGCTGACGACCGTGCATGGGCAAGTCAGTGTATCGAGCGTAATGGGAAGTTCTACTGGTATATCTGTGCCCATTCCAAACTCTCCAACGGTATGGCGATCGGTGTTGCCGTAGGTGACACACCTACAGGTCCTTTCAAGGATGCTATTGGCAAACCTCTCTTTGAGAACGGCAGCTGGGACCATATCGACCCTACCGTCTTGATTGATGACAACGGACAGGCATGGTTGATGTGGGGCAACCCCCAGTGCTACTATCTGAAGCTGAATGAGGACATGATATCATACAGTGGAGAGTTGGGACTCCTCGACATGACGGAGGACGCGTTCGGCGGTCCAATGATGAGTAAGCGAGAGAAAGACAAAAAATACAAGGACGGCTATGTCGAGGGACCTTGGCTTAGGAAAGTGGACCGTTCCAAGTATCAAGCGGATCCTTCCAAAGCTTACCAGCTACTATATGCGGCAGGTGGAGTCCCAGAGCATATCTCCTATAGTACGGCACCCTCACCCGTTGGTCCTTGGAAATACGCAGGAGAGATCATGCCGTTATGTGACACCCAGTCATTTACCAACCATTGTGGTGTCACCGACTACAAAGGACATAGTTATTTCTTCTACCATACAGGAAAACTTCCTGGTGGTGGCGGTTTTGGACGTAGTGTCGCCGTAGAGGAGTTCAAGTATAACGCCGATGGCAGCTTCCCCACCATCATGCCGACGAACGAGGGAGTGAAACCCATCGACACTTTCAATCCCTATCGTAAGGTAGAGGCAGAGACGATGGCATTCTCCAAGGGTATCAAGACAGAGCAGAACGACCAGATAGGTGTCTATGTGACAAGCATCCACAACAGCGACTATATCAAACTGCAGAACGTGGAGTTTGGCAAGAAGACACCACGCACCTTCACTGCCCGTGTGGCAAGTGGACTGCGTGGTGGTGCCATTGAGATCCGTATTGACAGCATTGGCGGACAACTGCTAGGTCGCTTGGAGGTTCCTGCCACTGGTGGATGGGAGCAATGGCAGACCCTCACTGCCGACCTGGACTACCCCCTCTCCATTCTCAACTCTCTACACCCAACCACCCACGACCTGTATCTTGTCTTCACAGGACGTAAAGGTCCTAAGCTCTTTAACTTCGACTGGTGGGAGATGCGTGGCTTGGAACAGGTGAACATGCCCCTCTTTCAGACAAAGTTTACCGCCGACCCTTCACCACTAGTCGTGGGAGACACCTTGTTCTTATACACGTCACATGACGCCTCTCCAGAGGACATCCCCGACGAGAATGAGAAAGGCTCCGCTGGATTCTTCATGTACGACTGGCTGTTATGGTCGACCACCGATATGGTGAACTGGACAGAACATGGTGCCGTCGCCTCCCTCAAGGACTTCCCCTGGCGCAGTCGTGAGAATGGTGCCTGGGCGATACAGACGGTAGCGCGTAACGGCAAGTATTATCTCTATGCCCCACTCCACGGACATGGTATTGGTGTCTTGGTGGCAGACTCGCCTTACGGACCCTTCAAAGACCCACTCGGCAAACCGCTGGTATGGGACCAGAGCAACTGGTTTGACATTGACCCCTCTGTCTATACAGACGATGACGGTCAGGCATATATGTACTGGGGTAATCCCCATACTTACTGGGCAAAGCTCGGCAACGACATGACCTCGCTGACGAGTGGTGTGACGAAGTTGCCACACATCCCCAACTATCAGGAAGGTCCTTGGTTCTACAAGCGTCATGGACATTATTACCTCGGCTTTGCCTCCACCTGTTGTCCTGAGGCCCTGGGCTATGCCATGAGCGACTCTCCTACGGGACCCTGGGAATGGAAGGGTTATATCATGAAACCGACCCCGCGTGATCGTGGTAACCATCCTGGGATCTGCGACTATAAGGGACACTCGTATGTCTTCGGACAGAACTATGACCTGATGCACTTAGAGACCTTCGTACATCATGAGCGTCGTAGTGTGTCGGCGACAGAGATCACCTATCATGCTGACGGCACCATCGAGGAGGTACCCTATTGGCTCGACCAGCAACCCATGAAACAACTGCACTGGCTCAATCCCTACCAGCGTGTGGAGGCTGAGACGATGGCATGGGGCTTTGGACTGAAATCTGCAAAGATGGGAATTCCTAATACGGGTGTCGTTGCCGATATGCCTGCGTCTACTGGCAAACGGAACATGTATATCTACGACCTGAACGATGGTGAATATATCCGTCTGCGGGGTGTCGATTTCAAGAAGGGCGCCAAGCAGTTCTGTATCACTGCCGCTTCTACAGGCAGCTGTGCCGTCACCCTCCGTCTCGACAGTCAGGATGGTCCCGTCATCGGCACAGCCATCATCAAGAGCACCGGCTCCGTCGAGAAATACAAGTCGTTTAGCGCCAAGGTGAAGGATGCCGCAGGGGTTCACGACCTCTATCTCTGTTTCGAGAAGACACAAGGAGACACCCGTCTCGACTGGTGGGAGTTTAGATAGTACTATGACCCTTCTCAGTAAATTCACTGAATTTAGTCGGTAAATTCACTGAATTTGGTAAGTAAATACACTGAATTTACTCAGTAAATACACTGAATTTACTTTGAAGGGGCTGTTTACTATCAAATATATCTGCTAAAACTTGGTCGTATCTTCTTTTTTCTTTATCTTTGCAGGGCAATGAGAAGACTAAATATCCTTTCCCATAAGTCTTTCTCCATCAGGCTCAGCCTATGGATCGTGGCATTTGTCGCTCTGCTGTTCGTCGCCAATGTCGTGATCATGTTCTATTTTGCGCATCAGGCGATCAAAGAGGAAGCACTGGCAAGGGCAGAGAAGACAGTAGACGCTGCCATCCTCAGCATTGATAACTTATTGTCTTCTACAGAGACGGCTGTCAATAATGTACATTGGAGCGTCGAGCATCATACCAACCAACCCGACGCGCTGGCAGCGTATTGTCAGGAGTTTCTCCAAAGCAACCCGACCATCGAAGGATGTGCCATTGCTTTCCTGGATGGGCGGGAAATGGTGTATTATTATCGTAAGAACAAACAGATTGTCAAGGGTGACCATTTCGGGACAGACCCTCTGGCACAACAGGAATGGGTGGAACGACCCGTCAAAGAGGGGCATGCCGTCTGGACAGACCCGCTCGTCGACGAGACCGTCTATCCCCATCCCATTATCTCCTATAGTGTCCCCCTCCGTGAAAAGGGTCGTATCATTGGTGTTATCGCAGCAGACATCTCGCTTGTCTGGTTGTCAAACAAAATAGAGCACAATATGATACTCCCCAACTCCTCTTTTGCATTGATGAGCAAGAACGGGTCCTTTATCATCCATCCAGACAGTACGATGCTGAAGCCAGGTAGTGTGGACCGGACACTGAAAGAAACTCCCAACGAACAGTTAAAGCAACTGGCACAGTCGATGATCGCAGGAGAGAGCGGATACATCTATGCTGATTTCTATGGCTATCCCAGCTATATCTTCTACAAGCCCTATAAGAACACAAAGTGGAGTATAGACTATGTCTATTACGAAGGACAGATTTTCGCAGGCTATTACTACCTGCAATTCCTGATGATGCTGATAGGCATCGTAGGACTTATCGTGCTTTTCTTCTGCTGTTTCCTGTTGATAGAGCGTATCATCCGACCACTTCGGGAACTCGACGGAGCTGTTCAACAGTTGACTGCGGGAAATTATGACGAGCCTATTCCCACCTCTCACCGCTCTGACGAGATAGGACACTTGCAACGGGCGTTCCACTCCATGCAGTTGTCGTTGTCAAATTACCTTCATGAGATCAAACAGCAACAATTGGTACTCTCCGAGCATAACAAAGCCTTACAGGTGGCTCATGACCATGCACAGGAGGCGAATCGTATCAAGTCGACCTTCCTCCAGAACATGACAGACCAAATGGTTAAGCCGTCAGAAACCATCAGCTGTATCGTGGAGACCATCCAACAGAAGCATCAGCAGCTCAACAAGGATGACATCACTCAGATGACCAAGAAGCTGGATGACAACTCGAAGGCAATTACCTCCATGCTTACCCGGATACTTGAGATATCAGAAAAGAAAAAAGAAGAATAGTCTATGACATACCCCTTCCAACATATCCGACAGTCGCTTGCCAGCAAACTAAGTGTTGGTATCCTGCTCCTTGTCATCGCAGGATTCATGGGCACTCTGGGCTTTCTATTCCTTCGGTCACGTCAGATCGTCAAACAGGAGGCTATAGAACATGCGGAGCGGATATTGGACAACACCTCGCTACGGGTGACGAAATATCTGCAGGAGGTGGAGGTCGCCACCAACACGATGGAGGGACTCATCCTTCGACATCTGACACCAGACTCCTTGCTGGAGTACACACACCGTATCGTAGCAATAAACCCCCATTTCAACGGCTGCTCTATCACGATGGAGCCAGAATTCTTCCCACAATATGGACGATATTTCTCGGCTTACTCTGTCAGAAACGGCGATTCCATCACTACAGAGAGGGAGGGTGAATACGAGTATTTCGAGAAAGTATGGTATGCGACCCCCAAGAAAAAAGGAGAAGCCTGCTGGGTAGACCCTTATGACGACTATAACGAAGGAACCCTGTCGGCTGACCAGATTATCGTCTCCTATTGCAAGCCCCTGTATACTGCCGAGCATCACTTTGTGGGAGTCATTGCCACAGACCTCTCACTGCCTTGGCTCTCTCATATGATATCCGCGGAGAAACCTTATGAGAACTCCTATTGTGTGATGCTGGGCGAAGACGGTCGTTACTTCGTGCATCCTGACTCCACCAAGCTTCTCTCAAAGACCATCTACTCAGATACCGATCCTACAAAGAATACGGATATCATCACCCTGGGTCATGAGATGACCAGTGGTAAGAAGGGAATCCTGGAGGTCAATATCAACGACCAGAAATGCTATGTCCTCTACCGCCCACTGCCACAGACCCAATGGAGCATCGCCATCGTCTGTCCGGAACACGACATCTTCCATTCCTACTACCGTTTTATCTATATCGTCATCCCATTGGCAATTATCGGACTCCTGTTGATTCTCCTCTATAGCAGAAAGACTGTCGCCTACTTCATCGCCCCGCTCAACCAGTTGTCGCGACAGGCCCGACATATCACCAACGGGCATTTTGATGAAGAGGTGCATGTCATCAAGCAGAAGGATGTCATCGGAAGGCTCCAGACCAACTTTGTCGCCATGCAGCAGTCTCTCAACGAGCATGTCAACAACCTTCAGAAAGTCAATGCCGAAACGGAGCAACGCAACGAGGAACTGATACATGCCCATCAACTGGCGGAGGAGGCTAGCAGACAAAAGACGGCTTTCATCCAAGACATGCTGCACCAGATACGTACACCGTTGAATATCATCATGGGCTTTGCACAGGTGATTCGTGACGATTACGAGAATATACCACAAGAAGAGATTACCAGTATCACTACCACCATGAAACAGAATGCCGACCACATCACCCGTATGGTGGCTATGCTGGTTGACTCGTCCTCTATTGACAGTGAGCAACACATTGCTATGGATGACGTACTGAAGTGCAACGATTTCACTAGAGAGGCTATCGCTATCTGCGATACCCGAATGGTAGATATCCCTTGTATGATAACGCTGGAGACAGAGGTCCCTGACACACTGACAATCCACACTAACCAGAAACTTCTGAGCAACGTGATGAACGAGTTGCTCTACAATGCCAAGAAATTCACGGCTAAACAAGCCGAGGAAGGAAAGGTCTTGGTGAGGATACAACGAGATGACAGCCATGTGCGATGGCTGATAGAGGACAACGGACCTGGTATTTCCGCAGATAACCAAGAGAAGATCTTCACTCCTTTTTCCAAACTCGACGATTTCAACGAGGGACTAGGGCTGGGTCTTCCTCTCTCCCGTCAAACAGCCCGTTTACTGGGTGGAGAGCTTACCCTGGACACAACTTTTACCACAGGCTCACGCTTCATTCTGGAAATTCCCTTGACAGATTTCTGATTCTGTTACATTTCCAAAACTAATTGATACAAACAAGTATTCATTTTCGTACATTTGTTTGTATCTTTGTAACCAATTTCATAATAACTAAACCAACATATCATTAAAACAATGAAAAAAACAATTCACCTGACTTTGATGCTCGTGATGATCTGCGGCATCGCTAAGGCACAATGGGGACAGGCTCCTGACCCCAATGCCGGACTGGGTATGAAGGACACCTACAAAGATTATTTCTCCATTGGTGTCGCTGTTAACCAGAGGAACGTAGTAACACCAGAGCAAATGGCACTGATCCAAAAGGAGTTTAACAGCATTACCGCTGAGAATGACATGAAACCCGTCTCCGTACACCCCAAAGAAGGCGTATGGAACTGGGGGGGTGCTGACAGCATAGCCAATTTCTGCCGTGAGAAAGGCATCAAACTGAGAGGACACTGTCTGTGCTGGCATTCTCAGTTTGCTGACTGGATGTTCTACGACAAAAAGGGGAAGCCCGTGAAGAAAGAAGTGTTTTACGAACGTCTTCGTGAGCATATCCATGCAGTAGTCAACCGTTATAAAGATGTAGTATATTGCTGGGATGTCGTCAACGAGGCTATCGCAGACCAGGCTTTCGGATGGCCAGGACATCCTGCTAACCCATACAGGGAGAGTACTGCCTACAAACTCTGTGGTGATGAGTTTATCGCCAAAGCTTTTGAGTTTGCCCATGAGGCAGACCCCAATGCGCTGCTATTCTATAATGACTACAATGAGTGCGACCCCGGCAAGCGTGACCGTATCTATAATATGGTAAAGAAAATGCAGGAACAGGGTGTGCCCATCCATGGTATTGGTATGCAAGGACACTACAACATCTATGGTCCCTCTGAGGAAGATATTGATGCTGCGATTACCAAATACGCAGAACTGGTGAAGCATATCCATGTCACAGAACTTGACCTACGCACCAATACCGAGCAGGGCGGACAGCTCCGTTTCTCACGAGGAGAGACGAAACCACAGGCTCCTTATATCGCCACGCTACAGGAAGATCAGTACAACCGCATCTTCCGTATCTTCCGTAAGCATAAGGACGTCATTGACTGTGTCACTTTCTGGAACCTCTCCGATCGTGACTCATGGCTGGGTGTGAACAACCATCCCCTGCCTTTCGACGAGAACTACAAACCCAAGAAGTCCTATCTGGTCATTAAGAACTTTGATACGAAACTCGATAATTATCAACCTAAGGAGGATTTCCGTCCTAATGAACTGAACCAACACGGACAAGAGTATCCTATGGTAAACTCTGAAGGTTTTGCACGTTTCCGCGTGGTGGCTCCCGATGCGAAATCTGTCATTGTCAGTCTTGGTCTTGGCGGTCGCGGAGGTACCGTACTGCGTAAAGACAAAGATGGAATATGGACAGGGACGACAGAAGGACCGATGGATGAGGGTTTCCACTACTATCATTTGACGATTGACGGTGGTACGTTCAATGATCCTGGCACACATAACTATTTCGGCTCTTGCCGATGGGAAAGCGGTATTGAGATTCCTGCCCACGACAAAGATTTCTATGCTTGTCGCATGGATATTCCTCATGGCAACGTACAACAGGTACTGTTTCCCTCTA
The DNA here is from genome assembly GCF_900115435.1 of Prevotella sp. tf2-5. Taxonomy (GTDB): domain Bacteria; phylum Bacteroidota; class Bacteroidia; order Bacteroidales; family Bacteroidaceae; genus Prevotella. The sequence continues at coordinate 163,553 of NZ_FOWK01000001.1, forward strand.
AGAGTACAGGTACCACGGCACGTGCTTTTGTCTACACACCTCCTACGTATGGAAAAGACAAGAAGGAACGTTTCCCTGTTCTTTATCTGCAACACGGATGGGGTGAAGACGAGAATGCATGGAGCAACCAAGGACATGCCAACCTCATCATGGACAATCTGATAGCTGATGGTAAGATTAAACCTTTTATCATTGTTATGACCTACGGACTGACCAACGATATCAAGTTTGGCACCATCGGACAATTCACAGCCAAGGAGTTTGAGACTTTATTGGTTGATGAGCTAGTACCTTATATTGACGCAAACTTCGCCACCAAAGCAGACAAGTGGAATCGTGCGATGGCTGGTCTGTCAATGGGAGGTATCGAGACAAAACTCATCACCTTGCGCCGTCCAGAGGTCTTCGGCAGCTACGGGTTGTTGAGCGGAGGACAGTATGAACCTGATGACATCAAGGACAAGAAACAGGTAAAACTTATCTTCCAGAGCTGTGGCAGCAAAGAGCGTCCTGACGCTATCAAGGAGTCGACAGCACATCTGAAGGCTGCTGGTCTCAATGCCCACGGCTATATCTCCGAGGGTACTGCCCATGAGTTCCTGACATGGCGCAGAAGTCTCTATCAGATGGCACAACTGTTATTCAAATAAGATTAATGTATAGGAATATCATATCCTTCCTCTTGGTTGTTGGCTATGGGCTTTATGCGCATAGCCAACAACTTCCTTTGGTCTATGACCAAGAACATACTGGCAGTCATTACGCCCCCCCTGAGATGCCTGGCTACGACCAATTATCAGAATGTAAGGATTTGCCAGATCCTTTAGCATGGAGTAATGGAGAAGGAAAAGTCACCCATTTCAACGAATGGGCACAACGACGCAGCGAGATAGCCGCAGAGATACAACATTACGGTATTGGCATGAAGCCCGCTGTCGATAAAGAGAACGTAAAGGCACGGATGAACGGGGACACCCTCATCGTCGATGTCACCATTCATGGCGAGACCCTCACGCTACGCTCCACCATCCATTACCCCCAGACAGGCAAGGCACCCTATGCCTTGATGATCGGTACCAGTATGCTGAGCCTTCCCAAACCCCTCTTTGAGAAGCGTCCTATCGCCACGATGACATTTCATGAGGCACAAGTGAACGACTACTCCCAATGGAGACCACACCACGACAGGGGTGAGCATCCTTTCGACCGCCTCTACCCGGAGTTAAAGGACAATGGTGCCTATAGTGAATGGGCATGGGGACTAAGTCGGCTCATTGACGGACTTCAATTATTAGGTGAGGAACAGACGAAAATAGATATGCGACACATCGGTGTGACTGGATGCTCGTATGCCGGTAAAATGGCACTTTTCTGTGGTGCCTTTGATGAGCGCATCGCTCTCACCATTGCCCAGGAACCGGGAGGTGGAGGGGCTGCCGCATGGCGCATCTCCCATCAGTTAGACAGCGTAGAGTGTTTAGAGAAAACCGACTACCACTGGTTCCTGGAAACTATGCGCACCACCTTCTCTGGTGACAGTGTCTACCACATGCCCTACGACCACCATGAATTATGTGCCATGATATGCCCCCGTGCCTTGCTTATCCTTGGCAACCCTGACTACAAATGGCTTGCCGACCGCTCAGCGGTGGTGTCCGCCAAAGCAGCACGCAAGGTATGGCAACAATTTGGCATTGAAGACCGAATGGGGTATTCCATCGTAGGAGGACATCCCCATTGCATGCTTCCCGAGCGTCAATACCCTGAAGTTGAAGCATTCATTGACAAGTTTTTATTAGGAAAAAAAACTGACACCAACAATATACAAATTACTGTATTTGACCAGTAATAAAGCGTTTTGCCTACTTTCGCATTTGTATCTTAAAAGTTTGCGAATTGTAACATCTTCTGCTTGTGCTACATTTCGCAAACTTCGTGTTACGTTCTGAAAACACCTTTTAACATTTCTTTTTGTAATTTTGCGGCATCAATAGCACCTTGTGCGAAGTTCATAAGAAAGTTTGTATAAAACCTATTTATATTTATTAATTAACTAATTTAATCTATTATGTGGAACTTTAAAAAGTTACAAAAAACTTTTGCAGTGCTGTTCCTGCTCTGCATGATTCCTCTTGGGATGAATGCTCAGACCGTAAAGGGAACAGTCAGCGACGAGTCTGGCGAGCCTATCATTGGCGCTACCGTCAAAGTACAGGGAAGCAATGAAGGTGCGATTACCGATTTCGACGGTAATTACAGCGTCAAGGCTGCCTCTGATGCCACATTGAACTTTTCCTACGTGGGTTATGTATCCCAGCAGGTAAAGGTGGGTGGCAAAACTACCATTAATGTGACCTTAACAGAGGACAACACCACGCTGAACGACGTGGTAGTCATCGGTTATGGTACGATGAAGAAAAAGCTGGTGACAGGTGCTACTGTTCAGGTAAAGGGTGATGATATCGCCAAGCTGAACACCACCAATGCACTGGAAGCCATGCAGTCAAGCACTCCTGGTGTACAGATTACCAGTTCATCTGCACAGCCCGGTAAGGGTTTCAAGGTGTACATCCGTGGTATCGGTACCACTGGTGACTCTCAGCCTCTGTATGTGATTGACGGCGTTGCAGGTGGTAACCTCGACGACATCAACCCCGCTGACATCGAGAGCATCGACATTCTGAAAGATGCTGCTTCGGCTGCCATCTATGGTGCCCGTGCCGCTAACGGCGTTATCCTCGTTACTACTAAACAGGGTAAGGCTGGTAAGATTGAGATCACCTATAACGGTGCTATCGGTTGGTCAAACGCATACAAGCGTCCACAACTCCTTAACGCTCAGCAATACATGACCATCATGGACGAGTTCAGTTTCAATACCTCTGGTGCAAAGATGGACTGGCCCGCTTACGTGCCTCAGAACATCCTCGACAATGTCGCTGCAGGTTGGAAAGGCACTGACTGGTGGGATGTATTCAAGAACAAGAATGCCGTTCAGCACAACCATTCTATAACGCTGACAGGTGGTTCAGACAGATCTAAGTTCATGATGTCTTATACCTATACTGGCAATGAGGGTATCATGGGTGCAGAGATGGCTTCTTACTACAAGCGTAATACCATTCGCCTCAACAGTGATCACGTCCTCTATCGTGTAAAGGATTTAGATGTAATCACCATTGGTGAGAATATCTCCATAGGTTATAGAAAGAGTCACGATCTGGCTGAGGACGGCATGTATTGGAGCTATATCCACGACCTGCTTCAGACCTCTCCACTCGTACCACAGTATGCAGAGAATGGTGACATTTACAGTTACCAGAAAGTAAATGGCAAACCTGGCTATGGTCAAGGATGGAACGCCCAGATCTTCAAGAACCCATGGGAGGCACTCTCTAAGGGTGGATTCAATTCTTTGGCAGAGAGCCGTAGCCTGAATGTCGGCGCTACAGCCTTCATGACTGTTCAGCCTATTAAAGGTTTGAAATGGCGAGCACAGTTCAATTACAACTGGTGGTCAGGTTCTTATCGCAGCTATGGTGAGCCTCGCTCTCCTGCCAACGGTTCAGCTATCGTAGACTCTTATAGCGGCAGCCAGAATCAGAATATGGGTTCTAACTGGTCTATTGAAAACACCATTACCTATGACTTCCCCATTTTCTCTGGTCACAAGATTACTGCCATGGTGGGTCAGACCTTCCAAAGCTCTGCATGGGGTGAAAATATTGGCGGTTCTAACAAGGCAAAGTATGGCGAGCAGCTCGCAACACTGAAAGGTTGGGATTCTGCATACTTAACAAACTTCAAACTGGCAAATGCTACAGATGCATCATTGACAGGTGCACCAACCGACGAGAACTACCTCGCTTCTTGGTTCGGTCGTGTCTCTTGGGACTGGAATGAGACCTACATGGCTACATTTACTTTACGTCATGATGGTTCAAGCGTATTCAACGATGGTCACCGTTGGGGAACCTTCCCATCTGTATCTGCAGGTTGGGTTATGACCAATGAGAAATTCATGGAGAAGACTAAGAGCTGGCTCGATTTCTTCAAGATTCGTGCAAGCTGGGGACAGAACGGTAACTGTGCCATCCCCGCTTATCAGTATCTGTCTACTATTGCCCAGTCAGGTGCATATAACGACAACGGTTATAAGTTCGCTTCTGACATGACAACCTCTGTAGCCGGTACTCCCATTACTGGTGCCTATGCCAATATCCTGCCTAACTATGACCTCACTTGGGAAACTTCTGAGCAGATTGACCTCGGTTTCGATGCTCGTTTCTTGAACAGCCGTTTGGGCGTAACCTTCGACTGGTATAAGAAGACAACTAAGGACTGGTTGATTGGTGGTCCTCACGTTGCTATCTACGGTACCAATCCTGCCTATATCAATGGTGGTGACGTTCGTAATACTGGTATTGAGCTTGCTATTTCTTGGAACGACAGAATTGGTAAGGACTTCAGCTACAACGCTAGCGTAAACTTTGCGACTAACAGTAATAAGGTAACCCGTATCGCTAACGATAACCACTACATCAATGGTCCTAGCGGTGTCCTCTCACAAGGTACAGAATATGTATATCGTGCTGAGGAAGGCAAACCTATCGGTTACTTCTACGGTATGTCTTACAGCGGTATCTGGCAGAATCAGGAGCAGATTGATGCTGCACGTGCAGCAGGTAAGGCTGTTGCTGCCACCGCACAGCCTGGTGACTGCATCTGGGATGACTGGAATGGTGATGGTAAGCTCACCTACACTGAGGGTCCTGACTGCGACCGTCATGAGATTGGTAATCCTAACCCAGACGTAACTCTTGGTGTCAACCTCGGTTGCGCATGGAAGGGCTTTGATTTCTCTGTAAACGGTGCCGGTGCATTCGGTATGCAGATTATGCGTTCTTATCGTTCATTCGGTGACAATCCTTACCAGAACTACGATACTACTATCTTTAATCGTTGGCACGGTGAGAACACCTCAAACGATCAGCCACGTATTTCTGCAACTGGTCACAACAATACTATCTGGGTTTCTACCCGATATATGGAGGATGCTGATTACTTCAAGATCAAGACCGTTACTCTGGGTTACGACTTCAAGCACATCTGGAAGGCATGCCCATTCCAGCAGCTCCGCTTCTATATTCAGGCTCAAAACCTCGTTACTTTCACTGGTTACACCGGTCTCGATCCTGAGGTAGGTAACTCTGGTGGTGGTACTGGTTGGGCTTCCGGTATTGACCTTGGTCTTTACCCAACCCCACGTACCTTCCTGGTTGGTGCAAGTATTAAATTCTAATTCGATTATAAGTTATGAAGAAATATATTTTATCAGTGTTGACTGTTTTGGCAGCAACAACCTTGTTCACATCTTGTAACAGTATGCTGGACACCGATCCGCGTAAGACCGAGATGACCAAGGCAACCTTCCCAGGTAAAGCTGGAGATATTGATACCGAGTTGGCTGGTATCTACACCATCATGAACGTACTTGGTGGTGGTGATTCTGACAGTTGGAATCCATTCTATTGGTGGGAGATTATGTCAGACAACTGCTACGGCAGTGGTGGTTTGCAAGACGACAAAGTCAAGGCAATGCATCATCTCGTCCAGCAGAATGCTAACCAATGGCAAAACCCATATATTGCTCTCTATGGCGGTATCAAGCGTTGCAACGACTTGATTGAGACCATTGACAATGTGCCCTGGGATGAGGATCAGAAGGAATTCCGCAATCAGGTTCTTGGTGAGGGATTCTTCATGCGCGGTCTGTACACCTTGTGGCTGACCCAGATGTTTGGCGACGTTCCTCTTATCACCGCTTCAGACGTTACTCCCGAGATGGAGGAGCAGGTTAGCGCAGAGGAAGTGATTTATCCACAGATTATTGCCGATTTCATTTCTGGTAAGAACCTTATGGGTACAACCAGAGGAAGAGGTGACGGTCATGCCAATAAGTTCGTTGCTGAGGCTTTCCTCGCTCGTGCTTACATGTTCTGGGCAGGTTTCTATATGAAGAAAGGAGAACTTGCTGTAGATAAGGGACCAGACATTCAGCTCGTTGGTCGCGATGGTGCAGCTATCGAACAGGAAGGCTGCAATGTAGCATCTGTTTCTCAGAAAAATGTGGAAGATGCCCTTAAGGACATCGTCACAAATGGCGGATACAAACTCTGTGAGGATTTCCGTTCACTTTGGCAGTACTCTAACAGCTATGTTTATAATGAGGGTAAGTATGAATTCATTAAAGACATGGATCCCAAAAACTGCTTCGATATGCCAGGCATGGGTAACGGTAACACCGAGGAACTCTTCCAGATTCAGTTTATGAATGCTTCTAGCTGGAATATTCCTGTTACCTATTACAGCCAGCAACGTCAGTATTGTAACTACCTCTCCGTATTCTGGGGACTCCGTTGTAACGGTGATAACGGTAAAGTTGATCATACCTATCCATTCAACCAGGGATGGGGACAGGGAACACCTTCATGTAACCTCTGGGATGATTGGTCAGATGCAGAAAACACCGGCGGTTACAAAGATATCCGTAAACTCGGCTCTTTGATTGACTGTGTCAATGAACTTGCAGACTATACCTTCGAGAAGGACGACTGTGAGGAATCCGGCTATGCAGTAAAGAAATACAATGCCGTAACCGTTATGGCAAGTGGAGACTCTTTTGCTCCCTGGTGGTGCTTTACTCCTAATTACTCCAGCAGTTCACTCGACAACAAGATGCAGGGTGACAACTTCGAGGATTTCTATCTGATGCGTTATGCTGATGTACTGCTGATGCTTACTGAGCTCACTGGTGATGCCCAGTACATGAATGAGGTACAGCGTCGTGCCGGTGTTCCTGAGACAGGCTACACTTTGAAAGCCGTTCAGAACGAGCGTCGTTGGGAGTTTGCCTTCGAGGGTCTTCGTTTCAATGATCTGCGTCGCTGGTCTGGTAAAGACGCTAATGAGAGCTCACTCGCTGCCAGGGCTCTTCAGGCACAGGATGGTAAGATGATTGTTGTCCGCGGTAAGAAGGATGCTAGAGTTCCTATGCACCACATGACCAGCTCTTGGGCAAAGCGTTACGCTGCTACCAAAGGCTTCTTGGCTAAACCTCAGGAACAGATCAACCTGATGGCGGGTAAGCTTACCCAGAACGAGGGTTGGGATGGCTCCGAGGAAACACAATATGTTTCATTATACTAAAATTATAATCAGTAACCAATATGAAAAAGATATTTTTGCTTTTTGCCGCAGCATGTGCGCTTGTAGCTTGTAATCCTACAGAAGAGGATATCAGCAATGGTAGTCACATCTCCCTTGATGAGCTCAAGGCAATGTCCACCGTCGCTGTTGACAAGGCTGACAATGGTCAAAATGGTAACGTCATTACCTGTTCAACCACAGCACCTGTCAATGCTAAGTGGACAATCGATGGCAAGGATTTCACTAGCAACTATGCTAGAAAGAAAATGAAGATAGGCGATTATGTGGTCACCCTGACCGCTGTTTGTCCTGATGGAACTGAGCTTACTTATGATACCAATGTATCTTGTGAGGTCATTACCGAGGAACTCCAGAAGTTTATGATCTATGATGGCGAGCCATTTACCATTGTTGCTTCTGGTGATGCCGGACAGACTCGTTTCAGTGATACTGAAGGTAAACACTGGCCCACTATTTCTGACGAGGTTTACGATGGTCTCAAGACACTTGTCTTTGAAATCAAGGATGCACAAGATGGTCCAGGCATCTGGGGTATGCCAGACGGATCTCCTCTGTTGCGCGTCATGAATGGTTGGTGGAGTACCACCTATGCTGATGGTGTTGAAGTTAAGCCAGGTCTGCTGGAAATTACTATCACCGAGGCAATGGCAAGAGAGTGTGCAAAGAAATACGCAAGTGCTGACCCCGCAGGTGGTAAGGACCTTACACTTTTGGTAACACGCGGAACTATAACCTTCGGTGACGTTTATTATGAGGAATAAGATTTCCCTATCTGTATTTTAATAACAGGCTGGCTCATTTAAAGTGAGCCAGCCTTTTAAAGCATTATAATGATAAACAAAAGCAAAGCATCTGATGCCGTCCTCTATGGATGTCTGTTGGTTTTCATTTTATTTGTCGCGTACCTATTATATATTAATCAGGAAGTATTCTATACGGCACATGATCGTTCGGAGTTTCTCTTTGGAACACCCTATTTCAACACCCTCCTGTCGAAGCCATTTGGTCTGTTACAATATTTAGGTGCCTGGCTTACCCAACTGTTCTATCATCCAGCTTTAGGCACGGCTATACTGGTAGCCATCTGGATACTTATTTTCTTGGTAGGTAAAAAAGCATTCAGATTACAGGGATATGCCTCTGCCTTGATGCTCTTGCCCGTAGCCTGCCTCCTGACATCGATTGTTGATTTAGGCTATTGGATTTATATCCTTCCCATCAAAGGCTATTGGTTCTCACAATCAATTGGCTATCTGTTGATGCTGTTGCTATTATGGACTGCCCGTTGTACTCCACACAAATGGCATATTGCCTGGTATATATTGGGCTTTTGCATCTATCCAGTGCTAGGATGGCTTGCCTTGCTATTCGTACTTTGTCTAATACTTACTGAAAAACCTAACTGGCGTGAATTATCGGGCATTATATTAATTCTTTTTACCGCTGTCATCTGGCGTGCGTTACTTTATTCTAATTTGAAATTCGACGATGTCGTATTAGCAGGCTTACCACACTTCGTAACAGCAAGCGACAGCAGCAAGTATCTATCCACTCCGTTCTGGGTACTTGGTACTGTCTCTGCACTCCTTCCGTTGTGTAACAAGTATCTGACGAAGTGGTTTGTTCCTATAGTATGTACAGTTGCAGGCATCGTATTCACCACATCATTCAGCTTTCGCGATCAGAACTATATTGACGAGATGCGCATGGTGCGCTATGCTGAAACAGACAATTGGCAGGAAGTCCTTAACATAGTAGCCGAGAACCCTAAGCCTACCACCGCAATGGTTTTTCTCAAGAATGTGGCACTCATGAATGAAGGAGGATTGCTCAATCGCTCTTTTAAAACGGGTAACATCAGTTTTCCCGTCACCAATCCCGATACACTCCATGTTAGTTTCCTGAACATTGTTTCACCCCTTGTCTATTATAATTATGGTATGATCAATGAAGCCATTCGATTGAATTATGAACTTGCCATTCAATACGGCTTCTCACCATTCTTTCTGAAAACGCTCTCACGCTGTGCTTTAGCGAAGGGGGATCAGAAACTGTTGGAGCGTTATACCACCCTATTGCATCATCATCCTCTTTACAGCAACTGGCAACCGGCTCCCGTCACAACTAAGGTAAAATCATTGCAGGATGCTTTTCCTGATGAACTCACTGGCGTGGAGAACAGCGACAGCTATATTGTCAATAGCATCAGTCTCTGGTATGAAACCGATAGCAAAGTAGCTTCAGAGCAGGCTTTGTACTATGCCATGATCAGTTGCGACTCTCAGCGCTTCTGGTCGACATTGCGTAACTATATAAGGTTGCATCGGAATGAGGAATTTCCTGTACATGCACAAGAAGCTTATATCCTAATGATGGATAAGGCACCAGAAGAAAAACGTATGATGCTTCCCGTTGAGGAGACAGTTTACAATGGCTACCAACAATTCTGTGAGACATTAGCCAAACTAGTAAAGCCTGGCAAGACACTTGGACAAGTGGCGGATGAAATGCGCGGGAAATGGGGAGGCACCTATTGGTACTATAACTTTTTCGGAAGACAATATACAAATTCTGCCGAGAGGAAAGACAACGAAGTTCAATCATGAGTAAGCTATGAAAAGATATATCTACTTTATAATTGGAGCCTTGCTGCTCTTAACATCGTGTGCGAATCATCCCGATGTGCCTTCCTCATACAAGGAAGCCAAGTGCCTGCCTGCCGTCTTTCCTGATTATTGCAATGTGACGGTGCCTTATAACATCGCCCCACTCAATTTCATGTTGCCTGCCGATCAATACAAAGAGTGCGTTGCTCGTTTCACCACATCAGACGGACAGCAACAGACTTACGGCAATGGTGTGAAAGTACAGATACCTGAAGACGAATGGCATGCTATGCTAGATGTCTCGAAAGGTAAAAGCATCAAGGTGGAGGTATGGGGTAAGAAGAATGACGAGTGGCTGTCATTCAACCTATTTGAGATTCATGTAGCCAAAGAACCCATTGATGAATATATCTCATATCGCCTCATCGAACCATCGTATGTAGCATGGAACTTCATGGAGATTTCCCAACGCGACGTCACTACATTCGAGGAGTCTCAAATCTTCAACAATGAGATAACCTGTAATGACAGAGCAAAAGGACAATGCATTAACTGCCACAGCTACCAGAACTACAAGACAGACAACATGCTCTTCCATGTACGTCTTGCTAATGCAGGCACCATCATTGTGAACGACGGTAAGGTGTCAAAAGTCAATATGAAGCGTGACTACACCATCTCTGGAGGTGTCTATCCAGCATGGCACCCTACCGCCAAATTAATTGCCTTCTCCACCAATAAGACTCGACAGGCTTTCCATACAGCACATCCTAATAAACTTGAGGTATACGACCTTGCCAGTGACCTGATCCTCTATGACGTAGCGACAGACTCCGTGAGCATCGTTAGCAACGATTCCACGCTTTTGGAGGTATACCCTACCTGGTCACCCGATGGAAAATACCTGTATTACTGTAAGTCTGTTCCACTTCCAGAGGAACTGCGCGACAAGGATATCAGATCCACCTTCGAGAAAATACAATACAACCTCTACCGTCGTTCGTTCGACATAGCAACACACAACTTCGGAGAGGAGGAACTGGTGTATGATGCAGCATCGCAGAACAAGAGCGCTACCCTGCCACGTATCAGTCCCGATGGACGTTATCTGCTATTTGCACAAGGGCAGTATGGTTGTTTTCATATCAGGCACTGTGACGGCGACATCGTTTGTATGCCCCTGAATGTAGAGAACCCTTCTCCGCTTGATCTATCCAAGTTCAACAGTGAGGGCTTTGCAGACAGCTATCCCACCTGGTCAAGCAACGGACATTGGATGATGTGTTCCAGTCGTCGAGGAGATGGTAACTACAGTCGTGTCTATTTCTCCTATTTCAATAATGGAAAAGTGGAGAAGGCATTCATGCTCCCACAGGAAGACCCTGAGCAAAACACATTCCAATTGAAGTGCTACAACCGACCAGAGTTTATGGTTGAGCCCGTCAAGATCAGCGTCAACGAGTTCAGCAAGGCATTCTGACATAGGGGTGGCATATTATAAAGAATTCGCATGGTTTGTAACGCAAACTTTGCGAAAAGTAACATTTATGTCTTTCTTTTCAAGAAAGATATGATACATTTCGTAAAAAATTATTATCTTTGCACTTGTTCTGATGTTACAAATCATAACTGTGCAAACTGACATGAAAAGTAAAGTTCTTACATTCTTGTTTCTTTTTCTGCCTTTGGGCATCCATTCCCAAACAGGTAAATTGTTTGACGCTGACAAACAATTGTCCAGTAGTTTCGTCTGCCAAGCCTACCTTGACAGAGATGGTTTTATATGGGTTGCCACCCGTAACGGCTTGAACAAGTACGACGGGTATCAGTTCCGCATCTACAAAAAAGAGAAAGAGGCAGAGCTGGGTATGGCAAGTAACTATGTCAACTGTATCCTGCAAGATCGTAACGGGCTCTTTTTCGTCGGCATGTATGGTGCCCTCCAGTCGTTTAACGGTTATCGTTTCAAAGACATCAAAGTGCATGACCTGCAAGACCGTATCATGCCGCCTTACGTGACTTGTTTTACGGAGCGTAAGAACGGGGATGTCATGATCGGCACGTCAGGACACGGTTTGCTTCGACTGACTGATAAAGAGAATGCCCACCAGGTTGGCGGTCCTCTTGCTGACGTCATTGGTGTTCACCAGATGACAGAGGATCAGCAAGAGCGTTTATGGCTGGTCACGGAAGAGCAAGGTCTTGTATGTTATGTCGGCAACAAGTCGTACCGTTATTTTGAGGATGAGTTTTACCGCACCCAACTACGCTCCGTCTGCGAGGGAAGGGACGGCAAGATCTATGTAGGAACAGCAAAGAACGGACTCTTTGTCTTAACGGAGAAAGGGACTTTTGAGCATATCGCTGTTACAGGCAACCTGCCCATTGTAGAGATTTATAAAAACAGGAAAGGAGAGTTACTGCTGCGCTATCATGGAAAAGGCATGGGTATCTTCCAGCCGCAGACTGGTATGTTACAGAACAACCCCTACTATAGCAGGGAAGTGAACCTCTCTCAGAGTAAGTGCTACTCTATCGTATAAGACCACACCGCGAATGTCTGGTTAGGATTGTTGCAAAAGGGTATCTATATGCTACCCCGCACGGAGATACCTTTCAACTACATGGGTTACAAACTCGGAACCCGTAACCTGCTGGTACAGGCATGTGTGACCAGCGTACTCATCGACAGCAAAGGATGGACATGGGTGGGCACCGACAAGGACGGACTGTACAGTTTTGACAACAATGACCAGCCCGCATATCATTATAAGGAGAATTTCCCAGGTACCATCCTCGGTATTACAGAAGACAACCAAGGACGCATCTGGGTAGGTTCTTTCCGTGAGGGGTGTGGCTGGGTCGATGCCAAGAGTCATGCGTTCCACCGTCAGGCATTACCCCAGGGAGAAACCGTCAGCGTCTTCGACTTAGAATGTGACAAAGAGGGAGCACTCTGGCTTGCCACTATGGGTGAGGGACTCCTGCGCCTGCAACTAAGCTCCGGGGAGGTGAAAAGCTATCTGACAGAAGAGAATGCTATCTCCGACCGTAGGATAAACAGTATTATCAACAACTATATCTCACAGATCTCACTGTCCCCAGACGGTAAGCGTATCTATGTTGCCACCACGATGGGTGTCTGTTGTATGGATATCGCCAGTGAGAGCTGGACAAAGGTCTTTGGAGCGAACACCATTAATTATGGTACCCCCACTCGTATAGCAAGAGAATACAATAACAATCTGTGTATCGGAACCAATGACGGACTTTACGTCTATGACCTTACCACCAAGAAGCTACGTCACCTGAATATGGAAAAAGGACTTGCCGACAATGGTATCGCCTCTATCCAGCAAGACCAACAAGGGAATATATGGGTGGGTACGGATCATGGTCTGTGCTGTTATAACCCACAGACACATTTGACCCAGAGTTTCTTTGTGGACAACGGCTTGCAAAGTAACGAGTTCAGTGACGGTGCCTCTAGTATCTCCGCTAAAGGAACGATGATGTTCGGAGGTGTCGGCGGTGTGACATGGTTCAATCCCTCCGATATCAAACAAACAGAGTGGAAGGCTGATGTCAAGTTGACTGCCTTCTCCATCAATGGGGAATTTGTCACACCAGAGACCAAGTCAGGATGGTATCATGTCACGGACACAACGGTGATCGCCTCCAAACGGTTCGTCCTGAGCAGTGGTGACAACTCATTCTCCATCCAGTTGTCAACGCTAACCTACGACAATCCAGAGCATATCGTATACAGCTATCGCATCAACAAAGAGGACTGGGTACGCCTGCAACCAGGAACAAATGAGATCACATTCAGTCACATGGCACCAGGCAACTACAACTTCTGCGTGGTGGCACAGCGTAATAACCAGACCACAGAGGAGCGTTGCTTCACCGTATATATCCATGCACCTTGGTATCGCTCTTACCTCGCCTATGTCTGCTACCTGCTGATTCTTGCCTTCATCGCATGGAAATACCTGCTCTATCGCCGTCACAAGGAGCAAGACAAACTCCGGCTGCAGGAGCATATCCATGCTGAGGAGATGGGAGAGGCGAAACTGCGTTTCTTCATGAATATCAGCCATGAGATCCGTACACCTATGACACTGATTATCTCTCCTTTGCTTTCTTTGATGAAACAGGATGACGATCCACACCGACGCAGTCTTTATGAGACCATCCGACGGAATGCGGAACGTATCTTAGGACTCATCAACCAGATGATGGACCTCCGTAAGATTGACAAAGGACAGATGCAAATGCATATGTGTGAGACAGACCTGATTAGTTTCGTCAGAGATATCCACACCCTCTTCACCCAGCAGTCGAAGGCGAAGAACATCCAGTTCAGCTATGAGCACGACACCCAGATGCTGCCAGTATGGATAGACCGTGACAACTTTGACAAGGTCATCGTCAATATCTTGTCTAACGCGTTCAAGTTCACACCTACCGGTGGTATGATCTGCATCAAGGTCCTCCATGACGACAAAAATGCCACGATCCGTATCTTCGACAATGGTGAGAAGATCCCAGAAGACAAGTTAGAGCGTATCTTTGAGCGTTTCTACCAGTCACCGTCCTCTGTCAACGACCGTAACGTAGGAACAGGTATCGGACTCGACCTCACCCGTTCCTTGGTGGAGCTGCATCACGGCACCATCTCCGCCCATAACAATGAAGAGGGCGAGGGCTGTGAGTTCGTCGTCACCATCCCATTGGGTAACGAGCATCTGAAACCCGAGGAGATGGTAACCGACAAAGCGGAAGTCACCCATGCAAACAATTTGTTTGACGAGGATGCCATGATGACCGCTGACAACAACCAGCAGGAAGTCATCATTCCTAAAGCAAACAGACAGCAGACGATTGTGATTGCTGAGGACGACCAGGAGATTCGTGAATACCTCATCCAAGAGCTGTCAAACAACTATAAGGTCATTGGGTGTGAGAATGGTAAGGAGGCATTGGCAGAAGTGCTGAAGACCTTCCCAGACCTTCTGATATCCGATATCATGATGCCTGAGATGGATGGCAACACCCTCTGTTCGAAAGTGAAGGCTAATCCTATCACCAATCATATCCCTGTCATCCTCCTGACGGCAAAGAACCGTGACGAGGACCAGTTAGAGGGCTTAGAGACAGGAGCAGACTCCTATATCGTCAAACCTTTCAATATGGACATCCTGCGACGTACCATTATCAATCTTATCCATACTCACAACATACTTCGTCTGAAATACGGTCGCAACGACCAGTTGGAGCAGAAGGTGGACGAACTGCAGATCAAGACTCCTGACGACAAGCTCCTTGAGCGTATCATGGCTGTCATCAACAAGAATATCGGCAACTCTGAGCTGAGTGTGGATGCCATCGCCGATGAGGTAGGTATCAGCCGCGTCCATCTGCATCGAAAGATGAAAGAGCTCACAGGACAGACACCTCATGACTTCATCCGTAATATCCGCTTGAAGCAGGCAGCCAACCTGTTGGCAGGACAGAATGTGAATATCACCGAGGTGATGTATGCCTGCGGTTTCAACAATGCCGCCTCCTTCTCGACCATCTTCAAGAAGTTCTACGGCATGTCGCCACGTGAGTATATGAACGAAAGAAAAGAGGGAAAGTAAATCCTTTCCCTCTTTTCTTAGCAAATATCTAATGGTTCTTACCTAAGTATTTTCTTTCCCTGGTAAATATACACACCCTTCGTCGTCGGCTCACCTGTCAGCCTGCGACCGTTAAGGTCATACCAGTTATTGTCTGTGTTCGGACGATTGTTGAAGGTTATTGGTGTAATGGCCGTAACGGTTCCCGTGACATCGTTCACCGTGAACTTGCCACCCACTTCAGCACCAATCTCATAATAGGTATCCTCGCTTAACGGACCGATATCAACAGTCTGTTTCTTGCCTGAACCTTGGTTGAAGATGATGTTGAAACTGTAGTCTTTCATATCCACATTGAACTCATAGCAGTACCACGTGCACCCATCAATCTCTTTGGTCGTAGTGATCTGTGTACCAGGCCAATTGCCCAGCAGCTGCGTATTATTCTCATCATTGGCCCATGCGTAGAAATATACGGGAGTAGTCCAGTCAGGATTCTTCAGGTAGATGGTAGCCTTATGAGGCTCGAAAGGCTTGATGGTATAGTGACGCGTGATGATGTTCTTCACTACCCCACCAATGAGCAGACCCACCTTCAGAGTGCAAGTTTCGCTGATAGTGATCTTGGCACCGCTGCTCACCTGTGTGCTGCTAACAGTAGGATCACTACCATCAAGTGTGTACACCAGTTTAGCATCGGCAGTCTGCGACACGGCAGTCAGAGTTGCCTCCATAGGATCGGTATAAGTATCCTCTGCCAGACTCACCCATGGTGTCTCTGCCTTCTTCTCTAGATAATAGGCATAATTGGTGCCGCTCAGGATCTTCACATAGTCGCTACCAGAGAACGACTTATTGCCAAAGACAGCATAGAGTTTGGCCTTTGCTCCCGTAGTGTACATTTCATAATATTGAATGGCACTACTCACTTGCGTAAACGTGCTCTGGTTGGTGATGCCAGCCGCCTTACGAGCCAGAATCATCTGCTTGATCTCATCCTTATAGCTCTTCCAATGAAGCAGGAACACACAAGGCGTTCCCGGCATGGCAAGCAGCCACGCATTGGCTGCCGCCACATTCTTAGTAATCGGGTCTTTCGTATAGTTGCTGACATTGCCACGGTCCTGCATGTCGTGATTCTCCACGAAAGTCACCGCATAGCGGTCGAAGCCTGACTGTGTGGCAAGTCCCCCATTTGCCAACTTACTCCAGTTAGTATTGTTACAAGCATCACGAGCAGAATAGCGGAAAGCAAAATCAAAGGTTGCACTCTGTATTTGGCCATTCTTCTTCATTTGATTCACCACGTTCTTCAAGTTGTTCACATTACCGTCCCAATACTCTCCTACAGAGAACTGAGGCTTCGTCGTCGCATTATAGTCTGCCACATAACTGCGGCTAAAGCCCTTGGTCATGTCGTAGCGGAAGCCCGCATACTCCAGGTCGTCCAGCAGAAAGCCAAGATACACCTTAATAATGTTCTGCACATTCTCGCTCTTATGGTCCAGGTCGCGGCAACCGTCCCAGTCCTCACCTGTGTCGCTATTGCCACTGATGCTGATACCCTTTCCGTCGGCCCATGTCTTCGTCTTGCCGCCGTCGTCGTTCTTACAGATGTCGGTTGGCTGCATCTGGTATGTCACGCCCTTATATACCTCTGCCGGGTAGTCTACCCATGAGCCGCCCACGCCCAGCACGTTGCGATGGTTCACCACCACATCGGCAATAATCCCGATTTTCCGTTCCTTGTAAGCCTTGATCATCGAGCGCAACTGAGCCTCCGTACCGAACGAGCTATTTTGGTCAAAGTAATACACCGGCGTATAACCCATTTGGTTATACGATGAGTTACAATTACCGCTCTGTGGCACCCATATCAGGTCGAAATAGCCTTTCATCTCATCCGCCTGACGTTCCAAATTGGTCCACTGAGTGTCCACAAAAGAGTCCCATGAGAAGCCTTGCAGCATCACACCATCATAATTGGCCGGCCATCCCTGAGCCGATGCGGTCAGTGAGGCAACAAACAATAAAAGGGTTGTGTAGATTTTCTTCATATCTGTAAGTTTTTAGTTGTCTGTGTGCAAAGATACTATTTTTACCTTTACGTGCTACTTTTCAACTATTAAATAAGGTGAAGCGGGTCGTGCAATCGGTTGCACAGGGTGCTTTTTCGTAACTTTGCCTTCAGAGATGGCGAAGTTACTCCGTCTCGGCATAAAAAAGATTAAAATCTTTTGTTCTGCTCTCAACTTTTCGTAACTTTGGAAGAATTTGTAGGATTTCTTTGTACAAAGGCGATGCAGAGGATTGTGAAAATTTAGGGTTACGATTTGGAGACCGTTCTCAATTCAATGTTCTGCTATAAATTGCCTGAAAGAGCACCCGACTCTGAATCACCGCCTGTTTCGTGGCTCGTTGTCAAATACAAAGGTACAACAAAAAGTTGTCAAGCATAAATCATCCAACTCCAGCCTCTATCTCTTTCTGAGCATAGATTACAGCGCCATGTTTTACCTCGTCTTCACCATCAACGGTATCAAGTACCTTGTCTGCCAACCAGATAGTCAGTAGTTCTTTCTCGTCGATTTCCAGTAATTTGGCCATAATAGGTATATGACTCCGTTTGGCCTTTCTTTCTCCACGTTCTATCTTGCTATACATTGGCGTATCTATATCCAGTGCAGCCGCAAGTTTCCGCTGCACCATCCCATGCTCTTCTCTGAGTTCTTTTATCTTCTTACCGAATATCATACGCTTCCTTTTAGTCTTTTCTAACTTTCCGATACTTCTGATTCTTACTGTTAAGTTTTTTAGGCTCTGTCATTTCAATAAAACCATACTCAACTAGGGGCTTGATTTGATTGGCTATATTTGTTGAGTTGTAAGCATATCCTACATGCTCAAGGATTTCTCTTGCACTTCTGGGGATACTACAGAATTGAATAACATTCTTTTGTACCCCACTGAGAGACTTATAAGAAACGGGGTGCGTCTCTATCATATCATCTCTGTCTTCTCTGTCTCTTTTAAGACCCTGGCTATTTTTCAAGTCATTGTTTTCCAACGTTTTATCTCTGTCTTCTCTGTCTCTTTTTTCTCTATCATCTCTATCATTTTTAGGACTTGTTTCTCCTACATTTCTACGCTCCACCGTTACCACAAACTCATTAAGCGTCTCGTCATTCACAAACTTGATATCTGGAGTAAACTTCAAGGCTCTGGTGATGCCGCTTCCTGCACCAGTGTATGGCAACAAGTTGATACCATGATTGAACAGCAACTTGTTCCTTGGCACCGATGCGCCATGCTTAATGCTTTCCATGCTGACACCCTCTGGCAATAGTCCTGGACTGTGAATCTCAATTCTGTTGTCGAAGATGAACACCCGCAATGGTGCTTCTATCACATACGAGCGATGTAGGATGCCATTCGTGACAATCTCTGACAGACTGGCGATTGAGACCTCCAACTCGCCCTGACTGTTAAAGTCCTTTTCCACTTGCTTCCTGCGAAGATTCCTGGTCAGGAATGAAATGATATAGTTGTATAGGTGTACGGCATTGCCATCTGCATCATTCCCACTCTTATCACGGAACTCCGTACCCCCAATGCTGTTACCCACAAAACTGACACATCTCACGGTGAAGGCAGGCAACCAACGTTGAGGGTTCTTTCCCATCAGCATCAAGGCAGCCACCGTCAATGTACCATCCTCCAATATCAGTCCATTGTTCTTCAAGATGCCCTCTGGCGTTTGGCTAAGAACACCTGTAATCTCGTCAAGACTCCTATGCCTCAATTCTGTTACGGACAACTGCTGTCGCTCAAAATCACTACGGAATCTGTTGAGCAGATAGTCCCGCAAGGTATTCTCATCCAAATCCTTGATACTGGTTCCATTCACAGTCATGCTGTCTGGATGCATCTGTCCGTTCTCCATCAGCATGGCTATCAGTTCTGCATTGTCAAACACTTTGCGTTTGTCTGCGCCCTGTTTCACCCACACAATTCCTTTGCTGTCACGATAAGGCTTGTTTTTTCCTTGTTTGACGGTAGCCACCACAATGACACCACCCTCCATCTGAACATTCTCGATGTCGAGCAGAATCTGTGGAACCACACCTTCCGATGCCAAACTTCCCAACAAGTTCGTCGTCTCTTGCAACTCAACAAACGAGAGAGGATTGATGCGTCCTGTCTTGTCATCAATACCCACTACAATCATGCCGCCACGAGAATTGCTCTGTGCCACCATCTCGCAACTCACGTCATACTTATTGTCGCGAGTCACACGCTCCTTGAACTGCACCCGCGTCTGTTCTGCCGTATCTCTTAGTTTCAGTATATCTTCTTTCGTCATATCTTGTAATTCTTGATTTCAATAAGACTTTGATTTTAATAATAGTGTTTTAGTCTTCGAGTCCTAACTCCAATCTGCTATGACCTTCATAAGCTATATCTGCGGCATCTCTAAGTTCTTGATCCGTCCATCCATAATAATCGTCCTCTTTTAAATATCTAAACTGACCATCCCAAATATAATTACCTTCATCGTCTAGAAGAACTGCACCTTCTTTAAACACGGCTCTTTCTATTTCAACAACATCCTTTTCTTCATCATAATAGCCTGTTTCATAAATTCCTCCATAATCAAGCATTTCTTCGATTTCCTTGTTATTCTCATCATCAAGCTCTTTATCGAAGTCTCTTACCAATACTATGCAGAGCTCATCATCCATGTCAATCGTGGAATATTTCATTGGAAGTATTAGTTTCCCTAATGGAGAACATATTCCAAATAATTTGCCATCTGAAACTACAAAAAGATATTTTATGGATTCTGATGTGATGTTAGTCTCTGGATTATAATTCCTTTCGTGCATAACAAATGCTTTAGTCATTTTATAAATCGGCTCCAAAAGGAATTCGCCATTTCTTAATATCCCCTTTTTTCCATCAGAATTAGTTATTTGAATGAATGTTCCATCGTTAATCAATTTCACCGAGTGCCCTCTTTTAAAAGGTATCCCTTGTAATACAAGTTTGTGATTTATGTAAAAATCAAATTTATTGTCATCCCCTAAGCCAACAACGCCTGCATAGTATACGCTATAATCATCTTTAATGGGTAACGATTTTATATAATCGTATTTGCATTCGATTATTTTCTTATATTTTCCTTTACTCCAATCAATACATGAGTAAACACCACATTTTTCTCTAAATAATTGAGACGGTGTATTTTCTGTTAAATCAATATACTCAGATGAAGCAACCCTTGTCTTAACGACTACCAGATTATGTTCTTCAAAACCAGCCATATCCCTAAAGGTAATGTCTGGAACAGAGAAATCTTCATCAGTTTTGTCATTATGGCGAGTCAAATTAGGAACATTGACATTATAATAGGCACTGGTGTCGTGTTCTTCCACAGATGATGAATTAGCTATCATTACAATAGTGTTACCTATTTCCTTTAGTAGCTCAATCTCACCTATTACATTAAATTCTCTAAGCAATTTGAAAGACGAATCGAAGATATGTCCTATCGTGTTCCTTATGGGGATATCCTCTTCATTGTAATCGCTACTCCAATAATAGCCATCTTCATCATAATATGAATTATCTTCCACTTGGTATCGTTCTATTGTGTAAAAGACAGCTATGTTCTTATATGTTTTTACATAATCCCAATAGATATTGTTTCCATTTACCAAACTTATTTCTTCGCCTTTAGATAGTTCATATACTAATCCTTCTGATGGAAAAAGGAGATAAGAAGTAGAATTTACCTCCCATATTTCAAAACCACTATAGCTTTCATACAAGATGTTGAACTCCTTATCGTAGACTATTATTTCATCGCCATCGTATACAACAATTTTGTCATTGTAGAAATATGTAAATACTTTAATGTGGTATATGTCTTTTTCTCTTGAAATAATTGTATCTTTAAGGGGTTTCTCTTTCCATCTTTCTTCCTCACTCATAAAAGAATCACCATACTCTTTCTTCTTATGGTATTTTATAGCAACATAGTTTTCTTCTTTTATAAATTCAAATTCATCTTTACAATAGCCAATGGGAAGCATGTACGACAACTCTGTATATTCGTCATTTTCCCACAAGAAATAGTATTCTCCGTCTTCAACTTTGTACTTCTTTGGACCTTTTTCAGTTGAAGGCTCACATAGATGATATCCGTTGTCATTTAAGCATAGGAGAATGTCACCATACAAATGGGTCCATCGTCTATAAGTATGTCCTCCTTCACTATCATCGACAGTATGGAACTTTTCTTCTTTTATATAAAACCAGATTCTATCATAGTCAACCGATAATGGAGCAAGATTCTTATATCCAAGTTCTTCAAGAATACCTTGCTGAACCTTCGCTAAACTGAAGGCCAATTTAACTCTTGATGCCACCCATTTCTCAAGTTTCTGGTCAATTGAATAATCGTATCTAATTGTATCGAAAAAATCTTCTGTCATATGTATTTTTTAATCAATTATAATAATGCTCAATCCATTTTTTATGTAATCACATGTCATGTGATATGCGTACTAAAGTAAAATCATATCAATATGGTTTTATCTTTCCTTACTAATGCAATTGCAAATTCCGCCAAATCTTCAAAATTGAAATCTTTAGAATTAAGAAAATCCTGAATAGTATCAGAACCAATTAAACTAATCATCATTTCTTTGTCATTAAACGTCTGATTTATTGATTGAATGAAAATGTCAGCTGTAGGAATACATTCATGCAGAACCCTTTTCATTTGTTCTGAGTCTGTGTTTGGCTTATTACTTAAGCACAAACCATGAACAAATTGTGACAGATAGCCTTGGAAATACTCTATTGATTTATTGTTGAAACCTATAACAGAATACATTTCTCCATATTTTAAACTTCTTGGGTTCTTCAATGATTCATATTTCCAATTAGAATTTTGAATTAAAAATTTGGCTGTTGCTTGATCTTGAGAATAGTAAATATGATTGCGCAGTTTCTCTTCAATCTGCTTTATTACATAGTCACAAGCATAATCCTCTTTATCTTTATACTCATATTCTTCCGAAATTGTAATAACGCTCTTCTTATATTCTCGCCATCCATCCAAGGCATATAAATAATGACGAAACAGCATATCGTTTTCATCTTCTCTTTGATAAACGAAGCTATAGGCTGTAACACTATCCAAAATTCCACGGAGCAAACATCTTGCAGACACTTCGTCTAATGTGCCCTTTGTTAATAGTTCTAAAGAATGAAACATCCGTACAATCTTCATTATTATAACAGTCTGATAGTGCTTTGTGTCTTCTATAGAACTACTTTGGGGATACTTTTCAGAAAGATACTCTCCAAAAAAATCCATCATTGCCAGATAAAACCGGAATATTGTATTATTTGCTTTTACCATGTTCAAATCTTATAGAGTCTTTTCTTCCACCCAAATATGATTGATTATTTCTGTTTCGTTTGGATGTATATATCCATCTGCCTCAGCCATTGAAACGAATAGAGATTGAACATATTGCTTTTTCTCTTCCAGCATTTCATTTATAACGGACTTAGCCTGAATATCATCCATGTTAGCCATATCTTCTATATCACTAATGGTTATACCTAGTTCAGCATAAACCTTATCCATATATTTTTCCTCCTTCGGATAAATTATACCATCAGCATTCATTATCTGTGAGAGAATGGTTACTATTGCGAATTTCTCGATTATTGTAAGTTGAATCATATCGTTTGTTCTTTAAAGAATTTGTCGTAAGTCTCGTTACCAATATTAATGATGTACAGATTTTCGCGAGCTCGCGTAATTGCAGTATACATCATTTCTGGCTCCATCGGTATATTGCAAGCGGTTTTGGCATTATACTCATCATCTAAAATAATTATCACACAAGGCGACTCCCATCCTTTGAAACTTTTGATAGTTGAGAGTTTCAAACATCGTTTGTCTGTAGTAAACAGTTGTTTCCTAGTACGACCTAATGCTTCATAGTCTCTATTGAACTTCCAATTGGCAGGTTGCTTATCGGTAACATTATGCAACTGTTTCAAATGTTCGAATTGTTCTGTAGAGACAAAGGTAATTTCTGTCTTTTCTCCTGTCTTTTCTCGATACTTAAAATC
This sequence comes from Prevotella sp. tf2-5, assembly GCF_900115435.1. GTDB lineage: Bacteria > Bacteroidota > Bacteroidia > Bacteroidales > Bacteroidaceae > Prevotella. Next base: position 187,173 of record NZ_FOWK01000001.1, read on the forward strand.
AATTATTTGCAGCAGTTTAGAATAGGATGCCAAAACAACAAAGTCCTTTGGACTATTGTTGCTATTTTTGATTATCTCTGTTAATTTCAATACCAGATTATCCATGGTGAATGCCCCTCTCATATTGTAATAAGTGACTATCTGAAAGTTCAGCGAATTATCAAAATCACTTGCTGCATTGATGGTGTCAACGGACTGCTTAGATAAGAACCTTGTCTGGAACGCTGTAGCTAAAGATGCAAGTCGAGGGTTGGTAAAACGCCGTCCTGTGCTCAGCTCTTTGTTCCATACACCACCAATAACACCCAATCGGATATCGCCATTACTATCTATGGGTCTGTGATAAACATTTTGCTTAGGATCACCAAACACAACAAACTCTCCATTAGGCAAAAGAAAGTTCTGCATAACGATTCTTAGCCATTCGGTAGTATAGTCTTGTACCTCGTCTACAAGGATAGCGGAATAACGCTTATGAACATTCACATCCTTAAAGAACGACTGATTATCATATGATCCGAACTCAACATGAAGTTTACATTCTGAGGCTCGTATCCTAAAAAATTGATGATAGGGATAAATATCTATTTTCTCCCATGAAAAATCCTCTCGCAGTTCGGAGAGCCTATATCTCAAGTAATTTGCTAATGTAATATTGAAAGTTAGTACAAGTACATCTCCACCCGTTCGTTTCATCGCATTTACAGCACGGGCAGCGAGAACATGAGTTTTACCAGATCCTGCAACTCCACTGATTTTCTGATGTGTATTTTGACTAACCACGAGTTTCTTTTGTGCTCCTTTTGGTTCAAATCCTGCTTTTCCTTCTTGATAAGAATGCCATGCAGGAGAAAGCATCTTTGCAATCTTACGTTTTACTACATCATCAAAATATGATGAGGTGTTAATAAGTCCTATTTGGGTATAAAGTCCTTGCGAGATGCTTTTCTTGGAGATAAACTCGCTTCCAAATAAATATGTGTAGTTAATATGCTCACCCGATAAACCAAAGAAATCTCTAACTTTATTGTTGTCATTAACTGTAAACACAACCGCTTTCTTGATTAAACCATAGTTTTTACTGCTTTCTATTGTACTCAACAGTAGTTCTTCAATTCCATCCTTAATACTGGTTTGGCACAAACTAATAAGTTCAATGGGTGACTGAAGTGTTTTTGTGACTACCTCATTTTCACCTAATACAGAAATCCCTTTGCCATCCTTGGGTAATTGGCATTTATTAAGATCCTCTTCAAACACATTTAGTAGAAGTAACCCTTTATTTGGACGAACAATAATAAAATCAACTGCCACTTCATTAATAACAGGATCAACATATAGGATATCATCTACTGACAATATACTCTGAAGACGATATGCAACTCTTGCTTTCTCTCGAGACATCACCTTGTTTTGCCATTGTAGCTGCATGTCATAATCATTGAACACATCCTCTCCACTGTCATGATACAATGACAATCTGCTCAAGTCTAATGATGCCCCATTATAAGCGAAACAACGCGTCATGCAGGTATAGGGATGACCTGTTCTTTGAGTTCGTCCATATCTCACGCTATCAATATGGCTAAAATATTCTTGTTCACCAAATACTGAACAAAACTGTTCAATTCTGTAAGCGGCACTGTTCTTGGGTCCCATACATAGAATGAAATGATTACCATGAGAAGAAGCTACCATGCGTGCCACTTCTGCCAAATCTATAGCCTTGACATCAAGAATATTTGAGAAAACATGAATGACTTTGCTGTATCTATAGCCAATAGAAGTCACTACTTCACCTGTCACTTCTACTGTGGCAGGCATGAATTTGTTAATTGCATTTATTTCTATGTTATTGTCAACCATCTTAGAAATATTGCACAACGCTCGTTGGATGGCATTTGGTGATGGTTCAACAAGTGTGATCCTTTTTACCCACTTCAACAAGTCACGCTGTTGTAATACTTCTATTAACGTTGTGGAGCCAATACCTTGTCCACAACCCCAATCGACAATTTCTATAGAGCCAACCAACTTATTAAAAGGGAAATTCATAATTGCTGCACGTAACTTACCAACATGCATTTCCCCATAAGCAGACATATAGCAATTAAGAGCTTCTTCACTAGCCAATAGTCCAATACCATGTACCAACTCTGGATGTTTCCATGGGTAAGATTTCCATTGTTCAGGTAATAATTCGTGGCATAGTTTAATAATGCTTGAAATATTTACATTCCTAATTCGATTAAGAGCAGTCTTATATGTATTAATATTATCAAAGGCAAGTTCATTGCCATTCTCGTCGATTTGTAGCCATCTGTTACCAAGTAATACGGGACAATAAAAAGGCTTAACTCTCTCATGGAAATCTAGATATTTCTCAGATTCCTGCTCTGACAATGTATAGGCATCCCAGAAATAGTGATGGAAGTAAATTGTATGGTTACAACAATGTATGTAAACTTGATCTTTAACTGCAATTCCTGCAAAATCATATTTACATGGAATCGTGTATTCGAACTTTTTATTTACGAAACCCCATTTGCCATTTTTGCATATTGGGCACAATTTGTACTCGTCAAAGTCCCATGAACACGATAGATATCCAGAATTCTCAAAGAACTCCCCCTTTCCAAAAGCTAAAATATCCGAGGTTAATGCGGAATGAAATTCTGTTGTACCATCCTCAAACAAAAATGCCCATCCATTATTTTGCTGAATGAATCGCTTTAATGGTTTCATATTACCTCCCTTTTATTGTTTCTCCAAATTGATTCTTTTTATGCTCTTTCCAGTTCCTTACTGCGATTTCCTTACTCGAATTCGCATAACAATACTCACACAAGTGGGGGCAAGTATTATATTCCCCAATATCTTTGCTTACTATACACCCGCAAAACTGCCGCTGGCCTTTGTCCCTATTATCGCCATGAGTGGCGTATGTGTTGTTGGGTAGAAGGATTGCATCTTCGGGCAAAGGTTCTGATTCGCCAAAGAGATTTGGTACAGGCATTGGGAATGTCTTGACATTAAGAAAGTCCATAAGTTTCTTGTCTTCGTATGTAAATCGGATAATAAGTGCATCGTCAATACAATGGTTGTGAACAATGCCATATCGCTGTAAGTCTACTTTCTCGCCACAAGTAGCAAGAGTATACCCCCATTTCTTATTCAGCTCAGCAAGTTTTTCTGCAAATTCCAGCATCTGCAGTTCAGTCCATTCATGATATGGGATATGACTCTTTTCAAGATTGGCCTTTACTTTCCGATAACTCAGAATGTCTGCATAACTGAATACAAGCTTCTCGGTATAGCCTTGTAATTGGTCTCCAATTCGTCCTATCTTGGAAAGTAATGCATCAATAGAGATATCGTCCGTCAGTAGCAACGGGTCAAAACGCCAGATTACCCGTCCCTTTCCTAATTTATCAACTAGTAGCTTAAACGTGTCTACGCGTTCAGAAAGTTTCGGCACGCCACGCTCTAAACCTTCCTTCTCATAATCATTAAGAGTATATTGAATATAGCAACCAATATTACGCTCTTTCAGATAATCAAGATGCTGTAAAAGTGGTCTTGGATTCTTTGACCAAAATACGATGAAGCGAGTGTCTTGATATGACACATAACTCTTAACCCCATTAAAGGGATTAGTCCAAGCAGAATAGCCAACCTTCAAACGGTGGAAGAACCAGTCAGCATAGAAAGCCGGGATATCCGTACTCCTACTTGCAGAGACTATAATGGGAGCCTGAGCTTTAACAGTCTCTCCGTTTTCTCGTTTTATTTGGATTGGTTGCCATTGAGCCATATATCTTACGTTTTAGGTGTCCTTGTTCCGTATTGCCAATTTTTGACCACAAAGATACGATTTTTTTTCTAATGAGATGCACAATTACTAAAAAAGTGATTTCCACAAGCCTTGTGAAAGTCTTTTTATTTGGATAAATCGAGGTAATTGCCTACTTTTGCAAAAAAGAATAGAAACCCATGGCTACACATGAACAAATTGAAGCACTGAAGATTGACGAGAACGTCTTCGAATTGACTGAGGACACGGAGCTGGAGTAAAAGTTTAACTGTCAAATGCGGGTTAAACGGGTTACGATTTAGAGACTTAACTCTTGCACCAATCCGCATCAAGTTGCCTTTTCCCTTCGTCCTTTGATCCCCCATTATTCCCCGTCTTGCCTTTTATTTACGGTCATTCTGCGTTAATTCTCCAAAATCGCTTTTTAAAGTCAACCTTTTTTCGTAACTTTGCCTTCAGAGATGGCGAAGTTACTCCGTCTCGGCATAAAAAAGATTAAAATCTTTTGTTCTGCTCTCAACTTTTTGTAACTTTGCATCTGTAAAACCAAAACTATCATCAACTATGCCAAGAAAGAAAGACGGAATGCCCTTTGAGATTCATCCCTCCCCAATGAAAGGGAAGGACGGTAAAAACCTGTTGTATGTCCGTCCACGTAGTGGACAGAAAGTAACGATGAGACAGTTGGACGACTATTGTGCCCAGCACTACGCCCTGCGTCCCGGAGAACTCACCCGCTCGTTCAATGCCTTCATCCAGGCGACGGGCTATTACCTTGCCGAAGGCTATCGGCTGGAGACCCTTATCGGTTCGTTTGCCCCGAAGATCGGACTGCGCCGTGAGATTACTGACGCAAAGGATGTCAAAAACTATGATGTCCGTTTCGAGGGCATCGAGTATAAGTCGGTGAAATCGTTCGAGGAGAGTGTGCGCTACTGGCTTCATGGTTTCCGCCGTGCCAACAATCCCGACACCCAGGAGCTACTTGCCGACACGAAGTATATCGACCGTGCCCTCCAGCGGAGCCTCCAAGGTTTCGGCTACACCACCGTCCGCCGTTTCGCCCTATTCGCCAACCTCACCAAATACTCCGCCCGCAAACAGTTGGAGGCATGGTGCCAGGGCGACACTCCCCGTCTCCTGAAGACCAAGCAAGGTCAACAGTTCATTTATACGGAAGTGTGAAAGTTCGCCCCAGGCTTTGGATTAGTACGAGTGAACCCTGCTATCCCTGCTACAATGTTGCTGAAATGCTGATGTACAAAGGGCGGAGCCTGTAGCACGATGGGAATTTATCCTGCTACAATGGTGCTACAATCCTGCTACAACCCTACAACCAAACAGCGACTGTTTTTGAGTGGATTGAAAACGGCTATAGGCGTTCAGTTGTTTGGCTGGAGCCGTTCAGTCGTTTGGCTATAGCCGAACGGTTGAAAGGATGCTTCTAATTCCCTCGAAGGTAGGCACTAATACCCCATTACCAGTAACCTGCAACCCTTATGCAAGGCATCTTCGTCTTCAATCGGAGACATCTAATACAATATTCGAAACGATTCTTTGGTCGTTTCGTTTATTTTTTGTACCTTTGCATCACAACCATAGCTTGTTATCATAGCTGGCTATTATCAATAACTACAATGAGAATTTCAAAGATTAAGACCAAAGTCGGTGAACTTTGTACACCAGTGAGTACGGAATTGAGCGCCGTAGTAGAACGTATGCGCTCGGGTAATAACAAGGAAGCGGCAGAACGGATAGCGACCAGTGCCCGCTTGTCGAGACTGATGGAGGAAGAAGGGAGTCCCCACTACTACCTGACGGACAAGGACCGCCTGCCCTACCTCATCTTCTCGGCAACGTTCGGCAAGGACGGTCTCGACCATCCGAAGGACTTCACCAACCTGCTCCTGCTTGATGTCAACTGTGAGAAGGGCTTGTCACAGGTGGCGATGATGAGACGCAGGGTGGCACAGGTGCCCTATACGTTGCTTGCCTTCGCAGGGGTGAGTGGCGTGACCTTGAAAGTGGTGGTGCGCTGCCAAGCACCTGAGGAACAGCCAAAACATGACAAGGAGAGCTATCTCGCCTACCTGACCGATGCGCAGAACAGTGCCGTGCGCCTGTATAGTGCCCTGACAGGTTGTGAGGTGTTCGTCAAGGAGCAATCCTTGAAGGTTGGTTGCCGCATGAGTCATGACCCACAACTCTATTACCAGCCAGAGGCACTACCGCTTCCCGTCGTCCGTGAGGAGCAGGATGTCCTGAAAGCCTATGAGGACACCCATTCGGATGACGAGGGGAATGTACTGCCACCTCCCTCGCTGGAGGTACGTGAGCAGGCACAGTTGGAGTACCATACCTGTCTGTCGAAGGCTTTGGAGGAGGCAGGTGATAACGTGGAACATTGTGTACAGCAACTCGCCGACTACTGTGCGAAGGCACATCTGGGCGAAGAAGACAGTGTGGAGCGCACCCGTTGGCAGAGTCGTTTCCGCACGCTCTCCGAGGATGTCATCCGCAAGATCTTCCGTAATGCCTACAGGAAACCGCAAAGTGAGAAACCCCTCTCGCAGATGAACGAGAAGGAGCGTATCATGCGTTCTATCGTGGAGTTCTTCGACCGTCGCTACCAACTACGCTATAACGTGGTGAAACAGGTGACTGAATACCGTCCTAACGACCTGACCTATAAAGAGTGGAGACCATTGACAGACAGAGAATTGACGACATCAAGATGGAGAATGCCGAGCAGGTGGAGCGTGTCTTAGGTCGTATGTGGCTGGTGTGCATCGACGAGTATAACGCCAAGACAGAGCGGGAGCAAGCGAAGATCAAACGACTGTTGACAGAGAAGGACGTGCAGGCAAGGAAGATGCGCTCCGACCAGTACACGATGATACCCCGCCTTTGCTCATTCATCGCCACCACTAACGACAGCACACCCTTGCCCAGTGGGGACGGCAGTCGTCGCTACCTGTGCGTGGAGGTGACAGGAGAGATTGACATGACAGCCCCCATACCCTATAAACAGATGTATGCGCAGGCGATGACAGAGTTGCGTCAGAAGGGTTGCGTCTACTGGTTTACCAGTGAGGACGAGCAGGAGATTCAGGAGCATAACATGCCTTATCAGCAACTATCGTCCCCAGAACTGATCTTACAGAGTCTGTTTGAGCCGACGAACCAGCATAGTAAGAAGTATTTCTGGACTGTCACGGATATCCAGAAAGAGATTTCCAAACACTTGAAGGCAAGCGATGTACCTAACCTGAAATCGTTGGGAACAGCTATCAAGCGGCTCAACTTCCCCAAAGGAGGAATCAGTGGTATTCGCGGCTATTATATGACTCTCAGGAAATAAATAGATGGGTGGAATGCTGTAGCAGGATTGTAGCACCATTGTAGCAGGATAAATCCCCATCCTGCTACAGCCTCCACCCTTTATTTATCGACATTTCAACCACATTGTAGCAGGGATAGCAGGATTTTAGGAATTTTTAGGCATATAAAAATGTGGGATTTTGAAATATAATGTCTATCTTTGCAAGCGGAACTAAAATTCTTATATACAAAAACTATGCAAGCGACCAGTATCAAGAAGCGCGTCATCGGTGTAGACATCGGTAATGCCGTGACTTCCTATGCGATTGTTGACGTTCGTGGCAACGTGATTGCCCACGACCAGTTCGCCACCCCCGACTATCCCGACATCAACAGGTATGTTGAGAAGTTGACGGAGAGCATTGTGGAGATCGCAGAGGCTAACGGCGGCTACGAGGCTATCCGCTCAGTAGGTATCAGTTGTCCGAGTGCCTCCCATACCTCCGGCTGCATCGAGAATGCCGCCAACCTCCCATGGAAAGGTATCATACCCTTGGCTGCCATGCTCCGCGACCGACTGGGAATCGCTGTCGCCTTAGGGAACGATGCCCATAACACAGCACTGGGTGAGAAGATGTACGGCTCTGCGCATGGTATGAAGAACTTCATCGTGCTGAACCTCGGTGTCGGACTGGGCAGTTGTTTCTTCTCCGAAGGACACGAGCATCAAGGAGCCCAAGGCTATGCCGGTGAGATTGGACATACCTGTCTGAAGGACGACGGCAGACCCTGTCCCTGCGGACTCAAAGGATGTCTGGAGACTTACGTTGCCGCTGCGGGTATCGTCCAGACAGCGAAAGAGTTGCTTGCGGAGAGTGATACCCCCTCGAAGATGCGTGACATAGAGCATTTGGATGCCAAGACCATCTCCGCCTTATGTGATGAGGGTGACGAACTTGCCATAGAGGTATACCGCCGCACCGGCTATCTGTTCGGTATCGGACTTGCCACCTATGCCTCTATTGTCAACCCTGAGGCAATCATCATTACGGGAGGTGTCTCCCATGCCGGCAAATGGTTGCTAGAGCCTACCCAGGAGTCATTCGAGAACCATGTCTTCCGTAATATGCGGGGCAAAGTGTTGGTGACCCTCTCAGAACTGAACGACCAGGAGCGTGATGTCTTAGGAGCCAGTGCCCTTGCCTGGGAGGTACAAGAGTATTCTTTGTTCAAATAATATATAAATAGGTAAGACCTGGAAACCACAATAAAGGCAATGGACTAATAAGTGCCGATTTTACAGATGTCATCCTCAAAAGTGTCCTTCGATACGGCACGTGCTTTCATTTTCGACCGATAGGTATAGATCGTGGTGATGCTGGAGCGCAGGATGTCCGCGATCCGCTGATTGTCAGTGATACCCAGTCGGATGAGGGCAAGGATCCGCAGTTCTGTGCTGAGTTTCTTGGCGTCATCAGGTTTCTCAAAGCGATTCTCCTCCGTCATCAGTTTATTTACCTCGTCTATGAAGTTCGGATAGATATTCAGAAATGCCGTATCGAAGTTCTGGTGGAACAGGCGGACACCCTCATTGATAGTGGTGTAATTCTTCAACTCAGCATAGAGATCCTCCAACTTACGGTCACGAGCCAGTCGGTTGAGCAATTTATTACGCTCCTCTCCACGATGCACCAAGTCACTGCATAGTTGCAGGAAACGTCCGATATACTCTTCTTTGATGAGGTTATCCTCCTTCATCTGTCCGTTCAATGTTTGTATCTCCTCGTTATGGTGAGAAAGTTCCTCATTCATCAGGCTGATTTTACGGGAGGCGATACGCCGTTTCCGAAGCAAGGATAACGTGAAAAGCATCAGTGCTAAAAGCAATAATGCCGAAACGGAGACTGCCAGCAATAAGATGTTGGTTCGCCGCTGAGTCTGATTACGCGCCAAGTCATAGGCATTGGTGATGACTGGTGCCAGACGAGCCACCTGCAAACTACGTAATCCGCTGCCATACGCTTTAGCGTCACCACTGGCACGTGAAAGATAAATGTAGGCTTTCTCCAATTCACCCCTATCTAACAAAAATAGAGACAACTCACGGAAAGAGATATTCTCCAGGATCGCCCCCTGGACATCACTGATGGCACTGAGCAGAAGATAACGTTCCTGCATCTGCTGATCACCTTTACGCATATAGAAAAAGGCAAGGGTACTGGCGACAATGGAGTAACGGCGGTCACCAGACTGGAAGGTAGGCAGGTAACGCTCAAACATACGGATTGCCCCATCAATATCACCTGTCTCACAGATGTATCCAGCATAATTGGTAATATAGGCGAACGACTCTTTGGGAGCGACCTGCATCACTTTCTGACGGTAATACTGGGCACTATCAATATATTCACTGAAAAAGGGTGAGTACTGCGCCATCTCCGAACGGTAGAGATTAATTTCCACACGCTGGTTGTAATAGTCTACAAGGTCAGTGTCAGAAAGTCGCTCGGGGTGGATGGTCGTCAAGATTCTCTCAGCCTTGTTAAAGAGTCCACTGACAGACAGGATGTGTGAAAGTCTGATCAAACTGGCAGCATACTGTTCTTGTGGAACTCCTTCTTGTTCGGCAAGTGAAATATTCTTCCTTATATAATAATAGGCAGAGTCGAAACGGAAGGCAACATACTCATCGTACAGACGCATATTGAACTCATAACGCTGGGAGGAGGAGAGATGGATGCCCTGTAATCCGTTACCGAGTGACTCGATATGACGTTCCTTGGCTGTCATGATCTCATCGGAGAATGCGATAAGACTGTCAAGCGTTTGATATAGTTGGGGTATATTGGGAGTTGAGTGTACTTTCGGTACACAACAGACCACCAGCAATAAAAGGAAGAGACGCTTCATCATAAGTCAACAGAGTTTTGGGGTTTTATGTTTCGCCAACAAAGATAAGTCTTTTTAGGATAAGCTCCAAATGATTCTGTAGGAAAATAGCCAAATATGAATTGAAAAACTTTAGATTATACAAACTACTAATTTTCGCAACATTCTTATTGTCAGACAGATACATTTTGAGGCACTTTGATTTTTATTTGTTGTGCTTGGAAACTGATAGCATAAGTTCTAATTTTGCCGTCGAATGCCAAAACATGATAAATACTAAAATTATGAATAGGAACTTTTTAAGGTTAGTAGTTTGTTTTAGTTTAATGACTGTCTTCACCGCGTTGGGTAACGCAGCGAAGCATGTGACTTCACCCGACGGTCGGATTTCGTTGACCGTCGGACTGAAGTCGGGCAAACCCTACTACACAGTCAATTATAACCAAACCCCTATTATCGCCCCGTCACATCTCGGTTTCCAACTTGACAAGGGAACACTGGGTGAGAATATGAGAATAACGGACGAGCATACCGACTCAAAGGACGAGACATGGCAGCAGCCATGGGGTGAGGACGAGACCATCCGTAACCATTATAACGAACTCACGGTTGACTTACAGGAGAAAACAGGAGCGAAGATGCGGATGAGTGTTATCTTCCGTGTGTTCAACGACGGAATAGGATTCAGATATGTGATTCATACTAATAATAATGAGAAATATTGTATTCTAGAGGAGTTGACCGAAATGACCTTGGCACACGATGCCAAGGCTTGGTCGATCCCCACCAACCGCACCGAGTATTTCGAGGGTATCTATACCTCTGACCTACTGAGCAAGAAGGATACGGTATGCACCCCATTGACCATTGAGTATGACAAGGATATTTATCTCGCTCTTCATGAGGCGGCATTAGAGGACTATGCCAGCATCAACCTGACACCACGAAACAACAGCGACGGCAGTGTACGCCTGCTGACGGCACTGACTCCTTGGCAAAACGGAGTAAAAGTCTATTGCGAGGGAACGAAGAAAACTCCTTGGCGCACTATTATAATAGGTACACGCGCAGGAGATTTGATAACTTCCCGTCTGATGCTGAACCTCAACGAGCCTTCTAAGATAGAGAACACATCATGGATAGAGCCAGGACGCTATATCGGCATCTGGTGGAGCATCCACAAGAAGCAGAACACCTGGGAGATGGGACCCACTCACGGAGCAACCACACAAAACGTCAAAAGATATATCGATTTCGCCGCCCGTCACGGATTCAGTGGCGTGCTGGCTGAAGGCTGGAACCCTGGCTGGGGCAAGGGTGAGCAAATCAGTTACCTGAAGGCTTATCCCGACTTCGACATTGAGGAGGTTTGCCGTTATGCCCTCTCGAAAGGAGTCCGTTTTATCGGACATACTGAGACATGGGGTAATACAAGACTTTTGGAGGAACAGATGGACGAGGCGTTCGCCTGGTACAATCGTCTGGGCATCCGTGCCGTGAAGACAGGTTATGTAGGACACTACTTCGACGGTAAGGAACTTGCCAAGTCGCAATACGGCATCCGCCACTATCGCAAGGTAATAGAGTGTGCCGCCAAGCACCAGATTATGATTGACAACCATGAGCCCGCCATGCCTACCGGTATCCAGCGTACCCTTCCCAACTTGATGACTCAGGAGGGTGTTCGTGGACAGGAATACAATGCCTGGGATGTTAGAGGCGGTAATCCACCTGCCCATACCGTTACCTTGCCATTCACCCGCTGTCTCGCAGGACCTACCGACTTCACCCCTGCCATCTTCAATTTCTCGGAAGTGGTGAAGGGTACCCATCCTCACTCCACCCTTGCCAAGCAACTCGGTGAGTTCGTGGTCATCTACAGTCCGTTGCAGATGGCTGCCGACGCTATCGAGAACTACGAGGGACAACCGGGACTGACCTTTATTGAGAGTTGCCCAACTACCTGGAGCCAGACTCTGGTACCAAATGGTGAGATTGGCAAATATGTCACTGTGGCACGTAAAGAAAGGCTACGGGTAGGCGACGGCACGTCGGGAATGCGTGATGGTGACCGATGGTTCGTAGGCAGTATCACCAATGAGGAGGCACGCCAGATCGACCTTTCCCTTGACTTCCTTGACAAAGGGATGACATACCACGCCGTCATCTATGAGGACGGACCGGATGCCGACTACGAGAAGAACCCCTACCCTATGACCATCCGTCAGGAGGAAGTGACGAGCGAGAGCATATTGCACCTGAGCCTTGCCCGTAGCGGTGGTGCGGCGATTAGGATTGAAGGATTGAAATCTATATACAAATAACTATATTTATTTAACTTAAAACAACAACAAAATGAAAAGAACATTTGAGCATTCCCGTCAAACGGGAAACGGCGTAAGCCTAAGGGCAATCCTACTGATGCTCGCAATGGTATTTTTTGCCTTGGATGTTTCGGCACAGACCACCATTAATGGTCATGTGAAGGATGACACAGGTGAAGGCATCATCGGAGCCAGTGTGATGGTCAAAGGTACGACAAACGGAACCGTCACTGACTTTGATGGTAATTTCCAACTGAAGTGTGAGACTGGTGCCACTCTGGTCATCACTTACATCGGCTTCGTGCCGCAGGAAGTGAAGGCGAAGAACAATTTGGACATCACTTTAAGAGAAGATGTCGCTCAGTTGAACGAAGTCGTAGTCGTTGGTTACGGCTCACTTGCCAAGAAAGAGATTTCAAGCTCAGTGGTACAGATCAACAAAGACCAGTTCAACCAAGGTGCTGCCAGTGACCCGATGGCACTGATTGCCGGTAAGGTAACCGGACTGAACGTCGCTGCTACTGCCGATGCCAACCCGAATGCGATGACCGATATCCAGGTACGTGGTGCTGGTTCTCTGACAGCAAGCAACGGCCCGCTGATTGTCATCGACGGTATTGCCGGTGGCGACCTGCGTAACATTGCCACTCAGGATGTCGAGAGCATCACCGTACTGAAGGATGCCGGCTCTGCTGCTATCTATGGTACCCGTGGTGCCAACGGTGTTATCCTGGTAACCACAAAGAAAGGTTCTGGCACGGCTGGTGTGACGAATGTTACCTACGACAGCTATATCGCCCTGAACTTCGCCAAGCCAAAACCAGACATCCTGTCCCCTGACGAGTTCCGTCGCTCACGCCGTGCCACTGACTATGGCGCTAGCACTGACTGGTGGGACGAGATAACCCGCTCGACCAGTTACAGTCTGAACCAGTACATCTCAATTGACAGTTCTACGAAGAACGGCTATTTTGGAGCCTCACTGAACTACAAAAGCGGTAACGGTCTAGACATCGTTTCCAAGCGTGAAGAGTATGGTGGACGCTTTGTCATGGAGCAACGCGTACTGCAAAACTACCTGCAGTTCAATGCGTCAGTCTCTGCTCGTAAAGTGCATGAGGACTGGGGCAATGATGGCCTGTTTGACACAGCACTGACCATGAACCCCACCATCCCTGTGAAAGGAGCCAACGGTAACTACTATCAGCCCAGTTCACCTTCAGGAATCCACAATCCTGTCAACGACCTGCTGAACAACGTCAACGAGGGTGACCGTACCTATATCTTAGGTAATGCCGACGTAAAGGTGAACATCTTACAGCAGGAGATGCATAACCTGAGCACCTCACTGAGTTATGCACTTCAGTATAACGACCTGAAATCGAACTTCTACACACCGACGACATCCAGTGAGAGTTACTGGACAGGCTTCGAAGGTCGTGCCAACGTCAACTACCAGAAGTGGTGGACCAACCGTTTAGAGTGGCTCATCAATTACACGTTGACACTAAAGAAGCACCAACTGAAGGCTGTTCTTGGTTATTCCTGGGAACGCTCAAAATGGGAGCAGAGTGGTAATGAGAACATGAACTTCGTCTATGACTCCATGTCTTGGTATGGTATCGGCAACGGTACGGCTCTAAAAGACGGTAAGGCTAATCTCTGGGGCGGCTCATCTGAATCGACACTGATTGGTTTCTTCGGTCGACTGAATTACAACTATAACGATATGCTATATGCCTCAGCATCACTGCGGCACGAGGGTTCCACCAAGTTCGGTAAGAACAAAAAATGGGGAACCTTCCCTTCTATCTCATTGGCATGGGAAGTAACCAGTACACCTGGGTTGAAGGACACCTTCAAAATGTTCCAGAGTTTGAAGCCTCGCATCTCCTATGGTGTAACAGGTCGTTCGGATTTCGATGCTTATAAGTCACTCTCGACCTATAGCAGTTACAGTTCTTATTATTTGAACAACCAGTGGGTAATCGGATATGCACCCTCATTGAACGCCAATCCTGACTTGGCATGGGAGAAATCGACAGCCTTCAACGTTGGTATTGATTTCGTTACATTGAACAGTCACTTGCGCGGTAGCATTGAGTATTTCGATCGCCGCTCTAAGGACCTGCTTTATAACTACACAGCTCCACAGCCTCCATTCATCTATGACAATATCTTGGTGAATGTTGGTACGACCAAGAACACTGGTCTTGAAATTTCACTCGACTACGACGTTCTCTCAAAGACTGCCGTGAAGTGGACCACCGGTGTCAACTGGAGTACAGGTACAACCAAGCTGACCAAGCTGTCAAGTGATGTCTATAAGGCAGCTTATCTGGATCTCTACCAGAAACCAGGTCTGGGCACCTCTGAATATTTCTTCCGTGTAGAGGAAGGTGGAAAGATTGGTCAGTTCTATGGCTATGAGCATGCGGGTATTGACGAAACTGGTCAGTTGCTGATCTACGATAATGAGGGAGAGGCAAGACCAGTGGCTCAGGCAGATCCCGCTTGGAAGCGCAACATCGGCAACGGTGCCCCGAAACACTTCTTGTCGTGGAGCAACTCTTTCCGCTACAAGAACTTCGACCTGAGCATGCTATTCCGCAGTGCCTTAGGGTATAAGATATTCAATATGCGCAAATATGGTATGGGACTGAAAGGATGTGGTACCGACAACGTACTGCGCACTGCCTATACCGACTATAATAATATCACCTCTGGTGGTGGTGTTATTAGCAGTTACTTCCTGGAGAACGGCAACTACTTTAAACTCGACAACGTGACAGTGGGTTACACCTTCACACCAAAGAAGCGTGAACTGATTGAGAGTCTGCGTGTCTATCTGACAGCAAAGAATCTCTTCACGCTGACAGCCTACGAAGGGAATGACCCTTCTATCGTTACCTCCAATGGTATTACCCCAGGTATCGACACAAATAGCGCCTATCCACAGGCTACGCAGGTAAGTCTCGGTGTAACGCTGAGATTCCACTAATATATAATAGAAGAACTGATTAATTAAAGATTAGAAAGTTATGAAAGCAATCAAATATAGCATCATAGCAATGGTTGTTGGACTGGGACTGACGGCTTGTACCGATTTGGATGAGAAGGTGTACGACCGTATTGATGCCGGTGTTTACTACCAGAATGAGGAAAGTGTGAAAGGTGCCGTAGCAGCTATCTACGGTCAGACTTCCAGCACACTGGCTGGTGAGAATTTCTTCCACCTTTCAGAATATCCTGCCGACCAACTGACCTGGCGTGTGTGGAACGGTGGTCTGTGGGGATGGGACGAAGCCATGAAGACTGTTCTTTCGTGGCATAACTGGAACTCCGAATCGACCATCATCGAGAATGCATGGAAAGGCGCATGGACAGCCATCGGACTCTCCAACCTGTTGTTGAGCGATCTGGAAGGTCTGAATGCTGCCAGTCTTGGTATGACAGAAAATGCTTTGGCACAGTATGTAGCAGAGGTTCGCACACTTCGTGCATGGAACTACTACTGTATCTTCGAACTCTGGGGTGGTGCACTGCCTTTGAACACATCGGCTGGCAGTGAGGTGCCTGGAACGGCTGATCCTGACTTCAACACCTCATGCAAACTGATTTACGATTTCATCGCTACTGAACTGGACGAGACAGTCAATAGTCTGGCACAAGACGATGCCAACCACACGATGGTAAACCGCGCCAATCAGGGTATGAACCGTCTACTGAAAGCCCGTCTGCTGCTCAATGCTGAAGTATTCATCGGTGAGAAGCACTATGACGAATGCGAGGCTCTGTCGAAGGAGATTATCAGTGGTAAATACGGAGCCTATGGATTGACCGACAACTACCGTGACCTCTACAGTATGGATAATGTGAAATGTCCAGAGGTGATCTTCGCATTGGCTGCTGAAGATGGACAGGGTGCCGCCAACGCTATCTCGAACGTACGCACCATGGTTGGCATGCATTACTGCTATCCTGCTATCTACGGACAGACTTACGACGGCATCGGGGCTTGGAACTGTGTATGTCTTGTTCCATCCTTCGACAACTCCGGGAACGTAGACCCACTGGGAGGCACCGACAACCCCAATTGTTTCTTGAGTGCTCCCTATAATGACAAATTGGGTGCTCCCTACGAACGCTTTGACGACCGTGATATCCGCAAACAGAACTATGTATATGACAATATTACCAAGACACACGGCCCGGGAATGTTCCTGAAAGGACTGGCGAAAGCCAACTATCACTTCGAACAGGACGGTAAGGTATTCGAGCCTGGTGATGTACTGACGGCAGATGCTGACCGTGACGGTCAGAGTCTGAAATATGTAGACCAAATTGGCTCTTTCCAAAACATAGGGCGTGATCTCGAGACAGTCATGAGTCCTCGCTGGGGTGAGACCAACTCTGGTATTCGTCTGGTGAAATATCCCCTCTATCCGAATGATGACAATGGTGGTTTCAAGTCTATCGACGATGTACAGTTCCGTCTTGCGGAGGCTTATCTGAATGTTGCCGAGTGTGAGATGCGCAAGGGTAATGCTTCAGAAGCTAAGAAATATGTGGACGAAATCCGTCAGCGTTACTTCAAGAGCGGTGACCGCACCAGTGCACTGAGCATTCCTGGTCCTGGTTTTAGTAACTTTGACATGGACTGGATACTTTCTGAGTGGGGTAAGGAATACTTGGGTGAGGGCAATCGCCGTCGTACCGACTTACGTCGCTTCGACAAGTTCACACAGGGTCAATGGTGGTTCTGGGGACGCGCTACAGAACCGGGACTTGAACTTCCTGCAAAACGTGACCGCAAGTATGAGTGGTATCCATTACCACAATCTGCTTTGAGTGTGAATCCCGGATTGGTTCAGAATCCGAACTATTAAATATTATAAGGTAAAAAAGTAAACAAGTAAAACTATGAATAAGAGATTATATAGTCTGTTGCTGGCTGTACTCACCCTGACGGGATTGATGACAGGTTGTAAGAGCAACGACGACATTGTGTTCGATCATGAGCGTCAGCAATTTGAGACGCGCGCCGACCGCATCCTCTTGGAGTTCATCGCTCCATTTGGTACTACTCCTAATGAGGAAATCTACATTCTGGGTGCTTTCAACGGAGAGGAAGAGGCTATTGGCAAGGAGGAATACAAACTCATGGCAGCTCCCACCAGCACTGCTAAATGGGGTGTCTATCTAGATCCCTCGACGTTTGTCAACGGTAAGTCACTTGCCGATGGGTTCTACTTCTACTCAGTAAGTCAGGGCAAGGAACTCGACCTCAACGGTGAACTGGCTCATCATACCGACAATCCTGGTATCGGTACTTTCACCAACATCTGGGGACAGCACTGGGAGAGTTACTACTGGGAAGGCGGTGAGTCACCAGAACCTGAGCACGACGGCTTTTGCGTCTATGTGGATGATCAGACTGGTTGGGACGCACTGACACTCTATATGTGGGGTGATGTGAACGACCTGAACGGCGGATGGCCTGGTATGGAGGTTACCGGTACATGGAAGCATGACGGTGTAACTTGGAAGTATTTCGATTTCGGCGAAGAGAATGCCGGTCTGAACGAAAACCTCATCTTCAACAATGCGGGAGGCGGCTCACAGCTGAAAGACTTCAACTTCACCATCGACCGCAATATCTACCTACGCATCACCGCTGATGGCGTTGAAGAAATCTCTCCAGAGCCCGCTGTCAAGCATGACGGTTATGCACTGTTCGTACTCAATGAGTCGAGTCAGACTGAATTAGCTCTCTATGCATGGGGCGACGCAGAGGCATTCGGCGGATGGCCAGGAATGGCTCCTACGGGCACTCAGACCATCAATGGGAATGAATATATCTACTTTGACATGGGTGAGGCTAACACAGGACTGAACCTCAACCTCATCCCCAACAACAACAATAATGGGGTGCAATGGGAAGGTGGCGATTTGAACTTCACGATTGACCACGACATCTATATCCGCATCTTCGATGGTGGATATGAGATTATCGACAAGGACTATCAGCCTGGTGGCGACACACCTACTCCTGGTCCAGAGCCTATTGATGAGAACGTCATTATTGCTGTAAAGAACACTATCGGCTATGCAGATCCTCATCTCTATGTATGGGGCGATAGTGAGGCATGTGGCGGATGGCCTGGTGCAGCACCTGTCAAGGTGACCGACAACGGCTGGTATCTCTTCGAATTACCTGCAAACGGAAACTTCAATCCTATTCTGAATGATAACGGTAATGGTTCTCAAATTGACGGTCCCGCCATTACAACTACAGGTATGATGTTCTTCGACGTGAATACCTCTTGGGAGCTCTCAACCAACACGGTGACTATCCAAAATGTGTCAGGTTATACAGACCCACGACTTTACGCCTGGGGATCTGGCGAGATCTATGGCGGCTGGCGCGGTATCAAACCTATCAGCAATGCGAACGGGACTTTGGTATTCCCACTTCCTAATGACGGTGGCGAGTATAACCTTATCCTGAACGGTGAAGGTGAAGGCGTACAGCAGGATATTGCTACCATTATTGCCAATCAGAGTTATACTTTTACCGCTAACTAATCCGTATGAGAAAAATACGCTTATATACGCTCCTATCCCTCGGTGCAGTGCTGCTTCTGGCAGCCTGCAACCCTGGGAAAGAAGCCTTCTTGGTGGACAACACGGTGCCCGTTGGCAGGGAAAACCGCATCATCTATCAACTGAACATCGGCGCCTTTACCTCTGAAGGAACTTTCAAGGCGGCACAGGAGCAGTTGGGACGACTTGACACGCTGGGCATAGATATCTTGTGGCTGATGCCTATCTATCCTCGTGGAGAGACAATGCACAGTCCGTATGCCTCCATGAATTTCAGATCTGTCAATCCCGCTTATGGCACGATTGCTGATTTGAAAGATTTTATTGCCGCTGCTCACGACAAAGGAATGAAGGTATGGCTCGACTGGGTTCCTAATCATGTCGCCGTGGAGAATCCTTGGGTAAAGGAGCATCCGGAATATTTCACGAAAGACGCCAAAGGGCAGATGGTACATCCGCATGGATGGGGTGATGTCTATGAACTGAACTACCAGAACGAAGGATTAGTCAACGAGATGGATAATACATTGAACTTCTGGGTAGAGCAATGTCATGTAGACGGTTTCCGCTGCGATTATGTAAGCAGCCCCACCATCCCAGTGAAGTACTGGCAGAACATCATTGCCGAACTGAAAAGCAAAGGTTTAGGCATTGAGATGCTCAGCGAGACTGACATCAGCAATAAGGAGAATATTCGTATTGACTCTTGCGGTTTCGATTATGATTATGCGTGGGATCTACAAGGAGCGTTGGCATGGAAATTCAAAGACAGCGAGAAGGCTGATACCCTGAAGACGATCCTGGACACATTCCTCAATGCCTCGAAGGCAATCAAAAACCGCCGTATGGTGTATCTGACCAATCACGACCAGAACTACAACGACGGAGGACATACGCTGAAGGACTTCTATGGCGACAACCGTTATCTGCTCACCGTACTGGAATTTACATTCTATGGCATGCCCTTGCTCTATCAAGGTCAGGAAATCGGTGACCCAGATACCCTGAACTATTTTACTGATGCCAAGGTACAATGGAACAAGGTGGATCATAAGATGCAGAACACTATACGCACTCTGATCGCATTGCATCATACCCAGCCCTCACTTGCTGCTGACGCTCCCGTGGAGTTCCTGGTGACCGATAACCCACAGGTACTTGCCTATCACCGTGGCAATGTGGTAGTGGTATTGAACTTAGGGAAATCAGACGTTAACGTGAAGGTAAATGGCATAGAAGCCGGAACATATACTCAGTGGCTTAATGACAAGACTATCGAACAAGGTCCATCTGCCACAGAGCACACTCTTGACACTGCATCCGAGATTGCCATATCGGCTAAGGGATATGCGGTATACGTAAAACAGTTATGACCTGCTTCATCATAAAGGTACAACTGTTTAATTAGAGTTAAAATTTTAACCACGGGCGGACTGCTCTGGGAAGAACGGACCGCCCTTTTACAACTGAAAGATAAATAATAAAGATTATGAGAAAGATATTCGTATTCCTAATGGCACTAGTGCCTTTTCAGATGATGGCGACAGACTATGTTGATGCCATCAACACCTCCTCCACAAAATATGAAGCAGGTCATCAAGTGATTTACGAGATGAATGTGGGTGCGTTTACATCAGCCGGTACATTTAACGCTGCTAAGGACAAACTGGAAGACTTGAAAACCCTCGGTGTGGATATTGTGTGGCTAATGCCTATCTATCCCCGAGGAGGTGGTATCAACAGCCCTTACGCAGCCACTAATTTCCAAAAAGTAAATCCCGCTTATGGAACCATTAATGACCTAAAGACATTTGTCAGCCGTGCCCATGAATTGAAGATGGAGGTATGGCTCGACTGGGTACCTAATCACACTGCAACGGACGCAGATTGGGTAACCTCACACCCTGAGTATTATAGCAAAAGCGGTAATAACTTCATTCATCCAAACGGTTATAGTGATGTCTATCAGTTGAATTACAATAATAGTGACCTCGTCACTGCGATGAATGACTGCCTCAAGTTCTGGATTGACCAGGCGGACATTGACGGCTACCGTTGTGACTTTGTCAGCAGCAATGCTATTCCCGCATCGTACTGGCAGACAACCATTCCACTCATCAAATCCTATAAGAGTGGCAAGACGATTACTTTCCTTGGTGAGGCAGACATTGCTAATGATGCTACGAAACTGAAATCTGTCGGCTTTGATTATGACTATGCCTGGCAGTATCAGACATCACTTGTCAATTATGGGTCATCAGGTGTTTATGCTGCTTCACTTAAAACAAACGCCAACAAACTGATTGACGGTCAAAACAGCATTAGTTTTGGGCGCATGGTGTATCTGACAAACCACGACCAGAATTATAATGAGGAAAAAAAGACACTGACTCAGAAATATGGTAATAACCGTTATCCTTTAACCGTCTTAGCACATACCGTATGGGGTATGCCTCTCATTTATAATGGTCAGGAGATTGGCGGTAATCAAGCCTTGAACTATTTTACAGACCAGAAAATTGACTGGAATAGCACTGATAAGAAGATGCTCAATACCATCCGAACCTTGAATGCTTTGAAGCATAGTATTGACGCATTCAAAGATGGAAAGACAGCCTCTACGCATCATTCCACGACTTGGCTGACCAGCAGTTCTAACAACGTACTTGCATACAGTTGTAAATACGGTAGTAGCGAGGCCATCATTATACTGAATTTCGGAACAGCCACGGTAAATACCACTATCTCCGGAATTACCGCAGGAGCATATAGTCTGTGGCTTAATAGCGAGACTATCAGCAGTGGAACCAGCCGTAAACAAGTAAATCTCTCTACCTCACAAAGCATCTCATTAGAGGCAAAAGGGTATAGAGTTTATGTAAAGGGTAACTACTCAGAAGAAGACATACCCGCACCAGAGGTTTATACTCCTACTATTGAGAGTTCTGATGAAATCAGTCTGTTCTTTGAGACTGCCACAGAAGCCAATTATCAAATCTGGGCATGGGGAGAAGGAGTAACTGAGCAACAACTGCTTGGAATCACTGGAGGCTGGGGTGACCGTCCTTCAATGACACTGATGGGAATTGCCGAAAACGGACATTATATTTACAAGTTCACTTTCAAAGCCGCAAAGGCACCCTCTAATTTCATTATCACGAAGAATGGTGATAACCCACGTCCTTACGACGGTGCAGTATATGTTGTTAACGGATATTATGTAGAAGGAACGGATACTCCCACCAAGACAATCAGTCAGTTGACAGGAATTCGCACCATCTCTACTCAACGTCCTACCGATGATCGCATCTATACTCTCAGCGGTCATCAGGTAAAAGACAAGAATTCTCTACGCCCTGGCATTTATATCCAGAACGGGAAAAAGTTTATTGTCAAGTAAAGGATTTCCTTATCAATGAGAGAGTCGCTTGCCGACATCGCGTCAGCAGGCGACTCACCATTTCAGTTCATAGAGTGCAGGCTTGGCACGACCCGTATGATTGTCGAACAGACCACGGTTGAGCCAGTAGTTAGTGACCTGTCGCCCACTCTCATTCTCCTCCGGGAACCACCAAAACACACCTGTCACATGCTTATGTTTACGCAGTTCTGACATCAGTTCCTTCGTAAACAGACGCTGTCCTTCTGTGGTGATGGGATAGAACTCGCTATACTGATCCGGTCCCTTCGACCAGATATCACGCTCATGAGAGTAATAGGCAGCTGTCTCTACGATCATCACCTCTTTGTCGGGAAACAGGACAGCAAGGGAATCGAGGGTGTTGTGGAGCACAGGCAGACGTTCGTGCCACATCGGATAATACGACAGTCCGATGATGTCGTAGTCCACCTGACAGCTACGCATCTGCTCATAGAAGTTCTTGGTGACAGCCCAGTCACCTGCCTTCTCCGTATGGATAATCAGTTTTGCCTTCGGACAGAGTTCACGACAGGCACGGACACCACTCCTCAACAAACGGGAGAGCACGTCGAAGCCCTCACTACCTGCGGCATTGACACGTCCTACCTCCCACATCATCCCATTGGTAATCTCATTGCCCACCTGTATCATATCAGGAGTACAGCCTGCGGCAATCATCTGTTGCAGACAATGACGAGTATATGCATATACCGAGTCAGACAAAGTCTCAGGAGCCGCATCCTTCCAGCGTTTCGGCATAAACTGCTTGGCAGGGTCAGCCCAGGTGTCACTATAATGGAAGTCCAGCATCAACGCAAGGTCAGCCTTCTTCACATGTCTTGACAGACGGATGACATAGTCCAGGTCCTGGCACACACCCTCCCCTTGGTGCTCCTTCTTGGCATACTGCGGGTCGACAAACAACCGGACACGTACCGCATTCCATCCCTGCTGTCTTAGGAACGTCAGAGGATCCACCTTCTTTCCTGCCGAGTCACGATAGACCGTCCCAGCTTCCTCATAGGATGGCAGCATGGACAGGTCACCACCCAGATACCGTTGTTGGGCAGAGGCAGACAAAGCCATACACGTACCTATTAATATTATAAAGACTTTTCTCATCGCTTTTAAATTAAAATCAGGCGGAGCAGGCCTTTGCCAGCCTATCCGCCTGATCATGGTTATAGTTTAAGGATTATTCTGCTACCCAAGCAATACTCCAGTTGCCTGTGATATCATTCAGGAAGAAGTCATAGGTTCCTGCAGGGACAATGATATTGTCACCACCTGGAGTCACATAATACTTATCCTCGCTGATAGCAGCACTACCGTCGCCACCCCAGTTGACATCCCAATTGTGGTTAGCACGGAACTTCAGCTCCGTATCCTCTGCGATGGTAGCACGAGCATACCAGTTATGTGGAGCACTCTCCAACTGCGTGAGTTCTATCTCACCTTCGTCCTTCCATTCGTTGAAACCGCCAATCACACTGATAGCATTGTATTCAGCCGTAGGAGCATCAATGATAGTCCATTCATATGTTCTGCTTCCCATGTCAGCAGTGAAGACAGCCCATACCTGAGACTCACTTGGACCAATGGCGCCACAACCATCAGCGTCACCGCCGAAGATAAGACTACCAGTAGCTGCAGTAGAGCCATTTTCACCACCAAATGCAGCATTCCAGTCTCCGAAATGTTCCTCAGACCAGAATTTCATACTCCATTGACTGTTCCATGACGTAGTGTATGAGAACTTATTGGCACCGAGAGCATACATCAGACAAGTCTTATTTTCCGTACTCCAACCATTAGGAACACCAACTACATAATACTTGGTCTCCTTCGGCTCATACTTGAAGCAGAACTTGTTCATATCAAGGGTAACCAGCCACTGACCAGCTCCGCTGATAACAGGAGTCTCGAACTTACCGAAACGCGGGTCATCCTTCCAAACGAGCAAGTTAGGAGATGTAGCATCACCATTTTCTGCGCAACCTAAGGCTACGTCATCCCATGGGAAACTGGCAGCATCAAAACCAGAACCCTTATAGAACTTATACCAGTTGTCACCGGCATCTGTCGTAGTCACCAAAGCCTGATAGACTCCCGGCTCCACCTCAGTCATCCATGTAGGGTTACTGGGATCCCATCCTTGCCACTGCCCCAACATCGCGTAGCCCTTAGGGTCAATCTCAGGAATGTTTGAATACGGAGTGACGGAAATCTCTGTCTCTGACTCAACAGGGACTGCCTCACCCGTTGCCAGAACAGCTGACCATTCCGTCTTTACTATCACTGCATGAGGAGTGGCAGAGCGGTCAAGGGTCACAGCCTCTACCAAAGAGTCCAACTGTGCGGACTTCACGGAGATAACACCTTTCTCAAAAGTATAAGGCAATTTCTGACCACCGATGGTGATATCCTTCAGGACAATGGTTGACACCTCCTCCTGACCTGCTGTGACTGTAATGATCTCTGACATCTCAGTGGCATTATCCATCACCACATTAGCCTGACTGCCTGGAGAGACAGTAATACCATACGTACCAGCAGGATTTCCCTGGGCATTCGACTGTGGATCCGCCCAGTCTTTGAAGTCCTCGTTACAGGAAGTGAATGCTGCTGCACAGAGCAGCATTCCACCTAATAATATATTTTTCTTCATACGACTCATTGTTTTTTATGTTACTCAATAGAACCAGTATTGTTATCGAAGTTAACCTTGAGCGTCTTGCCAGGTCCTACTTGCTGACTGTAGTTCTCTGGATCTGGCTTGGGAGGATCTGCCTTCTCTGCGGCACCTGAAGCCCAGTCACTAGGAATATCAAAGTCACGATAGTAGACGGTCGTACCGCTATAGAGCGTGAACTCTGTACGCCACCAGTCCTCACCAGGAACCACAATATATGCACGAAGCTCACCAGAAGCGGTAAAGTCGCTGAACGTCCACTCTGTCTTACCAGCAGGCACATCCATCAGTATGCCATCCCAGTTTCCGATAGAGTTACCAATCACACCAGCAGCGCCAGGAGCAACAACCAGTTTCACCTGGACATCATTGCCAACAATCTTGCAGATAAACTCAAGGACGTACCAGCCAGCCTTGCTGAAGACGATATTACCATCACTGGCAGCGGTGATCTCCAGATCAGGTACCTGATTATCGAACTCCGTAATCTTGTCATAGCCAAACCAGTCATTCTCCTTATAGCCCCACTTGAAACCATCGGCATTATTATAGATCATGGTGTAGAAGCGACCCTCCTTACCATAGACAGGTGCTACAGGTTTCCAGGTACTCCATGCCTCGGCGATAGAATTACCACAGACATAAACTGCTGTAGGCATGGTCACTTCACTAGGTTTATCGTAGCTCAGCACATTTACCTGAATAGCATTTGAGAACACCTCAGCATAATGTGCACCAGTGTCGGCGAGGAAAGCACGCAAACGGAAGTATAACGGCATCACACCTTCAGGATCAGCATCCTCATGAGCTTTACGATACATATCCAATACGGCAGCATTCAACTCAGCGGTACTGATACCGATCTTCGTAGAGGTATACGTTGTCTTGAGCTCGTTCCAACTGTCATCTTTGCCATCCAGAGAGATCTGTACGGCATAGGTCACTGCAGCAGGCCAGCCACCATAATTAGGTTGTGAGGTCGTCAGATTCAACGTGGTAGCAGATGGCAAATCATAGACATTGTTCGCTGCAAACTCTGGTTCATTGAGTTCAAATGACGCAGGGATCCAGATGGTAGGATTACTGCCATTGTCGTCCTTACAGGATGTAAGGAAAGGCAGGCAGGCTACCATTGCGAAAAGCAGACTTTTATATATCTTTTTCATATTCATAATCTATTTGATGTTTGTATGTCTATTAATAACCAGGATTCTGTATCAGATTCGGGTTGTTAAGCAAGTCGTTAACAGGTATACCATAGATGTAACGGTATGCAGGAACATTGTAAGTACCGAAGCGAACCTGATCCATACGATTTCTTCCCTCAAACCAGAACTCCTTCACCCACTCATCCTGAATTTCAGCAAGAGAATAGTTTGTCTTGGTAGCTGCATGAGCACGCTTATGCAGTTCGTTTATCTTTTCGGCTGCATCAGAAGTACTGCCATTCATACGGGTCTCTGCCTCAGCATAGTTCAGATAAGCCTCAGCGATACGCATCAAAGGCAGGTCTGTGTCAACCTTGACAATAGAACTTGTAACATTGCCATCAGAACGAACGTTACGGAACTTAACACATCCATAACCATTCAGATTGTCAGAGCGGTCCTCGATATTACGAGTAAAGCCTGTGGTGTAGAACAATGCACGGTCGTCGCCAGCAGCAGTTGTGATATCCTGTGTCTTTGTTGTTACTGCAGGTACCTCACCACCCACGCCAAAGAACTTGTCTACAATATAGCCAGTCAGCTTACCACACTTACCCCAAGCACAGTCTGTTCCTGAGGGAATATCAATATCCATTTTACCGTCTGTTGGTTTGTCGTACATAGCAAGTACAAGGAAGTGCATTGAACCATAACTCTGTGTGTCAATACCGTGATTCAGGACGGGATAAATATTCTCATACTGAGCACCATTGGTGTCATTGTCAGCAAGGAACAACATCTGATAGCCAGAATATACTTCTCCTGTCTTGGGGTTAGTGGCACCAGCAGTACAAAGCTTATAATAACCATTCTTGATAACTTTGTCTGCATATTCCTTAGCCTTTGCCCACTGAGCAGTGCCTGTATATACCTCTGCATTCAGATAAAGACGGGACAGCAGCAACCATGCAGCAACCTTGTCTATGCGACCGTAAGTGTTGGCTCCTGGATTAGCAAGTTCATCTTCGATAGCCAGCAACTCACTCTCAATATAATTATAGTACTGATCACGGGTGTAACGAACGCCAGCCTCTGTGCTAACATGTTCTGTGAAAGCAGCATTAGCATAGAAATCCATCACAAAGTAATACAGAAGAGAACGGATAAAACGAACCTCTGCACGCTTCTGCTGAACATCTGATGTACCATCCTCGGGGACTTGGTCGAGATAGTAGTTACACAATGTGATAGAGAAGAACAAACGATAGTACAGACCAACAGAGCTTGCGTTGTCAGCACCCCATGTCTTATCAATCAGTTCAGGGAGACCTGTATCATCCCATCTCCATGTTGCCTCTCCAGTAGGAAGTTCGTTAAGCTCCCATGACTTACGGAATAAGTCAGAACGTCCTTCATCGATGTCAAGGATATCCTTCCAAGCATCATCGTTATCGCCAGGACCTTTCTGGCCTGTGAGAGCAAAACAAGAATATATCTTGTTCAATAGAGCATCAGTATCCAATTCACTGGTCTGTTGCGGATTGATATTGTCTACATCAAGGTCGCCTGTGCATGATGTCGTCATGGTGCCAAAAGCCAAAACGGCAACAGCTACAGGAATCAATGATTTGATTTTATTCAGTATCATAACTTATAATCTTTTAAATGAATGAGATTTAGAAATTAAGGGTCAAACCAAGAATTCCAACAAACGGACGTGGATACATGTTACCATCATAGCCACCGTCAATTTCAGGATCGAGTCCCTTGTAATCAGTGATTGTAAATACATTCTGAGCTGTTGCATACACACGACCGCTCGCCTTCAGACCGAACAAGGTGTCGAAAGAATAACCCAGCGTAATATTATCACATTTCAAGAAAGAGGCATTCTGGATATAATAGTCACTCAGAGCGCCAACAACTGTTCCTGTCTGCCAGTTCTTTGGACGAGCAATGTCAATCACATTGTGCCAAGAATTACCCAAGAACACATTTGAGAGTACGAGGTTAGAGTTACCTGCCTCTACACCATTATATACATAATTATTAATGCTGGCGCGAAGAGAGAATCCGAAGTCCCATTTCTTCCACATCAACTTAGAGGTGAAGCCCATCGTTACATCAGGAGTACTCTTCTTGTAGAAATAACGGTCATTGATATTGATGATACCATCAGCGTTGCGGTCTACATATTGTCCCTCAATAGGCTGTCCGTTCATATCATAGACCTGCTGATAGACATAGTATGCCTCCACAGGGTGACCTACCGACCATGCCTTCACACCATCAGAGCCACCGTCACCAATGGCAAGACCGCCATGAAGAATCTTATAGCCCTCGCCAGAACTTGCTATCAACTCGTCAATCTCGTTTTTGTTATAAGTAAGGTTATAACCAATCTGCCAGTTCCAGTCCTTTGTCTGGATAGCACGCCAGTTAGCTGCAAACTCGAAACCGGTATTGTGCAGTGAACCGATATTACTGGTCACCTTGTTCTTAAAGTTTGTACCTACTGGAACTGTAACAGTATTAATCAGGTCCTTCGTCTTGCGATGATATACATCAAAGTTCATGGTCAGACGGTTGTTGAGGATTCCGAAATCCAAGCCAGCATTCCACGTGGTTGTCTTCTCCCATGTCAAGTTGGGGTTATAGGCATCCGGACGATAGGTGCGTCCATCACCGAACAAGGGATAATAGGCACCCTGAGAGTTTGGTGTATAAGTAGCAATATAGGTATAGTCACCGATACCCTCCTGCTGACCAGTGATACCCCATCCTAAACGGAGTTTCAAATCAGACAGCCAAGTAGCTTTTTTCAAGAAAGGCTCCTCATTGATCTTCCATGCAAGTGCAAGAGAGGGGAATACGCCCCAGCGCTTGTCTTTATGGAAACGAGAAGAACCGTCATCACGCAGGGTGAAGGTCAACATGTAGCGATCCATCAACGAGTAGTTGAAACGACCGAAGAATGATACGAGGTAGTTTTCTGTCTTATAGAGCGTATTCTCTGAAGGCAAATAATATTCACCTGCTAATGGATTACCATCCTCGTCTACCTTCTGAGAAGTTAAAGGATAGAGTCCATAATAGAAATAGTCACTCTTCTTATGGAAGTGCTGCCACTCATAACCTGCCATGACATCAAAATGATGAATCTCTGCCACATCCTTTATGTATTGGGCATAAAGGCTGAGTGAGAGGTTATAGGTATCCATGGTGTTCCAACCATAGTTTCCGTAATAGTAGGTACCAGAAGCATAACTATAAGGACTCTGTGACTTGTTAGTCTTACCTGTGCTGAGATCCATACCCATGTTCAAATGGATATGCAAATCCTCAAAACCGTGAATCTTATAGTCTGCCTCAATGTTGCCAATCAAAGCCTTTGACTTACCCTCATCACTATAGTTATTGAGTGCAGCAACAGGGTTACCGGTAGCAAAGGTATTCACACCTGTATTACCCCATGTAGGATCTTGCCAGTCCGTAGAACCGGGCCACTGCCAGTATCCACCATAACCGTTATCCTTGTTGTAATCATAGATAGGTTTCGTTGGATCCATATAGATTGCGCCACCAATAGCAGAGCCAGCATTAGCATATTTTGTCTTTGAATACATTCCTTTTGCATTGAAGTTAATGTTCAAGTGGTCATCGAGGAATGAAGGAGAAAGGTTCACGCTGGCTGTATAACGCTGATAGTTACTGGTCTTGACGATACCGCTCTGATTGGTATAGCCGAAAGAAACACGATAAGGCATATTCTTAATACCACCGGCTACAGTGATATTATGGTCTGTGCTGACGGCAGTGCGGTAAATCTCATCCTGCCAGTCGGTATTTGCAAAAAGGTGATTACCATTTGCATCGAAATAGCCGAGGCTATTATAATAATCACTGGCTAGATACTCCTCTTCCGTCAATCCCTTCTCACTCATCACACGATCCTTTACATATGCCTGATACTGAGCGGAGTTCATCACATCCATCTTCTTCTTCACAGCACTGATAGAGATATTACCGTTATAAGAGATACGTGGCTTGGAGTTCTTCTGTCCTTTCTTGGTGGTAATGATAATCACACCGTTAGAAGCACGGCTACCGTAGATGGCGGTAGCGGAAGCATCCTTCAGCACTGTAAAGCTCTCGATATCATTTGGGTTCACCAGATTGAGTGGGTTAGAGGCACCCTGCATACCATAGCTGTCCATAGCAAGTCCATCAATCACGATCAATGGGTTATTGGAAGCGTTCAGAGAGGATCCACCACGGATACGGATGGTTGCACCAGCACCTGGCTCACCACCACTATTCGTGATATTCACACCGGCGATCTTACCTTGCAACATGTCCTGTGCCGAAGTCTGCAATCCATGGTTCATCTCATCCGGCTTGAGAGCTGTCACAGAACCAGTCAAGTCGGTCTTCTTAGCACGACCGTAACCAATGACAACCACATTGTCGAGAACTGCAGCATCCTCCAAAAGGGTGATGTCGAGACTTGACGCTGCCTTCACGGTCTGAGTCTGATAACCCACATACGACACGCTGATGTCAGCACCCTGATTAGCCTTCAAGGCGAAGTTACCATCGAAGTCTGATACAGTAGCGGTCTGAGTACCTACCACACGTACCGTCGCACCGATAATCGGTTCGCCCTGAGCATCTTTAACATGACCTTTGACATCAATCTGTGCAAAGGCTCCTACCGAAAGAAAGAGTCCTAATAAGAGGACAAGCATCCTTAACGGAGTTGTAATGTTTACCTGCTTCATCTTAGAATTTTTAAGTTAATATATTGTTTTAAGTTTCGTAAAATCCTCACGATTTCTGATGCAAAGATAAGAGTTGTTTGCATTCGTTCATACTTTTTTTGAGTTAAAAACGTTATTAAGGACATGCAAACGTTTGCACATCGGATAATATATAAAATAAATAAGGTAAAGGAATAAGGAAAGAAACTTTTCTATACCTTTGCATCATCAGACTAAAAATCAGGAAATGGAAGAACGTACCCCCTTGACAATGAAGGACATTGCTCGTGAGCTAGGTATCAGTGTAGCAACCGTCTCACGAGCCCTGAAGGACTCGCCCCGCATCTCTGCGGAGCGGCGTGCTGCTATCCAGCAGTATGCAAGGGAGCATAACTTCACACCGAATATGATCGCAGAGTCACTGCGTCATTCCCGGATACAGCCTATGAAAGTTATCGGGGTCATTATCCCTGAGTTTGCCCATTATTATTTCTCGTCCATCCTTTCCGGCATCGAGGAAGAGGCATCAGCTCACGGTTACCGTATCATGGTAGCACAAAGTGACGAGAGATATGAGCGAGAGGTGAAAATATGCCAGTCATTCTACGAGAACAAGGTATGCGGCATCATCGTGTCCCAGGCTAAAGACACCCAGAGATACGATCACTTCCAGCGACTGATAGACGCAGGAGTCCCCTTGGTTTTCTACGATCGTATTTGTACGGGAGTAAATGCTAGCCGCGTGGTGGTGGATGACTATATGGGTGCCTTCAATGCTGTGTCGCATCTGATAGCAACGGGGTGTAACAGGATTGCCTATTATGGTTCCGCAATGACACTGGAGATCTCCAAAAACCGATATAACGGTTACAGGGATGCCTTGTTGAAAAACGGCATCCAACCTGATCCGGAACTGGTACGTATTTGTGACAACCGGACAGATGCAGAGGCGATTACTCCAGAGATCCTTAAAAGCCCTGCCCCACCCAATGGATTCTTTGCCGTCAACGATGACACGGCAATAGGCATCCTCTATACGGCAAAGCGCATGGGATTCAAGGTGCCCGACGACATCTCTATTTGTGGTTTTACTAACGGACAACGTGCCGTTGCCTGCGACCCCATGCTGACCACAGTGGAACAACGAGGCACGAAAGTCGGGGAAGAGGCCGCCGACATCCTGATAGGACATGTGGAAGGAACCATCCCTCGTAGCAAGATGGAACGAAGAATAGTAAGAACCCGCTTAATCATCAGGGGAACTACCAGATAGGGTATAGTAATATAGTTCCTATAGTTCCTATAGTCACTATAGTATATTAAGAATATAACAAAAGAAAAAGAGATATGAAACAAAAACCGAATTTACCATTTTGGAGCCTGTGGAACCTGAGTTTTGGATTCTTCGGGGTACAGATTGCGTATGCACTCCAAAGCGCTAACATCTCACGTATCTTTGCCACACTAGGCGCAGACCCTCACAACTTGAGCTATTTCTGGATATTACCCCCATTGATGGGTATTTTGGTACAACCAATAGTAGGTTCACTAAGTGACAAGACATGGACCCGTTTCGGACGACGTATACCTTATTTATTTATAGGAGCTACTGTTGCCGTTCTGGTGATGTGTCTGTTGCCCAACGCAGGATCGCTGGGACTAGCGGTCAGTGCCGCCATGATGTTCGGACTCATTGCCCTGATGTTTCTTGACACCAGTATCAATATGGCAATGCAGCCTTTCAAGATGCTGGTGGGTGACATGGTAAACGAAGAGCAAAAGGCAAAAGCATACAGCATACAGTCGTTCCTCTGTAACGCAGGCAGTGTGGCAGGTTTTCTACTCCCCTTTATCTTTACCTTCATCGGTATCAGTAACGTCGCCGAGAAGGGTGTGGTTCCCGACAGCGTCATTTGGTCGTTCTATATCGGTGCGGCGATCTTGATCCTCTGTGTCATCTATACCACTTTAAAAGTTAAGGAGTGGAACCCAAAGGAATATGCGGAATATAATGGAAATTCGGAAAAATCTGAGAACTCAGAGCATTCCGAGAACTCAGAGAACTCTGGCAACTGGATCACATTATTGCGTAAAGCCCCTTCCACTTTCTGGAAGGTAGGACTGGTACAGTTTTTCTGCTGGGCAGCTTTCCTCTATATGTGGAATTACACGACAGGAGCTATTGCCGAGACGGTATGGAACACGACAGACCCTGCTTGCGAGGACTTTCAAACTGCCGGCAACTGGGTGGGCGTACTGTTTGCCGTACAGGCTATCGGCTCCGTTATCTGGGCCGCTGTACTGCCCCAACTCAAGAACATTAAGGTAGCCTATGCAGTCAGCCTCATCATCGGAGCCGTCGGTTTTGCACTTGTGCCATATATCCATGATGCCTACCTGCAGTTCATTCCATTCCTGCTGATAGGATGTGCCTGGGCGGCAATGCTTGCAATGCCTTTCACCTTCGTCACCAATGCCCTGCAAGGTTATGGACACATGGGGGCTTACCTTGGGTTATTCAATGGTACCATCTGTATTCCACAGATTATTGCCGCACTCTGTGGAGGCATCGTCCTTTCCTTGGTAGGTAGTCACCAATCCACGATGATGATAGTGTCTGGCGTCCTTTTGGTCGCTGGAGCGGCGTGTGTCACAGTCATCCGACAAAAGTAATTGGTGCAAACGTTTGCATTCCATAACTTGAAAAACAATCCCCATTCGGACTATCCGCATGGGGATTTTTTGTATTTTTGCCAATAGAAACTATAAATATATGCTTATGAAACTATTATTTAACCTGGAATATCAGACCTCTTTCGGTGAAAATCTGGTACTGAACATCATGTCGGAAGACGACAAGTCAAAGGTTACTCAATACAAGATGAGTACCCTTGACGGACTACATTGGTCGTATCAATTAACAAAGGGTGCCAAGGCAGAAGCCCATATCGATTATTATTATAGTGTTTACCGAGGTGACAAGGAGGCTCGTCATGAATGGCTTACAGAGCCTCACCATCTAGAGATTATTGCTCCCAAAGCGAACTTCTATATGGTATATGACCATTGGATAGACATCCCAGAGGATTCCTATATGTATTCTTCTGCCTTTACAGAATGTATTGCAGCCCGTAAGCGTGAGAAGAGCGAGGAGGTATCTTATTCTCAAGTGGTAAGACTGAAAGTACGTGCCCCGCAATTACGAGGCAACGAGCGACTTGCCTTACTGGGAAGTGGAGAGGCTTTAGGTAATTGGGAAGCCAAGCGTGCCTTAAAAATGACAGAGCATGAGAGTCACGAATGGGTCATCAGTCTGGATGCTGATGAACTGGGAGAGACGATGGAGTTTAAGTTTGTAGCGCTGGACGAAGAGGAGGATGTCACCCCACTTTGGGAGAATGGCAACAACCGCACAGTGGTACTACCACAGATCAAGAAAGGGGAAGTCATCGTTTACGAGCTTTCTCGGGCTTTCTTCCCTATCTATCCTTGGAAGGGAGCCGGAACCGTCATCCCTGTCTTCTCCCTCCGCAGTGAGGGCAGTTTCGGTGTAGGCG
Source organism: Prevotella sp. tf2-5 (assembly GCF_900115435.1). Taxonomy (GTDB): domain Bacteria; phylum Bacteroidota; class Bacteroidia; order Bacteroidales; family Bacteroidaceae; genus Prevotella. Next base: position 221,705 of record NZ_FOWK01000001.1, read on the forward strand.
ATTTCGGTGATTTGAAAATGATGGTCGACTGGGCGGACAAGACCAACCAGCATATCATCCAAATACTGCCAATCAACGATACCAATATGACTCAGACATGGCAGGACAGCTATCCTTATAATAGTATCAGTATCTATGCCCTGCATCCGCAATACACGGACTTCAGGCAGTTGCCAGAGATTAAGGATGAAAAAATAAAAATCCAATTCGAGCAACTCCGCCATGAGCTGAATGCCCTGCCACAGATTGATTATGAGCGGATGTTCGCTGCTAAGATGGATTATCTGCATGCGTTATTTGAGCAGGAATGGGCAACTATCAAGCGCCGTGCTACCTATAAGGCATTCTACGAACAAAACAAGGAGTGGTTGGTGCCCTATGCCGCTTTCTGTTACTACCGTGACAAATACAAGACTGCGGTGTTCTCGGAATGGCCCAAAGACGCGACGGTGAAAGCCTTGAAGATAGACAAGGATGTAGAGTTCTGGTTCTTCGTACAGTATAACCTCGACCAGCAGATGCATGCCGCCCATGAGTATGCCCGTCAGCATCATGTCATTCTGAAAGGTGATATCCCCATCGGTATCTCCCGTGACGGCGTAGAGGCATGGGTGGAGCCTAAATACTTCAACCTCAACGGACAGGCAGGTGCCCCACCCGATCCTTTCTCTGCTGACGGACAGAACTGGGGCTTCCCCACCTACAACTGGGATGAGATGATGAAAGACGATTGTGTATGGTGGACACGCCGCTTCCGTAAGATGGCTCAGTTTTTCGACGCTTATCGTATTGACCATGTGTTAGGCTTCTTCCGCATCTGGGAGATACCCGTACCTGAGAAGTCAGGACTGATGGGGCAGTTTGCGCCAGCCTTGGGAATGAGCAAGGAAGAGATTGCCGGCTATGGTGTGAATTTCAACGATGGTCTCTTCTTGGTTGACCACAAGCGTAACGACCGCTGGCATCCACGTATCGCCGTTCAGTTCCAACAAGCTTACGAACAGTTAGACGAGGAACAGAAATACAATTTCAACCGTTTATATAACGACTATTTTTATCGTCGTAACAACCAATTCTGGTATCAGGAGGCGATGAAGAAGCTGCCCCGTCTGACACAAGCCACCCGTATGCTGGTATGTGCGGAGGATTTGGGTATGGTACCCGAATGTGTTCCCTGGGTGATGAACGAGCTGCGCATCCTGTCGCTCGAGATCCAGACCATGCCCAAGGATCCGAATTTACGGTTTGGCAAACTGTCACACAATCCCTATCGCAGTGTATGTACCTTCTCGACACACGACATGCCAACATTGCGCCAATGGTGGGACGAGGACTATGAGCAGACGCAAGTATATTACAACGGACCACTGCGCCGTGGTGGTGACGCGCCTCATCCGTTACCTGGCTGGCTTGCCAAGGATATTGTGAGCCGGCAGTTGACATCACCCAGTATGCTCTGTCTGCTGTCCCTGCAAGACTGGCTGTCGATAGACGAGAAACTACGACTGCCCGACCAGAATGCAGAGCGTATCAATATCCCTGCTAACCCTCGCCATTACTGGCGTTATCGGATGCACATGACCATAGAGGACTTGTTAAAAGCCGATGATTTCAATGAAACAATCAAGACATTAATCTCACAAAGTGGTAGATAATAATATGAGACGCATTCACTTTTTCCTTACACTCTTACTATTGCCTTTGACAGCTCTTGCTGCTGAAGTGAAATCACCAAACGGCAATATCGTTTTGACTTTCCATGTAAACGATGGAGTCCCCACCTATAGTATGACTTATAAAGGCAAAGATGTCATTAAGCCCAGCAGACTGGGATTGGAACTTGCCAAGGACAAGCATGCCTCTAAAGGAATGAGCGAGACAGACCTGATGGATCATTTCTCCATTAAAGAGGAGACTACCACTTCTTTCGACGAGACGTGGCAACCTGTGTGGGGCGAGACCAAGGATATCCGTAATCATTATAATGAATATGCAGTTACTCTCGAGCAGAGACTGGACATTCACCACTATCCCAAGAAGGCAGGGACAAAGGGAATGTGGATGGAGACACAAACACGTGAGATGATGATCCGTTTCCGTGTGTATGACGACGGTATCGGTTTCCGCTATGAGTTCCCACAACAAAAGGATCTCAACTATTTCCTCATCAAAGAGGAGCACTCTGAGTTCGCTATGGCTGGCGACCATATGGCATGGTGGCTGCCTGGAGATTACGACACACAGGAGCAGATCACACAACAGACACGCCTCTCAGAGATTCGCGGACGAATGAAGAGTGCTGTCAACTGGGACAACTCCTCCGTTGCCGTCTTCTCGCCGACAGGTGTGCAGACTTCTTTGCAAATGAAATCTGATGATGGGCTGTACATCAATATCCATGAGGCAGCCTGTCTTGACTATGCAACCATGCATCTCGAACTGGTAGACGCGGAAACCCAAGCGCTGACAACACAATTGGGTGGCGGCAGTAATGCCTATACACCCAATCCTAAGCCCTCCATTTATCAATTACCCAAGGCTTTCACATTCGTCAGTCATCTGACACCTGACGCCACAGGACTGAAAGGTTGTATGCAGACCCCCTGCAACACTCCTTGGCGTACAGTGATGGTTAGTGATGACGCTCGTGACATACTGTCAAGTAATCTCATCCTTAACCTCAACGAGCCTTGCAAAATTGAGGATACCAGCTGGATCCATCCCACGAAATATTGTGGTGTATGGTGGGAGATGATTGTGGGTAAGTCAAGCTGGCATTACACTGATGACTTCCCCAGTATCCACCTTGACCAGATAGACTGGCAGTGTGTAAAACCCAATGGGCGGCACGCTGCCAATAATGAGAAGGTAAAGCGCTATATAGACTTTGCTGCAAAGAACGGACTCGACCAGGTATTGGTAGAAGGCTGGAATGTCGGCTGGGAAGACTGGGCGAATATGTGGAAACGGGACGTCTTTGATTTCGTGACCCCCTACCCCGACTTCGATATCAAGATGCTCAATGAGTACGCACACTCCAAGGGCGTGAAGATCCTGATGCACCATGAGACCAGTAGCTCCACCCAGAACTACGAGCGACATATCAAGGAAGCGTATGAGTTGATGAACAAATATGGCTACGATGCTGTGAAGACGGGATATGTAGGTGATATTATCCCTCGTGGCGACCATCACTACTCACAGTCGATGAACAACCACTACCTGTATGTCATCAAAGAGGCGGCGAAACACCATGTGATGGTAAACAGCCATGAAGCCACCCGTCCGACAGGACTCTGTCGCACTTATCCTAACCTGGTAGGTGGCGAGAGTGCACGAGGCACAGAATACGAAGCTTTCGGCGGCAACAACCCCGACCACACCTGTATCTTGCCATTCACCCGCCTGCAAGGTGGTCCGATGGACTATACCCCTGGTATCTTTGAGACAAAGTTAGACACATGGAGCAATAACACCTCTTGGGCACGCATCACTATCGCTGGTACACTGGCGCTCTATCTGACAATGTACAGCCCGTTACAGATGGCGGCAGACCTCCCAGAGCACTATGAGAAATACGATGACGCTTTCCAGTTTATTCGTGACGTTGCCTGCGACTGGGATGACTCCAAATATTTAGAGGCAGAGCCAGGCGACTATATCACAGTGGCTCGTAAGGCAAAAGGCACCGACAACTGGTTTATCGGTGGCAAGTGTGACGAGAACGGTCACCAGAGTGTCATCAGACTCGACTTCCTAGACAAAGGAAAGAAATACAACTGTACTATTTATGCTGATGCCAAGGATGCCCATTACGAGAAGAACCCCAAGGCTTACGTCATCACCAAGAAGGTGGTGAAGGCTGGTGACTCCCTGAAACTGACAGAGGCTCCTGGTGGCGGTTTTGCAATTTCACTGATAGCACAATGATAGCACAATGAGAAGAACTTTATTAATAGGAATGACAGTGCTACTGACAGCTTGCAAGCCTACGACAGAGACATTTCACTTCGACGAAGTAACCTACTCACCCCAAGAGACCGTCTTCAAGTTGTTTGCACCTACTGACGCCAGGTGTCTGGTGGTCATCGATAACGATAGTATTCACATGAAACTACAAAGTGACAGCATCTGGACGGCAACGCTCTCTGGTGACCAGAAAGGAAAGACCTATCAGTTTGTCGTCAACGGACAGGCTTCTCCTGGAGTGTTCGCCAAGGCGGTAACAGTAAATGGTGAGAAAGGGGTTATCCTGGACATGCGTGACACCAACCCCAAGGGGTGGGCTGACGACCAGCATGTGCTGCGTCCTTTCCAGGACTATGTCGTTTATGAGATGCACCATCGTGATTTCTCTATAGCACGCCCAGAGGCAAAGCATCCCGGTAAGTTCCTTGCCCTGACCGAGCCTTGGGCAATCCAGCACTTGAAAGACCTTGGTATCAATGCCGTCCATATCCTGCCCAGCTACGACTACGGCTCTGTGGACGAGACCCGTCTGAATGAGCCGCAGTATAACTGGGGCTATGACCCTGTAAACTATAACGTGCCGGATGGCGGCTATTCCACCGACCCTTATGACCCAGAATGTCGCATCCGGGAGTTCAAGCAAATGGTACAGGCACTCCACAAGGCTGGTATCTCGGTTATCCTCGACGTTGTCTATAACCATACCTACGACATCGATCACTCCAATTTCCAGCGTACCTATCCCGATTACTATTATCGTAAAACAGCAGAGGGGGTATATAGCAACGGGTCTGGCTGTGGCAACGAGACGGCCTCTGACAAGCTTATGATGCGGAAATTCATGGAGGAAAGCGTGAGATATTGGTTTGAAGAATACCATATTGACGGATTCCGCTTTGACCTGATGGGTGTTCACGATATAGAGACGATGAATGCGATCCGCAAGATGATGGATGCCATTGACCCCAATATCCTCATCTATGGAGAGGGATGGAGCGCAGGAGCCTGTGCCCTGCCTAACGAGCAACTGGGTATGAAGGCGAACATTAAGCAGATGCCTCACATCGCCGCCTTTTCCGACGAGATACGCGATGCGCTTCGTGGTCCTTTCAGCGACGACACCAAAGGTGGTTTCCTCATAGGAGTCCCCAATTGTGAGGAGAGTCTGAAATTCGGTATTGCCGGTGCTATCGAGCACCCACAGGTTGATATGAAGAGCGTCAACTACTCAACAGAGCCTTGGGCTGCCGAGCCTACCCAGATGATGAGTTATGTAAGTTGTCATGACGACATGTGTCTGGTCGACCGTCTGAAAACCAGTAAGCCTGGGATAACGATGGACGAGCTGATTCATCTTGACCTCCTTGCACAGACCGCTGTCTTTACCTCACAAGGTATTCCCTTCATGCTAAGTGGTGAGGAACTGCTACGTGACAAAAAAGGTGTCCATAACAGCTATGAGTCGCCCGACAGCATCAACCGTCTAGAATGGTCGAATCTCCAACGCTACCCGCAAGTCTTTGCATATTACCAACGACTCATTGCCTTGCGCCTGCATCATCCTGCCTTTCGTCTGGGCAACGCAGACCTCGTCCGCAAACACCTGGAATTCCTGAAGACCCCTCAACAGGTAGTTGCTTTCAGACTTAAAGACCTTCAGGACAAGGACGAATGGCAGAATATCATCGTCGTACTGAATGCCTCTAAGGAGCCACAAACCATCACCATCCCCCAGGATAAATACACGGTGGTATGTCAGGACGGTAACATCAATGAACAAGGGATGGGCAACGTCAATGGCAACAAGATAGTGGTCACTCCCCAATCTGCAATGATTATACATAATTAAACCAAGTATGACAATATGAAACGAACATTATTATTAGGACTCTTTGCTTTGCATATAATAACAATGAACGCCGCAGTGAAAATAGACAGGATAGACCCCACCGACTGGTTTGCGGGCATGAAGAATCCACAATTGCAACTCATGGTATATGGTAAGAATATCGCCTCTGTCAAAGAGGTGACCACTGACTACCCCCATGTGCGCATTGACAGTGTGGTACGCCTTGACTCTCCCAACTACCTTCTGCTATACCTCAACCTGCAGGGAGCACAGCCTGGAACCATGACGCTGAAGTTTGACAAGCAGAAAGTAAACTATACCCTGAGACAGAGGGAGAAAGCTGGCGACCAGCGTATGAGCTTCACCAATGCGGATGTGCTCTATATGCTGATGCCCGACCGTTTTGCACAGGGAGCTGGTCATAACCCACAGGTTAAGGGACTACGCCCCTATCAGGAGGACCGAACACAACCGAGTCTGCGACATGGAGGAGACTTGAATGGGATCCGTGAGCATCTGGACTATTTCACCGAATTAGGAGTGACCGCGTTATGGCTGACTCCTGTATTGGAGAATGACTCCCCTGACACGGAAAATGGTTTCTCCACCTATCATGGCTATGCCACTACAGATTACTATAGAGTAGACCCACGTTTCGGGACCAATGAGGACTACCGACGGTTATGTGACGAGGCACATGCCAAGGGACTGAAGGTCGTGATGGATATGATTTTCAACCACTCGGGCTTTGAGCATCCCTGGACCAAGGACATGCCATCGAAAGACTGGCTCAACTCTCCGGAATGGTTGAAGGACGAGCAAAAGAACCTGTATCTGCAGACCAGCTACAAGTTGACCCCTGTCAAAGACCCTTACGCCTCTAAGAAAGACCTGCAAGAGACAACGGAGGGATGGTTTGTACCCACAATGCCTGACCTCAACCAACATAACCCACACCTGATGCGCTATCTTATCCAGAACAGTATCTGGTGGATAGAGACGGTAGGTATCGACGGAATCCGTATGGACACCTATCCATATGCCGACGCCCATGCTATGGCACAGTGGATGAAGGAGCTCGACAACGAATATCCCCATTTCAATACCGTTGGTGAGACATGGGTTACCGAGCCTGCCTATACCGCGGCATGGCAGAAAGACAGTAAACTCTCCAAAGATAACAGCTATCTGAAGACCGTCATGGACTTCTCGTTCTTTGACAAGCTCAATCAAGCAAAGAATGAGGAGACGGACGCATGGTGGAATGGTCTGAACCGCATCTACAACTCGTTTGTTTATGACTACCTCTACCCCAACCCCTCATCGGTCATGGCATTTATCGACAACCACGATACCGACCGATTCTTGGGGAACGGATGCGACACTCTTGCCCTCAAGCAAGCACTCGCCTTGTTATTGACCGTCAACCGCATCCCACAACTCTACTATGGCACCGAGATTCTGATGAACGGTACCAAGGAGGTGACCGACGGCAACGTGCGCAAGGATTTCCCAGGCGGTTTCCCGGGTGACAAGCGTAACGCCTTTACCAAGGAGGGACGCACCAAGGCTGAGCAGGACATGTTCCGATGGACCAGTCGACTGCTTCACTGGAGACAAGGTAACGAAGTGATTACCAAAGGGGCGATGACCCAGTTTATCCCCTATAGAGGTATCTATGTCATTGCCCGCCGATACCAGGGTAAAACAGCACTCACCATCCTCAATGGCACCCGTCAGGAAGCCACGATGCCTGTGGAGCGCTATGTCGAGGTAATTGGTAACACCAAACGGGCGAAAGACATACTCACAGGACGATACTATGATCTGTCCCAAGACCTCCGACTACGTCCCCGTCAATCGTTGATTTTGGAATTTTAAGTATTAATCAAACTTAAAACGTATCATATAAAGGTGGCAATTCAAAAAAAATTGCTACCTTTGCATTTAATATCACTTTACTTAAAAATAAACTATTATGGCAAATCTATTTTCATTAGAGGGTAAGAACGCCTGGATTACCGGCGCATCTTACGGAATTGGTTTCAACATCGCCAAGGCTTTCGTAGCAGCAGGCATCAAGAACATCATCTTCAACGACATCAACGAGGCAGCGCTGGAGCGTGGTCTTGCCAATTACAAAGAGGCAGGTATCACCAACGTGAAAGGTTATGTCTGTGACGTGACAAAGGAGGACGACGTGAAAGCACTCGTGGAGAAAATCCACGCAGAGGTAGGTCAGATTGACATCCTCGTCAACAATGCCGGTATCATCAAGCGTATCCCCATGCACGAGATGAAACGCGCTGAGTTCCAGCAGGTCATCGATATCGACCTCGTAGGTCCGTTTATCGTCAGCTCAGCTGTCATCCCTGAGATGATGGAGCGTCGTGAGGGTAAGATTATCAATATTTGCTCGATGATGTCTGAGCTGGGTCGTGAGACTGTCAGTGCCTACGCAGCCGCCAAGGGTGGTCTGAAGATGCTGACCCGCAACATCTGCTCTGAGTATGGTGAATATAACATCCAGTGTAACGGTATCGGTCCGGGTTACATCGCTACCCCACAGACCGCCCCACTCCGTGAGCGTCAGCCAGACGGCAGCCGTCATCCGTTCGATTCATTCATATGTGCGAAGACACCTGCTGGTCGCTGGCTCGATCCATCAGAACTCGGAGGTCCCGCTGTCTTCCTTGCCTCACATGCCTCTGACGCCGTTAACGGTCATGTGCTGTATGTGGACGGTGGTATCCTTGCATATATTGGAAAGCAACCTCAATAAGTCTTTCCGACAGACTACAAAAAAGAGGCTTCCCGTAAGGAAGCCTCTTTAAATTTTTCTTGACAAAAATTACTTGTTCACAACCTTTGCAAGCTCAGCACCAGCCTTAAACTTAGCAACCTTCTTAGCAGCAATCTTGATCTTAGCCTTGGTAGCGGGGTTGATACCCTCACGAGCAGGCTTCTTAGCTACAGAGAATGTACCAAAACCTACGAGCTGTACTTTGTCACCCTTCTTCAGTGCGCCAGCGATAGCCTCGATAGTTGCGTCCAATGCCTTCTTTGAATCAGCCTTAGTCAGTTTTGCAGAGGCTGCGATCTTCTCAATTAATTCTGTCTTGTTCATAATCGTTGTTGTTTAAAAAGATAAATATTAATAGTTTAAATCGGTTTTTATTGTATTCCACTGCAAATATAGGAGAAACAATTAAAAAAACAAACAAAATTGCAAAAAAAATGAGATTTTTATTGAAAAAAAATGCTTATAGCGCCTTTTTTGCGTCAAAAAACAGATTATTTTCGTAATTTTGCACCGTCAACGATGGAAAATCATTGTTTGACGGCAAAGTGTAAAAGTTGAATTGTAAATTGAATAAATGAATAATATACCTACGATGACCAAGAACCTGCTCATTGTCAACTTTTTGGCATTTGTGGCGACTTGGGTTTTGGAATTACGGGGCATTGACCTGACCTCATTATTGGGACTCCATTTCTTCATGGCGAAGGACTTCCACCTTTACCAGTTTGTCACCTACATGTTCCTTCATGGCGGCTTCACACATATTTTCTTTAATATGTTTGCCCTTTGGATGTTCGGTGCCGTCATCGAACGGGTATGGGGTCCGAAGAAATTCCTTTTTTATTACATTTCGTGTGGTATCGGTGCTGGCATAGTACAAGAGATTGCCCAATATGCCAACTATATGGCAGAAGGTCTTGCCGCCTACGACAACGTGAACCTTGGAGGTACCATCATGGCGACAGCCGACTACCTCAACCTATGGACGACGATAGGTGCCTCGGGGGCCGTCTATGCCATCCTGCTTGCCTTCGGTATGATTTTCCCCAACGAGCGGTTGTTCATCATTCCCTTCCCCTTCCCCATCAAGGCGAAGTGGCTGATTGTCGGTTATATCGCCATCGAGTTGTTCTCAGCACTTAGCGGTCCTGGTGATGGTGTCGCCCATACGGCACACTTAGGAGGTATGCTCTTCGGTTTCATTATGATCCGTTATTGGAAGAAACACCCAGGCAACGGCAATGGTTTCGGTCGCAGCCGAGGACAGGAGTTCTTCGACAACATGAAACGGCATTTCGACGAGCGACAGCAGCGCAGTAGCAACCGTCGCCGCTGGGCTGACGAGCCGGAGGAACCGACGTATGAGGAGCCGAAGAAGCCCAAACGTGCCAACCAGGAGGAGATTGACGCGATCCTCGACAAGATCCGCAAGAGCGGCTATGACAGTCTGACGAAAGAGGAGAAGAAGAAGTTGTTTGACCAAAGTCAGCAGAATTGATTAAGCAGCTAAAGACATTCACCGTTCAGATGCTGGCAGGCGCGAATCTCGTCACCATCATCGTTATGACACTGATTGGCTATTCCGACCGGTTGAGTCCTTCCGACCATCCAGTGCTGTCGTGCTTCGGGATGACATTCCCCCTTTTCCTGCTCATCAACCTTGCTTTTCTGCTTTTCTGGGTTGTCTTCAAGTTTCGCATGATATGGATTCCCCTGTTGGGCTTTCTCATCTCGTACGTACCTATATCTATATATATGCCCCTTAATTTGCGGAAGCAGGAGGTGCCTGAAGGTGCCCTTAAAGTCGTGAGCTATAACGTCTGCGGATATGGTGGTAACTACAAGTACGAGCAAGGCTTCGAGGTAGTACGTGACTATCTCTTCGCGGAGGATGCCGATATCGTCTGCATACAAGAGGATAATGACACCTGGCGCCGGTATTGTTTCAAACACTACGAGAAGAAATACGCCTATAACGACACGATCATGTTCAACACCGACCTCTACCCCAATGGTGTCGGTATCCATACCCGTTTCCCGATCATCCGTCGGGAGCGTATCCCCTATCGTTCCATCAACAATGGCAGTGCCGCCTGGTACCTACAGGTAGGTAACGACACCTTGTTGGTCATCAACAATCATTTCGAGGGCACCCATCTCAAGCAAGAGGCACGTAGCGCCTACCGGGAGATTCTGAAAGGCGAGATGCGTGGTGACACTGCCCGTATGGAGTCCAAGAAGCTATTGGTAACACTCTCAGAGTCAGCGTCTAAGAGAGCTCCGCAGATTGAGGCAGTGTGTCGTTATATCAAGGAGCATCGCCAATATCCTATCCTCCTCTGCGGTGACTTAAACGACAACCCTATCTCCTACTCCCGTCACCGTCTCGCAGAGGTGCTAACCGACTGCTACGCTGCTACCGGACGAGGACTCGGTTTGTCATATAATCAGAAAGGATTCCCTTTCCGTATCGACTATATTTTCTGTTCTTCCGACATCCACCCATACAACTGCAAGATAGACAGTAAAATAGACGCCAGTGACCATTATCCTATCGTTTGTTGGATTAAAATAGGTGGAAATGATTGAAAAAATGACGAATTTCCCTTAGAAATTTCGCCAAGTGGAGAAAAATAAGTATATTTGCAGGCTAAAATTGCGGAATCACAAAATTAAACAATATAAAAAACAAAATGCAAAACAAAGGAATTGTAAAGTTTATTGCACTCGTTCTAATCCTCGTGTGCTGCTTCTACCTCTCCTTCTCGTTTGTGACACGCTACCACGAGAACAAGGCAGCCGCCATGGGCGAAGAGGCAGGTCAGGAGTACCTCGACTCTATCATGAACGAGAAAGTGTACTGCGGAATCTATTCGTTCAAGCAGTGCCGCGAGATGGAAATCGGCCTTGGACTTGACCTGAAAGGCGGTATGAATGTGATTCTTGAGGTGTCAGTACCCGACGTTGTCGATGTACTTGCCGACCACAAGACAGACGCTGCCTACAAGAAATCGATGGAAGAGGCTAAGAAAGAGGAAGAGACCAGTCAGAACGACTTCATCTCCCTGTTTATCAAGTATTGGAAGCAGAACTCCAACGGACGTCCTCTGGCAGCTGTCTTCGCCACCCAGCAGATGAAGGGTAAGGTGAGCACCAACAGCACTGACGCCGAGGTAGAGCGTGCCCTCCGTGCAGAGGTGCAGTCTGCCGTTGACAACTCTTTCAATGTGGTCCGCAACCGTATCGATAAGTTCGGTGTCGTACAGCCTAACATTCAGAAACTGGAGGGACAGAGCGGTCGTATCATGGTGGAGATGCCTGGTATCAAGGAGCCGGAGCGTGTTCGTAAGTTGCTGCAGGGCTCTGCCAACCTCGAGTTCTGGGAGACCTATAACTCACAGGAGATCTATCCCCTGCTCGCACAGTTGAACCAGAAATACGCCGCCACAGGTGGTGAGGTAGAAGTGGCTGACTCTACAGCTGCCGCTGCTGCTGACACGACAGCCGTTGCTGACACGACAGCTGCCAACTCTGCGAACCTGGCTGCCAAACTTGCCAAGAAGAATGACAAGGTGATGGATGCCAAGGCAAAGGCAGAGGCACTGAAGCAGAACCCGCTGTTCGCCGTCTTCCAGCCCGTTCCACAGGGACTCGCTATTGTTGGTTATGCCAACGCCCGTGACACCGCAGATGTCGACAAGGTCATCTATTCCGATATCGCCCGCCAGATCCTCCCTGCTGAGTGCAAGCTCCGCTGGGGTGCTAAGGCAGAGGATTTCGGAGGTGAGAACACCAAGGGTGAGATCTTCGCCCTCTATGCGCTGAAGATTACAGAGCCCAACGGACGTGCTCCACTGGAGGGTGACGTGATTACCAATGCCAAGGACGAGTTCGACCAGATGGGTCACCCCTCTGTATCGATGCAGATGAACTCTGACGGCGCACGCCGCTGGAGCCAGATCACCAAGCAGAATATCGGACGTGGCGTTGCCATCGTCCTCGACGACGCTGTCTATAGTGCACCACGTATCCTCACCCAGATTGATGGTGGTAACTCATCCATCACGGGTAACTTCACCATCGAGGATACCAAGGACCTTGCCAACACACTGAACTCTGGTAAGATGCCGGCTCCTACCCGCATCGTACAAGAGGAGGTCGTTGGTCCGTCACTCGGTGCCCAGTCCATCAAGCAGGGTATCATCTCCTTCATCGTAGCCTTCGTGCTGCTGATGATCTACATGGTGATGCTGTACGGTTTCATCCCAGGTATGCTTGCCAATATGGCACTGCTCTTCAACCTGTTCTTCACCCTCGGTATCCTTACCTCGTTCCAGGCGGCATTGACAATGCCTGGTATCGCTGGTATCGTGCTGACCCTCGGTACCGCTGTGGATGCCAACGTGCTGATCTATGAGCGTACCAAGGAGGAGCTCCGTAAGGGACATAGCGTGAAGGAGTCACTGAACCTCGGTTACTCGAACGCCTTCTCCGCTATCTTCGACTCTAACTTCACATCGTTGATCACAGGTATCATCCTGTATGTCTTCGGAACAGGTCCTATCCGTGGTTTCGCCACCACCTTGATGATCGGTATCTGTGTATCGTTCTTCACCGCTGTCTTCATGACTCGTCTGATCTACGATGCCAAGATGAAGAAGGACAAGTGGCAGAACCTCACCTTCTCTACCGCTTATTCTCGTAACATGATGCAGAACACCAAGTTCAACTTCATGGGTATGTATAAGAAGTCATTCACCATCTGGGGTGTCGCTGCCATCCTGTTCATCATCAGCTTCGCTGTTCGCGGCTTGAGCCAGAGCATCGACTTCACTGGTGGTCGCAACTATGTGGTGACACTCGACAAGCAGGTTCCTGTTGAGCAGGTACGTACTGCCCTCGCTGGTGCCTTCATCAACACCATTGGTGAGAATAAAGACAAGGAAGCCAACACCAGTGTGATTGCCCTCGGTACTGATGGAAAGACCGTTCGTATCTCTACCAACTGGGATATCGAGTCTAACAACCCACAGGTGGACGACAAGGCTGAGACCATCCTTTATAACGCACTGAAGAAAGCTGGTTTTGTCAACCAGTCTAACGTGGAGGCATTCAAGAACCCAGACGTTCGTGAAGGTGGCTCTATCATCAGCTCTGCAAAGGTAGGTCCTTCCGTAGCTAAGGACATTACCTATGGTGCTATCATCAGTGTGGCTATCGCCTTGATCGCCATCTTCCTCTACATCCTGTTGCGTTTCCGCAACGTGGCTTACTCTGTAGGTTCCATCGTCGCTCTGACACTCGATGCCTTGATTGTGATCGGTTTCTACTCTGTATTATGGGGATGGGTTCCAATGTCACTGGAGATCGACCAGACCTTCATCGGTGCTATCCTGACCGTTATCGGTTACTCTATCAACGATAAGGTGGTGGTCTTCGACCGTGTACGTGAGAACTTCAACCTGTATGCGAAGCGCGACCGTCAGAGCCTGTTCAATGGTTCTCTGAACCAGACACTGGCTCGTACCATCAACACCTCTATCACGACGCTAATCGTATTGCTGTGTATCTTCATCCTCGGTGGTGACAGCATCCGCAGCTTCTCCTTCGCCATGATCCTGGGTGTTATCTTCGGTACCCTGTCGTCTATCTTCATCGCAGCACCTACCGCCTTCCTCGTGATGGGTCGCACCATCCGTGAGAATGACGTGGAAGCATAAGAGCATTATAGCTTACATTATTATAACAGGGCTTGTCACCGTTTCCAGTGACAAGCCCTATTCTTTTATCCCTTTTATAAGTTGCGACGCTATTTGCTGACCACCATCATCTGGGAATCGCCGGGACGGGGAGCCTCGATGCAGAGTCCGGCGGCATGAAGGATGATCTCCATACCCTCGATGCCGTAGGGCAGGTGGCAGTAGGTGCTCTCTGGTATGTAGACGCGGGCTCCCTCACGCAGCTTATCGAAGAAGACGAACATCTGCTGAAGCAGACTCTCCACATCGCGGAACGACTCCTGCCGGCTGATGTCCAACAAGCCCTGCTCATAACTGTCATAAACCGTAGCCAGCTGACTGCCGCCGACCACCGTAGCATGTTCAGACTCCTCGTTGCTGTCGCTGAACACGAGCGTGCTGTTACAAAGGTCTATCCTGTTCAGTTGCTCTTCCAGTGGCAGGCGTTCCACCTGACAGTCCTCTGTCGCTTTCAGCTCGTTGAGGAGCATCTGCGGATAGTCCGTTTCCAGTTTGTGCAGGAACAGACAGTCTGCCTTCACCTGCTGCTCGTCTTCACTGATCAGGTAGATGATACCCCCCGCTGTCTCCAGGTCACGAGTACGGGCAATAGTGGGTTCTCCCGCCATACGCTCCAATGACGCGCCATAGAAGCTTTTCAAGTGTTTTACCAGTTGTAGGATGGGAGCAGATTGCAGGTTCACGTCATTGGCCACTATCAGACTCTTAACCATAGCCTTACGTTTAGGGCGATAAGGCTTCTTAGCCTCCTGCTCGAACTTCTCAGGATAGAGGTAAGCGTCCAGATGGACATCCGTCTCGTGGTGTCCGAAAATCTGCTCGATATAGTAACGCGACATGCTGGCACCCATCGGGCGGCAGTTCACCTCGACAAGCACAGGTCCGCGCTCGTCAACGATATACTCGCCGTGCACCGCTCCCCATTCTATACCGATAGCGTCCAGCACCTGATAAGCATATCGGATGAGACGGGAATGCCCCACATTAAGATGATTGACCGACTCCGTATTCTCATACAGGTTACTGCCATTCATGGCAAGCTTATTATATTGCCACATAGAAGCGAGTCGGTGCCTTCCCCGGCTCGATACCGTGTTCACGATATACTCCTTGCCGATGATGCGCTCTTGTATGAGGATATCGCTAAAATACTCATTCTCCTTGGCAAGAGCCAACAAACGACGCACTGCCGCCAGTGTCTCCTCGAGTCCCTCACAGAAGAGCACACCCTGAGTACCTGCCCCTCGTGTGGGCTTCACGACGACATGCGGGGTGCCCAGTTCCTCATAGAAAGCCTTTGCCCCCTCCTCACTATTCACAATGCGACCACGGATGTAACGTATGCCATAATCTGCCAGAGCCTGATGCATCTCACCTTTTTTGGTCATCTTGCCGATGTTAGCCCATTTGTTGCCACGCAGTCCTAAATCGCTGGCGAGCCGTGTAGCCAGCTCCACACCAAAATCACTGCCAGCAATGACCAGTAGCGGGTCATATTTCCGCACCTCCTCAAGCACCTCCTCGTAGTTAGGATTCTCATCGATGACAGGCACCTCTTCCGGCAGACGGATCAAGAACATCTCCTTTACCTGACGGAATGTCTCACGGTCTTCGTCCGTACCAAGCGATGGAGCAACCACAGCCACAGGCTGATAGCCTCTTGCCCTCACGTCATCAATCAGATTAAATCCTGTTGAGAAAGGCTCTACAATTACGATACTTCTTTTCTTTTTCATAGTATTTATAATTATAGTTCGTATATCTGTTCAATCTTTACACTCGTATTGTTCTATTTGATTGCAAATATACAAAAAAAATCTTTTTCTCCCCATTTCCTGCAAGAAAACTATTCACCCAGTTAACTATTTTTCTTGTAGCTCTGTACAGCCCAACAGCCCATCAGTGTACCAATGCTCGCAAGGGCTAAGACCTGGTGGAATGTTTCATGCAGACCTCCGCCGCGAATAAAAATGGTACGGATAGCATCGATGAAATAGTGCATGGGATTGATATAGGTGGTCAGATAAGCCCACTGGGGCATAGAGCGTGTTGGAGTGAAAAGTCCCGAAAGCAGCATAATGCTCACCACGAAGAACCACATCACGAACATCGCCTGCTGCATGGTGTCGGAGTAGTTGGACACAATAAGTCCGAACGACGAGAAGAACAGTGCCAACAGCATGGCAAGCACGTAGATGAGCCAAACGGGACCTGCTGGAGTGATGCCATAGACGAGCCAGGCTAACAGCAAGCATACGGTGATGACAAACAGCGCGATGAGCCAGTAAGGGATGAGTTTAGCGAGGATGAACGACCACTTAGAAACGGGCGTGACGTTGATCTGTTCGATGGTACCAGTCTCTTTTTCGCCAACGATATTAAGTGTGGGCAGGAAGCCCGTCATCAGCATCATCACAATGGCAAAAAGCGCGGGAATCATGAAGAGTTTGTAGTTCTGACCTTTGTTGTACAAGTTGAGAGTTGACAGTTGAGAGTTGACCATTGACAGTTGGGAGTGTGGCATACTATGCTGGCGCGAGGTGACGATCTGCGATAGATAGGCCGACCCCATCGCCCCCTTGGTGCCGTTGACGGCATTGGCAGCGATGAGATACTTGCCGTCACGAATCTCGAGGATGACATCCGCCCTACCCTTCTCAATGTCTTTCATCGCCTCAGCGTAGGTGGCCTTCTGTCCACCGAAGATGAAATAGTTAGAGGCAGCAACCTGCTGTACCAACCGCTGCGACTCCACAGTGTGGTCAATGTCAACCACATCCACCACGATGTTCTTCACCTCCATCTGCATCACCCACGGCATGACACACATGATCACGATGGGGAACATGATAATGAGTTTGGGAAGAAACGCATTGCGGCGTATCTGCAGGAACTCTTTCTGTATGAGATACTTTATCATAATTAGGAATTAGGAATTAGAAATTATGATTACTCCAGGCGCTGCTTGAACTTCTTCAAGGCAATGGTCAGCAGCACCGCCGTCATACCTGCCAGCACAGCCACCTCGCGAGCCACATCACCTATACCCACACCCATAATCATCAACTTACGCATAGCCTCGATATAGTAGCGTGGTGGCACAATAGCAGCCAGCCACCGCAGCACTTGTGGCATCGATTCTACGGGAAACAGCATGCCCGACAGCATCACCACAGGCATGAGCAGCACCATCGCTGAAAGCAGTAGGGCAACGAGTTGTGTCTGTGCCACGTTGGAGATGAGCAGTCCCAGCGAGAGCGCCAGCAGGATATAGAGGGTGCTCACAGCCAGAATCCAGAATAGCGAACCAGCCAAAGGCACGCCCAGCACAAAACGTGCCATCAGGAGGATGGTGATGAGGATGGCGAAGGCAAGCATCAGATAGGGCACCGCCTTGGCAATGATCACCATCAGAGGCTTGACAGGTGATACCAACAACACCTCCATCGTACCTTTCTCTTTCTCGCGCACAATCGATATTGAGGTCATCATGGCACAGATGAGCATCAGCAGCATACCCATGATGGCGGGTACGAAGTTGTAGGCTGACTTCATCTGCGGATTGTAGAGCATTTTGGAGTTTACCATGCTGCCCTGCATGTTTGCCAGCACGCCCTGCGCATAGTTCGTCCACTGCGCTGCCATGTTGGGGTCGGAGCCGTCCACTATCAGCTGAATACCGTCCTTTTTGCTGGCGAAATCGTGTGAGAACACCATGGCCATATCAGCCTTCTGACTGCGAATGAGTTGCTCGCCCTCCTGTGGGGTGCTCACCGTCTGCGTGATGACAAAATATTCCGATTGTGCCAACCGCTCAACAGCCTGCTGTGTACGGGGCGACATCTCGGAGGTGACCACCACCGTGCGCACATTTTTCACATCAGTGGTAATGGCAAAACCGAAGAGCAGCATCATCACCACTGGCATTCCGAAGAGTATCAGCATCGTACGCTTGTCACGCAGGATATGCTTGGTTTCCTTGATTACAAATGCTATAAACTGTTTCATACGCTTAATCACTTGAACGAGTGGCTTGACGAGCCAGATAGGTAAACACATGGTCCATATCAGGTTGGTGGAAACGCTGTTTCAGTTCATCTGGTGTACCAAGTGCGCTGATTTTGCCATCCACCATGATGGAGATGCGATCACAATACTCCGCCTCGTCCATATAGTGAGTGGTCACGAAGACCGTGATGCCACGACGGGCAGCGTCATAGATGAGTTCCCAGAACTGACGACGCGTGGCGGGATCGACGCCACCCGTTGGCTCGTCGAGGAACACCACACCAGGCTCATGGAAGATAGAAACGGAGAAGGCCAGTTTCTGCTTCCATCCCAATGGCAGCGAGCCAACGAGGTCGTTCTTGTGCTCCGTGAACTTCAGGCGTTCCATGAGTTCATCAGTCTTGCGGCGAATCTCATCGTCCTTCATGCCGTAGATGCCGGCAAAGAGACGGATATTCTCCGCTACCGTTAGGTCTTCGTAGAGCGAGAACTTCTGCGACATGTAGCCGATATGTTTCTTGATCTCTTCATGCTGCGTGCGGATGTCGTAGCCCACGACGGTTCCTGTGCCACTGGTGGGCTGGTTCAGTCCTGTCAACATGTGCATCGCCGTCGTCTTGCCGGCACCGTTGGCACCCAGGAATCCAAATATCTCACCCTTCTTAACACTGAACGAGATGTCATCAACGGCATGGAAATCGCCAAAGGCTTTTACCAGATGCTCTACTTCAATGACATTCTCACTTGAACCTTGAACCTTGAACCTTGAACCATCCTCGATACCTGGCGGATTGAAAATACTGGCAAACTGGGTGAGGATATCATCAGGAGTGCCGATGCCGTGTACATGCCCATGATCCAGGAAAGCCACGCGCTCACAGCAACGCACCTCATCGAGATAAGGTGTTGAGGCCACAATGGTAATTCCACTTTCCTTCAGCATCAGCAGCATCTCCCACAACTCCTTACGGCTCACGGGGTCAACACCCGTGGTAGGCTCGTCGAGGAAGAGGACACTGGGCTGGTGTACCAATGCACACGAGAGCGCCAGTTTCTGTTTCATTCCCCCCGAGAGAGCTCCAGCCTTACGGTCTTTGAAGCGTTCTATCTGACTATAGATAGCCTTGATAGAGTCATAACCCTCATCAACGGTAGTACCGAAAAGCGTAGCAAAGAAATGGAGGTTCTCCTCAATGGTGAGGTCTTGGTAGAGCGAGAACTTACCCGGCATATATCCCACCCTACTGCGCACCTCATGCATCTGCTTCACCACATCGTAGCCATCTACCGTCACCGTACCCGCATCAGGCAGCAACAGCGAGCAGAGGATGCGGAACAGTGATGTCTTGCCGGCGCCATCGGGACCAATCAGTCCGAAGACCTCGCCCTTGCTGACAGCAAACGACACATCGCAGAGAGCCTGTACCCGCCCATACGACTTGCTGATATTCTTTACCTCTATTGCGTTCATAGCTTCACTTCGCCATACATTCCAATCTTCACGAATCCGTCGTTTTTGACAGCCACCTTGACGGCATATACCAGATCGGCACGCTCATCGTCAGTGAGGATCGTCTTGGGCGTAAACTCAGAGCGAGAGGATATCCAGCTGATAGTGCCAACATACTCCTTGCGCTGTCCGTCGCCATAGTCGGCAAACACCTTTACCTGCTGACCTATCTTGATATTCTGCAACTGTGCCGAAGTAACGTATGCACGCAAGTACATCGACTCGGTATCAGCTATCTTAAACAGCGGTTTGCCCACACTCACAAACTCACCTCGCTCCACATATTTCTCGAGCACAGTACCCTTTGTGGGAGTCATGACGTGGCACTTACGCAGCATATCCTGCAACTGTGCTTTCTGCACATCAGCAGTCGAAAGTTGAGAGTTGAGTGTTGAGAGTTGAGTGCTCAGCGATGATATCTGCGCATCCAACTGTTTCTGTAGCACCTTCACCTGACTCGCAGCATCGTCGAGCATCTTTGAGGGGGCAGCCCCATCAGCTACCAGTTCGCGGTAGCGCTGCTCGTCTTGCCTGGCCTTAGCCAGCTGCTGGCGTGTAGCTGCGATCTGTCGTTCCATATCAGGTTTCTGACTCTGATACACTGCCTTGGTAGCATCCATCTGCTGAATCTTCAGCCACGTCTGCGTGGTGTCAATAAGTCCCACCTGACGGGCTGCCTCAATCTTGTCGCCCTCGTTCACATCGAAAGACAACAATGCCCCACTCTGTTCGGCAAACACGGTTGTCTCGGTTGCCTCGAAGACACCTGTAGCATCATATACTTTCTCGTTGTTTCCGCAGGCAGACATCATCAGCACCACACCTGCCAGTAAATATATCTTTTTCATATGCCTAATTATTTGTCGTATATTTGTTATCGTATATCTCTTTCAGCATCTCAATCTCATGCACCGACTGCTGCACACAGGCAGCATTCTCCTGATTGATCTCGCGCACCAAGTCGTTCACGTCGATAATACCATGTGCCAGTTTCGATTCTGCCGCTTTTCTCACAGCCTGGCGCAGTAAGATAATCTCTCCATCGCGGACCATCAGTTTCTGGTAGCGTTCTATGTTCTCGCGCTGCTGAATCTGTTCCAAGTTGTTATTGAAGAGGAACACCTCCCGGCTGTTTTCCGTCATATCACGCTGCAACTGCAGTTTTGCCTTGTCATTCTTGCGGGTATAGAGGGCACCAATGTTCCATGTCACACGTGCGCCGATGATGCCGTTCAGGCTCCACTTGTGGTGCATCATGTCCTCAAACATATTCAAGCCAGGATAACCATAGTAACCCTGAGCAAACACACCTACTTTCGGCATCAGCGCAGCGTCGAGAGCCTTCTCCTGAGCATTCAGCACACCTATCTGTGCATCCAGCGCCTTCAGTTCTGGTCTCTGGTTATCTGCCGTCATACTTCTGCCATCAGCCTTCACTTGTGGTTTCTGAACGGCTTTTACCTCCATACCACAGAATGTACTCAGCATTCTCAATAGCATCTGCTTCTGCGATATTAGCTCGGTGGCTTTCTGCACCGCATTGAGTCGCTCTGCCTTCACATTCTGCAGGTCGCTCTCGGCTGCTGTACCACGCTTAGTCATCGACTCCAATTTGCGCTCGTTGCCTGCCAGCAGCGTCTGCAAGTCACTATTCAATTTGATCTGCTCGTCGATTAGTAACAGCCCGAAATACATCTCGTTCACCCGCTTGCGAACTTGATAGATATTGACTTCGTTCTGTGCCTCCTGCATCTTACCCTGTTCACGGGCTATACGTTTCTGACTGCCTATGACACCACCATCATAGATGGTCTGCTGCACATCAATGCCCATGCGGTACTGATCCTTCTTCAGCCCCTTCATATCGATGCCCATACCGCTCATCATCGTTTTCATCTCATCGGGCCACCCTGTCACATCACTCTGATACGTGGCTTGCACCGATGCAGACACTTGCGGTAGCCATCCTTTCTGGATATTGGCGACCGTCAACTGTGTGGTCTTCTCGATAAGTCCATACTGACGAATCAGAGGATAATTCTTTTCTGCTGCCTGCTGACACTCTTCCAGCGTCTGTCCCAGTGCCAGCATCGGCAGCATCGTCAAAGCTAAAACCAATTTCTTCATATCATCTTTATCATTGAATTCTGAGTGCAAAAGTACGATGTTTTTTTCATCGTAATATTATCTGTAAGAATGAAGAAATGTCCTTTTTGTTCGATTGATATAAAAATAGAGCATCATTTCGCAGAAAATGATTATCTTTGCCAACAAAAAGAACTGATTATGAATAGGCAACCGCAACTGATGGATGTCTCACGCATGCGCGACATCCTTACACCACACCTCTCGCAAATCCGAGAGCATGTGTTCATGAATAGCGAACTGACAATGATTCGCGGTGACCACACAGTATTCAGTCTACTGATGCGCCAAAGACCGCCTTTCACCATCAACGATCACCGCTTAGGCATCATTATGAGCGGAGAGGTAGAAATCAACATCAACCTCCAAGACCGTCACCTCAAAAGCGGCACACTCGTCTATTTCGGTCCAGGCACCATCATCCACCCTAAGCGCCTGTCGCCCGACCTTCGCGTCTTCGGTATGGGACTATTTTCCAACTTCCCCATGCCCTTTGCGCAGGGACAGATGCCATCGGCATTCAATGGTCAGGTGCGTGACTTCCAGCTACTCGTCAGCGAAGAGGATATCGCTATTGCACGACATATTCTGGACACCATCTGGCAAACGGTTCATGTTACCGACGACTATCACCGTCCCACCGTCACAGCCCTCGTGGCAGCCCAGATGCACCACTACGACCAGCTGTTCCATCGGCAGTCTGATCAACTGGCAAGCAGCCGTTCACGCGAGCAGTCTATTTTCGACCGCTTCCTACAACTGGTCACCCAGCATTGTGCCGAACATCACCAGATAGGCTACTATGCCGACCGCATGTGCCTCACCGAGCGCTACCTGAGCACCGTCATCCGCAAGACCAGCGGTACTACCGCCAAAGACTGGATAGACCGTGCTCTCATCACCCGCATCAAAATAGAACTGCGCCACACGGATAAACCTGCGGCACAGATTGCTGATGAGATGCATTTCGCCAATCCCTCGTTCTTTTCCAAATATTTCCGTCGCCTCACAGGCATGACTCCCGGCGAGTATAAGTCTATCAGTTAATAGACCTTTTGCCGGGCTTGATAGTAGCGATAGGCATCATACTTTTAGCGAAAACTAAAAGAATAAAGCACTTTTTGACTGGCAATTATTTGACAATTCAGTAAAATATATTATTTTTGCAGGAGCATAACTAAAACCTTATGAAACGAGCAAAACTATTAGTGGTGGTATTGTCTGCTGTGTTTGGTCTGCAAGCACAGGAGTTACCGATTCTTGGTGGAGAGTTAAGTAACTCTGCAGTGACCTCAGTAGAGGATGTCGACGAGGTAATACCACGGATGAGGACGTTAGGGCTGAATACGGTGTTGGTGCCAGCTTACTGGGAGTTCATCGAGCCGGAGGAGGGGAAGTTTGACTTCACCCTCATCGACCGTACCATTCAACGAGCTCGTGAGAACAACCTGAAAATCATCTTCCTATGGTTTGGAGCATGGAAAAACTCTATGTCATGCTATGCTCCATTGTGGTTTAAGAAAGACACGAAACGGTTTCCCCGCGCTTGTACGAAGGAAGGAAAACCTTTGGAGATCGCCAGCGCCTTCTCTGAGAATGTGTTTCAAGCCGACAACCGTGCCTTCGAGATGCTTATCAAACATCTCGTCGCGACAGGACAGGACGTGGTCAGCATGATACAGGTGGAGAATGAGATCGGAATGCTGGAATCGGCTCGTGACCACTCAAAACTTTCCGATGAAACCTACAAAAAAGGTGTTCCATCGGAACTTGTCACCTATCTGAAAAAACATCTGGAAGAACTGCATCCGTGGCTCAAGAAACGGATAAAGCTCTCCATAGGAGCAACAACCCCCAAGTCCTCCCTAAACAGGGAGGATTTAGGTGGGTCTTCTTGGACATCCGTCTTCGGTGACGACCTCTATACGGATGAGATCTTTATGGCATATTACTATGCGAAATATGTGGGAAGACTCTGTGAGACGGCTCGTAAACACACACAGATACCCCTCTATGTCAATGCCGCCATGAACAGTCGGGGCAGGCTGCCGGGACAGTATCCGTCCGCAGGACCCCTTGCCCATCTCATCGACCTGTGGCATGCCGGCGCTCCTCAGCTCGCCATGCTTGCTCCTGACATCTATGACACGGGGTTCAAAGGGTGGGCAGACCAGTATGCGCTACCCAACAACCGTCTGTTTATCCCAGAGAGTCGTTGCTGTGAGAACAGTGGGGCGCGTGCCCTCTATGCTTTTGGTGAGCATCACGCCCTTGGTTTCTCTCCCTTTGCCATCGACCAAGCTCCCCCTCGTGAGACAGAGAATATCACAAAGGCATACGACCTTATCCGCCAACTCTCACATCTTCTCCCCCTCAACAGGGGGAACCAGAGAGGGTCCTCATGGGGTCTTCTCTTCGATCATCAGGACAAGGAGCGTATCATTAAAGACGGGAATATCGTCATGACTTGCCGACATTATTATACCCTCCCCTGGGATCCCCGTGCCACGAACGATTCCATCTGGCAGGAGGGAGGCGCCATCCTCATGAGACTTGCCGATGACGAATATCTGCTTGCCGGTAGTGGAGTCGTCGTCAGCTTTGCCACCGCCTATGAGAAATCATTGGAGGAAGAAAGAGTACTTGGCGAGGACGGGTTTGTTACTGAAGGAGCGACAAGAACCATACAAGACTCCAAAAAGTCCCATTTCAACGGAAAACGAGTGGGGATTGGCTTTGTCGATGAGGTGAGAATCGACGAAAACGGACATATAAAATATATCCGAAGGCATAATGGAGACCAGGATCATCAGGGTCGCCATGCCAGGATTCCTTGTGGAACTTGGAAGATTCTACACATAAAAACGTATGATTTCTAAATAGTTATCTTTGTAAACAGAATCATTTAAACAGATAAACGATGAATATTGGAGACAAGGCGCCTGAGATATTAGGCAAGGATGAACAGGGACGGGATATCCGTCTGAGTGATTACAAAGGACGTAAGTTAGTGCTTTACTTCTATCCGAAAGACAATACCAGCGGGTGTACCGCGGAGGCTTGCAGCCTGCGGGACCACTATGGGGAGTTGCAGGGCGCAGGTTATGAGGTGGTTGGCGTGAGCAAGGACTCCGCCGCCTCGCATGTGAAGTTCAAGGAGAAGCATGAACTGCCCTTCCCATTGATTGCTGATGTGGACAAGACACTGATGGAGGCGATGGGTGCCTGGGGCGAGAAGGTCATGTATGGCAAGAAGACGACGGGTACTATCCGCACTACCTTTATTATCAATGAGGAGGGTATCATAGAACAGATTTTTGTCGGCAAACAGGTGAAGACAAAGGAACATGCCGAGCAGATCCTCGAGAGATAAGAAATGGCACGAAATCTTACATTCCAATGCCTGCTATCATTGTCGCCAATACCTTCTATACCCCTATTCCAATGCCTGGAATCCCCCTATAACAGATATTGGAACAAGGTGAAGGAGATACTGGAACAAGCTATCGCAGATACTGGAATCTCTCGCATTACAGATTACGGATTACAGTTAGCGAATTTCAGATTTCAGATTTCAGTAAGCGTTTTGACAGTTGACAGTTGACAGTTGACAGTTTATCATTTTCACCGGATTTTCAAACAAACAAACAGTAAACAGTAATCGAAAATGAATGATGACTACACAAAATAAATATATTAATATATTATATATTATTATATATATATTATATATAATATATATATAATAAAAATAGTGGTCAACTTTTTTAGTACGACTCAACAAACTGTTTACTGTTTGTTTGTTTGCGTTTGCTTACTGAGATTCTGAGACTGGGACTGCCATTACCATACGGAAAAGGTTGACACCCTACCCGGGGAATCGTTGACGCTTTTTCTAAGAACGTTGACGCTTACCCTGGAAAAGTTGACTCTCACTAATTGTCAACTGTCAAACTGTCAAATTCACTTACTGAAATCTGAAATCTGAAATTCGCTAACTGTAATCTGTAATCTGAAATGCTTGCCGTATAGATAACAGGTTACTAGTGACGGGGTGTTTGTGCCTACCTTCGAGGGAGAAAGGTACGCCCTTCGAGGGAGAAAGGTACGCCCTTTATACATCGGCATTCCAACCACATTGTAGCAGGGATAGCAGGATTTTATGCAACAGCACATTTATTACATCAAGTATGCATTGCGATTTGCCGATATGCTCACATACGGCACGAAGGAGCGGTACCACTAACCTATATAAATTAGGTGTGCTGTCGGACCTGGAACTCCGTAGTATAACCGGTCACGAGTCGCAGAAGAACTTTGAGGGCTACATCCGGATAGGCATCTCGGAGCAGGCCCAAAGAGTAGGCGATAAGATTAAGGCTGCTATGGAAGCGAAAAACAGGTTGATAAGTAGAAAAACACTAAGCGGTTTCAACTGTCAACCAGTCAAATGATGAAAATATGCACGAGAAGCAACTTTTTCCTCACAAAAACATTAGAAAAAAGTTGGATTTCGTGCTAGTTTTAAAAAATAGTTGTACCTTTGCACCAAATTATAAAAGACGGTAATTATGGAGAGTCGCAATATTATAGGTAGAGATCGTGAAATGGCAGAGTTACAACGATGCTTGGACTCCGATCGTTCAGAACTTGTCATCGTTTATGGAAGACGACGTGTTGGTAAAACATTTTTGGTAGACCAATTCTTCAATGAAACGTATGACTTTACTTTTGTCGGTGGCCACAAGCTATCACAGCGCATCCAGCTCCGTAATTTTGCCAAGGTATTGAAGAAAGCAATGAAGGAGCGGGCTCTACGTAAGTTTGCCGACTGGTTTGATGCATTTGACACCCTAGAGGAATATCTTGAATCTTTACCATTAGCAAGGAAGAAAGTGGTGTTTATCGATGAAATGCCTTGGATAGACTCGCTTCGTTCCAACTTCACAGAAGCATTTGAAAACTTCTGGAATGGGTGGGCGGCACGCCGTAAAGACATTATGTTTATTGCCAGCGGCTCAGCTACATCATGGATGATTGACAATCTTGTGGAAAATCAGGGAGGCTTACATGCCCGCATAACCTGCCAGATATACCTTCGTCCATTTACTTTGAATGAGACCGAGCAGTATCTACAGGGACGTGGATGCTTGTGGGACAGATTCCAAATAGCGCAGTGCTATATGTTCTTTGGTGGAGTCCCATTCTACTTAAGTCTTTTGGACACTAAAGATAGTCTTACGCAAAATGTTGACAGGCTCTGTTTTGCACGTGGTGGAGCACTCAGACTGGAGTTTGATGAACTTTACAATGCCCTGTTTACCAATGCCGATAAGTACGTGGACATTGTACGATTGTTAGCAGAGCGACGTTGCGGAATGACAAGTAGTGAGATTGCGAAAACGACCTCAATAGATGGGAAGCGACTTGCAAAGATGCTTAACAATCTTGAGCGTTGCGACTTCATCATGAAGTTCAGATACTATGGGAAGAATAGCAACGATGCCATTTATAAACTGACAGACTTCTATACCCTATTCTATATAAAGTACATTGAGATATTTAAGGATTCATACGATGAACAGTGGTGGCAACATCACTCGATCTCACATAGTGTGGAGTCGTGGCAGGGTCTTACTTTTGAGTTATTGTGTCTGATGCATATCCGTCAAATACGGCAGGCTTTAAACATTGGTGGTGTTGCCACTGAGGTTTCCGCATGGTTCGACCAGGCAGACAAAAAGAAAGCTGTTCGAGGCTCTCAAATAGACCTCATTATTGAACGAGCCGACAGAATTATCCATCTTTGTGAAATGAAATTCAGTCAAAGTGAATATAGGATTACTGCCGATTATGAGGAGAAGCTTCGTACCAGAATGGCACTATTCAAAGAAAAGACTAAGAACAAGCAGACGTTAGTACATACCTTCGTTACAACATTTGGCGTGGCTAATGGGAAGCATTCAAGTCTTGTCCATAGCGAGGTTACTTTGGATGGGTTATTTATCGCATAAAATGGATCTGCATAATTATCATGGCAGTTAAGGCTCGCAGGTTGGGTAATGCAATTCTAACGGAAGCGATGAATAGAGTGGAGACAACTTCCAAGATAGTGAGTATACTCATGCTCTTTATCTGGGTCATTCTTCAACGCTTCGAGCATCTGCTCCGTCTTAATCCATTTCTTTTCTTTCATAACCATTTTTCGGCAAAGGTAGGAGATCAAGCCGGGATAGTCAAAAGAATTTGATCTATTTCTGCGGATATATTTTTTGTATGCTTTTTCTTAACGATTGAGAATTTATTCAAAAATTCTTTGTATTTTTGTACCCAATATAGAAAATCAAAATGAATGAGGTGAAAAATTCAACTAGAATATTTACAAGGCAACAAGTTGAAAACTTGTTGAAAGTAACTATTGGTAAAACTTTGTTACAGGTGGATACTCATGGATTGTTTGCTCATCATGAGGGTAGAGACAAAGTAAAAGGAATAGCAGGTGACATCATTGAGGAGTCTGTTCTTGGATGCAAAAAAGATAGTGAACAGAAACCAGACATTATAGTTGATGGTGTACAGACGGAATTGAAGACAACAGGAATGATTGAGCCAAAGAAAAAAGATTCGATCTATGTCTATGAGTGTAAAGAACCCGTAAGTATTACCGCTGTTTCAATTCCTGTTATTGTTAATGAGGAGTTTGAAACCTCTAACTTCTGGCACAAACTTGCCCATATGATTTGGGTGTACTATTGGTATAAGTCGCCTGTGACTGTAAAATTGGATGGGTATAAGGATTTCCCTATATTGGGATACCAATTTTACGAGTTCAGCGAGGAAGACAAAGTGTTGCTGAGGCAAGACTGGCTATTGGTTCGCGACTTTCTGATTATGATTCACCGTGAATACCATTCTCAGAGTAAGCGAGAGGAGCAATACCCACGTCTTTCTCATGAATTGCGAGGCAAACTGATGTTAATAGACACGGCACCAAAGTTTCCAAACAATCCAAGATTCCGTCTCAAGCGGGCTTATGCAACCGTTATTGCCGACCAATATTTCTCGAAGAAACATTTTGAGAAACTTAATGAACGCATTAGTAAATATGCAGACATTGACAGAAAATGCCAACTAATGACATTAAGATACAAAGGTAAGACATTCAAGCAGATGGCTAAAGAACTAAGAGTTGACATTAAATTGGATGTGAAAAACTTTGCAGAGAGTGCTGTCGTGAAAATGTTTGGAGGTCATGCTTCGAAATTAAATGATATAGAGGATTTCGCCAAGATAGGGATTATTGCTAAGAGTGTCCCTTTGTTATCTAATGGTAAGGGGAAAGAAGATATGAAACTATTCTTACCAAATCTTGTTGATTGGACGAAAGAGTCAGAATTTGAGGAATCAGCAATCTACGATTACTTTGCAGGGCATCATTTTCTTCTAATTATTTATAAGCATATTGGCTGTGATGTTGTATTTGAAGGCTTCAAGAGAGTATTCTTTGACGAGAAGTTTATTATGGAGAATGTGAAGAAAACTTGGGATGATGTGCGTAACCTTATTACAAACAAAAAACTTGAGATTGTACAAAAAACGAAAAAGGATGGGAGCGTGAGGATTAATAAATCTGGCACTATTATGGAATCACCTAATTTCCCAAAACTTGCAACCCATAAAGTATTTGTTAGAGGAGGCGCATCTAAGACTTTGGATAAATATAAGACCCTTGAAATAAACGGTCTGAAAATGCTGCCTCAATATATTTGGCTCGATAAGAAATATGTACAAGAACTAATAAAATAATGGCAAAGAATATTATTCGTGTTGTAGAACTGTTTGCTGGTGTAGGAGGCTTCCGCATCGGACTTGAAGGTGCGTCAGATGCTTATGAGACTGTATGGAATAATCAGTGGGAACCTTCCACACAGCATCAAGATGCATCATTGGTGTATCGTGCACGTTTTGGAGAGAAAGGGCATTCTAATAAAGATATAAACTTGGTACCAACTACAGAAATACCAGACCATGATTTACTTGTTGGTGGATTTCCCTGTCAAGACTATTCCGTTGCTGCTTCTTTAAGCAAATCTGGTGGAATTGAAGGTAAAAAGGGAGTTCTATGGTGGCAGATATATCGTATATTATTTGAAAAAGGAGACAAACGTCCGAAGTATATCTTCTTTGAGAATGTAGATCGCCTTTTAAATTCACCAGCAACACAAAGAGGACGTGACTTTGCTATTATTCTGGCTTCTTTGGCAGATTTGGGATATATTGTAGAATGGCGTATCATTAATGCTGCAGATTATGGAATGCCACAACGTAGAAGAAGAACCTATATTGTCGGATACCAAACAGATACAGTTATCGCCCAGAAAATGGAATCAATGGCAGACTGGGTTGAATTTGATGGTGTATTAGCTAAAGCATTTGAGTATAAAGCAAAGCCTGGCACATTGTCAGAATTTAATATTGAAGGTACTATTCAGCAAGTTTCTGCCAAATTTAATAAAGGAAAGAAAGTAAGTCCCTTTGGCAATGCAGGTGTGATGATGAATCGTCATGTCTATTCTGTTGATGCAGAACCTGTATACGATGGTCCACGTCAAACGCTGGGAGGAAATTTGGTTGATGAGAATCTCGTGCCAGAAGATTTCTTTATTTCAGAAGAGGATTTACCAAAATGGAAATACGAGAAGGGAGCAAAGAAGATTAATCGTGTATCAAAAGAAGGATATGAATATGTCTTTTCCGAGGGTGGAATGGCTTTCCCTGACTATTTAGACCAACCGTCTCGAACTATTATAACAGGGGAGGGTGGAACTGCACCTTCACGTTTTAAACATGTAGTTAAGACAAAGTCTGGTCGTTATCGTCGTTTGTTGCCTATCGAGTTAGAACGTATGAACATGTTTCCAGACAATCATACATATCATCCTGAAGTTACTGATGGCAGACGTGCTTTCTTGATGGGAAATGCTTTAGTATGTGGTATTGTTGAACAGATAGGGAAGAGCCTATATCAGTTCATCTATGACGAGGCTCCTGTATCTTCGCGTCCTATATTTATAAAACGTGATGCAAAACCAATGCTGGACTTAGGGCTATTTGCTGATGAGAAACCTATATTTGTAGTAAATCGTCCAAAAAAAGAATATACTCTTGATAAAGCAAAGCATTTGCTAATTGGCCTTGTGAAGAAAGACAATGAAGATTATTTCTTAAAAGAAGAGCCTACAAAGATATATTATACAGGTAAGACTTCTTCATTCCCTTCGACAGTGGCATTGAATAAACTCTATTATTTCATGCCTTATATTAAGGAAAAAGGTGTTCGTGACCTATATTTGATTCGTGTGGCTAGGGTTGGGAGTAAGGCAGAAATACATCCAGAGTCAAAAGATGAAGACCCAAGACTTGTGTTTGAATTGGAATACTTAGAGAGCCTACCAAATTATGAAATGATAAAGCTTAATAGGTATTGGTTTAAGGATACATTATTAGGGAAGATTTTTAGAGAGTAATATCAGTGATTTATATAATTTACAAATTGCCCACTGATAGTAATGGTAGCATTGAAGACTGATTTTATATGTATACATTACTATGATTGTGAGTATACTTCTTTCACCATTTGATGCAGTAACTCACGTGCTTTTTCAAGATCCATTGTCTCAGTGTCTTGAGTGGTCATAATCGGTTCGTCAATATTTTTATTGTATGTTTAATACACAGGCTTCACCACTTCCACCCTCATTCCGAGGGCGGCAATGATACGGTAGAATACACCAACACTGGGGGTAATGACGCCATTTTCTATCTTTGAGATGTATGATTTTGTGGTCTGTGTACGCTCAGCTAGTTCGCTTTGAGTCATCTTAGCCTCTTTGCGAGCATCCTGAAGTATCTGACCTGAATAGAACGAATAGGCAGCCTCTTCGGCTCTTGCACGTTCGGGAGTACCTTCCTTACCGAACTTGGCATCAAGAACGGCATCGTAGTCAACGATTTTGTGATTGTTTGTCATGGGTGCAAAGTTAGCAAAAGTTGTCGGATTATGCAACTTTTTGAGGAGATTTTTATTCAAAACGTGCTATGATACTCTATAAAACGCTTGCCAAAGTATCTCTGAATGTCATGATATTATAGGAACTGATACTTAAAAAGTGATGTCAGGTACCTGTCCCTTCTGACATTGGGCGTCTTCAAAAAACCGCATAAACCGCAACCTGTTCTGAGAGGCAATCTGCTGGCTACAGCCCAGCATTTCGGCTATCGTCTCAACTGAATATTGAATCATGTCCCTCGCAAAACAATCTGCCTCATTCTGGAAACGAGGTGATGACAGGCTAATGTCGGGGGATGACTTTACCTTCTTGCTCTGGCAAGCGTCTCCTTTCGTCGCCGAGCGGTCATTCATTATCTTTGCGGAAGCGAGTATTATCTGCATATTTGACTTCTACCCATTTAATTGTTCTTCAAGAAATTCTGCTGCATCAGCTACACAGTCAGGACATTCTCTGAGTACCACCTTTGTTCCGATACCTTTCAGCAGCTTGCATTGTGTGGCTCCGTTTCTCTCTTGGAACTTGGTCATTATCTGACGCATCTGTTTCATGGACTTTGCCTTATCTTTGTTAACTAATCCCAGAACGAGGCCAGATCCAACAAGTGCGCCACATGTACCTTCCATATTTCCCATACCACCACCAAAAGCCCCAGCAATGTTCATGGCTTCATCCTCACTGATTCCAGCTATATCTGCGTAGGTGTGAAGAATTGCTTGGGCGCAATTATGGCTGTTGCACCTCTTTTTCTCTGCTGCTATTTGTTTTCTTGTTTCCATTTATTCTTTTTTCTTTTTGAGTTTATTTTTTAACCGCTTGTAGCCCTCAACACCAAGAATTGTAAGACCTCCATATTGACAGGTCTTAGCCAATCCGAATAGTATAGTCCATAAGAATCCCTTTGCAGCAACACTTGTTGGTAGCAGCATCTGGGCGAAGGAAAGGATATAGAAGGGTATGCAGCACAAAAGAACAATAACACCAGTTCTGAAAGAGAGCGACTGGAGCCAGTGTTTCACTATATGAAAAAAATGAATGAAGGCATCCTTTGGGGCATACCATATCATTCTTGGCCCTTCCCAGCGCATCACTTCACGGATGGCCTCGCGCTCTTTAGGAGCATAGCAATGGGTAGGACAATCCTTGCAAGCTGTCTTCTGTTCGCCATACGTGCAATGATCAAGACGACGACAAGCGAAGTCTGCCAGATGCAAGTATTCATCCGGCATTGTGTCCTGATGAAGATGATGGCGACAATACAGCTCAATCATCTTACGGACTATTCGCTTCTCTTGCTCAATCCTGGTCATTTCATTCTGCCATATTTCATTTCTTCACCCTGTTTATCATACTGTTTACGCTTACCAACGGGAGGTTCAGTCAGAGTAATCCTAACCACTGCTGTCCGTTCGAGACTTCTGGCAATAGCATCATCGAAAGCATCCATATGATGAGGGAGAAAACGCTGGCAGATAGCTCTCAGACCAGCAATCTTCTCTTCGTGGTCTGTCACAATCTCTGCCTTGCCTACGGCGGTTGCAGATTTGTATTGTAGCGTAAAACTTCCATCTTTAGGGCCAACCGTAGGCGCACATTTAGTAACTGCCGAGAGGAATACAGTCGGACAGTGACGGATGCAGTCCAACTTGTCACCCTCCAAGGCACAATGGAAATAGAAGGTTTTCTCGTCTGTGCGTACCAACGACAGAGGTAATCCGTATGGACTCCCATCTGATTTAATCATGCTGACTGTAACATATGGTGCCTTATCTAACACCTCCAAAGCGAAGGCGGCATCCATCTCTCTACTTGCTTTTCTCATAGTTGTTTATTCACTAATGCTATAAGTATGTACACTTGAACCTTGGGCTGATGGCAGGTAATTGATACCCCACCAACACATTTGTAAGAGTACGAACGATATGATGATTATCCAAAGGGCCAGCCGCTCACGATGGAGTTGTAACTGGCGGTAGTGGACGTAGATGAGGTAGGCTAGCCAAGTGATGGCAGCCCACGTTTCTTTAGGATCCCACGACCAGTAGTGGCCCCATGCCTCCTTGGCCCATAGGGCACCAAAAAGCATGCCTATGGTGAGGAAGGCAAGACCGACATAAACGAGGTTGTCCGTGATGTCAAACTCTTGGTCAGCGATGTCACTCTTTTTGATAAAGAGCAGATAGATAGCCATCACTGCCGCCGCACCGAGTACGGCGTAGGCGAACATATAGACGATAACATGTGGCGCAAACCAAGGACTCTGAAGGGCGGGCATCAGCGTCTTGTCGTGTATCTCCGGTTTGAACAGATTTACACAGATAAATACCAGGGCGAGAATGGTCGAGAACGACAGGATCCACTTGTACTTCCAGCGCGAATAGACGATGAGACCCGCCAACGGCAGGAAGAACGAATACCAGAGTCGCGTTTCGCCCATCGTGCGCAGTGGCGGTCGCTCCAGCGAGATCCACATAGAGAGGATGAACGAGAAGAAAAAGAGCAAGCCCAAGACAGTTGTCGCGTAGGCCATACCAGTTTTACTCTTCCACGCAGCCCATGCACCCACGGCCCAAAGCAGTACCGCTGCAATTGCGAAATATATAAAATGCTCCCAACTCATACGCGTTTCCTCCCACCAATAACAAACATACAAACCGCTCCTGCCAGCATCATATAAATACCTGTATAGACAAATGGCAGCCACGGGTCGCTCACCAGTTCGAGTATTGATATCTGGCTCTGAGCCCCCATCTGCGTGTCGTAGCCGTACTGATAGATTTTCCAGCCGTCCACCTCGTAGGGCATGTTCACATCAATGGTAGTCTCGATATTCTTGCCCGTCTTCGTCAGTATCTGTATCTCCGAAGCAAAGCGCTTGGCCGAGCCGTCGTCGTAGGTTTCCATGATGAACTTCTTCAGTTCGATGGCCAGATCCATTTCTTTGATAGCACCTCCTTGCTCCATTGCGCGCCATTCAGGTTCGCCAACGCTACAAATCATTTTTACGCGCTGTATGTCGGCATTGCCAAGCGTGGCAGTGGTCAATGCTATGAAAAGGCCGAGATGGTTCAATAAGAAAGGTACATCGCGCTTCATCGACCACTCACCTCTGAATATTTGACGTAATCTGCGATGGATGGTGAGTCCCAGAATCACCGTGATATACACATAAATAAGTACGAACGGCCAGAACGACAGCATATTGTTCAGCCACGTGCCGTTTGCTTGCTGTCGTGTCAGTCCCATGATAATGGTCAGCGCAACAGCATATACCATAGCTGGGATGGCTGCTTGATACGTTGTCATCCATTGGAAGGCATATATTTTTTTACGCAAGTACGCCATCGCTGTCAACATCACAAAGAATCCTGCCAGCACAATGGCGTTAGCTGGCCACGCAAATGCATCCCACATCACAGGACCCACGCTCAGTTCCAGCATCAGTCCTGCAAAGATAAGGCCTCCTCCAATGAGGAAGCCTTCCTTAAATGTCCAGGGTTTCGTCCACATCAGATTTCAATCAGTTTTCCGTTCTTTTTCGCCTCTTCAATCCACTTGGGCACGATTTCCTGCAGGAAGCGTTGCTTGTTCTCGTTCAGCTTTTGCATGTTGAGACCGATGGCAGCCTGAGCCTTTGCCTTGGTGCTATAATCAGGCACAGGGATGGCTTCGGTATGTCCGTGCTTGGCGGCTACGCGGGCGATGAGCAAACGGGCCTGCTGGGCATAGTCGACAGAGTGGGAGAGCAGACGGGTAACTTCCTGAGGCGCATGGAAAGTAGCACCATGAGAGGCGATGGCATAGTCCCAACGCCACTGGCTCTTGCGCAACAAAGCCTGGATAGGAGCCATCTCAGCCTCTGTAGCTCCCTTGTCGATGATGAACTTAGCCTCGAAATGGGCACGGGCCAGTTCCTGCTCGGCACGGTTGCGCACCTCGTTGCACTTCTCCTGACGGTCGTACACATTCTGGCGCAGCACCTCGGCATCCTGACGGTGACAGGTCTGACAAGTGCGGTCAATCTTGGCCAATGGCGACTGAATCTGGTGGTCAGAGAACTTCACGCCACCTTCCTGCTTATAGGGCATGTGACAGTCGGCACACGATACGCCGCGCTGAGCATGGATACCGTGCTGCGACATCTCCCAACCCGGATGCTGAGCCTTCAGAATCTTCGTGCCAGATAGCGGATGGATATAGTCGTAGAAACCAATCTCGTCGTAGTATTCCTCGGCAGCCTCGCAGGTTAATCCCTTGTCGTGCGGGAATACCAGATAGTTGGCCTTGCCGGGATTCTTCTCGTCGTTAGGCTTGATGAAGTAGTACTCCACGTGGCACTGAGCGCATACCAGCGAACGCATTTCCTGATGGGTAGCATTCTTCACATCCAGACCACGACGGGCAAAGGCCTCGTAGAGGGCAGGACGGGCAGGGCGCAAATCCATGGTGCGGGCATCGTGACAGTCTGAGCAGCCGATGGTATTCACCTCTTCAGCTCCTAACTCACTCCACTTCTTAGCATAGAAGTTAGCAGGATCAAATTGATCCTTACCATTACCCAGTTCGCGCATCATGCGAGGCACATCGGGTCCCTTACACGTCCAGCAGGTGGCGGGCTGCATATCTACGGCGATAGAATCGCTTCCATCGGCAGTCTTTACCATAATGCCTGGATTACCCGTACGCAAAATCTTGCGCATATCCTCAAGGGCGTGCTTATGTCCACGAGGGGTATTGTAGTGGCGCGAGAAGGCATAGCCAGCCCACAGCACCACCATCTCAGGACGCTGCTCGAGCACATCTACCTCCTGCGACGAGTTGTACTTTGATTTGAACGTGGTGTCCTCTGTCATCGCCCACGTCTCGTACTCACGCGGATAGTCAGCCTTGAACTTCTCGTTCTGAGCGATTATTTCATCCTCAAACACAGTACGCTTGTTGTTGAACACACTGGCCACCTCGGCCCTGCGCTCCATCAGCGACGACACAAGCAGTCCCAGGATAAAGACTACTGCCATAGATCCTCCGAAGAGTATCCAACCTTGCCATTTTTTCAATTGCTTTGCCATAATATTTCTTTTTTATTTATTTGCGATGTTTGTTGAATTTTTCATTTCATCATATTCTGAAGCCATTCCGGCACAGGCGATGGTGGTAGGGGAGTCACCCCCTCGGCTCCAGGTGTTGCCATCAGCGAGTTCATGCCACCGTGGGGCACGTTACGATGACAGTCCCAGCACACCTTGCCGCCTGTAGCCAACTGCTGCATATAGCCCATGCGGCCTGTCTTCACAAACTCCGTGTTCAGCTGTGTGTGGCAGCGGATACAATTGTCCATCACTACCTGACCTGTTAGCTTCTCGGCCTTGATGGCCTGATGCTCCATGTGGCCCACGAAATACACTGTGTGCTTTAAACCGTCGACTGCCTTGAAACCGTAATATACGGCGAGATTCTGATGGGGCACATGGCAATCGTTGCAAGTGGCACCGTTTGACTGATGGTCGATACGTCCGTGAGAGGAGTGGCTCCACGTAGCATAGTAAGGCGTCATGATGTGGCAGTTGACGCAGGCCGACGGGTTGTCACCTATAAAATAAGTATGCGCCCTAAGCAGATACATAAACAATCCGCCGAGGCCGCATACGACGCCTGCTATCACCAGCAAACCCACCTTCTGTCGATACGATAGCCAGTCTTTAAAAGCAAAAAAATCTTTCAGCTTCATTCGTTATAGGTATATTTATATTGCAAATATACGGAAAATATTCCAAACTGCCTAATTATAGGACATAATAATTGTTAATCCGCCATTCTCTTCTCAAATCTGAACAGCCCGTCATATCATGCACTCAGTGGCATAACTGTTTGCCATACCATTTATATCCAAAAAGTCCCGGCTTGCAAATGCAGGTCGGGGCTTTGATCTTGTGTCTAGTGGCATCTGCTTACGAGACCTCAATGGCCTTGGTGACTTTCTCCAGTGGTCTTCATGGAAGTGGCTGGAGAAGACATACATGGGCTTCTCGCTCTGTATCACGCTGTCCATCACACCACTGGGATCAAGCCAGTAGTCGAATACCTGGATGGACTGCTCCGTTTCGAGCACAAAGCCACTATGGAAGATGTAGGTCAGCGTCATTTTTCTTTTCAAACTTGAAAAGTCCGTCCTCTTGGTCGAACTGCTCAGGCATATTGGGGTCTGGGTGATGCTCATTGAAAAACTCAACGGCATGGAAGCCACAGCGGTTGATGTAGAAGTGGATATTCCGGCGGTCGAAATACGGAGTACAGGTTTCCCATACTTCTATCTCAGGATGCATGGCTTCTATAGATTTCCTGATGGCTTGGCCGATACCTTTGCTCTGAACACCCACCTTCACATAGAGGAAAGCCAACTCGCCTATAACGCCGTTAACGGTAATGATGGCACCGCCCACACGTTGGCCATCCTCGCTGATGGCTTCGTAGGCTTCGGCACCTTCTGCCTCTAATGATTGGTAGAAGTCCTTGTCAGGTAGCACCTGCCACTGATTATCGTCTTTGTAATATGCCATAAATCCATGCTGGAATGCCTCCTGCATTTCTTCCTTGAAAGCGATGGTATGCTCCTCCGAGAGTCTGATAAGATTAATTGAATCTTTAAAACCAAAGAACTGTTTCAATCCTTTTCTCTCTTTCAGGTCATCTACGGTAAAACCATAATGCTTTGCTGCAGCAAGGGTGATAACATGTTCGAGGAAGTCAACGTAGGAAAGAGCGAACCACTCCTTGGGAATATCCACGTTGATGGTTCCTCCGCCATAATGACTGCCTTCGTTCCAGGCTTCGTCAAGCTCGGCTTCATAGGTTCCATCATCCTTCTTGTTGAAGCAGTACCACGATGCCCATTCCTCCATACCCTCTATGTAATGGCCTTCGAAATGTGGGGCAGAGTGCGACTTCGGCGAATAGGTGGCCTCGCCCTTCTTCGCATCCCTCCGATAGATCATGAATTTCTCCTTGTGCATAGTCAATTCTCCTAAAAGATGTTGCAAAATTAGTCATTTCTGATAAATTCTGAGGTTTTATGAGTAATTTATGGCTGAATTTGTGAATTATTAGGATTTATAGATGGGTAACATCAAGATAGTTTAGACAAAAACCGTCCTCGATTCATATTAAAATGTAATATCATCGGATAGCATTTGAACGTATAAGAATGCCCTTAATTGATGCTCAAACAAACGACTGCGTGTTCCCGTGGTGTTCCCTGCCTAAAATCTGAACATGAAAAAAGGAGTTAGATTTCTCTAACTCCTTGATTTCTTTGGCGCTTCAGGATGGGCTTGAACCTGAATATATGAAACTAACAGAAATTATTAGAAATTATAAGAAACTAAATACCAATAAGTTACATAAAAGGATTGAAAGGTAACAGGATGTATAAAATTCGTTAAACAACAAAAATTGGGTGCAAATTGGGTGCAACTTTCGAAGAATTATTGTACCTTTGCACCCAGTTAAACGAATAATTATATGGCACAGTTTTTTCTAAGATCAAAACGAGAAGAGGGCGAAGCACCCCTTTACACTAAGATAAGACGCAACGGTATGCAGATGTATGTCTGCACGGGCATCAAAGTTGACATCAGGGAATGGAACAAGGCACAACGTAGTTTTTCAGCCATGCAGCGTTATGAGCAGACGGAGGAAGGTGCTAAGGTTCATGACCTTCAGATGCGAGTGATGAAAGCAGTTGATACGCTTTATGCCGAAGGGAAGATAAACACCAAAGAAGATAAGGCTATTATCGAAGAAGCCATGAACAATATCGTTACTGGTGGCACTGAGGAAATCCAGCAGGTTAAAAAGATTGCAGAAGCAAAGTCGAGGAAGTATGTCGTACAGTTCTATGAAAACTTCTTTGCAGGCATATCCGATGGTTCCATCAGTCATGGTAGCAATTCTGAGTATTCTGCCGGATCCGTCCAAGTATGGAAAACATTTGGAAGGTATCTTCATGAATACTGTGGCGGGAATGTAACCTTTGATGATATTGACAAGCCATTTGCCGACGGGTTTACGCAGTTCCTTCAGAAGAAGGATTTTATGCCGAACACAATCAACAAGAATGTTACTTGCTTCCGAAAGCTCTGTAACCTTGCTGCTATGGAGGGCTACAACAAGAATGCTGTTTCCCTTAAGGTGTGGAAGGATAGAACGGTGAAGGAAGATGAGAAACGAGCCGAGATATATCTGACCGAAGAGGAAATAGATGCTCTTTATAATCTGGAACTGACAGGTGAAAATGAGATAGTCCGCGATATTTTTGTTCTTGGTTACTTTAGTTGCCAGCGTTATAGCGACTACTGTAGGCTTCGTGAAGAAAATTTCGTAACCTACGACAAAGGACTTGGACAAATTACATTGATTCAGAAAAAGACAGGAAGAACTGTCAATGTACCCATAGTCGATGATCGGGTATATGAACTATGCGACAAGTACAACTACGACTTCCCAGAAATATCGGAGCAGAAAATGAATCTGAAGATTAAGGCAGTGGCTGCCATCTTAGCAGAAAGTACTCCGTCGTTCCAAGAGAAATATGTCACAGTGTTGACTGCTGTTGAGAAACGATCGGAAAAGACATACACAAAGTTGTTGAAGAAAAAGAAATCGGGCTCCAAGTTTACTGAGAATGAACGCAAATGGTTTGGCAAATTAAGCAAGCTCGCAGAGAAGCGCAACGGCGCACCATTATTTGAACGGAATAAGCATGGCGAGATTATTCGTCCTAAGTATGAACTTATTACTTCTCACACAGCGCGAAGAAGTGGAGCCACCAACTTATATAAATTAGATGTGCTCTCTGATCAGGAAATCCGTAGTATAACAGGACATCAATCTCAAAAGGTTTTTGAGAACTATATCCGTATTGGAATCTCAGAACAGGCCCAGAGAGTTGGTGACAAAATTCTCGCCGCCAAGGGAGCCAAGAAGAAAAAAGGTAATGCCAAGTGTTAA
Organism: Prevotella sp. tf2-5; assembly: GCF_900115435.1. GTDB lineage: Bacteria > Bacteroidota > Bacteroidia > Bacteroidales > Bacteroidaceae > Prevotella. The sequence goes on from NZ_FOWK01000001.1 coordinate 262,824, forward strand.
ATTCTTCATTTCTTTCTGCAAAAAATTGTCCGTATAAAATAAAAGCTGTACTTTTGCAGCAAAAAGTGGGAAATATTGCAAAAATTTCAAAGGTATGACAGAAGACAAACCACTCAGACAAATCATAGAAGAAATTCCTCCTGGAAATGTTCTTTTCAGGACAGACTTTCCGCAATATAATGTGGAGTTTGTGGGAAATGTGCTGACTAAACTCGTAGAAGACAATGTAATTGTCAAGTTGGCTCAGGGCATCTACTATAGGCCTAAGCTGAGCAGGTTTGGAGCGGTTAAGCCATCTATAATTCAGATAGCAGAGAGTATTGCGAAACGCGACAATGCCGTGATTCTTCCCGTTGGAGAGACTGCACTTAATGAATTGGGACTATCTACACAAGTCCCAATGACCTATACATTCCTTACTAACGGTAGTGGTAGAACTATCAATCTGGGTAATCAAACCATTGTATTCAAGCGTGGTGTTCCACGTAATTTTGCATATAAAACCACACTAATGGCTTATCTTGTTCAAGCTCTCAGAGCACTGGGTAAGGATAACGTTGGCGAAACAGAACTATCTCAAATAAGAAAACTCATTCGAATGGAACCAGAACAAGACAAGCTTCGTCAGGATCTAATGATGGTTCCTATATGGATGCGAAAAATGATATCACCTATTATAATTAAGAAAAGTAATGAAACAAACACTTTGGATAAATAATAACGATACCGACCGTTCATACATGTTGGAAAAGACCGAAGAGAGTCATCCTGGTATTGGACGGGCGGCAATTGAAAAGGACTGGTGGGTTAGTGTCACATTAAAGGCACTATTCCAGGCGGATTGTGCAGAAAGCTTGATATTCAAAGGCGGTACCAGTCTTAGCAAAGGCTGGGGATTGATTGAAAGATTTTCTGAAGATATTGACCTGGCTATCAGTCATTCATTCTTTGGCGTCAATAAGTCCAACAAGAGTCAACGCGATAAGCTGCGCAAGTTGTCGAGAGCCTATATCCAAAGCACTTTGTCAGGTCAACTTGATGAACGTTTAAAGGCCATGGGTATCACAGGCTACCAGATAGAGAACATCACTCATGTAGAAAACAGGGAAGGTGAACTTGTTCCTATTGATAGCGACAAAGATCCAACCGTCATCGTGCTTCACTACGACAGTCTTCTCACTCGGAAGATTGACTACATCCCGCCCAGGGTGAAGATTGAGATAAGCTGTCTCTCTATGGACGAGCCAGTTGAGGAGCGTGAAATACGTTCACTTATATGCGGGACATTCCCTGATGATGATACAGATGCTGTATGCCGAATCAAAACTGTAGTGCCTACTCGTACTTTCTTGGAGAAGATATTCTTGTTGGCAGAGGAATTTCAGAAGGACAAGCCTCGAAGTGTCAGGATGTCCCGCCATCTCTATGACCTTGAGCGTCTTATGGATTCTGAGTTTGGTAAGTCTGCATTAGCGGACAAAACTTTATATGATGCCATCATTGAACATCGAAAAGCCTACTATGCGCTAAGATATGTGGACTACTCATTGCATCACCCAGACACCATTAACATTCTGCCACCAGAGAACGTGCAGGATGACTGGCGACAGGATTATTCCAATATGCAGCGATACTTCATTTATGGAAGGTCATTGGATTTTGATCATCTAATGCAGCGGATTCAGGAATTACAACAGAGATTACGAAACATGTAGACGTGTCGAGACAAGATAATACAAATCCACAAAATGTGGGAAATATTGCAAAAATTTCGTAGATATTATTAATTACAGGATAACACATTATGCCAATAGGAACACCCTTATGGGATGACTTTGTAAAAAAACTGAAGGAGGTAAAGACTACTGTTGAGGATATGGGCTTTATGCCGAAGTATGTCCCCAATGAATCTGATTATGAATCCATGTCTGCAGTAGAGAGGGAAATGACTGAAAGGATGTTTCGTGATTACTATTGCTGCTACGCTAAGATGTCAACAGAAATCGTGCATAACAATATGATTGTTGTGGTTGACAAGGTAAATGAAGAGGTTCGCAATCTCTACTATAACAATTTTGTGAATCTTGACCTGATTCTTAATAAGATTGGTGACGACTTCCTGAAATATACCATCAACATGTCTGAGTTATGCAATATCAAGAAGATAAAGGCCACCTATTTGGACTTGCTTGTGAAATATGGTATCACCCATCCAAGTAATGCCGAGAGATACGAAGAATTTCTCTGTCGTATAGGACTTGAATACATTTATTGCGTCAATCTTCTAACAGACTCGTTTGACAGCCGTGTATTCAATGAAGCTCAGAAGAAAGAAATCAAACGTAGAATCCTCTACAGCGCAGATCTCTTAATGGATGAATTTGGCAAGATGCCGACAGTTATTGACCTTGAAAACGATTTCAAGGAGAAAGTGGAATCACTGCGAAATGAGATAGGCAGTTATCATCTTCCAAAAGATTTTGCAGAGCATTTTACAGCGCCGTTTAGAGGTATTGGTACTGGTAACATCGATTACTACAAGCAACTTGAAGATAGTTTGACTGATAGGGCCAAGAAAAGAAGCGTTTTGGAATATGCCAAGATAGCCCACCTTATATATAATAGTGATAAGATGTCGAGACTGAAGCCCAATTCTTTTACAAACTGGTACAAATATTTCTGCCAGATTGTGGGCTGTGAGCATAATCCTGATTACAAACCAGCAAAGTTAAAAGACACAAAAGGGCTTGAAAAAGAGTTCTATTACTTGACAAAGTGATGTTTTGACGGGAATCTATCCCCTCATCTTCCCCAGACCATTTCCCCTGCCACGTTCGCAATATATTGATAACCAATATATTGCGAACGTGGCTCGTTTCCCCTTTTTATTTCTCTGAATTTATTGGGATAATTTTGCAGCACAAAAATTAATTTCAATAAATTATGGAAAATATAGTAGTATTAAATGAAGAGCAGTTCGAGGACATTATCTACAGAACTGTTAGCCGATGCCTCAATGAGAAGAACATCGGTAACTTCGGGGAGAAACCCGAAGATGAGGGGTTTTATACACGTGATGAACTATGTGAACTTCTGCACATTGCTTATCCTACTCTTTGGAGAATTGAGCAGTCTGGCATTTTGAAATGTCAGAAGGTAGGACGCAAGAACCTATACTCAAAGCAGGAAGTCAACATACTTATCAAGTCTGGGAAGTTGGCAAAGTATGGTCACCGATAGTAAATGTGTAAGGCTATGGGTATCTATGACTACATGAATCATTTCTGGTTCGAGAATGAGAATGATCCATGCTCTCTGAGTGAGGGCGTTCTCTACTTCTATCTGTTGTATGAGGCCAACCGCCAACACTGGGCATCACCTTTTAAGGTCAGTACCCAGATGCTGGCGGCACGGCTGAATACTTCTAAACAGAACGTAATGAAGGCAAGAGATGGACTTAGAAAGAGAGGGCTGATTGACTTTTCTAAAGGTGAAGGCAAAGGCAAGCCTGCATTGTACACCCTCCGTCTTTCGGAAGAACAATCTCAATCGTTGTCTCAACTGATGACTCAACAGTTGACCGAATCATTGGCTTCCGAGTTGCCCCAATCGTTGCCCCATTCCAATATAAAAGAAGAAAATACAACAAAAGAAGTAGGAGAAGAAAAACAATCTCCTTCATCCAATTCAAAAGTTGTGTTGACTCTTTCAGAGCTAATGGAAAAATTGTTGAATGACAATTCTTGGCTCCTTGGATTATCTGAACGACTGGCCAAGAATAAGATTATTCTTAATGGCGAAGAGTTGAAAGACAAAGTTAGAGAATTCTTCTCAGAACAGGAACATAAGGGCTGTAAGGGAAAAGAAGAGGCTGACTGTCGTGAGTATGTTTTTAACTGGATTAAATACAAATACAAGAATTATTATGGAAATGAATCAAAGTGCAATGGCCAAATTAGCACAATTAAGATCGAAGCTAATAGGCCAGAAGACTACACCGGGTATTGTTAAGTTCCCGATGTCAACAGAGGAAGCTGCTCTTAATATCGAAGTGGCGTTCCAAGTAGAGGTAGAAAAGCGTGGTAATACTTATGTCAATAGTGAAGAACTGCATAATCATATCTGGCAGATAGCCGAGTTGTTCACCAAGCCTACCAACAAATTCGGTATTATGCTGTGTGGTGGCGTAGGTAACGGCAAGAGCACAATGATGTATGCCCTGCAGAATCTCATAAGGAGTCTTGAGATTCCTCTGATAGGTAATACAACATTTAGCACATACGGGATGAGAATAGAAAGCGCCAAGTTCATCTATAACCAAGTAAAAGTTGACTCTAAAGAATACTTACATCTACAGCAAACCAATATGCTTGGGATTGATGACCTTGGCGAGGAAGAGCCTACACTGATTAGCTATGGCAACCGTGTCACTCCTGTGATAGATCTCTTGTCATATCGCTATAACAGGATGCTTTTCACCATGGTGACAACCAACCTAACCCCACCACAAATCCGCATGCTCTATGGTATCAGAATAGCAGACCGTTTTAACGAGATGATGCTTATCCTTAACTATCAGGGGCTGTCTTTCAGAACACCGTAACATTCGGGATGTATAGTAACGTGGCGGACAGGGGCGACCATTAGCAATAATGGTGTAGCTTACTATACCAAAATTTCCGGTTTCTGTGCATGGCACACAAAGCCGTCGCGAGCAGAGTCGCTAAATTTAGGTAAGTAAGCCACGGGGCTTGCCCCTTTGGATTCCCCAGCAGGGAGTGACTTCTCCCTACACCTACCGCTCAAGGCTCTGCCCTAAGAACCTGCCAAGGGCTACTTGCCCTATGGAACCTCGCAAGGGGGTGACCCTCCCCCTTGACCGCCCCGCTCAGAGGTCTCGACCTCTAAGAACTCTGACCAGGGAACAATCCCTGGACCCAATTGTTGAACAACTTAAAAGTTTACAAATTATGGCAAAAGGTGATAGATTCGTTGTCCTAACGATGGACAAGCAAACTGGCAATGCGGGGGGACTCTCCGCCCACATTGACCGAGAAGTATATGACGCTAATCTGGACCGAATGGTAACATTCCGTCCGAAGAGCGTCCGTGATGATTCTCGTACAGCACTCAACCGTGAATGCATTGAGGGAGCAAAAAAGGCTGGCCGAACACAAGCCATTTGGAACCGACTAAAAGAAGAAGGTTTTTCCCGCGAGAGTTCAGGCAAAAAGAAGATAGTAACGAAAGGGGAAAAGAAAACCCGTAAGATCAAGGATGATGCGGTCATCGCTCTATGTTTCATATGCAGTTCCGATGAGGAAACCATGAAGCAATTCGAGAAAGAGGGCAGGCTTGATGACTGGATAGACTCTACTCTTGGCTGGTTTAAGCAGGAGTTTGGTGACAAGAACGTAGTATCCGCTGTTCTGCACATGGACGAGACAACTCCCCATCTGCACGTCACAGTTGTCCCAATAACATACGAAGAGCCAAAGCCGCGTAAGGAGAAGCCCAAGTTTGACGAGAGAGGAAAGCCCTTGCGTAAATATGAGACTGACGAGAACGGTAACATTATCCTCGATGAGAGCGGCAGGGCTATTGTCAAGAAGCGCACCTACAAGAAGCAAGAGGTAACAGCCCGACTCTCTGCCAAGGATATTTGTAATCCTGTAGCAATGGAACGTTGGCAGACAGGATATGCAAAGGCTATGGCCCCATTTGGTTTGCGTCGTGGGATTGCTGGCAGTAAGCAGAAGAGAGTGCCACCTGCTGAATGGAATCTTCAGCAAGTCAATGGTCAACTGATGGCTGTTGAAAAGGAAATTGAGGAAAAGAAAGCCGAGATTACCAAGATGGCTCAGGCATCTTGGTATGACAAGATATTTAACTCTGGGTTGAGTCCCACAGTGAGAAAAGTGCTTGAAGATAAAGAAAAAGAACACAAAGAAGAACTCCGTCAGGCAACAACCGCTGTTGACGAGGATGGCCGTCCCTATATCTGGACAAGTGGCAGCAAGAAAGACCAGGATGTCACATGGGAAGAATTAGCCAAGTTCCGTGAAAAGGAGAAAAAGAAGGCAGAGATTCAAGCCAAAGCGGACAAGGAAGCTGCTCTTGCCAAGGCTAAGGCAGACAAAGAAACTGCTGTTGCCAAAGCCAAGGCAGACGCAAAGGCAGAACTTGATGCCGAGATAGCCGAGAAAAACAAGTTATATGGCAACATCAAATCGTTGAACGAAAAGTTGTCCAAGTCTGAGGAGTCAAATAAGTTGCTACTTGATAATCTCAAAGGTATCAGGGAATTCATGTTTGAAACATGCGGCCAAAAGTTCAGAGAAGTTGTCCAGATGATTCTTGACCAATGGAAGGCTGGCATCAAACACTTTGCTAAGGAAATGAAAGATATCTTTCTGCAAGCGATGAGTTTTGAGAACACTACAGAATGCCGCAAGTCATATGTAAGCAATGCTTTTTGGTATGCAACACTGCTCGTTAAGACAGTTACAGACTGGAAAGGAGATAACGCCACTATCAATTCCCTACAAGATGATGCTAATCGTATCGCTGATGGAACCTGGGAGTCATACCATCAGAAGCGTGACCAGCTCTTTGACGATGCCGTCAATGCTCTGGTAGAAATGGGCAACTGTCAAAATCAACGCCATCTGAACCAAAACCAAGCCAATATTATTGAAGCATTCCTTGCCTTTGATGGCAGTGACAGGACACAATTATGTGAAGAAATCTGGAATGTCGCCAGTCCCAAGGTTGATTATTATTGGCGTGATGGAACCTTTGACGCGCTTGAAGAATTGCGCACAAAGGAACTCTATAACAGAAAATACGGTAATGGGCGATCGATTTAATTCGATCGCCCATTATTAAGGTGATTACTTGTTATTATGACACTTCAAGTGTCATCAGAGGAGTCGATGCCCATCCGACAATTGTATTATTAAATTTATTACTCATCAAACTTGTTTGCTCCCCTCACAGTATGGCGCAAGGCACTGAGAAGTTGTTGCGACTCCTGAACCAAATTCAGAAATACAGTCATACTCTCAATATTGAGTTGCTTGGCTTGAATGTCGTGGATGATAGTCCGTCGATAATCGGAAAGCTGTGATTGCAGTTTTTCGGCATCACCACGTATCAACGCCATTGTTTCGGCATGGCAGGCCCGGTTGAAGAGTTGTAATATCTCATTGCGCATCTGAATGAACTCTTGGATATATTTGCTTGGCACCGGACTGAAGTTGTTGCCTACATGCTCTAAGCATGGCTCACCCATACGTTTCAAGCAATATACCATTTGCGCCAGCGAGTTGATTGTCAGAAAGTACCATGTGCCCTTCTCAATACTCAACATGGGGTCTATACGTCGTTGGACCATAATCTGTTTGCGTCGCTGGCGTTTTATATCTTTGCGTTGGTTTTCGGTCACCGCTGCGGTACGTTTCAGCGTACGATAGTCCTCATAAAAGAAAGCATCGGTCATCGATTTATAAGTTTCTGCTACCAATTGTAGTTGATGTGTGATGGTTAGTGCCACATGTTGTCGAAGCAGTATCCAACATTCTGCTTTATCGCTGCTACGAACAATGCGATCAAACAATTCGTCGGCCTCACTGGTCTTGTTGCTTTTTTCATAGCGCAGATGGCTTCGAATAAGCAAGAAGATGGCCAGCGCGATGGCAACGGCCATTGCCACAAACGATCCAAAGAACAGGGCGATGCAGACGAGGAAGCACAACATGAACGCTACACCAGCCGTGATGAACCAACCACCTATGACCGATAGCACACCAGTAATACGGAATACTGCGCTCTCGCGACTCCATGCTCGGTCTGCCAGCGAAGCACCCATGGCTACCATAAAAGTGACGTAGGTGGTGGATAGCGGCAGTTTGAGCGATGTACCCAATGCCACCAGCGCCCCAGCGAGAACCAGATTGACCGCTGCACGAATCTCATCGAAGGCGGCTCCCCGCTTCAGCACGGCAGCATCGGCATTAAAGCGTGAGTCAATCCATCGCGCCACACCATTCGGAACTACAGAAGCCATGCCGTTGGCCATATTTCTGGACGTGCGCACCAACGTCCGTGCCACACCACTCGAACCAAACATCTCGTCACCCTCATCCTGTCGCGAGAGGTCCACCGAGGTCTTCACTACGTTCTGCGCCTTCTTTGAGAAGACCAGTGCGAGCACCATCACCACACCTGCCGCGATGAGATAGAGTGCGGGGGTATGAGCACTATCCATCAGTGAGTACATCATGTAGTCCTGCGATTCGCCATTGCCGTTGGCCATGTAGTCCTGATATGCCTCAAGTCCTGTCAGCGGAACACCTACAAAGTTCACGAGGTCGTTGCCTGCAAATGCCATTGCCAGGGCGAAGGTGCCCAACAATACAACGAACTTTAGTACGGGCAGTTTCATGGCACTCAGCAGCGTCAATAGCACAGAGAAAACGGCCGCGCCTCCGCCAATAATCAGAAGCGTGTTTTGACTGACCATTTCTTTCAACTCAGGCGTCATTAAACTGCTACTCTTCAATCCGTTGATAAGCAGGAACCAAACAATGGCCGTCACTGATAGTCCACCAAAGATACCAATCTTTAACGACGATGCAACCAGACTTCCCATCTTGCCTGACTGATCTGTCGTTCTCCCGTTCACACGGTATGTAAAAGTGAAAACGACGCGTGCCACCCACTGCACCAGCATGCCGAGGACAAACGCAATGGCAACACTGAGGAAAATGCCAAGGATGACCGAAATGGCTTTCTCCGTGTTCAGCAGATCACCTAATGAAAGTAACGTCCCGTCTGCTGCCGTTGCCCCGTGGAGTATCTGCAGCAGGGCGATGGCAAATGCTCCTCCCAGCAGTTCGAATACCATCGAGACGGTGGTGGATGTCGGCATGCCGAGCGTGTTGAACACATCGAGCAGTACCACGTCGGTAATCATTACAGCCAGGAATACACACATCACGTCGTAGAATGAGAAATACTGTGGCGTCATGATGCCGTGCCGGGCCACGTCCATCATGCCATTGCTCAAGGCCGCTCCAGCAAACACACCGATAGCCGCCACTGACACAACTGTCCTGTATCTCGCCACCTTAGCACCGATGGCAGAGTTCAGGAAGTTTACTGCATCATTGCTGACTCCGACTACGAGGTCAAAAACTGCCAGCACAATAAGAAATATAACTATTCCGAGAAATAAGGTATTCATTATTCTTTTTATTTGATTACATATATCGTTTCATTCCTTCGCCACCAACTCCTGCATATAACTCTAACAGGCTCTTTGCGGGGCTTGATTGAATTTTGGGAATAAGGACTTCTTCTACTTGAAAGAAACCTACTTCAGCTTTCATGCGTATCTCTATTTTCAAAGGACGCTCATGCCCCTGTTCAATTTTTACCTTTTCAATAGAGTTTGCAGAATACTTGTGAATATCGCCTTCTGCCGGTTTTGAATGAATCTCCAAAGGAATACGAGCACGTCCTTTTGTCATATCACAACCATCAGCAATCAAGATAAGACCAGCCTCAATAGAATGGATAGGATGCGTAGCCATGTGTCCGATAATGCCTTCCATAGCAATAGAGCGTATCACCGTTCTTCGTATAATATTCTTATCTTCAGGCATCAGTTGCGTTAATGTGTCATTGATGATTGAATAACTGATTATGCTGGAATAAAGCTCATGATCTTTGCGACTGATGGTCATTCCACTATCATGAAGGAGAGAGGCAAGCATTACAGCACAGACACTATCTGCATATGTGCCGGACTTTTCCTTTTCTAGACTTGTCTCCACACTTGCTTCGTGAAGCAAAAAGAGCATTTTTAAAGCATTGCGGCATACAATCTTCATGTGTACAGGTCCGTGATCATTCAACCCCAACCGACCTATTGATACTATGTTGGCATAATTTTGTATAGCATCTATTTCCTGATTATTCTGAAGATGATTCCATAGTCTTAAAGGCAGGTCATCGCCAAATGTCTGGTCATCCACTATCTTTGTGACCAAATCAGTTATCTTCTCTTCGACTTGTATTTCTTTTGGTGATTTTGATTCCATAGTATGACTAAATATGATACACATATCCCGATGTTAACACGTGAAGAGCTTTATCTAAGCCACCAGCCGACCTTTTCAGGTCAAGTAAATACCCCATATTGATGGCATGATGAGCGTTGATCTTATATGACGTTCCAGCGGCTATGCGCATCTCATCTATTTGAAATTGTTTACCTAGATTATTGAACATCTCAACCGATGCAAAGGGACTCCAGCCATTCATTCTACTATTGGTCATCTCTGCCTTAAACCGATTACGCAGATGATGTTCATTGCTTGCATTCTCGTTGCCCCTCTGCATTGTATGTGTATACTGATATCGCTCGCGCAAAGATAGTTTAAGCCAATTAAACACCTTACATCCTGGTGTTATGTCGAACATAAGGCGATGGCGGGGAACCATTTCATTTACGCCATCTATCGTATGGTTCTTTAAGTGAAATTCATAACTTCCTCCCAATTTAAGGAGTTTGGATATTTTATACGTACAATCTATGCCTAACTGCCAACGGTCAACACTACCAACATTGTTCTTCGTGCGGATTTCGGTGTTCACTCCAAGGCTCCAACTGTCGTTTACATTCTTTTCCGTGCCAATAGTAGTCCACATACCGAAATCATTGGTAGTTTGAGCCTTAGATAATCCGATGAAAATAAATGTGAGAAACAACACTAGGATGACAAATCTCACCCAATTAAAGATTCTCTGAATTTTTTCTGCTTTTTCTTTATCCATAAATGATTTAGCCAACCGTTAGTGATTGACATTGCAAAGATAAACTGAACATGTTACAAAAACATTTCATTCGTGTGATAGATAGGTTACATTACCGTTTGTAACAGGATTGTAACATGGACGTAACAACAGCGTAATAAGATTGTAATATCTTTGCAGCAAAATTTATAGGATAAAATACAAATGGAATTGATTATTAACATTTTCTCGCTTGTGGGGTCGCTGGCATTGTTCCTCTTTGGAATGAAGACAATGTCGGAGGGTCTGGAGAAGTTTGCAGGCGATCGCCTGCGCAGTATTTTGGCTGCGATGACAAAGAATCGTGTGATGGGTGTTCTAACAGGTATTCTTATTACGGCACTCATCCAGTCATCGAGTGCCACAACCGTGATGGTTGTAAGTTTTGTGAATGCAGGGTTGATGACGCTTGCGCAGTCTATTGGCGTCATCATGGGTGCAAACATCGGAACAACAGTTACAGCATGGATTATATCAGCTGTTGGCTTTAAGGTGAACATCGCTGCCTTTGCTATCCCCTTGTTGGCTATCGGTATGCCATTGATATTCAGTGGCAAGGGTAACCGCAAGAGCATTGGCGAATTCATCTTCGGCTTCTCGTTCCTCTTTATGGGATTATCGTTTCTGCAAGAGGCTGCCACAGCGATGAATATCGGTGATATGGTGGCGGGGATGCTGGCTCACGTGCCTCAGGATTCGTTCTTCACCATCATCCTCTTTATTATTGTGGGTGCATTGGTCACGATGATTGTTCAGGCGTCAGCTGCCACAATGGCCATTACGCTGATGCTCTTCGGCATGAACATCCCTGGTTTTGGCTTCGAACAAGCAGCTGCGCTGGCTATGGGACAGAATATTGGTACCACCATCACTGCGTTTATGGCTTCGCTGACTGCCAATACACAAGCGCGCCGTGCAGCTCTGGCCCACATGTTCTTCAATGTGTTTGGTGTCGTGGCGTTCCTCATCGTGTTCTATCCCGCTTGTGATGCCGTTAGTTGGGTAGTAGAGAACTTAATGGGTGGTGGCAACGATCTCTTTAAGCTATCAGCCTTCCACACCGCCTTCAACATCATCAACACGCTGTTGCTCATTGGTTTTGTGAAGCAGATAGAGATGTTTGTATGTCGTGTGCTGCCAATGAAGGCACAAGACGAGGACTATCGCCTGCGTTTCATCAGTGGCGGTCTGCTCTCTACAGCCGAACTCAGCATTATGGAGGCACAGAAGGAGATTCGCAGTTTCGCTGAGCGTTGTCAGCGCATGGCAGGTTTCGTGCCCACGCTTCTGGAAACGAAAGACGAGATGGAGTTTAATAAACTCTTTGCCCGTATTGAGAAATACGAGAACATCACCGACTCGATGGAGATGGAGATTGCCAGCTATCTGAACAAGGTGAGTGAAGGTCGCTTGTCGGATGCGTCGAAAACTCAGATACAAAAGATGCTTCGCCAGATATCTGAGTTAGAGTCCATCGGTGACTCGGTTTATAACCTGGGGCGTACCCTGAATCGCCATCGCATGCACTGTCAGGAGGACTTTACTGCCGAGCAGATGCAGCACATGATGACGATGCTGCAACTGGTAGGTGCTGCCCTCAGCGAGATGCTGAAACGCATTGACCAACCCACTACCAAGAATGGTGTGAAGACCTCGCTTAACATCGAGCATGAAATCAATAACTATCGTACACAACTGAAGAACCAGAACCTGCACGATGTAAATGCTGGACTCTACGACTATCAGTTGGGTGTGTTCTATGTCGATTTCATCTCAGAGTGTGAGAAACTTGGCGACTATGTAATGAATGTTGTGCAGGCAGGTAAGGGCTTGAACAATGACTTTGGCGACGGTCCTATCAACGGACAGGGCTAAAACCTTGCGAGTGTGAACCTGATGGTAAGCCCGCCACCAGGCGTAGAAAGTGCAATTGCTTGTCCACCATGGGCGGCAACTGCATTTTTCACGATGGCAAGCCCTAGACCTGTGCCACCAAGTTTGCGCGAGCGCCCTTTGTCTACACGGTAGAAACGTTCAAACAGGTGCTCACGGTGCTGCGCCTCTACGCCTTGGCCATTGTCGCTTACATTAAATTCGTAGAAGTGGCGTCCTTCTATTTCAATCTCTTGGCAGGCGATGATTAACCGTGTGGCCCCGTAGGCATAGGAAATAGTATTGTCTATCAGATTTCGGAAAATGCTGTATAGCAGGCTCGAATCACCCTGTACTTCTATATTCTGTGGTAATTGGAGTTTTAGTTCGATACCTTTCTCTTGTAATTGCAAGTCTGTGTCATCTATCACATTTGTGATAATCTGCAAGACATCAACTTGACGATACTCATGCTGAGCATTAGATGAACTATCATCAATCTCGTCTAGTTTAGTAAGCACACTCATATCCAGCAGAAGCTTGTTCATGCGTTCACTTTGAGCATAACAGCGTTCCAGAAAATGTTGTTTCTTATCATTTGGCATATCGGGATTGTCGATGATGCTCTCTAAATAACCATGAATGCTGGCAGCAGGTGTTTTCAGCTCATGAGCGGCATTCTGGGTAAGCTGACGTTTGATACGCACTTTTTCTTCTTCCGAATGACGTAGTTTCCAATACAACATGATGATAGTGTGGCTGATATCACCCAATTCGTCATCTGGCAGCCGACGCTCCAATTCGTGGTCAAGTTCCTCACCTTCCTCGGCTTTCACGGCAAATTCACGTAAGTAACCAATGTGTCGGCTGATACGGTGAGTGATATAGTAGAGCACGATGCCCAGCAACAGGGTGAGAACGCCTGAAAAATAAATGAAAGTATAGTCTGCCTGCAATGATCGGGTCAGCTCTGCAGAATAGGGTACGGCAGCACGAACAATCATATCGCCGAAACGAGTTGCAGAATAGAAGTAGGTCTCGTGAGTAGACTGTGACATACGTTTGATATCGTAGCCACTGCCCTCTCGCAAAGCCTGTTGTATCTCCGTTCTCTGTAGATGGTTCCCCAATGCTTCCACATCAGTATCATAGCTATCAAGGATGACCCGTCCTTCCTTGTCTATCACAGACACTCGAAGTCCCTCCATCTGATGATGTATAACATAATCGCGAAATAGCCGGCTACAGCTAATACTATCCTTGCCTACCGTCTGCACCATCTCATAGTTGTACATCTGCAGTCGTGAATGAAGAATATCAATTTTATACTCCTTTTCACGCTTATACTGATATACGCTAAAGCATATAGCAAAGAGCAGAAACACACCACCGATGCTTAGCAGTAAATTACGTTGAAAGGATTTACTTTTCAAAGCAGTAGCCATATCCCACACGTGTTTTTATCTGTTTGCCATAATGGCCTATCTTCTTACGTAATCTGGTGATGTTCACGTCCACCGTGCGGTCAAGAACCAGCACATCCTGTGGCCAACAATACTTCAATAAGTCTTCCCGAGAAAACACCTTGTTAGGATGTTGGAGAAAGAAAGACAACAATTCAAATTCCAGTTTGGTGAATTCTAGTTCCTTTCCGTCGCATATTACAGTCTTGGCATTCAAATCAACCATAATTCCTTCGTAAGCAATCTTATTATCAACAGCAGTAGAAACCGTTTGCTGCAATTGAGTACGTCTGAGTACAGCCTTAACCCTAGCCTTCACTTCTTTCATACCCAATGGCTTGGCAATATAGTCGTCAGCACCGATATTCAATCCTTTTACCAAATTGTCCTCACTGTCGAGTGCCGTAATGAAGATAATGGGAATCTGTGTCGTAGCGGGATCGTTCTTTAGTCTGCGCGCCATCTGGAACCCCGACATTTCTCCCATCATAACATCTAGCAGAATAAGCGAATAATCTTGTAGGGGTAGTTCCAGTGCCTCCTCTGCTGAATTGGCTGTAACCACCTCAAAACCTTCATTCTCGAGGTTATATTGCAGTATTTCACAGATATCCTGCTCATCATCTACAACAAGTATCTTCATAATTCTTCTGAATTTCAAGGCGCAAAGTTATATATTTTTTCCGAAAAATAGAAAGGATTTATATTACAATGTTATTAAATCTCAATATAGCAGGTGTGTCTTGCATGATAATTATTGTTTTACGTAAGTGTTCAGCCGCCTCTTCAAATTCGAGGGAATTCTGCAAAGTTGTGGGTGCAGGCTGGGTGCATCGTTCAAAATTGGGTGCAAATTGGGTGCAACTTTGAAATGTGAGGAAAAGAAAAATCCTGTAAGTCATTGACCTACAGGACTCTTTTTAAGGCGCTTCAGGATGGGCTTGAACCAACGACCCCCTGATTAACAGTCAGGTGCTCTAACCAACTGAGCTACTGAAGCAGGTTTTGCTTGTTTGCGGGTGCAAAGGTAATACGTTTTTCTGAAATGCGCAAACTTTTTGAGGAAAAATTTCATGGGAAAGGTGTTTTTTTGTAACTTTGCAAGCAAAATAGTTTATTTTATAGTTCATGAAACTTAAAATTGTATCGCTTATCCTGCTGTCATGTCTGACAATGCAAGTATCTGCACAGGATGTAAAGAATCATAATCTGGAGGTGGCAAAGAATCTGGAAATCTTCAATGCCATCTATAAGAATCTCGACTTGATGTATGTGGACACCTTGGATGCCAACACAGTGATTGGAACGGGTATCAACGCCATGCTGCGCTCGCTGGACCCCTATACTGAATATTATCCTGAGGAGAAACAGAAAGACCTAAAACTGTTGATGACGGGTAAGTATGCTGGTATTGGTGCCCTGGTACGCTACCATCAGAAATTGAAGCGTGTCGTGATTGAAGAGCCTTATGCCGGGATGCCTGCCGCAGAGATAGGACTGAAAAAGGGAGATATCATCCTGCAGATTGACGATACGCTGATGACAGACAAGACAGTATCGTATGTCAGTGAGCATCTGCGTGGTGACGCGGGTACGACCTTTGTCCTGAAGATTCAACGTCCGTCAACAGGTAAGAAGATGACTTTCAAGATCACACGCCGCAGTATCAAGATGCCTGAGATAACCTATTATGGCATGCGTCCGAATGGTATTGGATATATCAACCTGAACACATTTACGGGTGAGCCGTCGAAACCAATGCGCCGTGCCTTCCTGGATTTGAAGAAACGAGGTGCCACGAAACTGATTCTCGACCTGCGCGGGAATGGGGGCGGCTCTTTGGCAGAATGCGTGGATATCGCCAACATGTGGATTCCACAAGGGGTGACACTGGTAGAGACAAAAGGAAAGATCCGTCGTGCCAACTCTGAGTACAAGACACGTCTGGAACCTGTTGACACCTTGATGCCGCTCGTCATTCTCGTCAATAACGAGACCGCATCTGCCAGTGAGATCGTCAGCGGCTCTGTACAAGACCTGGACAGAGGAATAATTATAGGTACGCGCACATACGGAAAAGGACTGGTTCAGATTCCCAATATAGAAGTACCCTATAACGGTAATCTCAAACTGACTACCTCAAAATATTTCATCCCCAGTGGACGCTGTATTCAGGCTATCAACTACAAACACACGAGCGGAGGCTACAAAGAGCATGTCCCAGACTCCCTGACACGAGTGTTTTATACCAAAAAGGGACGTGAGGTTAGAGACGGGGGCGGTATCATGCCTGATATAGAGGTGAAGCCTGACACCATGGCAAATATTACCTTGTATCTGGACCGTATTGACTCCACAGAGACCGTGCTTGACTATGTGGTCGACTATATTGCCAAGCATCCGACAATAGCACCTGCCAAGGATTTCCATCTGACAGATGCGGACTATGCCGACTTCAAGCAGCGTGTAGTCAAGGCTGGGTTCACCTACGACCAAGTCAGCAAGAAACAATACGAGGAGCTGGTGAAAGTTGCCAAGTTCGAAGGCTATTATGACGATGCCCGTGCGGAGTTTGAGGCTTTAAAGGCAAAACTCGACCATCACGACATTGCCCGTGACCTCGACCTGCATAGGGAAGAGATTCAGCACATGATAGAACAGGACATCATCTCTGCCTACTACTATCAGGAAGGACAAATGGAAGCTGCACTGCAACACGATAAGACGCTGAAAGAAGCAGAGCGGATCCTGAACACGCCAGGAGAGTATGAGCGAGTGCTTTCTCCATCCAAAAATGAAAATAATCAGTAAAATACTTGCAGGATTGCGGAAAAATGCGTAATTTTGCAACCGTTCAGCGGAATGAGGGGCTTGAAAAAGCCTCTCATTCTTGTTTAATAACCAAATAAGGTGTATGATTAATAAAGACGTAGTAAAAACAACTGTAGAGGAATGGCTCTCTGGAAATGACTATTTCCTGGTGGACGTTGAGATGACGCCCGATGGCCGTATTGTGATTGAAATAGACCATGCCGATGGTGTATGGATTGAGGATTGTGCAGCACTGAGTCGTTTCTTGCAAGAGAAACTGGGTGAGGAACTGGGCGATTACGAGCTGGAGGTTGGTTCAGCAGGTATCGGTCAGCCCTTCAAGGTAGTACAGCAATACCGTAACCATATCGGCAAGGAGGTGGAAACCCTCCCTCTTGACGGAAAGAAGCAACAAGGTATCCTCAAAGAAGTCGCAGACGACGGACTGTCGTTCGTGATTACAGTAAAAGAGAAACAAAAGCAGGAAGGGAAGAAGCGCCCTGTCATCGTAGATGTCGACAAGACCTTCAAGATGGAGGATGTCAAGTACACCAAGTACCTGTTATCTTTTAAGTAGAATAAGTATAAATAAAAATAATAATCAATGGCTACAAAGAAAGAAGCTAAAGGTCCCTCTATGATAGAGACCTTTCAAGAGTTTAAAGAGACCAAGAACATTGACCGCACCACGCTGGTAAGTGTACTTGAGGAGAGTTTCCGCAATGTGATTGCCAAGTTATTTGGCTCTGACGAGAATTTTGACGTGATTGTAAACCCTGACAAGGGTGACTTTGAGATTCATCGCAACCGTATCGTGGTCGCTGATGGTGACGTACAGGACGAGAACAAGGAAATTTCCTTGACAGAGGCACAGAAGATTGAGCCTGACTATGAGATAGGCGAAGAGGTTTCTGAGGAGGTGGACTTCCAGAAATTCGGTCGTCGTGCCATCTTGAACCTGCGCCAGACACTTGCTTCTAAAATTCTGGAACTGGAGCACGACTCCCTGTACAACAAGTATAAGGATAAAGTCGGACAGGTCGTCAGCGGTGAGGTCTATCAGATGTGGAAACGTGAGGTATTGCTAATCGACGATGAGGGTAATGAGTTGCATCTTCCGAAAATGGAGCAGATCCCCAGCGACAACTACCACAAGGGTGAGACCATCCGCGCCATCGTAAAAGAGGTACAGAATGAGAACAATAATCCTCGTATCATCCTATCCCGCACCAGTCCACAGTTCCTGGAGCGTCTGTTAGAAGCCGAGGTCCCAGAGATTAACGATGGTCTGATCACCATCCGTCGCGTGGCCCGCATGCCAGGAGAGCGTGCCAAGATCGCCGTGGAGAGCTATGATGACCGTATCGACCCCGTAGGAGCATGTGTCGGTGTGAAGGGAAGCCGCGTACATGGTATCGTCCGTGAGCTTGGTAATGAGAATATTGATGTCATCAATTTCTCAAATAACACGCAGCTCTTTATCCAACGCGCCCTGAGTCCCGCTAAGGTCAACAGAATCGTGCTGAACCCAGAGGAGCACAAAGCCGAGGTCTACCTGAACCCAGAAGAAGTAAGCCTTGCCATTGGTAAAGGTGGTCTGAATATCAAGCTCGCCTCTATGCTGACAGAGTTTACGATTGATGTATTCCGTGACGTGAATGAGGCAGAGGAGGATGAGGATATCTACCTCGACGAGTTTGCCGATGAGATTGACCAGTGGATCATCGACTCTATTAAAGCGATTGGTCTGGATACTGCCAAGGCTGTATTGAATGCTCCTCGTGAGATGCTGGTAGAGAAGGCAGACTTAGAGGAGGAGACTGTTGACCATCTGTTGGAAGTACTCCGTGCAGAGTTCGAGTAAAGTTTAGAGTTTAAAGTTTAGAGTTTAGAGTTAAGAGTTAATGGGAGTAAGATTAAATAAAGTATTATCCGAACTGAATATAGGACTTCAAACGGCAGTTGATTTCCTAAAGAATAAGAAAGAACTTGGTGAGGTAAAGGACGAGATGACACCAAATACGAAAATCTCGGACGAGCAATATCAGGCATTGGTCGGTGAGTTCAAAGGCGATAAAGCTGTCAAGACACAGGCTGACATGATATTCACCAAGAAAGTCAAGGAGAAGAAGACAGAGAAGGTCGAGAAAGTGGTGGAGAAAAAAATCACCGTGACCGAGGAACTGTTGGAGCATCGCCCACAGTTTAAAACTGTTGGCAAGATTGACCTTGACAATGTAGGGAAACCTGCTGTCAAGAAAGAAGAACCCCCTGTGACTGCTGCCGAGAGTCCAGAGGAAGAGAAGCCTCAGGTGGAGACGCCGATAGAGGAAGTGAAAGAAGAACCTGTTGTAGAGGCTCCTTCTGTGTCGGAGTCAGAGTCTGAGGAGCCTGCCACTATCGCAGAGACAGAGAACGAAGAATCCACCGCTTCTGGTGTGAAAGTGATTGGTAAGATAGACCTCTCGTCCATTAACCAGAGTACTCGTCCTAAGAAAAAATCAAAGGAGGAGCGCCGTAAGGAACGCGAAGAGAAAGCCGCCCAGCAGCACGCTGCCAGTGGAGAGCGCAAAAAACGTGAGCGCATCCGTTCCGGCAAGGTGGATATTGAGGCTGCTGCCAGCCAGGCAAACCAACAACAAGGAAAGAAGAATAAGAACAAGGGTGGTAACCAGAACTTCAATGACAACCAGCAGCAAGGTGGTGGAAAGAAGAACAAGAAGAACCGTCCTGTCAAGTCCCTGGAGGTAGATGACGAGGCAGTAGCACGTCAGGTCAAGGAGACCCTTGCCCGCCTGACCTCTAAGAACCAGAACAAGAAAGGTGCCAAATATCGTCGCGAGAAACGTGATGCCGTACAGGAGCGTTTAAGCGAGGAGATGGCAGCAGAGGCAGCAGAGAGCAAGGTATTGAAACTGACAGAGTTCGTAACTGTCAGCGAGCTCGCCACGATGATGAATGTGGGTGTCAACCAGGTTATTGGTACTTGTATGAGCATCGGTATCATGGTAAGTATCAACCAACGTCTGGATGCCGAGACCATTAATATCGTTGCCGAGGAATTTGGCTTCACTACTGAGTACGTGAGTGCTGAGGTACAGAACGCAATTACAGAGGAGGCTGATGATGAGAACGACTTGCTAACTCGTGCTCCCATCGTAACGGTAATGGGTCATGTTGACCATGGTAAAACCTCTTTACTTGACCATATCCGTAACACTAACGTGATTGCCGGTGAGGCTGGTGGTATCACTCAGCACATCGGTGCTTATAACGTCAAACTGAAAGATGGTCGTCAGATCACCTTCCTTGACACTCCAGGTCACGAGGCGTTTACCGCTATGCGTGCCCGTGGTGCCCAGGTGACCGATATCGCCATTATCATTATTGCCGCTGATGACTCTGTGATGCCTACTACCAAGGAGGCTATCGCCCATGCCCAGGCAGCCAATGTACCCATGGTCTTCGCTATCAATAAGATTGATAAGCCAGGAGCTAACCCTGATAAGATACGTGAGGACCTTGCCAATATGAACCTGCTCGTAGAGGAATGGGGTGGCAAGTACCAATGTCAGGAGATCAGTGCGAAGAAAGGTATTGGTGTCGATGAACTACTGGAGAAAGTGCTTTTGGAAGCTGAGATGCTCGATCTGAAGGCAAACCCGAACCGTAAAGCTACGGGTAGCATTATCGAGTCATCGCTGGACAAGGGTCGTGGCTATGTCAGCACCGTATTGGTATCTAACGGTACCTTGCAGGTGGGTGATGTCGTCATTGCCGGAACAGCATGGGGTAAAGTAAAGGCGATGTTCAACGAGCGTAACCAGCGTATCGAGAAGGCCGGTCCTGCAGAACCTGCTATCATCCTCGGTCTGAATGGTGCTCCTACCGCTGGTGACACTTTCCATGTGATGGAGACAGAGCAGGAAGCTCGTGAGATTGCCAACAAACGTACCCAGTTACAGCGTGAACAGAGTCTGCGTACTACGAAGACCGTTGGTCTTGATGAGATCTCCCACCGTATTGCCCTTGGTGAGTTCCATGAGTTGAACATCATCGTGAAGGGTGATACCGACGGTAGTATTGAGGCTCTCTCTGACTCATTCATCAAACTGTCCACAGAGAAAGTACAGGTGAACGTCATTGCCAAGGCTGTCGGTCAGATATCAGAGAACGATGTCATGCTTGCTTCTGCTTCCGACGCCATCATCGTCGGCTTCCAGGTTCGTCCTTCAGCGGATGCCCGTCGTGCCGCAGAGCGTGAGGGTGTCGAGATCAATACCTATTCTATTATTTATGATGCCATCGATGAGGTGAAGTCGACGATGGAGGGTATGCTCGACAAGGTGAAGAAAGAAGTTGTCACTGGTGAGATTGAGGTCAAGCAAGTGTTCAAGATTTCCAAGGTCGGTACTGTTGCCGGTGGACTTGTTACTGAAGGTAAGGTACACTCTAAAGACAAGGCACGCGTGGTTCGCGATGGTATCGTAATCCATACTGCACCTATTGATGCCCTGAAGCGCTACAAAGATGATGCCAAGGAAGTGGCAACAGGATTGGAGTGCGGTATCTCACTGGTCAACTTCAACGACATCCAAGTTGGTGATATCATCGAGACCTTCATGGAGATTGAGGTAGAACAGAAGTTGTAGGCAGAATTATATATTGAGACTAGATAACATATTAATATTTTATATCTTCTAAAGATTGAAGATTATTTGTTATTCTGTTATGATGTCTATAAAAAGTTCTTATGTCTGAAAACAAGAATGAGTTTGTCCGTCAGGTTGCCGAACAGAAATATGAGTTCGGCTTCACGACGGATGTACATACAGAGATTATTGAGAAAGGGCTGAACGAGGATATCGTTCGGCTCATCTCTGCTAAGAAAGGGGAACCCGAATGGATGCTTGAGTTCCGCCTTAAGGCTTTCCGTTACTGGAAGGAGCAACAAGAGCCAAAATGGGGACATGTACATGTGCCCGAGATTGATTATCAGGCGATTTCGTATTATGCAGACCCACTTGCCAAAAAGCCTGAGGGTGATGGTAAGATAGACCCTGAGTTGGAGAAGACCTTCGACAAGCTTGGTATTCCCCTTGAGGAACGACTGGCACTTAGTGGTAATACTGCCGTTGACGCCATTATGGACTCTGTCAGCGTAAAGACAACTTTCAAGGAGAAGCTGCGTGAGAAGGGAGTTATCTTCTGTTCCATCGGAGAGGCTATCAAGGAACATGGCGACCTAGTGCGTCAGTACCTTGGGACAGTGGTGCCTTACAAGGATAATTTCTTTGCGGCATTGAACAGCGCGGTCTTCTCTGATGGCTCCTTTGTGTATATTCCGAAAGAGGTGCGCTGTCCAATGGAACTGAGCTCGTATTTTCGCATCAACGCCCGTAACACAGGACAGTTTGAACGTACACTCATCATTGCTGATGACGATGCTTATGTATCGTATCTTGAAGGGTGCACCGCTCCTATGCGTGACGAGAACCAGTTACATGCAGCTATCGTTGAAATTATAGTGAAAGACCGGGCAGAGGTAAAATACTCTACCGTTCAGAACTGGTATCCTGGTGATGAGAACGGCAAGGGTGGTGTTTTGAATCTTGTAACCAAACGTGGCGATCTGCGTGGAGTGGACTCCAAACTCTCGTGGACGCAGGTGGAGACAGGTTCTGCCATTACATGGAAATACCCCTCTTGTATCCTCAGAGGTGACCATTCACAGGCAGAGTTCTATTCTGTGGCTGTCACTAATAACTATCAAGAGGCGGACACAGGTACCAAGATGATTCATATTGGCAAGAACACCAAGTCGACCATTATCTCGAAAGGTATCTCTGCAGGTCACTCACAGAACTCATACCGGGGATTGGTGCGTGCGGCTGCCACTGCTGATAACGCCCGTAACTATTCTAGTTGTGATTCGCTATTGCTGGGATCCGATTGTGGTGCCCATACCTTTCCTTATATGGATGTGCACAACGATACTGCTGTTTTCGAGCATGAGGCTACCACCTCAAAAATCTCCGAAGACCAGCTCTTTTATTGCAATCAGCGCGGCATACCGACCGAACAGGCGGTCGGTCTCATCGTCAACGGCTATGCCAAGGAGGTCTTACAGAAACTACCTATGGAGTTTGCCGTTGAAGCTCAGAAACTACTAAGTGTATCTTTAGAAGGAACTGTTGGATAAAATAATAAAAACTATGTTAGAGAAATTATTTGGATTTGATCCCTCCAAGATGACCTTACGCAAGGAGGTGATAGGTGGCATTACCACCTTTTTAACGATGGCTTATATCTTAGCTGTCAATCCCAGCATCCTCTCTGCTACTGGCATGGATGCAGGTGCTGTGTTTACCACAACGTGTATCTCAGCTGTAGTAGGAACCTTAGTGATGTCTATCTATGCCAAATTGCCTTTTGTCTTGGCTCCTGGCATGGGACTGAATGCTTTCTTTGCATTTACCGTCGTGCTCACTATGGGCTATTCGTGGCAGTTTGCGCTAACTGCTGTCATGATAGAGGGACTTATCTTTATTTTGCTGACCGTTACTGGCTTGCGCCAGTATATTGTTAACGCCATCCCCTTGGTCTTGCGTCGAGCCATCAGTCCTGGTATCGGACTGTTTATTGCCTTCGTGGGTCTGAAAGGCGCTGGTATTGTAGCCTCGTCGGAAGCCACATTCATCACATTGGGTAATCTTCATGACCCCGCTGTGCTGCTTAGTATCTTTGGTATCATATTAACGGCTGCACTCTTGGTTAGGGGCATAACAGGATCACTGCTCATTGGTATCTTGGCGACCACCATTGTAGGTATCCCTTTAGGCATTACCCATTTTTCGGGTATCATGTCAGCACCACCATCTATCAGTCCTATCTTCATGCAGTTTGAGTGGCACAATATTCTCACGGTAGATATGGCTGTCGTAGTGCTCACCTTCCTGTTTATCGATATGTTCGATACCATCGGTACCCTTATTGGTGTATCTAACCGTGCAGGTATGGTTGATGATAATGGCAACGTGAAGAATCTGAATCAGGCCTTTATGGCTGATGCCATTGGTACTACTGTCGGTGCTATGCTTGGTACATCAACGGTAACGACTTACGTAGAGAGTGCTTCTGGTGTCAACGTAGGTGGACGCTCTGGGTTGACTAGTTTTATTGCCGCCATCTGCTATGTTGTGGCACTGCTCTTTGCACCGATATTTCTTGCTATTCCTGAACAGGCTACAGCTGCTGCACTGATCCTGGTTGGTGTCATGATGATGTACGATATCCGCAAGGTTGATTTCTCCAATTATGTAACGGCTATACCTTGTTTTATCTGTATTGTGCTCATGCCACTTACCTACAGTATATCTGATGGTATCCTTATGGGTGTTATTTCCTATGTGCTGATCCATCTGTTGTCAGGAACATTCAAAGATAAAGACATACGTAACAATATGAACTGGGGAACCATCCTTCTGGCCATTTTGTTCATCTGCCGTTATGCATTCCTGTAGTTC
Source organism: Prevotella sp. tf2-5 (assembly GCF_900115435.1). Taxonomy (GTDB): domain Bacteria; phylum Bacteroidota; class Bacteroidia; order Bacteroidales; family Bacteroidaceae; genus Prevotella. Next base: position 287,356 of record NZ_FOWK01000001.1, read on the forward strand.
GATGTTAAAAGAATAATAGAATGTTAGAAGTCAAAAACTTACACGCCAAAATTGGAGAAAAAGAGATATTGAAAGGCATCGACCTCCTTATTAATGATGGTGAGACACATGCCATCATGGGACCGAATGGCTCTGGTAAGTCGACACTGAGTGCTGTGCTCGTGGGTAATCCTCTCTACGAGGTAACGGAGGGTGAGGCTTATTTCAATGGCAAGAACCTGTTGGAAATGAAACCAGAAGACAGAGCCCATGAGGGTCTTTTCCTATCGTTCCAGTACCCTGTGGAGATCCCAGGTGTCTCAATGACCAACTTCATGAAGGCTGCCATCAACGAGAAACGTAAGTATCAAGGGCTGGAGCCTATGAACGCTGCTGAATTCCTGAAACTGATGCGTGAAAAGCGTAAAGTGGTAGAACTGGATTCCAAACTGGCAAACCGTTCTGTAAACGAGGGGTTCAGTGGTGGTGAGAAGAAAAGAAACGAGATCTTCCAGATGGCGATGCTCGAGCCCAAACTCTCCATTCTAGATGAAACAGACTCTGGTCTGGATGTTGATGCAATGCGTATCGTGGCAGAGGGGGTTAATAAGTTACAGACACCAGAAACTTCTTGTATCGTGATTACCCATTACGATCGCCTACTGGAGATGATTAAACCTCAGTTTGTGCATGTCCTCTATAATGGACGTATTGTGAAGACTGGCGGACCAGAACTTGCCGTACAGATTCAAGAACACGGCTATGATTGGATTAAGGAAGAAATTGGTGAAGAATAATGGGTAGCGAGAAGCAATACATAGAACTCTACGAGGAATGTCGCGAAATGATTCACAAGCATAGCAGCGATGTGATGAATGCGGAGCGTGACGAGGCTTTCTATCGTTTTAAGGCACAAGGATTCCCATCAAAAAAAGTGGAGCGCTACAAATACACAGACATGCAGAAGCTCTTCGAGCCTGACTACGGCTTGAACCTGAATCGCCTCCAGATACCTGTCAATCCTTACGACGCATTCCGTTGCGATGTTCCCAACCTCTCTACGAGTCTTTATTTTGTAGTGAACGACATGCTCTATCACGACGAGAAACCCAAAGGACATCTTCCTGAGGGTGTCATCATTGGCTCACTGAAGGACTTTGCCACTAGTGACTATTATAACCATTTAGCTGGTCAAGCGAACGATGCCACTACCGACCTCAATACCATGCTGGCACAAGACGGACTATATGTCTATGTGCCCAAGAATGTAAAGGTAGAACGTGCCATTCAAGTGATTAATATCTTGCGTAGTGATGTCGATCTGATGGTGAGCCGTCGTGTTCTCATCATTCTCGAGGAAGGTGCCGAAATCAAAATGCTCTTCTGTGATCATGCTGCCGACGACCGTCATTTCCTTGCTACACAGGTCATTGAGGCTTATGTGGGAGTAAATGCTTCTCTAGACCTGTATTGCCTGGAGGAGACACACGCCAAGAACGTACGAATCAGCAATGTGTATATTGACCAGCAGGCAAACAGTCATGTGAATCATCATGTCATTACCCTACATAACGGTGTTACTCGCAACAAACTCGACTTGACACTTTCTGGTGAAGGTGCGGAATGTCAGTGTAATGGTTGTGTGATAGCAGACAAGCAACAACACGTTGACAATAATACACTTATCATTCACCAAGCTTCTCATTGTACCTCTAACGAACGCTACAAGTATGTCCTTGACGATAAGGCGACAGGAGCCTTTGCCGGACGTGTATTGGTTGAGCATGGTGCCCAGAAGACCGTCTCTCAGATGACGAACCAGAACTTGACAGCGACAAAAGAGGCTCGAATGTACACCCAACCTATGTTGGAGATTTATGCCGATGATGTGAAATGTGCCCATGGATCAACGGTAGGTCAGCTCAATGATGCCGCTTTGTTCTATATGCGCCAGCGTGGCATCTCTCTGAAAGAGGCGAAAATGCTTTTACAGAATGCCTTCATCAACGAGGTCATCGACCAAATGAATCTAGAGCCTTTACGCAACCGTCTGCACCATCTGGTGGAGAAACGCTTCCGTGGCGAGCTAAACAAATGTGAGGGCTGTAAGTTATGCAAGTAAAGATGGTGAAAGGAAAGTACCAAGACTTTTTCCATGAATAATTTGTATGGATAATATCTTTTTTTTATCTTTGCAACTGAAAAAAATGTAATGTCTTATGCAACAGCGTAGTTTTTTCCATTTGGTGGTCATCTTACTACTGATGTCGGCAATATTGAGTGCATGTAATAGGGTGAGAAAGGTCGCCCAACCAAATATGGCTCATGCCGATAGCGTCATTTTCAATGTGGGCGTGATGAAGGACTATGAGCGCATGAGGGCTTTGTCTGATAGTTTCGAGTTGACAAAAGACATTTCATCGCTTGACGCTAACCGTTGGCGTGGTGTGTCATACTATCGGCAAGGACAGTATCGGTTGGCTGAGATATATTACCGTAGAGCTATTGCTGATGATATTCATTCACAACAGGACCTGGTAAGCTATATCAAAGTGGCTCGTCGCCTGTCCGAGTTATTACTCGTGAAGGGCGACTTCGAAGGGGCACTGCGCATCGCTATCCCCGCTATAGCTAAGATGGACGATAAGCAAGTCGGCTCCGATATCGACTATGCTATCTTATTGAATAACATTGGCTGTTGTCAGTTGAATCTTGGACGTGACGAAGAGGCAAATAAGAGTTTCCTCACGGCTCGTGGTCATTATGAGAACCGGTGGAAGACAGATTCAACCAGTCGAGGATTCCAGGAGGCTGTCATCGGAACTGTTTATACCAGCATGGCATACATCAACATGCGACGCTATGCTGAGGCGGTCTATTGGATTGATCGAACGGAGATGTTGCTCAACAAATACCGCCAGTGTCCTGATGCCCGGTCAGAGTATTTCGACGAGTATCAGGGACGTATTGAGATTATGCGTGCCGTTGCCATGCAAGGACTGGACAAGCCCAAAGAAGCGCAGAAAGCATATCAGGCATTCCAAAGAACGAACTACTCAAAGACTGGACCAGGACGTATTAATGCTAACGATTACCTGGTAGCTGCTAAACGTTATGAAGAGGCTGCCGACAACTACCGCTATCTAGATCAGACTTTGAGTAAATGGAGCATGGAGCCCTCTCTCGACAATATACAGTTATATATGTTACCCAAGTTCAGGGCTAACGAAATGGCTGGGAGGCGTGACTCTGCCCGTGTGATAGCTATGCGCATTTTCGAGTTACTCGATACAGCTATCATTAATCAGAAAAACAGTGCCACTGCGGAGCTTGCCACTATTTATGACACACAAGGCAAGGAGGCAGAGATTGCCCAGCAACAGGCCAACCTTAATAAACAACGATTGATCAGTACAGGAGTGGCTATGGTATTGATTATCGTGTTTTTCATTGTCTATACGCTCCATCGACGCGCCGCCACCCATCGTCTGGCTGTTGCCCATAACAAACTGGAGGAAGCACACCAGAAACTGAAGGTTGCATACGACCAGTTGGAAGAGACGACAGCTGCCAAGGAACGTATTGAGAGTGAACTACGTATCGCACGTAATATTCAGCAATCCATCGTACCCAATGTGTTCCCCAAATACAAAGGATTGGATATCTATGCCTATATGATGCCTGCCAAAGAAGTGGGTGGTGACCTCTATGACTATCTGTTAGATGACAATCATATTTATGTCTGTCTGGGTGATGTGTCGGGAAAAGGTGTACCAGCGTCCCTTTTTATGGCACAGGCTGCCCGTCTGTTCCGTGCAATGGCTAAACAGCATATGATGCCTGCTGATATTGCTACCCGTCTGAACGATGAATTGTGCGAAGGTAACGAGAACGGCATGTTCGTTACTATGTTCTTGGCTCTAATCAATCTTGAGACAGGATCGATGGACTTTTGCAATGCGGGGCATAACCCTCCAGTTCTAGGTGACAAGTTCATGGAAATAGAAACCAATGCACCTATTGGTCTCTGGCCTGGCCTGGAGTTCGTCGGTGAGCATGTGGATAATATCAAGGGTAAGTCGCTATTTCTCTATAGCGACGGACTGAATGAAGCAGAAAATAAGGAACAAGTTCAGTTTGGTGATGACCATCTATTGCAAATTCTCGACACGATGCATTTCGACAATGCCCGACAACTCATTGAATATATGAGAGAGGCTGTGGAGAAGCATCGTAACGGAGCTTCACCTAATGACGACCTGACAATGATGGAACTGAAATTCGACAAGACAGACGAATGAGCTCATTAGATATCAATCAAATACGCAAGGACTTCCCTATTCTTGAAAGAGAGGTGTATGGCAGACCCTTGGTTTATCTGGATAACGCAGCAACGACTCAGAAACCACTTAGTGTACTGGATGCCATGAGGGAGGAATACCTCAATGTAAACGCCAATGTTCACCGTGGTGTGCATTACCTCTCCCAACAGGCAACCGACCTTCATGAAGCAGCTCGTGAACGTGTTCGTCAGTTTGTCCATGCAGAGAAGATAGAAGAAATTATTTTCACTCGTGGTACTACAGAGGCTATCAATTTGGTGGCATCATCCTTCTGTGAATCACAGATGCAAGAAGGTGATGAAGTCTTGGTGACAGAGATGGAACACCATTCGAATATCGTACCTTGGCAGTTACAAGCACAGAAACGGGGCATTGTGGTCAAGCATATACCTATCACCGACGATGGTTATCTGGAACTTTCAACTCTCAACTCGCAACTGTCAACCAAAACAAAACTTATCTGTATAGCACATGTCAGTAATGTACTAGGAACCATCAATCCTGTAGAGGACATCATCAAGACTGCCCATGAACGAGGTATCCCTGTCTTAGTGGATGGTGCACAAAGTGCTCCTCATATGACAATAGACGTACAGGCTTTGGATTGCGATTTCTTCGCTTTCAGCGGTCATAAGATGTATGGACCAACGGGAATCGGTGTACTATATGGGAAAGAGGAATGGCTCGAAAAGCTCCCACCCTATCAAGGTGGCGGTGAAATGATAGACAAAGTGACATGGGAGAAAACGACTTTTGAGCGACTTCCTTTTAAATTTGAAGCTGGCACCCCAGATTATGTCGCTACTCATGGTCTTGCGAAAGCAATCGATTATATTGAATCCTTTGGCTTTGAAGCTATCCAGCAACATGAACAAGAACTCACGCGTTACTGCATGGAACAGCTGCAAACAATTCCTGATATCCATATCTATGGTCCACAGCAGTCTATTGCAAAGGATGCTGTCGTCTCTTTCAACGTTGGCAATATCCATCATTTGGATATGGGTACCTTACTTGACCGCCTTGGTATCGCTGTACGCACTGGTCATCACTGTGCACAACCTTTGATGGATCGGTTAGGCATCTCTGGTACCGTCCGTGCCTCCTTTGCCCTTTACAACACCAAGGAAGAGGTGGATGCCCTTGTTGCTGGAATCCGTCGCATCTCGCAGATGTTCTAATTTTGGGGAGTGAAACAAATTGAACGAATCGTCTTTTATGTTAAAAAGTCACTATTACGAAGGAATGATAGAAGCAGGCTGTGACGAAGCCGGGCGTGGCTGTCTGGCTGGTAGTGTCTATGCTGCTGCCGTCATCTTTCCCGCAGACTATCAAAATGCGGAACTGAACGATTCTAAACAATTGACGGACAAACGACGTAAACAACTTCGTGAGATCATCGAACGTGATGCCATCGCTTGGGCAGTAGGCATTGTCACACCTGAGGAAATTGACAAGATCAATATCCTCAACGCCTCCATCCTCGCCATGCATCGCGCTTTGGACCAGTTGAAGGTACGCCCTGAGGCGATTATTATCGACGGCAACCGTTTCAAACCCTATTATGATAGCGGTGAGGGATTAGAGGTAAGAGATGAGAGAAAACCTCTACCACATACTACAATCGTGAAGGGTGACGGTAAATTTCTCTCCATCGCCGCAGCCTCAATCCTTGCCAAGACTTACCGTGATGACTATATGGATTGTTTGGCAGAGGAATATCCACAGTATGACTGGCTCTCTAATAAGGGCTATCCCACAAAAAAGCACCGCGAAGCAATCAGCCAGTATGGCATCACTCCCTACCATCGTAAAACCTTCAATTTGCTGGGAGATGGTCAATTGTCTTTCGATTTCTAAAAAAGAGCCATTGTTGCATTCATTCTTTGACAAGATTTCCGCAGAAAAAAGAGCGGAGAATGTTTGGTGATATGCAGATTTTTGTATAATTTTGCAGCGCCATTTGAATAAATATACCAAACATGAAAGTAAAGAATGACCGATTGGAAGCCTTACGGATGATTATCTCCAGTCAGGAATTAGGCAGTCAGGAAGAGCTATTATCAGCCCTGAAGGAAGAAGGTTTTCAACTGACCCAGGCAACACTGAGTCGTGATTTGAAACAGTTGAAAGTCGCTAAAGCAGCCTCAATGCGTGGAAATTACGTATATGTATTACCCAATGACACGATGTATAAGCGTGTCAGCACTCCCCATAGCGTCCGTGAAATGATGCAAGTACCAGGGTTCCTGAGTATTAATTTCTCCGGCAATATGGCTGTTATCAAGACACGACCAGGTTATGCAAGCAGTATCGCCTATAATATTGACAACAATCATATCGATGAGATTATCGGAACCATCGCTGGTGACGACACCATCTTTATTGTTATCAAACAAGGTATCAGCAAAGAAGAAGTCATCAGGGCTTTAAGTGAAGTGGTACCAAATATGAAATAAAAAGGTAAGAAGTAAAAAATGGAACAAGAAGATATACAGGTTCTGGTGGCAGGACCAGAGCATGAGACATATGTAGACACAATCCTACAAACTATTGCAGATGCCGCCAAGGTGCGTGGTACGGGTATCGCCAAGCGTACCCATGAGTATCTCGCCACCAAGATGAAAGAGGCGAAAGCTGTAATTGCCCTCAAAGGCGACCGTTTCGCTGGTTTCAGCTATATTGAGACATGGGGCAACAAACAATATGTAACTACCAGTGGACTCATTGTGCACCCCGATTTCCGAGGACTGGGTGTGGCAAAGAAGATTAAAGACATGACTTTTTCTCTCGCCCGCACTCGCTGGCCCCACGCCAAAATATTCTCGTTGACGAGTGGTGCCGCCGTAATGAAGATGAATACTGAACTGGGGTACCAGCCTGTAACTTTTGCAGACCTAACAGATGACGAAGCGTTCTGGCGAGGATGTGAGGGCTGTGTGAATGTGGATGTATTACACCGTACTGGTCGTAAATACTGCATCTGTACCGCGATGCTCTACGACCCCGAGGAACACCTTCCCGCAAAAATTCCAGAAGATGTGATTGAGCGAATAAAGAAACTCGATGCAATGTAAAAATTAAAAAATGTAATAAATATGGCAAACAAGAAAAAAGTAGTAGTAGCATTCAGTGGTGGACTTGACACTAGCTACAACGTGATGTATCTGACCAAGGAATTAGGTTATGAAGTATATGCTGCCTGCGCCAACACAGGTGGATTCTCTGCCGAGCAGTTGAAGAGAAACGAAGAAAACGCCTATAAATTGGGCGCTGTGAAATACGTCACGCTTGACGTAACGCAGGAGTATTACGAGAAATCTCTGAAGTTTATGATTTTCGGTAATGTGCTCCGTAACAATTGTTATCCCATTTCCGTCTCTTCCGAACGTATCTTCCAGGCCATCGCCATTGCCCGTTATGCCAAGGAGATCGGTGCCGATGCCATCGCACACGGTTCAACGGGTGCCGGCAACGACCAGATTCGTTTCGACATGACCTTCCTCGTGATGGCACCCGGTGTGGAGATTATCACCCTGACCCGTGACAGGAACCTGACCCGTAAAGAAGAAGTAGACTACCTGAATGCCAACGGCTATTTCGCAGACTTCACGAAGTTAAAGTATTCTTATAATGTTGGTATCTGGGGAACCTCCATCTGTGGTGGTGAATTGCTCGACCCCACCCAGGGGCTGCCCGAGGAAGCCTATTTGAAGCATGTGACGAACCCAGAAAAGGAGTCGTTGTTGAAGATTCAGTTCGAGAAGGGTGAGATTGTGGCTGTGAACGGAGAGAAGTTCGACGACCACATCAAGGCAATCCAAAAGATTGAGGAGATAGGAGCCTCCTATGCCATCGGTCGTGACGCTAATGTTGGTGACACCATCATCGGTATCAAGGGACGTGTAGGATTTGAGGCTGCCGCCCCTAAGCTCATCATTGAGGCACACCGTCTGTTGGAGAAATCCACCTTGAGTAAGTGGCAGCAATACTGGAAAGACCAAGTTGCCAATTGGTACGGTATGTTCTTACATGAGAGCCAGTATTTGGAGCCTGTAATGCCTGATATTGAGGCAATGCTGACCAGCAGTCAGCGCAACGTGACAGGTACTGCTATCCTGAAGTTACGCCCCTATGGTTTTGAGACGGTCGGTATTGACTCTGTCAACGACCTAACGAAATCAAAACTCGGCGAGTATGGTGAGACGCAGACTGGCTGGACAGCTGATGAAGCAAAAGGCTTTATCAAGGTCAGCTCTACCCCACTCCGCGTCTACTACGGAATCCATAAAGACGAAAAGAGATGATTAAAGTAGGTATATTAGGTGCGGCAGGCTATACTGGCGGAGAACTCATCCGCCTGCTGCTCAACCATCCCGAGGCGGAGATTGTCTTTGCCAACTCCGAGAGCAATGCCGGCAATCTGGTATCGGATGTGCACGAGGGTCTGATTGGCGATACCGATCTGAAGTTCACTGACGAGATGCCGTTTGACAAAGTGGATGTTGTCTTCTTCTGTTTCGGACACGGCAAGAGCGAGGCGTTCCTCAAGGAGCACGTCATTCCCGAAAACGTCAAGATCATTGACATGGCACAGGACTTCCGCATCAAGGGCGACCACGACTATGTCTATGGCTTGCCCGAGATTAATAAGGAAGATATTCAGAAGGCGCAGCACGTTGCTAATCCCGGGTGTTTTGCCACTTGTATTCAAGTGGCGCTCCTGCCTGCTGCCAATCTGAACCTGCTGAAAGAGGATGTGGCGGTGAATGCCATCACCGGTTCCACAGGTGCCGGTCAGAAGCCAGGTGCCACCACCCATTTCTCATGGCGCAATAACAACCTCAGCATCTACAAACCTTTCCAGCATCAGCATATCGCAGAAATCCGTCAGTCGTTGAAACAGGTGCAAGGATATCTGGATGCTGACATCGACTTCATCCCCTATCGCGGTGATTTCGCACGAGGTATTTTCTGCACAGCAGTCATCAAGACACTGGCACCCGTTGAGGATGTCATCGAGGCATATAAGGATTTCTATGCCGATGCCGCCTTCACCCACTATAGTGACAAGCCGATAGACCTGAAACAAGTGGTGAATACCAACAAGGCATTGGTACATGTGGAGAAATACGGCAACAAGCTGCTCGTCACCTCTGCTATCGACAACCTGTTGAAAGGAGCCGTCGGACAGGCAGTACAGAATATGAACCTCATGTTCGGTATCAACGAGACTGCAGGACTGAATCTGAAAGCTTCCGCATTCTAAATCTAACGAAGGAGGAAAGACTAACAATTTCTGTATTGTTAGTCTTTTTTCCGATTTTGTAAGTCTTTGTCCATTTGATTTTAGTATCTTTGCAACGATGAAGACAAAGATACGCCATATCACCCATCGCCTTTTAGTGTACCTCTGCCTGGTGACACTACCCTCAACATTATATGCCAGCTCTGACAGCGAGGGTGCCATGTTCCGACAGGTAAAGATCGTGGCAGAACGGCTTGCCAGTCTTCATGTTCCCCGCAGTGGGCACTCCACCTTTTATATAAATGGGGAACTGACGGTGATAGGAGGACATACCTCCGGTTTCATCCCTACTCCCACCGCAGAATATTACAAAGACGGTGAATGGCATCTGATGCAGATGGTCTATGCGCACGACGGCGGCTTAACTGTCCCGTTGAAATCGGGGAAAGTACTCATTGCAGGAGGTTTTGAGAAGCACTTGGGCATCGGTCAGACCTTTGTCGTGGAGAAATATGACCCCGCCGACCACAGTTTTACGGGTTTCGGCTGTCTGGATAAGAAGCGTGTGTCGGCATCAGGTATTGAGCTGGACAGTAGTCAGGTGTATATAGCAGGTAACTGGTATCACGATGATGCTATTGAGCGTTTCGACGGAGTGGAGACGTTCTCGTTTTTCAAGAATGTTACAGAAGAGCGTACCCTCCCTCATCTGCTGCGCATCGCCCCGAATGACATTCTCATTCTCGGAGGTTCAGGCATTCATGGTGAGCCTTTGCATAGCGGTATTGTCGATCGTCTGCATGGCGATACCCTCCACGTTCCTTTGTTAGAGACATGGCGTCCTTTGCGATTCGACTTCGGACATCATTGCGACAATAGTTTCATCGGTAATGCAGAGAAAGGTATTTTTGCCTATCTAATACCTGTGCAGAACGGCGACGGACAGGTAGCCATCGCCCATGTCGAGGGCACCAGTTTCTCCCTGTTGCCTACTGTCTGTCCTATTCCCACAAAGAGTCAGTGGGGCGATATTCGCTATTACACCCCTGTGGTAGTCGACCGTCAGGCAAAGCGGGGATACATGATGGGCATCGACAAGGACTGTCGCCAGTATATCCTCGCCATCGATTATAACAAACGCATTGACAAGGGTGTCCCTCTCACCTTATATTATACTGACCCCTTGCCTGACGTATGCTCGCTTCCTGTGTTAACGCCCGATGGTGATCTGGTGATGGTAGGAGGAGTCAATTTCCAGACCAATAACAATTATTCGCCCAGCGGTTCCGCCTATCTGTTTCATGTCGGCACAACATCTGTTGCTGCCGACCATCAACAGTCATGGTGGCTATGGGTGCTGTTGGCTGTATTGGCTATTATGGCTGTCGTGCTATTCGTTGTCATGAGGAAGCGTCGTCAACAGAAGGTCATGCCTCCTCCAATCAATCCCAACGAGATACTCATCCAACGCATCTGCTTGTTGATGGAAAATCAAAGACTCTTCTTGAACAGCGAGTTGAAAGTTTCCGATGTGGCTGCCGCATTGAATACCAATCAGCGTAATATCTCAGGGTGTGTGAAGTCGATGCGTGACTGTTCCTTCGCGCAGTTTGTCAATAACTACCGCATCGACTATGCCAAGCAATTACTGCGCACCCGTCCGGACATCAAATTGACTGAGGTCTATCTCAAGTCTGGCTTTGCCAACGAGACTTCCTTCTTCCGCACTTTCAAGGCAATAACAGGACAGACTCCCAAGGAATGGATGACAAGCACTGATAGCCTAAAAGGGGTGGAGTGCCTACCTAACAGGGAGGAAGGGGCATACTAACAGGGAGAAAGGGGCATCCTAACAACCGTTCGGCTCCAGCCGAACGACTGAACGGCTCCAGCCAAACAACTGAACGCCTATAGCCGAAATAGAAGACAACAAAAAGTGCTTGGGGTCAAAAAAAGTGATGAAAATCCTACAAATGACTAATAATTTTTGCATGTTAGTCGATTTTCAAAAATTGTTAGTGCCAAAATAGCTAAGAATGACTATATTTGCAAAAATTAAGGCGTGTAACAAGTTAAACTAAAACCTATATATATTATGAAGAAAACTATTTTTACCTTAGCAATGCTGTGTTGCACCATCGTGGGCAACGCACAAGTGACTGACGAACAGAGTGCCATCCTGCAGGTTGGTGACAACGCCCAGATCTTTTATGGAACCAACGCACTGGTAGAAGCATTGGAGGCAGCACCAGACCGTGGTGCCACCATCACCCTCTCATCAGGAACCTTCGCAGGCGGTACCATTACCAAATGCGTGAATATCTATGGTGCCGGCTGGGTAGAGCAGAAAGTTGCCAGAAACAACGACAATCCTTCTGACAACAGTATCCTGCCGACGATTCTCAGTTCTAAACTTACCATCAGCATTCCAGAAGAGCTGACGGCTCCTCACAACATCCATATTGAAGGACTCAGAACTGCCTACAGTATAGGATCTCATCTTTGTGATAAACCTATAGACGGACTGGAAATCATGAAATGCTATATAGTAGACTACAATACAGGCTTTCAATTTACAGCAGAAAACAAGAACGTTGTTTTTACCCAGTGTTACCTTGATGCAGTATATGGTTTAGGTGACGCACTTATTCAAAATTGCGATATAATAAATGGTTGCAATATTACTTGTCTTAACGTTAACGAAAGCCATGTTGTGATTAATCATTGTATAGTAGGTGGTCATTACGGTTATGGCTCATCTTGCAAAGCACTTTTCACCAATAGTATGATTTGGGGTAATTACGGAATTGGCCCCAGCAGTACGGCCCGTAATTGCATGTTTAACATAGGAAGTATTTCCAATGTCGGCAGTGAAGACAATATTTTCAGTGTGGATTATAATCAGATTTTCGAAGATGCTACCAATATCAGTTACACCGATGCCCGCACCTTCAAGATCAAAGACGAACTGGTGGATACCTACATGGGTGGCGATGGCACACAGATTGGCATCAACGGAGGTAACTACCCTTGGAACAAGGCGCCTCATACTCCACTGGTTACAGACTTGAAACTGGCGATTGACGGAACGAACCTGAAGGTGACCTACAATGCAGAGACGCGATAAGTAAGACATCACTCCATAAATACGCTAACAGATGATAAAAGCAATCAAAGGAATGCTGTTAGCCGTGGTGATGATTATCAGCACTGCTGCTGCAGCACAAACAACCATCGCAGGAGGCGAGTACTGGATAGACGGTACGATAGATGCATGTCAGGCGTTATCGTCGGGTGCTTCTATTGACATCAGTGCCCTCCAGCCCGGTCTGCACACACTCACCGTGCGTGTGAAAGACAGCAACGGGCTGTGGAGCAACCAGGTGGCGCGCATCTTCTTCGTATCACCTCCGGGACGCACCGATGCCACCAGCGTGACAGCCTGCGAATACTGGCTGGACGGTGTGAAGAAGCCGGCATACACCACGCTCAATATACAGACCATCGATATCAGCAGCCTTACACCGGGACTCCATACTATTATGGTACGCGTGAAGGACGACCTCGGTATCTGGAGCAACCAGATGAGCCGTATCTTCTTCGTGTCACCTCCGGGACGTACCGACGCCACCAGCGTGACAGTCTGTGAATACTGGCTGGACGGTGTGAAGAAGTCGGAGTACACCACGCTCAACTCACAGGTCATCGACATCAGCGACCTAGCACCGGGTCTGCATAAGGTACTCGTGAGGGTGAAGGACGATCTCGGTATCTGGAGCAACCAGATGAGCCGTACGTTCTTTGTAGCTCCAGGTGCTCAGACCGATGCGACAACCATCACGAAACGGGAGTTCTGGCTGGACGGTGATATCGTTCACCGACAGACCATTGACGACACGCCTGCTGTCATCGACATCAGTGCGTTGGATGCCGGTCTACACATGATGACCATGCGTGTACAGGACGACAAGGGCATCTGGAGCAACCAGATGGCTCGTTCCTTCTATGTGGCACCGCTGCCTGCGCCTACCGCCACGCTCGCCAGATACATGTACTGGATTGACAATGACAAAGAACATGCCGTCACAGGTGACATCACGGACGACAGCGGACAGCTCGTCATCGACCTGGAGCCGCTGGCACTGGAGGATGGAGACCATACACTGACATGGCTGGTCGGTGACTCGAAAGGTGCGTGGAGCGAGAAAGTGATAGAGACCTTCACGGTTGTTACCACTGGCATCAACAATACCCGTATGCCGACTAACCTGCGGAATGACAACTGGTACGACCTGTCCGGTCGTAAACTCAACGGAATGCCCACCCGTCCCGGCATCTATATCAACAACGGTCGGAAGATTGTTGTTAAATAAAAATACCCCGAGGAAAATAACGGGCGGCAGGAGCAAGAGGCTTCTGCCGCCATTTTTATATAAAAAGATGACAAAAACATGAGGATATCTGAGAATTTTACCGTACCTTTGCATCGTTATTTATAAATAAGGTATTAGACATGAAACTATTTGACGTATATCCCCTGTTTGACGTAAATATCGTGAAGGGACAGGGTTGTAAGGTTTGGGACGACAAAGGAGTGGAGTACCTTGACCTGTATGGCGGTCATGCCGTCATCAGTATCGGGCATTCCCACCCTCATTATATCCAGAAAGTAACGGAACAGTTGAACAAGATAGGATTCTATTCCAATTCCGTCATCAATAAGCTACAGGTGGAGCTTGCCGAGCGTCTGGGGAGGATCAGCGGCTACAACGACTACCAGTTGTTTCTCATCAACAGTGGAGCTGAGGCGAATGAGAATGCCTTGAAACTTGCTTCATTCACCAATGGACGTACCCGCGTACTCTCTGCAGAAAAAGCATTCCATGGAAGGACCAGTCTTGCCGTGGAGGTGACGAACAATCCGAAGATTATCGCCCCCATCAACAACAACGGTCATGTCACCTATCTGCCCATAAACGACCTGCCAGCCTGGGAGAAGGAGCTACAGAAGGGAGATGTCTGCGCCGTCATCTTAGAGTGTATCCAAGGGGTGGGCGGCATCAAACTCGCTACGAAGGAGTTTGCACAAGGACTACAGAAACTCTGCAAGGAGCATAACACTGTCCTAATCTGCGATGAGATACAGTGTGGCTACGGACGAAGTGGTAAGTTCTTCGCCCACCAATGGCTAGACATCAAACCCGACATCATCACTGTGGCAAAAGGTATTGCCAATGGTTTTCCAATGGCAGGTGTACTTATCAGCCCCGATTTCAAGCCCGTCTATGGACAGTTAGGAACAACCTTTGGCGGTAACCACCTTGCCTGTGCGGCAGCCCTTTCCGTACTGGATGTCTTTGAACAGGAAGGTCTGGTGGAGAATGCCCGCATTGTCGGAGATTATTTGATAGAGCAACTGAAGGCTATTGATAGTCCGCATATTCAAGATATCCGTGGTCGTGGATTGATGATTGGTATTGACTTGGATATTCCCCAAAAGGATATCCGCCAGCCACTCATCTATCAAGAGCACTGTTTTACTGGTTGTGCGGGTACGAATATCCTACGTCTGCTTCCCCCATTGTGTCTGAGTAAGGCAGAGGCAGACCTGTTTATCGAAAAACTAAAGAAAGTATTAGCATCATTATGAAAATAGCAATGATAGGTGCCGGTGCCATGGGTGGTGCAACGGTAGAAGGGCTCATTAAGGGTGAACGCTTCAAAAACGAAGATATTACAGTAGCAGACCCATCACAACAAGTGTTGGAGAAATTTGCCAGACAGAGTGTGTCAGTAACTACCGACAATCAGATGGCGGCACAAGATGCCGACATTGTCTGTGTCTGTGTAAAACCATGGCTGGTAGAGCAAGTGCTGACAGGTATCAAAGAGGTATTGAATCCTCAAAAGCAGATACTCATCGTCATTGCCGCTGGTGTTTCTTCTGCGAAAATCAAGGAATGGTTACCTGACTGTCCTCCTTTATTCCTGATGATTCCCAATATCGCCATCGCCCAACTTGCCTCTATGACCTTTATCGTTCCCTGTGACGCTGTGACACAACAGCAAACAGAACTAGTAAAGAATATCTTTGATGAGATGGGGCAGACCATCATCACCGACGAGCAGCACCTTGCCGCAGGCACAACATTAGCATCTTGTGGTATCGCCTATGCCATGCGTTATATCCGTGCTGCCTCAGAAGGAGGTGTAGAGTTAGGTTTTAAGGCTGACGATGCGAAACAGATTGTGATGCAGACCATGAAGGGTGCTGTAGAGTTATTGCAGTCTAGCGGTCTACATCCCGAGGCAGCCATCGACCTTGTAACAACCCCTGGCGGTGTCACGATCAAGGGACTCAACGAGATGGAACATGCAGGATTCACATCCGCTGTGATTCGAGGATTAAAAGCAGGAGCGAAATGAATTAATTGTTGAATGTTTAGAGTTTAGAGATATGGATGAGCAACTAAGACAAATTGGGGAACGGCTACGTGGACTACGTGACGTACTTGACATCCCCGTCAGTGAGATGGCAGAAACCATTGGTATCTCCACAGAGAAGTATGAGAAGATAGAGGCTGGTGAGATGGATATCACTATTTCCAACTTGATGAAAATTGCACGTAAATACGGTGTGTCTACGGAAGAGCTGATCTTTGCGGAGTCACCGCACATGACATCGTACTACGTGACACGCAAAGGACAAGGGATGTCCATTGAGCGTACCAAAGCGTACAAGTACCAGAGCCTCGTAGGTGGCTTTGTTGGCCACAAAGCTGATGTCTTCATCGTCACTGTAGAGCCCAAGCCCGGTGCTCGTACCATTTATAAGAACACCCATTCCGGACAAGAGTTCAACATGGTCCTGGAAGGAGCGATGGAGCTCTATATCGGGGGAAAGACCATTGTCCTTGAGGAAGGCGACAGCATCTATTTCGACTCCACCAAGCCCCACGGCATGCTAGCCATTGGCAACAAGGCGGTGAAGTTCCTCGCATTTACAGTAGAATAACACAAAGACTATGATAGAAAGATTTTTGAAGCAGACCAGCTTCTCCTCAGTGGAGGATTACAACAAACATTTGGAGTTCATCATCCCAGAGAACTTCAACTTCGCCTATGACGTGATGGACGAATGGGCAAAAGAAAAGCCCGACGGACTTGCCTTGCTTTGGACCAATGACCAAGGTGAGGAGATTCGTACAACCTTTGCTCAGTTAAAGGAGCAGACTGATCAGGCTGCCTCTTATCTGCAGTCATTAGGTATCGGCAAAAACGACCCCGTAATGCTTATCCTGAAACGTCGTTATGAATGGTGGATCGTTATGCTCGCCCTACATAAGATAGGAGCTATCGTCATCCCTGCCACCCACATGTTGACCAAGCATGATATTGTCTATCGCAATACCCGTGCCTCTGTCAAGGCGATTATCTGTGTAGATGACACATACGTCACAGAACAGATCAAGCTTGCTATCCCCGAGAGTCCGACAGTAAAGAATGTCCTAGTAGTAGGAGAAGCTATAGACACTATAGGTACTGTAGGAACTGTCACCTGGCACGATTATCTGAAAGAGGTCGAACAGGCTCCGAAATTTGTCAAGCCCACCTTTGTCAATGACAATGACGACACCATGCTGATGTATTTCACCAGTGGTACCAGTGGTGAGCCTAAGATGGTTGCCCACGACTACCTCTATGCCATGGGGCACCTGACAACGGGCGTATTTTGGCATAATCTGCATGAAGGTTCCCTACATTTGACCGTTGCCGACACTGGATGGGGGAAGGCTGTATGGGGTAAGTTTTACGGGCAATGGTTCGCTGGTGCTACCGTCTTTGTCTTTGACCATGAGAAGTTTAACGCGGACACGTTACTCCGCCAGATTGAAAAATATCATGTCACCTCTTTCTGTGCTCCTCCTACTATCTACCGTTTCATGATTCGTGAGGATTTGTCGAAATACGATCTCTCCTCATTGGAGTATTGTACCACTGCCGGTGAGGCACTGAATCCCGCTGTCTTTGATAAATTCAAGGAGAAGACAGGTATTCAGATGATGGAAGGTTTTGGACAGACAGAGACAACCATGACACTTGGAACCTTCCCATGGATGAAGCCTAAACCTGGAAGTATGGGTATTCCTAATGCACAATATGATATTGACCTTCTACGTGCCGATGGTACTCCTTGCGAGGACGGTGAAAAAGGAGAGATTGTCGTACGGGTAGGTGACCAAAAGCCTATCGGACTCTTCAAGGAATACTACCGTGACCGGGAATTGACAAAGGAAGCATGGCATGATGGCATCTACCATACAGGTGATATGGCATGGCGTGACGAAGACGGCTACTACTGGTTTGAGGGACGTATTGACGATGTCATCAAATCAAGTGGCTACCGCATTGGCCCGTTTGAGGTAGAGAGTGCTCTCATGACACATCCTGCTGTGGTAGAATGTGCGATTACAGGTGTCCCCGATGACATCCGTGGCATGGTGGTAAAAGCCACCGTCGTCTTAGGCAAGGAATGGAAAGACAAGGCTGGTGACGACTTGGTGAAAGAGTTACAGCAACATGTCAAGAAAGAGACTGCTCCTTATAAATATCCTCGTATCGTCGAGTTCGTTGATGAGCTGCCAAAGACGATTAGTGGTAAGATCCGCCGAGTAGAGATTCGTAATAAAGACAAGAAGCAATGAGACAGCGTATCGTAGTGAAGGTAGGTTCCAACGTACTGACACGTCCTGATGGCAAACTCGATGTCACCCGTATGTCGGCATTGGTCGACCAGATTGCCTGGCTGCGTCAGCAAGACTATGAGGTGATACTGGTCTCCTCTGGTGCAATGGCATCTGGGCGAGGAGAACTGAAAGTCGACCATGACATGGATTCTGTAGAGCAGCGACAACTCTTCTCCGCGCTTGGACAGGCGAAACTCATTGGACTTTATTACGACTTGTTCAGGGAATATCACATGCATGTAGGACAAGTGCTCACCATGAAGGAGAATTTCGAACCTGGTGAGCAGTACGAAAACCAACGTGCCTGTATGACCGTCATGTTGGAGAATGACGTATTACCTATTGTCAACGAGAATGACACTGTCAGTGTCACTGAGTTGATGTTTACCGATAATGACGAGTTGTCAGGACTTATCGCACGTATGATGAATGCTGATACACTGGTCCTGCTCTCCAATATTGATGGTATTTACACCGGACATCCCGATGACCCAGCATCGCAACTGATTCGTAATGTAGAGCCAGGTACAGATCTCAGTCAGTATATTCAAGCAGAGAAGAGTGCTTTTGGACGCGGGGGGATGCATTCCAAATATATGACGGCATGTAAGATTTCCCAAGATGGTATCCGTGTCATTATTGCCAATGGCGAGCGTGACAATATCCTGATTGACTTGGTACAACATCCGCAAGAAATACCACACACTGAATTTTTAGCCAAACAACTATGAATCTGACAGAAGCCTTTAAAAATGTCAAAGCTGCAAGTAAAGGACTTGCACGACTCACTGACACACAACGAAACGAGATTCTTCTCGCTGTTGCAGATGCAATCGTGGACTACAAAGAACGTATCCTTGCTGCCAATGAGAAAGACTTGGCGAAGATGGATCCCAAGAATCCCCTTTATGACCGTCTGCAACTAACAGAGAAACGGCTCGATGATATTGCTGACGACATGCGCAATGTCGCCTCACTACCTAGTCCCTTAGGACATGTTACGAAAAAAAAGACACTGCCAAACGGTTTGCGACTTTGTCGGGTATCCGTTCCCTTTGGAGTGATCGGCATGATTTATGAGGCACGCCCTAATGTAACCTACGACGTGTTCTCGCTTTGTTTTAAAAGCGGTAATGCCTGTGTATTGAAAGGGGGCAGCGATGCAGACCTGTCGAATCAGGCATCTGTGGAACTGATTCATGAGGTCTTGGAACGTTTTGATGTGAACCCCGATGTCGTTACCTTATTGCCCGCCACCCACGAGGCTACTGGCGAGATGTTGAATGCCGTCGGATATATTGACCTTTGTATCCCGAGAGGCGGTCGCCGTCTGATTGACTTTGTCCGTGACACTGCCCGTATTCCCGTCATCGAGACAGGAGCAGGCGTTGTCAATACCTATTTCGACAAGGATGCCGACTTAGAGATGGGTAAAGCGATCGTATGCAATGCGAAAACCCGTCGTGTCAGTGTCTGTAACGCCCTTGACTGTCTCATTATCCATGAGAAGCGACTGGGTGATCTGGTGAAGTTGATGAAACCATTGCATGACCATAAGGTCACGCTCTATGCTGATGCTCCTTCTTATCAGATACTAACAGGACACTATCCGAGTATCTTGCTTCGTCCTGCCACCGAGGATTCTTTTGGTACGGAGTTCATGGACTATAAGATGGCTATTAAGACCGTTACCTCTCTTGATGAAGCATTGGCGCATATCGACCAATATGGTTCGGGACATAGTGAAGCCATCATCACGCAGAATGAAGAGAGCGCAAGGATTTTCCAGCAGCAGGTAGATGCTGCCTGTGTCTATTGGAATGCTCCGACATCCTTCACAGATGGTGCTCAGTTCGGACTGGGTGCAGAGATTGGTATCTCCACTCAAAAACTTGGTCCTCGTGGTCCTATGGCACTTGAGGAAATCACCACTTATAAATGGTTAATCGAAGGCGAAGGACAAACACGCCCCTGATTCGAAATATCGGAATAACGAAATATCTACAATATATGAAAACCTTTATTAACGTAGAAGACATTGGTCCTCTGGAGAAAGCACTCGCAGAGGCACAAGAGATTAAGAACGATCGTTTTAAATATCAGCATTTAGGTAAGAACAAGACCTTGATGATGATATTCTTCAATAACTCCCTGCGTACCCGTTTGTCCACACAGAAGGCTGCCATGAATCTCGGTATGAACGTCATCGTGCTTGACGTGAATGCCGGTGCATGGAAACTGGAGACAGAGCGAGGTGTCATTATGGATGGTGACAAGAGCGAGCATCTGTTGGAGGCCATCCCCGTAATGGGCTGTTATTGTGATATGATCGGGGTACGCTCCTTTGCAGGACTGACAGACCGTGAGTACGACTATGCTGAGACCGTCCTGAACCAGTTTATTAAATACAGTGGTAAGCCTGTCTTTGCCATGGAGACGGCGACCGTCCATCCCCTTCAGGCTTTTGCCGACTTGATAACAATTGAAGAATATAAAACTGTCAAGCGCCCCAAGGTCGTACTGAGCTGGGCACCCCATTGCCGTGCCTTGCCACAGGCAGTCCCCAACTCTTTCGCCCAGTGGATGAATGCCGCAGATGTCGATTTCGTCATCACCCACCCAGAGGGCTACGAACTGGATCCCAGATTTGTGGGGAAGGCGCGTGTGGAATACGACCAGAAGAAAGCTTTTGAGGGAGCCGACTTTATTTATGCGAAGAACTGGAGTAATCCAGGTGTGACAAATCCCGCTGACTATGGTAAAATCACTTCCAAGGACATGTCATGGACGGTGGATACTGAGCATATGTCATGGACCAACAACGGTAAGTTTATGCACTGCCTCCCTGTCCGTCGTGGTCTTATCGTAACCGATGATGTCATCGAGAGTCCGAACAGTATCGTGATTCCCGAGGCGGCAAACCGTGAGATCAGTTGCTCAGTAGTGATCAAGAGAATGCTGGAAACCTTATAACCAGCAAACGCAAACCAACGAATCGTCATGATATCCTTTGAATGCGACTATAACAACGGGGCACACCCAAAAGTGTTGGACAACCTGATTAAATATAATGAGGCAAGACCGACACCCTATGGTTTTGATGAATTCAGTGATCGGGCAAAAGACCGTATCCGTGAGGCATGTGGGATGCCTGATGCACAGATTTTCTTTCTGACAGGAGGAACCCAGACCAACGCCACAACCATCGACTCTATGCTTTATCAATATGAGGGTGTCATCTGTGTGGAGACCGGACATATCAATGTCCATGAGGCAGGTGCCGTGGAGTTTACGGAACACAAGATTATCACCTTGCCTGGAGATCATGGGAAGATGAATCCGAAGGTACTTGACAAATACCTGGACGACTTCATGCATGATGGCAATAATGCGCATGCCGTTTTCCCCGGACTCGTCTATATCACCTTCCCCACAGAGTTGGGAACCATCTACAGTGCCAAGGAATTGGATGACATCTATCAGGTATGTCAACATTATGAGATACCTCTCTATATTGATGGTGCCCGCCTGGGATACGGACTGATGGCAGAGGGAAACGACATCACCCTGCCCTACCTTGCCCGCCATTGTGATGTGTTCTATATTGGAGGAACAAAAATCGGAGCTCTCTGCGGAGAAGCTGTGGTCTTTACAAACCGTCAAGCTCATAAACATTTCTTCTCTATCCAGAAACAGCATGGTGCTGTTATAGCCAAGGGCGCACTCATCGGATTACAGTTTGAGGCTCTCTTTACGGACAACCTCTATTTCGACCTTGCCCGCCATGCTATTGAAATGGCGATGAAGATGAAGAGAATCTTCCAGAAGAAAGAGGTAGAGTTCTATATCGACTCACCTACCAACCAACAGTTTGTCATCCTTCCTGATGCTTTGGTGGAAAAGTTATCAAAGGTGATGGTATTCACACATTGGGGACAAGCACCCGGTCATCATACCATCTGCCGTTTCGTAACCAGTTGGACAACAACCAAAGAAGATCTGGATACCTTGGAGAATATCTTGAATGATGCGCAGTAAACTGTCCGTTATACACTATCAGTTAATGACAGCTCTATTATGGGCTGTCGTGTGTTTCGTATTCTTCCAAAATTACTACCCTTATCATTTCTTTTACAAGGAACAGAACCAGTTGTTCCTTTGGACGAATGAATATCTGTGTACCTACTTTGAGAAGCCCGCATGGCTAGCATGCATTGTGGGTGATTTCCTGACCCAATTCTATTATTACTTATATGCTGGAAGCACGATTCTGACGGTCTCCCTTCTTTTCTTGATGGGAATACTATATGCCGCTATACGACAGAGTGGCTTAAGCAAAGGATGGGCATTGGGGATAGCTGTTATCCTGACGACATTAGAAACAATATGTCATCTGCGCTATGATTTCAAGTTAGGTTCCACCTATGCGCTAATAGGTGCTGCCCTTCTTTTCTGCTGCACCCCTAAAAAGAATTTCTGGGTAGTATTTCTCGCTCCCCTCACCTACTGGATGTTTGGCTATGGCGTATGGCTATACCTCATACTCTCCGCTATCAAGAATTGGAAATGGACCGTTCCCGTCAGTATCGTCATACTTGTCAGCGTCTTTTTCCTGAATAGCACCTACCTGTTATCTACGGAAAAGCTCTACACATATCCTGGCATTGGCAAGCTGACAACACCAGACTGGTATTTGGAGAAACTATTCCAGGTGGATGATGAATATTACTTTGGCAACTGGAACAAGGTTGTCAAATTAGTGGAAGAGGAGGACAGCCCCTCCCCAGAGATGCTTTTCTTCTATAATCTTGTCAAGGCACAACAGGGACAATTACCAGCAGTTCTTCTCCATTATCAGCCTAACGTGTTAGGAACATTCTACCGAATAGGTCCTGACACACCGATTCTGACCATCAAGAACATGAACGAGTTATACTATGCGCTCGGTGATATGACCTTCTGTGAGCGTGCTGCTATGATGGCTTGTGTCTTCTCTCCGGATAACCGTAACAATCGTATGATTAAACGACTGGCGGAGTGCAGCCTCATCAAAGGAGATTTTGCTGCTACCCAAAAGTATTTAGGAATCCTTGAGCACACCTTCGTATGGAGCAATTGGGCAAAACAGGCTCCCACTTTGAAAGTCTACCAACAGAAGGCTGCCTGTATGAATCAGCAGGACACCATCAGCATATCCGACAATGCTCATGTCATCATGATGCAACTGCTTGACTCCAATCCCAGGAACGAGGTGGCTCTTGACTATATTCTTTGCAGTACACTATTGCTGAAAGATGTAAAAAGTTTCAAGCGTGACTATGACCGTTATTGCACAGAGCATCCCCGTATAAGGAAACTCTACCAGGAGGCATTGTGCATCTGGCTTGCCGCGGAACAGGCTCCACAAGAACAATGGCAGCAGTATATCAAAGACCCGACGGTCATGAGACGGTTTACACAATATAACCAACAACGTGGTAATATTCAGTTCAAGGATACTTACTGGTATTATTACGACAAAGGAAAGGCACCCAAGATATGAGATACCTACACGCCCTACTCACTATCATTATCTTACAGACTTTGCTCTCTTGCACACCGACCCCATCGGATGTCACCAAGAGCGAGGCATTGCCTGCTATCTATCCTGACTATACGGATGTGACGATTCCTGTCAATATCGCCCCTTTGAACTTCCTCGTCAGGGATGATATTGAGGCGATACAAGTGACTGCTGGCACTATCACTATCAATGCCAAAGGAAATGAAGTGGTGTTCGACGAGGACGAATGGCATGAGTTATTAAAGACGAATGAGGATATCAAAGTTACGATAACCACTTTGAAAAACGGTAAATGGACGGAATACCGCTCTTTCCACTGGCTGGTCGTCAAGGACAAAGTGGACCCCTACCTCACTTACCGTCTCATCGAGCCCGACTATGAGATATGGAACAACCTGCAGATCAAGCAGCGTTGCGTAGAGAACTTTAATGAGAAAGCACTCTGTGACTATCACCTCGCCAACAACCAGTGTATGAACTGCCATGTGACAGGCGGTCAAGACCCTAACCTCTCTATGATGTATGTCCGTGGACCACATGGAGGAGCCATTCTCAACCAAAACGGTAAGCTGCGCAAGCTTGCCATCAAGACCAGTGATATGATCAGCGGCTCTGTTTATTATGGATTTTCTCCGACAGGACGATACATCACCTTTTCCACCAACATTATCATCCCCGCTTTTCATAGTAACGCAAGCAAACGCTTGGAGGTGTATGATGCCAAATCAGATGTTTATGTCGCCGACTTACAAGAGAACCGCATCATCCGCTCTCCACTGCTGAGCGACAGTCTCACCTTTGAGACATTCCCGACCTTCTCGCCCGACGGTAAATATATCTATTATTGTACTGCGAAGCATGTGACACTGCCACAGGAATTAAGACAATTGCAATATGCCTTAGTACGTATCCCATTCGATGAGAAGACAGGGACGATAGGCAGCCAAGTAGACACTTTATTCAACCAAAAGTCTGTATGTCATCCTCGCATCTCTCCCGACGGCAGGTATCTGGTCTATACCGTTGCCGACTACGGCACATTCCCTATCTGGCATCAGGAGTCTGATTTGCGGATGATGGACTTACAAACAGGACAAATAGACACGATGAAAAAGGTCAATAGTTCTCGCAGCGACACCTACCATTCCTGGTCCAGCAACTCCCGCTGGCTGGTATTCGCTTCCAAGCGTGACAATGGTCTTTATGGAAAACCCTATTTCTGTTATATCGACCACAACGGGAAACCCCACAAGCCCTTTGTGTTGCCACAGGAGTCCCCGGCATATTATGACGAGACCTTGAAATCATTCAATGCGCCAGAATTCTCCAAGGGCGACATTCCCTTCGATGCCGTTGATGTGGAACGCCTGCTAAGACAAGAGGCAGAACCCTTCCATTAAGTCCTGCCTCTTATCTTATTGTTGTCTTACTTTCGTCTCTACCCGTCGGTCACTCATCACCTCCGAGGCAGCAGCCCGGTCATCAAAGTCCACCTTCCGTTTAGTGAAATCAGGCGTGTTAAAGGAGTAGACACTCTCGTCGTAATATTTCTTCGGATGACGCTGGGGTAACATGAACGGCTTGGTAAACTTTCCTTTGTCATCGACAGAAGCAAAATAAAGACGTGAATACAACCCATCGTCCCGCCGACTGGTAAATACGATCCAACGAGAATTGACATTCCAGTTATGGTAGCTGTCAGCCCTCGGACTATTGATCTCTTTCAAAGGACGTGCATCCCCGGTCTTCAAATCCAACAACCACTGTTCACTCTCCTCATGCCAGATAGAGAAATAACCATAGTCTATTAAGGTGAAAAGGATATACTTGCCATCATAGGAAGGACGCGGCCATGTCACACTTTTCCCCATTGCCACAGCGTTAAACAAGGTATCCACATGGTCACCAAATGTTCCTTTCCCGGGGTCAAAGGCAATCTTACAGAGATTGTATTTCTCGTCTTTGTATTGAGTTTGGTCACTATGTTGCTTACTAGTTATATAATACAACGTCTTTCTGTCAGGAGAGAACACTGGAGAGTTCTCCATCCAATCCTTAGTCTGCAACAACGTGTCCGTCAGGATCTCATGGGTAGTAGGAACATAGACAAACACATCTGAGGAGAGGTCTTTCACCTCAATACGCTCATTCTGCACGACATGGAATCCTTGACGAGTCTGGTTGGTAGAGAACGCACAATACTGACCGCTGGGGTGCCAATAAGGATACACCATCGAGCCACCTAACAAGTCGTTGCTTGCCTTCAACCACTCACGCTTTCCGTCTGTCTGTATCATCGTGGCACCATGCTTTCCACGGACATGAAACACGAATCTGCCGGGATCGGTTCGGTTAGACATATGGCAGTTCAGACACTGAGCCGGCACCCGACGGTTATCGAAAATCGTCGTCTCGTCAAAATTGGACAAGTCACGCTGGTAGAGTCCCATGTGACTATATACCTCATAACCCGGGGCGATACGACGGTAGGTCACTCCCCACTCCTCTAAAGCATAGGGACTCACAAAAATCTTGAAGTCCTGATATTGTAACCACTTGCCGTCCTTACGGACACAGACGGTGACCTTCAACTCGCCACCCTTGTTCTGCTCCGTCAGCGCATGCCACTCGTCAATGTCAAAATCGGCATACTCTCCGTTGGCATGCAGCTCACCACCCTTACTACCAGTCACCTGTGCATCGACCCTGTCGATACCCTCCCCGATGACATTAAAGTTCAATGGTGCGATATCCACAGGTACTGTCACCCCTATATAGTCAGGATAGATTGCTGGCTGCTGCTTCACCAAAACAGCATCTGCAGGTTCCTGCCGGCACCCTGCCAGCCCTAACAAGCCTACCAATCCTATCAATAAAACTTTCCTCATCTCGTTCCCATAAAATAATACCATGCTGTATTTCTATATTGTCCTAACTGTGGAGCGTCCTTGCCCCCATTTTGATAGATAGTGGCAAAATCGTTAAATTGACGCATCACCATCTCACTAACATATCCTTGAGGTGGACGCTGGTTGCGTTGTGCGAAAGCAAAGACTACAGCCTCCTGACAGCTACGTGGGCAATAGCCCAAATGGAGATTGTCGACGTACACCATATAATTCATAAACGTATTAATGTCACGGTCAAGAAGCGGGGCGGCGAGCAGGTATTGCAAGGCAAGACCGTTCTGTTTGTTATGCATCACCAGTTGACCGAAGATCTTACTCAATTCATGATCATCGAACAGGAAATCATCCTTGAGACGAAGCTGTCGCATCCGCCCATAGACAGGATGCTTGTTAATCGCCTTCTCATTGTCTAACAAAGGAAGGGTACGACGCGCCCATTGTCTATAAGCAAGGGTCTTCTCCAATAGCTGGAGATACTTACGTGCCGCAGCGTATTGTCCATTCACCAGACTCGTTTCAGCAAGTCGCTTGACGGCACGACAACTCTTGGAATAATCCGGTATCGCCTCCATCATCTCAAAGGCAAGCCGCTGAGCAGTATTCACCAATCCCAAATGCCAATAAACCTCACCTGTCAGCATGGTAGAAGAGAAATTACGCTCAAATGACGGAGCCAGTCCCTGACTCCCGTTTTGGTAATAGTCAAAGAGACGTTCCCCTAACTGTCCCTTCATGCCCAGGGCGAGATTAGTGGCGCATACTGTCATCGGCAGATCAGGAGTCTTCTTGTCTGCCTTGGCGATGATAGCATCCCAGTCCTGACAACGGACCAGATAGTCATATTCCATCGCATCATACTTTCGGGTATCATAGAAGGAGGGGCGTAGCAGAAGGAATGCGGCAATGACAATGATTGCCTCACCGAAGCCCACCCATCGTATTTTCTTAAAGGAGGGTACCCAATAAAGGGAGACTGGTATCAGCACACACAATACCATAGTGATAAGCAACATCAGGTAATAGACTTCCACAAAGCGGTAGTAGTCTATTCCATAGAACAAACGGAACAGAGGATAAGGGACGAGCCATGAACTTGCCAAGATACATGCTAACGCATAAATGACTGCAAGCGCACCTGTCAACAACCCTGTCCATTTTGAGGTCTGGAACTGGCGTATCACGACCCATGCGGCAAATAGCAGTACGACAGGTCCCGCAAGCCAGTAAAGGACTGGTATTAATATTATAATGAGGTATGTACGAAGCCGTTTCCCTGTCATTTCATATACCCACATCGTCGCCAAGGCGAGTATCAGGGCAATAGCGAATGTCAACAGCACACTCTCGTCACCCAGCATCAACCACAAGGACAGGACAGGTATGAAACTAAGGGCGTAATGTCCACCTGCCGTTTCACTGACTGCCGCCATCAACCTCCATACCAGTCGCTGGATCATCACAAAAACGACAGCAAGCACCAGGGCACCCAGTGCATGGTTGACATAGAACTGGGTTAGAAACTCCCCCACACAATGGGCAAAGCCATCAGGGACAGACAGCAACTGCCACACATAGTCACCATCCATCAGAAACATCTGATACTGTTCCTGATACGACAGCATCACCGGACAGACAAGCCACCAGTATAAGAAGACGACTACCCCGAACAACAGTGTCGTCCCTATCTTCCAATATTTACTTAACAGGCTCATTGGTATCAGCATCTATCTCTATGGTTGTACCATCTGGCATCTTCCGCTGGTAGGTACGTGGGAACATCCCTTTCAGGAAACTTCCCAGAATCGTTCCTTCCATATTGGCTGCCATAGCACGTGTTCTGTTCTTATAAGCGACATGTATCCTCTGCGCCTGCTCCTTGACTTTGGCAGCCTCGATGGTATCATTCTGCTTGACCTTGGCATTCACCAACCGCATCAAGGCACCATATTCGCGCTGGTGCTTCTCTGTCAGCTCCTTCCAAACTTGCAAGGAATCATTCTGAGGCGTACCTACCGCACTGCTAATCGTGTCTATCGTCACCTTAATCTCTCCCGGCTCGGCGACAACTATCAGAGGCTGAGTCCCGAAGCGGTAATGATAGTCCAGCAGGATCTTATACATCTGCATGGAGTCAGGAGTAAACTCGAACTTACCATCCTTGATCTCAATGCTGTCAACGGTCTCGGCTGTGGCAGGACCACTGAAGGGAACCAAGAAGATACGCTTGCCCTCATATTGTTCACCAACTACCGTACCATGTATCTGGCAGACCTTACTTTTCTGGCATCCTACAAACATCATGGCTCCGAGAGCCATACACAAAAATAAAAACTTTCTCATATCTATTATTCTTTTATCTTCACTTTTATACGCTCGTTACGGAACACCTGCCGCTGACTCTCCCGGGCATCAAAATCAACCTTCGTCTTCGTAAAATCAGGAACATTATACGAGTCGAATAGCTCCTGATAGAACTTCTTTGGGTTACGTTGCGGCAACAGGAAAGGCTTCGTCACCCGTCCTTTGTCATCTATCGAGGCGAAGAAGAGCTGGGCGAACATCCCATTCTCCCGTTTCGAGGCGAACACAAACCAATGACTGTCACTCGACCAGTTGTGATAGCTCTCCACATCCTTACTGTTCACCTCCGTCAGAGGACGTGACTCACCAGTCTTCAAGTCCATCAGCCACAAGTCGGCATCGGGTTGGAAGACGGGGAAGTTACTGCGGCTCGTCACATTATACATCATCCACCGTCCGTCGTAGGAGGGACGTGCCAAGGTATAGCTACGATTGTCTTTGGGTCCGTTCAACAGGGTATCTACCTGATGTCCGAATCGTCCCTGAGTCTCGTCAAAGTCGATACGACAGATACTACACTTCACCTTCATAAATTCTGCAGGAACCTGACAACTCTTGGAGGTACTGTAATAGAGGTATTTACCATCGTGCGAGAAGGCTGGGAAGATCTCCAGGTCTGTCTCTGTCATCAGCTCCGGGGCAAGGATCAGCTCATCACTACGGACATCAAGCAGCACGACATTACTGAAGTTATGATATCCTTCGATACGTTGTCCCTTTCCCACAAAGAAAGCCTGATGGACGGCATTGGTGGCATAGGCACAGTACTTGCCGGACGGATGCCAATAGGCATACGAGCCCGCTGCCTTTGTCGAGTCTGTCTTGGTATCATACCAGCGTTGTTTGCCGTCTATCTGCACCAGCGTACCACCACCCTCTCCTCGTATCTGTAGGGTCAGACGGGAGGGGTCCGTTCGATTTGCCGTATGACAGTTCATGCATCTGCTGGGTACCGCTGACTCCTGCAGCATCGCATACTCCTCGAAGGTATGGATATCACGTTGGTACATGCCGATATTTCCTCCTACCTCATAGCCCGGGGCGATACGACGGTAGGTCACTCCCCAGTCGTCTAAGGCATAGGGACTGACATATATCTTGAAGTCCTGGTATTGTAACCACTTGCTGTCCTTACGGACACAGACGGTGACCTTCAACTCGCCACCCTTGTTCTGCTCCGTCAGCGCATGCCACTCGTCAATGTCAAAATCGGCATATTCTCCGTTAGCATGCAAAGAACCACCCTTGCTGCCAGTCACCTGTGCATCGACCCTGTCGATACCCTCCCCGATGACATTGAAGTTCAATGGTGCGATATCCACAGGTACTGTCACACCTATATAGTCAGGATAGATTGCTGGCTGCTGCTTCACCAAAACAGCATCTACAGGTTCCTGTCGGCATCCTGCCAGTCCTAACAAACCTATCAATCCTATCAATAAAACCTTCCTCATCGCCGCATCATCCGTTTTACATATGCCCCATACATCGACCCAGGCAAGTCACCTCGCTTCTGGATACACTGTACGGCATCTTGATAACCAAGCGGCATCATGCGATAGCCGCCATACTGCTGTGCCCATGGCATATACTGCATGACTCCTTGTACGTTGCCTCGCAACAACATCTCTCCGATAAAATAATCGAGTGCCATCTTGTTCTCGTGGTTGTTCATAAACAACAATCCGAAAATCTTGTCCTTCTCAGAATGACTATACAAGAAATCCTCCTTGAAACGGATCTGACGAAGTCTGCCTAGCTGCGGATGGGCATTGATCCGCTGCTCACGGGTCTTCGCGTCAGCAGTAACTATCTGTCGGACCTCCTTTGCCCAACCACGATAGAACAGGCTCTTCTCCAGCAAGTCGATATATTTCAAGGCAGACTTATAGTGTCCGTTCACCAACATACACTCAATGATACGTTTGGTACAACGTCCGCTTTTCTTGCCATTTAAAATAGACTCCTGGATATCAAACATATAACGTTGTGCCGAGTTGATAAGCCCCAGGCGATAATAGGTTTCTGCGGAGGGAAGGTTACTGGTCATGTCACGCTTCATCGGCATAATAAGGGCATCATCACCGCTCTGGTAGAAATCAAACATACGATCGGCAAGCAACCGCTTCTGCGAGAGGGCAAGATTCACACTGTTCGACCAGAACGTCGTCTTGACCTCATACTGTCCGGCTCGTTTAATAATCTTGTCCCATTGCTCGTGACGAATCTGACAGTCTTGCCAGATCAACTCATAGACTTCTCTTTCATAACCATGAAGATGGGGATACTGCATGGGGACACGATAGTAGGTCAGTCCGGTCATCACCATCTGGAACGGCCACTGCGGCAACAGCCACGCATAACCCAGCACCTGAACAGCCACCAACCAGCCTGCCGTCCAAAGATTCCGCCATCCTCGCTGCAACAGTCGTGCTATGACATACAGCCACAGGACGGGTCCTGTCAGCCACCATGCTACAGGAATCAACACGACATCGACCCATTGGAGCCTGCCCCTTAACGGAACACAGGCGAGTGCCAACGCAAGGGTCACTGCCACGGGAAGGGACAACAGAACATTGACATCACCCATCAGCCACCACAGGAGTATAGGTGGCATGAAACTCAGCAAATACCAGCGTGAGGGTAATAAACACGCCGCCAAACGCTGCATCACGACAAAAAGAATGGCAAGCAACACTGCACCGATCCAGGGATAGTAATAAAACTGTACGATGAACTCTCCTAACCAGTCGGCGAAGCCGCCTGCTATACTCAAACGCTCCCAGAAATAGTCTGTCGTCCATAAGAACAACTGGTACTGCTCCTGATACGATAACGCATGAGGATAGCCTAAGCTCCAAAACAGGAACACTCCGATACCCATCAGTATCGTGAGCCCCCATTTCCAGTATCTCGTTAGTAGTATAGCCATATTCTTTGCAAAGGTACTAACACTTTTCGACCCCACCAAATTATTTGAACAAAAACAAAACCGTCTCAAAAGTTGTGCCATAGTTTGAGACGCATCGTCCCAACGGATAGAACGCATCCTCCCAACGAATGAGACGCATCGTTCCATAGGGGGGAACAAAGTGTTCCATGGCATGGAACAAAACGTTCCATAGGGTGGAACTAAATGTTCCATAGGGTGGAACAAGCTCGAAGGTGCCACCTGCTTCTGGCTTTAGCGGCAACTAGCGGCAACGATTTTTCGCCCTTGTCACCTGTAATTTCTTGAAAACCAAATAGTTTTGCAAGGTAACAACGATTGCAAGGGTTTTAAAAAATATATGTAAGAAGAAACCGCCCCGCATCGGGTTGCGATGCAGGGCGGAATGTTATAGAGGGATTGGTGATTTATGCTATATCATTCTGCCAATTTGTGATCTCTATACTTCAAAATAATGGTTCCAATAATAGCAATCAACACTACTGATCCCGCAACAATTAATGTATTCATTTTTTCTTACTCCTTTTATTAATTTCATTCTCACCTTCATTTACCCAATATAGTCCAAATCCTAAGACGATTACAGAGAGTATAACTACCATATAAATAATGATAGGTTCTGCCATGTCGGCAAAGATGGTTGATAATAACAAAGCAGTAACCATATACTTTGCAATATCCATTAACCACTTCCCGAATTCCTTTTTCATGTTGCAAAGATAAGTATATTTCCTGAATCCTCCAAACTTTCCCTGAAAAACTTGGGAAAGGTAAACTAAACCGCCCCGCATCGGGTTGCGATGCAGGGCGGAATGTTATAGAGGGATTTTAAATTACTTTTTCTTGGTGAAGCGCCAGAAGGTTGCCTCAGACCATGAACCAGGAGTTGCATTACCTGGATATACCAGAACCAGACTTGTACCAGTAAGATTCAAGACCTCAAACTCAGTAACTGTTGTACCATGACCATTAATCATATATGGGTACATCACTGCAGGAGCTGTTGTAGTTAAAGTACCAATATTCCATGGATTGCCTCCAACATCCGCACGAGTACCAAATAATTCTAATGTGTAATTTGCAGAACGCAATGCTGTTCCATTGGCATCATAAGTAGTGATCTTACCTGAATCGTCAAGAGTCATGTAAGCTTTAATATCACCTTCTCCTGCCTTGGAGTCGTCACCATCTGTATGACCATACTGACCGCCTTCCTCTTTCGACCAAAGAAGGTCTGGGGTACAACCCCACCACTGGTCAGCACCTTTTTCAGCGAAGTTTTCACCATTGCCCATAGCATAAGCAAAATTACCCCAGCACTGTTCGTTCATTGAAAGATCCCACGTCCAATCCTTAGAGATCAGATCCTCGTTCTCCACAGCGATAAAACGCCAGAAGGTAGCCTCTGACCATGAACCAGCTGATGCATTTCCAGGATAGACCAATACTAACTTGTCGTCATTAAGACCTAAGATCTCAAAGTCTGTAACCGTTGTACCATGACCGTTGATCATGTAAGGATACATGATGACAGGATCTGATGTTGACAGCGTACCAAGATCCCATGGGTTACCACCAACCTCATGACGACTGCCGTCATAGTTAAGAACCTTATACGTACCAGAACGAAGAACTTTTCCTGTTGCATCATAGGTGGCAATGTCTCCGTCCTCGTTAAAGGTCATGTAAGCGTTAAAGTCGCCTTCGCCAGCTTTTGAATCATCACCATCAGTATGTCCATACTGACCGCCTTCCTCTTTCGACCAAAGCATGTCTGGGGTACAACCCCACCACTGGTTAGCACCAGTTTCGGCAAAATCCTGACCATTGCCCATAGCATAAGCAAAATTACCCCATGCCTGACCATTAACAGAAAGATCCCACTTCCATTTCTTGATGCCTTGATTACTTGCCAGATACTTAATCTCCGGGGCAAGGTCTGCAGCTACCAGAAGAGTGAATTCCTTGGAGGCGACAACCTCTTCACCATTTTGATTAACATAGCGGAAATAAACAGTCTGCAATGGGTCTGAACCACGTTTTGGAGTGAAATTGAATACACCACCAGACTTACCACTTGACAAGACCTGCTCACTACCATCAGCTTTCAGGTAGAAGATGGTCAGAGCCTGTACATTCGGACAGTTAAACTTAATATAGTTACCATCTGCGGCAGGTGTAGTACAATCAGCATCAGAATACTGCTCAAAAGTTGAGTTAGCCAGCAGCTGGTCAGCACTGATATTGGTTACTCCCATACTGCCCTCTTCCTTCTGAGGATTACAAGCGGTAAGCAACCCAAGTGCTACTGCGAACAATAATATTGATTTTTTCATATTGTTATTCTCTTTTATTTTTATCAATTAATAAACAGGTGTACCGCTCATATTAGCATCTGCGACATCAGCACCCCATCCAGCATTCTGCTTCAACACTTCCTCATCGTTGGTAATTGAGATCTGTGCAGGAGGTATCTGCAGGAATCCATTGGTAGCAGCATAGCGTTTTGCCCAAGAAGAAGCAGCATGGTGCATAGTGGTCCATCTACCGGTATAGTTTACGCGAGAGCCTTCCTGACGCTGCAGAGCTTTAGCAGCCTCACAACTCTCACCACCATCTTTACCAGACCAACGACGTAAGTCATTGAAACGAATACCCTCACCGGCAAGCTCCCATCGACGCTCATTCTTGATGTTTGCCCATGAATAACCGGTTTGTGCAACACCAGCACGAGCCTGTACTTTGTTCATCTGAGTAGCAGTACCTGTCAACTCAGAGTGCATCAGCATCACATCCGCAAGACGGAGCAGGATGATGTCATTAAAGTGGTCACCCTGGAAAGAGTTACCATTATTGTTGGCAACACCTACTTTCTCCTTACGATAAACGCCCCACCAAGTATAAGCATCAGTATTCGTGTCAAATGTTGACCGAGCACATGTAACGGTAATCCATTTCTTATTGTAATATCCGGCATCCTCAGAGCAAGTAGTTGTGAATACAAAACCTGTACCCTCGCCCAACTCTGCCGGTGCGTCAAGGATGGTTGCTTTCTTACGTGGGTCACTGTCTGGCCAGTCATCCCACAAATTGGCATTGATAGTACCCTGTCCCCAACCTTGTCCAAAAGGAATAGAGGCAGCAGTACCATTAGAAACACCAGCACCATTGTCGTCACAACGCAGACCGCTGTACAATGCCACCTGGTTACAGAATCCCATACCGATAGCTGCACCTGTTACCCAGTTACCAAGATTCACATACTGCACTTGGAACATCTCCTCAGGGTTATCGTTACCAGCCCAATACTTTTTAGCAGCAGCAAGGTCAGCAACAAAAGGATAGTCTGGAGCAGACAGCTCGTTGGTGTACTGCCACAAACGACGGAAGTCATCTACAAGGCTATAACCACCATTATTGATAGCATCCTCCAGGTAGCTTACAACCTGTGCCTTTGTCAAAGCGCCCGTTACACCTTCCTGATCTGGAAGTTCCACATCCTCAAGAGTTGCTGTAGCAAGCTCACCCTTTTTCTTGTAGAAACCCTCATAGAACATATAGGCACGAGCCAGATAACCCTCTGCGGCACCCTTAGTAGCGTGACCGTCACCACGAGTGGTGTATCCATGAGTCATCAGATTAGCCGCAGAGACAAAGTCTGCAAGGATATGTGGGAATATCACTGTCTCAGCATCCTGCTGTGGGCATGGATTTGGAGCTGCTGATGCCCAGTAGGCTGGAATATTTCCCCAGAACTGAGTTCCCCAGAGATAGAACAGACCACGCATGAAGTATGCCTCACCCAACAACTGGTTACGGGTAGTCTCCTGACCTGTCCAGTCAAAAGCGTCAACAGCATAGATAATAGCATTGGCACGAGCAATACCAACAAATGTGCAGTGCCAGGCATTGTCAAGAAGAGACTCCTTATTAGCCATCAAGTGACCGATAGCGTGTGACTCTACGTCACCAGTACCACCTGCGCCATTGGCATCGTCAGACATAATATGACTGACAAACCAAGGTGTCTGTAGAGGATCAATACTGAACTGGTTCATCACACCATACAAGGCAGCCAACTCTGCGTTCAGGTCAGCAGCTGATGCTGGGAAGTTACCAGTGTTTGCCTCTGTATAATTGGAGGAATCGAGCTGACCATCACAAGAAGCAAGTGTGAATGCGGCTGCGATTGCCATTAAAAATATCTTTTTCATATTCTTCTATTCTTATTTATGTTTTGAATTAGAACTTAATGCTTGCACCGACAATCCATGTACGTGCTGTTGGATACAAACCTACATCGATACCACGTACCCAGTTTGCATTATTGCCACCACCGTTAGCACCACATTCAGGATCTACGCCACTGTAACCAGTAATGGTTGCAAGGTTCTGAGCCTGCACATAGAGACGCAACTGCTGGAATGGAGAAGACTTCCAAAGCTTGCAGAAGTCATAACCCAATGTAATATTCTGAATCTTGAAGTAGTCACCTTTATGCATATAACGGGTAGAAACCCACTGATCCGCAACAGAACCAACCGTCAGGCGAGGCTGTGTATTGCTAGTGCCTTCACCATGCCAACGGTCAAAGACATCTGTTGTGTACTGCTGGTATTGGTTTGCAAGCAGGGCTGTACGATAAGCCTGCATGATCTTATGACCAAATGCACCAGAACCAGTAACACCAAAGTCAAAGCCTCTCCAGTCAAAGCCAAGGGTAACACCGAGGGTCATTGTAGGATGAGGCTGACCAATCTCATGACGATCCTTGTCATAATTGATGGTACCATCCTTATCATTATCATCCCAGATAGGATCACCAGGAACAGCACCGTCAAGCACAGCCTGACCAGCAGCACGTGCTGCATCAATCTGAGCTTGGTTCTGCCAGATACCACTATAAGACATTCCATAGAAGAAACCGATAGGATGTCCCTCTTCTACCAATGAAACGTATGAAGAGTTCTGGAACAATGCACTTGAGACATCTGTACCAATCTTACCGCCTGCTGCTGCAAGGCGTGTTACCTTATTCTTATTAGTAGCAATGTTTACATTTGCATGGTAATTGAAGTCCTTACCAATCTTGTCACGCCAAGAGAGAGCAATCTCAACACCAGTGTTCTTCACATCACCACCATTGATCATAGCGGGTTCCTCATAACCAAGCACCTCGTTCATAGGAGCCTGTACCAACCAGTCCTTGGTTTTCTTCACATACCAGTCGAAGTTCAAACCCAGGCGACCATTGAGGAAACGGGCATCAAGACCGAGGTCCCACTGCTCAGAGGTCTCCCAAGTAACATCCTCATTAGGTACGTTCTTAGCGTATGCACCAGTTACATAGCTACCAGTATTGTTTACTGTGGTGTTCATATCGCTAGAGAACTTGTAACCATAGTCAGGATAATCTGTAGGAGAGAAACCGATATTTGACAGATAGTAGAAGTTATTTATTTTACAGTTACCGTTCTGTCCCCATGAAGCACGAATCTTCAAGAAGTCCAACCATTTACTTGTCTTTGCCATGAAAGGCTCATTGGTAATCACCCAACCTGCGGATACAGAGGGGAAGGTACCCCAGCGATGACCTTTGGCGAAGTTAGAGCTACCATCGGTACGGAGAATAGCCGTCAACATATATTTCTCATCATAGTTCCAGTTGATACGACCGAAGAAAGAAGCGATGCTTCCTAGTCTTGGATTATCATAACCAGAATGACTTGACATGGTTGTACGATCATAGTTGGAAGGAATATTATAATCCCAACCGTTCAATACCATAGAGTTCAAATCTTCCTCAGAAACTTTGAATCCCATATTCATATATGTGTTCCAGTTGGAACGCTCGAAACTCTGACCAATCAGTACGTCGATGGTGTGCTTACCTAATTTAGGAAGAATATAAGACAAAGTATTCTCTATAGTGAAACTAGAGCTCTCACTCTGATTCATAGACATCTCATAGTTACCGCTTGCACTTGTTGAACTCTGGCTATATGGTAATGAAACACCACGATAGTTACTTCCACTGAAACCGGTATTGAACTGTCCACGATATCTCAAGTTCTTGATAGGCTCAACAATCCAGTAGATGGTAGCACCAAATCCAAAATCACGGCTCTTATTGAGAGAGTTGAAGCCACCATTCATAAAGTGATTTAATGGGTTACTATAAATCATATCACTATAGCCAGCGTGGTTTGCAGCATAACTTGCCAAAGAACCATCTTCATTATATGGCTTTACCAATGGAGATGCTGTATACGCTGCCTGCATGATGTTCCAATAGCCGTTACCTTCGGGCAGGTCGTGACTCTTATGATACCAATAAGAAACGTTCTCACCGACAGTCAGCAGTGCATGTTCCTCACCGATCAGGTCCTTACCTTTCAGGACAATATGCTCTGAATTGATACGACCACCATAACGTTTATAGCTGGAGGCATTGTCACCACCCATGATACCCTCGTTAGAGCTATAGTTCAAGCTCATAGAGAACTTTGAACGCTCAGAACCACCACTCAGTGTTACTGCATGGCTGAACTGGAGAGCATTCTTATTCTCATACTCCTTGAACCAGTCGGTACCTGTCCATCCGTTCTCAACCTGTGAGAGAATATTTGCA
Organism: Prevotella sp. tf2-5; assembly: GCF_900115435.1. GTDB lineage: Bacteria > Bacteroidota > Bacteroidia > Bacteroidales > Bacteroidaceae > Prevotella. Next base: position 326,090 of record NZ_FOWK01000001.1, read on the forward strand.
GGAACAATTGCACCCCAGTTTGTTGCTGTTCCATAGGTATTGAAGTTTGTCTCATTGACAACTCTCATATAGTCCTGTGCTGAAAGAAGTCCAGGAACCTTATAGGCATTTGACCAGCCTACGAAGCCATCGTATTGAATAGACAACTTACCTTCCTTACCTTGCTTGGTGGTTACCAGGATAACACCGTTGGCAGCACGAGCACCATAGATGGCTGCGGAAGCAGCATCCTTCAGCACGTCGATGCTCTCAATATCGTTAGGATTCAGACCATTCAGACCATCGTCTGCGGTACCAGCATTGATACCATCGATAATCAACAATGGAGAAGACTCACCAATTGTACCGACACCACGGATGTTTACCTTGAAACCCTTACCAGGCTGAGAAGAGCTCTGGGTGATGTTCACACCAGGAGAGCTTGCCTGCATAGCGGTCAGTGCGTTAGTGGTATTCAACTTGGCGATGTCCTCACCTTTTACCTGAACGGTAGCACCAGTGACCAGCTTTTTCTTCTGGACACCGTAACCTACGACTACCACCTCGTCCAAAAGGGCATTGTCCTCTTTCAAGGTGATGTTAAAGTTTGCTTGATTGCCTACGGCAATTTCCTGAGTAGTGTAGCCGATGTAGGAGACTACCAAAGTAGCACCTGGCTTCACGTTAAGTGTAAAGTTACCGTCGAAATCGGTCACCGTTCCATTGGTGGTTCCCTTTTCAACAACACTTGCACCAATCACGGGACCCTGAGAGTCACTAATGGTACCCGTGACCTTCTTCGTTGTCTGCTGAACAGCCTCCACCGAAGCATCGGGATTAGCGGCCATTACAGGTGAGTACATACTCATAAGAGAGCATGCACCCATCAGCAGCGCAGTCTTTCTGATTTTTTGATTCATACTTAGGTATTTTTCTTAGATTGATTTGAATAAATACATTTTTAGGTTATTTGAGTGGAGAACATATCCCCTTCCACGCCAAGCCCCTAGGACCCGCAATGGCAGAATGCTAATTACTTTGTTATACTAGTTATGGTTTCAATTTTAATTATATATTAATAGTAATTATACGGTCTTACGTGAATGTTTTTTTCACGGTGCAAAAATAAAACTTTTTTACGAAATGAAGCTATCTTTATTTGACAAATTTTGATACTATTTTGCTTTTTTGCTGTTTTTCGATAGTTTTGTTAACGATTTCAACACTTTTTAGCCAATAAGTGTAAATTTGACAATTTGCGTAAATAGCACGAAAGTATCTTTCGCGCGTACCTTAATAATATTATTTTAATTATGGAAGGAAGATACGTTCCAATTGACCATCATAGGTAGGGATGGTCAAACGAATCGTATCGAGTTTAACAGTATCAGGAAGAAGTATACTGATAAAACGACGACTGGTATAATATTGGGGAACACCACACTGGTCGTGAAGTAACCGAAAAACAGCCGTACATGTCTGGTCATCATTATGACGGATGGTGTCTTGGGCAAGTGCAACCTTCTGTGTGCCGTCATTATCGTCTGCTTGTCCTGTCTTGAGCAAAAGTCCGAGGTTCAGGTATTTCCTATTCTTACTTAGCCAGGCACTCTCTATTCCTATCGGATCTTCGGGTTGTTGTCCCAACTGCCAATGCTTAACGGCACGCAATGTAGGAACAGCACCAAGGGAGACAGGCTCCGCCGTTGTCTCGCTGACCTGATTATAATAAAGGACAGCACGATAGGTAGTGTCTGCCGTCTCTATCCATTTTGCTGTAGCATAGGGAGTCAGTGTGAAACGGTTGCCGTCATCTAACGTGAAAGCTGTCGCTTCTTTTTCGCTATTGATGGAGAGATCAACCAGTTCTGCCTGCATCAATGAATACTTGCCTTGTCCTTTGTCATAACTGTCCGTCGTACAGGAAAGGAGTAAAAAAATAAAAAAGTAAAAAGGTAAGGCAGTCATTGCCATCCATTTTATGATATGTTTCCTAATACTCATCGTTTTTTCTTTTTACTCTTTTGCTTTTAAAAAGTTCCGTAAAGGGTTGGCATACATGGTCAGCATCCGCTCACGCAGAAACGACTCATCCTTATTGGGGATTTTGATCTTCGCCAGTTGTGCGGATAGGTATTCCTCAAAGCGAGTGACATCAGAAGGAGTGTAATGACTAGCAAGACTAGTATTTTCAGGAGAACCAGTACTAGAGACACCCGCATTCTCAAGAAGATCCAATGCGATATAGTTACAGGGATAGAGGCTGTAGTGGCGATGGATCTCCAGATCCATACGCTGGGCAACAGCCTTGAAGAACTCATTCTTGGGAAGGTCCCGTAATTCATCAATCCATTCATTGATTGGAGTACCACACTGATAATGTACCCTGCCCTTATAACCGAAAATACCCGTCTTCATATTATCGAGGTCATCCTGTTTACTCTTCTTGAAGTTAGGATTGTCTCTTTTCTGCTGGAACTCCTGTGCCTTCAGATAGTCACATGGATCAAACTCATAACTGATGGTCAAAGGCACGATGTTGAGTTCTTTTAAGTCGCCTCCCATGGCAAGCATTTTCAATACCGACTCCTGGGTACGGTCATCAGAGTCCTTTGCCCTTCCTTCTCGCTGGGCAATCCATATATTTTCCTTTTTCTGTGTTACGGCATAATGGATATAGCTACTCATCAACTGACTGCTGCGCATCATCTCATGGGCAGTCAGTCCACGACGGACAGTAAAAGCCTTGTTCATGCGAACCAGTCGCTTAATCCAAGGATAAATCAACAAATTATCTCCAATACCAATCTCCACCGTAGTCGGATAGCCCTTCTTATTGAGCGACACATCCAGAAAAGCAGAGTCAAGAACAATATCACGATGGTTGGAGACAAACGTATAACGTTCGTTTAGATGAGAGTTGATATTAGAGTCTTCGAAACTGAGTCCATCCGTATATTTACGGACGAAATGCCAAACGACAGGTTTCATGAATCGAAGTTGGAAATCCAAGGGTGTCTTCACCCCGATGAAGGCAAGGCGCAATAGTCCGTTGCGAACAGCCTTCGGCAACCAAGGCACAAACCCCTTCAGCAACAAAGAGAACTGACGATCGTTTATCAGTTCCTCAAATGCTTGCTTCATCTCCCCTCTTTCGTATGGGCGAATCTCATCAAACTCCTTCCTATCCATGGCGGCAGCAAACTATCTACTATACACTCTAATCTAAGAAAACTGGTTCTCCACAATATCCGTCAGTACTTCCGTCATGGAGAGCCCTGCGGCTTTTACTTGCTGAGGTATGAAACTGGTAGGAGTCATGCCCGGAGTAGTGTTCACCTCCAGCATGTATATCTTACCTTCCGGAGATATGATATAATCAATACGGATAATGCCATTACAATGCAGGATGTCATAGATATGACTAGTTATCTCACCAACCCGGCGTGTCAAACTTTCACTAATGCGTGCCGGTGTAATTTCCTTCACCTGTCCATTGTACTTCGCATCATAGTCGAAGAACTCATTCGAAGTGACAACCTCCGTAATGGGGAAAGGAACAGCCTTTTCTTTTGTCTTATAGATACCCATGGTTATTTCTGTACCTTTCAGATACTGCTCCACCATCACCTCAGAGCTTTCCATCATCGCCTTACGGATGGCAGGGGCAAGTTGATCGGCATTCTTCACTTTTGACACACCGAAAGATGAGCCATCAGTGGCAGGTTTGACAAAACAAGGCATACCGATACGCTGTTCTATCTCATCATCGCTCACGAGTTCCTCATAGCCCTTGCGAATCAGCAACGAGTCTGCCACAAGGATACCATAAGCACGCAGATACTGATTAAGGACAAACTTATCAAACGTGATTGCCTCCACTAAGACGCCACTGGTGCTATATGGAACACCTACCAAATCGAAATAGCCTTGCATGATACCATTCTCACCAGGAGTACCATGAATGGTGATATAGGCATAGTCAAAGCGTTTTGCTATTCCATCCTCAATAAAAGAGAAATCGTTACGGTCGATTCTAGCCGTTGTACCGTCATGCAGTTCCACAAGCCAGTCTTGTCCCTTCACATCCACAATATACACATCATACCGCTCTTTGTCAAAGAACGAATACAGACCCTGGGCAGAGCGCAATGACACATCATGCTCAGAAGAGTCACCACCACAGACGATGGCTATCACACGTTTTAAATTCTTCATATTATTTTCTTTTTTCAATATTTCGATATTACGATATTTCGACATCTCGATATGTCGAGATTACGATATTTCAGTATTACGACTATAGTGCCGCCATTTCTCAATAAGTGCCGCCATGTCCTCGGCAAGTTCAGAGGTAAAATCCATCTGTTCACCAGTAACAGGATGGACAAAGCCTAACGTCTTGGCATGCAGTGCCTGACGGTTACAGAGTTTGAGACAGTTTTGGATATACGCCTTATAGGAGGCAGTACGTTCGCCTCGCAGGATCTCTGTCCCCCCATAGCGTTCATCACCGAAGAGCGGATGCCCAATATGTTTCATATGGGCTCGAATCTGATGAGTCCGTCCTGTCTCTAGACGACATTCCACCAAAGTCACATAACCATAACGCTCCAACACCTTATAATGGGTAATGGCACTCTTGCCGACCTCTGTCCCTGGGGGGAATACTGCCATCCGAAGGCGGTCTTTAGGATCACGTCCGATATTCCCTTCAATACGCCCGGTGTCTTCCGAGAAGTTCCCCCAGACCAAGGCATGATAGCTGCGATGCGTATCATGATTGAAGAATTGTGCTCCTAATTCTGTCTTCGCCTCTGGTGTCTTGGCTATTACCAATAGTCCACTGGTATCCTTATCAATACGATGTACCAGTCCCACGGACGGGTCATTGGGATCATAAGTTGGCAGATCTCGCAGATGCCATGCTACGGCATTGACTAATGTTCCGTGGAAGTTGCCACAACCAGGATGCACCACCATCCCTGCAGGTTTGTTGATGACCATCAACTGATCGTCTTCATAGACAATCTCTAACGGAATATCCTCCGGCTCTATCGTCGTATCATAATGGGGACGATCGAGCATTAAAGTTATCACATCCCCTGGTCGAACCTTATAATTACTCTTGACGGGCTTACCATTAACCTGGATGAATCCTGCGTCTGCCGCTTTTTGAATGCGATTGCGGGAAGAATGCTGCACATGCTCCGACATATATTTGTCAATGCGAACGGCTTGCTGACCACGATCCACCTCCATCCGAAGGTGCTCATACAGGTTATCCTGTCCCTCGTCATCCTCCATCAAAGTGATTTCATCCAACTCCTCTATCATGGTGCTGTAACTTCTACAAAATCATCCACCTCGCCGGCAGGATTACCCTCATGGACCTCATGAATGCCCTCCGTCGGATCTGCCTCATAGGTGGGATCCACATATTCATCTAATGCCGCATCATCCTCATCATACGAGCCTGTTCCTATCAGCAACGTCAAAGGAAAGTCTATGGGGACACGGTCACCGTTTGACACTCTTCTGCCCCGACAGACAACACCATAGACCCAGTCTTTCTCACCTACCACCCTCTGAGGCTCTGTCAAACGGAATCCCATCGCCATCAGTTTTGCCTCTGCCTCACGATAGCTAGAGTTATCAACGATATCAGGTATCGCAAAGGTGGGCGACGACGGGGAGTTGACTGTCACGTAAATAGTATGACCAGACTTGACCTTCGTACCAAACCCTGGCGTCTGAGCAAGAATACAGTCTGCAGGTAATGTCTTTTGGAAGCCAGAATCGCTGACCACGATATTCAGCCCTTCTTCCTCCAATAGCAGCCGTGCCTTATGATAAGTCATCCCTTTCAACTCCGGGACATCAATCCCTTCACCATGATGGGTATATATATCCAGTCCATACTTCACACCGACACAGAACAGCACGACAACGACTGCCATGGCAAACAGGTTGAGAAGCACATATTGGCTGGCTATCTTTTTCCAAATTTCCTTCACGTTCATTATATTATTATAAACTTCACGTTCTAAACGGCAAAAATACAAAGAATAATCGACAATGCCAAATAATCGACAAAAAAAATCGAGAGCTAACCTTATGGTTACTCCCGACATTTCTTCCATTTACTCCTTTAAAAACGGAGATTACTTTCCGTGATGCTCGTCAGAAACAGTCAACTTCTTGCGACCTTTCGCACGGCGGGAAGCCAATACACGACGACCATTCTTTGTTGCCATACGCTCGCGGAAACCATGCTTGTTCACGCGGCGGCGATTGTGTGGCTGAAATGTTCTTTTCATTGTTTTTTATCTTTATTTTATTGTTATTACTCAATTTCGGACTGCAAAAGTACGCATTAATTTCGAATTATGCAAGTTTTCTTGTAATTTTTAATGTTTAATCTTTCATTTTTCATATAAAAGTATTACCTTTGCACCCGCAAAAGGAGATATATACATTATTAAAATAGCTATTTTATATGATTAATTCACAAGACATTAAGAAAGGAACTGCTATCCGCATGGATGGCTCTATTTGGGTTTGCATCGATTTCCAGCATCGTAAGCCAGGTAAGGGTAACACCATCATGAACATCAAGATGAAGAATGTCACTGACGGTCGTGTATTGGAGCGTCGCTACAACATCGGTGAGAAACTGGAGGATGTGGTCATCGAGCACCGTGACTATCAGTATCTCTACGAGGATCAGGAGGGACGTATCTTCATGAACCAGGAGAGCTTTGAGCAGATTCCTATTGCCAACGACCTGGTGATTGGTCATGAGTACATGAAAGAGGGTGACGTGGTATCTGTTGTCAGCGACACCACAGACGGTACCATTCTCTATGCTGAGATGCCCGTTAAGACGAATCTTCGTGTGACTCACTCAGAGCCCGGTATCAAGGGAGACACTGCCACTAACGCCACCAAACCCGCAACACTGGAGACTGGTGTAGAGGTTCGTGTTCCTTTGTTCATCAATGAGGGAGATCTCATTCAGGTTGATACCCGCGACGGCAGTTACCTGAACCGTGTGAAGGAGTAGTTTCAATTGAAATTGATCATTGACAATTGAAGTATTCGATTATCGTTCCAGTATTCAATCGCCCTGACGAAGTGGACGAATTGCTTGAGAGCCTTTGCTCCCAAACACTGAAAGACTTCGAAGTGGTAATTGTTGAGGACGGATCAGAGATACCATGCAAGGATGTTTGCGACAAGTACGCAAGCATCCTTGATTTACATTATTACCAGAAGGACAACAGCGGTCCTGGTCAGAGTCGTAACTATGGAGCAGAACGTGCCAAAGGTGACTGGCTCATTATCCTTGACTCCGACGTGGTACTCCCCCCAGGATATATGGAGAGTGTAGAACAAAAAACTCAACGATCAACGCCCAATACTCAACTGGCATGCTGGGGCGGCCCCGATGCCTCCCACCCTTCCTTCACCCCTGTGCAAAAAGCCATCTCCTATTCGATGACCTCTTTCTTCACCACTGGTGGTATCCGTGGTGGCAAGAAAAAACTCGACAAGTTCTATCCCCGCTCCTTTAATATGGGTATCCGTCGGGATGTCTACCTGCAACTGGGTGGTTTCTCCAAGATGCGCTTCGGAGAGGACATCGATTTCAGCTACCGCATTGTGGAGGCTGGCTATCAGCCCCAGCTTTTCCCAGAGGCATGGGTATGGCATAAGCGCCGTACGGATTTTCGCAAATTCTTCCGACAGGTCTATAACAGCGGTATTGCCCGCATCAATTTAGAGAAGCGGCATCCTAACACCCTCAAACTGGTACATTTGTTACCATCGGTATTTACTATCGGAGTAATTGCAATGGTTCTTGTCTCCGCTGTTGGACGTGTCCTGATGCATTATGATGACGTACATCGCTGGTTCTGGCTCTGCGCCGCTCCATGGCTGCCTATCATCCTCTATAGCCTCGTCATCCTCATCGACTCCACCATACAAAACAAAAGTCTGAAAGTAGGGATACTCAGTATTCCCGCTGCCTTTGTCCAACTGATGGGCTACGGACTGGGATTCATCGAGAGTTGGTGGAAACGATGTGTCTTAAAACAAGACGAGTTTACTGCATTTGAGAAAAACTTCTATCAATAGCAAATCTTTCTTATTATCAACTAAAAATGGAAAAACTAACTATTAATCAATGGGCGGAAGAAGACCGTCCTCGTGAAAAAATGATGCGACAGGGCGCAGAGTCACTGAGTAACGCCGAGTTGCTTGCCATCCTCATCGGGTCTGGCTCCACCAAAGAGAGTGCCGTAGACCTGATGAAACATGTACTGAACGACTGTCACAACAACTTAAACACCTTGGGCAAGAAAAACATTGGCGAGCTCTGCCAGTATAACGGTATCGGAGAGGCGAAAGCCATTTCCATACTCGCTGCCTGTGAGTTAGGGAAGCGGCGTCAGATAGAGACACTTGAGGAGCGTTCTGACTGTGGGACCGCCACCCGTATCTATAACCACATGCATCCTGTGATGCAAGACCTGGACACTGAAGAGTTTTGGATTCTACTTATGAACCAGAATTACAAACTTATCAAGAAGATGCGTGTCTCACATGGTGGCATCACCGAGGTAGCAGTAGACATCCGTATCATTCTCAAGGAAGCTGTCCTTGCCAATGCCACCATCCTTGCAGTCTGCCACAACCACCCTTCAGGTAATCTCCGACCCAGTAAGGAAGATGACCACTTGACAGAGAATCTGCTGAAAGCATGCAGGGTGATGCGCATCCTTTTCCTTGATCACGTCATCGTGACTGACGGTCATTATTACAGTTACCACGAAGAAGGACGACTGTGAGCGTTGCAACCCAGTTGCAGAAATGACCACTTTTTCTTCATTTGCAACCAGGTTGCAGAACTCTTTCCATACCTTTGCAGCAGAATTAAAAAATATAAAGGTATGTCACACGAACATCATCACCAAGAGTGCTGTGAGCACAATCACCATCATGAGCATGGATTGAGAAAGCAACTAATTCTTATCGTCCTGACCGTCATATTGCTGGGAGTAGCTGTTATCATCGAGAATAACATTCAGTTTTCGACATGGCAATTGTTACTTATTTACCTCATACCCTATCTGCTGATCGGACACGACACCTTGAAAGAGGCAGCAGAGGGGCTTGCCCATGGTGATGCCTTCAACGAGCATTTTCTAATGTCTGTAGCGACCATTGGCGCCCTCTGTATCGGTTTCCTTCCTGGTGCCGAGACAGAATTTCCCGAAGCCGTCTTCGTCATGCTGTTCTTTCAAATCGGAGAGCTCTTCGAGGGTTATGCTGAGGGAAAGAGTCGTGAGAGTATTGCTCATTTGATGAACATCCGTCCAGATATGGCACGGATGGAGGTAAGAGGTAAGATAGAAGAAGTAAAACCTGAAGAAGTCGTCATAGATTCTATCATCGTGATTCGTCCTGGTGAGAAAATACCCCTTGACGGTATTGTCATAGAAGGGGCATCTGCCCTCAACACGATCGCACTAACGGGAGAGAGTATGCCCCGTGAGATTACTATTGGCGATGAAGTCATCTCGGGATGTGTCAACCTGTCGGGGGTCATCAGGGTACGGACAACAAAGAGTTACGGGGAGAGTACCGTATCAAAAATCATTGAGTTGGTAGAACATGCTACCAAACATAAGTCAAAGAGTGAGACGTTTATCACTAAGTTCGCACACGTCTATACCCCTATCGTGGTCTTTGCCGCCCTTGCTATCGCCATCCTCCCGCCCCTCTATGTCGCATTAGCCAGTTCTCAGCTCTCAGCTTTCACCTCAAACCTCTCCACATGGCTCTATCGCGCCCTGATGTTCCTTGTCGTCTCATGCCCCTGTGCTTTAGTCATCAGTGTCCCCCTCACCTTCTTTGGTGGAATCGGTGGTGCCTCCCGCAAAGGAATATTGATCAAAGGCGCTAACTATATGGACGTTCTTGCCCATGTCAATACTGTGGTCTTCGATAAGACGGGCACACTGACCCACGGACAGTTTGTCGTAGAGGCTGTACACCCCGACTCCTGTGACGAGCAGCAGCTACTCCATCTCGCCGCCCATGTAGAGCACTACTCTACCCATCCCATCGGCGCCACCCTTCGCGACGCCTTTCCAGATGAGGCGACTGACGGCTGTCATATCTCTGACGTTAAAGAGATGGCAGGACAGGGTATATGTGCTAGTGTAGAGGGAAAAATTGTTGCAGTCGGCAACACCAAGCTGATGGACGCTGTCGGTGCGAAATGGCACGACTGCCCACTTTGTGAACATGAACATCATCCTATTACGGGAACAATCATCCATATCGCCATTGACGGTATCTATGCCGGACACATTGTCATCAATGACAAAATCAAGGACGATAGTGCGAAGGCGATACAACAACTTCGGCAATTGGGGATCAGCAGGACTGTCATGCTCACAGGCGACCGGCAGGAGGTGGCGGCGCATGTCGCTCAAGTCCTTAAGATGGATGAATACCATGCCGAGCTTCTACCTGCTGATAAAATCTGTTATTTTGAGAAAATGGTCAATGAACAGTCAATGACTAATTCGAAAACAGCCTTCGTCGGCGATGGCATCAACGACGCTCCCGTTTTGGCTCGCGCAGATATCGGCATCGCGATGGGAGGACTAGGTAGTGATGCTGCTATTGAGGCTGCCGATGTCGTACTAATGGACGACCATCCCTCAAAGATAGCACTTGCCATCCGCATTGCCCGACGCACCCTCCGCATTGCCCGTCAGAACATAGCATTCGCCATTGGGGTGAAAGTAGCAGTGCTCCTCCTTGCCGCCTTTGGTCTTGCCACTATGTGGCTCGCTGTCTTCGCAGACGTCGGTGTCACCGTCCTTGCCGTTCTTAACGCCATGAGGGCGTTAAAATACTCAAAATAATTTGGTTTTTCTCTCAATTTGTGTAAATTTCTTGCACTCAAAAATGAAAATACATTCTCTTTTTGTTCGCTTACTCGAAATTTTGCACTATCTTTGCAGATGTTATGACACAAGAAGAGAAAACCCATTTGGAAGAACGGATTGTAGACGTGCTGAAAACCGTCTATGACCCAGAGATCCCTGTGAATATCTACGACCTCGGCATGATCTACAAGATTGACGTACAAGAGGATGCTTCCGTAGAACTGGATATGACGTTTACGGCACCTAACTGCCCTGCCGCCGACTTTATATTAGAAGATGTACGCACGAAGGTCGAGAGTGTGGAGGGTATCACCTCCGCGAATGTCAACCTCGTCTTTGAGCCTGCCTGGGACCAGAGTATGATGAGCGAAGAGGCACGTGTCGAGTTAGGACTTGATTAAATTGTAAATCGTAAATTGTCCAATTGTAAATGAAGAACGTCTATTTCCTTTCCGATGCCCACCTAGGGTCACTTGCGATTCCCCATCAGCGGATGCAAGAGCGGCGATTAGTGCGTTTTCTCGACAGCATCAAGGAAAAAGCTGCCGCCATCTACCTGCTGGGCGATATGTTCGATTACTGGTATGAGTACAAATACGTAGTACCAAAAGGATTTACCCGTTTCTTGGGGAAGCTCTCTGAGCTGTCGGACATGGGTGTTGAGATACATTATTTCACTGGCAACCATGACATCTGGTCATATGGTTATCTGGAAAAGGAGTGCGGTGTCATCCTCCATAAGAAAGAGGAGACGACAGAAATCTATGGCAAGGAATTCTTCCTCGCCCATGGTGACGGATTGGGTGACCCTGACAAATCTTTCAAAGTCCTGCGCTATCTCTTCCATAGCAAGGTTTGCCAATGGCTTCTCTCCAACCTCCATCCTCGATGGAGTATGGCACTCGGTCTCAATTGGGCGAAACACAGCTATATCAAGCACAAGGAGACTAACGACATCCAATATATGGGAGAGGAAAAAGAACACCTAGTGCTCTTCGCCAAAGACTATATCGAAGACCATCCGGATATCGACTACTTTATCTTTGGACACCGCCATATTGAACTGGATATCAAAATCGCCCGCCATACCCGTTTGATGATTCTTGGTGACTGGATTAGCCAATTTACTTATGCCGTCTTCGACGGTGAGCATATGTTCTTAGAGGAATACGTAGAAGGCGAGAGCCAACCATAAGAAAACTTAATTAACAACCAATGAAGAACTATTTAGTAATCATCATCACATCCCTGCTGTTCATCCTTACCAGTTGCAACCAGCAGCAGCCACGTTATGTCATCGGAGTCTCCCAATGCTCAGCCGATATCTGGCGAGAAAAGCAAAATGCAGAGTTGCGAATGGGTGCCTATATCCAAGACGATGTGGAAATGCGTTTCGCTGCTGCCTATGACAGTGACGAACGACAGATACAGCAAATTGACAGTCTCGTCGCCACAGGCATCGATTTGTTGATTGTCGCACCAAACCAAGTAGCGACCATCTCACCGGCTATTGACCGTGCCTATGACCAGGGAATTCCTGTTATTGTCTTTGAACGTAAGACCAATTCCAAGAAATACACCGCCTTTATAGGTGCTGACAATTATGAGATGGGACGTACTATGGGAGAATATATCGCCCGTCAACTGAAAGGGAAAGGACGTATTCTAGAGATCAAAGGACTTAAAGACTCCTCTCCTGCCATTGAGCGTCATAATGGTTTTGCCAAAGCACTCAGCCAATACCCTGAGATACAATTGGTTGAGACCTTGCAGGGAGACTGGACCGAGGACAGTGGTTACAAGGCTGTCAAAGACTATCAGGGCGACCTCAGCAAGATAGACTTCGTCTTTGGACAGAATGACCGTATGGCAATGGGAGCACGCAAAGCACTTTCTTCCCTTCATGCCTCTCCCTCCGCCAAATACTGCGGTATTGACGGTCTTCCTGGGAAAGACGGAGGTATCGAATTGGTACGCGACTCCTTGTTGAATGCCAGCTATATCTATCCCACCCATGGTGACCAACTCATCCAACTTGCCGTTAATATCCTTGAAGGCAAACCCTATAAGAAGGAGAACCTCTTAAAATCGGCACTTGTCACCCGTGACAATGCCAATGTACTGCTATTGGAAAGTGAGGAAATCATGCGTCAAACAACCTATCTAGACCAACTGCATGAGAAGGCTGACACATACCTGCAAGAACTTGACACCCAGCGTACGATCACATTCCTTGCCATTGGCATCATCATTTTGCTGCTGATTACCATGGTACTCTTCTACCTTTACCACATAGGTCAGATGAAACTACGCAGAGAACGTGTCGTCAATACCTTATGGAACCTGAAACCAGAGGAAGTTCCTCAGATGGCACCTGAGACATTGGCGAATGAGGAGAAAGCTGATGACAACGAACCGGCAGTAGTTTCCGTCTTCATTACCCGCTTCAAGGAAGCGGTAGAAGCACGTCTGGATGAAAGTGAGTTAAGTATAGAGGACTTGGCTGCCGACATGAACCTCAGCCGTGTACAACTTTATCGTAAGGTGAAGTCCTTTACAGGCTCTACCCCTGTGGAACTGTTACGTACGGCACGTTTGAAACGAGGTTACCATTTGTTGATGACCACTGATAAAAGCGTCAGTGAAGTAGCCTATCAAGTAGGGTTTACAGCCCCCTCCTATTTCACCAAATGTTTCAAGGAAGAGTATGGTGTACTACCTGGTGATGTCCGCCACTAACAGAATCTTTTTATACAACTGATAATAAAAATCGTTCAATATTTAACACAAATGTTACATTGAACGATTTTTTTAGTTGTTTGTAACATCTGTTACATCCCCTGCCAATAAATAGAAGTACTTTTGCGACAGTTAACAAAAGTACTAACCAAATTAACAAGCAAATGAAACAAGCGAAAAGATTCATTTTAAGCTTCCTCGCCTTGGCGCTCTGTACAATAATGTACGCGCAAGAGGCAATCACGGGTAATGTCGTCGACCAGACAGGAGAGCCTGTCATCGGTGCTACCGTGATGGAAAAAGGAACGTCAAACGGTACAGTAACCGATTTTGACGGTAATTTCTCGTTAAAGGTAGCTGCAGGCAAGACCCTCGTCTTCTCCTACATCGGTTACCAGACTGTTGAGTTACCCGCTGCCAATGGTATGAAGGTGACGATGCAAGACGACGCTTTCTCACTGAACGAGGTTGTCGTAACGGGTTACACTACCCAGCGTAAGGCAGACCTGACAGGTGCCGTATCGGTTGTCAGTGTCAGCGAGCTTGCCAAGCAGAATGAGAACAACCCCATCAAGGCAATGCAAGGACGTGTTCCTGGCATGAACATCTCTGCAGATGGTGCTCCCTCTGGTGCTGCTACTGTCCGCATCCGTGGTATCGGTACGTTGAACAACAACGACCCGCTCTACATCATCGATGGTGTTCCCACAAAGGCAGGCATGCATGAGTTGAATGGTAACGACATTGAGTCTATCCAAGTATTGAAAGATGCAGCCTCAGCAAGCATCTATGGTAGCCGTGCTGCCAACGGTGTTATTATCATCACTACCAAAAAGGGTAAGGAAGGTAAGATCAAAATTGACTTTGATGCCAGCATCTCTGTTCAGACCTACGCACACAAGATGGAAGTGTTAAATGCCAAAGAGTTCGGTCAGGTGATGTGGCAGGGTTATGTCAACGACGGTCTCGACCCCAACATGAACGGACTGGGTTATCACTATGACTGGAGTTACAATCCACAGGGTATGCCAGTACTCAACGGTATTACCATGAATAAGTATCTGGATCCTGCAGGCACTACTCCTGCTGCCGATACCGACTGGTTCAAAGAAACCACTCGCACTGGTCTGATACAGCAGTATAACGTATCTCTGAGCAGTGGTTCTGAGAAGAGTTCCTCTTTCTTCTCTGTTGGTTACTACGGTAACAAAGGTATCATCAAGCAATCTGACTTCAGCCGTATCTCTGCCCGTATTAATACCGAATATAAGTTATTGAAAGTAAAGGATCTCGACGTGATTACAGTAGGTGAGCATTTCACCCTGAACCGTACCAGTGAAGTGAATGCCCCTGGTGGTTTCCTGGAGAATGTACTTCAGTTCAACCCGTCACTGCCCGTACGTACCATCAACGGTGACTATGCAGGTCCTGTAGGCGGTTATCCCGACCGTGAGAACCCACTCGCCCGTTTGGATCGTAATGCCGACAACCGCTACACATACTGGCGTCTGTTCGGTGATGCCTATATCGATATCAATCCCCTCAAGGATTTCCATATCCGTTCCAGCTTCGGTCTTGACTATAGCCAGAAGGAGCAGCGTATCTTCCAGTATCCTATCACTGAGGGTACTGTAGCTAACCCCATCAATGGCGTAGAAGCCAAGCAGGAGCACTGGACCAAATGGATGTGGAATGCCATTGCCACTTATAATCTGGAAAAGGGCAAGCATCGTGGGGATGCCATGGTTGGTATGGAGATTAACCGCGAGGACGACAAATGGTTCAGCGGAAAGAAATACGACTATGCTGTGCTGAATCCCGACTATATGTGGCCTGATGCCGGTGTCGGTGAGGCAGAAGCTTTTGGTAATGGTGGTGGTTACACACTGGTATCATTCTTCGGTAAGGTGAATTACACCTACGATGACAAATATATGGCTTCGTTCACTATCCGTCACGACGGTTCCAGTCGTTTCGGTAAGAACCATCGCTATGGTACTTTCCCCTCTATTTCTGCCGGTTGGCGCATCAACCAGGAGAAGTTCCTGAAGGATGTTTCTTGGATTGACAACCTGAAGCTACGCGCTTCTTGGGGACAGACAGGTAACCAAGAAATCGACAATATCGCACGTTATACCCTTTATGTAAGTAACTATGGTGAGGCAGGCTTCGGTGGTCAGAGCTATGGTACTAGCTACGACATTGCAGGCACCAACGGTGGTCAACAGCTGCCCAGCGGTTTCAAGCGCAACCAGTTAGGCAATGACGACTTGAAATGGGAGACCACCACACAGACCAACCTCGGTCTCGATTTCGGTCTGTTCCGCAATGCTCTCTACGGCTCGTTCGAATGGTACTACAAGAAGACCAAGGATATTCTGGTTTACATGCCTGGTATTGGTGTAATGGGTGAAGGCTCCAGCCAGTGGATCAATGCCGGTGAGATGAAGAACACTGGTGTCGAGTTCAATCTCGGTTACCGTGGTGAGATCGGCAAACTGTCATATGATGTAACAGGAAACTTCGGTACTTATCGCAACGAAATAACCAAGATTCCTGAGACTATTGCCGCCAATGGTACATTCGGTGGTAATGGTGTGAAGAGTGTGATAGGTCATCCTATGGGTGCCCAGGTAGGCTATGTCTACGATGGTATTTTCAAGAGCCAGGCTGAGATTGACAACCATGCCACACAGAATGGTGCCGGTCTGGGACGTATCCGTTGGAAGGACCTGAATAACGACGGTGTCATCAACGAGTCTGACCAAGACTGGATCTACTCTCCAGTACCCGACTTCACATGGGGTCTGAACATCTACCTGCAGTATAAGGATTTCGACTTCACCATGTTCTGGCAAGGTGTTCAGGGTGTTGATGTCATCAGCGACCTGAAGAAAGAGACCGACCTCTGGAGCGGTCTGAATATTACCAACCTGAACAAAGGCCGTCGTCTGCTGGAAGCATGGAGTCCTGCCAACCCAGGTTCTAATATCCCTGCTGTCAGTACGATGGATAACAATAACGAGAAGCGCGTCTCCACCTATTTCGTTGAGAACGGCTCTTATGCCAAGCTCCGCACGATTCAACTAGGCTACAACTTCCCCAAGAGCATCTGCGAGAAGATTCACCTGTCACGTCTGCGTATGTATCTCTCTGCTCAGAACCTGCTCACCATCAAGAGCAAGAACTTCACGGGTGTAGATCCTGAGAATGCCAACTTCGGCTATCCTATCCCCCTCAACATCACGTTTGGTCTCAATGTATCATTCTAAATATAAGCAATCATGAAAAAGATATTATATATCATCTGTGCTATCAGCGTCATCTGCGGCTTCACGGCTTGCAACAGCTTCCTCGATGAGCACACACCGCAGGGAGTCCTTAGCGACGAACAGGTGAAGACTCCCGAGAATGCCGAGGCTATGGTAGTTTCTGCCTATGCTATCTTCACCTCCGCCGAGGATATCAACTCCTCCTTCTCTATGTGGAATTTCGATGTACGCTCTGACGATGCCTACAAAGGTGGTAACGGTACCAGTGACGGTGACGTGTTCCACCAGCTGGAGATACAGCAGGGTGTACTGACCACCAACTGGAACATCAACGACATGTGGGTACGTCTGTACAACTGCATCTCACGTGTTAACAGTGCCATCGCACTGCTCAACACCACTGGCGACGACTTTAAGATGAAGAGCCAGCGTCTTGCCGAGATGAAGTTCCTCCGTGCCTACGCACACTTCCTGCTGAAGCGTCTCTACAAGAATATTCCTTTCGTTGTGAATGAGAATCTTACCTATGAGGAGTATAACACCTTGTCGAACACCGAGTACAACAATGACGAGGGCTGGCAGGTCATCATCGACGACCTCATGGAAGCCTACAACACCCTGCCTGCCACTCAGCAGGATAAAGGTCGCCCCACCAAGGCTGCCGCTGCTGCTTTCCTGGCTAAAGTATATCTCTACAAGGCTTACCGTCAGGATGATGAGAAGAGCAATCAGGTAACCTCTATCAACAAAGGTGACTTAGAGAAAGTCATTGAGTTTACCAATCCCACGCTTTATGCCAACTACGGTCTGGAGAATGACATCCATAATAACTTCCGTCCTGAGGAGCAGTACGAGAACGGCATTGAGAGCATCTGGGCTATCCAGTATTCTCGCAACGACGGTTCCACCTATGGTAACCTCAACTGGAGCTATGGTCTGATTCCTCCCAACATCCCTGGTGCTACCGATGGCGGCTGCGACTTCTACAAGCCCTCCCAGAACCTTGTGAACGCCTTCCATACAGGAGATAACGGACTCCCATTGTTTAACACCTTCAATCAGAAAAAATACGACATGGCTGTCGACAATGCTGACCCACGTCTGTTCCTTACCGTTGGTATGCCAGGACTTCCCTATATGTTCAACAAGAACTTCATGATGGAAGAAACCAGTATCTGGAGCCGTTCAAACGGTCTCTATGGCTATCATGTCTCACTGAAGCAGAATGTTGATCCTGCCCTCATCGGTGAGTATCTTATCAAGGGTTCCTACTGGGCAAGCTCTATGAACCGTATCGTGTTCCGCTATGCCGACGTATTACTGATGCGAGCTGAGGCTTATGCACAGCTGGGTAACACCGATCAGGCTATTGCACTGGTTAACCAGATCCGCACTCGTGCTGCCGGCAGCACCCAGATGATTTCCAGCTATCCTTCCACCTATGGTGTGAAGATGTATATCGCCAACTATAAAGGATCCTACAACAAGGATGAGGCTGTCGAGATTGTGAAGATGGAACGCCGTTTGGAGATGGCTATGGAGTCTGAGCGTTTCTTCGACCTCGTCCGCTGGGGCGATGCTGCCACAGTACTCAACAAATACTTTGCGGAGGAGATCAGCAGTTGCGCCATCTACAGCAACGCCCATTTCACCGCCAATAAGGACGAGTATCTGCCTATCCCATTCAGTCAGCTCTCTGCCTCTAACGGACATTACACCCAGAACATTGGAAACTGGTAAGATAGTTTAAAGTTTAAAGATTATAGAATTATGAAAACGAAATTATTAAATATCATAGGTGCGATGATGGTCATGCTTGCCTTTGTAGCATGCTCCGACGACCATACCAGTGACCTGCGACTCAGCGGTGACTGTAAGGTAGAGACATTCGCACTCGACGGCTACGAGGGGACCATAGATTTCACCACACGCAGCATCGTGGTACGTCTTCCAGAAGTCTACGATATCTCTGCCATGAAGGTTACCTCGCTCGCTATCTCCAATGGTGCCCTAAGCGACATCAGCCTGGGACAGACCCTGAACATGGAGGCAACCAAAGTGATGCACGTCTCCAACGGTGATGTCTTCATCGACTGGACCATCAGTGTTCTTCGCGATGAGGCTCGCATCTATCAGTTTGTTGTCAATGACATCTATCGTGGCAATATCGATCAGGACGCTAAGACCATCACGATTTACGTACCCGCTTCTGTCGATATCACCAGTCTCGTTCCGACCATTGAGTTCAGTGCCAATGCCACTATCACACCAGCATCTGGTGTGGCTCAGGACTTCTCACAGCCTGTCACCTATAAAGTGACCAATAATTCGGCTGAGAGCACCTATACCGTAACAGTGATTGCCATCGATAAGCCAAAGGCACTCTTCATCGGTGCAGCAGCTACGATGGACGACCTTGATCTGGAGGCTAAGGAGGCATGCACTTGGATGATGAGCAACGTAGAGGGAACACTCTATGCGTCATTCGCCGACATCCATGCTGGTAGTGTCGACCTCTCCGAGTGTAAGATTATGTGGTGGCACTATCATAAGGACGGTGGTGTCGACGGACACGACCAGTTCGTCGCCAATGCCCCAGAGGCACTTGAGGCAAAGAATGAGATTCGTGCGTTCTATGAGAATGGCGGAGCACTCTTCCTGACCCGCTATGCTACCAATCTCCCATCATTCATCGGAACCACTGGTGACGACGAATGGACGACACCTAACAACTGTTGGGGACAGGACGAGGACAAGGCTGAGCTTTGCGGAGGTCCATGGGACTTCAAGATCTATGGTGGACAGAACAACCATCCACTCTATGCCGGACTTATTGCCGGTGACGATCCTAATGCCGTTTACTGTACCGATGCCGGTTACCACATCACCAACTCTACCGCTCAGTATCACATCGGTACCGACTGGGGAGACTACCCCAACCATACCGCATGGGAGACCCGCACCAAGGGTACTATCCTCGGTGTAGGTGGCGACGGTGCCGTTGTTGCTTGGGAATATCCTGCCAAGGACGGTAAGGGTGGTATCATCTGTATCGGTTCCGGTTGCTACGACTGGTACTCCTACACCTACGAGGCAGGTTATGTGGAGAACTTCCACAAGAACATTGCCATTATGACAAAGAATGCTATCAATTACTTAACGAAATAATGATTATGAAGACGAAGATATTTTCAACATTCGCTATCATGCTGTCAGCACTTACGCTGACAGCGTGCAGCGAGGACAGCTTTGGTCCCGATCCCGAAAAGGACTGGGCAGGAACTACCGCCTTCTTCAACTCTACCGACGAGAAGGGATTCCTCACCTACTATCATCCTGCTATCGGACGCTGTGGTGACCCCATGCCGTTCTACGATGAGAAGGAAGGTGAATATAAGGTGCTTTATCTGCAGGAGTACGACAACAACGGTCCTTGCTATCACCCCTTCTGGGGTATCAGTACCACCGACGGTGCTTACTATGAGTCTCTGGGTGAAGTGCTGCCGACAGGTACGTCCGTTCAAGAAGCAGACGCTGCCCTCGGAACAGGTTGTGCCATTTATAACGAGGCAGACAAACTATATTACATATATTATACAGGACATACTTCCAAGGAAGTCGTCTTGCGTGCTACCTCTCCCGATTTCAAGACATGGACGAAAGACCAATCATGGCAGTTGAAGGGTGAGGACTTTGCCTCAGCCAGCGATTTCCGTGACCCTCAGGTGTTCAAGGCTGACGACGGTCTGTGGCACATGGTCATTGCTGCCAAACTGAAGTTTGTCGACTTTAAGTCAAGCGACTTGAAGAACTGGGAGTTTGCAGGTCAGTTCAACATGGTCTGGGACCGTATGTGTGAGTGTCCCGACATCTTCAAGATGGGCGATTACTGGTATCTCGTCTACAGCGAGGCATACCGTACCGACTGGAGCCGCAAGGTGAAATATATGATGGCAAAGAGCTATGACGACCTGAAGGCTTGCTTCAACGATCCAGGTGCCAACTGGCCTAAGGATGGTAAAGAGGGTGTACTCGACAGTCGTGCGTTCTATGCTGGTAAGACCGCTTCCGACGGTACTGAGCGTCTCATCTGGGGTTGGTGTCCAAAACGCGAAGGTGCTACCATCTTCGACAAGAACGTCAATGTTGGTGCTGACGGTGAGCCTGCATGGGCTGGTGCACTGGTATGTCACAAGATCATCCAGCATGCCGACGGAACCCTTACCCTTGGTGCTGTTCCTGCCCTGGCAAATAAGTATAGCCAAGCTCAGAGCGTCAATGTGATGGCAAGCAACGGTTACAACAATGGTTCCCTCTCTGGTGACGGTGCGTATGTGCTCTACAACCGTCTGGGCAACCACAACCACATCTCTTTCACCGTCACCACCAGCAACAACTGGGATAAGTTCGGCATCTCACTTGTTCGTGGCTCGGATTCCAACAAATACTACACGATGGTAGTTAATCCTGAGAACGAGAACTGGCGTAAGATCAACTTCGAGGAAGAAGGTGAAGACGGCAAGGGTTTCATCCGTGGTATCGACGGCTATGGTTTCGCCCGTCCTGACAATAATGTCTATAAGGTTGATATCTATACCGACAACAGCGTGATGACGATGTATATAAACGACAATGTCTGCTACACCCAGCGCATCTACGGTATCCAGAAGAACTGCTGGAGTATCAACAACTACGGCGGTTCTATCACAATTAGCGACGTAAAGGTTACACAATATTAGGTTAGAGTTTATTTAGTTAATAGTAGTTTGAAGTTTTCACAGCGGTGAGAAGATTGTTTCAGGATAACATATAAAACAACTACTCCGCCCAGGTGCCGTGATGGTTCCTGGGCGGAGTTGTTTATTTTTCCTACCGATTGAAGGCTTCATTTGATGGCAATGCCTTGCATCACTCGTTCCAGTATCTGGAATACCCCTATAACAGATATTGGAACAAGGTGAAGGAGATACTGGAGCAAGCCTTCGCAGATACTGGAATCTCTCGCATTACAGATTACAGATTACAGTTTGCGATTTCAGATTTCAGATTTCAGTAAGCGAATTTGACAGTTGACAGTTGACAGTTAATCATTTGACCAGATTTTCAAACAAATAACAAATAACAGTTAGCGAAAAAGGAAAACAGTCTCAGTCTCAGAATCTCAGCAAGTGTTTTGACAATGACCGAAACGCAAACAAACAAACAGTAAACAGTGAGAGAAAATGAATGATAACTACACAAAATAAATATATTAATATATTATATATTATTATATATATATTATATATAATATATATATAATAAAAATAGTGGTCAACTTTTTTAGTACGACTCAACAAACTGTTTACTGTTTGTTTGTTTGCGTTTGCTTACTGAGATTCTGAGACTGCCATTACCATACGGAAAAGGTTGACACCCTACTCTGGGGATCATTGACGCTTTTTCTAAGAACGTTGACGCT
Source organism: Prevotella sp. tf2-5 (assembly GCF_900115435.1). GTDB lineage: Bacteria > Bacteroidota > Bacteroidia > Bacteroidales > Bacteroidaceae > Prevotella. The sequence goes on from NZ_FOWK01000001.1 coordinate 348,511, forward strand.
TACCCTGGAAAAGTTGACTCTCACTAATTGTCAACTGTCAACTGTCAAATTCACTTACTGAAATCTGAAATCGCAAACTGTAATCTGTAATCTGAAATGCACAATGATACATTTTCAGAATTATATAATAAATATTATATAATTTATATATTGTACAGGCATTGTCTTGCCCTAACCTCCCACTAAAAATGCCGCAAACCTCGATAAATAAAGGGCGCAAGACCAGTGGGAGGTTGTCTGAACCTCCCACTAACGTCCAACCCATCTCCCACTATGTTAGAGGTTAGTGAGAGGTCAGTTAGAGGTTAGAGCAATCTCCAACTGACCACAAACGCCCTGTACATCGGCATTTCAGAAGAAAACAGTTGGAGATTAGTTTCGTTTTAGTTTCCATAAGTTAATTAGAATAGTTGGTAACTATGCTTTTGCAAGGATACGAATAAGCGAGTAAAGAACAAAATAAAAGAGGAACTTTTCTTGTAGAAAACCTTGGTATTACAAAATAATTTCGTACTTTTGTAAGCCGATGTTTAAGAGAATTCTCATCTTGATACTGACATGCATATCCCTGACAGGGTATGCACAGACAAACGGGAAGTTGTTTTCTACTGGACAACTCTCCGTATGTGATGTCACCTGTGTCAGTCAGGACAGCTATGGCTATATCTGGATAGGTACGACCTACGGTCTTGACAGATTTGACGGCTACCGCTTCTATAACTACAGATATAGCAGTAGCGACTCGACGAGTATTCCCCAGAATGAGATCTGCACCTTGTTCTGCGACAGCCAAGGACGGTTATGGGTAGGAACAGGAAGCGGATTGGCAAGGTATGACTTCAGTCGTAACGGTTTCATCCGACAGCATTTTCCCGGAGGTCGTCATCCACGAGTGAACAGTATCATAGAAACCAAGAACGGAGACCTGTATATCGGTACAGCAGGTATGGGTATCTTCTCGATGAAGAAGGGGACGGACGAGCTGGTAGAGGAGAAGAGTTTCTATCATCTCCTACCCGACAATTTCCTGAGCCGCTTACATGTAGACCGCCAAGGGGCGATCTGGTGTAAGGGCAGAGGGATAGAAATCTATCAGTTCCTCATGGAGAAAGGACAGGCTGTCCAAGCAAGGAGGTACCAGCCACAGGAGACCGTCCAAGAGTTATTGACGGATGCTGACGGGAGGATGCTTGCCGTCTTCCCGAAGAGTATCCAATACTTTGACTATACGGAAAAGACGTGGAAAGATGCTGGTTATCATATAGAAAGCATCGTCCATAACGCCGACATGCGTGGCGCTTTCCTGAGAAGCGACGGTGACTTATACCTGGGGACCTCCGGACATGGAATCTTCGTCATCCCCAAAGGACAGACGACCCCACATGTCATTGACTTCCGTGACAAGAACTTCCAACTCTCAGAATCGTCGACCACAGCCTTTGAGGAAGACCGTTATGGAAATCTATGGATCGGGTGCTTCCTAAAGGGTGTTGCCCTGCTTAGCAAGCAACAGACCGCCTTCCATTCCTGGACGTTCTCTCCCACGGATGCTGCCTTGAACAACTCCCAGATCTCATCGGTGGCATTGGCAGAGAACAACGGGTTATGGTGCACGGTCTGGTATCAGGGGCTTTACCTGTTTGACGCTGATGGAAAAGTGGTAGCCCATCCCTCCATGCCATATGGCACCAGCCTCATCTACCGCGATAACGACGGCTCCTATTGGGTCAGTGCGAACAAGGGCTTGTTCACGTTTGACCCCCATAGTGGCAGTACACGACTGGTATTGTCCTCATCGGAATGGCTTAACACCATCTGTGACGCGGGACCATGGCTCTTCGTCTCAGAGTTCGGTCAAGGATTCCTCAGATATGACAAGCGGACAGGTGAAATCAAACGCTATTTCACCCGTATGACAGGTGAAGGAGGACATCCGTGTAATAACTGGATAGGCTCCATGCTGCTGGACAAGCAAGGTGACCTGTGGATCTCTACCGCACGCGGTCTCTGCTGTCTGAATATTGCCGATGACAGTTTCAAGAGTCATGGCTGGGAAGTCCTTTTGGATACCATCGTCTGTGGTCCTCTCTGTCAAGATTCCAAAGGAAATATCATTATCGGAACAAATGCCGGTCTTTTCATATACGACCGCCAGCATCACAAGGCAGTACCGCTGCCACATGGTGACGCGCTGGCAGACACGAAGATCTGCCGTGTCGAGTGTGACGAGGAGGACAATCTCTGGATAAGTACTCCCATCGGTATCTGGCAGTATGAGGCAAAGACCAAGAAGATGATAGCCTATAACACGGGTAACGGACAAGTCACAAGTGAGTATCTGAGCAATATCGGCATTCGCACCAATAACGGTATGATCTGTTTCGGTATCAACAATGGTCTGACCACCTTCTATCCCAAGAATATCAAGAACAGCAACCATATCATAGGTGCCGTACATATCACAGACATCAACATCAACGGCAAGTGGGTGTCTCCCGTCCAGGAACGCATCACCGTCGACTACGATGAGAACACCTTCTCTATCAGTGCCTCCCTGTTTGACTTCATGTGGGCGGAGGACATTAGTTATGAGTATCGGATCAATGGAGGAGAATGGCAGGGAAATATCACCGATACCAATACCTTCCCGTTCAACCGTGTTCCTCCTGGTAAATATATAATAGATGTACGCGCGAAGTTTGGCAACCACTACTCTACCGAGTATGCTACGGTGACGATTGTCGTGAAGGATCCTTGGTATAGCAGTTCATGGGCATACGCCTGTTATGTGTTGCTCCTTTGTGCTATCTTAGTAGCCATCTTCCTGTACTACGCTAGGATGAAGCGGATGGAGCTGGGTGATGAGAAGATGAAGTTCCTGATGAACACGACGCATGACATCCGTTCCCCATTGACCCTCATCCTTGGTCCTCTGGCGAAGCTGAAAGACATGGTACACGATGAGAACTGTCAGGTATATATGGAGACGATCGACAGGAATGCGCAAAGGTTGTTGCTCCTCGTCAACCAGATTCTCGACGAACGGAAGATTGACAAGAACCAGATGCGCCTCCACTGTCAGGAGACTAACATGGTAGGATTTGTCAGTAACCTCTGCAAACTCTATCAGTACACTGCCAGTCAGAGAAACATCACATACACGATAGAGCACGAGAAAGACTACCTGATAGCGTGGATTGACCGTACACAGTTTGACAAGGTCATCTCCAACCTGCTATCCAACGCCTTCAAATACACCTTTGACGGTGGAGAGATCAAAATCATACTCAGGGAGACTGACCAGCATCTGGAGATAGAGGTTATCGACAATGGTGTAGGTATCAAGCCCAGTGACTTCAAACACCTCTTCGACCGTTTCTATCAAGGCAAGAACAATCTTGGTATAGGCATGCAAGGAACAGGCATCGGTCTGAACCTGAGCCGTTCCATCGTAGAGCTGCATGGTGGAAAGATCAAGGCACGTCGTAGGACGGACGGACAGCAAGGCACCTCGTTCGTCGTCACCATTCCCTTAGGCAACAAACACCTGAAACCCGCGGAGCTGCTGACAGACAGTCCTGTCCGACAAGTCATCTCCGAGAACAAGGGTAAACAGGTCTTCAGGGAATTCAACATCCTTATCGTTGATGATGATGCGGAAATTGCTGATTACATCATGGGAGAGCTTAGTGAGAAATACCGGTTCACCTACCGCTCCAATGGAAAGGAAGCCATGAAGGAGCTGCTGACGAACCCCTACCATCTGGTCATTAGCGATGTCATGATGCCGGAGATGGACGGTATCACATTCCTCAAACAGATCAAGAGCAATCCAAAGACCATTGACCTGCCAGTAATATTACTGACATCCAAAGCAGAGGTCAGCGACAAGCTTGAAGGTCTCAAGAAGGGAGCAGACGCCTATATCGCCAAACCGTTTAACATGGAGGAGTTACATATTCAGATTGACAACCTCATCAATAACGTACGCCGTCTCCGTGGGAAGTTCAGTGGCGCCTCCTCGCAGACCGAGCGTGTGGAGAACATAGAGGTGGCTGGCAATAATGACGCCCTGATGGAGCGCATCATGAAATCGGTCAATGCCAAGATGTCGGATCCGAACTACAATGTGGATGTGCTGGCAGCGGATGTCGGTCTCAGCCGTACCCAACTGCATCGTAAGATGAAGGATATGACGGGGATTCCAACTGGTAAGTTCATACGTAACCTGCGCATGGAGCAGGCTGCCCGTCTGATCAAAGAAGAGAAGGTGAATATCAGTCAAGTGGCGTTTTGTGTCGGTTTTAACGACCAGACACATTTCTCCACAGTGTTCAAGACATATTTCGGCATGACTCCTTCAGAATATGCAGAGCAAGAGAGCCTGTAACCCGTGAACTTTGCCAAAAGTATCATGCATTTTGTCACATGTTGCAAAATGCATGTTTTTTTTTCATTGAAATATTTTCCAATTCTTATGAAACGTTTTTCTAAATATATATTATCAATATGTTCGTAATTTTGCGCCCAGAGACAATTCACATCTATTAATCAGTTAAACAACTAACAATGAGAAAAAAATTATTTCTTCTACTACCAGTGCTTTTGCTAAGTGTAGTTGGGGCGTATGCACAAAACGTGCTGCGCGGCATTGTGATTTCCGCGACTGATGAGGAACCGATTATCGGAGCCTCTGTCGTTGAAAAGGGCACAACGAACGGAACAGTGACCGACATGGACGGTAGGTTCCAACTCTCAGTGAAGGGGAATGCCACACTTGTGGTCTCTTACATCGGCTTTACGACTAAAGAAGTCACACCTGCAGGCAGCGGAGAGATCAAAGTCGTTCTCTCAGAAGATGACAACCTGTTGGATGACGTCGTAGTGGTTGGTTATGGTACCATGAGGAAGAGCGACCTGACGGGAGCTGTCAGCAGGGCTAACATCCAGGCATTCGAGAAATCACCTAACACTAACTTGTTACAGTCATTACAAGGTACCGTTCCTGGACTGAACGTTGGTCAGGCTAACTCCGCTGGTTCCGACCCCGCTCTTTCTATCCGTGGCGCGAATACCATTTCTGGTAGCACCGCAGTATTGATCGTTCTGGATGGTATCATCTATACAGGTAGCATCTCCAGCCTGAACCCCGCAGATATCGAGAGCGTGGACGTTCTGAAAGACGCCTCTGCCACTGCCGTCTATGGTGCACAGGCTGCCAATGGTGTCTTGCTGATCACCACCAAGAAGGGTGCTAAGGGTAAGGCAAAGGTTACCTTCTCTACAAGTTATAGTATACAGTCACCTACGCACAAGTTGCACACGATGAATCGTGACGAGATGTTGCGCTTCGACAACGAGTGTCTGTGGCTGTACTCCAAGACAGAGGCTTCTGGTTACAGAGAGCAGGATCCTAACTTCAAACTCTCTGAGCGTATGCCTGACGCCTGGATGACTGACGATCAGGGTAATATCATTCCTGGTGACTACAACTGGTGGGACGACTTCACACGTAACGGTTCTATCTGGGAGAACAAACTGAGCATCTCAGGTGGTAGCGATGCGATGTCTTACCTGATCTCTCTGGGTAACACCAAGCAGAAGAACTATCTGCTCAACGATGACTACAGCCGTAACTCTATCCGTGTCAACCTCGACATTCAGCCTGTCAAGTGGTTGAAGGCTGGTGTACAGGCTTTCGGTTCATTTGAGAATCGTGACGGTCAGGAGACATACCTGCCGTTCTTGATTGAGTGCAGCCCGCTTACAAAGCCATACGACGAGGACGGTAACATGATCCACTACCCTGCACATGATGCACGTGAGAATCCATATCATGGCTCTTTGGTAGATGACTACGATCGTACCAACTCTTTCTTCGCTAATCTCTATGCAGAGGTGCAGTTGCCTTTGAAGGGTCTTACCTATCGTATCAACTTCGGTAACAACTATCGCGTCGGTGAGCATAACTATGCCAGCGAGTTCGCTGAGAACAACAAGGGTCAGGCTTACAAGCACCACTCTACCTATTATGATTATACATTGGATAATATCCTGAACTATAACAACACGTTCGGAAAGCATACTGTAGGTGCTACATTTGTCTATGGTGCTTCACGCCGTAAGTATAGCTACACAGCTGCAGATTCCAAACTGTTCCCAAGAATGACACTGGGCTATAACTCTCTGGAACTGGCTGAGATCCAGCAGACTTCTTCTGACGCATGGGTAGAGACACTGCTCTATCAGATGCTTCGCGCGAACTATTCTTATGACGGACGCTACCTGATTACCGCCACTGTACGTCGAGACGGTTTCTCTGGTTTCGCCTCCAACAACAAATTTGCCGTGTTCCCCTCTGTAGCACTCGGATGGGTAGTGACAAATGAGAAATGGTTCAAGGTTCCTCATCTTGACTATTTGAAACTCCGCGCCGGCTATGGTGTCAGCGGTAACCAGACTTCCCGCTATTCCTCACTGGCAAGAGTCAACTCCTCTATCGGTTATGTCTTCGGTGACGGTCAGCCCGGCGCTATGCGTCAGGAACTTGCCTCCATGCAGAACTCTGACCTGAAGTGGGAGAAGACTGCTGGTTTCAACTTCGGTCTTGACTTCGCTGTACTTAACAACAGAATCAGCGGTAATATCGAGTTCTATACCACTAAGACCAAGGATTTGCTCTATGACGTGGCTATTCCTAGTATCACTGGTTTCACCTCTATCCGCTCGAATGTTGGTGAGATCAAGAACAAAGGTTTTGAGATGACCATCAACTCTCGCAATATTGTCACAAAGGACTTTGAGTGGACATCTATGTTCAACCTGTCAACAAACAGCAATAAGATCACGAAACTGGCTGGTCTTGACACAGACGGTGATGGTAAGGAGGACGACCTCACATCTTCTTCTTTGTTCATCGGTGAGTCTCTCTCTTCTATCTATGATTACACCATTGACGGCATCTACCAGGTAGGTGACGACATCCCTGAGGGTTATCATCCTGGAAACTACCGTATCGTCGATATCAACAATGACGGTGAGATCAACGAGAAAGACCGTAGCATCATCGGTAAGACAGATCCTTCTGTTCGCATGGGCTTGCTGAACAGCTTCAAGTACAAAGGACTGACCCTGAGTTTCTTCCTCAATGCCGTTGTCGGTGGTAGCAAGAGCTATCTGGGTAAGAACTCTTATGCTGAGCTTGTCAATGATAACACACTTCGTCATAACAGACTGACTGAGCAGGTTGACAAATTCTGGACTCCTAGCAATCCTGGTGGTATCTATGCACTCTATCATGCAAACCCTGCCATCAATCCTTTCCGCTATGAGAACCGCTCATTCTTGCGTCTGCAGGATATCACCCTGTCATACGATCTGCCTCGTGAATGGATGCGTAAGATCCATATTGAGGGCATCAATATCTACATGAGCTGCAAGAACCTGCTGACCTTCACTGGTTGGAACGGATGGGATCCTGAGCCTAACGCAACTTATCAGGACATCAACGGTCAGAACCGTGTAACTGGTATGCGTTACGAAGACCGTCCTGTTATGAAGAGTATTACATTTGGTATGAACATTAATCTCTAACCCATAATGAAAAAGATTTTAATTTTTTCCTTGTTGGCAGCCTTCATGCTGACGGGATGTAACGAAGATAAATTCCTGGAGGAAAAACCACTCGACTTCAATTCGGCTTCTAACTCATACGAGACAGCCGCCGATTTTGATGCCGCTATCACTGAGCTCTACTTCCTGACCCGAGAAGAGTTCTATACTACTTACGACCGTACGACGGATCTCTCTAAGTTTGCAGATATGTGGATCACCGCTGACCCACTTCAGTCAAACGTTGTCGCTGACCTCTCGCCCTCTGGTGGCATCGCCAAGTTCTACTGGGATGAGAACTACAAACTGATCGCCCAGGCAAACACTGTCATCAGTCGTCTGCCTAGCTCATCCAAACTGAGCGACGAGGAGAAGGCTGTCTATGAGGCTAAAGCTCGCTTCTTCCGCGCCTTGGCTTATCGTACACTGGTACTGCTCTATGGTGATGTGCCCTTGCAGTTGGAAGAGGTGTCTACTCCAAAGACCGACTATGTTCGCGAGTCAAAGGATGTGGTCTTGGCTCAGGTCGTAGAAGATTTGCAGTTTGCCGCTGCCAACCTGCCTGAGATTAACGCTGTCAAAGATGGTGAGATCAGTAAGCCTGCTGCTAACATGCTTCTGGCTGAGATGTGTCTGGCTACAGGTAACAACGACGGGGCTGTCACAGCCGCAACAGCTGTCATCAACAATCCTAACCTCGCCCTGATGAAGAACCGTTTCGGCTCACAGGCTAGCGAAGATGGAGATGTCTTCTATGACTTGTTCCGTCCGAACAACCAGAACCGTGCCTCTGGTAATACTGAGGGTATCTGGGTGATTCAGTTTGAGACGAATATTGAAGGTGGTGGTAACAACACCAGCCACTTCTTCTGGAATCCAGGTAGCTTCTGGGGAGAGCGTTTCTTCGCTCCTCAGGTGGATAAGTTCCAGATTATCAAACCCGACGGCACCAGACTCCAGCTCTTCAACTGGCCTATCGGTGACATGACTGGTGGTCGTGGTATCGGTACACACTATGCTGTTAACCATCTCTATAACGAGATTTGGGCTGACGACTTTGACGATATGCGTAACTCAGAGTATAACTGGCCACGCCGCTTCAAGATTCACCGCACCAACGTGCTGGATGACAATCCTGAGTTAAAGGCTGCTATGCCTGACGGATACTTCGATCTTGAAAATACCGTATTGCCTGCTGGATGGTCTATGGAGACTGGTTTCGGCGGTGGTGTCAATGCTACCACACAGCTTCCTAACCGTTTCATGTGTGGCTATTCCACCAAGATGACCACTCCGTTCCATCATCCTGATGCACAGTATCAGAACAAAGACACCTACCAACTTGCCGGAACAGGTGGTAAGACTTACACCGACCAGTACTTCTTCCGTCTTGCAGAGGCTTATCTGCTGCGTGCTGAAGCATACATGAACAAGGGTGACAAGGAGAAAGCTGCTAACGATATCAATGAGTTGCACAAGCGTGCCAACGCAAAACCATGTACGGCTGCTCAGATAAACCTCGACTATATCCTCGACGAGCGTCTTCGTGAGCTCACCTGTGAGGAGAAGCGTCGTCTGACCCTGTCACGTGTTGGTAAACTCAGCGAGCGCATCAAGAAATACAACCCCTACTTCAGTGCTGCTCATAGTGCTGACGGCAAAGATTATGATGCTCATTTCGATTTGCTGCCTATCCCACTGTCAGCCATTCAGGCAAACAAGGATGCTGAATTGAAGCAGAACCCCGGTTATTAATCCAAGGGGAACGATTAGTTAATTATAGAATATAATGAAGTTTAAGATTTCTCAATTAAGAATGTGGCGCGTAGTGATTACGTGCCATATTCTTATTATTGGAGTATGTCTCATCATGCCCCAGCAAGCCTTTGCCGGTCATCACCTGCGGGTTCATGAACAGGCAAAAGGATTTGCGCTATACACAGGTACCGAGACTGCCACTATCTGTGTGTCTTCCCAGGAAGCATTGGTAGTAAAGAAAACTGCACAGTTGCTGGGTGATGACATACGGCGTGTTACTGGAGTGAGTTGCAGACAACAGTCTGCCCCAACCTCTTCTGCTCCTGCCATCATCATTGGAACACTGGGCTGTAACCCATTGATTGATGCTGCCGTCAAAGAAGGACATCTTCAGGTTGACGGTATCAAGAACGGTTGGGAGCAATTCCTCATCAAATGGGTTCAGAATCGGTTGTATATTATAGGCAGCGACCGCAGGGGGACTGCCTATGGTGTATTCACGCTATCTGAGGCTATAGGAGTATCACCCTGGTACTGGTGGGCAGATGTACCTGTTAAGAAGCGGAAGGCGGTCTATGTGGATGCTGACTATATCTCCAAACAACCGTCTGTCAAGTATCGTGGGATTTTCATCAATGACGAGGACTGGGGACTGAAGCCATGGGCTGCCAAGAATTTCGAGCGCAACCTGGGTAACATCGGTCCAAAGACATACGCCAAAGTGTGTGAGTTACTGCTCAGACTCAAGGCGAATATGCTTGCTCCTGCCATGCACCCTTGTACTGGTGCTTTTTATTCCCATCCGGAAAATAAGCTGGTAGCTGATTCTTTCGGCATTATCATCACGACTTCGCATTGTGAGCCGTTATTACTGAATAATGCCGCTAAGAGTGAATGGGACCTGCAGAAAGATGGTGACTGGAATTACCTGACAAATGGGGAGCATATCAGGAATAAGTGGAATCAGCGTCTCACGGAAGCTGCTCAGTATGAGAATATATATACCGTTGCCATGCGAGGACTCCATGATGCAGGACTTCGAGGCGACATATCCAAGGAACAGCGTGTCACACTATTAGAACAAGTCATCAGCGACCAGCGACAACTGCTTGAGAAACACATTGACAACCCTGCCGATCAGATTCCACAGATATTTGTTCCATATAAAGAGACGATGGACATCTATGAGAATGGACTCAACGTACCCGACGACATCACACTTGTCTGGGTAGATGACAACTATGGTTATATGAAACGTGTCTCCAATCCGGAAGAGCAGAAAAGGAAAGGACACTCAGGGGTCTATTACCACCTTTCATACCTGGGGGCTCCTCACGACTATCTATGGCTGAACTCCACCCCACCCGTCTTGATGTACGAGGAACTCAAGAAAGCATACGACACAGGGGCTGACAGATATTGGTTGCTGAACGTTGGGGATATCAAACCTATGGAATTGGGCATACAGACCTTCATGGATATGGCATGGGATTTCACTGCTTTCGACACCGATAAGGCGGGTAAATATCAGGCACGTCTGCTGGCAAACATGTTTGGTGACAGACTGGAGGACGATTTCCAGAGAATACTGGACAGTTACTATCGTCTTGCGTGGTCAAGAAAACCTGAATTCATGGGTTATGAATACGAATGGGACGATGCCGCACATAGTGGACTGCATCATACTGATTTCTCTTTCTTTACAGGTACAGCACAACAACGCCTGGCTGATTATCATCAGATCGCAGAGAAAACACAGGAGATGATTCCCTCAGAAGCCCGTGATGCTTATTTCCAATTGGTTGAGTTTCCTGTCTGTGCTGCCTACCAGATGAACAGGAAGTTCTTGATGGCTCAACTGAACCATGAGCTGGCAAGTCGTTTGAATGCGGAAGGTGCTAACTGGGCAGCGCAGCAGATGACTATCGCCTATGACAGTATCCAGGCACTCAACAACAGGTATAACCAACAGTGTCATGGGAAATGGAAAGGAATCATGGACCTGCCGACAGGCTGGTGTGCCCTTTATCAAGAAAAGCCCGCTGTCACTTTCAATGCGCTGGAAGGGATCATTGAACCAGATCTCCAACCGACAATGAAACAGCATACGCCTATTAATCTTTCAACCCCGACAAGTAAGTCAGATGGAATCCGATTGGTAAAGGGGATAGGTATGGACTGGGTGGCAGTACAGATGACAGAACCGTCAAATGTGGTGAGCGATGCCACATCCCTCAAGAGTCCACATATCACCTATTCATTTTTCCATGAAAACAAGGATAGCGTGGACGTATGGTTGTCGACAGTACCTTTCTGGCCGTTATACAAAGGAAGGGAGAACAAGATTGGAATCTCTATTGACGGTTGTCAGCCGCAGGTCTTCAACAATCTCTTTTCCGAGTACTCACGACTTTGGAAGGATCAGGTATTGAGAAATGAAGCATCTTGCCATCTTCGCTTTGCCGTCAACCCTAAAAAGAAGGATCATTCCATCACCATCATTACAGGTGATCCTGGACTAATGGTACAACGGATTACCATAAAATAAATTCTAAATTAATCCTAAACTGACAACAGATAAAGATTGTGTTTACAAAATAACCACTATCTTTGCAGTTGACAAGAAATGAGAACATGAAATATTATTTAGTTTCCGCCCTCTTCGCATTGCAGACAGTAGTTGCAGAGGCACAAGACCGGCTTTATGCCAATGAATTTCCACTGGGTGACATTACCCTACTCGACAGTCCGTTGAAACGGGCACGTGACCTGAACATCAAGACGCTTCTGCAATACGACTGCGACCGTCTGCTGGCACCATATCTGAAAGAAGCCGGACTTACTCCCAAAGGGAAATCATATCCTAACTGGGATGGTCTCGATGGTCATGTGGGTGGTCACTATCTGACAGCTATGGCTATCAATGCTGCCACTGGCGACAAAGAATGCCAAAAGCGCATGGACTATTTTATCAGTGAGCTGCAGGCATGTGCCGATGCCAATGCCAAGAACCACCCTGCCTGGGGAAAGGGGTATGTGGGTGGTGTACCTGGCAGTGACCGTGTGTGGGGAAACTTCAAGAAGGGAGATTTCAGTGCGTATTACGGCTCATGGGTGCCTTTCTATAATATTCATAAGATGTATGCCGGACTACGTGACGCATGGCTTTATTGCGGCAATGAACAGGCAAGGCTGTTGTTTCTTGGTTTCTGTGACTGGGCAATTGACCTAACAGCGGGGCTTTCCGATGCCCAGATGGAGCATATCCTCGATACCGAGCACGGAGGAATGAACGAGGTTCTTGCTGATGCCTATGCCATCACCGGTGAGCAGAAATACCTTCATGCAGCACGCAGGTTCTCACACCGCCGTCTGCTTAACCCGTTGATGCAACGTCGCGATTGTCTGGATAATATGCATGCCAACACCCAAGTGCCTAAGGTAATAGGTTTTGAGCGTATTGCCGAGCTGGGTGGTGACGAAGCATACCATACAGCAGGTGCTTTTTTCTGGGATATCGTCACTGGTGAACGCTCACTGGCTTTCGGTGGTAACAGCCGCAGAGAACATTTCCCGAGCAAAGAGGCGTGCAAGGATTTCGTGGAGGACATCGACGGACCAGAGAGTTGTAATACCAATAACATGCTGAAACTCACTGAAGACCTGCACCGCCGTAATCCTGAGGCACGCTTTGCCGATTTCTACGAGTTGGCGATGTTTAACCATATCCTCTCCACCCAGCACCCAGAGCATGGCGGTTATGTGTATTTCACCTCTGCCCGTCCTCGTCATTATCGTAATTACTCAGCACCCAATGAGGCAATGTGGTGCTGCGTGGGAACAGGTATGGAGAATCATGGTAAATACGGACAGTTTGTATATACCCATAAGGAGGATGCCCTGTTCGTAAACCTCTTCGTAGCCTCTGAGCTAAACTGGAAGGAGAAAGGTATTCAGCTCCGTCAGGAGACAGGTTTCCCCTATGCGGAAACAAGTCGTATAACCATCACACAGGGCAAGGGTAAGTTTGCCATGCAGGTACGTTATCCAGGCTGGGTAAAACCTGGAAAGTTTACTGTTAAGGTAAATGGTCAACCTGTCAGCGTCATTACAGGACCATCATCGTATGTCACCATCGACCGCCAGTGGAAGAAAGGTGATGTGATAGATATCCAATTCCCCATGCATAACAGCGTGAAGTATCTGCCGAACCTGACACAGTATATTGCACTGATGCATGGTCCTATCATGCTGGCAATGAAAACAGGGACAGAGGACCTTGCCATGCTGATTGCCGACGACAGCCGCTTCGGTCAGTTGGCTGTTGGCAAGAAACTGCCTATCGACCAGGCTCCTATCCTTATTAACAACGATATCGAGAACATTGCCGACCAGTTGCAACCTGTTGCCGGCAAACCACTACACTTCACACTCTCCACCAAGATGGTTAACGAGATTCGTAACGAGCTGATCCCATTCTTTGAGTTACATGACGCACGTTATATGATGTACTGGCTGGCTCTCTCAGAAGATAACTACAAAGGATATCTCGACAATCTGGCAAGACAAGAGAAAGAACGTCAGGAACTGGAGAACCGTACCGTTGACAAGGTACAGCCTGGTGAGCAACAGCCAGAGAGTGACCACTTCATGGAGACCGACGAGTCATTCAAGGGCAACACGAATGATGTGTTCTACCGTGATGCCAAAGACGGTCATTACTTCAGTTATCTGATGCAAACAGGCGGAAAGACCAACCTGTGTTTACGTCTGAAATACTGGGGTGTCGGCGAGTGGAAGAGTCATGAGTTCGACATCTTCGTCGACGATGTTCTGGTGAGATCAGTGAATAACACAGGTAAGTACCGTATCTCTGAGTTCAAATATGAGACCTACGACCTGCCCGCAGATGTGTTAAAGGGAAAATCCCAGATACGCGTCAAGTTTGTCGCTAAGCCCCAAAAGCAGATTGGTGAGATTTATGGTGTGCGACTGGTGGAGTCCTTGGCGAACTGACCGAAATAGCCGAGACACACATCACGCCATTCTTTGGCATTCTTCACCTGAATCTGAAGGCGCTCATCGACCTCACGCCAACGCTGCTCATCAACATAAGCGCGCATCTTGTTGTGCCAGAGGTTCTCGTAAGTCTCCGTCATAATGACACCTTGGTTATAGTGATACTGTAATGATTCCCACAGCGTGGAACCGTCTTTCATCTTATAGTTCCAAGGGACATGATGGAACCACAATAGTAAGTTCTCAGGACAGGTCTCTACCTTATCATACATAGAGGCATAAGGTTCACGGTATTGGCTCACAGCATCCGTCCCCGTAGAGGAACGGTCGAAGCCAATACCGTTCTTGTCTGCCTTATGATAATAGACAGGACACCACTCCAAGGGATATTCCGCTTTGAAGCCATCAGGCTCAGGACCATAGTGATGGTCGAACTTGAAGATGTGATGCAGACCAAGTGGCATCATGTAGTTGACACACGTCTCACGACTCTCCTCCATAACGGTAGACATGAGGAAAACGAAGTTCTCATCAATGGAGAAAGTCTGCTCCAGCCACTCCCTGGCAATCTTCTCCGACGACAAAGAAGGATCCCACGCCAGTCTTCCGAAAGCATACCAGTTAGCCTGTGAGAAATGATGTCCGCACCAGTTCGTATCCTTTCCGATATTCGCCACCCCGGCAATACCTGCCAACCAGTTGGGCTCCACATACTGGAAGAACTCTTTCCACATGGGAGCGAGGTAGACTAGATGGAGAGATTGTCCCAGGTACTCCTGCGTGATTTGCAATTCCACCATATTAGGAGTCTTGCTGATCTGGTCGAAGACAGGACTATATGCCTCTCGGGGCTGGAAGTCCAAAGGACCGTTCTTCGTCTGCAGGATGACATTCTTATGGAATTTACCATCCAGCGGTTTGAACTCCGAGACAGCCTGTTTCACACGGTCCTCCCCCTTATGGTTGGCGCCATAGACGAAACAACGCCACATCACGATACCCTGATAAGGCTCCAAAGCCTCAGCCAACATATTGGCACCATCGGCATGCGTACGGTGGTAGTCACCAGGTCCCGGTTGTCCCTCGCTGTTAGCTTTCACGAGGAAACCGCCAAAATCAGGAATCAGTTTATAGATTTCCTTAGCTTTGCCTTTCCACCATTTACGTACACTCGCATCCTTAGGATCTGCCGTTGTCGTCTGTCCCAGTGCCATCGGTGTAGCGAAATTGATAGAGAGGAAGACACGGATACCATAAGGACGAAGGATATCCGCGATTTTCTTCACCTCTTTCAGATAGGGCTTTGTCAGCATCTTCGGTGAGGCATTGACGTTATTGAGCACAGAACCGTTGATTCCAATGGACGCATTGGCACGAGCATAGTCACGGATGAGTTGTTCATCCAGCTTGAACCACTCAAAGATACTCTCTCCCGCATAGCCACGTTCGATAGAACCGTCAAGGTTATCCCAGTGGTTGAGCAGACGCAACTTGAACTTAGGCTCCTGCTTCTCGTCTTTGACAGGCATGTCCGTAGCCTGCAGTCGAAGAGCCTCGTATGCCCCATAGAGGAGTCCGATATCATGACGTGCCGTGATAGTCAGCTGGTCATCATTCCCGTTCATGACAAAGCCCTCGTTATCAGGCATGGAAGGATCGAGTCGCAATATCACATGCGAGCCCTGATAATATTTCTCCAACTCCCCCTGGGCAATACTGATAGTTGGTGAACCGGCAGGAGCCTCTACCAATGCGGTATGGACAGGGTTATACCTCAGCCAAAGACGATGACCGTCTTCTGCCTTTGCAAATGATACTGTGACAATGACTAAAACAGACAATAATAGTTTTTTCATATCTTTTTTGTTTTTTCTTGATGATTCGTTGTTTCCTCTGATTCCTCCGTAGTATTGACATGATGCATCATCGCATAGTCTTTCGGATTCATACCAAAATATCTCTTGAACACAATAGAGAAATGCGCCTGAGTGTTGAAGCCTACGGCATAGGCAACTTGTGAGACATTGATTTTCTGCTCTTTGATAAGTCGTGCCCCCTGTTCCATTCGGATATTCCTCAGGAACTCACCTGGAGTAATCCCGACCATTTTCTTCATCTTACGATGGAGGTGTGCGCGACTGACACCAATGATCTTCGCAAGCTGCTCAGTATCGAACTCAGAATCATCCAAATGCTCATTAATGCAGTTCACCACTTTATCCATCAGGATCTCGTCGTTCCCTTTCACCTCTACATCCTCCACTTTCTCCTCTTTTAATGAAACGACAGAGTATTTCCCTTTCAACCGTCTGACATTATCTACCAGATTGTCAATCAGGATATGCAGTTCCTCCATAGCGAAAGGTTTGGCAAGGAAAGCATCCGCACCTTTCTTCAACCCTTCCAGACGGAAGGACACTTCCGACTTAGACGTCAGCAGGATGACCGGGATGTCACTGATCTTAGGATTAGACTTAATGGCACGCAGCAAGGAGATACCATCCATGACAGGCATCATCACATCAGTAATGACAAGGTCATACTGATTGGTGATCAGTTTCTTCAGTCCCTCCTTTCCATTGGAGGCATAGTAGAAGCGATACCATTCCTGTAGCTCATGATGGATATACTTTCCTATTTCCTCATCATCGTCAACTATTAATACCTTGAAATTGCGAGAGGCACGTTGTTTCTTAGGATGGGTGCCATATTCCGCTTTCTGTCTCCCTTCGATCTCCTCCGGTTTCAGGTGCTTTTTACCCATGGGCAACAGGATGGTCAGTATCGCACCAGAAGTACCGTCCGTCCGATTGGCAGCACTGATTTTTCCTCCGTGCATCTCTGTCAGGGCACGACAGAGGTTCAGTCCTATACCCGTTCCGTCGATATGCAGGTCGTTAGAGTGCTTACCTTGATAGAAACGTTCGAAAAACCGTTCTGTCTTGTCATCCTCGAAACCCACCCCGCTGTCGATGACCTCGATGGCTACCTGCTTAACATCAGTCCGTTGACTAAGACGGACGATGACCTCACCATTGTCGAAAGTATATTTGAAAGCATTCGACAAGAGGTTGGAGATCACTTTATCAAATTGCGTATGGTCAATCCATGCTTTGACAGGTTCTTCCGGATACTCGAAGCGGAAGTTGATATTACGTTGTTGTGCGTTATATTCATAAAACTTGAAGATACCACGGATAAAAGCCGTCAAGTCAGTCTCCTTACAGGAGAGCCTCATTTGTTTCTTGTCAATCTTACGCTCATCCAGTATCTGGTTGACCAGCAGTAGCAATCGGTTGGCGTTCTTGTCGATAGTATTGAGGTCGACCTGGCTCTCCGTGTCTGTCAGTCGTTTTTTCAACTTCTCCAGAGGTCCCATAATCATGGTGAGCGGAGAGCGGATGTCATGGGTGGCGTTGATGAGGAAGCGCATCTTCGACTCCTCCAAGTCACGACGACGTTGTCTCTCGACATTAAAAACGATTAGAGCCAGGAAACCCATGATGATTGCCATATAGATCAGGTATGCCCACCACGACTTATACCAAGGTTTCAATACTATGATATGAAGGGTATGTACATCTTCACTGAAGATACCATTGCTGCTGGCTCTCACCTCCATGAAATACTGACCGGGAGGCAGTTGCGTGAAAGTGATCTGGTTAGCCCCCTCGTTCGTCTGCATCCATGTAGGGCTCCCGTTGACACGATATTGGAAGACGATATTGTCCGTATTCTGATAGTCGAGCAAGGAGAACTCCAGCGTAAAAGTGTTGTCGGCATACTCTAACTGGAAATAGTCCTCCAAGGGATTCAGTGAGTGTCCGTTGCAGAAGAAGCGTGTGAGATATACCTTCCCCAGATGATACTGTCGGTTGTTGATATCCTGAGGACGGAAAGTGGTGATGCCATCTGCGGTACCGAAGAAGAT
Organism: Prevotella sp. tf2-5; assembly: GCF_900115435.1. Classification (GTDB taxonomy): domain Bacteria; phylum Bacteroidota; class Bacteroidia; order Bacteroidales; family Bacteroidaceae; genus Prevotella. Next base: position 366,830 of record NZ_FOWK01000001.1, read on the forward strand.
ACGGTCGTCGCTGCGATGGAGTGCTGCACCGAGGATATACTCTTTCGCCATCAACCCATTGTCTCCAATATAACCGATTGGTTGTTTGCGTTTATCTGAATATTGCCAGATACCATTTGTCGTTGATATCCATATTTCCCCTTGACTATCCCTCACCATGGAGCATATCATCCTGTCATTGAGAAGCTGGGCTTTAGGGTCCTCCTTCACCTGATTGGTCTTCCAGCTATAGCGGTAGAGTCCAGACTCAGTACCTATGAGCATATCCCCGTTTTGTGTCTCACAGACAGAATAGCACTGCAGTCCTTCGAGCAATGCGTTCCATCCCCTGCTGTTGAAGACAAGACCTTCAGGGTTCATCATGGATATACCATTGGTCGTCGCTATCCACAGCATCCCCCGTGAGTCGAAAGTCATTGCCTTGATCCAGTCGTTACAAAGATAGCCCTCACTGCGATGCGTCTGTTGCATACTGACCATCTGTGTCTCATGGGTATGGGTATCATAGATGCAGAGTCCCATTCCGAAGACACAGATATAGAGTCGCCCTTGTCCGTCGTCTACCATACAGTTCAGCCCTCGTCCGTCAAAAGTCTTCTCCATGACAGCCTGTCTCGTCGCAGGATGAAACCTGTAGAGTGTGTTCTCCGTCGTCAGCCAGTATTGCCCCAGGCGGTCCCGGTACATAATACGCGTACCACCTGGCGAGGCAGGATGCTCTATAATATGCCCCATCTCGTTGAGACGATAGATTCCGTTATTCTGTACCGTACACCAGATATCCTCCCCTTCTCCCTGTACGACAGATGCCACATTACCACCTGTCACATAATGCTGATTAGAGAAGCTCCATGAGTTAAAGGAAGCCTTTTGTTTGGAGATGAGGAGGAGTCCTTTGTTGTAGAATGCTGCCCATAAGTTATGATCTTTGTCCTCTATGACATCCACCACATTGGCAGAAGTCATGTCGATCCTAGCGGTGACGTTCTCAATGCGCTGCATGCGGCGCTCCCCTTTGGGGATGACCATCAGTCCGCAACCGGCAGTGGCAAAGTAGATATTCCCCTGGCTGTCCATCGTCACCCCCTCGATACTCACATTACGATCCAGCAGTGTGAGGTCAAAGTCTGCCCTCTGTAGCTCCCCCGTCTCATAGTTATAGCTCATAATCCCATACATACACACGATCAGCATCTCCTTAGGGGAGTATTCGATATAGCCCACAGGATGTCCGCATTCCGACTGATAGTCACGCAGGGATGCCGTCTTCTTGTTCTTAAGGGTATAGCGGGTGATGGTGGGGATATGACTGCTACGCCAGAGATTACCGTTTCGGTCGATATGGATACGGCTGCAGAAATCGTCTATATGCCGTTGACAGAACAGTTCCTCATAGTGGATATCCTCACTCCCCTTTTTCAAGGAGAAGAGACCATAGCCTGCTGTTCCTATCAACAAGTCTCCCGTGGCAGACTCTATCAGTGAGTTGACACGAGGGGATCTGTTGTCCGGGAATTGATAACGCTTAAAACAGTCATGCTCATAATCATAGCGTGCCAGTCCCTTGGAGCCACCGACCCATAGGTTGCCACTCTTATCGACGAACAAAGACGCGACCTCATTGTCGGAGATGGTCGTAGAGTCTTTTCTGTTATGATGATAAGCGGTATAGCGGTAACCGTCAAATTTATTCAGGCCATACTCCGTACCGATCCAGAGATAGCCGTAGCGATCCTGACAGATACAGGTTATCAAGCCACTCGACAGTTTGTCTGGCGTATAGAGATGACCAATGTCTGCCATACCTCTCATACAGAAGAGAAGCATGGCAGACAGTAATAGTTGATGATATAAGTTCCTCATGTAATGATGCTAGTATGGTTTCTATTACTACCTTTTCAACAGGTTCAGTTTCTCCTTCGGAGCCAGCACATTGCTCACCTGCTCAGTATATGCTGTCAGGCTCGTTGTGACATTTGTCCTGATGTCACGGCTGGACGCACCGATCTCGAAGACATATTGTCCTGCCTCGACGAGCCAGCGGCTGTTAGCCTCGTCAAAAGAGGCAAGGTCGCGCTTCGCCATCTGGATGGTCAGTGTCTGACTCTCTCCCGGTTTCAGCTCACGGGTCTTGGCGAATCCCTTCAGCTCGTGACAAGGTTTCTCTATCGTTCCCTTGGGGGCAGCGACATACACCTGTGCGATCTCCTTGCCAGCCACCTTTCCTGTATTCTTGACCGTCACACTGACTGTGATATTGTCACCACTGACCTTCACGGCAGGCTTGCTGTACTCAAAGGTTGTATAACTCAGACCATAACCGAAAGGATAGGCGACGCTCTTGTCGAAACTGTCGAAATAGCGGTAGCCCACATAGATATCCTCCTCATGGTTGGTATAGTCGTGACCGGGAATCTGGGCACCCCATCCCAATGCCTCACGGAAAGTGTAGTTGTCCATCTCCTGTGGGAAATTCTTCGTGGACGGATGGTCAGTAGCAGAGATTGGCCATGTCATCGTCAGTTTGCCAGAAGGATTGACCTTACCCGTCAACAGGTCGGCAATGGAGTTTCCACCCTCCTCACCGGGCTGCCAGGCACAGAGGATAGCATCCACACGGTCACGCCATGACGCAGTCTCCATCACAGAGCCACTATTGATAATGACGATGACGGGTTTGCCAAGCGGACGGAACTGGTCGCTGACACGTGCTATCATGTCCTTTTCCGTAGTAGTGAGGTTGAACTCTCCCTCTATCTCACGGTCCAGTCCCTCACCAGCCTGTCGCCCGATAGTGATAATAGCGGCATCCGCCTCTTTCACCTCATGGGCTATGCAGCGGTTAGAGATCTCTATCTCCTCAACTTTCGGCGTACCGGTATCCAGGAACCACATGATGGGGTTCTTGTCGGCTCTCAGTTTCAGACGGGCATATTTCACATAACTCTGATAGATATCCGTCAACTGCGGGGTCGTCTGAACACCCACATTCCTCAAACCTTCCACCATATCGACCACATAGGGAACATTCACGGCACCGGATCCCAAACCACCGGACATGAAGTCGTAACTGTTGACACCAAACAATGCCACCGTCTTGAGGTTGCGGATGGGAAGCACCCCGTCGTTCTTCAAAAGTACCATACCTTCTGTCGAACTTTGACGGGTAATCTGGGCATGCGCTTTTAGGTCAGGACGATTAGAGAACTTATAGCCACGGAAACGAGGAGTCTTGACAATATACTCCAGCATACGGCGCACGTTACGGTCGACATCCTCTATCTTCACGGTACCGTCCTTCACGCCTTTGACAATATCCTCTGCCTGTTCCGCATACCCCGGCATCATCAGGTCATTGCCTGCCGTCACCTCAGTTGTGGTGAGCAGTCCCTTACGCTTGCCAATCCAGTCAGTCATGACAATTCCCTTGAATCCCCAGTCTTTCCTGAGGATATCCGTCAGCAGGTCCTTATTGCCTTGTGCGAACTCCCCGTTTACCTTATTATAAGCGGACATCAGTGTCCATGGGTTACTCTTGCGCACCATGATCTCAAAACCACGAAGGTAAAGTTCACGTGCCGCACGCTGACTGACACGCTCATCGACACTGGTACGGTCTGTCTCCTGTGAGTTGACAGCGAAGTGCTTGGCAGAGACACCAACACCCTGACTCTGGATGCCAAGGGTCATCGCCGTACCGATCAGTCCTGTCAAGATCGGGTCCTCAGAATAATACTCAAAATTACGACCGCATAAGGGAGAGCGATGCAGGTTCATACCTGGACCAAGGATAACATCACATCCATACTCCAACGTCTCATTACCAATCGCCTCACCCACCTGTTGCACCAGATCGGTGTTCCATGTGGAAGCAAGGCAGGTACCGATAGGAAATCCTGTTGCGGCATAGGAGTGAGGGTCGTTCTCACGCTTGGCGTCAATATGTACGCCGGCAGGTCCGTCACTCAACACGGTGGCAGGAATACCCAGCCGCTCAATAGCCACGGTGATACCTGCTGCGCCGGCAACCAGTCTTTTCTGGTGTCCCAGCATGGCTCCTGACCCTGTGAAAGAGTCATTACCTCCACCTACCAATAGTTGTGCTTTCTCCTCCAGTGTCATTGCCTTCAGTACCTCGTCGATATTGTCGGCTCTCAATTTGGGTTGTGCATTTGCTGTTGTCATAGTCATACTGGCTATCATGCCAAATAATAGTACTTTCCCTGTTTTCATAATGTTTGGATTCTTTGCTGTTTCGTTAGTGTCTTGCAAAGATAGTGTTTTTTACGCAAGTAGCCAAATTTCATATTATATTTTTACCACCATTGCCTGTAGTTTGAAAAAAAAAGTGTACCTTTGACTTTGTCGAAGGTACTTTCGTTTGAAAGAAAAAATAAATGAATTTATTTTGTTCTTTACTCACTTATTCGTACCTTTGCACCCAAATTTCAAAGTATTAATAATTTAGAATAAGATTATGGCAAAGAAAGCATTACTCATGATTCTCGACGGATGGGGAATCGGTAAGCATGGCAAGGGTGACGTGATCTATAACACGCCGACTCCGTATCTCGATTTGTTAACAGCCACTTCGGCTCACTCCCAACTGATGGCATCTGGTGAGGATGTCGGTCTGCCCGACGGACAGATGGGTAACTCGGAGGTCGGTCACCTCAATATCGGTGCCGGACGCATCGTCTATCAGGACCTCGTGAAGATCAACCGCGCCTGCAAGGACGGCTCTATCCTGGAGAACCCGCAGGTGAAGGCTGCCTACAGCTATGCCAAGGAGAATAACAAGAAACTGCACCTGATGGGTCTGACCTCTGATGGTGGCGTACACTCCAGCCTCGACCATCTGTTCAAGCTCATCGAGATTGGTAAGACATACGGTCTGAAGAACCAGGTGTTCGTACATTGCTATATGGACGGTCGTGACACGGACCCACGCTCTGGCAAGGGCTTCATCGAGCAGGTCAGCAAGGTATGTGCCGACAATGATGCCGCTATCGCCTCTATCGTCGGTCGTTTCTATGCGATGGACCGTGACAAGCGCTGGGAGCGTGTGAAGGAGGGTTACGACCTCATCGTCAACGGCACCGGCAAGCAGGCTACGGATATGGTTGCCGCCATGCAGGAGAGCTATGACGAGGGTGTGACGGACGAGTTCATCAAACCGATCCACAATGCTTCTGTCAACGGCTGCATCGAGGAGGGTGATGTCGTTATCTTCATCAATTTCCGTAACGACCGTGCCAAGGAGATGACCATCGCACTGACCCAGGAGGATATGCCGGAGCAGGGCATGAAGACGATTCCTAACCTGCAGTACTACTGTATGACCCCATACGACGCTAACTTCAAGGGTGTTCATATCCTCTTCCCCAAGGAGAACGTGGAGGACACCTTAGGTGAGTACCTCTCCAAGCAGGGTAAGAAACAGCTGCACACTGCCGAGACAGAGAAATACGCACACGTCACCTTCTTCTTCAACGGTGGTCGTGAGGCTCCTTACGAGGGTGAGGACCGTATCCTGGTTCCTTCTCCGAAGGTGGCTACCTACGACCTGAAGCCTGAGATGAGTGCCTATGAGGTCAAGGACAAGCTCGTCGCCGCCATCAATGAGAACAAGTACGACTTCATCGTCGTCAACTTCGCCAATGGTGATATGGTGGGACACACTGGTGTCTATAATGCCATCGCCAAGGCTGTATGGGCTGTCGACAACTGCGTCCGTGAGGTCATCGAGGCTGCCAAGGCTAATGACTACGAGGCGATCATCATTGCCGACCACGGTAATGCCGATAACGCCATCAACGCCGACGGCACTCCCAATACCGCTCACTCCCTGAACCCCGTTCCGTTCATCTATGTGACCAACAACAACAGTGCTACTGTGAAGGACGGTCGTCTTGCCGACGTGGCTCCCTCTATCCTCCATATCATGGGCTTGGAGCAACCTGCAGACATGACGGGTGAGTGCTTGATTTCGGACAATTAAGCTTCTCCGATATGATTCATAAAAAAAGGTCGAGAATTCGACCTTTTTTTTGTTACCTTATTTCTCCTTCCTTCTTTTTTATTTCTCGAGAATCTTTTTGCCATTTACGATGTAAACACCCTTCGTCGGATTCATGACACGACGACCGTTGAGGTCATAGTATACATCACTTCTTCCATCTTCCATCTTCCATCTTCCATTTTTCAATTCTTCCACCCCTGTAGTACCCTTGGGAGTGACGGTAGTGCCAGGCTTGACGACGATGTCGAGTAATTTGAAGAGAGGGAATAACGGATATTTATAATCTATCGATATGACGAGATGGAGGTCTGTCGGCTCCTTGATCTTCTCCAGGTCATACGACAGATTAGGTGTTCCGTCCCCATCCTCACCTGGTTTTAATGATAATGAGGAAAGATGGTTGAGATTAAAGTCGCCATACACACTGTCGTCTGTACCTACTCTTGACACAATGGAGTAATCGAAGGGACGGCTGTCGTTATTCTTGAAATATAATGTACATGTGAAGGCTTTCGTCAGGTCACTCTCACCAGCCTTGTACTCCACCTTGTAGTCCGTCAACTGGATGTCATAGTAGTGAGGCTCCTTATCGATGGGCACCACGGCTGTCGCCAGACCCTCGTCTGCTTCATGTACACATAAGCGTACCTCCATATCACCCTTGGAGGGAACCATAAGGGGACAGCGTAGCGTAGTCTTTTCCTTGGGCTGTAATATCAGGTATGTCTTTGACTTATCATAGTCGTTTGCCATCTTAAAATCTTCTTCCCCCATTCTTCCTGCCTTGAGTAATGTCTGTGCGCAGAACATCACATCGCCTTGGTTCTCTACCTCCACCACCAGTGTACACTCGTCCAGAGGAGCTTGGTTGTCACCCTCTAAATAGGCGTTGGTGATTTTCAGCTTCGCGTCGAAGAAGAAAGACATCTTCGAGTCTTTGACATGAACACCCCAATAGTCCCTGTCAGAGCCTAATTGGTGCCAGGTGTCCCCTGCATCGCCAGACTTCCTGTAGAAAGCATACAGTTGATAGGTGCCGTCGGGAAGCGTGAGATTCTTCAATTCAAGACCTGCCACATCAGTTCCCCCTGAGGAAACTTCTATATACTCTTTCAAGGTCTGTTTCAATGAGATGGTGCCGTCGGTATTCTTGGTGCCCAGGGCTATGTCATATATCATTTCGTCACACGCCATATCGATACAAAAGACGGGGGCCTTCAGACTTTCTCTGGTGACGTATGGGAATCCTCGCAGTTGGAGACCGCTGGTTATATCAGGGAGTGTCTCCTCATTGGCGGGTCTTGGCTTGGCACCTACGACAATTCTCTGTGTAGAGATATATCCTGTTGGTAATTTGTCGGGGTCAGGGTTCATCACATCGATGGCGTAATAGTTGTCACTACCGCCGTCCCATCCCCAGTTGACGTGGAACATACCGTTGCCGTCATATCCGTCGATAACAAAGGAATGACCGCCATCACTAGAGGACGCTCCCATACAGACAGGGCGTTTCTGGTTCAGTTCGTCCCAGATGAGTTTCTTCCAACTCTCGAGTGTATAACCTTCACGTTGGACGGAATGAACGGTTTTCGAGTATCCAAAATAGTATCTCAGGGCATTGGCGATTTCTTCTGTAAGAGAAGCGGAAGTAGAAACACCATACTTCATGCTGACGGACTGTCCGCAGTAGCGCATCAGCTCGGCGACAGCCTGCCGTTGTTCCTCCGTGCCAGGGTTCTCCTTGGTGTAGGTTGGCAGCATCTTGTCCCACTTGAAGGTGGTGGCGGGCAGACCTTTTACTGCGGCACTTTCAGTAATTGATAATAAATAACTATAAGCCGGGATGACAGTGGTAGCCGTTTGGGGCCACTGATGATAGTACAACAACTGCGCCATAGCAGTAGCGACACAGCCCGTTACCGCGTGGACACCACCAGTGATTGGTGTCTGCAGGTTATAAGGCTCATCTTGTCCCCAACGGGTCTTGATGAGCGGCTCGATGGCTGTCATGCCGGGATCACTCACTGCCGTTGAGGTGACGACGGCATCGCCCAGCTGTCTGATCTGTTCGGCATAGCCTTGCAGCCAGCCTCGCATATTGTCAGGTATCCTGCTGGCATCGAAGCTTCCTGTCAGACTATATCCCAGTACGGGCAGCGTGCGGTCGTCCGCCGAGGCTATCACATAGCCGCCGCCCTCGATATTGAAGACGTAGAGCTCGGGGATCCCCGTCTCTGCCGCCCTCATGCTGACCTGCTGCATGGTGCGGCGAGATGTCGTCTGACTGTTGTTTGTCACCTGGAGCATAAACTGACGAGCCTGCTCCAATGCCTGCTGCTCACTGATCTCCGCTGCCGGGAGCATCATGCTCGACAGAAGTAGCCATAATGTCGTGTAGAGATATCTTGTATTCTTCATTTCAGAGGTCAAAGGTACAAACTTTTCTTAACACCACAAACTTTTTGAACAAAAAAACCGCACGATCTTCACAGACCATGCGGGAAGCAATAGCCATTAAAATTTAAATATATAAAAAAAACTACTCATTTATTTCTCATTAATTTCTCACCGTAAATTACGGGTTCATGTCAGGGAAGAAGTCCGTTGGCGACAGGACATCAAGAGGATCGGAGAACGGGTCAAGTTCTCGCGAGTACTGGATGGGCGACTCTGTTTCAGTGAGACTCATGGTCAGCATCGGCTGATGAACGTTCAACTGAACGGTCTCCATCGTCGGTTTAATATATAATCTTTTCATAATTTTTACATTATTACATTTTTACATTTTACTTCACTACGACTTTTGAGCCATTTACGATGTAAATGCCCTTCGTCGGATTCATGACACGACGACCGTTGAGGTCATAGTATACATCACTTCTTCCATCTTCCATCTTATATCTTCCATCAATACCTGTCACCTCGCCTAAGATGTCAAGGAACTCACGGCTGCTGTTAGCTGGAATCTTGAAGAATGCCTTGTTAGCGCCCAGTGTCGCACCGGAATACTTGTAGAACGAGAGCTTGGAGGCCTGATAGCTCAGCACATAGTAATCGGAGCCCGATTCCTTCGCCGTCTCCGCATCAACACCCTCAAGGTCATTGTCGGAATAGTCATCCTCGCTGCCAGCGGCGCATGGTGTCAACTCAACAGGCTCGGCAGTCGTCTTCTTCAGGAGAACGGCTTGTCCTGCGGTGATCACCTTGTCGGTGATCTCGGTCAGGGTAACGGTAGTGCCACTCAGCGTCGCCTTGTAGACCGTCGTATTATTGTCAGCCTTCAGATGAGCGGCACTGTTATAATAGCTCGACCAGTATTCCTCTCCTGCAACCTTTGTTTCCGCTTCTGGAGCCAAGTCGCCCACAAAGTCGACATTGACGTCAGTAAACGCACTCCAAGGATCCGCGTCAGTCACATGACATTTCGTGGCTTTTCCATCCTTAAAGTCATTACATCCACTTTCGTTCCACGTCAAAGCGTCAGGGTCGGCATAGCAATAGACATCTGTGACATTAGTACATAGATAGAACGCATCATCTCCTATATAGGTCACACCACTGCCGATGGTGACGGTTGTCAGACCAGTGCAGCCCTGGAAGGCATTCATACCTATGTTCGTCACGCTGGCAGGAATGGTGACGGTCGTCAGACCAGTACAATAAAAGAAAGCACCATCGCCAATGGCCGTCACATCATCAGGGATGAAAGAGCTATTACATCCGGCTATCAATGTGTTGCTCTTTTTTTCTATAATCGCATTACAGCCGTTGCGAGAGTCATAGACCGTATTATCTGCTTCCACAGTCATTGTTACTAAGTTGCTGCAACCATCGAAGGCATAATCACCGATACTCGTCACGCTGGCGGGGATATTGATAGATGTCAGACCAGTACCATCGAAGGCTGCCTCACCGATGGTCTCCAACTTCGAACCTGAATCAAAAGTTACGGTCGTCAGACCAGTGCAGGAAATGAAGGCATTCGTACCTATGCTCGTCACGCTGGCTGGGATGGTGACAGAATTCAAGCTTTTACAACTACCGAAGACTTCTATACCGATGGTCTCCAACTTCGCACCTGAGGCAAAAGTGACCGTAGCCAAATCAGAGCATTCTTGGAAGGCAAAATCATCGATGGTCGTCACGCTGGCAGGAATCTCAATCGATGTCAGACCAGTGCTAGCGAAGGCTGCATCGTCGATGGTCTCCAACTTCGAACCTGTAGCAAAAGTGACGGTAGCCAAATCAGAGCATTCTTGGAAGGCTGCCTCTCCGATGGTCGTCACACCGGCAGGGATTTCAATCGAAGTCAGACCAGTGCAATAATAGAAGGCATAATCGCCGATGCTCGTCACGCTGGAAGGGATGGTAACTGATGTCAGACCTGAGCAATCACTGAAGGCACTGCTGCCGATGCTCGTCACGCTGGCAGGGATGGTGACGGTCGTCAGACTAGCACAATACCCGAAGGCATTATGACCGATGCTCGTCACGCCATCCTCAATAACTATCTTCTCAACTTCTGCAACATAAGCTATCCAAGGGCGCTCATCTGGATCATTATAAGACGGAATCGCTGTGCCGCTGAAGGTCAGCGTCTTGGTGGCTGCGTCGTAATTCCAAGTGAGAGGCACGTAAGGTTTGTCGCTGAAAATACCATTGACTTTGCCAGTAAACTTGGCTATCCAAGGAGCCGCGTCAGCAACTTGTATAATGGTGGAGCCGTCATACTTAAAGTCATCACAGCCATTTTCGTCCCACTCCAACTTTTCCGGGTCGGCATTGCAATAAACGACTTCGACATTCTTGCAATTAAAGAACGCATCACTTCCTATATAGGTCACACCACTGCCGATGGTGACGGTCGTCAGACCACCGCAACCTTCGAAGGCTCTTTTGCCGATGCGCGTCACACCCGCAGGGATGGTGACGGTCGTCAGACTAATGCAACCCTCGAAAGCATTGTCACCGATATTCGTCACATCATCAGGAATTTTAGTATTTTTACATCCGACTATCAATGTGTTGGTCTCTTTTTCTATAATCGCATTACAGCCGTTGCGAGAGTCATATTTCGTATTACCGGCATCCACCATCATTGTTGCTAAGTTACTGCAACCAGCGAAGGCAGCATAGCCGATGCTCGTCAAACTGGCAGGGATGGTGACGGTCGTCAGACCAATGCAATCATAGAAGGCATACTTACCGATGCCCCTCACGCCCTCATTAATAACGATATTCTCAACTTCTGAAACATAATCTATCCAAGGGCGTTTATCCGAATCATTACAAGAAGGGATAGCCTCTGTGCCGCTGAAGGTCAGCGTCTTGGTGCCTGCGTCGTAATTCCAACTGAAAGGTACGGTAGAGGGATCTCTGAAAATACCATGGACCACACTACCAAACTTCGTATACCAAGGAGCTGCGTCAGCAACATTGATAATGGTGGTGCCGTCAGGTTTAAAGTCATCACAGCCACTTTCATCCCACGTCAACTTTGTAGGGTCAGCATTGCAATAAACGACTTCGACATTCTTGCAATCATAGAACGCATCATATCCTATATAGGTCACACCACTACCGATGGTGACGGTCGTCATACCAGTGCAATCATAGAAGGCATAATTGCCGATGCTCGTCACATCATCCTCAATTACTATATTCTCAACTTCTGCAACATAAGCTATCCAAGGGCGCTCATCCGGATCATTATAAGAAGGAATCATTGTGCCGCTGAAGGTCAGCGTCTTGGTGCCTGCGTCGTAATTCCAAGTGAGAGGCACGTAAGGTTTGTCACTGAAAGTACCATTGACCACATCAGTAAACTTGGCAATCCAAGGAGCCGCGTCAGCAACTTTGATAATGGTGGAGCCGTTATACTTAAAGTCATCACAGCCATCTTCTTCCCACTCCAACTTTTCCGGGTCGGCATTGCAATAAACGACTTCGACCTTCGTGCAATTAAAGAACGCATCACGTCCTATATAGGTCACACCACTGCCGATGGTGACGGTCGTCATACCAGTGCAACTCTCGAAGGCATAAATGCCGATGCTCGTCACGCCATCAGGGATGGTGACTGATGTCAGACCAACGCAGCCCTGGAAGGCATCATCGCCGATGCTCGTCACATCATCAGGAATTTTAGTATTTTTACATCCGAATATCATTGTATTGCTCTCTTTTTCAATAATCGCATTACAGCCGTTGCGAGAGTCATAGACCGTATTACCGGTTTCCACTGTCATTGTTGCTAAGTTGCTGCAACCATCGAAGGCATAATCACCGATGCTCGTCACACTGGCAGGGATGGTGATGGTCGTCAGACCATCGCAACCCAGAAAGGAATTCTCGCCGATGCTCGTCACATCGCCAGGGATGGTTGAGCCATTACATCCGATTATCAATGTGTTGCTCTCTTTTTCTATAATCGCATTACAACTATTGCGAGAGTCATAAACCGTATTACCTGCTTCCACTGTCATTGTTGCTAAGTTACTGCAATTAGCGAAGGCACCAACACTAATGCTCGTCACACTGGCTGGGATGGTGACTGATGTCAAACTAGAGCAAGACCGGAAGGCATCATAACCGATGCTCGTCACACCACTGCCGATGGTGACTGATGTCAAACCAAGGCAACCATAGAAGACACCAACACCAATGCTCGTCACACTGGCAGGGATGGCGACTGATGTCAGACCTTCGCAATAATCGAAGGCACAATCACCGATGCTCGTCACACCATCCTCGATAATGACAGTTTCGATCTCTGTCGCATAACTATCCCATGGACGTTCGGAAGGATTGGGATAATCCGCCATGGCACCCGTGCCACTGATGGTGAGGGTGTGAGTAGACTCCTCGTAGGAGTAAGAAACATCAGTTCCGCACGACCCACTGTCGTCCGCCCACGCGCCCGTCACTGCCGTCAGCAGGAGGGCAAAAGTTAAGAGTAGTTTTACTTTCATAAATATAATTGTTTTAATGGTTTTCGTTTATCGGTGACAAAGTTAGTGCAAACCGAGCAAAAAACCAAATTTTATTTGAATTTTCTCGAGCGTGAGTACCTTCGACTGAAAGTCAAAATCCCCCACGTCTCACGACGTAGGGGAATGATACTCCTCACAAAACACTTAATTATTATGAACTATTAAAACAACATGTTCCACCCTTTGGCGACGGAATAGCGGAGGGTGTCCCGATCGTCGGCTGACAGACCGCACTCCACACTTGCCATGGCTAGGACGAGCTCACACCAGACAATCTTGGTCTCAGACTTCATCGGGGGCAGGGGGACATCGGCACCCATCTGGGTGATCCTGCATACCGTCTTGATATACGCCTCCACCTGATTCTCCGTCTCGGGTGCCCACCGGCAGATGATCTGTCGGATGGTGATACACCCATACTTGGAGTAGTACGTCCGCAACAGTTTCAGGGCTGCACGGAACCCATACTGCATGGATGAGAACTGACAGAAGTGAGTCTCACCTCCGAGGTTGGTCTCCCCCAACCATATCTGTGACTTACTCTTGATGATATTCAGCGGATTATTATTCCGCAATCCTCTTGCTTGTTTTTTTGTACTCATAATTTTTTAATCTTTAATTTTTCATCTTTCATCTTTAATCTTTCTCACGACAGTGAGAAACACTCCTTCTCCCCGAGCTTTCGCCTGGAAGATGAGTTTCTTGAGTGTGAAGATCATGTTGCGAGAGGCAACCATCTTTCCGTCACCACGATAAGCACCAGGTATCAGCCCTACCTCTATCTCCTCCACGGAATTGCCGATTTGGAAGAACACCTGCTTACTCGTCATCTTGGGGACACCTACCACCAAGGGCAGACAGAGGTCGAAGGACTCAGAATGCCTGATGACTACAGGGTAACGACCCGGGGGCATGGCGGACTTGAACTGCCGTACATAATCAGGGTCTTTCCCCATTTTCTTGATGGGCGGCTCCAGGGTGTCACATATAAACTCCTTATCCTCACGACCCAGGTACTCGTCGAACGTTCTGTTGATGATGCTCAGTCGACCAACTGTGCATTCTTCTGTTTTTATGAATCTTTCTAATATTAGTTCCATGATGATTTTAGTTTTTAAATTTTAATTTTTGATAACTGAGATTTGAGATTTGAGAGATATATCCACGATTTTTCCATACATCAATCATGTGTTTACAATTTCTCCCATCTAATCCCTGTTTCCTTCTCACATTGATGGCATCTTGCAAGGTGAATTCGTCAGGCAATAGATCTAAAAGATTACGAGGTCCTGTTTTGTTGATTTTATCCTGAACCTTATCCGCATTCGCAATATCCTCCCCGAAGAACTGCATCTTGCACCACATATCATATTGCAGCGACCAGCGCACGAAGTCCTCGATGGACTTGTCCCATTTGCAGTCGTTGGCGACATACAGCAGACAACCTTTCAGCCATGCGATGACATTGGCACGGAAGGAGAGGTTTTCATAAACCCTTGATTGAGAGAGTCTTGCGAACTCCGCATTTTCCTCCACCATCTTCTGAGCTAGTTTGAAAGCCTGCGGACAGTTTACCTCCCCGACAGCCTTGGTCAGCTTCTCGATGTAAGGTCGAAGCTCCTCCTCGAAGGCAGCATCGTAGGTGCCATATACAGGCATTTCCGCACCAATCTCACGTTCTGGTATCGTACAGAAGTTGATACGACTGATCGGTCCATCCGTGAGGACGTTACGGAAGTAACGCTGACCTTTGTTGATGGTCGTCGCCGCATTCCAGTTGAAGCGGATACATACCTTCTCCGTCACCGAGCCGGTACCCACACGGGTCTGTCCGTAGCGGTTGCCAGGGTCGAAGGCAAGACACATGATCTGGAACTGCTGACTGCCTTTGCTGGAGCCACGAAGAGCATCAAACTGGTCTATCTCGTTCATCTTGGTATAGAGGAAATGACCGTCAGCCTCTGCCATACGCATCACGAAGGCAGGGTTCGTCATATCGGGGTCCACCTCTTGGATGATGAGCCCTTCAGGACGCTGACGCTTATCCTTGTTGGCACCTTTCGAATTGACCTCCTGTTTCCATTGCTTCTCACGCTGCAGGTTCTCCTCGTCACGCTTACGGATGTCCGCCATGATGTAGTTAATCGGTTGTGAGATACAATCCTTACCGGCACCCGTTCCAGCCATCAGGACATTCATCAGAGTCGCCTCATGCAACACATTGTCTATATAGCGGAAGCGTACCTTGTAGAGATGGGCGGCAAGAGAGGGGAACACCGCATGAGCCACCGCAGGCTTATAGACATCAGGAGTGCGGGAGATCAGAAGCTGGATGAGCTTGGGTAGTTTCTTAGGCATCTCTGGAGGTGTCTCCACCTTTTCTTCCTCTTCCTCTTTTACAGGTGTTAAATCATAAATGATACTTGACAGGTGTTTTGAGAATCCTTTAGGATTTTCCTTACAAGCAGAGTCAACGATATTTGCCAGTTCTTGTTCCGACAACCCCAATCGTGGCATGACCTGTAATAACACCTCTCGTTTGTTGTCACAGATGGCACGGAGGTTGACCGCCAACTTATGAAGTCTTACATTACGCTCACCCTCAACGGGTATTCCTCCAGTTCTTCGCCACCATTCTTCAATTATCTTAGAGTAAGGAATTCCGTTGAATGACAGATTATTTTTCTCAACTGTGGGTTGTACTGGTGTCGAGATAACAGCTGTCGAAGGTAAGCCTTTTCTATACTGTTCTCCGAATTGTTTCTCAAACTCGTCATCGTGATAGTCAAAGATTGCGTCGTTGATATAGAGGATTTCCTCCTGTTGTGGAGAGAAGGAAGCTCGGCTGGCATCCTTGCAAGCCTCGTCAGGCTCCACACCTAACAGGGTGGCTAGATGGTGCTGGTTGGCACTGAGGTCACCGACGGCCATATCTGCCTTGAAGACCACCCGCAACCCTTTGCCCGACGGGGTTATGTGTACCAGCATCACCTGGTTCTTGGCACCGTCCTCGAATAAGTTAGGTGGCATGTGCATGAACAACTTGGCGGGATTGTCGATGTGGTCGATGTCGAGCATCACCAGTCCGTTCAGGTGGGCGGCTTCCTGCTTGCGCCAACAAGCCTTCGAGCCGTTCTTCGACTCTGTCTCCTCAAAGGTAGCCTGGTAGATGAAGATAGGCAGTGACCGTTTCTTGGCATCAGCCTCCTTGTCGTTACCCTCCGCTTTCAGCTTGCGGAAATCGGTGATCTTGTTCTTCACACGGTCGGAACTGACGATTTTGTAGAAGTCCTCCTTCGTACAGGGTTTCGTGGGAAGGGGTAAGTTATATTGTAAACTAAACACTCGCTACCTCCTTTCTTATCGTTTGAACTCTACTACACCGCCTTCTTCCTCCTCGCCTTTGACATAGAGGAAATTGGTCATCTCATTGCTCTCCTGGCTCATCAGCCCTGCAGCCCTGCATGTTCCCATCGCCTTGGGGACGCTGACCCACAGCCTGTAACGCTGGCGGCTCTCCTTGAGGTGCCCGCATCCTGTCTGGTAGAGGATCTTGTCCGGCTCACGGCTGCCGCACTTTTTCTGATGGTTATAAGCTCGGAAAGCAAGACCTTCCGGGGTCATGCGGATGGAACCGTCTACACACTTGCCTTGTTTCAAGGCGTTTACTGTTTCTTCACTGATTAGAATTAATTTCTTGACACTTTGTCCAAAATTCTCACGTTCGGCAGAGTAAACTTGTTTTCTCTGCTCTCTCTTAATCGAATTTTTCATTTTAGTTGGATTTGTGAGAGAAGTTTTAGGAAGGTGGCCACCTTTGTATTCTAGAATTCCCTCCACTCCAACTCGGGGTTAATAAATAAAAATTGAATTAGTTGTATTTCCCAATGAGTTCCTTAAGAAAACTCTTACCCTTCTGTGTCCATACCAAGTAGGTGTGACTTTTCATCTGTCCCTCCAAAGAGAAATGCACGCATTGCCTTTCCAGTGTCAGCCCCATCCCAATGTATTTGGGGGTGAGGTGCATACCTCTAGGCGTCAGGATACCAATGTCACGCAGGAAGGAAACCATATCCTTTGTTGACATATTGTACATCTTAGCTATGTCAGTGGTAGTGACGCAGCCAACAGTTTTTTCATTATGGCGAGTTGCCTTTGCAAGCTCCTCGACGACGGTTGTTAAATTTTCCATTTATCTTTTATTTTTGAATTGGTTAATTAATTAATAAAATGTACGTGTGTGTGCGTGTGTGTGCGTATTCGATTTTCGACATTTTTTCCCCAGCCGTTTGGATTTTTGTTTCAACATTTCAAAGAGCGCTGTCATTTTCCCGTTTCCGTTCGTTGACAGTGCAAAGGTACAGCATCAAAAAAAGAAAAACCCCCTACGTAGGGGGTACGCGTAGGGGGTACGGATTAATCTAAGTAATTGATAATCAGTCTAAAATATTTTTCAACTTATCTTGAAAATCTAAAGACTTTCTTTGATCAAGTGCTTTGTTATAATAATTTCTTAGTGTTTCTGGTCGTACTTGCCATAGTTTGCCGAACACCTGCCAGACATCTTTTATCTCCAGTCTTTCACTTATGACTCTTGCTAATATTGCCTGTTCGGGTTTACTAAGGTCAATAGGCTGTAACTCTTCTGTAAGTAGCCTGTTATAGATAAAGTTACCCAAAACATCTTTTGCCTCGTCCGTCTTTAACGGCTCTGGTATCTCTACTTCCTTTACTTCCTCTGCGTCCACATATTCACCATCTTTGAACTGGTTGAGGGTACCAAAATTCTCAATATACTGATAACTTCCTACAGGTCCGTGAAAGTTAATATTAAAGGTTGGCTTTCCATCACGATCCATAAGAATCCTCCTTTCTTGAAAAATGATTATCCGTTACTTTTGCTACAGGGGCAAAGAAATTAAGATTGTATGTGTTTACAATGTGTATTTGCGTATTGATTACAATACTATTACCTAACGATTGCATTTTAAGTCTCTCACGAATGAGAGACATCACAAAATTTTCTTCTTTTTGATTCATAGTTTTGCTATAGGTTTTAAAATTACAGTTGTTAATAAGTCGTTAGTAATTTGTGAAAAATACCAATGACTAAATGATCTCGAAATATAAAATATTTCTCATGAGGTGTTAAAGAATTTTTCCATTGCGTTTGACTTTATAAATTATTAAAAAGAAGGGGCGCAAAGGAATGGTAAGTTAACAACATATTCCCAAGGGGTCCGCTTCCCTAACGTCATGTTGAAACAACACCTATACCCGCGCCCCTAGGGGTGCGAGCAGGTAGTTTCGTAGACGTAATTCTTTTTAGTTGCGGACTATTGGGAATACGAATACTACGGGCTCAGCCCAATATGTTTGCAAAGGTATAAAATTATTGACAATATGCAAAGGCTTTTACATCTTTTAATGATATAATGTAAAAGTTTGATATGACTTTATCACAAGGGGATGTCCCCTGTGTGTTTACTATAAAAATAAATATTGTTTAGGCATTCTTTCCTGTCTTTCTTTCACCATCCCGATGAACGTATACAAATCACATATTCCCGTCCTGTATTCTTTAGGAAAACATGTCAGGTATTTGTGAGGGACAACTAGATGTAAATGATAGTCTTGCATTTCCTTTAGTTGATTTGATGACACACCCTGCTGAAGAGTAAACAAAAATTTGTCGTCAACACGGTCTGCTTCGTTAAGAACTTGCCTCCATCTATCTTTACATGTAGTTTTTGCCCCTAACACTGTGAGCAAATCGCCTGGGAAAGCCAAATTATGATAACATTCACCATTAGGGAAAACGAAATCCGGTTTCTTATTATCCTCCGTGATTACTTGTTCTTCAAACAGCAAACTGTTTTGTGTGAAGATGTCTGCCAAATGGTGTTCTAGCGACTTTCCTGCACGTGATTTTCTACGATTTAAGACTTCATTGGCCATTGATACAAAAGCATCAATAGATGGAAAAGGCATTGAAATAACATCTGAATAAACCTTTTCTTCCATATACTTGAAAAGTGTATATTCTGTATCCAGCCAACCAAGAAGGACATCATCTGGAGCCTTTAATATATTTTGATTTATGATTCTGTTAGCTTCATTATAGCAGTCTCTAGCACCCTTTGCCATTATACGGGTTTCTGGGAATCTGTCAAACTTAGCCACAAATGAATTAATCAAATTTTTCAAACGTTGCTCAGGTTGCCCTGTTTGCTTAACGTCGATAATCTGATTGGTTTTATCGTATGACAAATTGAAGAAAGAGAAGAATTCATCAATATCATCGTCTGTTTGTAATACAAAAGCTTCATAATAATCTTTATCAAAACGGGCAAGAACCAGCAGATCGCCTACGTTTTCATCATTTAAAAATGGAAAGCCTCGCCCAAAACGTGTAATACGATATTCGTTTCTTGTACCTACACCATAGTATTTGAATCTACTGTCGGTATCAAAATCATTTTGCCAATGAATCCTTATGGGTATATCAATATTTACCCCCTTGATAGGCTCCTTATCAAGAAACATTGTCCACGCTTCTTTAGAAATATGAAAGCCACACTGATGACCGCCTGTTAAGCCTGTATCGTTGGCAGTAATAAACTTGCATAGAGCACTTTTAGCTTGTTGGACCTTGCTAGTTACTAAATTTAGGATTTCACTCATAATAATTATGCGCTATGTATAGTTTTTATAATTTGCTCAGATACAGCTGTAATTAATGGTACAATTACTGAGTTTCCGCATTGCCTGTAGGCTTGGACATCCGAAACACAGTCTATTCTGTAGATATCAGGATAACCCATTAAACGAGCACACTCTCGTGGTGACAATCTTCGTGGGTTCCTTCCCTTATCTTGTGGTATCAGAATCTCAGATCCATCTTTATAATATCTTGCACTCAATGTCCTTGAAATGCCATTAAGGTCAACAAGTCCGAACCCAAAACCATTTCCTTTAGCTTTATGTTTCTCGGCATATTTTTGAAGATACAGCCATAACTTATCACTTAGTGTATATTTTGGATCAATGTTTGGGTCGAGAATCTCCTTGATCGTTTTGGTTGCCTCATGCTGTTCTGGAAAAACAAAATTTTCCTCACCATAAAACCGTTCTTTATCAAATCCAACTATCATGATACGTTCACGATGTTGTGGTACGTATGTTTGCCCGTCCATCACTTGATAATGAAGTGAATAGTTTAATTCTTCCAAAGTCTCACGAATAATTCGGAACGTATTTCCTTTATCATGTGAAGTAAGATTTTTAACATTTTCAAGGTAGAAAGCTTTTGGGCGATGTCTACTGATTATATCGGCAACATCAAAGAATAGCGTGCCTTGCGTTTTATCTTTGAATCCTGTTTCTCTGCCTAGGCTTTTTTTCTTTGAAACACCTGCGATAGAGAATGGCTGACAAGGAAAACCTGCACATAATACGTCAAAATTCTTTGGAATGAAAGATTTGGTTATTTCTTTTGTTATATCGCCAAAAGGCATGTCACCGAAGTTGGCAAAATAGGTCTTCTGAGAATAGGAATTCCACTCAGATGAAAAAACACATTTTCCTCCTTGAGCCTGCATCGCCAAACGAAAGCCCCCCATTCCGGCAAACAAGTCGATAAATGTAAACTTGGGATTTTTAGGAGCTGGGAATGGCACATTGAAAAAATCCGAGAAGAGATCACTTTCAAGTGGGCTCTCTGCCGCCTTTGCTACTTCGTCATCACTAACGTCCTCCCACTTCGGGTTTTTCTTGTCATGCTGTTGTTTATAGCTAATATAGTCACGTATTGTGGCAATAATCTCGTCACGTTTTTCACCCGATTTTATGTCGTGCTTACCATCCAAAGAGTGAAGATGATGGCTTAATATGGCAACTTGTGTCTCATAAGAGGTTGTGCCATATATTTTTACACCTTCTTCTGTTATTTCTTCGGGAAAGGACTCGAGATTCATGTCTGTACTTACACTTCTTTTCATTTAGCTGCAAATTTACACATTATTTGTTAGAAAAGTATTGATGTCTTTTATTTTTAATAATAATTATGCCTTTAAGAGTGATTCCGGATTGACTTTACATTGTGTTCCATATCGCCTGCAAATTTACGAAACAAAAGGGAGACAAATTTTCAAATTTGTCTCAATTCCTTATATATTTGTCTCATCCCCATCGATTTTGAGTTAAAAACATTAAAAATCCGCACAACCTTCACAGATTATGCGGAAATCACATTCTTCTAAACATTGGTTGTGTGTCAGAAATATCACAAATCTCAAATCTCAAATCTCAGTTATTGAAAAAAAATTCGTATTTATTTTTATTATATATATATAATATATATATTATATATATATAATAATATAAAAATAACACTCGGTCGGAAATTTAAAACAAAAAACTGAGATTTGAGATTTGAGATTTTACCGCAGCAAACACATTCAACGCACTGCCATCCCTCCATTGGAATAGCCTGTAAAGGGGTATAGTAGTATCTCCCGTGCCCTTCGGTAGATACTGGGATTAACGATAATAGATACTGGAATAAGGGATAGTAGATACTACTATAAATTTCTAAGAATATGTTAACACAAATTAACATGAAATTCGCATTTTATTAACAGATTTTCACAGAAAATATCCGCCAAACTATTGACATGGCGTGTTAAATATAGTACCTTTGCATTGTCAATCAGATGTTGCGCAACGATGAAAGACACACAATCAACCAAATCATTAACCCTTTAAACACACAAAAACTATGAGTCAGAAATTTATCAAGCAACAGAACACAAACGCTCGATCCAGCGCATGCGGCAAGTACTTCGCCAAGGCAGTCTACGACAAGAACTTCATCGGGACCAAGGCACTCGCCGAGTACATCCAGTCGCAGGCAAGTGTGAAGCGAAGCGACATCATCGCAGTGCTCGATGAGCTAGGAGCTGCCATGAAGCACTTCTTCGAGATGGGTCAGAAGGTGAAACTCGACGGCATCGGCATCTTCAAGGTGGGCTTCTCCAGCATCGGTGCCACCAAGCCTGAGGATGTGGGAGCGCAGAACATCACGACCCGCCGAGTGCTGTTCGCCCCTGAGACCGTCCGAGTGATCACTGGTCAGGCTCGCCGTGCCAACGGCACCATCTACCAGAAGTTTGCCGTAGCGAAGCAGCTGGTCAAGGATGTAGTCTTCGAGGAGACGCACGAGAACAGCGTGGAGTCGGAGAAAGCAGAGGAGGGAGGTGAGTAATGAAGAAAGAAACGCTCAAATGGATCGTTCAGATCATCGCTTCCATCGCCACAGCCCTGCTGACGGCATTAGGAACGACCTCCTGCGTCGGAGCCTGCTGAACAAAGTAAAAGCCCTGTTAGGCATCATGCTTGGCAGGGCTTTTTTTACTTACCACTGAGATACTTGTCCAGCACCTGCTCGATGGCATTAGGAACGACCTCCCACGTCGGAGCTTGCTGAGACAGGAGGAAGGGTTCATTAATATTTTTTAAGAGAAATATGAATCCTGTTTATCGGGAAAAGGTGTACCTTTGTTGTTTAAAACTATTGAATTATATTTAAATCTACGTGATAAGAATGAAGAAAAGAAATATCCTAATGATAGCTACCTTGCTGCTACTGACGGCAACAGGAGTGAAGGCTGGTGAGAAGAAACGCACGTTGACCCATGAGGCTCGCAAATATACGAATGTAGAGAAGGTGAATACCGCAGAGGAAGCCCAGGCGCAGCACTTGCCCCAAGCCTATACAGGCAAGGGGGTCGTGCTGGGTGTCATAGATAGCGGTATAGACTACAATCACGCTGCCTTCCGCAACCCCACTGACGGCAAGTCGCGCATTGTGAAGGTCATAGATTTCTCGCAAAAGAATAAGAGGGTGTTCTCAACCGAACAGGAAATCATGGCGCTGACTGCAGACAAAAACGACTCACATGGCACTATGACTTCGTCTATCGCTGGAGGTTCTGACTTGGGAAATGGCCTGCAGGGTATGGCTCCTGAGGCCGACCTCATCTTGTGCGGAATGGGAGATTACATCGGTGGCGAAAACGTCAACGAGTGCATAAAAGAAATCTTCGACTACGCTACCAGTGTGGGCAAACCTGCAGTAATAAATATCAGCCTCGGAGACAATTTAGGACTGCACGATGGCAGTGATGTGACCGCCATAGCCACAGCCATACAGACAGAAAACGGCTCGAAGCCAGGTCGCGCTATCATCTTTGCTACAGGCAACTCTGCATCAAACTGGCAGTCAATAACAAGGAAATTCAACAGCACCAGCGAGGAACTGAAAACGGTGCTGGGTTCCAATACCTTTTCTATCGTGGAAGAACCTACGAAGCCTGTGACCTATGATGCATTTTACAGCGCCTATGCCGACGATTATCAGGACTTCATGATAGAACTGAAGGTGGTGGACACCTCTAACGGTACGTTTTGTGACTGGGCAGAACATGTGAGAGATGCCAAGACTGGTGCCGTCATACCTGTAATCGATTTGAAGAAGAAACACAGAGAGATCATCAAAAACTTAGACGGCAAAGATGCTGTATACTATAATTGGGGACTCAAAAACTATAAGATGGACGACCCGAAATATCGTCTTGCCTTGGTGGTTAAAGCAGGAAATGCTGGACAGACCGTAAAACTGATGTGTGACGCTGACGAAAATGGAGAGCCTTGCTTCGACGCGCCCAATTGGAACAACTACGATTTTGCCAAAGCTGGTTACACCAAAGGCAACGGCGACTTTAACTTTGGTACGGACTTTTGCGTTGATGCAGCTATCAGTGTGGGAGCCTATGTAACTCGCACCGACTGGACCAGCTACGACGGCAAAAGCCAAAGCTATTCAGAGTCGAGGCTGACAGGCAAGAAGCAGGAAATAGGCGAGATAGCCGACTTCTCCAGCTATGGCATTGATGACAACGGTCTGGCTCACCCCACAGTGTTGGCACCAGGAAAGGGCATCATTGCGGCAGCTAATAACTACGACTACGACGACTACTTTATCAGTGGACAGCCAGGAGTGATTAATAAAGATAATAAAGACAAAGACTTCACAACCCTATGCCCTGAGGTTACAAAGTTCGGACGCACCAACTGGTATGCACTTTCTGAAGGTACTTCTCTAGCGAGTCCTGTGGTTGCGGGCATCGTGGCTCTGTGGATGCAGGCAAATCCGAACCTCACCGTCAATGAAATAAAACAGATAATGAAAGAAACCAGCATCAATGATGAGTGGACCACCAACATTGACAAGATTCCTTCTCACAACAAGACGCAGGCGGGCTATGGAAAGATAGACTGTCTAGCTGGTTTGAAGAAAATACTGAACAATACAGACATCGACGTCGTCACTAACGACAAACACCGTCATGCGACCCCTGCTACTATGTACAGCATTGATGCTCCGGTATATAACATGCAGGGACAGCAAGTGGATAAGTCGTATAAGGGTCTCGTCATCTACAAAGGCCACAAGTACGTCAACAAATAGGAAACCATATTTAAATCTACGTGATAAGAATGATGAAAAGGAATTTATTCACACTGGCTGTTGCCGTGTTTATATCGTGTGCCGTCTACGCGACGGGTATTAACCGCCAGCAGGCTGCCCAGCTTGCCCGCGACTATATGTCAAAGAACTTTAGTGAGAAGAGTGCCGCACGAAGGACAGCAGGGACGATCTCCCTCCATGAAGTGGAGACAGGACAGTCGCTGGTTTATGCCTTCAACATCGAGGGTGGCGGCTTTGTGGTGGTGGCAGGTGACGACTGTGCGCCAGCCATCCTGGGCTTCAGTGAGAAATCGGTGATTGACCCTCAGGACATCCCCGACGGTATGAAGTATCTCTTTGAGCAGTATCAGGAGGACATGCAGTTCATGATACAGAACGGTCTGCAAGCCAGTGAGACAGCCACCCTCGGGGAAGAGGTCAAGCCGCTGATGGCATCGAAGTGGGGACAGGGTGCGCCCTATAACTACATGAGTCCGAAATACAAAAAAAACAAGACCCTTACGTCGAGTCTGGCAGGATGTGTCGCCGTGGCGATGGCGCAGATCATGTATTACCATAAGTATCCTGCTGAGATCAACGAGATACCGGGGGCTTACTACAATAAGGGTAAGGGTAAGATGGTACCCCAGCCGTCGTTCTCCAGTAAGACGCTGGAGTGGGACAAGATGCTGCCCACGTATGGTACACGCTATGACGTTGGGGGCACCCAGGAGCAGCAGGACGCCGTTGCGAAACTGCTGCGACTGGTGGGACAGTCTGTCTGTATGACATATACGCCTTCCTCCTCCGGCTCAAACGAGAGCGCCGCCTATTCAAGTTTCGTCAATTTCTTCAACTACGACGCACAATCTATCAAGCACATCCAGCGGAGTGACTATTCATACGATGAGTGGGTCAAGATCATATATAACGAAGTGGCGAAAGAAAGGAGACCTGTGTACTATGGCGGAAAATCCAGCAGCGCCGGCCACGCTTTTGTGGTGGAGGGCTATAAGAACGAGGACTTCTTCTACATCAACTGGGGATGGTACGGCAACCAGGACAATGCTTTCCGTCTGCAACTGTGTGACGCCAAGAAGAAATATGAGGGCGGCGGCAGCGGCTCACAAGGATACGCATGTCGCCAGGAGGCTATCATAGGCATCAAGCCGGCAACCTCTCCGCAGCACGCTGACCCCGTACTGAAGGGATTCTTCAAGTGGACGAACAAAGACAGCCACCAGCGGGCGTCTGTCAACGACCCTTTCGACTTGACAAATACCATTCTCCAGAATGCCCAAAGCTATGTACACGTCTCTCAACCTTTCGGCTATGGTGTCGTCGTCAAGAAAGAGGACGGGACAAAGGTGCAGGAGTTGCTGCCGCTAAGCGACGAGACGAAGAGTTTCTCGTTAGAACCTGGTCGTAGTATCTATTTTAACACCCAGCCCCTGAAACTGGGTGCGGGACTGGGAGACGGCACTTACTTCCTGGAGTTCCAGTATCGCGTCGGTGAAGGGGGAGAGTGGCACTCCTTCTATCCTAACATCAACGTGATGTTTAAGATTACCGGCAACACCCTTACCTTCAGCAGCTGCCCCGACTGGTTGGAGGCGAAGATGATAGCGACAAAAGTGGAGGATACGGAAGAGGATTGTTATGTGATTAATGTGAACCTGAAGAACAACAGCACCGACAAGACGTTCCACCGGTCCCTGATCCTGTCACTTGACAACAATGGCAGGACTACGCAGAATCCGAGAATCGCCGCCTTAGTGGAACCCGGGGAGGAAAAGGTTTACAACATACTCTACGAGGCGGATTTCTATACTCCCAAATCACTTTACCTGTCAACGATGGAGGAAGGAACACCGCTGTGCAAGGCTGAGATAGATGTCCCCACGACATCAGGATCGCCCTCGGTTGAAGGCAGCTTCAACCTGACAAGCGACCTCCAGCAACTGCCTGACAAGTCGTATGTGCTGAAGGCTGACGACACCTATGAGGTGGTCTATCAGTTTAAGA
This sequence comes from Prevotella sp. tf2-5, assembly GCF_900115435.1. Classification (GTDB taxonomy): domain Bacteria; phylum Bacteroidota; class Bacteroidia; order Bacteroidales; family Bacteroidaceae; genus Prevotella. The sequence goes on from NZ_FOWK01000001.1 coordinate 393,399, forward strand.
ACGCAGGGACTGCCTATTTCGCCGGTTATCTGGGATTGATTGACACTGTCAGAGACATTGATGACATGGATTTCGAGGATTACCTACGCCATGGTGATCTGGTAAGACTGCAACCTGATGAGACAGGGGAGCTGAGACTGACGATCAGTAACGAGGACAACCCCCGCCAGATACATAGGATAGATGTCGTCTCTTATAACAACGACGGTCAGCTATTCGCGGTGGACAACAGCGAGGAGTTCTCCGTCCGTCCTGTCTATGACCTGCAGTTCAGTAATTTCAGCGTGACACCCTCTAAAGCCGTTGAGGACGCGTATGCCGATTATATCATCAACGGCAACCAGGCTACGGTGAGCGGTAAGATCAGCAATCCCGAGGATAAGGCTTTCAATGGTCTCGTGATGATCAAACGCTACACGATAGACATGAGTGAGGAAGTGGAGCAGGACGAGGACGGCGACTACTACATCGACTGCGACAAGATCTATGCGACGGAGGTGACCATCCCTGCCAACGGCAGTGTGGACTACTCACAGGTCTTCGACATGGAGGGACTGGTGACGGATCCGGACTATAGCGTGATGGTGGATTTTGAGATCACATTCATCCCTGATTACTTAGGTGAGGAAATACCTTTGTATTTCTCCGACCTCTACCTGGTGAACGACGGCACACCGACGGGTATCAACGTCGTACGACAGGACCGTCAGCTGACGAGGGACATCTACGACCTGCAGGGCCGTCGTGTCAGCGGCAAGACGGGCAAGGGTCTGTATATCATCAACGGAAAGAAAGTGATCCTGAGATAAGCTTAGTAGTACCTGATCGCCAGCATGGTCAGGTCGTCACTCTGCTCTGCCGTCCCCACAAATTGGCGGACGGCATTTTCCATGTGTCTGACGAGGTCGGCGGGCTTGGTGATATGCTCGGCGACGGCTGAGGTGGCAACATCATGGATGCGCTTGTCACCGAACTGGGAGAGGGCGGCATTCTCTGCCTCGTTCAACCCATCGGTAAACAGGAAGACGGTGGTGCCGTGGGAAAGGGTGATCTCCTCCGCAACGAACGTAAAGCCCGGCATGACACCGACCACCAGATTGGGGTCGCAGGTCATTTCCACCACCTTATCACTGATGAGCAAAGGAGGGTTATGACCTCCGTTGCAGTAGAGCAGGCGTCCCGTCTTCAGGTCGAGGACACCGACGAACAAAGTGACAAACATACCCGTATCGTTGCTGTCGACAAGTGCCTCGTTGATGGAGCTCACAATGGCAGCAGGCTCGGAGATATGCGCAGAGATATTGCGGAACAGTGACCTGGTGACCGCCATGACCAGTGAGGCAGGGATTCCCTTGCCTGACACGTCGCCAATGCAGAAGAACAGATGCTCGTCACGGATGTAGAAGTCGAAGAGGTCGCCACCGACGGCTCTGGCTGGTGCCAGCATGCCATAGATATCGACATCGGAGCGCTGCGGGTATGGCGGGAAGGTCTTTGGCAGCATCGACATCTGTATGTTATGGGCGATGTTCAGCTCACTCTCCATCGTGGCTTTCTGGGCTGTGGTGGTCTGTAGCTGCTCAATATACTGTGTCAGGGAGAGCTGCATCTCCTCGAAGGAGTCGCGCAGCAGGTGTATCTCATCGTGACTCTCCAGCTCTGGCAGCTCTGTCTTGAAGTTTCCCTTTGCCACCTCGTCGGCAGTGGTTGCCAACTGATTCAGCGGTCTGACAGCCTTTTTAATGGATTTGCGACCGAAGAAATAGACGACCAGCAGACCTATCAGGATAAATGTGATGGCGATACCGGCAACGATAAACCCGGCGGTATGGATAAAGAACTTAGGTATGACGATGGAGATGTACCAGTCGGTGTGTTTCACACTCTGGGTATTGATAAAAACATTCTCGCCATCCAGGACGATCTGGTCTTGCTTGCTATCGTTGATTGTCAGATGCCCGAGAGCGTTGTCCGCTTCATTTGTCATATAAGACTTAATGTTCTCTATTACCAAACGCCTCGTGTCAGGATGTATCAACACCGTGCCCGCACTGTCAGTCATGTAGTAATAGATCTGATATTCCGGATTCCATATCTCGTCCTGATGTTGGATAAAGGTGTAAGGTTGTATCTTCTCATTCAACCAGGAGAGTGACAGGTCAACACCTAATACCGCTACCGTACGATGCTGACGGTCATGGATGGGCAGGAGGTAGGACACCAATGGCGACTGCGCACTGTCGTTGTCAAGGAAAGGCTTTGCCCAATAGCCTTCCTTGCTGGAAACGGCTTCCTTGAACCACTCCGCTTTCACGTAATCATTTCCCTGATCACAAGCGTCCTGCGACTCCATGATGACACTGTCACGCCGTGAGGCATAGGGTGCGAACAAACGCCCTTTCTGTGGGAAATAACTTTCAATGAAGTAAATGCCACAACTGCGCATATACGGATTCAGTTTAAGCGTCTGATTCATGATGTCATACATCTTATCAGGCTTGTCCAGATCCTCTTCAATGAAAGGTCTTATATTGTTAGCTGCCATATAGAGGTCGGATGCGATACGCCGTACCTCTTCTTTCTCACCTTTCAGCACACGGTCACCGATCCCCAGGGCACCTATCGTCACAACACCGTATGTCAACCAGAACAGCAGGAACACAGGTAAAATCATGATAATGAGCATCCTCAGCATGATACGCCATATGAGTTGTTTGGCAAAAGACTTTGGATAACCTGTTATCGGTTTTTTCTTGAGGAAAGGTAACATAATCTCTATAATTTGTTTGCAAAGATACATTTTTTGTCTTACCTTTGCAAGCAAAACCAGAAAAAAGTGTTATGAGTGTACAGATAGAGGAGAGCTGGAAAGCGTATCTCAGCCAGGAGTTTGAGAAACCTTACTTCCAACAACTCACCGATGCCGTCAGACAGGAATATAGTGCCGGCACCTGCTATCCGCCAGGAAAACTGATCTTCAACGCCTTTAACCTCTGTCCGTTCGACAAGGTGAAGGTGGTGATCATCGGCCAGGACCCGTATCATGAGCCAGGACAGGCTCACGGACTGAGCTTCTCCGTACAGGACGGGGTTCAGTTTCCTCCCTCCCTGCAGAATATCTTCAAGGAGATACAAGCTGACCTGGGAATCCCCGTCCCCACATCAGGAAACCTGACTCGCTGGGCAGAACAAGGGGTGCTGCTGCTCAATGCCACCCTGACGGTCCGTGCCCATCAGGCAAACAGCCATTCCATGTTAGGATGGCAGAAATTCACGGATGCCGCCATACAGGCATTAGCCGCCCATCGTCACCATCTGGTATATCTGTTATGGGGAGGCTATGCCCGCTCGAAGGCGTATATGATTGACAAGTCGCAGAACCTCGTCCTGGAGTCTGTACACCCCTCTCCTCTCAGTGCTAACCGTGGAGGCTGGTTCGGGCAACACCAGTTCTCTCGTTGTAATGCCTATCTGGAACAAAACGGCACCACACCCATCCAATGGTAGATAAGATTCCCCCCATAATAGAAATAGGAGGCATCCTGGTATCCTCCGACCTTTTCACAGAGTATTTCTGCTGTGACTATGAGAAATGCAAAGGCATCTGCTGCGTAGAGGGTGATGCCGGTGCTCCTGTCACCATGGAGGAGATCGCCGATATCGAGGAGGTGCTGGATACCGTCTGGGGCGACCTCTCCGCATCGGCTCAGAGTGTGATAGACAAGCAGGGCGTCGCCTATACCGACAAAGACGGGGACTTAGTGACGAGTATCGTCAGAGGCAAAGACTGTGTGTTTACCTGTTATGACGGAGACAACTGCCTGTGTGCCTTAGAGAAAGCCTACCGCAACGACAAGACGCAGTTTTGCAAACCTATCAGCTGTGCCCTCTACCCTATCCGTGAGAAGAAATTCTCCGGCGGGCTCATCGGACTCAACTATAACCGCTGGGCGGTATGCAAGGATGCCGTAGAGAAAGGGAAGGCATTACACCTTCCCGTCTATCAGTTCTTGAAAGAGCCCCTGATCCGTCGCTTCGGACAAGAGTGGTACGACGAGCTCTGTGAGGTCGCTACCCTTTTCGATACTCCGAAGGACTGACCCCGACATGCTCCTTGAAGTATTTCCCCAAGAATGACTGGTTGGGGAAACAGAGCTCCTCGGTGATCTCCTTGATATTCTTGGTGGAGTTCTTGAGCAAGACACGGATCTCCAGTACCACATAACTCTCTATCCACTCGTTAGGGGTACGCTTGCTGACCTGTTTGACGACCTCCGAGAGATACTTGGGGGTGATACAGAGTTGTTCGGCATACCAGCTGACACGACGCTCATGACGGAAATGCTGTTCCAGCAAACGGACGAAATCCGCGAAGATAGCATCCGCACGGGACTTCGTCTTGGTCTCGTTCTGCTCGACACGCCAGATGACATTACTCATATCATAGAACATCGCCAGCAACAGGCTCTTGATCAGGTCTTTCCGATAATGATGCTCCTTGTCGCCCATCTTCTCACGAATCATCTGGAAATAGGAGCTGAACACCTGTATCTCTCTGGGTGTCAAAGGCACCACGGGGTTATTCATCGAGAATAACAACAGGGAGGACACGTTCTTTACATTCTGGATAAAGCCATGATAGTAGGCGGTGGACACGATGATACACAGACACTCGAAATCCGGTGATGCCGTATAATTGTCGATGATACGTTTCTCGGAGATAAACAACAGATCACCGGGATGTACTGTCTGCTCACAGGTGTCAATGGAATACTGTGCCTTACCACGACGGCATAATGCCATCATGATAAAATTCATACGGGTAGGCTCCTGTGGGATGGGGGCGTTGGCAATATTGTCTGTCAGGATCAAACCCTCCTCCATATACTCGGCATTACCCCATAGCTTCGCCTCCTCGAGAGTCGTCTCTCTGATGTGATTCTTTTTCTTTACCATGTCTTCACGGGCAGGGTCTGTCCTGCTTTTAGCTTGAGCGTCTTGCTCTGGTTATTATATAATAAGGTAACGGTACCAGACTTCCTCGCTTTAATCTGGGCTTGACGCACATAGCCACCCTTCCACTGGAAACTGACCTCGTAGCCGCCACGGGCACAGAGCCCACTGACTTTTCCCTCGCTCCATGCTTGGGGAAGGGCGGGAAGAAGGGCGATGGTAGTGGAGTGAGCGTTGGCTGACGACTGCATCAGCATCTCACAGACACCAGCCGTACCTCCGAAGTTCCCATCAATCTGGAAAGGAGGATGAGCGTCCATCAGGTTGGCATAGGTACCACCGGCATGACGGGTGCCAGGACGCTGGTCGTCCTGAGCATCTGTGAAGGTAAGGAGCTTACGGTATATCTTATATGCCTCCTCACCATGATGAAGGCGCGCCCACAGGTTGATACGCCAGCCCGTGCTCCATCCTGTCGTCTCGTCACCTTTCTGGATGAGGGTCTGCTCGCAGGCTTTTCTGAGTTCTCTGAGTTCTCCGAGTTCTCCGAGTCCTCCGAGGTGACTCCCCGGATAGAGTCCGATGAGGTGACTCTGGTGACGATGTCGGGGGTCTTTGTCCTGCCAGTCATAATACCACTCGTTCAGGTCACCTTCCTTGCCGATGGTATAAGGATGGAGCTTCCGCAGGGCGGTCTTATAGGCTGTGACATCATCGTTGCAGAGAGGACCTGCGGAGATGACATTCCCCAGCAGCTCACGGATGATGGCAAGGTCGGCAGTACCTCCATAACAGGTCATACCATGATAGCCCTTGTCTGTGATATACTCATTCTCAGGTGATGTCGAGGGTGCCGTGATCAGCTCTTTGGGATTCTTGGGGTTGATGACCAGCCATTTCAGACAGAAGTCGGCAGCACCCTTCATCAACGGATAGGCGACAGTACGCAGGTATTCCTTGTCTTGTGTGAACAAGTACCGCTCCCAGAGTGTCTGTACGAGCCAGGCACCCCCCATGTTCCAGTTAGCCCACTCAGGCCACTCCCGTTTCTCACCCACCGGGTTCGTCATCGCCCAGAGGTCGGAGTTATGACTGGAGCACCATCCTTTATGGATGCCATAGTAGTTCTTTGCCGTATATTTGCCGTTCTCTGAGAGAGCCTTGACAAAACCGTCCAAGGGTTGTGCCATCTCTGCGAGGTTGGCGACAAAGGCAGGCCAGTAGTTCTCCTCCAAGTTGATGTTCACGGTATAGTTTCCTCTCCATGGTGACCATAGATAAGGAGTCCATAGTCCTTGCAGGTTAGCAGGAACGCCAGGTGTCCGTGAACAAGAGATGAGCAGGTAACGTCCATATTGGAAATAGAGGGTTTCCAGATAACGGTCGAAGGTCCCTCCTACCATTCCCGAACTTTGTTCGCCTACCCGTAGCCTTTCCTCTGTAGAGGAGAGGCGTTTCAACAGCTGGTCTGTAGGTACAGAAGGCATCTCTCCTCCCAGATCCAGTTTCACCCTGTCATAATATTGCTGATAGTCTTTGATATGACGGTCACGGAACTCCGCATAAGTCAGGTTCCGGGTGTGCCACAACTCATCAGTCACCTTTTCCAAATAGGGGGTTGCTTCCTGGACAGGATGTTTGTCATAGCCGTTGAAGCTGGTCTCGTTGACCAGATAGATCGTTGCTTCCTTTCCCTCTGTGATTGTCAGCGTGGAGTCTGCGGCACTCACCGCTCCGTCTGTACACACCAATAGCATTGTACAGAAATGGATCGTTTCCATCGGGTTACCCGTCGCGTGTCCTGTCATCGTCAACTGGTTACCCTTGCCACTTACCTGATGGGGCACCTGTGCCGTCATCACTAATCTGCAGTTGATGTCACCCTTCAGTCGGATGGCGATAAGCTTATCGGGATAGGAGGCGAAATATTCTCTAACGAAAGACTTTCCGTTCCGTTCGAAACGGTCGTTTACCAGAGCACTGTCGAGGTCGAGCACTCTCTGATAGTTGGTCACCGCACCCTCGTTCTCGTCAATGAGACAGAGGGAGCCCAGGGGTTGGTAGAACTGTGAGTTCGGACCCTGCACATGCAGTTGCAGCGAGTCGGCAAGTTGATAGTCCTCATTGAAGAGTGCCTTGCGGATCTCCGGGATCCACTGGTGAGCCTCCGCGTCAAGTTGGCAGTCTACCGGTTTCCCTGTCCAGAACGTGATATCATTCAGATGGATGAGACAGGTATCTGTCCCGCCATAGACCAATGCACCTAACTTTCCATTTCCTATAGGCAGTGACTCCTCAAAATACCGTGCAGGTTTGTCGTACCACAGACGCATGGGTAGTTGCTGTGCTTCCAGCGACAAGATGACACCTGTGAGTAATAAAGAAAGGAAAACTCTTCTCATCAATTAAACAGATATCTGATGGTGAACATGATCTGGTAGGTGGAGGCTATATCCAGGAAGTTCTGGGAGGTACTGAGATGACGCTCTCCATTCACCATATTATAAGAATACTTACCTTTCTTGTAAGTCAACAGGTCATTGCCGGTAATCTGTTTGTAGACACCCCAGTCTTTACAGAGGAAGTTAGGCAGGTTGAGGATGTCAATACCCAACTGCAGGGTATGCCTGGTCTTCCCCCACTGAATACTCATGTCACGAGTATACTTGAAGTCGAGCTGGTGATGCCACGGCATCTTGGCACCTCCACGTTCCGTATACTGCCCCTTACGATCCTTCAGGTAGTCGTCCTGATTGATGAACGTCCAGAAGTCGTCACGCTGCATGTCAGCAGTATACGGCTGTCCGTCGATGACACCGTTCTCTGCGAAATCCCATCCGTCAAGCTCCTCACGGGAGGCAGGCACATAGATCAGGTTACCCGGGGCAGAGGGGTCGCTGTTGACATTACTGCTGAAGATATAAGAGTACCGGCTGTATGAGTAATTACCAAGGAACCCATACTGATAACCATCGTAAACGAGACTGAACGTGGAAGTCGCATACTTTGACTCTTTGAGTCTGTAACTGGCGGAGAGCAACAAGCGATTAGGAGCCACGTAGCTGGCATAGCCCGTCTCATGGTCGTTGACGGCATGAATAGAGCTAAGGAAGTTACTATAGGCAGACGACACCTGGTCGCCAATACCCTCTGTATAGCTCTTCGCCTTGGAGATGGTATAGGAGGCAGAGAGGTCGAGTCCAAAGTCAAACGACTTACGCAGCTGAGCACTCAGGGACATGTAATAAGCCTTCGAGCCTGCGTTCTCCAACACATAGGCGGAATGCCCCGCGTCATAGTACGACATCTTATGGCGTATATCCCCATGACCAAGGTCGACGGTGGAGTTCCCGTCCCAATAGATATCCGCGTTAGACACCACGACAGGGTTCAGGTCTTTGTTGAAGATCCCCTCCAGGGTGAAGTCAATATCCCAGGGCAGCTTCGCATCAAAAGCAAGAGACGCCTTCCATGTCTTCGGCATACGGAGGTCCTCGCTGAGAATGGTAGGACTGACAGGCACGGTAGTGGTGCTGGTGGCTCCTATCTGTTGCAGCATCTCCTGCTGACTCATCGTAAAGGCAGGCATCGTCTTACCATTGGCAGCGGTAGCCACATAGGAGGTCTGTCCCATTCCCGAGTTACCGACAGCGGAGACGAGCCATACAAACGGCATACGTCCTACGAAGATACCCGTACCACCACGGAGGATATACTTTCTATTACCTGTGATATCCCAGTTGAAGCCGATACGTGGAGAGACACTGATGCTGGCATCAGGCACGTTATCCGTGCGGAAATGTCTGCCTCCGAAATCGATATCATAGTATTCCTTATTGAAATTGTTTTTCAGGGAGGGATAGGTAGGCAGCTCGAAACGCACACCGACGGAGGTGCGGAAACGGTCCGACCAGCTGATATTATCCTGCAGATAGAACGACCACTGGTTGGTCTTCATCTCAGAGACGAACATCGAATGGGCATCGTTATTCCCATAGGTGATACCAAACAGACGGGGCTGGCGACCGAAGACGGCTCCCCAGTTCCCTGTGCTCACCTCTTCTGGTGTCGCCTCATAGGCATAATAACCGGCGGCAGCCTGTGCGTAACCGTTGGACGCATAGTTATGCTCATACTGGATACCAGCGAAGAGGTTATGCTTGCCAAGCATCATGTTAAGCTCATCAGTAATCACCGTCGTCTTGGTCTGTCCCAGATTACCATAGGTGAAGAGGTCACCCATCATCGCCCAAGAGGGATAATGACCCTGTCCGTCACTCATCACGATCTCCACCACAGGAGCCGCGTCATTATATTCTGTCGAGCGGGGCTGGTCCTGGAAAGAATAGGTGCCACGTAGTGTGTTTTGGATCTTCCCGAACTTACTGTTCAACTCCGCGGCGAAGGAGGTGAAACGGTACTCAGCATAGTAACGGCTGGAGAGCGAGTTCATCGAATAAGTGGTCAGACTACCATAACTGTTCTGGTTACCGCCATAGATCGCTGTCGCCTGGCTGCTGCCGATAGAACGGGAGGCAGAGGCATTATTGGACAGTTTTCGGTTCGACTTCGTGAAACGGATATTGAACTTATGGTTGTCATTGATATTCCAGTCGAGACGGGCAAGGATACGGTAGCTCGGGGTCTTGACATTATAACTTTGCCAGGGACCCGTCGTAAAACCGTAGGTGTCCTTCATATAGGAAGAAAGACTTTCCAACTCACTGAGCTGCGGACGAGTGTTTGTGACGGTATATGGAGGAGCCCCATTTCCGGCACGTGACGCAGGTCCTGTCGTCACATTATCATCTATCTCACCATTCACGAAGAAAAAGAGCTTGTCTTTCAGGATAGGACCTCCAAAGGTCAGTCCGTAGGTGTTATTATGACCATTATCAATGGTAAGGGTGGCGTCACCTACACGTGATCCCCTCAGACTGGTACTGGTAAGATAGGTATAGACGCTGCCCTTGAACTCATTCGTACCACTCTTAGTGACAGCATTGATACCACCACCTGTGAATCCGCTCTGACGGACATCATAGGGTGTGACACTGATAGTCATCTGCTCAAGGGCTTCCAGGGAGATAGGGGTACCGCCACCAGGAAGCGGGGAGGCACCACCGACACCACCGAGACCAAAGGCATTATTGAAAGAAGCACCATCGATGGTCACACTCGACTGGCGGTAGTTTCCACCTCCGATAGCCATACCACTGGCAGAGCTTGACTGTGGCGTCATCTTCATGATGTCTGTCATGGTGTGACCTACTGTCGGTATCACAGACATCGCCTGTGCGTTCAGGGTGGTGACGGCTCCGGAACGGTCGCTGCGCATCGTGTTATTCTTCTTGGCGACGACTTCCACCTCAGCCAGCATCTCACTACCTTCTGAGAGAACGGCGTCAATCACGGTGTTTTGTCCGAGTTGCAACTGGACATCCGTGTATTTCTGCGACTGGAAACCAATATAAGAAATCTCTATTTCGTATGGACCACCAGCCCGCATACCGCTGATGATAAAACGACCGTCGATATTGGTGATACCGCGATAGACGGATCCTGACGGAATATGTTTGGCAGTAATGGTAGCACCGATAGCTGTCTCATTACCTGCCATCACAATACCGCTGATGTCTGCTGAGGTGACCTGTGCCGTCATCACGACAGAGGTCATCAGGAGAACTGCGAGAATAAAGAGTTTCTTGAACATTTGTCTCATCGGTTTAGTTTTAAATGTCTTTTTCTTTCTGACGAGTACCCATACGAGCCTCTACGACGTTCACCACATAGTCACCCAGTTTCTCACACTCGTTGATGATATCCATATAGATGGTGCCTACGGCATAGGTGTATGCGTGGTTGTTGACATCCATGATATTCTGCGACTTCAACTGGTTGCGGTAGTTGTTGATCTCGTTCTCTAAGTTGAAGGTACGGTTGACATCGTAGGAGTCCTTGCGACCATTCATCAGGCGGTTCATCTGGGTGAGGGCTTCCTCCGTGAGCTCCATCATCTGGTGGATATGGTCATACTGCTTGTCGCTGAAGTGATCCTGCTTACCCTGATACTTACGGGCAATGGTACGGGCGATATTATAGTTGGCGTCACCGATACTCTCCAGCTCTGAGATCTCACGGAGCATGGCACGGATCTTCGCCTTGGTGTCGTCACTCAGGTGGGCATCACCGACCTGGTCGAGATACTTGGCGATCTCCAGCTCCATGTTATCAGAGATACCCTCGTATTTCTCGATACGTGTATAGAGCTTGTTGAAATCACCTGTCTGCGCATTGTTCTTCTTTGCCGTCTCGCTACTGCTCAGGGTCAGCAACTCACGAACCATGCCGAACATACGCTGCATACGCTCGGAGAAAGACTGTATCTCTTTCTGAGCCTCCAGGACAGAGAGCTCGGGGGTCTTCATGAAACCAGCGGTAATGAAATGCAGGCGGAAGTCCTCCTCCTCGTCGACTCTCTTCGGTTTAATCACCCAGCAGACGAACTTCTCGATCTGCGGGATAAACCAGATGAGGATAAAGGTATTGGCGACATTGAACGTCGTATGGAAGGCAGCCAGCACGAAACTCAGTTTTGCCGAGTTGGCTAGGAACACGCTTGTCTCCACACTACCCTTCTGCATGTCCACGTCATATCCGACCCAGCCGCATACCATATCGATGAAAGGACGGAACACGAACAATATCCAGATGACTCCAAACACATTGAAAAACATATGGGCAAGAGCGGCACGGCGAGCCTGTGTGTTTGCTGACATAGCGGCAAGGTTAGAGGTCACCGTGGTACCGATATTCTCACCCATCACCAATGCGATACCCTGATAGATAGGCAGTGCGCCACTCGAGCAGAGGATCATCGTGATAGCCATCACTGCTGCCGATGACTGGACGCAGAATGTCATGATACCTCCTAAGACGAGGAAGATGAGGGTGGTCACAAACGAGTCGGGATCAAAGGAGGCGAAAAAGTCAAGCAACGCCTGATTCTCACCCAAGTGCATCTCCGTACCTGTCATTCGTAAAGTCCCCAGTCCCAGCAACAGGAATGACAGACCGAACAAGAAGTCTCCGATATAACGGTATTTCTTCAGGTAGATCAGGATAATTCCCATAAAGAATGCCGGGTAGACAGCACTGGTGATATCAAATGACATACCAGCGGACATGATCCATGCCGTCAGCGTCGTTCCGATATTGGCACCCATAATCACTGAAATGGCCTGTGCCAGCGTCAACAGTCCCGCATTGACAAACGAGACGGTCATCACTGTCGTTGCCGTACTGGACTGCACACTTGCCGTGACAAGTGTTCCTGTCAACATTCCCGTAACCCGATTAGTAGTCATAGCACCCAGCACGTGACGCAGCTGTGGTCCTGCCATCTTCTGCAAAGCCTCACTCATCGACTTCATACCAAACATCAACAAAGCGAGAGAGCCCAGAAGTTTGAAAATAATCCAAATAGACATATTAATTAATCTTAATGCTTAACTCTTTTTTCTATTTTTTTGCTATCTTTGTCGGACACTTCAATCATTCATGTTATGGAACAAACAATTCAAATCCGTTGCAAAAATAATAAAAATATTCTAAATGTAAGCATCGGGAGCACACTTTCTGAAATTTTTTCTTTGTCAGGTCTGCAGATGCAGTATGGACCTATATGCGCAAGGGTGAATAACAAGATAGAAGGATTACACTTCAGGGTCTATAAACCCAAGGAGGTGGAGTTCCTCGATATGAATGAGCCCTCGTCCATGCGAGCATATACACGCAGTCTCTTCTTCGTACTTAACAAGGCGGCACATGACCTATATCCCGACTGCACGGTGATCATTGACATCCCTGTGTCGAACGGCTATTATGTGGACTTGCGTCTTGACCGCCCTGTGACCGTCGCTGATGTGGATGCTGTCCGTGAGCGGATGAAGGAGATCATCGCGGCAGCGCATCCCATCCACCGCCATGAGGTGACAACAGAGGAGGCGATAGAGATGTTCCGGAAGTCAAAGTCTTTCTCCAAGGTACGTCTGCTGGACGGTATGGGCAGCCTCTATACCACCTATTACGATATCGACGGCTATGCGGACTACTACTATGGCAGTATGCTGACGAACACGTCACAACTCTATCTCTTCGGACTGGAACCCTACTATGACGGGATGCTGTTACGTATCCCTACGGCAGAAGATCCCTCCAAATTGGGGGAGATGGTGCCTCAGGACAAGATGTTCGAGTTATTCAAGGAGCACCACCGCTGGCAGTCTATCCTCGGCATGCGTACTGTTGGCGACCTGAACATAGCGATACGGAAGGGGTTCTCACCCCAGCTGATACAGGTCGGCGAGGCTCTGCAGGAGAAGAAGATCGCACAGATTGCCGACGAGATAGCCTCACGAAAGGAGGTGAAGATGGTGCTGATAGCTGGACCGTCAAGCAGTGGTAAGACGACGACTTGCAAGCGCCTCAGCGTACAACTTGCTGTCAACGGCATCCAACCTATCGGTATCTCCCTTGACGACTATTTCGTCTGTCGTGACCAGACACCACTCGACGAGAAGGGTGACTATGACTACGAGCATTTGCATGCCCTGAACATCCCTTTGTTCAACGAGCAGATCAACGCCCTGCTGCGGGGCGAGGAGGTGGAACTGCCCCGCTATGACTTCCAGGCTGGGAAAAGTAAACCCAGTGGCAAGAAACTACGACTGAAAGGTAATGAGATACTGGTGGTGGAGGGCATCCATGCCCTGAACCCGGAGCTGACGGCACAGATTCCTGAGTCACAGAAATTCCGTGTCTATGCCTCGGCACTCACCACGATCCTGCTCGACAACCATAATTATATCCCCACCACCGACAACCGGTTGCTGCGCCGCATCATCCGGGACTATAAATACCGGGGGGTATCGGCACAAGAGACTATCCGTCGCTGGCCTTCTGTACGCCGTGGGGAGAACAAATGGATATTCCCTTATCAGGAGAATGCTGAGGCGATATTCAACACCGCCATGCTCTTCGAGCTTGCCGTCATCCGGGGACAGGCTGTTCCTATACTGGAACAGGTTCCCGAAAACTGTGTGGAGTATGCCGAGGCATACCGTCTGCTGAAGTTCCTGCGGTATTTCAAGCCTATCCCAGAAGACCAGATTCCACCTACTTCCCTGTTGAGGGAGTTCTTAGGCGGAAGCTCCTTTGACTATTAGGTTCTAAGGTATAAGAGTCTTAAAAGTTTATAAATGCTCAAATAATTAACCATTTAAAAAACGAAATGAAATATGAGAAAAGTGCTATTCTTACTAATTGTTTTGTTAGCAACACTCAGCCTACAGGCTCAGACGATTAAGAAAGGCGACAAGTTCTGGGACGGAAGAAGTCTGTATACCGTCCAGGAAGTGAGGATGGGGACTATTGTCTATATGACTACCCCACAGGACAATGAGTTGACACTGGAGAAAGTGACAGGCAAGAATGGTGAGTATAAGATCATCCCCAGTCGTCAGGCAGAGGAATGTCCCATCCGTGATGCTGAATGGAATTGGCGGGTGCAGTATATCCGCAAGGACGGCATGAACTTCCTTGCCGTTCGCAAACCCAATGGCGATGCCATGTGGACGATGGTACTGACACCAGACAATGAGAGTCGATGTGACGCCCAGCAGGCGGACCTCATCAATGCCAATTGGGAGAATGTCATCAACAACACGCTGCTGAATACTCCATATTTGATGAATATCCCGAGAAAACAGCTACGTCTGATGCGCAATGCGATCCTAGCCCGACATGGATATGCTTTCAAATCGAAGGACTTGAGGGAGTTCTTCAGTAAGAAGTCGTGGTATAAGCCGGGAACGAATAACGCTGCCATCAAACTCAACATCATCGAGCAGACTAACGTGGAACTGATCAAGAGCGAGGAGACGATAGAGGCTGGACTCCATCCTGGCGACCTCATGGGTGATGATGGAGAATTAGTTGAGGAATAAGAAGAGCTCTGACAGCTAAGTGCTAAAAACGCATAATCATGCAGTTTTCGCTTCCTTTTTGGACGGGAACTGCATTTTTATTGCAAAATGTTTGGTTGTTCAATGAATATTTGCGAACTTTGCAGTCGTTTTACGGAAAAGAATCATTATAAATATATTATGGCTGAATTAGAAGTAAAAGAGCTCGACCAAGTGGTCGTACGTTTCTCTGGTGACTCCGGCGACGGCATGCAGCTCGCTGGTAACATCTTCTCAACGGTGAGCGCCACCGTAGGTAATGGTATCTCCACGTTTCCAGACTATCCTGCCGACATCCGTGCCCCGCAAGGCTCGCTGACAGGTGTCAGTGGTTTCCAGGTACACATCGGTGCCGGTAAGGTATACACCCCTGGTGACAAATGTGACGTGCTGGTGGCAATGAACGCTGCTGCCCTGAAAACACAGTTGAAATACTCAAAGCCACAGGCAACGATTATCATCGACACAGACTCCTTCGGTCCCAAAGACTTGGAGAAAGCACAATTTAAGAGTGAGGATTACTTGGGCGAGATGGGTATCGACCCCGACCGTGTCATCCAATGCCCGTTGACGACGATGGTCAAGGATTGTCTTGCTGACACAGGCATGGACAACAAGGCGATCCTGAAATGCCGTAATATGTTCGCCCTCGGACTGGTCTGCTGGCTCTTCGACCGTGACCTCTCCCTGGTCGCCAACTTCCTGAAAGAGAAATTCGCCAAGAAACCTGCTATCGCAGAGAATAACATCAAGGTGGTACAGGCAGGTTATGACTATGGACATAACACACACTCCTCTGCCATGAATGTCTACCGTATCGAGACCAAGGAGAAAGAACCTGGACGGTATATGGACATCACCGGTAACAAGGCTACGGCATACGGTTTTATCGCCGCTGCCGAGAAGGCGGGTCTGAAGCTCTACTTAGGTTCCTACCCCATCACTCCTGCCACTGACGTGCTCCATGAGTTGTCAAAGCATAAGTCATTAGGTGTGACAACAGTACAGTGTGAGGACGAGATCAGCGGTTGTGCCTCCGCCTTAGGAGCCTCCTTTGCCGGAGCCTTAGGTGTGACATCCACCTCTGGCCCTGGCATCTGCCTGAAGTCAGAGGCGATGAACCTTGCCGTCATCATGGAGCTGCCACTCGTTGTCCTCGACGTACAGCGCGGCGGTCCCGCAACGGGTCTCCCCACCAAATCGGAGCAGACAGACCTCCTGCAAGTGCTCTTCGGACGTAATGGTGAGAGTCCGATGCCCGTACTTGCCGCCACCAGTCCTGCCGACTGTTTCGATGCCGCCTACCAGGCTTGTAAGATCGCCTTGGAGCACATGACACCAGTCGTACTGTTGACAGACGCCTATATCGCCAACGGCTCCGGTGCCTTCAAACTGCCGGAGATGGCTAAGCTTGACGCGATCAACCCACCTTATGTTCCTGAGGAGCTGAAAGGAAAGTGGACTCCATATATGCGTGCCGAGAACGGTACCCGCTACTGGGCAGTGCCTGGTCGTGAGGGCTTCACGCATATCCTCGGAGGACTGGAGAAAGACGCTGAGACTGGTGCTATCTCCACCAATCCTGAGAACCATGACCTGATGACTCGTCTGCGCCAGCAGAAGATTGCTAATATCCAGGTGCCTGACTTAGAGGTGGAGGGTGACGTGAAGGATGCAGACCTGCTGGTGGTGGGCTTCGGCTCTACCTACGGTCATCTGCACTCCGCAATGGACGAGCTCCGTGCCAAAGGCTATAAGGTGGCACAGACCCACTTCAAATACCTGAACCCACTGCCCAAGAACACGGCAGAGGTGCTCTCTAAGTATAAGAAGGTGGTCGTCGCTGAGCAGAACATGGGACAGCTTGCCGCCTACCTGCGTATGAAGGTCGACAACTTCACTCCCGCCCAGTTCAACCAGGTGAAGGGACAACCGTTCGTTGTGGAAGAGTTAGTCAACGCATTCGAGGATATTTTAAAGAAGTAAAGCAATGAGTACATATACAGCACAAGATTTCAAGAAAGGCCAGCCCCGTTGGTGCCCAGGTTGTGGCGACCACTTTTTCCTGGCTTCACTCCATAAGGCTATGGCAGAGATTGGCGTAGCTCCTGAGAACGTAGCAGTCATCAGTGGTATCGGATGCTCCAGTCGTCTGCCCCACTATATGGCAACCTATGGTATGAACACCATCCACGGACGTGCCGCAGCGATTGCCACTGGTGCGAAGGTGGCAAACCCCGACCTGACGGTATGGCAGGTGTCTGGCGACGGTGATGGTCTTGCCATCGGCGGCAACCACTTCATTCACGCCAATCGTCGTAACATCAACCTGAACATGATCCTGCTCAACAACCGTATCTATGGTTTGACGAAAGGACAGTACTCCCCCACCTCGCCCCGTGGCTTCGTCTCTAAGTCGAGTCCTTACGGCACGGTAGAGGATCCTTTCCGTCCCGCAGAGCTGTGCTTCGGTGCCCGTGGACATTTCTTCGCCCGTGCCGTTGCTACCGACGCACAGGGTACGGTAGATATCCTGAAAGCTGCCTATGAGCACAAAGGAGCCGCCGTCTGTGAGATCCTGCAGAACTGTGTCATCTTCAACGATGGCACCCATGAGAGTGTCTATAACAAAGAGGGTCGTAAGAAGAACGCCATCTATGTACGACATGGAGAGAAACTCGTCTTTGGTGAGAATAACGAGTTCGGACTTGTCCAGCAAGGCTTCGGTCTGAAGATCGTGGAGATCGGCAAGGACGGCTATACCCTGGATGACGTGTTGGTACATGATGCTCATTGCGAGGATAACACATTACAGTTGAAACTCGCCCTGATGGGTAACGGTGACGGCTTCCCTGTCGCCCTTGGTGTGATCCGTGACGTGGATGCTCCCACCTATGACGAGGCTGTCCATGCACAAATCGCGGAGGTCAGTGCCCAGAAGAAGTATCATAACTTCACAGAACTATTGGAGACCAACGATATCTGGGAGGTGAAATAATAGGTAAAACCATCAAATGAGAACGGGGGTGTATCGAATAGGATACGCCCCCGTTTTACTTCGTTACCCCTCATGTCATACAGGAAGAGCGACCGGTATGCTTCAAGATTACTCCAGCAAGATCACTTTTGCGTTGGCATTATCCATTCCTGTCATTGTCATACCAACATTGGCATTGATGAAGGTCGGGTCGCATACCACGAATTTCCGTCCATCCAGCATGATATAGTCACCACTCACCGGTTCCGTGAACTCTACTGCCATCGCAAGGTGACCAGGATAATAAATAAGAATAGTCTTCAGCCCTAGCAAGTCACGAACCAATCGTGACAGGAGGATGGAACGGTCCTCGCAATCAGCATAGGGATAGAAAAGCGACTCCTCTGCAAAGAACGGTCGGTCACATCCCCACAATTTGTCATCATACTCATAGACAAGCGATGTCTGCGTCCAGTTCAACAGTCGTTCCATTGCCTCAAGCTGACTCAGGTCCTTAATGAATGTCTGAAGCTGAGGATATACCTTATCCTTCACTTCCTTTTCCATTGGCTTATTGGCAAGCATTGCCCACCGCGTCATGAAATTATCCCAAATCGACGACTTCGGGTATTCATCACAGAAAGCGATCAGATTCTTGTTGACCTGCGATGTAACATCCATATTTGGATAGCGCTTTGCCTTCAGATGTCGTACGTCAGAAGGAGCATAGTCAAACAGTTGTTCCATGGGGACATATAGTGAGAGCGCCTTCTCCTTAGGGAAGGTGATATTGCATACTTTCAGACTCAGGATATCACTATTGTAGATATAATAGTAATCATCGTCAAAAATATAGTATGCCTTATTAAAGACAACATGTTGAGATCCATAGAGCATATATAACTGTCCATCCAGCACTCCCAAACGCATACGGTAGCCCGACTGGCAATAAATATATGCCATCAACAGGACTGCCTCGTTGCCGTGCCCCATACACGCCTTCGAGAAGCTGTCGAGCATCTTCAGGTAAGCCCAGTCACTAAACTGTCGCATGATACGCAGTTCCAGACAGTCGCGGATAGTATTATTATACGCCTTGCCCGACAATCGTTTCCATGCCTCAGAAAGCGTTTGCTCGCTACAGTCTGGCAAACGGAAACGCTCATCACTGCTGAAGCGCACTTTCAGATTCGTACCATAGACAGAAAACGAGACACTCTCCTCCTCTTCCACAGGCTGTTCTTTGATAGGAGCTACAGGAACTGGCTGTGGTTCTGGAGCGGGCAAAGTGACAATTTCCTCATCAATAGGCAACGGGTTACTCTCTATCGGTTTCTTCTCCTCCTCTTTAATAACAACAGGCGGTATTTCTTTCTCTACAGGCTGAGGAACAGGAGGCATAGCGTGGAACTCCTTCCAAGCCTGTTTCATAAACTCAGCATACTCCTTGTTCGCCTTGTCACGGAAGTTCTCATAGTCGGTTTTAGCCTGTTGCTTGAACTTCTCATAAGCCGCACGCATCGGGTCCTGCGGCTGCTCGACATCAATGGAATCCTGTTCCCTTGTCACTGTGGCAGGATCACTCGAACGCTTCTGCGCAAGTTTCTCCTTGCCCTGAGCCTTGTCCTTGACATACTTGGCATACTGCTTCGACACTTTCGATACAGACTTCTTTTTCTGCTGTGCCATGACTTCTCCATTTGCTCCCGCCACCAACAGGGCAAATAGTATGATTACAATTTTATTGACCATCCTTCTTATCTTTTAATGCGACTATAAACTCATCATAAATACTCTGGGCAAGAACCAGGAATGCCATTGCCGACAACGCCCATCCCATGTTCAAGGAGATGTCGAACTGATAGAAGAGGATAAAAGCAATCCACATCCAGACAGCGATCCAGAAGAACATCAGATAGCCTCGCATAAAGGAGGCTGACATCAGGAAGCGCAATACCCTGTTCTTCCGTTTCTTGGCAAATTCCATATAGACACCGAACACGACTTGTGTCAACAGTACCAGCAGGAAGGTGATGACAGCCATCACCCATCCGTTCACCTCCTTTATCTCACTCTTCTTTAACAACGTCTCTATCGAATAGGCAAGCAGTTCCGTTCCCGCCATCTTTCCCAAGGGGGTATAGTGCATGTCATACTCGTCTTTCATCGCCCCGAAGAGTACCAGCTTGTCTTTGATCCATTCCGGATGAAGGGCGATAGAATCAGGCTGCACGACCCTATAGCGTCGAGGAATGAAATTGATGTTCACCTGACTCTGCGTGACGGCATCCGTCTCTTTCCCCGCATACATATTGGCTGTCATCGTGATAAAGGAAGGAACTACCTTCCCTTCCGCTCTCTCACCCAGACTCAGCTTCCGTTTGATGCCTCCATACAGGTTACGGGGCATATTGGTAAAGCCTTCATTCACCGCACCTTCCTCATTAGCAAAGAAAGAGTGTACTGTTGTCTCATGACCGACAGAGTCGTTGACATAGTCCAAGAGTTTGTAGGAGAAAACGATATAATCGCTCGACAATGCCACCTCCGCCAACATCTCATCACCGATAGAGTCCTCTTTCAGTCCCTCAAACACCACATCCACGCCTATCACCCTCGGCTTTTGTGCCTCGATATCCTGCAGTGCCTTAGCCAGATCCCTACGGTTATAGAGGTCCGACATATCCACGATAGTGATGATATCACTCACCTCCTCGTCGTCTTCATTCGTATCCTGCAGGATCTGACAGTACACATCCGTCATCTCAAACTCCTTGATAGCCTCCGCAATAGGTCCCATAAACGGGATGTTATAGGCTATTAACGCGAAGGTCGCTACCAGCACAAATGCCAGTATAGTAATGATAATATGTCGAACGAATGCTTTCATTTCAGTTTCATTTGTTTCCAGTCATTCACCAATGCCGCAGACGGAATGACGGTGGGTGTCTGCATCTTGTTATTGATTATCACCGACTGTCGTCTCACCTGTTTGGTCACATAGTCCGTCAGTGTTCCTAAATCCACGTCACCTCCTGTTGCCTGTAACTCTTTCAGCAGGAAATAGGTAAACATACCGTGATGTTTCTCCTCCAACTGATGGGCGGTCTCGTCACCCTGTGCGGCAGTAAAGACAATCATCTTACCCTGCGGTGCCGTCTCCTTGACCTTGATGGCGACACCACGACCCGTGGTAAGCATGTCATCCTCACGTTTCGCCCCACTGAAGCAGGCATCGAGGAATACCACCGACGACTTCAGTTTCAACACAGACAGTTCCTTATAGAGTTTCGCCAGACTATAGCCTGTCGTAGTGATATCAGAGACATTTCCGTCTATCGGCAATAAATAGGCAGTAGACTGCTTCTCGTCAGGAAGACCGTGTCCTGCGTAATAGAAGATGACACTCGCCTCACCGTCGTAGGCATCAGCGATGGATTTCATCTTCTCCACAGCCTGGATGATATTGCCGAAGGTGGCATCCTCATAGATGTTGACATGATCCTTCGGCAGTCCCAGTGTCTGGATACAGTACTCCCGGAATATCCTTCCGTCATTCAATGCATATGGTACTGGAGCCTTGGGATAGTTCTCGTTGGCGATGATGAAGGCAAACACTTTCTCCTGTTTTCCTTTTGCCACAGGGATATCCTTGTCGACATCAGAGTCAGGAGGCGGATAGCGGCTCAGTACAGGACCGCCCTTCTTCCTGTTTGCCAACAGGTTGTCGTCCGTCAATATCTGCGCGGCATCCTTCAACGGATTCTTCAGCATCCGCACCTCACCGTCTTTCTTAATCGTAGCCACATCGTTGACGAAGGGTTTGACACTGTCGTAGATACAGGGTATGACCTCACGTCCTTGGGCATAGTAGCCATACTTCCCGTCCTTTTTGACGATATAGATGCCATCGGCTGCCCAGTTAACCTCCTCATACTCACAAGGCACTACCTGTTCACCCTCATAGGAATAGGCGCCAAAGATATTCTCACCCTTCCTCGTCTTGATGAATTTCTCCTCCAAGAGGAAAGTAAGACTATTGCTTTTTGCCAGTTCCTTTCCCTCATAAGACCATACACTCCTGTTTCCTCCGTTCTCCTCGGCAAGTACGCCCTGCTCCTTGATGTCTATCTTGTCATAGCGGCAGGGCACGATGATTATTCCCTCCACGTCAGCCAGTCCGTACCTGCCATTCAGTTCATGCAGTTTCAGATAGAAGGGTCCTACGTTCCGCTGGTAATGATAGTTCACAATGTCTATCGCATCGTATTTCCCCTGCAGGATAATCACTTCGCCTTTCTGGTTGATGGCTCCTACTGTCGGGTCAGTCCTGTTGACGACGAAGGTGCCGACATGAGCCCATGAGTTCCAACTGGCGCCCTCGTAGACGGGTTGAACGACCCATCTGCGGTTGGCATCCACGAAACCGATCTTACCGTTGTCGTCTTCCTCGGTCCAGTCTATCTGTGCAAGACAACCTTGGAAGACACCAGCCAACAGGGATATCAACAGGATTCTTCTCATCGTATTCAGAATTTAATTTGCTGCCATCGCTCTTCCATCTCCATAGAAACCGTCTGCTGTGGAGTCTGCGTCTGCTTAAACTCACTCATCGATTCCTTCTTCGTCCATTCCGAGGCATTGTCTATCAGTTCCTTCAACGTCCCCTCCCCTTTCGTCTGTTGCAGTTGCTGCAGGATACCGAAAGTAAACAGCCCATGCCCGTAGTTCTTGCTGGCGTATGCCGTCTCGTTGTCCGTACTGCTGACACAGAAGATGGTCTTTCCCTGTACAGGGATTTTCTTCGGTGCTATCTGAACACCACGCGACTCGGCAAGCATGTTGCCGTTACGGTCCGTATTTGAGAAGGGAGCATCAATGATGACCAGCGTATAAACGGTATTCAGACTATTGAGCGTGTTCTGCAATTCCGTCACACTATAGCCTGTCGTCCCGAGAGTCTGCAACGAGCCGTCGGCTAACAACAGGTAACGCTCCTTGGTCTTGCTGTCTGTAGCCCCCAGTCCTGCGAAATAGAAGATGATCTTCGCCTCTCCGTCAAAGACTGTTGCCACATTCTTGATGGTATTGACGGCACTCGCCATATTACCATAGGTGGCATCCTCGTAGAAATGGAGCTGTTTGTCAGGAACCATACCGAGTGTCTTTCTGCAATACTCATAGAACACCTTTCCGTCATTGATGGCATAGTCGGCACCTTTCAGGTTGGCATAGTTCTCGTTAGCAAAGACAAAGGCAAACAGGTTCTCGTCCTTCCTGCCTGTCTCAGGGATGTTACTGTCGATGTTCTTGCCCGACTCTGTTCCCTTGGCAATCGTCAATACAGTACCTTTCAAGGGATTGGCGAGCATGGAGGTCACACCGTTCTTGGTCACCTGTGCCACACCGCCCTCGAATTCCGTCACCGCCTCATACTGGGCTGGTACGACAATCTTACCGTATCCGTCCATATAGCCCCACTGGTCATCCTTGGTACAGAAAGAGGTCAGTCCCTCCAGACTGGTGGAGTCTGTAAGTTGCGTTCCCTCCCATATCACGATGCCCTCCTTCAACGGGTTGATGCGCTTGTAGTCAAAACCTGTCAGGAAAGCTTTCTTCTTCACATCATAGAGGGCATAGCGGTCGCTGACAAGTTCGCTGTAATTATCACCAAAGTCACCACTGCGCTGTCCTCCCTCACCCACAATATAAATAGTACTCTTGTCATTGAGGATGTCCAATCGTATCAGTGTGGTATACTTCGGCTCCAGCAATTCACGACCTTCTCTGTCAACAATTCCGATTCCCTCTTCATGCTGAATAGTAGGATCGCGGTTGCTCAGTACTCGGCAGTAGTCTTGTTTCTTAAAGTCGCTGAGGTATGTCATACCGTATTTCAGTGGTGTGAGCTGCTTGTGCTGACGTGCATCGTAGATGCCTTCATAGGGCAGTGACGTAGAACCCTCTGTCACGTCCTTACCCGATGGCAGGTTCCATACGAGGTACATGTCATCAACCGTTTCCATCACATCCGCTCCGAAATAGTCGCAAGGCACTATCTCACGTCCTTGTCTGACATCATAGATTCCCCTCTTACCATCCCTGCTCACCACACAGATAGTACGAACAGGTGTCTTTGCAAGATGACCTTCATAGTCTTCCTTGTACAAATCCTGCACCAAGATACCGTCTTTCTCGTACTTGCAGGGGATGACCTCCTTGCGTTGCTTCAGGTCGTAGAGTCCCCACAGGTCATTCTTCAGCAGAAAGATATACTCAGACAGGTTGCAGTCGATGACAGCGTCATATATACCAGGCTTGATAATCTCCTCACCGTCCGAGGCACACAGTCCGATATACGGACCATTGAGGACCATATAGTGGTTGGAGGCACGACACTTGCGCAGGTCGTCATACAGCAGTTTCCACTCGTCATCGGAAGACTGCTGTGGCTGTGGTGTCTGTTGTCTCTGTTGCGTAGTGGTTGTGGTCCGTTGCGTTGCGACACGCCGTCTCGTCTGTCCTGAGGCGATGACTGCGACAGTCAGCAGCACTGCTAGTATGATTGTCCTGTATCTCATTTCTTCTGCTTATCTTTAATCTGCTGCCTCAGCTTTGCCTTGTCAGACATTTCCTTCCAATACGCTACCTCCTCAGGGTCGTCACCATGGGCAATCGCCTTGTCGAACCAATAGGCAGCCTGTCCGTAGTCCTGTGTCACACCGTCGCCGTAGAAATAACGGAAAGCCACCTGGCATTCTCCTGTAACATTTCCCGACTCCGCAGCCTTCTTGAAACACTCAAAGGATTTGACGGGGTCAGCAGGGATAATGCCCTTTCCCTCGTAGGCATAACCCATCATCACCAGACTATGGACTTCATTCTGTGCCGCAGCCTTCTGATACCAATAGTATGCCTTCTCTTCGTTCTTGGGAATAACATCCCCATCCAGATAGAAATCTGCTACGGAACCTTGCGAGGCGGCATTACCCTGTTCGGCAGATTTTAACCACCAGTCGAAAGCCAGTTTCTTGTCTTTCCCGATGCCGCGTCCTGAGGCATAACAGAAGGCAAGCACGTTTTGAGAGCCCTGGTCACCATGTTCTGCCGAACGCCTCAACCAATAGATATATCCTTCTGAAGGGAACTTAAAACTATCAGCGACTTTCCTCTCTGCGGCAGCATCCCCTTTTTGGGCTGCCTCGATATACTGGTCGTACTGTTTTTGATTCTCAATATTAACTGGTGCAGGAGGGGTTGTAGGCACTGTCGCCTGTGGCTGTTGTGACTGCACCGGTTGCTGAACTGGCTGTTGAGTCGTCTGTCGGGTGACATTAGCACCACGCTTTCTTGCCGCCTGCCGTCTGGCATTGGCATCATTCTGTCCCATCACTGTCGTTGCGACAGTCAATAAAGTAATCAGTAGTAATAATCTCGTTTTCCTCATATCTCATAGTATATTATACCCTGCAAATATAATGAAAAAAGTGATATTAGCAAAAGATTGGGGATTATTTTTTTATACGGCTACAGAGTGACACGAGTATATGTTGTCAAAAAGTTTGGTCAAAATTCTTGTTCGGATTTTAGGAGCTTCTGGAAAATCTGGGTGTGAAAAAACGCTTGTTTGGAGCGAAAAAAGAGAAAGGCGGCACCTCAAGGAGGGTTAGTCGGTACCTAACTACCCGTTAGGTGCCGACTAACTACCCGAAAGTCGGCACCTTTCTATACGAAAAACAGGGGCAAAAACGGTGTTTTCTCTCTCCTGACGCCTGACTACTGACTCCTTTTTCCTCCTCTCAAACTGGTAACTCTTTGGCTATAAACGAATTACCGAAATGCCGCTATTTTCGCTCATTTGCGTCCAGCAGCAAACAAAAACGAAAAGTGCCCCTAAATTTGAGGCACTTTGTCAGAATTATTCATAAAGTCAGGTCACCTTTGTCTTTTCGTGTAAATCCACAAGGCGATACTTAAGACGAGGAGGATGGCAAAGAGGATCAGCTTCTGTACTTTCTGGTTTGCCTCAAAGGACATGTAGAACCAAACGACATCAAGCAGGAAGATGACGATACCGCCACACAGACAGATAGCCCCGGCAGAGAGCTTATTACGGAGCGGTGCACCCTCCTGTCCCTTGAAGACAGCACGGAATATACCTCCCGTGACAATAACAGAACTGACGGCGCAGCATGCCAATACCACATACCACACCGTCTTCTTCTTTTCACGCTCCTGTTCCTGCTGTTGCAGTTGTATTTCCAGTTCCTTGAACTTATCCAGTTGCTTTCTCACGTCCTCTGTCACATACTCCCCGTACAGGCTGTCCAGATTGACATCCTGCGCGACCGCCATCGCAGTGGAACCCATCATGATGAGCAGCAGGAGCATTCTCAGAGGCGTCCGCATACACTTATTTAAAATTCCATTTCTTCCAGTCTACTGCCTTGTCAGAGGGAATAGTCTGAGGAGTCTGCATCTTGCCGTTAGTGACGACGCTCTGCTTCATGACCTCACTAGTGACGTAGTCAGCCAATTCACCAAAAGTCACATCGCCTTTCGTATCCCTCAGTTTCTTCAACAGATAATAGGTAAACATGCCATGCCCCTTCTCCTGGTAGGGATATGCCGTCTCATCACCTTGCGCTGCTGAAAGAATGACCATCTTGCCTTTAGGTGCACCCTGTTTAGCTTTTATAGCCACACCACGTGCCGAAGCTAACATAGCTCCATCACGATTGGCACCACTGAAACAGGCATCCAGCAATACCACAACAGACTTCGCCTTCTTTTCTCCTAGCATTTTATAGATTTCATCAAGGCTGTACCCCGTCGTTATATCAGAGCCATAGCCGTCGACAGGTAACAGGTAGGACGACTGGTTACTCTCGTCTGGGATACCGTGACCAGCATAGTAGAAGATGATGTTGGCATCGCCCTTATAGGCTTCCATCACCTGACTGATCCAGCTCAACTGTCTCTTCATGCGATTCAGTGTTGCATCAGGTGTATAACGGATATTGCTTTCTGGTATGCCGAGTGTCTTTTGACAATATTCTTTAAAGACCTGTCCGTCATTCAATGCATTAGGAACATTGGCAACTTCCATATAGTTCTCATTAGCAATGATAAGGGCGAAAGTATGTGTACGCATCAGTTTGCCTGTAGGAATGTTCTGGTCGACATCTGACTTCTTGGTCTGCGGAGCAGGCTTATTGGCAGCCTGAGGCTGAGTGACAGCAATGGGCTGTGCCTGTACGATGACCTGAGGCTGCTGGACTGTATTCTGAGCCACCTGATTGGCAGGAATGCCACTGCCTCCCTTGGGGTTCAGGGCATAGTTCTGCGAATGCTTCACACCTTCGTTATAGATAGGTATGAGGTCGGTGAGCAGGAATTGTCCCCCCTTCTTGCTATAGCGCTGCAGCCACTCCTTCTCACGTTCAGTATCCTGCGCCACAGCAATACCATCTCTGTAGAAAGCAGCGATATGATACATGGCGTCAGGAAGTCCGCGCTCTGCCGCCTTGCGATACATCCTAAAGGCATCGGGATCGCTTTTCTCGGTCCCGATACCATATTGATAGCAGACAGCCAAATAGAACTGGGCGGCAAGATCATTGGTGGCAGCTGATTTCTTCAGCTCTTCAAACCCATATTGTATATAGCCCTGCTTGATATACCCCAGAGCTTCTGAGGTGCGTTTGTCGACCGTCACACTATGTCCGTGAAGGCAACAAAAACAGATCACTATCGTCAGTAATGTTCGCATCAGTCGTCTTGTCCGGTATTCATGATGTCACTGACATAATTAAGCTTTCCCCAGTCTGCGGTAGCACCGTCGAAATGGATAATCTTCTTATAGGCGTTCTCGGAGAAGGGCGTATACCACAACGCTCCAAAAGTAAACAGACCGCCTACGAACTTTCCAAGGAAGCTACCCTTTTTCTTCGATATCCAGGTGTGATTCAGCGTAAAGGTACCTTTTTTATAATTACCTTCCCAGTCACAAACAATGATAGGTGAACGATCTTCATCAAACTCAAAGGGGCTATTGGCTTTGATGTGGAGGATTGCCGGTGTCGTCTCTTTGATTCCGAACCCCTTCTTGTCTTTCTTTTTCAGGTCGGTCGGCATCTCTACGTAAAAAGGAGCAAAAATAACATCGCTTACCCATGTGGACATCGAGACATTCGTCCAATCCTCACTCTTCTTGTTGAAGGCGTAGGCAATAGACGCTCCGATGTTATTGATACTCTCATCCTCTGTCAGATGGCGTACAACCGTTCCTTTATACTCTTTGCCCTTTGAGTCACCATCCAATGACTCACTCACCATTTCCTCGACAATGGAAAGCAGTCGCTTGTCATACTCCGTGAAGTCGTCGTCGGTAGTCTCTGAGGTAGTATATTTCCTGTAAAGTGATGTCGACATATTGCAGATGTATGTCTCATTCTGTTTAGCACCGATATTGGGAGCAATGGTGATGTACTCGTCCTCCTTGGTGCTCACACCTTTCTTGGAGGCTTTTTTATCATCACCTTGCTTGTTCTGCTCAGGGTCAAACAGTGGTTTTGCCTTTCCATTATGGAAAGCGAAGCACTGGGCCTTGTCGATGAAAATGGTCTTTTTGGTCTTATTGGTAGCCCATAACTGCTCATTATATATCTCCAACTTGATGTTGTCATCCTCATAGACACTGTTTGCCTGTGAATAGGCAAGAATCAATGCGTTACGATAGTCGGTTTTTGTCTTTGCCGATACACTCACTGCAACTAAGCAGAGAAATGCGAAGAGAATAGATGTTTTTTTCATTTTATTTATAGTTTTAGTGAATTATTTCTTTTTAATAGTCATAGGAAACGACTGCACGTTCATCTCTTTGTCATATTTACGACACTTGGCAAGCCACTCCTGTAACTCTTTATGCGACAACTGACGAGGCAGCGTCTCAGAATCCGAAGCTCTGTCGACAGCCTTCGTAAACTCATTGGGCGAAAACACCACATATATCAAGTTATGCTCCTCGTCTTTGTCACAGGTCATATTGTATTCGTCAACAAAGGCACGTTCTTGTTGGGGAACGTCTTTGGCACTGAAAAACACATAACGCTGATCGTCCCTTATAGCATAAGCGCCCTCCGACTGACTACGATAAGGCAACAAACAATATGCCTGCCTATCAGCATCTATCAGATAGACTGCGACATAGCCTTTTACAGGAGAGATGAATGACAAATAGAGATCGTCGCCAGCATAAAACTCGCTGTCCTCAAACTTATCTTCGGTACCATTACGAAGCACATGGGCTTGGAAGTCAATCTTTGCCGACACTAGTTCACGAGCCTTTCCTTTCACGCGACAAGTCACCACCAGCATATTGTCGTCATAGCTGATTTTGTATTCCGGATCTTCCTCGTCAGCAAGCCATTCGCCTTTTACCTCACTGCCTCCAACACTGAAGAAGTCCGTCGTAGACTCACCATTACTGTTCTCTACACGGGTGACGTTCTGTTGCTGAACAATAGTGCCGAACTCGTCAGCCAGTGCCTGGATCTTTGCACGTTCCAAAGCAATCCGCCTTGCCTGCTCTATCGTTACATTCTCTGGAGCATGATAGGTGTATTCGCCCTCTACCGTCTTCACCTTCTGGGCAAAAACGGAAGTTGTCAACAGTGTCAGCAGGAGGATAACCGCTCGTCTCATTACTTACCAGCCTAGAATGTCGTCGAGTTTCTTCTGTACTTCGTCACCTTGCTTAGCCAGTTCCTCGCTTGCCGCCTTTTTAGCTGCAGCCTTTGCCATTTTACTATTATAGGCAATACGGACAAGCACCTCATAGCCATTGGTCTTCTCACGGTAGAGCTCCACGACAGGAAGTACACGACCAATGCTTTGAATAATCAGGTTCTTATTCGCCATGATCGACTTGGCAAGGGAGTTCGCCACGTCTTTGCCTACTTGTTCGTTGGCTACCGTATTCTCGATAAGAGCCGTCACCTCGGTCTGAATCTTACCTGCCAAAGCCTGTTTGGCAAGTTCTGTTGCCTGCATCTTCGCCGCATCATAGACACTACCGAAACTCATCGCCTCACCAATGATGAACTTCTGGAACAGATCATCATCTATTTCCATCTCCATCATATAAGAACGGTCTAACTGTTTCTCCATGGGCAAAGCTCCTGGAGAAACCTTCCATCCCTCTTTAGTCAACTTCTTAGCCTCCTTACGGGCGGTCTTAGTAGCCTTTTCGTTCAACTCAGCCTTGGTAGCCTTCTTTAATTCTTTACGCGCCTCTATCTGTTCTTTTGTCAACTGTGCGTAACTAATTGTGGAACCTGCCAACAGACAAATACCCACCAATAATAAAACCTTTTTCATTTTCTCTCATTTATAGATTTAACTGTTATTGATTTTTGCAAAGGTACAAATTAGTTGGTAAAAAACAAAAAATATTGATATTTTATTTTATCTGCCCAAATTTATTTGGCATTTTACCCGATTTGCACTACCTTTAACCTATGGTTGAAGGTACTCACGTTCGAAAATGCCCAAATTTATTTGGCATTTTACTCACTTAATCGTACCTTTGTACCCGAAAAAAGAACGAAATCATATGCAAGAGACAAGACAGAATAAGATTGCGCGGTTGCTGCAGAAGGAATTGAGTGTTATTTTCCAGCAGCAGACTCGTTCGATGCATGGGGTCATGGTGAGTGTCACGAGAGTACGTGTGAGCCCTGACCTGAGCATCTGCACGGCGCACCTGAGTATCTTCCCCAGTGAGCGTGGCGAGGAGTTGATGGAGAACATCCATAAGAACGAGAAACAGATCCGGTATGAGTTGGGGACCAGGGTACGCCATCAGTTGCGTATCATCCCTGAGCTGCGTTTCTTCATTGACGACTCACTCGACTATATCGACCATATTGACGAGCTGTTGAAGAAGTGAACTTCCCATTCTATATCGCCCGTCGCTACCTCTTCTCGAAGAAGAGCACCAACGCTATCAACGTGATCAGCGGCATCTCCGTCGTGGGAGTCGCCGTTGCCACGATGGCACTGGTGGTGACGCTCAGCGTGTTCAACGGGTTTCACGATATGGTAGCCTCCCTTTTCACGCAACTTGACCCACAAATAAAAATCACACCAGCCAAGGGAAAGACGGTTGCCGCCGACGACTCACTGTTGACACGTATCCGTCAACTGCCGCAGGTGGATGTCGCCACAGAGGTGATGGAAGACCAGGCTCTTGCCGTCTATGGGGAGCGACAGGCTATGATTCAACTGAAGGGTGTGGAGGATAACTTCGACAAGTTGACGCATATCCGTGAGGTATTGGAGGGTGACGGTGACTTTGAGCTGCATGCCGCCGATATGTATTATGGCATCTTAGGTCTTGGCGTCGCCTACCAGCTGGGGACAGGCTATACCTACGAACGCCCTTTGAAGATCTATGCCCCTCGGAGGGAGGGTCAGCTCAACATGGCAAACCTGCAGGAAGGTTTCGTGGAGGATGAGCTGTACTCACCCGGTGTCCTGTTCAGTATCAAACAAGGGAAATACGACAAACGGTATATCATCACCTCCATCCATTTCACCCGTCATCTCTTTGACCAAGAGGGGATGCTCTCCTCCTTGGAGCTTCGTCTGAAAAACGGCAGTGACTTCGAGAAGGTGAAGGCAGAGATGCAGGAGATCGCCGGTGACCGTTTCGTGGTGCGTGACCGTTATGAGCAGCAGGAAGACACCTTCCGCATCATGAAGATAGAGAAGCTCATGGCATATATCTTCCTCACCTTCATCCTTGTCATCGCTTGTTTTAATATCATCGGCAGTATCTCGATGCTGATGATCGACAAGAAGAATGATGTGGTGACGCTGCGTAACTTGGGGGCTTCCGACAAGCAGATTGTCCATATCTTCTTGTTTGAGGGACGTATGATCTCAGCGATGGGAGCCGTCATCGGCATCGCCATCGGACTGTTCCTCTGTTGGCTGCAACAGCAATATGGTATTGTACGACTGGGACAGTCAGAGGGAGCGTTTATCATCGATGCCTATCCCGTCAGCGTACATCCGTGGGATATCATCCTCATCTTCTTCACCGTCCTCGCCGTAGGATTCCTCAGCGTATGGTATCCCGTACGCTACTTTGCCAAACGACTATTAAACTAACGTGATATTCTCCACCTCCACGGGTTCGTGGAGGAATATCTGTGCCTGTTCCTTGAACTTCTCAGGATTCTCTGTCGTGAGGTAATGGACCTCACCACCCTGGGTACAACGCTGTTCGATGTCAGGATGCCGGTGGAAATATTTCTGCAGCGCGTCAGCGACATATTCCCCCTGGGAGATGATACGGATGCCACGGGGAATGTATTTATGAATCTTAGGCAATAACAAAGGATAATGGGTACAGCCTAAGATAATGGTGTCAATCTCGGAGTCCATACGCAGGAGCTGGTCAATGCGTTTCTTCACGAAATAATCCGCACCAGGGGAGTCTGCCTCGTTATATTCCACCAGGGGAACCCAGAACGGACAGGCGACACCGCTGACGTGGATGTCCGGGAAGAACTTATGAATCTCCAGGTTATAGCTCTGGCTCCTAATGGTACCTTCCGTCGCAAAGATACCGACATGACGGGAATGCGTCAGGGAACCGATGACCTCCGCCGTAGGACGGATGATACCTAACACACGACGCTGTGGGTCGAGGTTGGGGAGGTCATGTTCCTGGATAGTACGTAACGCCTTCGCGGACGCGGTGTTACATCCTAAGATCACGAGGTGGCAGCCCATCTCAAAAAGACGGGTGACCGCCTGGCGGGTAAACTCATAGACCACATCAAAGGAACGGGTACCATAGGGGGCACGGGCATTGTCACCCAAGTAGAGGTAGTCATACTGGGGTAACAACTGGCGGATACCATGTAAGATGGTCAGACCGCCATAGCCACTGTCGAAGATACCAATAGGTCCTGGTTTACTCGGAAACATGGTCATCGTTAACGTAACGCGTCTTTCACTGCATCTGTCACATCCTCACCCATCGTGATATTCATCCACGGCATGGCGTTCTGGTCTGTATTGAGGATAAAGGCGAGACCACGGGAGCTGCCCACACGAGCCAAAGCATCAGCAAGACGTGTCTTCAACGGCTGCAAAGCCCTCTCCCTGGCTTCCGCCAAGAGACGCTGACTCTCCTTCTTGAAAGCGATATTCTTGTCAAGCAACTCCTGAAGCTCGGTCTGACGCTTCTGTAAGATGGTCTG
This sequence comes from Prevotella sp. tf2-5, assembly GCF_900115435.1. Classification (GTDB taxonomy): domain Bacteria; phylum Bacteroidota; class Bacteroidia; order Bacteroidales; family Bacteroidaceae; genus Prevotella. The sequence continues at coordinate 426,632 of NZ_FOWK01000001.1, forward strand.
CGGGAAGTCACGCTGACCGTCCAGAAACTCCTCATATTTCTTGTTAAACTCGTCTTCCACACGTTTCTGCTCTGCGGCATACTGCTCCTGCAACTGTGCCATGTTTGTCTCTACAAGGGCATAATCACTCATAGACTGGAGCACAGCAGAATAGCTGAGGAACCCAAACTTCAGTACTGCGGTCTCTGACTGTGCAGACACAGCGAGCTGCATACATGTCATGACCAAAAGGAAAGCAACTTTCTTCATATTCGTTTTTGAGTTAATAGGAGGGCGTGTCGTCTGGCACACCCTCCTCATGTTATTGTCGTAGGGAAACCCTTACTTCAACAGGTTCATCGTGTCAGTGGCAATCATCAACTCCTCATCAGTAGGAATGACAACCACTTTCACCTTAGAGTCATCGGCGGAGATCACAGCCTCCTCACCACGGACATTGTTCTTCGACGCGTCGAACTTGATGCCAAGGAACTCCATGTCCTTGCATACCTCGGCACGCATGCTCACCTGGTTCTCACCAACACCAGCGGTGAAGACGACAACATCCAGACCACCCATAGCGGCAGCATAGGCGCCAATGTACTTCTTGATACGGTAGAAATACATATCCTGTGCTAGTTTGGCACGCTCGTCACCACTCTTGGCGGCATTCTCGACATCACGCATGTCACTGGAACCGCCTGTGATACCGGCTACACCACTCTTCTTGTTGAGCAGGTTAGACATACCGTCAGCGTCCAGTCCGAGTTTCTTCTCGATGAAAGTCACGGCACCACCGTCAATATCACCGGCACGGGTACCCATCACCAGTCCCTCAAGGGGTGTAAGACCCATAGAGGTGTCGATACACTTACCATCTTTCACGGCAGCGATAGAGCCACCATTACCCACGTGACAGGTCACCATCTTCGTACCCTCCGCAGGGATACCGAGGAACTCACAGGCACGTGCTGACACATAACGGTGAGAGGTACCATGGAAACCATAACGACGGATACCATATTTCTGATACAGCTCGAAAGGAATGGCATACATATAAGCCTTGGGGGGCATCGTCTGATGGAAAGCAGTGTCAAACACACCGACCTGAGGCAGTCCAGGCATCAGCTCCTTCACGGCATTCACACCCTTCAGGTTGGCGGGGTTATGCAGCGGTGCCAGATCGGAACACTCCTCAAAAGCCTTCAACACCTCGTCAGTCAGGATGACAGACTTGTTGAACTTCTCACCGCCATGCACCATACGGTGACCAACGGCATCAATCTCCTTCAAGTCTTTGATCACACCAATCTCCGGATCTGTCAACAGCGAGAAGATAAACTTCACACCCTCTGTATGCTCAGGGATGTCATGCATGATCTGTTTCTTCTCACCATTGGCGAGCTTCACCTTCACAAAGGCACCGTCCAAGCCTACACGCTCAGCACCACCTGACGTCATCACACTCTTGTCGTCCATGTTGTACAATGCGTACTTGATAGAGGACGAACCACAGTTTAATACTAATATCTTCATAACTTCAATTCTGTTAGTCGCTTCATTTCTTTGCGTCCATAGCCTGACAGGCGGTAATGGCAACCATATAATAGATATCCTCTACGGAGCAGCCGCGAGACAGGTCGTTGACAGGACGTGCGATACCCTGCAGGATAGGACCAATGGCTATGGCATCACCTAAGCGCTGTACGAGTTTATAACCGATATTACCTACCTCCAGGTTAGGGAATACGAGGACGTTTGCCTTACCTGCGATCTCTGAGCCAGGGGCTTTCTTGGCACCGACACCAGGAACAAGGGCGGCATCAGCCTGCAACTCTCCGTCAATCTTCAGAGACGGATCCAGTTCCTTGGCAAGTTTCGTTGCCTCTATCACCTTATCCACCACCTCATGCTTGGCACTTCCCTTGGTGGAGAAGCTCAGCATGGCAACACGGGGATCTGCAAAACCTGCCACTGACTTAGCGGTCTGTGCCGTACATACGGCAATCTGACTGAGCTGGGCGGCATCCGGCATAGGAGTCACTGCCACGTCACCGATTACCAACACACCATTCTCACCATATTGAGGCTGCTTGGAAATCAACAGCATACCACCGCTGACACAGGTGATGCCAGGAGCGCATTTGATGATCTGCAAGGCAGGACGCAGGGTGTCACCTGTGGTAGAGAGGGCACCGCTGATCTGACCGTCAGCACCTTCCGTCTTGATAATCATACAACCAAGATACAAGGGGTTCTTCACTAGTTTGCGAGCTTCCTCGATAGTCATACCCTTTGACTTACGAAGCTCTGCGAGCTTCTCTGCAAGTTCCTCACTCTTCTCGAAATTCTCCGGGTCAATCAAAGTCGCCTTATCAATGTTTGTCAATCCTTTCTCCTTGGCAAGAGCATGTACCTTGTCAGGGTTACCAATCAGGATGATGTCTGCGATGTCGTCAGCCAATACCTTGTCGGCTGCACAAAGGGTGCGCTCCTCTTCTGCTTCCGGGAGCACGATGCGCTGCTTGTTTGCCTTAGCACGCGCTACGATTTGACTTAATAAATCCATAGTTTGTTTTATTATTATTAGTTTTAAGATATATACTGAATTGCAAAGATACAAAAAAACTCTAAACTCTAAACGCTAAACTCTAAACTTTTAATATATATTTACATCAATTCTTTCGTGAGGATACTCTCCAATTTCTCCGCGGTCAGACGAATCTGCAGGTTAGACTTGATCGCTACGGTGATACCGCCCGTCTCCTCACTCACCACGATGGCGACACAATCGGACTCCTGTGAGATACCTAATGCCGCACGGTGTCGCAAACCCAGTTCCTTGGGAATGTCCAGATTATGACTGACGGGGAGGATGCAACCTGCCGCCTTGATACGTCGTTTGGAGATAATCATCGCACCGTCATGCAACGGAGAGTTCTTGAAGAAGATGTTCTCGATGAGTTGCTGACTGATGATGGCCTCTATCCGCTCACCAGTAGCCACCACATCATCTAACGGCATATTACGCTCAAAGACGATCAAAGCACCGATTTTACGTCTACTCATACCCATACATGCCATCACTACCGGCATGATGGTCTGTTTCAGTTCCTCGCTATTTGCTGTTTTACTCTTTCCCAACAAACGAGTCAGCATTCGCATACGTTCATGAGCACCCAGATTATAGAGGAACTTTCGAATGTCTTCTTGGAACAGGATAATCAGACCTATCACACCCACGCTGACCAGTTTGTCCATGATGGCACCCAACAGGCGCATCTCCAATACCTGAGACACCACCAGCCATAACACGATGAAAATCATGATTCCCATGAACACATTCAAGGAACGCGACTCTTTCATCAGCCTGTAGATGTAATACAACATCATGGCGACGAGGACGATATCGATAATATCTTTGATGCCTAACTCTACTATCATACTACTCGCTCAATTTTAACCGCTCAACTAACGCAACACACTCCACGGCTTCCCTCACATCATGGACACGCAGAATACTGGCACCCTTCTGCAAAGCGATGGTGTTCAGTACGGTCGTACCATTCATCGCTTCTCCTGGTTCACATGCCAACGCCTTATATATCATCGACTTACGGGAGACACCCGCCAATACAGGAAGTCCGATAACGGATAACCGTTCCAGCTGCATCATCACCTCGTAATTCTGCTCCAAGGTCTTACCAAAGCCAAAGCCTGGGTCGAGGATAATGTCTTTCTGACCGTATGAGCGCAACTCATCCACCTCACGGGCAAAATGAAGCAGCATTTCACGAATGGTCGGCTGAACAGACATTAATATATAGGGTACACCCAGGCGCGCTACCATACGGAACATCTTCGCATCAGCACCTTCCGACACGTCATTGATGATATCCACACCGTATTCCTCAACAACCATACGCGCCACATCAGGACGGAAAGTGTCCACACTGACCACTGCCTCTGGAGCCTCACGACGGATAATGGCAAGAGCAAAACGCAGACGCTCCATCTCCTCTGCTTCCGTAACCGGCTCACTTCCCGGACGTGTAGAGCAGGCACCCACATCAATGATGCTGCCTCCCTCTTGCAGAATCTGTTTGGTTCGCAAGGCAATATCCGTCGCCGTCTGCTGACGACTTTCCGCATAGAATGAGTCAGGCGTCACATTCAGGATACCCATCACCTGTGGGGTGCTGAGTTCTAATAATCGTCCGTTACAGTTCAGTGTGTACTCCATATTTTTTGCAAAGATACGAAAAATCGAAAGCAGAACAAAAAGAATTTATTCTTTTTTTATGCTGAGATGGAGTATCTTCGTCTTTTTATGACAAAGATACGAAAAAGTTTAGAGTTTAGAGTTTAGAGTTTAGAGTTTTTTTGTATCTTTGCGTCAAAATCATAAAATAACAATGGATATTAAGGAACTTTATAAACTTTACCAGCAGCATCCATGTATTACCACCGACTCAAGGAACTGCCCAGAGGGTAGTATCTTCCTCGCCCTGAAAGGTGAGTCGTTCAATGGTAATCAATTCGCTGTACAGGCTTTGGAGAAAGGCTGCGCTTATGCCATCGTGGATGAAGCCCCCTCCAACGCTCAACCCTCAACGCTCAACGCTCAACTCATACTGGTCGATGACTGTCTGCAAACCTACAAGGACCTGGCACGGGAACACCGTCGTCAGTTTGACATCCCTGTTATCGGTATCACGGGCACCAACGGCAAGACGACGACCAAGGAACTCATCCGTGCCGTCCTGTCAGAGTGTTACAACGTGATGGCTACAGAGGGTAATTTCAACAACGATGTGGGAGTGCCCAAAACCTTATTCCGTTTGAATGAGGATCATGATATCGCCGTCGTGGAGATGGGAGCCTCACATCCCGGAGACATCAAGACACTGGTAGAGACTGCAGAGCCGACTAGTGGACTCATCACGAATGTTGGACGTGCCCATCTGTTGGGATTCGGCTCCTTCGAAGGGGTCTGCAAGACCAAGGGAGAACTGTATGACTTCCTGATCGGCCACGACTGTCCCCTTTTCGTCAATCGTGACAACGAGCATCTGATGAAAATGGTGAAGGAAAGAGGGGAAAGAGGAGTTCAGCCTGATATCTATTACTATGGACAGAGTGACTCCAAGGACATCCTGATTCGTGGTGAGGTCATCAGTTGTGCTCCCTTCCTGAAGTTCCGCTGGCGGGAGCAGGATGCCGATGCTGACTATACCTCTGAGTGGATGGAGGTACAGACTCATCTCATCGGAGCCTACAACCTCGACAACATGCTTGCCGCCATCACTATCGGCTATGTGAATAACATACCTTTTGAGCAGATCAACCACGCCTTAGAGAATTATATCCCCTCGAACAACCGCAGTCAGATGACGGTGACAGAGCATAACCATCTTGTTGTGGATGCTTATAACGCCAATCCTACGAGTATGAAGGCTGCCATCGACAACTTCAAACTGATGGACGTACCGCATAAGATGGCGATTATCGGAAAGATGGGTGAACTGGGCGATGTTGTTGAAGAGGAGCATCAGAAGGTTGTCGATATGCTGACCGATGCTCATTTCGAAGAGGTATGGCTGGTAGGTGAGGAGTTCCAAAACATCCCTTGTAACTTCCGTAAGTTCAAGGATGTCGAGGAAGTCAAAGAAGCGATAGCCGCTAACAGCCAGACGCTAACCGGCAAATACATCCTCATCAAAGGCTCAAACAGTAATAAACTCTTCCAATTGCCAGAACTGCTATGATCAAAAGACTGCTGCTCTCCTCTACCATACTCCTATTACTTGCCTGTCAAGGTAAGCAATCACCTATGAAGGAGGGGAATGCCGTCTATTACTGGCGCACGGACCTTCGGCTCGACTCCACGGAGCGTGCCTTCCTGAAGCAGTATCATATTAATAAGGTGTATTGCCGCTATTTTGATGTGGTGATGAGCGACAGCCTGGGTCCCATACCTAATGCCACCCTCAAATTCAGCGAAACCCTGCCAGCAGGTGTTGAGATGATCCCTACCGTCTTTATCGTCGAGAGTTGTATGCATCAGAAGCCCGAGGGACTCGCCAGGAAAATCGTTGACCGCATCCTGCAGATGAATGAGACGAATGACATCAAAGGAGTGAGGGAGATACAGATCGACTGTGACTATACAGCACGAAGCCGTATGTTCTACTATCAGTTCCTGGAGGAGCTGAGGTCGGTATTGTCAACTTTCAACTATCAACTGTCAACCACCATCCGCCTCCACCAGTTGTCGATGAAGGTTCCGCCTGTCGACTACGGAGTACTGATGCTCTATAACACAGGACACCCGATGAAGTTCATGGAGCGTAACCCCATCCTTGATATCCGTGATGTGGCACCCTATCTGCGTTATCTCGAAGACTATGACCTGCCATTGGCGGCAGCCTATCCTGTCTTCCTCTGGCATCGCATCATCCAAGGGGTGGATATCGAGCATGTGGCTACCGCTGAGGAGATCCTCAAGGTCAAGAATGCAGTGGAGAAAGAACGTGAGGAACTGAAACGCAGCATCCTCACCTATGATTTAGCAACAGATAATATTAACAGATATAAACCAGAAACCTATGAAAAGATTTATTCTCATTAGCCTGCTTGTCGTGCTCGGCATGCCGATGATGGCATGTGGCTGGTATGGAACAGACAACATCTACTTGTTCCGTTTGTACGACAGTAATGAATTCAGTGAGCGTGTCGACAAGATTACACGTGACAACTGGAAGGCCTATCTCGGAAGCGACCAGGATTATTACTGGTTCGATGCCGATGAGATCATCAAGGCTGCCCAGAAGAAGAACGATGCCCTGATGGTCAGCTATGTCAAGAACCTGAAACGCTACCTTGACGTATGCTCCAGTGTCAGGGACGACTCTTGGAAGTATCCCTCCAAGGAAGAACTCGCCCAGCGTAACAAGACACTGCGTGAGGTACAGGCGTATGCTCTCAGCAAAGTCAAGACAAAACTGCGTTCCCAGCATGCGTTACTTTATATGCGCTGTAATATGGTGCTCGGACTGAACCGTGACAACGTCACTTTCTGGGAGAATACGGCAAGCCTGTTTATTGAGACGGTCTATAAGGACATGATGAAGAACATCTATGCTGGTGCGTTATATAAGACTGGCAGGGATGCTGAGGCTGGAGAGCTCTTCGCGGAGATGGGCGACTATAACAGTCTGATGACACAGTTCTACAAACGTCGCTCCTTCGCTGCCATCCGTCAGGAGTACGAGCGTGATGCCAATGCGGGAGTACTGCCTTTCTTGTTGCAGGACTTCGTGAACAACGCCCAGGAGGCTGTTGACCAGGATATGGAGGGTAAGCTCTTCGTCCGTGATATCAAGAAGGAGGAGGCGATGCAGATGGCACAGTTTGCCGGACAGGTCATCAGAGAGGGTAAAACCAAGAATCCTGCGATGTGGAAGGCGGCACAGGGCTGGCTGGAATATCTCTTCGGGAAGAAACAGCAGGGTTATGATGACATCCAGCAGGCGCTGAATATGGACGGCACAGAATGGGCAAAGACCAGTGCACGTGTCATCCACTTCTATATCAAGTCGGATGTGGCCCCGCTGAACGATGCTTTCGACAAGTGGCTGACCAACGAACTACAATGGATCAATGGTGGCGAGGGTCCTTACGAGGGTTTCAAGGGGGGAGCACTGACACGTGCCATCAACCAGCAACTTGTCGACAAGTACGACAAAGTCGGACGTGACTTCACGACCAACGCCCTGCTTAACATCACCTCCAACTATGCTTATGAGGCCCGCATCAACTCAATGAAGGTGGAGCGTCTGGAGGACTTCTTCACTTATACAAAATCACCTTCCGACAACGAGCTGGACGAGTATCTGAAAGGACAGATGAAGATTAGTCCTACGAAGATGTATGAACTGATTGGCACCAAACACCTGCGTGTCTGTCAGTGGGAACAAGCCATCAACTGGTTGCAGCAGGTTCCTGTCTCCTATATGGCTGACCAGACACAGGTGGTCTATGCCGTCAATCGTAAATGGACCATTGAGCCTTGGATTACGCGTCAGTGGCTGAAGGACGAGATTGAGTACAGTAATGAGAAACAGAAACTGAAGAGCAACTATAAACTCGACTTCGCCAAGGAGATGCTCGCGATGGAGAAAGAGGCTGCCATCATGAAAGGTGACGCACAGTGCCAGCGTTACTACGACCTTGCCATCCGTTATGCACAGGCATCATATAGCGGTGACTGCTGGTATCTCACCCGCTATGGCAAGAGCTGGACAGACTCTGTGGAAGTCAACGAGGCGAATTTCGGACAGATTGCCAAGCAACTGCTGCAGAAAGCGAGTCAGGCCAAAGACCCCGTGCTGAAAGAGAAAGCGCTCTTCGGTAGTTGTTACTACTACCTCAACCCTACCCCTTGGTATGAGTCTGTATGGAATAACGACAACTCCCGCTTCGAGATCGTCTATCGTCCACAATCTGCCCAGTTCCAGGCATTACTTGCCTTGGAGCAGTTCGAGAAATCAAACAAGAACGGGGTGAGTGCCATTGTCTCCAATTGTGATGTCTATACGACATTCATCAAGAGAAACAAGTAACACCAAATGTTAAAAACCGATAATTCTCAATTGACCCTTCTCAATTGTCAATTAAATGTACTACCTTTGCAGGCGATTTGAAAAAATCGTCTGCAAATCGGGATGTAGCGCAGTTGGTAGCGCACTACGTTCGGGACGTAGGGGTCGGGCGTTCGAGTCGCCTCATCCCGACACAAAGCGGCAAGTGAGACCCTTCACTTGCCGCTTTCTTATTTGACAAGGTATGCCTGTCCAAGTAAATTCAGTGTGTTTACTTAGTAAATTCAGTGTGTTTACTTAGTAAATTCAGTGAATTTGGTCAGTAAATTCAGTGAATTTACTGAAACAAGGAATATCCCTTAGCGAAACATCCTGTACGATACCAACAAAAGAATCCCTGCCAAGCGTGACGCTCAACAGGGATTCTGTTTATTTGTAGTGGCTATTACAAGCCAAGCTTCTTCTTCACCTCCGCAGTCACATCGGTAGAGAGTGTTGAGCTGATGTAGGGAACACCACCGGCGATATCCATGATATAGACATAGTTACCAGCCTGACCAACTTGTTTGATAGCGTCAATCACCTTTGCCTGGATAGCCTGCATCTTCTCTGACTGCTCCTTAGCAAGAGCCTGCTGGTTATCCTGATAGGTCTGCTGGATCTTCTGGTACATATCCTGCAACTCCTTCTCACGACGCTCCTTGATATTTGCGGGCAGGGTAGCCTGTTCCTTCTCATAAGCCTCAGCCTTCTTCTGCAGCTCATCCTGCAGACTCTTCAACTCTGTCTCATAAGTCTTGGTCAATGCCTCGATATCAGCACGAGCCTTTGTGAACTCAGGCATTGCCTGGATGATTTCCTGGGCATTAACATGACCAAACTTCTGTGCATTGGCGGTAGTGAAACCGCAGATTGCGCAAATAGCGCAAAGAATCATTTTTTTCATTGTCTTGTTTAAAATTATTTCGTTATTACATTATTCTAGTCTTCTAGTTTATCTAGTTACTATATCCCAATCGGCTAAGCACCTCGCTGGAGATGTCCACCTTGGGAGAGCCGAAGATGATACCACTGTCGCTGGCACGATCGAGGATGAGCTGATAGCCTCGCATGTCGGCGATCTCACTCACTGCGTTATAAATCTCCTCCTGAATAGGAGTCATCAGGGCTGTACGTTTTTTAAACAGCTCTCCCTCCGGACCGAAGTATTTCTTCTTCAACTCAGAAGCCTCACGCTCTTTCTCCATAATGGCATCCTGACGAGCCTTCTTCTGTTCTTGAGAGAGGAATACCACCTCTTTCTGATAGTCCTTATACATGGTCTGTGCCTCTGTCTGAAGAGCATCCACCTCTGCCTGCCATTTCTTCGAGACTTGCGACAACTGCTCGTTGGCACGCTCATAGGCAGGAATGTTCTTCAAGATATAGTCCATATCCAACAAAGCAAACTTCTGTGCATGCAACGACACCGTCGCAACACACATTATCATCATCAATATTACTTTCTTCATATTTGTCTCTGTTTAAGTTAATACACCACTTGGACGTGAAAACTTCTGAAAGGTTTAAGAGTTTCCTTAGAATTCCTGTCCCAGAATGAAGTGGAACTGGCTGCCACCCTTCTTGTAATTACTACCGCTATACACCTTGTCGAAGCCATATGCCCAGTCGATACCCATCAGACCCACCATCGGCAGGAAGATACGTACACCGACACCAGCAGAGCGTTTCATGTCAAACGGATTGAACTTCTTCGTGTCCACCCACGCATTACCGCCTTCCAAGAAGGTGAGACCATAGATGGTGGTGTTACCCAACATAAACGGATAGCGGAGCTCCAACGTGAAGCGATCGTAGGCATAGGCATTGTAGTAAGCACTTGTCCCTGCCTGATAAGCTGCCGTATTCGAGATAGAACCATTGTCATAACCACGCAGACCGATGGTCTCCTCAGCATAACCAGAAGAGTATCCACTCATACCGTCACCACCCACATAGAAGGTCTCAAACGGTGATTTCTTGAACCTGTTATAAGATCCCAACAATCCAAACTCCACACGGGTCATGAGGACCAGACACTTCTGACCATTCGTCAAGGAAGTGAAGGTACGTGACTTAAACTTCCACTTATGATACTCAATCCAACGATACTTGTCCTGCTGCTCTCGCTCAAAGGTAGCAGAGGAGCGGTCGGTGGCAAGATGCTCATAGTCTTTTTTGTCAAAGGCTGACCAGGGTGGTGTGAGTGTGACAGAAGCCATGAACTCAGAACCACGACGTGGGAAGAGCTGGTTATCCGTAGAGGTACGAGAGAGTGTCACCCCTAAGTTGATATTGTTACAGTTACCGTTCGAGATGATAAAGTAGTTCCAGTCACGCAACATATAACGTGTATATGACAAGGCTACAGACAACTGGAAATAGTCATCAGGCCAGCGCAGACGCTTACCCCATCCTACTGACACACCGAACATCTTGATGTATTTGTCGTCATCGAGCATGGCATCATAGTTATAACCAGAACCCGTGCTACCATAACCAGACATATACATCCAATAGTTATTATAGAGGTTGTTGTTACGATAGCTGCTGGAGATATCAGACTGCTTAGAGTAGAAAGCACTGATGTTCAAGGCATTCGGTCGTTTACCGCCAAACCATCCTGTGCTATAGCCTGTGGAGATAGAGCTATAGTAGCGACCATTGGTCTGCAAGGAGAGAGACAACTGCTCACCATCACCAATCGGCATGATACCACGATGCATCTTATTCTTGCCGAAGAGGTTACGCATGGAGAAGTTGTTCAGTTTAATACCCACACGACCGATGACACCCGTCTGACCCCAACCAAGGGAGAACTCCAACTGGTCGTTAGACTTCTGCTCAAGCTCCCAGTTGATATCAACGGTACCATCCTCATAGTTCGGTTTGATATCAGGGTTCACCTTCTCCGGGTCAAAATATCCCATCGAGGCAATCTCACGGGCAGAACGCTGGATGGCGTCTTTCGAGAACAAGTCACCTGGTTTTGTACGCAGCTCACGACGCACGACCTCCTCGTAAAGACGGTCGTTACCATAGATACGCACATTACTGATATGTGCTTGTGTTCCCTCCTGGATACGCATCTCCAGATCGATAGAGTCACCGACAATATTCACCTCCGTAGGATCCAGGTTATAGAACAGATAACCATTGTTCCAATAGTAGTTGCCAACGGCATCCTCATCCTCCGACAAGCGTTTCTTCAGCAATTTCTGGTTATAGACATCACCCTTCTTCATACCCAGTACGGCATTCAGATAGTCTGTCGTCACCACAGTATTACCTACCCAAGTGATATTACGGAGATAATATTTCTGACCCTCGTCAATCTTCACAAAGACATTGACATGTTTCTCGTCATTGTTCCATACAGAATCCTCGAGAATCGTCGCATCACGGAAGCCCAGTTCGTTATATTTCTCTATCAGCGACTTCTTTGCCTCCTCATAACGCTCCGGCGTGAACTTCTTGGACTTGAAGATATTACCCAGTTTTCCTGCCTCGTTGATCTTTCCGAAGGCACCTTTCTTAAACAGCGAACCCTTGATCTTCTTGGTCTTCAACTGCTGGTTGCCCTCAAAGATGATATGGCGTACCTTCATCTTGTCCTTCTTATCGATATTGACATCAAGGATCACCATGTTCTTGTCTGTCACATCATCACGCTGAACAATCTGAATCTCTGCGTTCTTAAAGCCCTTGTCATCAAAATAACGCTTGGCGAGAATCTTAGCACGGTCTATCATGTTAGGTGTGATCTGACTTCCCTTCATGATACCCAATTTAGCCTCCATATCCTCACGCTCCGACTTCTTGATGCCATGATAATTGATCCTGCTGACACGAGGACGGGTAGCAAGATTAATACAAAGATAAATCTTGGAGCCTACGATGGAGTCTGCCGTAATGGAAACACGTGAGAACAAACCATGACGCCAATAACGCTTCACGGCATCTGTTATCTCCGAACCAGGCACTGTTATCATCTGCCCTACGGAAAGACCGGAAAGACCTATCAGGACATAGTCCTCATACCCTTCAACACCCTTGACGGCAATACCGCCAATCTCACATGTCCTGGGAGTACCCGCATACGAGATATCAGGATTGGTTATCACATCCTGTGCACTAACGTTGATCGGTAAAAAGGCAGAAAGGTAAAAGAGTAAAATACCCTTTACCCACCTTTTGACCTTGTATGATATGTTCATTCTCATGATTACCGTTTTACTTTTTAACTTTTACCTCTTCTTCCACCTGTGCCTCAGTCTTACCGAAACGACGCTGACGACTCTGATAGCTCTCTATCGCCTTGTGGAGAGCCTCCTCATTGAAGTCTGGCCAATAAGTGTCACAGAAATAGAACTCGGAATAGGCACACTGCCAGAGCAGATAGTTGGAGATACGAACCTCACCACCCGTACGGATAAGCAGGTCTGGATCTGGCATCCATGATGTCCACAGATGCTGACGAATCGTCTCTTCATTGATATCGTCAGCACTCATCTCACCGTTCTGTACTTTCCGAGCAATGAGTTTTGTGGCGTTCACCAGTTCCTGTTTTGACGAATAACTCATGGCTATCGTCATTGCCATACCATCGTACATCGCTGTCTCTTCCTCCATAGAACGCAGTTTGTCCTGTACGCTCTTAGGAAGTCGGTCACGATCACCTACCACATGGAAGCTCACGTTATTATTATGAAACAGATCCATCTTGATGAAACTGAGTACCAAGCCCATCAGAGCCTCAACCTCATAGGCAGGTCTGTCGAAATTCTCTATAGAGAAGGCATACACTGTCAGATACTTCACTCCCAAGTTTGAGCAAAGTGTGGTAACGTTCTCTAAGTTGTCGAGTCCAGCTTTATGACCGAAAGTACGATCCAGCCCGCGGTCCATTGCCCATCTGCCATTGCCATCCATAATAATGGCAATATGCTGTGGTATACGCGTCTTATCCAGTTCTGCTGTCATATATCTTTTTCTATTTTACTTCTTCAATCTCTGTCATTATGACACGTCTTACATTTAGCCCATAGGTCATAGGTCATTGACAAGCGCAGATGACTGTAGCAGTCTGTATTCTTGAAGAGACCGCTACTCTTGATGCCATAAGGGTCCTTCACCCCGTCAAGTAGGTCACTTGTCGTAAAATGCATAGTCCACTCCAGTGCCAAGTTCGTACGTTTTCCCATCTTATACTTTACACCGGCACCTATTGGCAGATTCATTGCCACCTCCGTTTTCTCTGGTTTTGCGAAAGTGGCACCTATACCCATATATATATAAGGTGTAACCCGTTTTGCCCCACGATATTCTCTTCCTGTTCCATAAGGCCAGAAATTATACTCATATCTCACACCCACATCCACGAGTCCATGACTGAAACTCACTTCCTCAAGGAGGGGATAGTATGTCTTGGCATCCTTCGACGAGCCTTTGATTTTACCATAGCTCACGTTCAACGCCAAAGCCATCCGCGGGTTAAACTTATAGCGGCCCAACAAGGTAAACATCGGCTGCATGTTCTTAAAGAGGTTGCTGTTGAAGTCACCCTGATAGGAGACAACACCAATTCCACCACCTACCTCAGCGCGATATTCAGGATCTTCCTGCGCACTGATGGAGACCGTTAAGGTCAACAGCAAGATGGATAACAGCGACTTTCTCAACATCACACCTTATTCTGACTTATCCCAAGCCACCCTGTTCAGATGACCCTGCCAAACCTGTCCGTTACTACCGACAAGCCATATCTCCTTACCGTCAGTAGCTGCCCCGAAGGGGACTGTTCCACTTTCCACGAAGGCAACTGGCAGTTGATAGGAACTATTCTTCTTCCAGATGATACCATTGTCACGACTCTGGTATATCTGTGTATAAGCATCGTCTTTGACTCCCCAGGCAAGGATACCGTCATCATAAGCCATCATGACTAAGTTCTCCATCAAGGGAAGGGCATAGAGGTTATTGTCCGAACGACTCATATATACCCATTTCTCATCACCTTGTAAGTCGTACTCTACTATCTTGCGCCACACAGAGGCTATGTCTGAGATACCAGTAGAGATTCCCGCTAACAAGATATTGTCAGCATAATAGGTCATCTGGGCAGGATAGCAGACATAGGCAGTCCCCGCTGTGGGAAGCCAGCTCTTATCGGAATCCACGAGATCCTCCTTCCAGGTCTCTCCATAGTCATCGGATAACATCATCGTACCGTCACTGGTCAAGCCAAACAACTGGTCGTAGCTGGCAGCTACCAACTGCGTGATATCCAAGGTACTGTTCATCTCTTTCCATGACATACCGTCAGCTGACTGCATCAGGGAACCATTGACAATGGTATACAGATGATTTTCAAATACCAGCAAATTACGATAGGCGTTCTCGTCGTTCAGCTCCTCGAGGGGTTTCCAAGAATCTCCGTCTGTAGTCATATAGCCTAACGTCTTTCCTTCTTTGGTACCATAGACAAAAAGCTGGTCATCCAACATCACTGCTTTCATCAGGTCTAGCTCTTCTAGCTCCGGACTATCCTGGTGGAGCATCCATATGAACTGGTCACCTTTCTCCTTATGCACATTCAGCTCGACCTTGTAGGTGTCATAGGTAACACCATCTGAGGCGTATACCTCAAATTCACGAGGGGTAGAATAGTCGATGCTGTCCGAAGAGCTGTAAAAAATTAAAGTTCCCTCTTCCTCCAGACTCTTCAAAAAGGGAGTGGCGTTGTTCATCGTGGAGATATACGTAATGACATGTTTCACATCAGTACCATAAGGCAGTGAGTCCACATTGAAGATACGGTGGTTTGCCTGATCGATACTGAATATATAGTCAGAGCCATCGAAAGTCCTCTTGTAGATGGAGTCAAGTCCTTGAGAGGACTTAGTATGCAAATACTGGTTGAGTGTTCCCAAAGAGAAATAGGTGATGGCAGTATCGCTATAGAGCGTAACCTTGTTATCGTCAGATTTCATACACGATGCCAGCAATAACACGGTCACAAACAGCCAACAGACAGTCTTTATCAGTTTATTCATTTGATTTCGTTCAATTTTTGGGTGCAAAGTTACTCACAATTCTGCAAATACCGACATTTTTCTACCTTTTATTAAGTTAATTATATGATAAAATGTCATATTTTAGATTTTGTAAACAAAAAAAGAGTGCGGTATGAATCACTCACTCCGCACTCCTTCTTAACGAATGTTGGTTTTTATAAGTGTTATTACACTCAAAATTGTCGCAATTACTACCGACACCAACATAATCGTTGTTTGAAAATCTAATAACATAATCTTTACCTTAAATCTATTAACTACTAACCTAATGAATAACAACGTAATCGTCTCGATTACATGTGCAAAGATACGAAACAATTACGTATCTGCCATAAAATATAAGTATTATTTAGTCTCTTTAATTCTATTTTTGACTTACATCAAAAAAATTGGCTACACCTTACAGTGCAGCCAATATCATTGAAAGAATTGTTTCCTTACAATTTTGGACCAGCAGCAACTAAAGCCTTACCAGCCTCATTGCCCTCGTACTTCTTGAAGTTCTTGATGAAGCGACCAGCCAGATCCTCTGCTTTCTTGTTCCACTCTGCAGCGTCAGCGTAAGTGTCACGAGGATCGAGGATATTGGTAGCTACGCCCTCCAGTTCTGTGGGAACCTCGAAGTCGAAATAAGGAATCTTCTTCGTAGGAGCTTTCAGGATGGCACCACCCAGGATAGCATCGATAATACCACGTGTGTCCTTGATAGAGATACGCTTGCCTGTACCATTCCAACCAGTGTTCACGAGGTAAGCCTTGGCACCGCTCTTCTCCATCTTCTTCACCAACTCCTCGGCATACTTAGTAGGATGCAACTCGAGGAAGGCCTGACCGAAGCAAGCAGAGAAGGTAGGAGTAGGCTCTGTGATACCACGCTCTGTACCAGCCAGCTTAGCAGTGAAACCAGAGAGGAAGTAATACTTCGTCTGCTCAGGAGTCAGGATAGATACTGGAGGCAGCACACCGAAAGCATCAGCAGAGAGGAAGATGACGTTCTTAGCGTCAGGACCAGCACTCTTGCCATTGACTTTCTGTGCAATCTTCTCAATATGATCGATAGGATAGCTTACGCGGGTATTCTCTGTAACGCTCTTGTCAGCGAAATCAATCTTACCATCCTCTGCTACAGTAACATTCTCCAACAGAGCATTGCGACGGATAGCGTTATAGATGTCGGGCTCACTCTCCTTATCCAGATTGATGACCTTTGCATAGCAGCCACCCTCAAGGTTGAATACGCCCTCGTCGTCCCATCCGTGCTCGTCATCACCAATCAACAAGCGCTTTGGATCGGTAGACAGTGTGGTCTTACCTGTACCAGACAGACCAAAGAAGATTGCAGTGTTCTTACCCTCCATGTCAGTGTTAGCAGAGCAGTGCATAGAAGCGATACCCTGCAGAGGCAGATAGTAGTTCTGCATAGAGAACATACCCTTCTTCATCTCACCACCATACCAGGTGTTGATGATGCACTGCTCACGAGAAGTAGTATTGAAAGCTACACATGTCTCTGAGTTCAGACCCAGTTCCTTGTAGTTCTCCACCTTTGCCTTAGAAGCATTATAGATGACGAAGTTAGGCTCAAACTTCTCCAGCTCCTCAGCAGTAGGCTGGATGAACATGTTTTTCACGAAATGAGCCTGCCAAGCAACCTCAACGATGAAACGAACAGCAAGACGAGTAGCCTCATTGGCACCGCAGAAAGCGTCAACAACATACAATTCCTTGTTGCAAAGCTCCTTGATGGCGATCTCCTTCACCTTTGCCCAAACCTCCTCACTCATGGGGTGGTTATCATTCTTATATTCCTCAGTGGTCCACCATACCTTATCCTCGCTCTGTGCATCCTTCACGATGTACTTATCCTTAGGTGAGCGACCGGTATAGATACCTGTCATTACGTTAACAGCATTCAACTCAGTGTTCACACCCTTGTCGAAACCTGTCAGACCAGCCTTTGTCTCCTCTTCAAAGAGATACTCATAAGACGGATTGTGAGCTATCACGGTAGAACCTGTGATGCCATACTGTGTCAAATCTAACTTTGCCATAATTACATTATTTAATTGAATATTTACTATTACCTATTTTTACGACCGCAAAGGTACGAAGTTTTTGAGAATTAAAGATGATGAATTAAGAATTATTTGCGCTTCTGCTTGTCTTTTTGAGTTAAAGTATTTAAAATTCGCATTGTCCTCTAAGTTTTTGTAACGCAGAGTTGACAAAATTTTGCACCTTAGGGCTGAGAGAGAATCTGCTTACACTGAAAAATGCGCAAATACATTTGGCATTTTGTTCACTTATTCGTACCTTTGCCGAGAAAAACTTAAAACAAAGAAATATGGAAGTAATCGATTTCAGTAAAAGCAACTCCATCATGAACCAGTATATGTCGGAGTTACGTGACAAAAATTACCAGAAAAACCGTCTGTTGTTCCGTCACAACATCAAACGCATCGGAGAGATGATGGCATATGAACTCTCCAAGACCTTGGACTACAAGCCCAAAACCATCACCACCCCCCTTGGGACTATTGACATTCCTTTACCCAAAGACGACATTGTGGTTGCCACGGTATTGCGTGCCGGACTGCCTTTCCATGAGGGCTTCCTCAACGTGTTTGACAAGGCTGACAATGGTTTCGTATCTGCATTCCGTATGTATATTAACCGCGAGCATACTGAAGTTGGTGTTCATACCGAGTATATTGCCACCCAGAGCGTTAAGAACAAGACATTACTTATTGTCGACCCCATGCTTGCAACGGGCGGCAGTCTTGCCGCAGCCATCGAGTCATTGATGCAGACAGGAAAGCCTAAGAAGATACGCCTCTGTTGTGTTATTGCCGCTCCTGAGGGTATTGAGGTTGTCAAACAGGCACTGCCAGAAAATTCCACCATTTGGTGTGCCGCCATTGACAATGGTATGAACGAGCAGAAATATATCGTTCCCGGATTTGGTGACTGCGGTGACCTTTGTTATGGTGAGAAGCTACAGAGTTTCCGCAAGATAGCTGATAAATAAACTAAGGTATATCTCCGATGGTGCAATCATCGGACTCATAACCGATCTATCTGTCCCCGTGTCGAAAGACATGGGGTTTTTTATAGCAAAAATGTTTCATTGAACGTTTTTTGTTAGTTTTTGTATCATTATTTATAGGGCGAAATAGAGGAATCATGTAATTTTGCAGCAGATTGATTAAATAACTAAAAACAAAATGCAAATGAAGAAAATGTTTTGGACCCTGATGGTGATGCTGCTGACCGTATCAAGTGTCAGCGCACAACAGAAGCCACTGGTATTGGGGAAGAGTCATGCCATGCAACGGGTAGAAGTAAAGAACCATTATCTGCTACTGCCTGTACAAGAGAGAGAAGACAATGCCAATATCCGTGTATTGGTGGGTGGACAACAGGTACAGTCGATGAATATCCGACTGGCGGTTGACAAAGTGGATTATTACGTACCTCTTGATATTCAGCGTTTTGGGACAAAGGACCTGTTGCTGGATATCATGTTCTATGGTGACCGTCGCTTTACTGGAGCCATGAAGGATTTCCTTTGCTGGCAGGAGATGAAGCAGAGTAACACTTTTGACACGACAAACCGTGAGAAGTTCCGTCCGCAATATCACCATACCCCAGCTTATGGCTGGATGAACGACCCCAATGGAATGTTCTATAAGGATGGGGTCTACCACCTCTTTTATCAATGGAACCCATATGGCTCCATGTGGGAAAATATGACATGGGGACATTCCACCAGCCGTGACCTCATCCACTGGGAGACACAACCAACGGCAATCGAGCCAGATGCCCTGGGTGATATCTTCAGTGGCTCTTGTGTGGTGGATCAAAAGAACAACCAAGTAGTTGCTTTCTATACCTCAGCAGGCAGAAGTCAGGTGCAGTCGATGGCTGTCTCCAAAGATAATGGCAAGACCTTTGAGAAATATGCCGGCAACCCCATCCTCGTCAGCAAAGAGGAGGACTTCCGTGACCCAAAGGCTTTCTGGAACGCTGATATCCAAAGATGGAACCTCATCCTTGCCGTCGGACAGGAAATGCATATCTACTCTTCCGACAACCTAAAAGACTGGACATACGAGAGTGCTTTCGGTAAAGAATACGGCTGTCATGACGGTGTATGGGAGTGTCCTGACCTAATGAAACTTCCTGTCCGTGGCACCGGCAAACAGAAATGGATGCTGATTTGTAATATCAACCCAGGAGGTCCTTTCGGTGGTAGTGCCACTCAATATTTCATCGGTGACTTCGATGGTAAGAAGTTCGTTTGCGAGCATACTGACACCCGTTGGATGGACTATGGCAAGGACCACTATGCCACCGTTACATTCGATAACGCTCCTGAGGGAAGACATATCGCCCTTGCCTGGATGTCGAACTGGCAGTATGCCAACCAAGTTCCCACAAAACAGTTCCGCAGTGCCAATAGTATTCCACGTGACCTCGACCTCTTCGAGTATAACGGACAGACCTATTGCGGTGTTACTCCATCCAAAGAGATGCTTGCCCTTCGTGGTAAGACAGGTAACAAATTACCACAGACAGGTGAGTTGATCATCGACCTGAAAGGCTCTACGGAGATTACCTTCTCCAACTCTTTAGGAGAGCAGGTAGTGATGGAGTATGACGCTGTCAAGAACACATTCTCGATGGACCGCAGTCGCAGCTATGCCAGCTTCAGTGAGGCTTTCCCCTGCAAGACCGTCGCACCTACTTACGGGGCTATGAAACAACTTCGTATCTTCATTGACCATAGCTCCATCGAGGCTTTCGACGCAGAGGGACGCATGGCGATGACTAACCTTGTTTTCCCCACAGAGCCTTATTCGCAGATTAAAGTGACCAACAATGCAAAAGTAACCATTTATCCTTTTTAAAATATGGCAAACAATAGCAACAAATCGATTTTCTTGATTCCCGTGATGCTCTGCTTTTTCTGCATGGGCTTCGTTGACCTTGTGGGAATCGCGTCAAACTATGTGAAAGAAGACCTCGGACTGTCTGACTCCGTCGCCAACATATTCCCCTCATTGGTGTTCTTCTGGTTCCTCATCTTCTCCGTACCCACGGGTATGCTGATGAACAAGATCGGACGTAAGAATACCGTATTGCTCTCACTCATCGTGACAGTGATATCACTGCTGATCCCCCTCTTCGGCAACTCTTTTGGTGTCATGCTGATAGCTTTCTCGCTGCTGGGTATCGGTAATGCACTGATGCAGACTAGTATCAACCCGCTGGCGATGCTTATCATTGGTGACAAGAACCTTGCCTCCACCCTGACTTTCGGACAGTTTGTGAAGGCGATAGCCTCGTTCCTTGCTCCTTATCTCGCTATGTGGGGTGCCACAAAGGTGATTCCCTCGTTCGGCTACGACTGGCGTGTGTTGTTCATGGTTTATTTCATCGTCGGTGTACTTGCCACCGCTTTGTTGTGGGCAACACCCATCCAAGAGGAGATTTCAGAAAGGAAGTCATCATCATTCATGGATTGCCTGCGTCTGCTAGGAAAACCTATCGTTCTGCTGTCATTCCTTGCCATCATGTGTCATGTGGGTATCGATGTTGGTACTAATACGACGGCTCCAAAACTGTTAATGGAGCGTGTCGGTATGACGCTCAACGAAGCCGCATTTGCCACCTCATTATATTTCATCTTCCGTACCATCGGAGCGTTGACAGGCTCTTTCTTCCTCCGCGTGATGAAGACACGCTGGTTCTTTATTATCAGTGTGATCTTAATGGCAGGTAGCATGATTCTTATGTTCAGTGGTCAGACAAAGGCGGTTCTCTACGTCGCTATCGCCCTGGTAGGCTATGGCAACTCCAATATTTTCTCCATGGCATTCTCAGAGGCATTGCTCTCCGTACCTGACAAGCAAAACGAAGTTTCTGGTCTGATGATTATGGGACTCTTTGGTGGAACGGTATTCCCACTCATCATGGGCTTTATGAGCGATGCCATGGGACAGGCTGGTGCCGTAGCTGTCATGGCAGTAGGTGTCATTTACCTATTTACATATATCAAGCAAGTTAAAAACTAAAAATATCAAGAAACTATGAAGAATCTGATTATCGGACTGGGCGAGGCATTATGGGATATGCTGCCCGAGGGAAAGAAACTGGGTGGTGCACCCGCCAATTTCGCCTATCACGCAGGACAGTTTGGACTGGACACCATGGCTATCAGTGCATTAGGCGAGGATAAACTCGCTGAAGAGACCATTGAGGCATTGGAGAAGAATGGATTGAAATACTTGATGCCACGAGTACCATACGCTACTGGTACTGTACAGGTAACTCTGTCTGGTGAGGGTATTCCCACTTATGAAATCAAGGAGAATGTCGCTTGGGATAACATACCTTTCTCAGATGAAATCAAGGAAGCTGCCAAAAACTGCCGCGCCGTATGTTTCGGGTCTCTGGCTCAGCGTAACATCGTCACTCGTCAGACCATCCAGAAGTTCCTGGATGCAACACCCAAGGACTGTATCAAGATCTGTGATATCAACCTACGTCAGCATTTCTTTTCCAAGGAGATCCTGGAGGATTCTTTCAAGCGTTGTAACATCTTGAAAATCAATGATGAGGAGTTGGTCGTTGTCACGCGTATGTTTGGTTATCAGGAATTAGACGATGCCAAGATTTGTGAGAAAATGGTGAAAGAATATAACTTGCAGATGCTCGTCCTGACGTGTGGTACTAATGGCAGTCATGTGTTCACTGCTGACGGCAAGCACTCCTTCCAGCCTACTCCAAAGGTGGAGGTTGCTGATACCGTAGGTGCTGGTGACTCTTTCACCGGTTCGTTCTGTGCTGCCATCCTGAATGGCAAACCCGTTGAAGAGGCTCATCGTATCGCCGTAGAGGTGAGTGCATACGTCTGCACCCAGAACGGTGCGATGCCTAAGTATCCTGCCGAGCTGGTAGCTAAAGTAAAATAATCTAATACTCTACATAAGGAATCAGTCTCCGAATATCCGCTTCCGTAAAATCGGACGAGAAACGGAGGTCGTTGAGACTCTTGATATCCCCGTGCAACCGGCGGTAATCCGTAATAGCCTTCGCCTGATAGAAGTTGATATACGGATGCCGCCGAAGTTGTTGTATGGAGAGTTTGTTGACATTCAGTTTCCGAGGATTCGCATGTGTTATCACAAAATACTTTTTCGACTCTTTGGGGAAATGATCAATTTCATCCAGCTGGTCGACACTCACATAGCCACCTAACCATTTCCCATAACGCACGATCTCCTTGGCATAATAGGAACCAATACCTGGCACTTGCCGAAGCAAGGAAGTGTCTGCCGTATTTAGCACTAAATGCTCCCCTTCCCTCAACTTAACAGGATAACGCACACTGTCTCTCTTCTTATTTTCACTATAGTTACTATAGACACTATAGTTCCTATCATCTTTATTCTCCCCACCTCTCTTTCTCACCAAAGTGACAGCTGGCAGATAATCCTCAGAGATACGGATATATGGTTCCAACCGTCGATAGTCTTTCACCGTCAACCCATAAAGTCTTGCAAAGTCTTCCTTCTTCCGATAAACTCCACCCCTGGCACGATATTTATAGATATTTCGTACCTGCCAAGACTGTAGCCCTAGCCTTAACAACTGCGTAGAATCCGCTGTATTAGGGTCAAAGTAAAAAGTCTCTGGCTGCCGCACTGGTACAGCATAGGACATCTCTGGATTTCTAGAATGTCTTGTATATCTAGAATTCCTGGGGGTTCTAGAGTTACTGGACTCTCCAGGACCACTAATATCCTCGCCCAGTAAAAAAATCCCTAAAAGGATTAAGACTCCTGTAATGATAGTGACAATAAGTACGCGGCGGTCGTTACGGTTCATACAAAGCCCAGCTGATGAAGGAATATAAGGGTTATACAGATAGGACAGACAATACGGACGGCAAAAAGGTAAATACTGAAGAGATTTCCCTTTAACGTGCCACCATTGGTAAACTCATCATGCACAATCTGCTTGGGAATATACCAGCCAACAAACAGACAGGCAAGCATGGCACCTGAAGGCAATAGGAAATTAGCGGTCAGACGGTCGCAGAAATCCATGAGGGAGAAACCCATAAGCTTAATGGAAGGAATGGCTCCAACTGAGAGTGAGCAGAACACACAGATCAACATGGTGACGACGGTCTCTATCCATGCTGATTTCTGACGTGGGAGTGTAAATTCCTCTGTGAAGAAGGCTGTCCCTATCTCATGCATGGAAATGGTGGAGGTCAATGCCGCAAACACCAGAAGGGCATAAAACATGATACTAATCACATAACCGACGACAGGCAGGGCAGCAAATGCCTGCTGGAACACATTCGGCAACGTGATGAAAATAAGCGACGGACCACTATCAGGACTTACACCTACAGAAAAAGCTGCGGGGAATATAAGAAGTCCTGACAAGACGGCTATCAGGGTATCCAAGATGGCTATCTGTCCAGCAGAACCTAACAAATTTGTCAGTTTGGAGAAATAGCTGGCATAGGTACACAGGCAAGCAGTTCCCAATGACAGTGAGAAGAAAGCCTGTCCCAATGCCTCCAACATGACGCTACCCGACAATTTGGAGAAATCTGGATGTAGCAAGAAGCGTACACCTCCCATGGCTCCCGGCAACATACAAGAAGATACGACCAATACCAATAACAGGATAAAGAGCATGGGCATCAATAGTTTGGAAGCCCGCTCTATGCCCTTCTGTACACCACGCACCACTACCAGATGTGTAATCATGATAAAAGCGACACCCCAAAGCGTCGGTTTCAACGGATCACTGGAGAAGGTCATGAAATAATTCCTCACATAGTCAGCGTCTCCATTGAGTTGTCCGGCAATAGAAGCCCACAGGTATTGCAGGCACCAACCTGCCACTACTGCATAGAAACCGAGAATAATGGTGGAGGTAAGGATACCCAGGTAACCCACGAATTTCCATGGAAGTCCCTTCGACAGCACATCATAAGCCCTGGCGGCATTTGCCTGGGCATGACGTCCCACGATGAACTCGCTCACCATACCAGGGATACCCAGCAATAATATACATCCGATATAAAGGAGGATAAAGGCAGCGCCGCCATTCTCTCCTGCCGTATAGGGAAAGCGCCATACATTGCCGAGTCCGACAGCCGATCCCGCCGTGGCGAGAATGATACCCATTTTACTTCCGAAATTCCCTCGCTCCTTCATTTCATCCTTTAATTATTATTCCTTCCATTATTTCAGCAGTCCAAACTGGTGCAAGAAGATTACTAAGATGGCAAGAGGGCAGATATACTTCACCAAGAAAATAAAGATATAGAAAAGACGGATATACCTTCTGCTCCGCAAGTCCCCATTATTCGTAAACTCACCTCTCACGATATGATGAGGGACAAACCACCCAATGAAGATACAGGTCAGGAAACCAACAATCGGCAAGAATATCTGTCCTGTGATGAAGTCAAACCAGTCGAAGAGCGATTTTCCGAAAATCGTCAGTCCATCGACAGCTCCCATCGACAAGGAGCAGAAAGCTCCGATAACAGAGGTAGAGATAGTGACCACCAATGCCGCTTTCTTACGACTCATCCTCATCTCCTCATGGATAAATGCCGTGCTTACCTCATGGAGTGACATCAGGGAGGTCAGTGCCGCCAATGACAACAATATGAAGAAGAGTAATGAGATACAGTAGCCCACGACAGGCAAGGAGGAGAATGCCTGCTGGAAAACGTTCGGCAATGTGATGAAGATAAGCGACGGTCCACTATCGGGATTAACTCCTACTGAGAAAGCTGCGGGGAATATCATCAGTCCCGCAAGGATAGCCACCAGGCAGTCTATCAACGCTATCTGTGACGCCGACCTCGTCAGATTAGTTGTCCGTGAGAAATAGCTGGCATAGGTACACAGACATCCCATAGCGATACTCAACGAATAGAAACTCTGTCCCAATGCCCCTAAGAACACCTCCGCAGTCAGTTTCGACCAATCTGGCTTGAAGAGGAACTCAATACCCTTGTCGGCATTTGGCAGTATACACGAGGCACCTACAATGATTAATAATAATATAAATAAGGTAGGCATCAACATTTTCGACGCGCGCTCTATACCATTCCTCACTCCATGTTCAATAATCAAATAGGTGACACCCAAAATAATCACCGTCCATAACACTGGTTTGACAGGATCCGTCGATAACTCCGTGAAATAGGTCTTGAAATATGCAGGGTCACCCTGCAAATGTCCTATCAGCGATGCCCAGACATACTGAAGGCACCACCCGCTGACCACCGCATAATAGCCTGTAATCAAAAAACCTGTCAGTACCCCCATGTAGCCAATCAACGTCCATGGTGTACCCCCAGACAGTTTCTGATAAGCCCGTGCTGTATTCGATTGTCCGTGTCGACCCACAATAAACTCGCTGATCATACAGGGAATACCCAGTACAACCACACAGTTAATATAAATCATGATGAACACAGCACCACCATTCTCACCAGCCATATATGGGAAACGCCATACATTACCAAGTCCGACGGCAGAACCCGCCGTGGCAAGAATGACACCTAACTTACTCCCGAAATTCGCCCTCTCTACCATAATATCTTTCTTTCCGCTTGCAAAAGTATAAAATATTTCTTACTTTTGCATCCAAATAGTAAATAAATATGCGAAAAATCTCTCAAATTGCAAGAAAATACCCTTTCTCCATCCTTTGTATTACATTGATCTGGATACTCTCATTGATCCCCTTCTTTCCAGAGACACCCCTTGACGAAGTGGCTTTCATCGACAAATGGACACATCTCGTGATGTATGGCGGCACCTGTTCCGTCATCTGGATAGAGTATCTGCGTTGTCACACCATACTGGATAAAGGAAAACTTTTCCGTTGGGCTTGGCTTGCTCCAATCATTATGAGTGGTATCCTTGAGCTCCTGCAAGAATACTGTACGACTACCCGCGGTGGAGAATGGTTCGACTTTGCCGCCAACGCTACCGGGGTCACCTTGGGGGCTCTCTTGGGAATGTTACTCGCCTACCTCAAAATTTTCAATAAGAACCCTCGTCACGATTCCCTGCGCTGACACGAAATAGACACGGGGAATAATTGACGAGGCAAAAAGGTCATAGACATGACGGTCTGTTTGTGCTGAATAGGGAATCTCCAAACCATATTCTTCCCAAAAGGGAGCTACCAGCTCCTCCCCTTCCGCACGACTGATGGCAACCATCTGAAAACCAGGGTCGTCCTTATGCCGCAGATAATAATCGTTCAGCTCCGGTAATTCCCGTTTGCAGTCACCACATTTCGTACTGAAGAATACGATGACTGTCTCCCCTGTTAAATGACTGGTAGAAAATGTTGCGGGAGCACCATGATCCACAACACCGACAGAGAAGGAGGGCACATGATCCCCCACAACAATTCGCTCTACCACGTCATTATCCTCATTGATACTGCTACACCCCATCATCAAGAGGCATAGCAGCAGAGCATAAATGTTCCTAATAGTCTTCATCAACTATTTAACGATTATCTTGGCGATTTGTTGTTTGCCAACACTATTTTCCGCCTTGATAATATATACACCACCAGCAAGAGTGAAAGAAGTGAAAGTACCACAAGCATCATCCTGATACATTGTAGCACCATTCAGTGACAGGGCACGAACCTGACTGATTCCCTCCGTTGAGGTTACTATCACCTCCTTGCCACGAACACTGATCACGATACCCTTCTGTACGTCAGCAACCTCTTCGACGCCAGTCGTACCGCCAGCAAATGTCAAGAAGTAGCGACCATAGTCATTCGGCTGTATGGAGAAGGTATCACCCTCGTAGATTTGTTGTGTCTTACCATCCACAGCATCTACTACAAAGACATCACCATCTGTCAGTTGCTCGATATCCGAGAAGGTCACATCCACCATCTCATTACTTGCCGTACAGGTCACACCAAAAGCAATTGGTTTAGAGAGTTCCTTCACCTGGTTGATGCTTACGGCTTGTCCGTCAGCAACGGTATAAACCATCGGCACATCAGCAAGGTTAGAGTCAAACAACGTCTCCACACTTTTCTCTTCCTCACCTACCGATACAGAAGCCGCCGACTGTCCCCGGTTGCTTGAAGCAGTGAGGGTGAACTCACGGGAGGGAGATGCAATTTGTGTACCATCTACCATCATAGCATGGGTGAAAATCACCTTAGTTGCACCCGTCTTCACTTTGACGAAGAACGACTGCATCGGTCCTACCGTTCCTGTTGTCAAGGCTGTACCTGTATTATTATTCGTATAGGTCCAGTAGCCTGCTGTTTCCAGATTAGCACTGTTCCCACTGATAAAGGCTGCCATATCGATAGAACACAAGTACGGATTACCTACTAACTGATAGTTAGATGGAGAGGACTGTATATTGCTTACCAACGCATCAAACGAACCATCACCAGCCGAACGTTCCGTAGTACCATATTTCGTTCCATAGGTCACACCTGAAATATCCACTGTACCATCGGTCAACAGCTTACCAGTCGTCGTCTTACTTACATCCTGTGTTAGCTTGCCATCCGTTGGAGAAGTATTATCCCACTGATAATAGTCATAGCTAGTATCTGCTTTCGGTAGACGGATCAACGTCTTTGCCGTCTGGTCTTTCTTATGCGGACGGATAGCAAATGCCGTCCAAGTGCTGTAAGGAACTGTCACATCATTATAGCTGTGACTCCACTGGTTAAGCAAAGTACTTACACCACCGGGGATATTCGCACTATATTGAGTAGCACGCACATCATTAGTCTTGGTCTGCACAAAGACACCAGCCTGCGTCCATCCTTTCTGATAGATAGGATATTTCGTACGGCTATAGGTGAAGCCGGCAGCATTGGTCGTCGTAGAGAAATTGATAGGCTGGAACGCCTCAGAAGTTTGGCGACCATTATCCTCTGCTGTAGCAGAGACAGGTACATACATATCACCAGCATACGTATTCTGCAATGGAGTAGACATCAGCGTCCAAGCATTAGCATACAATTCCTTCTCCACCCATACCTTCTCGTATGTCAGGTACTGCTGGTTGAGCAACTCCGCATTCGGCTTCATATACAGTTCCTTTGCCCAGTTGCCATAGAACTTCTCGCAGTCATATACATTGCCGCTTACACTATGATCCTTACAAGTAATCTCCGTATAGCGTACCATCAAGTCATACTGGATATTGGACGTTGCCGCCGTAGTACCATCACCAGCTTTCATATCGTCATAGATACCATTAGTCACAGCATCTCCCAAATTAGCCAAGTTAGGAGCCTTCAGACCTGTTGGTATGGTGACATAACTGAATTTCATGGGCACGAAAGTATTCGGAGTAGTAGAGATACTCATTTCCGAATTATTCTTATATCCGTTAGGATGGGCAGGTGTCGCATGGTTATTTGCAGTAGCGGCATCAGTCACAGCCCCCTTGTTCAGTTCTGCACGTTCAGAACGTTTCCAGTTTGCGTCATCATTCCAGTTATTAGTAGTTCCTACCCATGTCACAAACTCCGGAACGACTTTCAACAGGAATTCTATTGTAGCATCACATCCGGTGTCGTCCGACTTTTTCACATTGAATGTCATCCTATAAGCGAAGCCTTCTCGGAACTCTACAGGTGTAATACCTGTGCCATGGAAATTGAGCGAGACATACATCTTGTTTCCTGTCTTACTAATTTCTGTTCCTTCGAAGATGGCAACCTTGTCGATATTGGCTGTTCCAACTTTTGAGTCAGAAGTTTGGTCTGCTGTACTCTTATAACCTAACAGTTCCAGATCACCAAGAATCTTCAGTGCACCGGTATTGGCTGTTGCACTCTCATCTGTCTTATAGGAATTGACAGGGATATGCAACAGGAACCCGCCCGTCGTCTTCTGCATGTTTGTCAACTGTTCCTTTCCTACACGTACCACGCGGATAGCATCAGGATAGGTAGTCACATCCTCAAAACCAAGGACAACAGAAGGACCGCCTGTGCCTGCAACAACTTTGAAGGAGAACTCCAACGGCGTACATACCTTAGACTTGATTTCGTTATCACTCGCATCCTTTCTTGGATTCCCGTCATTATCCGTCACTGTCAGTTCATCATCAACAGGTAGTGCTGAGATAGTATAACTAGTAGCCGAGATGGGAATTCCACTCATAATAGGAGAGCAAGCAAGGAACAATTTTCCTTCAGTTATTGCTTTTTCAATAACCGCATATAATTCCGGTTTTTCTGTCGCATAGGCAGATACCAACGATGTCTCTGCCTGATGAGTCATACCTGGAGGTGTGGTAAAAGTCGTCGTGGCAAAACCAAATGCTTCGTCATTGATAGGTACTGTCAGTTCAGCATCCTGCTTACCACGATAGTTCTTCAAGGCATCCGACAGATAATATTTTACACCACCTTGTGTCAAATAATAACTATTATAGTCATCAATAGAACCCAAGAAATAGTCATATCTTACTGACTTATAAGCCTTAAAGCCTGACACCTGAGTATCATCTGGAAGATTCAATGTAACGGACACATCCACTGTTGCTGTGGTAGCACCACATCCGATAGAGACGGTAGATTTATCATTGCCTGCACCATCATCCACAGACAGGTACATCTTCTTTGGCATGAATACAGGGCTGTAAACATCACAGGCATCGTTTTTGTTTCCCCATAGACTCTCATCGCTAGGAGCACCTGCTGTCAGGCTATAGACAGATACAAAGTACTGCTTACCCACTTCGATGTCGAATCCCCTATTGGCAAGTGAGAAATACAAGACACCGTCGTTTCCTGTGAAATAACCTTCAGTAAACGTACCCATCTCTCCTGGTATAGTAGATGGCAAGGTGGAAGGGATAGTCACCTCTCCATAATCTTTTCCACCATTCTGATAGAGGGTGTTAGAAGCATTCTCCGTAATGACATTACCGTCTTCATCCTCAACACGCCAGTAAATCTTCTGTCCTGTGTACGACTCGATATCCGATGCGTCAATATACAGATTCATCTTAGTATCCACGTCACCACAGTTATAGTTGCTCTGCTTGACTTTCAATTTCGTCGTACTGGTATAGAAGTTGATTTGATCGACACAGAAGTCTGCGCCATCCGTATTCTTAGAGTTGTTATCTATCTCAACGATGAAACTCTGAGAGGTTCCCGTCAGATTGACTGTTGACGGAATAGCACCATAGCCATAATACTGGTACCATTTCGCTTGTTCTTTAGTACCACCTTTAATCATTGCACTCCCTAAGGTACAGGCTACGAATGACATCACTAACTGATCTTTCTTTCCGTCTTTTGCCGTATACACATGGGCGACGACCTGCGGGGCTGTCTTACTTCCTTCGGTCACATCGGCAACAGCCATGGTGAAGTGAATCTCCGAACCGCGACATAGTGCCGCATCAAACCTCAGGTCTGCCATGGTACGTGCCTCATCAGAAGCGTCCACATAGAAGAAACCGCCATAGTCAGAGTCAACATCTGTATCACCATGCTTATAGGTATAGGTATAATCACGGAGAGTTGGAGTGCTTCCATAATACCACCGGTGATCAGTGCTTGACTCTGAAACCCCACTAAGGTTCATTGACTTCAACAGCACATAGTCACCATGTTGCGGAGAGAAACCTGTCCAATTATTGTTTTGACGATATTCATCAATGTCAGGATAACAGAAACTATACTGTGCCTCACTCCACTCTAACGGCATTTGAAGGATATTCTCGTCCCATGTCGTTGGTTTATTGTCGTTATCAAACTTATCAAAGTTCACATTACCTGCTGTCTTAAGATTCTCTTTCAGGTATTCATCTGTACGCTTCAACAAGTCTGCATCTTCTGTATTTCTCAGATCCAATACAGGAACGGCAGGCGCATCAATGAAACACAACTCATAATGTATTGCTGCTGCTTGTGAAGAGCCGCTCTTCAGATAACCTATCAGATGTATCTTCGCTCCTTTTGCTTCTGAAATAGTTTTCTTTTTTGTAGGATCTGATATCAACGTATATTGTTTAGACAAAGTACTGAATTGTGCATCGAAAATACGCTTATCAGATGACGCCACGGACTTTTCTCCTGTACTCCAAGGGTCACAATACCACAGTCCCTCCTCGTCCTCATAGTAAGCATACCAGTCTATTCCGTCACATTTTCCCGTGGTTGAACTTCCTGTATAGATATGATAATGACTTAAATCCGCTAACTTTGCACGCAAACTAAACTCGCCCTGAGTACCATTCAGCGCAACGACTGTCCTGCCATTATCCTCAAACAGGTTGAACATCGTATTCTTCAGACTCGAATATTTTGTACCTGACGCTAATGCTGTCTTCGCATTCTCAAAGGCATCAGCCTTTGCCTTTACCTCATCTGCACAAACTTTCGAATGACGAATTGTGAAGATATAGCGGACACTCAATGTCGGCTCGTGAATAGGAAGAACTCCTGTTCCGTCTGACTTGGCATATACTCCGTCATAGTATTTGCTGACATCACAGGCAATCACAGCCGTCTGGCTCTCCTTCAACTGGTTACCTAAGAAATCAACACCTATTTTACCATAAGTTGCTTTATCACTACTGGTTTGCTCTCTGTCAAGATTAAACCAGCCACGGTCTCGCGTACTACCGTTATCCAACGTCTCATCAAACGCAAAGAGATTGGTTCCCACTTGCTTCAGCAGAGAGGTATTTAGGTCTGTCATATAATCATACCAACGGATATAGGATGTCGGCTCCAGATTGTTACCTGTTCCTGTATAGTTCTGGAACGGCAATAACAATTTCACCTCGCCCGCAGCACCATCAATCACCAGTGTCGGGTCAACATACATATCATATTCTACAGTATGGACACTCTGGCGGATATCTTCGTTGACTGCAACACCTGTACTGGTAGCGTTGTTCCAGTCATACTGAACAGAAGGAGAGCCTACGGTGCCGATACGTCCATCCTGATAAGCAACCACAGAGGCGCTCTTCGTCATATAATCACGTCCTGATGCTCCCTTCGAGTGGATGAACTTCAGTTTGTCCTCCTTGAAGAAACTATAGATATACTGAATCTTGATATTATCCGGCTCCTGAGTAAGAGTTGTCCCATTATCCACGGCTCCAGTATTATCGTCAGTCATCCAGACAAACACCTTATAGTCAGACCAGTCACCACCTGTGGGCAGCGTGAACTTAATTTTCAGAATATCATCCACTCCTGTTTCTGTAGACAATTTTTTATTCCAATACAAACCTTGATCTGTCTCTTTCAAATGTCCTTTACCTGCGGTGACTGGGTCAAGCATCGTCTCCGAACCATTCACCTTCTCATAAGTGCCGTCTGAGTTTTTCTTTGCCACAAACCAACGGACATGGAAATAGTCGCCAACCAATGTTGCAAAGTCTGCCTTACCCATCTCCTTCACGAACTTATTGACAGTCTTGGTTTCATTCAATGGAATCACAACCTCTGTGTCAGTTGACTTCACTAAGACTTCTTTCGAGTGACTCTTCAACAAATTATCCAGATTACCGGGGAAGTCAGATAACTCTGTGAACTTGATGGTATAAATGAAGTCGTAATCTGACTCATAATAGTCTGTCACAGTTGCCGCACGAAGAGAACGTGACAACTGACTCGTTCCAATATGGGAATCCTCACCTTTATCACCAGAGAGACATACCACTACATGATAGTAATTAAACTGACCTTCTGTTAAAGTCAACTGGGCATTAGCAGGTAAGGTGATACCACTTTCATTATAGTTATAATAGCCATTCGCTGCCGTCTGGAAAGTCTGATAACCTGTCAAACCTGTCAAAGCTGTTGTTGGGTCAATCAATGTCCCATCTGTCTTTTCCAGATAGACACGAGCATAAGTAGGAGTTCCACCGATTTCTGTAGCAAACGCTGTAGTCGCTGCTGTCAAATCAATCGTCACTGTATTCCCAGAAGGCGTCAGTGTCTCACCACCCCGTTTGCCACCGTCCTTCAACTGACCCGTTTTCTCCGTCTTATCAATATAGACGGTATAGGTCATGGCAAGCATATTGGCATCAGAGGCATCATCGTCCTCATAGAACTCACAGATGAAGTGTGTATGCTTAGCGGCAAGTTCTGCAATTGTAGCATTCTTAGGGGCATAGAACTGTGGGGCAGCCCACTTCTCCCATGCCACAACACCAATATTGGCATTATTGGTCACTACAGCCTTATTGGCTTCTATCGTGAAGGGATTACTGCTCACATTGATAGACCAATAGTCGTTTACACGGCTATTTCCCATCAAGAGGTTTTTCACACCATTGTCATCCTTGACATACCACTGCATGGTATAGTGCTTCTGGTTCTTGGTAAGATAGCCTGTGCCTTTATTTGTCTCGATATCCGGGGAGGCAATCTGCATAGACTGCGGGCTCCACTCCACATTAGCCTCTGTATTCCATGCCGTCGCAGGATAGTTAAACCAAAAAGTGGTCTGGGTCTCGTAGTCTGGCTCGTAGGTCACGGTACCACTGGTGTTGACGGCTGTCTCCGCAGAGGTGACCATAATGACCTCATAGTTGTCCAAGTCAGCACTGCTACTGCTGAAGGTAACACTGCTGAGGCTCAGTCCTGAAGCATTATATACATAGTAACCGAGGGTGTTGTCTGTATATGTCTTGCCGTCAGTCACCGTCAACTTGTGGGCAGCGTCTGTAGCGTCAAGGGCAGTGCCGTCCTCATCCACGACATAGAAGCGAGCATATTTGGTGCCAGCAGGCAACGTAATATCAATGTCTTTCGTCACATCAGTGGCAGCGGCAAGCTTCACCTGTGTCGTGGTCTTCGTCATACCTGTCTTCTCCTGACCATTCAGCACATTCGTCAGAGATAGTGTATAGACAACGTTAGGTACAGCCAACGCATTGCCATCATCAGCTATCTTACAGATGATCTTGTAATCCTGCACATCCGCAAAACTCTTATTGGCAGGCGCATAAACTGCAGGATTACCCCATTGTGCCCACTGCTCCTCAAAGGTAGCGGCGGTATAAGTGTTCTGTCCTGTCAGGATTGCGACATTACTGGTCACCGCGAATGGTGAGGGCAGGTTGATAGTCCATGTATCGTCCTGTCGGTCCGAGCCAATGGCAAGTGGCTGCACATTGTCAGAGCCGTCTACAACATACCATTCTATCTTTTGCTCCTGCGCCAGATTAGCCCATGAGGTGCCCCAGTTGGTGGCGATGTCTGTAGTAGGAATAGATGAACTCATAGCTATCGCATCCCATGCCACCGTACCTACCTGATTCTTCGTCACTGTCTGGTTGCGGAAGGAATAAGTAAATACGACATCCCAGTCTGGTTCCTCTGAAACCACATTACCTGTGGCTGCTTTAGCAGCATCTGTAGAAAGCAGGCAGACGACCTGATAGTCTGGGAACTCGCCTGCTGAAGCATTCAGTTTTACAGTGAGACCAGAGAGGTCTAAGTCATTACCGCTATTATAGAGATAATTACCATAAATACCTTTTTGTGGAACCTGAGCAGCAGGAGTCACACCAGAGATCTCCAACAAAGTGGTATTCGTTTTCAGGTTCTCTGCCACTCCATTATGCAGTACATAGAAACGAGCGTACTTAGCAGCTGTGCCACCAAGTTTGGCTGTTGCCTTTGTAATATCCAATGTAAGCTGAGTCTCTGTCGTTAGGTATTTGGTGATGTCTGTGCCGGAGACACTTTCTGACTTAGCAGAACCTTCGAACACATCAGGTGCAGGAACATCCCATGTTATTTTAGTTAAAGTCGCACCATTCTGTGCTTGAACAACTAGTCCTTGATTCTCAAGTTGAGTTATCATTGCAGAATTCAATTCAAACTGAAGATAACCCGCAATATCATAAGCATCATCAGAAGAAGTATAATCATCCTTATCTAAAAATTTCTGATACGATAATGACGCTATATAAATATCACCTGAGGACAAATCACCATATACTCGTAATATTATTTCTGTAGAGGAACCAAAAGCGGCTGTTATATCACTGGCACTTACCTCTGCACGGCTACTACCTTCCCATATAGTTGTTTCTGCTCCCCACGCACTCCCCACACTCATCACAAACAGGGACAAAAGGAGGAGGACACGACGGGCGAGGCTCGTCGTGTTAAATGTTATTATGTTACTATGTCTAAAACCCATGTTACTATGTCTTGAATTCATCTGTTTCATTGACTTCATAATGGTCTTTATATCATTTTATATTCATACTCTAAGTATAGCAAGAGCTCATGGATGGTTATTAATAACCATGTGTATGACACACACGACGAGTGCCGAACATACGGCTGTACATCATCTGGTCTTTATCGAGAATCATGAGGACACGTGCTTTCATCTGACGAGTGGTACCGCCAGCCTTATGCAGTTGGATGGTAAACTCATGATAGACCGACTTGTCTGCTGCCATGGCAGCACCTGGATCTGCAATATAGCCGAAGATAAACGGCTGATAGTTAGCCAAGGCTGCTGGATCCCACCGAGGACCTGCTGCACCATCGTTCGGATACCATACAGGGAAACCACCCACTTCGTCACCATCTACAGGAGGATAGACAGTATAACCAGAGCGATAGAACGAGCCATCGTCTGTAGCTTCAGAACCTCCATATTGAGTATAGGTTTTCCATGAGGTAGCCCAATCGGTATCCAGTGTCCAATAGTCTGTAGATGGAGCTGTACCTGTACAGTCCCAATAAGCAATGGCAGTACCTGTGCTCATCTTCTTCACGACAGGCTGTAAGTGGAAATGCCCATAGTCGTGGAAGTTGATGGTATAGAGTCCGTCCTCCTCCTTCACGCTGGCTGGATAAACACCAATGGCAGGGAAGTCGTAAGGTATCATATCTAGTACGTAGTCATCCAACACGATAGGGATGATACGATAGTCATTGCGGGCGATATAGTTCCATTCATTAGCTACCCCGTCATCCTCGATTAACGCATAGCGATACTCACTGGGACTTCCGCCCTTGTCAATCTCCAAGGTCAGGAAGAAATGCCCATACGAGTTTGTAGGCACTGTACTCTCGTTCACATAGAAGCTGATTGTCTGGTATGTCGTAGATGACGGGTCACCTGTATTGGCTGGCACTACCACAGCTGAAGCTGGTGTCTTGGTACAGTCGCCTGTCCAATAATTTGTACCCAGTCTTGGTTGGATATCCTTGTGATGCGCAGCCATATCATTCTCATATGAAGTGCTGGGTAACATCTTGATATTATTATTATAATTCAGAGTCACATCAGACAGTGTTGCCGACTTCACAGTGATAGGAGCATCTGTGGCATTAAACAGACGGATCTCCACTTTGGCGAACATACGTACAACCACCAAGTCGACATCAGTATCACCAGTAATGTTTATTGTCTGTTTGTTACTCATAGGAATACCTGTGGCACCTAAAACGTTGGTAGCACTAATATTAAAGTCATTACCATTAATGCCCAATTCTTTAGCCTCTATGGTGGCAGCGTCTATCGTAGTCTCATTAAAGGTAACGTTATAGACATTATCGTCTACTGTCGTACCTGCCTCACTCATGAACGGATCATTAGAAGAATCATAAGAAGGGATTTCCTCTGGGCTAGGTCTATTGTTGTCACCATCCCCACTTTCATTACCAGTAGTAGGGTCGTTATCATTATCACCTCGCATCACCTGATCACCTTTCCCAAAACCCGTGATGCCCATCAACTCACATACCTTTGAGGGGGCAATATTGGCAAACGAATAGAAATCATACTCTCCATTCTCCAACTTTACCAAATCATCTATCTCACGGTCGGCAGTAGCAGGTTTAGCTACATGGATAAAAGCCACCTTATTGGTCGTTTTATTGACAGCAACCACCGTCCAGATATTCATCATTTCCTCCGTCGCTGCAGCATCGTCACTATAGGCACGCATCTGCATGGAAGGATTAGAACTGCCTGCCACTGAAAGATGGATGCGGACTTCAGAGAGTCCTTCCTGTGGATCTACAATTGGAGTCTCCCCCACATTAGCTGCATCGTCGCTGGAGCAAGCTGTCAAGAGCGACAGTGCTGCGACGAAGGCAAGGGCGTATGTCAATTTGAATCGTTTCATCATCATTGTATTGCTTTACATATATATCCAGGAGTGGGTAAAGGTATCCCACTTTTTCACCATGATTTTCAGTTCCAGTTCTCCCTTCTCCGTAATCTTATCGATAGAAAGACGATAGATGTTATTACGTACCACACCGAAGTTCATTGGCGTAGTGGTAGGATAGGTCTCTGTAGTACTCAGGTCTGTTCTCATCTTGATAGTATAAGGTCCTGTCCCCTCTCCTTGGTGGCGCAGATAACCATAATAGATAAAATGCTTTGCCTTCGTTAAATCTGCTGCAGAGCCTGCGGGATAATAGTCACCCTCAATAGCAACACCCGTAGCATAGTAATACAATGGCGAGGATGTTGACAAGGTATTCTCCCTTGGATAACAGAGGATAAAATTGTCCTTACTGTCATCACCTGTAAATCCAGCCTTTTGCGTAGTGCTGACATACAAATCACTGGTAGCTTGGAAATAATCCGTTGCCGCACTTAAAGTTAAATATGTCTCATCGATACCCACCAAATAAGACAGCATATTATTATAATAGGTAGGAGATGCAGCTGTCTTAGTTGCCGTATTAGGATCAATGACATAATTATCTGTCGTCTCAACAGCAAGATACGGAGCGGCATCATCGGTACGCTTGAAGAGATACTCGTTACTATTGTAAAGGTTGAACGGAGTAACGGCAGTCAGTACAAATTTGTCTGTACTCGTTGGGGTTGTTGTGTCTGAAGTCTTCCATACAGGATAGACATAACCAGGAGCACGATAATTATTGGACAACGCATCTTTCTCCCCATACGTCGCAGTCTTTGTCCAGAAGTCCACACGAGCGGCAAGACGCTCAATGCGGATATTATCGAAATGATAGGTCGTTTTGTTTCCAACTGTCGTCTTACTCGATGGAGAAGCGAAGTTTACGATATAGTCAGTCTCCAGAGACATCACGAAATGACTGGCATCAGCACCTAATCCACTTCCACTATAGACATGTGTCGTCACATAGTCACGCACATCCTTCACCTTAGAAGCAGTAGTAAAGGTAGATGCCATGTTCTGGTTTGCCACCACAATAGCGTGATATTCCTTGCTCATGTCAAGACCTGAACCGACCAAAGGCTGATCGCCTGTAGTATAGACGGCTTCATCTTCCTTTGTGGCATAAGGTGTTCCTGCTGTCTCACGAGATACCAGTGAAACGGGATAATACTTGCAGAAGGCAAGTTTCGTTTCCGCAGCAGTATTAATACCTGCACCATCCTCATAGAGCATGATAGTAACACCTGTCACGAGGTTCTCACGCTCAGAACCAGCCTCACGTCCGTCGCCCTCCTCACCTCCAGCGGGTCCACGCATAGTACCCTCACTGCCTGAGCTGACTACAATATTGAGGTTGATATATTGATTGGAAGTAGGTAATTGAGACTTCGCCATGTCGTCACCAGCTTGATCATCTGACGAACAGGCATAAGCCAAAGGTAGCAGGAGGCTGGCTACTACCATATAGCGAATGTGATATAACTTAGAGAATATAGACATGAGCGTCGCTTCTTCTTTATATGATTAGTTAAACTCTACGTACTGTATACGTTTTGTCCATGAGAGCACGTCGACCCATAGGCTGACATACTCCCAGCGGTCGCCACGGAGGAAGAACTCCAAGCGGTAGTCGTACTCTCGGTCGAGGTACTCCTGTGGCATGTAATTGTTGATCTCGAAAGCCATACGTCCCTCACAGAGGATATAAGGAAGGTTGATGACAGCAACTTCCTTGCCTGTGGACTTCTTGCGGATGCACAACACGGCGTTCTTGTCGGGCGTGGTGTTGTACATCAAGCGGTTGAACATCAGGTCATAATGAGCAGAACGCTGCACCCCTGTTGTACCTCCTGCGTCAAAGGTTGCAGTCCAAGAAGCGTATGGACGATAAACGAGTGAGTCAGTGGGAGTAACCACCGTGTTCTGGTAGTCCACATCACCATTGGCGTCAAGGATGAACACCTCATAGTCGTCAGCATTGACATTCTCCGGGTTGTCAAGTTCACGAAGAGAGATATTCAGATGTTTGGTATCACGAATCAGGCTGACAGTAGCATAGGTTGGAACATCCTTCTCGAGTTTGACGGTCTGGATAGCATTGGTATTCGCAGTGCCGTTAGCGAGTTCATGATATTTCGTAGCAGTAGGCTGATTGGCAGCATAGGCTGTCATCACCTGCTGTGTGTGCCAGAGTGTATCGAGCGGAGCATCCGTCGATACATCGAAATACTTCGGGTTAGCTGACGGTGTACGGTCGAGGCTCACCCCAATGTTCTGACGGTTGTCGCCAATCTTCATCGTGGTATGACGATATTTGGCACCATCCGTACTAAGAGCGGCATCCCAGTCTTTCTGCAAAGCGATGGCAGAAAGACGGTACTGGTGCCCGGGAGCCAACTCCTGTTCCGTGAAATGGATGTTATATCCATACACGGAGAGTTCGCTCCCGTTCACCGTCCGTTGAGCGACTAGTTTGTCCGACTCATCAAAGACATAAAGCGTTACAGAGCCCACATGATCCTTAAACATGTCAGCACGCTGTATGTTGTAGTCGTAAACGAAGTTGACGTAGAGACCTGTCGGACAATCGTCTCTGTCTTCTTTCATCATGTCGCAGCTTGTAAACAGTGCTGCAACTACAATCATTTGTAAACTCTTCTCTATGATGTGTCGAACGTTCATTGTCGCAAATATTTACTTAGTAGTTTATTTAATATATATTAGAAGCTCCAGCTCTGGATACGCTTAGCCCAAGAGAGCACGTGAATCTTAGCAGAGATGTACTCTTGGATATCATCATCTGGTGTGTCAGGATCATCAAAGTCAGGATTATTGACCTGACCAGAAGGATCTGCAGGATAACCGAAGTTATTGAATGCTGTTACATCAACATCGTACCAGTTGTTACGTACCATACCATAACGACCGAGGTAGAATGGTGCGTTATAGCCAGGATAAGCAGCAGAAGTAGAACCTCCGGCAGGAGCAGGAGTCTCCCATGCAGCCTTGGTATTCCAAGGAGCCAAATCGGTAGCGCCCTCACCAGCAAAGTGCTTGAAGCGAGCCTCGAAGTACATAACACCACCCTGATAGTCACGAACAACAACCTCTTGGTTAGCTGAAGTAATAGCATCAGCAAGAACAGTAGCAATATCAGTTGCAAAAGTTGACTTGAAGGTCTTTGCAGGATCTATCTCTGCAATAACAGTTGAAGAAAGATTAAGATTCTTCACCTTATACTGACCTGTGACTGCGTCACGCTCATAAGTAATATCGAAAGAAGAAGCATCTACAGTCCAAGACTTACCTGCGTTCAGACCAGCCTTGAAAGCGTCCAGAACCTCTGTCTTATTTACAATATTGTCTACAACATAAGAAGTTGCGTCAGTTACAGTTGTATAACGGGTATTTCCACCATTCACTGTCCAGAACTCCGCACCGTCATTCAAAGTAACCTTGATGATGGCGCGAGTAGTATTCTTAAAGCTCTGGCGCTGTACATCAAAGGTATTCTCATAGCAATAGAGAGGATTAGCAGCACCTGTTGGTACGAAAGAAGTAGCAGCAACCATACCTGTAGCATCAGCATCATACTGTGGGTCGATTCCCCAATATGTACGATAAGCATCTTTATCTGAACCTAAAGAAGTAGTTCCCTTTGTAGTCACATTACCTACGAAACGATAATTGGTGCTACCATCTGACTTATAACCGATATAAGAAAGATTACCAGGGTTATGAGCAACATAAGAGGTAGG
Organism: Prevotella sp. tf2-5; assembly: GCF_900115435.1. Taxonomy (GTDB): domain Bacteria; phylum Bacteroidota; class Bacteroidia; order Bacteroidales; family Bacteroidaceae; genus Prevotella. The sequence goes on from NZ_FOWK01000001.1 coordinate 468,325, forward strand.
CTCCATATTGTCAATAGCCCATTCTGTGGTCTTGATGTCCAGTCCGTTTACTTTTGTTGCAGTCACTGCCAGAGTAGCTTTGGCAACAGCACGCTCTACCATGATATCACCTGCAGGGTCTGCCTTGGCAGCGGCCTCTGTTTCCTTAATCTTGGTAGGATCCATTTCTGCAAGCTGGAAAATATCGGCAACGGCTGGAGCTGTACCGACTGCACCACCCTGTGCTGTAGACAGCACGGCATTAGTCATAAAGAAATAGTTTTTCGCACCACTGCGAGAAGTAAGGTCAGCATTTGTTGTCAATGCACGAACATCTGCTAGTGTTGAAGAAGTTGTCAAGGTTGTTCCAGCAATCTTTGGCATACCAGAAGCCTCAATACTTATCAGGTTCTTATAGTTCAGAACAGCAAGTGCAAACAACTTATTACCTGTCGTTTTCTCATATCCCTTCACCTTAGCGGTAGCAAGATAAGACGTTGTGATGTTATCCATATCTGGATCATCCACCTGAGCATCGAAAGGTAACAGAATAGCTTGAGCATTAATCAATTTTGCAGCAGCCTCATCTGCTCCTTGGAAGAGCAACAAAGCACAGTCGCTAACCTTGTACTCATCAGCAAGACCATCATCAAAATTGTCATTAACTGCACGCATCAGAGGCTGGGTTGGCAATTTAATGTTCAAAGCCATGTAGCCATCGGGGATAACCTCACCAGGAACCTGAGGTCCCTCAGCCGCGTCTTTGTCGGACGAGCACGCTGCGAATAGCATTCCAGCTACTGCAAGCACTAAAAAACTAAGTTTTTTCATAATTTGTTACGTTTGTTAATAAATGAATTTATGTTATTATCTTTTATTTATTCATCTCTTGCAGGGTCTGCAAGTTTACCTTGACATCCATACCCTTTGCCTGGGCACGCTTCAATGCTTGTTCCGCATCTGCATAACGCTTCTGCTGCATATAGAGGATGGCACGGGCGTTCTCTGCCTCTGCACTGTCACCGGCATGCTCCAGCAACGTCTCTGCCTTCAGGGTGTCATTCTGACGAAGGGCGATATTGGCAAGGTTGATGGCTGCCTCCTTGTTCTCTGGATAGAGGTTGACAGCGGTCTGCATTGCCTTATTATAATTTTCACTACCCTTCTCGAAGGTGTTTGCCACATCCCACAACTCACGAGCGGAGAGCTGATAGGGCTTGGTCTTATAGACTTCCTTTGCCTCCTCTAACGTGAACTCTTTGAACTCGAAGGTAATCTCATAATCGGAACGACGCAGATGGGGATATACATTCTTCAACAAGTACTGGTATTCTGCTGGATAAGTCTGCTTGATCTTCTTTTCTTTAGGATCAGGAGCAATACTATTGTCGTCGATCATACGGAGAATCTCAGCACGATGAGGGAGTGTTGCCGTTGACATCTGCTCAACAGCCTCTCGAAGTCCTATCCAGTTCTCTGGAGTAGCCTCTGCGGGAGCAAAAACACTGGCTGGCAGCTTATAGGTCTGACGCACATAATCAGTGAGAGACTGTGCACGATTAGTGGCAAGCATACGATTATGCTCGTAGGGGCTCTCTGGTGATGCCCATCCGTGAATTTTAATCTGCTTCACAGAAATATTCCTGTCAGCAGTCATCACGTCAAGAGTATCAGTAATCTTACGTAGCTCACGATGGTTATTCATATAGTCGGGCTTCATCTCCCAACGGTCCACTACAAAGGTAATGAAAGCGGTACCATGCAGGTTACGAACCTTCTTGGTCGGGGCTGGAACAGCATCCACATAGTTGAATACTGGGTCGCTCTTGATATGACCCAAGTATACCTGTTCCGACTTTAGGGTATCACCACATCCACAGAGATCACACTCCAACCATACATATGCTCCTTTATGCCAAGGAAGGCGGTCGACTGCATCCGTATAGCTGACTCGCTGGGGCTCGTCCTTCTCACGTCGTACTGTCTGACAATTATCAATATAGAGAGGATCGATACCGTCACGCTCGAAGAGAATGTTCTGTACCCGACCTGTCACTAACAAAGACTTCAGGCGTTGGTTCTGACCACCATCCTTTGAACGGAGGATAGGAGTAAAGGCACGATAGCGTGCTGACTTCACTTTGAGAGAGTCGAGCACGAAATCCATATTAACTACCGTCTTTTGGTCGGTCTGTGTTACCTGATAATTGGCAACAGACATCTGTGTGTTTTGCTTTTTCTTCACACCAGTCAGCTTGATCTGGCTCTGTGCCATCACAGCGATAAAAGCGAACAGAGCTATGATGAGAAATATATTGCGTTTCATCTTGATTGAGTTTTATTGATTATTATTTATCTATAGGTACTATAGGGACTATAGTCTCTATAGTTAGAACATATACATAAATGAAAGCGCAGCTTTCGTGGGACCGACATACCATTTATGTCCGTCGTCCATCTGCCTGCCACAATCACCACACTCATAGCCCTTATACTTGATATAGACCACGCCTACACCAATAGAAGCCTCAAAGTTCCAGTGACGAGAAAGCACCCACTGATAACCATAGGTAGCACCACCGCCTACATACCAGCCTTCGTAACGATGGTCACGCAATTTCTTGTACATACCAAACGGTAGTTTGATATTTGCCGCATCAAACTCACCACCCAAAGCGTGAACACCGACAAAAGAACCTTGGAAGCGATGGCAGAACCAATAACGATACTCTGGCATCAGCAGCCAATGCTTGAAATACTTCTTCCCATTGTCAGTGTTAAACTTCCAGGGGTTCAGTCCATAGAACAACTGCATGGAGTGTTTCTTACCTACTCCCAATTCCACACCTAAGTTTGGGGTTGTCGTCGCATCATACAGAAGATTGTTCTTCAACGCCACCTGCTGGGCGGATGCCCTCTCAATGCCGCCTGCTGTACAAAGTAATACAACAAGCATCAACGCTTTCACTCTAAAGTCCATTTTCTATTTAGGTTAGATACTTAATTTCTTTAATTAGTAGTTGCTTTTGTCGACAAACTATCGCCAAACCAGGTGCAAATGTAGATAAAACTCAACATCTATACAAATAATTTAACACAAAGCCTCTTTCCTTTAACATTATTTAAACTTATGAATGATATCAAAAAGCACCCTCCCAAAATGGGAGAGTGCCCTTCTTACTTCTTACATCATCCATCAAACCCTCTTACTTCTTCTTTCCTATCGTTACGTTCGTATTTCCCGTCACTTCGGCGGCATTACCACCACCATAGACATTATCACGGATATCAACACCGAGGACTGTGTATTTCTTGTAGTAGGTCGTGTCCGCTTTGGCTGTGCCAGATGTTACCTCAGTGTAGGTTTCTTCGCTCTTGGTGTAGTAGCCTCCGCCTGTCAAGTCGGTACCTGTTGCAACAGATACAGCCATGTAGATATCATCACCTACGGCAGTACCAATATTGACATGTGTATCGCCCATAACCTTGGCAGCGTTACCACCACCAAACACACTGTGGATAGATCCTATCTTACCCTTTTCATGAGATGGGATAGGATAGTCGCCAGGAGTTTTTGCACCCTCTCCGACAATAGACTTGTCGTCGTTATAGTATTTGCCATAGACCTCATTGACATTCACAGTAGGACAGCCTACCATCGTAGCACCGCTACCATAACCGCCACCAAAGACTTTACCGATGCTGGTAAACGACGTGACGTTGACCTGAGGATCGTCATAGAGCTTAGTGCCAGATTCACTTGGTGTGCCGTCAGCATTATAGCCATATACAGAATAGCCAGCCTGGTTGCCACCGCCATAGAGCTCACCGATGATGATAGGACGACAACCCACCTCCTGGATGTTCACGGTGATGGAACCGTCGATTGTACCACTGAGGTTATTGCCGCCAAACACACGGTCGAAGGTGCCATTGGTGATATTCAAAGTGACGTTACCCTTGATAGCGGCAGCCTCAGCACCACCGTAGGCAGCCTGTAGTCCTGGGATACATGCCATCAGCAGTTTCGCCTCAGCATCCATCGGAGCACTCTTACCACCTCCGTAGGCCTCATCCACGCAGAACTCACAACCACTGTTGTCGTCCAGCAGGGTGACAGCAGTCTGACGCACATTACCCTTGGTGTTAGAACCACCGAAGACACGGTGTATCGTACCGCCAAAGACATTGATGGAAGCCTGGCCGGTGCCATAGGTGATATCACTGGTTGATGCTGTTCGTTCTTCTTTCGTGTCATAAGCAGGGTCATCATAAGTATTTCCTGATTCATCATAAAGAGTATAGTTCTTATAACCCACGTTGGCACCAGGGTTCGCTTTAGTCACACCGTTGATGGTAATCGCATCCTTACCATTACCACCACCGAACACCTCTTCTATCTCATAGGTGCCGTTGACAAGAACATCTGTAGCAGGTACTGAAGCGGCGTTACCACCGCCATAAACCTGTCGGATACTAGTCAAATCACAACCATCGATGATGACCTTGGTTGACTTAGTGGTGTTCTTGCCACCTTCAGGCTCATAAGCAGCCAGGTTACCACCTCCATAGACAGCGGCAAGATGGTAGGAGTGGTCTGCGGCTGTCGTGCTTGTCTTCTTGTCCGAGGCTGTTCCTGCATGACCTTCCCAGCCTGTAGTCTTATAGATATGTACCGTTACCGCATCCTGTGGACTACCATTCTGGTTGTTACAACCGAAAATGCTACCCTTGACGACACAGTTATCTTTATAGGAAGTGACTTCTTGTTCTTCGACGGTCTCAACAGTCTTGGTACCATTCAATGCCACCACTACTTTACCATAAACCTTTGCCTCTACGGCAGTCACGCCTTTTGTTTCGTCAGCCATTCTTCCCAAGCCGCCGCCATAGACATTATGACCGATGGTGCCCCCCGTCAGGTTGACATTGGTGGTGAAGTTCTTTTCTGCATTGGCAGGAATAGTATAAGCAATCTGTGTATTCGCCAAGGCGCCACCGCCATAGACATCATTTGCCACAGATCCGCCTTTCATATTGACAGCGACACTCTCCCATACGATACCTGCCTCACCACCGCCAAAGGCACTGCCCTTGATATCGGCATTGTCATTGATTTCCAGCTCTGTTTCTCTAACGTTAGCATAATTTTCTGCTTGAACATTCAGGTCACCACGGGCTGCACCATAAACATTACCATTGTCATCGCCGTCAACACCAATCTGGGCTTTACCCTTGATGGTCACAATGGTCTTACCAGAGGTGGATGCACTTTCCGCTTCAGCTTCGTTACCTACCGAGCCCATAGCACCGGCACCATAGACATTACGCACCACATGGCCGCCATCGATGGTTACCGTTGCATTACCTCGTACAATACCTGCGATAGGATTATAGTGCTTTTCGCCATCGTCTTTCTCACCATTACCGTTGGCATCAATCCAATACATATCCGTACCACATCCACCACCATAGACGTTGCCACGATACGGATAAGCGGCACCTGAATAGGTTTTATCATCAGATATATCATCCGGAGTACCATTATTATCGGTAATAGTCTCACCTTCTGCAATACCGATAGTACCACTATGGATTGTCACCTCTGTATTTTGGAAAGTATGTCCGTTCTCACCACTTCCATATACAGAACCTGCAATCTTCGGAGTCGTCAAGGATGGTGTTTCACTTTGAGTACCAATCGCAACATTTGTGCTATATACCCATGCCATGCGGTCGTTAGGGTCAACAGCAGGGTCGCCCTCTGGAGTGGCTACGTCACCTCGTGATGAACCGAACACCATACCATTCTCCTTACCATTCCAACCGAAGGTGCCACTTTGAATATTGACGATGCAACTACCAGTGTTTTCAGCACAAGCCGTAGGCATACCTGTTGTTGAATCATAGGTGAAGTCACCTACCGATCCGTATGCACCGCCGCCATAGACATTATGGTAGATGATTGTAGGTTTTTCTGCTGATGCCTGACTGATGTTAACCGTCGTATTACCCTTAACGTAGCCTGCCACCTTGTCACCAACCTTACCTTTGCCACCGCCATAGACGTTGCCATACTCAACACCACCCTGGCCTTCGGTACCGATAGTTCCGCTGGTGATGTTCACTTCGGTATTGCCAGCTACACCAGATTCCTCACCACCGCCATAGACACTCTCGCCTACAGTAGTAGTTTCACCGTCAATCGTGAGAGTTACATTACCTGATACCGCACCGAGTCCTTCCAATGATATAGGAGTATAACACTTCCATTCTCCGTCGGCTTCACTGTAATACGTAGGAGCATCTGTAGTAGCCGTACCATTATTGGTGTCATTAGTCCAACGATAATATACATCTTTTCCTCCATCTTGGTAATATTCCAAATAGCCCTGCTCAACGATCTGACCAGACTTATTTCGTGCAGGAACATGAACTTTATCTCTGTCATGTCTGCGGAATTGTGGTATTGCAGCGGAGTAGCCAGCACCAAAAGCACTTCCTCCTATGACAGTGTTGTTCAGTGTAGAGATCACATTGCCATCAACAGTTCCCAAATTTCCTCCACCATAGAAATTTTTGTCTATTGTGCAATTAGTCAGATTATTAGTCACGCTACCTGTTATGGTAGTACCAAATTGTGCATGCCTTATAAATGATCGAGCCACTACATTTTCATTAACGCCATTCGACTGATTGAACACTTCATATTCAAACATATCATGATAGCCCTTGGCTGCATCATACTTCTTGCTAATGCTTGCTGTGTTAAGCGGATTGAATGTGTTAAACTTAAAATTACTACTTTTCCAATCACTAGGCCATGAAGTATCAGTATCATACGCTTGTTCACGATAATAACTGGTACCACCATTTCCTCCACCAAAGTATTGACCAAAGATAGTATTTGTTGCATTCGTGGTAACAGTCTTTCTGACGCCTTCTGTTTTGGTCATCTCGCCCACCATTGGACCACCACAATATTTGTCATAAACAATACTATTGTTGATGGTTACATCAATACTACCAGTAACGGGTTTTGCGGAATTCATGCCACCTCCATAGAATTCGTCTATTATAGCATGGTCTATTTGGAAGGTAACATTACCATTAACCTGTTCGTAACCCGCTCCTGCGACAGTCCCAAATCGGCCGCCATTGATATAACAATGAGGATTATCTGCATTTACTGGTTTGTCAGGATTATAAATACCAGAGAGGTAGAATTCTGGGAAGTCACCACCTATGGCATTTACAGCACAATGACGAACCGTACCTTTATCATCTGGCGTTGCGTGATAGCCTGGAGTAAAACGCCCCATACGGAAATGCCCTCCCATAAGAAAATAATTCGTATGATTCTTTGTACCATAGCGAATTACTATTTGCTCAAATTGTCCTCCGTTAAGAATCATGGGGCCTTCTGCATTTCTATTAGCACCATCATACTCAAACTGAGTAGTGTGCATAAATGCTGTCTCGGTAATCTCAAAATGACCCAATGGCACCATCACACCGATAGCATAAGCTTTTGAATCAGTTTTTATCGCTAAGCCCAATTCGGGTATAGGCAAGAAATCAAAACGTACAGGATGAATGGTAGGACGTGAGGTGTCTTTTCTGAATTGGAACTCAAGACAATAGTCAGGCTCGTTGTCTATGTCCTGATCTATACTCATAATGGTGAAGGGTTTGTTGTTACCAGCTCCACCAGTGTGTCCAACACTCGCATTAAGATTCTTTACCTGAACGTTGCCCACCAAAACGATAGCCTGGTCATAAACTGTCAGTGATGCACTGGCAGTCAATTGACCGATTGCATCTTGCAGAGTTGTATAAACAGTTTGCCCTTGGAAAGTTTCGGGTAACGTGCCTGCAGGACTAAATGAAGTTCCAGTAACTGGAGCTGTTCCTCCATCTCCTCCACTTGCCACATTGACACGATCCAAACTGTGTTCGTTGTTATGCAGATATACTACTTTATTAGCCCAATAAGCCTCAATTGTGATGGCAGTGACTCCTTCTGGAACATAATAGTAACCACCCTGAGCAAAGACACGACCACTTGTCTCATATAAGTCTTTACTTGTACAGTTACGGTCAGCAAAGTTATAACCGTCTTCCCATGCCTTATTAAATGTTCCAGATGTTCCGCCTAAAACATTCGTTACCTTCCATCCTGTCACAGCCTTATCAGTGTAGTTGCCTGCATAGCGGTTAGCATGGTCTGCTGCTTCTGGATTACCAAACACCTCATTATAATAAGGTAATTGTATCTTGGCATATCCATAATCATAGTTCAAGGTGTCCATGTCCAGCACGATACAATCTATACCTTTTGATGTACTACCAGAACCTTGATGTCCACTACCTGCATTTACTGTAACGCTCAGGGTGCCGAGTTTTTTTCCTTGATATGCAGGCGCAGATGCTCTACTTACTTTTTGCTTAGTATCAGGATTATAGGTGTATTCCTTATCTTGATTAATAACAGATGGATACTTACCCCATTTCTTCAGAATAGGATAAGGCGCAATATTTGGATCAAGTACCCACTTGGCAATACCAACATTATTCACGTCTTCGTCTGTCGGTGTCGTACCATTGGTACCATTCACCCACCAAGTGCAGAGTTGGCGATTACTATTCAGTATGCTACGATAGTATTCAAAACGAGTCAAATATTCCTCAGAGGCAGGCCAAGAACAGTAGTAGGCATCAGAAGAACTAAAAGTTGTCTCGGTATTGAACGCAGCACTGCCACGGAAATAGTTATAGTTATTAATTCCTGTTGCTCCCTTGTTAGAGAGGGTCTTTCCACCATAAACTGGTTTAATAGTGTTTCCTGTTATCTCACCATAGAACATACAGTTCACAACCATGGTTCTAACATCACTCATTTTTGAGGCATAATTGTTGTTACCCACTATACCTGCAACATTAGTACCTCCAGTGATGTTAGCATAGCTATAGCAGTTGATAACGCGGGCTGTGCCATCAAGAAGACCTACAAGACCACCAACATTACGAGAGCCTCCCACACTGCTTCCATAAAAGCCGGTGATATTTCCTTTATCATCACGCTCAACTGAAGTAGGTAGGATGCCACAATTATAGATACGTGAACTTCCCTGAGCATGACATGTGACAGCACCTGCATCACCACCGCCAACATGATCACCATTCACATCTATGCTGATATCCTCAAAGATGATATTACGAACGATAGCACTGCCGTTGGTAGATTTGAAAATCGGTTCACCAAGATTGTATATCTTATGGAAATTACCATCCAGTGTTCCAGTAAACTCACCTTTACTGGTAAAGTTAGATGGCACGACTATATCTGCTGTAAGTTCATATTTCCCATTCAAATCAGTAATATCGCTTAAGGAAGTGATGGCAGTATAGCCTTCAGAAGCTCTTTGCTGGTAGAAGGTTGCTGTGACATAAGCACCCGAAAAGCCTTCTGGGATAGTGAAAGAGTATGTGTTTCCTTCTCCCGGAGTCACTTCAAGCCCCGGAGCCATACCTGGTGCACGACGAGACGCAGCCATAGGATCCACCATTTTCTCGACCAAAATATGAGCTGCATCAATCGTATAGCCCGTAGCAGGAGTAGCAGTGATGGTAACTGTCATACCAGAAATATTGGTTACACTCACTGTTCCTGCGGCTTTATTCGGCAACACATTGATGATAATATCGTTCTCTGTGATGTCAGCCCAGACATCGCTTACACCCGTCATAACGAGTGAAAAGAGTAGAATGATGAATCTTATCGTATGTTTCATATCTTATTACCTTTTTATGTATATCTTTTGTCCTTTATGGATATAGATTCCACCTTTAGTTGGTTTACCACTCAAACGACGACCATCCAGAGAATACCAGCCTGTCAACTTCCATTCTTCTGTTTTTTCATTCTTCAAATCATCAATTCCCGTGGTCTCGTCTTCGAAGACTATTCGTAGAACGCCACGTGAGCTTGCTGGATTATCTCCTGGCTCATCCTTTTCCTCATCTTCTGATGAAGTTACTTTAAAGTTAGGGTTGTAGAGGAAGTATTTACCTTCTCCCAAGGTACCAGCCTTTGTCAGTACAAACTCACCTTTGTAGAACATATATATCTGTGCGGCTTCTACAGTCTCACCACCATGAGAGACTTTCAACTGATTGCTGTTTTTAGTTTGAACTGTCACTTCTGGGATTGACGGATCCTTAGGAGAGGCGACAAACCCCTCAGATTCTGCATTTGACAACAAAAGGACAGGAACGTCCTCTGGGATATAATCCAGTTTACTGATTACCAGAGTGCCAATAGAAGGATTGACCTTTCGCACAATATACGGTTCGATGCCTGCAGGTGCAGACAAGTCACGTGATGCCGTATAAACTGCGGCAGCTTTTTCTGAGCCTGTGCCATCAGGATCAGTGAAAACAGGATTAGCGAATAATGCCTTAACAGAACCTGTATAATTACCCATGCCTGTTATCGTTATAATCTTGTCATCACCATCCACTTCCGTTTCCTGAGTATAGTCAGTATTCTCCACCAGTATCTTTTCACCCTGTTTTACAACACTTAATTCTCCTTCAGGTGATAATTCTATGATGATATCATCTGCAGCTTTGTTACCGTCACCAATACTCTTTGGAGTGATGGTGAAGGTGGTTGTGAGTCCTTCTGGCAACTGATAATTATCTTTCTTCTCTCCTGTAAGAGCAGAAGCCGTCGCAATGTAATCTGTACCTACATTCGTCTGGGCACCTGTCACTGTTACACCAACCTCATCATTATTCACCAATCCAGTAGCTGTTGCCGTAGGAGCCTGTTCACTACCATTATATGATAATTCCGTTTCTGTCCAGTCAACACCTATCGTCTTGGGGGTGACTGTCAAAACACCTGGGGTAAAAGTAATATAATAGTTATCACTGGTCAAACCACTAGGCGTAATGGTATATTCTCCCACATTACCATATTGAGTATAGTTGTAGGCATAACTAAGTGAGCCACCAAGCACACTCGAAGATTCATCATTGACAAAACCACTATACCCTACGCCATCGTTAGCAGGAACATCGCCATAGGTAATGGTATGGTTACTGGCGGTGATGGTTAAAGGAGCCTTGGTGATGGTAAACTCCTGAGTTTTTACCTCTGGCAGTTTATAGTTACCAGCCTTCGTGCCAGTAAGACCTGAAGCCGTTGCCGTATGGTCACCTACATTGGTTGCACCTGTAACCATCACATCGATTACATCACCATTCAACAGACTTGTAGCCGTTGCGGCAGGAGCCTGCTCCAAACCATTATAGGTAAAAGATGTCGTCTCTCCCCAAGTTAGCCCTACTTCCTTTTTATTGACTATCAACGTCCCTGGGACAAAAGTAATATCGTAGTTGCTATTACTCAAACCACCAGGTGTAATAGTATATTCACCCGCATCGCCATATTGCTCGTAGTTGTATGTGTAAGCAAGTGTCCCCGTGAGACCATTCTCATCTTCGCCTGCAGCAAATTCGCCGTAAGTCACACCATCATTCACTGGCGCATCGCCATAAGTAATTGATTGCGGCTTTGCAGTGATGGTCAAAGGTTTGGGATTGATGGTGAATGTGGGTGAACCATATACAATATAGTTACCACCATCACTATCCGTTATGGTAACAGTCGCCTCACCAGCATTGGTGTTATTGCTATAGCCAGTTATTGTGTACTCACTTTCTGGAATGACGGTTTCACCATCTATAACATTGAACGTAGGCGTTTGTTCAGAGCCGTTATAAACGACAGGGGAAGAGGTCAAAGATAACGTTGGATTAGGAATCACTCGTATCTCTGCGATAGGAGATATAATAGGATAAGACAATCCTTCTAGTGATACTACCGCTACCGCCTTAACAGTGACCGAACTTGCCACATTTGTAATCCCACTTCCTGTTCCTGCATAATTTGTTGTTGTTGGATTTGTGCCATCAAGGGTATAATAGATAGTTACATCCTCTCCTGAATGGGTTAATTCTATTTGATTATTAGCAGAATTATAACTGATTACTGGTCGAGGGATGATTTCTTCGAGATGAAATTCTCCATTGCCATCACCTTCCGTAAAAATACCAATAATACCTCCTGTATTGTTGAAACCACTAGGGCCATCTGTCTTGGCATTAGTGCCATCTAAATTAGGCTTATTTCCCTGATTGACTGTTAACCATTTGTGATCATCATGCGTACCAGAATGAGTAGATCCAGATGGAACATCAGATTTATACTCATTAATACTTATCGATTTAAAAACCAAATGATCATTGTAAAGATATATATCAAATAGAGCCTTGTCGTTTAAATCATTAGGATTACTAATTGACTCAAGATGAATACGTGCACGATCAGGATTGTTACAAATTGTCCTATTGGACACAATATACTTACCAGTTTTTGTTTGCCTGATATAATAGTAATTTGAATTAGAGTCCTTTTCTATCGTCCATACAGCCTTGGTAGCATCATAAATACCATTTCTGCATAGATATGTGGTAAGAAATGGCTTCCCATTGTCGTTTCCTTGGACGGTGCTAGGGTTTGTTTCATCTGATACAAAGAATGCCCATCCTTCTGTGGGACATAGATAATAGTTGCTAGAAGTTTGGCTTGAATTATATCCTTTGCTTGCAATATAGTATGTCCCAGAATAATCCGTAGTCTGTCCCCACACATTCACATCCCCAAATACTAGCATCAAGAAGAGAAGGAGCAAGGGAACAATGCGTCCCGCCCGTTGGGAGACTTTTTGAGACGCATTTGAATATGTTATTATCTTATTACTCATATCTTGATTCATTAGGGTTATTTGAGTGCGAGTTTCTTCTGGATTCGTCCACCATCGGCACGGACGATGTAGACACCAGCGACAGGAATATGACGCTCGATGGTCTCGCCTGGCTGGATGGTGAAGTTAGCAATGGCAACACCACCGACATTGACGATACGCACATCAGCCTCATGGTTGAGGGATGAGGTGACTGCAATCTCATGCTTACGGATAGTGAAGAGCAGGTCACCCTCTCCGATTTCCTCCTCAGACGGATCCTTATCACCACCGAAAGCGAATGACGAGTTATCGCTGTCGAAGATAATCTGCTGGACTGCCCTGCGGGAGGGTGACGGAGACTGTGTCGGACCGACAAAGTACGGACGGAAGGCGATGGCATTACCCGTTTGTCCATCAGGTACCTTCTTAAAGGCGTTGCCGTCGTCGTTCATCAGATAGTCTGCAGTCAGCGTCTGATTCAGATAGTTAGTCTTGAAGGTATAATCATTTTGCGTTACACCCTGCTCATCATCACTGATAGCGATGGTAGCACCAGTTGCCGAAGCAAAGGTAATCACCTGTTTATCCAGTTTTGCAGGTGCAGCACCGTACGTATTCTGAGCCCTCCATTCTCCACTGAGGTCAAACTCATAATAGGTCGTACCTGGGAAGCCGATAATGTATGGAGTACCTGCTGCCAACAAAGGATAATGTGACAACGTACGCGGTTCACTATAATACGTCTGGTATGTATCCGTATGCTTATCCTGTTGGTTATGTCCGGCTTCAGCCTTATAGAAATAATCCCAAAGGAACGTATTATTCACCGTCTTCGCATCGCCATTAGTTATGGCATCCGGATAGTTGAACACTCCCTTGAAGACAGTACCTTCAGGCTGTCCGCTCTTATAATAACGGAGCCAGTATTCATGACCAACTTTCGTTGTTCCATCCTCTGAGTGACTCTCACTGTAGAAGTGTGTGATTTCACCCTTCTGTTGCGTGGTAACAAGTTCTGCAGAGAATGGCAGACTGACCACATCCCAGCCTTTCGACGTGTCGACGAAGTTTTCTGGAGTGCGCTGGTACCACATACGGTGCATAGTATCGAACTGATAACCGAATGGCGCGTTGAAGTCTTGCTTATCAACGAGCAGATGGTCAGTGGTTGCCTGCATGTTGCTCTGTACCAGATGTCCATGAACACCCGACATGCCCAAGATATCTGGTGACGAAGGTTTCGTCGCATCGGTTACACAGCGGTAGTTGCCATCCTGATAATAGTTATTATAGTCAGGCTCCTTAAAGTAGCTGTTCAGTACGTCGTACGTCTTACTATTAGCATAACCACTCTCCAAGTATGCCGCTGGAGCATAAGCCAGCAAGTTTGGCGTCTCGTCACGATTGGAAATGCCAAGTAGTCCGTCATCGTCGAGCAACGGTTGATAGAACCATGTACCGTTAAGTCCCAACTTATAAGCATCACTACTATGACCCTCTGTATGTCCGGCGAAGTCTATGGCTGTCATACCCGGATAAGCTTCCTTTAAGTTGGTGTCTGTAGCATTCAGCGGCTTTGAGTAAGCCACAAGATTGACAACCGGGTTGAAGTGGACAACCGACATCGTACTATTACCGAAGTAAGCCGGTGCGCGGTATACGCGGTTATTCAAGTCATTGTCAAGCAGTCGTCCGCTGTTCTTCACGATAGGCGACGGTACATCCTCATGTGGACGAGACTCATTCCAACGATAGGTCAGCATCTGTCCGAAGTATAGATAGTCATCGGGCCAGATAGGATAGAAGTGTGACGCACCGTCTTCGTCGACGAGCTGTCGATCCTCCTTGGTCTCTGGTATCATACCTGCCTCATAGCGGAAGTCACCGTCAGCATAACGATTCTCCACATAGCCTGCATAGCAATAGTTTGGATTATCACCATACTTGATGTCCTTCGGAGCAGACAGTGTGTTGTCTTCGTTGACAGTATAATACTTATACGGTTCATTTGACCCTTGATGCTTGTCAGTATAACGCTTATAAAGATAGAAGCCGTTCAGGTCGTAAGTTACCTCACCATTGTAGAAGGCGTGTTCGGCCTTGCGAGTCGGTATGCCATAGGTACTCGTACTTGGGTGGTTCGTGTACTTATAAGTAGCATCGTTGTTCTCCTGATAGTAGCAGTTCACGATGCGGTAAGGACGGTCCGTTGTCAGGCCGGTTGGTGTACCAAACACTGGTTGCGACGTGCGGTCAGCTGTTGCAGTACTCTTTATCCAACAATTCTCCACATAACCGCTACCCGTCTCAGCAATACCTGCACCTGTGAATGTTCCTGTCACTCCAAGGTTAAAGACGCTACCACAGAGATGGTTAAACAGTGACTGCGAGAGTCCACTGATGTAGTGACCGTCGCCATGCAGCGTACCTTCGAAGCACTCACCTTCGTTATTGGCGATTGATGTCCACCCGACTGTATGGTTGATGTTCGTACGCAGAATGAAGTCGAGGTTATCGCAATTCTTCACCTGTTCAGCCAACGGAGCATGACCCGCGAAGGTTCCACCAGAAATAAGACCCTTGCTATCCAGCGTAGGATTATTCAGCACACTCAGGTCGAAGAGGCTCTTCAACTGACTGGCACCATTTGCAGCATCATTGATATAAATCTTCGGGTTACGCTTCAGACGCTCCAAGTCAGGAATATCCACATAGTAGTGGTGCTCCTTATCCTCTATCACCTTCTTCAGGTCGTGGTAGTTAGCCACCTTCACCTGTACATGGTTCGAGTACGTCTTACCACCGATGTACGACAAAGCGTAGTAGGCCAGACGGTAGCCGTCCTGATACCAATAGAGCGGATCGGTGTTTGGTGTGTAAGGAATACCGTTGGTATGACTCTCTGCATCCGACATACTCTCAAACAACTCCCAGCCGCCACCAGTTACCTCCGTAGCACCAGGGATGACATCCGGTTCACGCAGACCCAGCATATCACCAGGGATAACCACCGGCAACTCATCAATATCGGGTACAGTAGGACTACCGCTCTTGAACGTAATATGGATGTTTACCACATGGCGCTCTGTGACAGGAGTGATATGCAGTCCTGACTCATCGCTTTCTTCGTAGTTATACTCATAGATGACTGTGATAACCTTACCTTTCGATAAGTCGTCGATGTCTGAGTCACGACTGACATAAAGCGTAGATGTCTCCGTCGGTGCGATACCGTGGATAGTGAAGTTTACCTGTTTGTTAACAAGTTTACCGTAAATCTCATCATCGATGACCACACCTACAGGCACCTCGGTATTAGCATAATTACCGCCTGTTCCACCCGATACACCAGAGGCACTACTTACTGGCGTTTGGGCTCCATTTTCACCGATGGTATATACTTCACGACAGTAATAATAAGTACCTGCCGTAGTGAAACGAAGCGTACTTATTCTGTCGTTCTGATCGGCTGTACTCAACTTGTCAAAGGTTGTCTTATCAATGGTAGCACCGACAGCATAGAGTTTGTTATCAATAGTGACAGACTTCTTGACGACGTAGATATCATTTTTTGTGTCTGTCACATTGATAGGTGCATAATGACGCTGTTCGTTAGGCAGAGACTCGTATTCAACACGTCTATAAGTCTCACCGTTCTTCAATGTCACGCCATTATAAGTTGCCGTTTCACTACCATTATACGTTGCCTCGTAATCCACACGCTGCTCCAAGGAGTAGCCGGCAGGGTTAGCCTGTGCTCCCGCCAAGTTTGCGGCTTCACTGTCGTACTGATATTTTACACCCTCAGGTTGCTGCGTACCGTTTTCACGCTTACCGTACTTAGAGTCTATAAGCAGGTCGAGGGCATCGTAGTTGAAGGTGAACTTCTTGCGGTCTTCGGGCGACATCGAACTCCAGGCAATTAAACCACGGTAGTTCTTGTTACCTACATAGTAGTCGCCGCCATAAAGACCGGCTTTGGTACAGTAGTAAGCCGGTGTAATCTGGTTGGCGATATCCCGCTTTGTCTGCAGCAACGTACGCAGTTCCTTCTTCTGGTCGTATGTCAGGGCGTTGATCTCCTCATCAGTCAACTCGTTCATGTTACTGATAACCTTTCCAGCAATAGCCGTAATATCAGTATTGACCCTGTTAAGGTAGTTGTTCTTCTCGTCGAGGGTCATCTTACTGTTAACATAGATAAACTCCGTACTACTCAGTTGGATAGTCTTTCCGCAGACATAGGCGTCTTTCACCTTACCTGTATATTTATCAGCTTCTGTCTTTGGCAGCACAGCACCAGGATACAGGTGAGTAGTTGTACCACTTATATCTATCTGTTCTGTAACTATATAGGCAGATTCAAATATAGCCTGTCCTTCTGAGGGGATATCACTGCTATGGTTATTCTTCACTGTCTGGTAGGTATCATAGACTTCCTGAGCGATGACATCGCTTATCTTATATGCTCGTTGTCCAAGCAATTGGCCTGCACCACTGGTAAGGCGATAGGTCGGTCCGTTCTCATAGTCGTTACCTCCCGTCTGGTTCTTAGACGTGTAGTCACCACTCTTCGGAGTGTACCATGTGTTCCACTCCGTGGGGTTATTTACCTTATAAGTTAGGATATAACCCGTCTCATGACTCATATTATTGGACGAACGGAACATCTTGGTGAAAGGTACTTCTACATCCTCTACAACACCATTGTCATTCTTACGTTTCTGGATGACCGTTTTACTCTTTAACTCATTGTATTCTGTGGGAAGCAGTACATATCCTTCTTTATACTCCTTCTCGCCAATCCAACAGTCGTCTACAACAACGTATGTCTCGTCAACGAACAGTCGCTGCTCTGCCTTCGACAGTTTATACCAATCCCAGTAGCTGATAGAGTCGTTCAACTGATAGGTGACGTCGTTGATGTTGAGTTTCTGACCATCTTTCAGTCTATCAACACCATTAGAACTATAGTACGCATACTTATTGGAGCGTACGTCGAGAAGTTTCATCGTTCCGTGTGAGGCAGCCGTAATGGTCAACGGGATGTCCACCGTCTCACTATAGGCATTAGGAACACCGGTATAAACGGAGATATGCTGGTCGTAAACATAAACCTGACCCTGGATATACCAGTAGTGGGCAGGTACGGCATCAGCCCCCTTGTACTTTCCACTGATATTGTAACAATCGTCGATAATGGTCTGCTCACCGTGTACGAAGTTACCAGACGACTGCCATTCTGTCTTTTTATCTTCTGAGGTCGTCAGCGTTTTGTACTCAAAGTCATCACTGGTCACGGCACCACGGTTCAGCTCTGTCAGCGTGACATGAGTCTTGCCAGTAGCTTTTCGTACACCATGCTCGTTCTTCGCATAAACGAAGCCACCGCCGATACCCGTCTGTACATTGATCAAGTCGAGTTCTACGACACCAGTTATCAGACCCCAGTCTTTCTCGTTTAACTCGTCTCCTGTGCCACGCTCTGTGGTCAATTCCAGATAGACACCTGATGCCAGCGCTACCTTGTTATGGCTGATACCATTGTTACGCTTGCGGTTACCGATGTTAGCCTTCTTCCAGTCTTCATAAGTAGCCACTCCATATGCCTTATCATCCACTGTCTGCTTATAGGAATCGTCACTATTGTCGGTCTTACGCACTGCCGTCTTAAAGTCTACATCGCTGGTCAGCGCACCGAGATAGTTCACAACGCTATAGATACCGAAGTAGTTGCCATGGTAGTCTTCTGTAGTTTCTGGATCTGTCTGTCTGCATTTCTTCTTGTTCAACGACACCTCCCGCACACGGTTGATGGTATATTTCGTGTAGTCGATAACCTCAGGCACACGGTCCTGTGCACCCTGCATCACCATACGGCTTCCAAACACACCACAGAAGTCTGCACGCTGGATTGTGTTCATAGGTCGTCCGGCATAGATGGTACATACACCATTCTCCTTCCAATAGTCTGCGTTGATGTTACCATTTTCATAGACGATATTTGGTTTATTCTTGAACAGTGTCAGAATATCATCACCCGTCAGCGTCGAAGCTTTTGGATGGTCAGTGCTTTCCGCAAAGTATGCCGTACCCTCATCGTCTTCACAATCCTGCACACAGATGTAAGTCAACTGATAGTAGGCACGCTCTCGATCTGTGTATTTATCAGACCTATAATCGGCTATATCAATTTGTGGATTCTGTTGGATAGTATAATAGTCTGTTCCGTAGTTGGTGATGTTCAGACCACGATAGCCGTCCACGAAGGTCAGGTTACCGTCTCCGTACAAGCCACCGATACGACCGGAACCCAGTGTGATGAGGTCGAGGTTATAAACATCATAGATAGAAGCCGTGGCATTACCGAATACCGAGGTACTGTTAGCGAAGGCGGCTTCATTGGCAGAACCCTTGGTAGTATTACCACCGGCAAATACGGCATTGTAGATGATGATGCCCTTCTTGTCTAAGTTATTCCAAGCGGCATCGTTCTTGTTGCCGAGAGTGTTTAAGTAAGAAATGGGTACATAGTCACCGACTTTATATTCGCCAAAAGCAGTCAATACCTTACAACGAGGCTCAACAAGTACCTTACAGTCCTCGGTGAGGATGTACTCGGTGCCGTCCATTACCCACTGACCTTTATTTTCTACGGCAGTAGCAGACTCTCCATTATACGACTGCCCAGCGTTTAGCTTAAACTTGTAATAATAGCCCTCATAATTATCGTCATAACGTTCTCCGTCTTTTATGCCAACATAGAAGTTTCCGTCTTCTTCACTGGCACCATATACATAGCCGATATCACCACCGCCAAAGACGTTACCATTGCTACCATTCATCTCAGAGACACCTTCAGAAGTACCTACTATACCTCCGTGGATGTTCACCAGTGTCTTTCCAAACACATAACCATCTGAGAACAGCGTACCGCCACCACCTAGGTTGTTGTAACCACGACCACCACCAAATACATTACGGTGTACATGACCGTCGAACAACGTGACATTGGTGCTACCTGCCTTATAAAGACCCTGCAGTGTGCGCTTTGCCTTACCGTTGGCATCTGTTTCCTCATGGATGACCCCACGACCTATGGCAGCAATCTCACCACCGCCGAAGAGGGAGTTACGCACATGACCACCATACATCGTGACGTTAGAGATATCCACACTACTGTTATCGATATATCCGCCACCAAAGATACATCCACTATCATAGAGAGTTCCCAGACGACCGTCTTGTCGAGTCTCGTCATCAATCTTCTCCTGATAGTAGTCGTCTCCAACCTTTATGGTATTGAAATTACCTGTGGGAACAGTATCGAAATGACGATAACCTATGAAGCCGTTAAGCAGCGTTATATTGGTCGTACCCCATACAGCACCACCCTCACCGCCACCATAGGCGTTACGCTCAATAGCGGGAATACCGTCTAAGAAACTCGTTCCTGCAGTTTTTCCGATGATGACATGTGTCTCACCAGGAATATCATTGGTGTAAGAATCCGCAAGACCACCCATGTGATGACCTACAGAACCGGCCCAACCACCGCCATAGACGTTACGTGCCTTGCCACCCTCGATATAGGCAGTTGAGCTGGCAACAAATTTATTCTCAGCAGTACCAACAGCCAACGAGTCTTTCACAGATCCTGATGTTCCTGCGGCATAGAGGTCGAAGTCGACGATGCCACCCAACAGGTCGATATAGGTTGTACCATACACATTACCACTATGTGCCAGATGGCCATGACCTAAACCACCACCATAGCTGTAGCGGGTCACAGTCGCTCCTCTGTTGATATGAACGTTGGTGTTATAATACTTCGGACGAGTGTTGTCAACCTCCCACAGACGGTTGCTGCTTACCGGAGCTGGGGTCTCATTATCGCCAAATCCAATGTCGGTATAGCTCTCCAAACCAGTAAATAGTTTGTCTTTTCCATTGGCATCTTGTCCTAACGACGTCTTCCATGCTGAAACCGACTCCTTATTGATGACCAGTCCGTTCTCACCACCGCCATAAACCTCCTGAACCCGTGCACCATTATTCAGGTTGACTTCCGTATATTGCGACCACGTGTTCTCACCATAACCGGCACCATAGACATTTACCAGTCCCGTCCAGTGCGTACCACCCTTCACTGGAGCATTGATATTTACTTTACCATAGAGCGTACGGCGACAGGCGTTATTACCGCCATAGATGGCACCGTCGATAGTTGCCTTGTCACTGTTAAAGTTGACGATTGCCTCGTACACGTCGCATGCCACGTCGATACGAGGAACCTTATTGATGACGGTATTGTTCTGATTGTCCTTTGTTTCTACCTCTTCTATGTAACCATAGGCTCCACCAAAGATCTTATTACCGTGGAAGGTAGAACCGGCAGGTACGTTAATCACTGTACGACGGGTGATACCCTCCTTATAACTGCCGCCATAGACAGCATTGAGTTGTCCACGCGCCAGATCGATGATGGCCGATGCCTTATGAGCCGTAGCTGCAGCATTGGCTATTGTCTTGTCAACACCCATGCCGACACCACCGCACTCACCACCACCAAAGACCTGAGTGGTTTGATAATACTCCATTTCATCGGGGATGTCGATAAGGATGTAGCTGCGGTTCTGCAACAGGTTCTCTTCCTTCTCGGTGAAGTATCCCTGTCCTGCGCCATAGATCTGACCGATATAGGTATAGATACTGTTACTTGCCGAAGGACGGAAGTTGATGAAGGCATTATCCATCCATGGTTTGGAGTAGCCCTTGTCAGTACGGGCCGTACCCATATTTGCTGCAGTAGTACCCTCACTGCCTGTTTTCTTTGTATGGAAATAGGCATCATACAACTCACTGGTATAGTCGTACACACCATAGCAGCCTCCGTAGATTTTCTCCGCGCGTCCCTTTATATACTCGATATAGGCCGAAGCCGTCAACATTTCCGTATTATGCACCTTGCCGATGGCGTCATATCCACCATTGGCGGTAGTACGCACACGACTCTTAAAGTCTTTACTACCTAAGATCTTTCCACCCAGGTCATTACCGCCATAGACATAGTCGCGGACGTATGGGAAACCATTGGCACCAATATATGTCTCGGTATTTCCCATGATGTCGGCATTACAAGAACCTGCAAAGCTATTGAAGATACGTCCGTTGTCCAGATTGACATGTGTGTCGCCGGCGATAGGACCTTCAAAGCCACCGCCATAGATGAACTCACACTCTGCCAAGGCCTCGTCGACCTTCGGAGTACCGTCAGAGTTCTTTGGATCAGCCGACTTAGGCACACCGGGTTTGTTGCTGGCACCTGCAAGATTGACATAGGTGCTGTAGTCGCCATTATACTCATAGACATATCTGCCATAAGTATCCTTGTCATCGGTGGTCACATTGTTCGTCGTTGTAGTCTTGCGCTTACCAATGGCACCTTCTTCACTACCACCGAAGATCTGGAATACATAGCCACTGTTAAGGTTTATCGTAGTACTACCCCATATCTCTGTCTCAACACCCTTACCACCGCCGAATACATTCAGCGCACGACCCAGTACGTCCATACCCTGTTGACCAAGGATGACACCAGTCTTCCTTTCTGTAATCTTATAGGTGTTGCCATAGAGTTTCTCCTCACCCGTCTTGTCGTCGAAAGCCACATCATCGAAGACGATGTCGCGGTCGACAATAGATGCATTGATATTAATGATGACGTTACCGTTGACGATACCACTGCTGTAGCAGCCTCCGTAGATGTTACCTCCGGCAAGACGACGGTAGAGGTCGTTTTCGCTGGCGTCCACGCCTTCTCCTCCAATAACGCCTGGAGCAACATTGTCTACTTCCTTGAACGACTTTGTATCAGCATCGTAATAACGGCTGTCAACAGTGTTCCACTCCAACTGGCGGTTATTGTTTGTATCAAAAATATAGGTAGGCTTACCATCTGTCAATTTCGGAGTGTAGTCAGTATTACGCTCAATCTTCCAGCGCTTCGGTTGAATCTTCAAACCGCTGAAGTTCAGCTCCAACTTGTCGCCATGGGTGTCCGCAGGCAAGAGTACACCACCCTGATAGGCAGCATTATAGGTCCCGCTGTTGATATAGGCATTGTTACAGCCGCCCACTACCTTATTATATATTACAATCTTATCGTCGAAGTCGACGATGAGTTTCTTGTCACTTTCATTCGGAATCTTCAGACTACCCACGTTTCCTCCTACGAAAAGTGAACCGAAATAGGTAGAGTATGGCTTATAGGTTATCGTGTAGTCCCTTTCGCCTTCAGGCTTTGCATCTTCTGTAGCATTTTTATCGAACACCAGCTGAGGACGGATACCCATAGCAGCACCATCCATATAGGTTTCCATCTGAGTGGCATCGGTCAGATCAATCTGACTGAAGTCGTATACAGTTCCTCCAACGGTCACATTTCCAGCATACGTCTGTAGAATGCTTTCTTTCACCATGTTCTCACCGTTATTACCCAAGAACACGTTGTCGGCATAGACATAGGAGCCAACCTTCAACTGTGCCGCTGCATTACTGCTTCCGCTCTCCAGTGTGGCACTGTTTCCGCCGCAATAGATGGCACCACCGATGACAACAGGTTTTGTTGCTGATCCACCACTGATACGGATAGACACCGACTCTGCATTGGGACGGACATCATTGAGCTTTTCAACAGAAGATTCTCCTGTACCAACTTCATAGTAATAGTCGCCCCATTCCACTGTACCAGCCAAGTTCGGATTGTCGGTATAGGCATACGAGCCATTACCACCACCATACACATTCTGGTTGATACTGCTGTGGATACCTACGGCATTACCGCCATAGACATTACCGGAGATATCGTTACCGCCATAGACATTATTGATGTTACCACCTGTAATATAGACACGAGCAGCATAATCAGCTGGGAAGGACACATCCACACCGTCAACTTTGATTGTTTCCGCAGTAATACGATTATTATCCGGATTGACATCTGCCTTACGGCATCCGCCATAGACGTTGTCAATCTCCATATCATTGCTGGTAACAGCCAACAGAAGACCATTATCATGGGTCATGTTACCTGCATTACCACCGCTATATAGGTTACGGATCTTGCCTTTGATCAGGTTCCATGTAGGACGGATGGCCATCGCCACCTTATTGTTTCCGCCAAACATACTACCCATCTGGTAGGATGCGCTGGTGGCATAACTCAGATAGGGGTTGAAGCCCATCTCTGTGATACGGTCGTCGGACAACAACTCTTCTACGTTGTCTCCTGTTGCATCATCAGCCATAAGAGTACCTGTGGTTTTGTCAACCTTGATATGGTTCACCACCTCACTGGGGTTATCCGTACAGATCACCGTCTTATTTGTCACGGTAGCGTTGTTACCGCCACCGAAGACATAGACGATAGAGCCTCCGACAATTTCAAGATAGGTCTTGCCAAGCTCTGGCAATTGCGGTTGGTCATCATTCTCATAGACCTTAACAGGAGTAGCATCTTTTGTCCATATTTCCCACTTATGAGATTCACTGACAGTTTTATTCTTAACCGTATAGTCACCGTTACTACCGCCATAGAGATTACCTATATACACCTTATGGTTGGTTGTAGTTGTGGTTTGATTAGGAGCTTCACCCGTCGTCTCGCTTTTTACTGAACTGACGCGTACGAAGGCATTCCATGTATTGTCAATGTTATTCTGTCCCGCTGTTGTTCCAACCTTTGTCAAGGTAGTGGGCAATGGAGCTGACTCTCCTGAAACAGTCCTGATATTACCAATCGTTCCAGCGATATCATTACCACCATATACATTATTAATTAATATATAGGAAGTAGAAGGCGTATTCTCGCCATCGATATTAACGAAGGCTGAACCTGCAATATTCGCCATACGAGCACCACCATAGACGTTACCTGTGAAATTACCTTCACGCACGGTAACTGTGGTACTACCACCTGTGTCGCCGGCATTACCGCCACCATAGACGTTACCGCCAATCTTTATCTGTGCATTGACAGTTGACCATTGACCGCTGACCACTGTCAACAGCAACACCAACAAGCTTATTATCGTATCTTTCAGTCTCAATGTCTTATACCTTATTATATATAATATATATTTTCTTACTACTCAATCGTAAACAAATTATCCAAGTCGGCATCCGACAACTGATATATATATGTCGGATTGACTGTCAGATTGACCGTCACGCACTCTCCTCGCGAGGTGTAAAGGTTGGGGACTTTATTCTTGGCCTGACAATCCTTACGTATTAACTTTGTCCCCGTCCTGTCATACACATCGTACGTACTGAGGAGCGTGAGGTTACCACCATTGCTCAGAGTAGGAGCAAAATAGCAGAGGGAGTTCTTGATATCAGACGTTGGCAACTGCTCACCCGCTTCGCTTTCAAAGAAGGTGGCTGTGGCTTTCGTTCCTGAGGTGCTATAACTGACTGTCGTCACTGGACTTGCCCCTGGATTATTGGATGTCAGCGTAACAGTAGCAGTGGCCTTTTCATTTGTTGCCTGCAGTTCCAACTTCTTCAGTTTGATCTTACGCAAGTTATTAAAATTAGCATCTACAGAGAAGTTAAAGCTCACCGCCGCAAAGAGATGATCCATCAACACGTTGATATTATTAACATCCGATCTTCCTGTATATGCAAAGGAACCCTCTACTGGAGTCACATTCGCTGTCGCATCGCTCACGCCTGTGATGACGCATACATCCTGTGCACTGACAGCGTCAATGTTTGGCAGCGTCATGGTGATGGTACCATCGGTCTTACTGATGGTGGGCGTCATTCCGTCAAACCTCGGCATAAAACCGTATATCTCATAATTTGCTCCACCCTTCACCAGGATTGAGGAGTGCCAGGTGTTATTACTTCTACGGATATACTGTACTGATGGCGTGGGAGTTTCACTCGACATCATAAACAGTCCCACGGAGAAATCCGTGGTAGGAGCATATATCGTAAAACCGCTTGGCGCCGCACGTCTGGATGCTGCTATATCTTGATATGATGTGGTATATGCTGTTATATAAAGGACTTGGTTATTATTAGTCTGCTGCTCGCCAGAACTATCCGACGAACAACCGGCTATCAGCATAAGGCCTATGACCATAAACCAATAACCAATAACCTTTAACCATTCATCACCAGTTATATATTTCATAATTCAAGTCATCATTTGTCTTCCAGTTTTTGACATATATTGAACTCAGCTCCAAGAAGCTGCCACCCAGATAGTAGGCATAGACTATCCATGTATGGTTACGCAGGAACTCACCGGCTCGTTCCATCTGGAACGACATCGGTGTCTTTTCGGTTTCATCTATCTGATACGCAATCTTTCCTGTCACCTGCATGTCAGACTCATGCAGATAGAATGGTCCTACCTGGGTCAACTCACCTGCACTTACTGCTGCATTGATCTTGTTTTCATACGCTTGTGCCTCTTCGTCATTGTATATATACTCTGTAGGATTCTCATTTGTCTTCACTTCATCTATCTTATCCGGTGATGATAATAGCGACACCTCACTGTTTTTCCCCAACCCATTGAGTGATGAGCGAGAGAAGAGATAGCCTGCAGTTCGCATAGTATTAGCATCAAGACTGATACCAGTAATACTCAGTTTCTTGTAGCTCTCTGGACTTTCAGTCAGCTTAATATTCGAAAATACGAAACGTATCTTCGATACGACACGCGTCAAATGTACTGTGGCGATATTACTCAGCGAACCGACACGCAATACGGGTGCATCACCTACAACATCCTGATTGAGGAGAATACCCGACATGGGCAGTCCGTCGGGCGGGACTTCGGTTGTCAATGATGTCAGTCCGAAATGGTTCTCATCAAGTTGCGCTGCATCCAACTGATCACGAGTAGTATGTTGGTCAAATGATAGTCCGCAGTTGTCTGCCGTGACATTTGCCAACACATATACATCCACGTCAGGCTGCTGACGGGCAAAGTCATCACTCACGGCAATACGGTAGGTATCACCCTGTGACGTATTCAAAGTAGTGGTCGTGGCAGTACTGTGATAACCCACCAGATCACCGCTTTGATGTTCAAATACCCATATCTGCAGACGATGTACCGTACCCTCCTCAGTGCTGGGATCGACATATCTCACATCACCACGCATCAGTATAGGTCGCTCAGGTGAATACACATAGATGGTAAGATAGGTAGCCTGTGGCTCCCCCGCCTCACCGTCGGAAGAGCTACAGCCCACAGTCATCAGTCCACAGCCGATGACCAGCATCCATAACCATATATGTCGTATAACACTTCTCATTTCTCACTAATTCAGTTTTACCGTCGTTGTCGTCGACTGTATCCATTTCGTCTGTACCTGCACACCGATCTCCAAACGTGGTGACAACAGGTCGGGCATACACGAGTAGGCATTCGCCAGCGAGGTAATCTTCATCTCCACAGCCGTAGTATAGTCCTGTGTGAACACGCGGCCCTTAGCAGCGTCAGGTGCATTAGTATTCGTATAATCTGCTGGGGCAAGCATGGCAACAAGATAGAACTTACACCCTGGGTAGATGATACCATCCTTACCTGTGAATGCAACCCTTTCGTTGTTCTCAATCACTATATTATTCTGAAACTCCAGGACTACAGGCACCTTCTCTCCGTCATATGTCTGCAGTACAAGAGTATTTACCGTCCAACTGCCATTCGTCGCACGTGAACCCACACCTGCATCATAGATAAAGCGACCATCAACATCACTCTGAACACCTTGCGGCTTAAAGTCAAACCCCACCATATGCTGCGCCCCGACGATAACACTTGTCAGCGGCAGATAGTCGTCGATGGCATTATTGACAACTTCATTCTTCGCGTCCTTCAGTTGTACATTAATAGATTTCAACGTACACTGCAGTCGAGCAACCCCATACTGCAACGCATCCTTTACAGCTACCGACCTCGTCCTATCGTTTACTACAGTACCCGACTGGTATACATTTAACAACGAACCCCATGAAGTAGCATTCTTATAATCCTCCTCCTTCACCTCATTTGTCGAAGTCTGGATTCCGCTATTGGTATAGTACCACAACTCTGCAGGATAGGTATAACGATTGATGCCGTTGATGTTATCCATCGTGGTCGTCTGTGTGCGAACCATAAACTTATACTTATCCTCAGCTGTTTCCGTTACATCCTCCATCCAACGCAGGGCGGCAACACCATCAGGCAGACCAAGTGCTACCGGGTAGGTATTGCCAGATATCGCGGTATTGTCATTTATCGATGCAAGGATCTTACCACACAGCGTCTTACTTGTTTCTGGCGTTGTACTGAGGTCCTTGATGGCTGTAATCTGTGTCTTTAATGCATCCACATACGCCTTGACATTCGTTGCCGACCCAGCAATGATACCCGTACCCTCACCGTCGATATTGATGAAATCACGATAGTAGTCTTTCAATTGTCCATCCGTGGTCGTACTCCATCCATCCGTCTTGGCGATGGATGTCAGGTAGGCTGCTAACGCCTTTGCATCATCATGAGCATCCGTCGTATTACAAATCGACTTCAGGTTGAAAGTCAGTTCCGAGGGGTTCATACGATCCCTGAGACTTGTCGCCAGCGCACCGTTATATCTTATCTCCAGCGCACCGTTATCTTCCGCTGCCGCCAGATTCTCTTCATAAGCTGCCCTTCCATAGGCCAACACACGGTTGACCCCTTTCATTAGGGAACAACTTACGACATAATAGAAATTGTTATTCTTTGCGTTGGTGACCTTCTGCGCATTGGTGACTGACGAGAGCAACGGAACGTCACTGGCTGTCACTGGCACATTATCGCCACTGGTCTTGAAGGGAACAACCAGTAGGCTCTGCAGTCCTCTGAACGCCTGCCCCTCCGTCTGCACTACAGCATCAGCCATACGCATACCGGCAGGCTTCTCTACGTTGAAGAGAATCTTACACTCCAGGGCAGGTGATGATGTATCTTCCGCCACATCACTGCTGTCTGAGCACGATACCATGATCATGCCCAGCAGCATTATTATAAATAATGTGTAACGAAATATCTTCATCCTCATTTATAAGTCTATATCATGATGTCCACCTTCATTCCAGTTCAGCGTGACACTGACACCCACCGTATGATCCTTGGGATGGATCGCACCGTCATCACCCATATAGCCTCCGATGATCCTTAGCTGACCAGCTTTGTTGGGAGACCTGACACTCAGGACAGACTCCGTGACAGAGCCGTCGTCATTGGTGACATAGACATAGAACTGCCAGAAGACCGTCTCAGACTCATTCTCGTCGAAAGGTACCTCAACGACGGTACGCATTCCCTCCTCATCCGTGGTGGGGAAATTCACTGCGCAGAAGCACAGTTTCTCATCCTCTCCCGTATTGACTTTTGTCGCACGGACATAGGGATATTTCTCGGGGAAGGTATAGGTACTGTCATTGATATGGAACTTCGAGGCAAAGCCGGTGGCAAAGACCTTCATATCCTTGTAGGAGTGTCCACGAGGGTCTACCACTAGAGCCTCCGCACAGTTCGCCATATAGAGTCGTACGTGGAATGTCTGGCTAACACCCTCCAGGACCTTCAACGGATATCTTGCTGTGAAGAGACCCGTGGTATGGGAGTCGATGGTCTCCTCCCCCTCCGGGATGGTGACAAGCTGTGCCGTCGGACATTTGTCGTCGCTTGACAATGCCACCACCGTATTATCCTGGATATTGGCAGCGGCAAGGTGCATGTACTCCCGCATTGGCAGGTAGAGCGTATAGCTCTGCTCGCTGGCGTTCATCACATGCTGGTCGTGACTTAGCCGCTCCTGTGCGTTCTCCGTATCGTAGAACGAGAGGTCCACGTCATGGGCAAAGTCGGTGAAGATGTTTTTCAGATGGTCACGCAGGGCGTTAGCGACATTGACATCCGTCGCAGTACTGAGCTGAGTTGAGAGCTCGGTGGTGATATTCGTCACCAACCGCAGCTCGTAGGTCAACTCATACTCCTGTCCCTCAGGAGGACAGTCGCTCAGGTCATCGTCAATGTACGAGCAGCAGCCTGCCGTCAGCCATAAGACTGACAGCAGGAGCCATATCTTGAATAGGTTTATGCTCTTCACCTTCGTTGTATCTGATTATTGTTCTCCGAGAATGACATCGTTAAAGACCAGACCAGTGCGCCAGTTCAGGTCAACAGAGAGGCCCAGTGAAATCTGTCCGGAACGCAGGTCAGGAACTGATACCAGTGCATGCTGCAACGAGTTCTCACCAATGACGAAGGTAGCACTTGTCAGGTAGTCCTGCATGAATACACGACGCTCCTTGATGGTAGTACCGTCAGTATCATAGGGCGGCAAGGCATAGTTCGTAGGCCATGTGATACCCAGTGATTTGTTTGCTGCATATGCAGCGTCTGTCACATCAGTCAGCGATGAAGGTCTCTTGTCAGGATCCAGCTTACCAACGATGTAGAAGGTAGCACCACTACGGATCAGGTTGTTCTGACCATAGAAGTCCACACCCTTATTGACAAACTCCAAGGCGACAAAGACATCACGCTGCTTACTACCCTTATTTTTTACTTCCCAGTTGTCCCAGAGCAGTGTATAGTTGGCTGCAGAAGTTGACTGCGTGGCACTGTTACTGTCGAAGTGAGGTATATGGATTTCACCGACTTTGTCGTACACCATGTTGCCGAAACCAGGGGTCGTTGACTTGGCGATGTAGTTCCAGCCTACCTCCTGTTCTTGACCACCAACGAGCACACCCGTCAGCACGAAGTGATCTCTATCAGCCGTTGCATCTATCGTATTGTTGGACTCCGTGATTTCCGGTTTGTTATTCCACCTTTTGTCAAGGGCTCCATAGTTGTCCTGAAGGGTGGCAGCACCAAACTTCACCTTCGTCTCCAACAGAGCAGTGCCGTAGTTTATGTTATCCTTCATGGCAACACTACGCGTAGTATTCGTCACATGGGAATCTTTCACCCAGTCGTTAGTCCATTTGTCATCATTATCCCAGTCAGTGACACCATCAGGATAGTAGTTGGCTGCCTTGGTTTGGTCAGAAACGCGAATAGCACTGTTACCGAAATAGCACAACTCAGCCGGATAGACATAGTTCAGCGGATTGAACGAGCCATTTTCATCCCCCATTGCATATGTAGCGACTGCACCTTTGTAGTTATAAGCAAAGTCAAAACCTGGTCCAGGGTCTTTTGGTGTAATATCAAATTGCAGGATGACAGAACCGTTTGGCAGATTGAAATTGGCAGGGAAATTGTTGAGGTTGCAGTCTTCGTCGACCGTTGGCAAAGTTTCATTCTTTACATTCAATGCGGTCATTAATTCACCAGCGGTCTTCCATTGGTATTCACGATCACTATCGAAAAACTTCTCTACATTAGTCTTAATCTGTTTTGCCAAAGTCTTGGCAGCCGCCTCCTCCCAAAATACAGGTTCAGCATTGGCGACGGAATTGACAACCGTCATCAAGTCTTCAATCACCTTGGAAACAGCGGTACCAGAACCGGCGCGCAACTCACCCGAACGAATGGTGTTCCAAGTGGCATAGGCAATAGCCAACTTATCACCCAATGCACGCATAGAGATATCAGAAGATGCGCCAAGAGCATTTTTGATTGCTATTGGCTCGTTGGTTCTGGCAGTGATCGTATAACTTCCTGATTCACCAGAGATGTCTACATAGTCGCTCCATGCGAGTGAAATTTTATGCGTTTCCCCACCATACTTAACATCCGTGTTGGCAATATTGCTATTGACTATATTCGTGAGGGCTGCGGCCATCAGCTGCTCATGTTCCTTCAAGGCCTGCACATAGACGTGAGGTTCTGTCGGATCGGCTGTTTCAGGCACAATCTTGTCGAGGGAAAAAGAGGTTGCACTCAGATCGCTGCTGACGTTCATGGTAATCTTACCTTGATCAATGGAAGAACCGTCCTTGATGGCCTTGCCCCAGAACATCAAGGAGTTGACATCAGTAGGAAGTGAAACCTCAACGACACGGCGTGACTTGGGTGTGTTGCTTTCTTCGCCAGCATTAGGGTCTATCCCATTTTTACCAATGATGGTTCCGAAGGGGTAGAGTTTTTCCGTCGAAATGCTTGTAGAGACATACTTTCCATCAGCATTCTGCTTGAAGACCCCAATATAGGCATTGGTAATACCACGGAATGGCTGCGTCAGCGTAGCTTGTGTGTTTTCCGCAGTCATACGCATGGTAGCCTCATTAGCCGTAGAGACATTGAACACGAAGTTCACATTGACTTCATCCTTCTGCGGGGTGATGTCTTGCTTGGGATCCAACACCGCATCATCACTGGATGAGCAGGCGGCAAAAAGCCCAGCGCTTAACAGTGCTATCGCACTGATATAAGCAAAATTCATTAATTTTCTCATAATCGAGTCTTGTGTTATTGATTTATTTATTGTAGTCAAAATAGATTCTCAGGTATCCGGAGTTACGCTGGTCGGCAAGCAGCTGCTCCTTGATATACTGGAAGGTGTGACCGCCATTGAGCTTGCGAATCTGTTGCTCACGACGGGCGAGGTCCGGCTCACGGTCGATGATGTCAATCACCTTCTGTAATGCTGCGGCATGGTCAGAGTCGTTGGCAATCGCCTCTGCCACTTGGTCACGGAAGTCTGCCCAGTCCTCACCGCCATAGGAGACATCAAACTGGTCGTCACTGACAGCGAGACGGTCTTGGATATACTTCTTCAGGGCATCGGCACGTCCCTGGGCGATCTTCTCGTTGAGTTTCACACCACCATCGAAGGAAGCAAGACCTACGATCTGTATCTTACAGAGTTGGGTATCGTCAAGGGCGAGCAACTTCTTTGTAGCCTCAACAATCTGGTCGAGGGTCCGCTGATTGTCACGCCACTCGGGTTGGATGCTGGTCTTCCCCATGGGGAAGTAGACGAAGAGGGCACGCTGGTCACGACGCAGTACCTGACTGCGGTCGTAGGGTTTGTACTCGTGGATAGGTGCCAGGACAGGGTACTCCTCACACAGAAGGGTGATGGGGTCTGCTGGTACGGTGTCCACAATGATCTCCACCGGCTCTGCCTTTTTCACAGGCTCTGTCTCAACAACAGACTGTACAGGCTCTATCGGTTGTACAGGCTCCACGACTTTCTTCGGACGACCCGGGAGGTTGAAGACGATGTTGATGGCAGCCTGCGGCATGACAAACCATTTCTTGTCCTCACCGATCTTCGTTCCACAGTGCCCGCACTCATAACGGTTGTATTTGGTATAGCCGACAGCGGCACCTATCAGTGCCTCGATATTCCAATGGCGGGCGATGGGCCATGAGTAGCCATAGAAGACGCCCAGGGCACCGAGGTCACCCTGACGACGCTCGTCACGGACACTCTTGTAGAGTCCGAACGGGAACTTCACGTCAGCGACGTTATAATGACTGTAGATAAGGTTCACCCCGAAGAAATGACGCACATTCACGGAGTCTGTCCAATAACGCACAGAGGGAGACACCAGCAGGTGTTTCCATTTCCTCGACTTGTTTTCATCGGAGGGCCAAGGGTTATAGCCTGCCGTCAGTCCAGCTGACCAATGGGGAGCCAGACGGACACCCACCCGGAGGTTAGGGGTCAGCCAGGCATCATACAACAGGTTGTTACTGATGGTTACTTGCTGTGCAGAGACTTCACTAGACATCCCACAGAACAGCATTGCCAAAATCACAATTTTTGCTGCAACACGGGATTTTTTATCGTTATAATTTAGTTTCATGCCACAAATTTAACAAGAATTTGCGACATACACCTAATTTATAATGAAAAAATTTATTTCAAAATGTCAAAAACAGTTTTCAAATTGTCCGTTATGGGGTTATTCGTCTATATTCTGGCGGAATTCAGAGGGAGTCATCCCATAGACATTCCGGAAGTTACGGATGAATGTCGCCGGGCTCTTAATACCGCAAGCCTCCGCGATGGCACCCATCGTGTACTCAGGGTGTTGTCTCATCAAAATGACCGCATACTCCATGCGTTTCGTATTGACATAACCTGTCACATTCATGCCGGTATAACGGGAGATAATGACGGAAATGGCGTTTTTATCGACACCCATCAGACGCATCAGCTCGTCACGTCCGAAGTCGGGAGCACGGAACAGTTCTTCCTTCATGACACGTTTATCCATCTGTTTGAAACGTTTCTCCTCCTCGTCGAGAGCTTTTTCCTCTTCGCTTTTTTCGGCGATTTCAACAGGATCTCCATTGGCGACAACGATATCACGATAATGCATCAGCTCACGAATCATCTGGGTCATGGTCCGGTTTTTACGGTTGATGACACGGTTGTGACGCAACAACAGGAAAAAGACGACGAGCAACATCAGACTACCTACGATGACGATGGAGAGGATCAGGTTATGACGAGACATGGCACGCTCGCTGTCTATCACCTGCTGCACACCACTGGAGATGGTACGGAGCGTCCGCACACCAAGGGTGTCTGCTTGCACGGCGACACCCCGGTAGCACTCTGCCGCCTTCTGGTAATCACCCATCCTGTAATAGACATCCCCCTCGTCTCCCAATACCCGCTGCATGTTACGACTTAGTGTATCCTCATCTTTCCGCATATTATCTTTAACCAACTGGAGAAAACGCAACGCTTCCTCGTCCATCCCTTGGATTTGATAATATTCCGGGAGGGCATCCCCGCTTATAGGGTCGATATGGGGGACGATATGATGGCGCTTGTAGAGCTTGTCGGCTTCCGCCAGCCGTCCCATCTTAGCAAGCAGCCAGGCACGGATGGTATACAACCGTTGTTTATTCATCTGGGCATAAATGGTGTCAGACTGTGAAGCCAGAAGATGATATCGCTCCTGTTCCTTTGACATGCGCAAGGCTTCCTTATAGTTTCCCTCTTTGCCGTACTGTTTGGTTAGGAAGGCATAAAAGATACCCAACTTGTGATCCCTCTGCGGATAGTCTGCGTCCTTCAACAGCTCGACGGCTTCGAAACAGGTGCGGTAGCCTTCCTCCAGATGTCCTTCCAGACACAGACGCTTGCCTCTCATAAAGAATGCCAGCGCCTGGTATGCCTTTGCGTTATTCTTCTTTGCCAGCATATACAACTGGTAGGAGGTTTCTGACAGCTCTTTCCACTGATAGAGCACATCATAGGTACACATGATACGCTCCAACACTTGTAAATGCGTTTCAGTATTGTTTTCCAGGGAAGGCTCCTTTTGTGCCTGCAGGTAGTATGCAAGTGCTTTGTTATATAAGTGTTGGTCGCGGCACGAGTCACCTTTCTCCATCAACAGGATAGCGGCATTATCTGTTGGTGCTGTCCTTCCTGGAACGGTCGTCAGAAAAAAGATGGTACATAATATGAGTTTACCGATTCGCATGGTATTCAGTTTTTCATTTAACCATGCAAAAATATAAAATATTTTTCCCTCCACCAAGCTTATTCCTGAAAAAATTTGTTTGGAGGCTTTATTTCATTCATTTAAAGGCTTTAATTAATTCGTTTGGAGGCTTTAATCACCTCGCTTAAAGCCTTTATTTATCGACGTTTCAGCCACATCGAGTGATTTAAGTGATTCTATAATACACGAATTATATATATAGCAAAAATAATTATGGGGATAATTAATTTAGTAATATATAGATTTACAGAAAATACAATCACTTAAATCACTTTTGGAATCAGAACAGGGTTGTAAATTATTCATAATCAGTGAGATAGAAGCAAAAATGTTTGATGGTTTTAGGATGCGTTGTAGAATAAATAAATACAACTTTCATCCTTTGTAAGGACATTGTCTCATTTCTCACCCATCCATTCTCTATAAGGATGGCGACGTAACTGACTATTGTAAAAACGACGGTCACCTGTCACCTCTTTTCCGATGAAATCGGGCATTTTTGGACTTTCATCAACCGATGAGAGCTCCACTTCAGCCATGACAAGACCCTCATTTTCACCAAAAAACTCATCAATTTCAAAGGTATGTTCACCACTTTTCACGAGCCATCTGGTCTTGTCGATGATACCAGGTTCGCACAAAAGCAGGAGTTTTTTACCATCTTCCAAGGGAATCTCATACTCAAATTCGTCACGAGAGAGCCCATTATCGGTGCTGGGACCCTTGATGGTGAGGAAAGCACGGTCATCACGGATACGCACTCGAACAGTCCGTCCTCGTTCACTACAGATATAACCCTGTTGGATATGGCTATGACTGAACGACTCCTGTTTGTAGGAATCGTTCAGTACCAGGAATTTCCGTTCTATCTCCAGTGCCATTACGCCATCATGGAGAAAGTCCAGATCAGATAGATGACGGCGAGGATGATGAGTCCACCGAAAATCCATCCTACAACTTTCTTACCCTTCTCTTCCTGTTTCTTGGCGTAAGCCTCACGCTTTGATTGATTTTTCTTGCTCATAATATCTTAAGTTTTAAAGTTACTCTTCATCCGTTGTAGGGAACTCCATCAGGTAAGCCTTGATGAAATCGTCGATTTTCCCATCCATCACCCCGTCGACATCGGAAGTCTGGTAGTTGGTACGATGGTCTTTCACCCGACGGTCGTCGAAGACATACGAGCGGATCTGGGAGCCCCATTCTATCTTCTTCTTGCCAGCCTCTATCTTCGCCTGAGCCTCCAACCGTTTCTTCATGGCACGGTCGTAGAGCTGAGAACGGAGCAGTGCCATGGCACGTTCCTTGTTCTTCGGCTGGTCACGCGTCTCCGTATTCTCAATGAGGATTTCCTCTTCCTCCCCCGTGTCAGGGTCTGTGTACCAATAACGCAGGCGGACACCCGACTCCACCTTATTGACATTCTGACCACCGGCACCACTGGAGCGGAACGTGTCCCAAGAGAGCTTGGCAGGGTCGACATACACCTCGATGGTATCATCCACCAACGGGGTGACGAAGACGGAGGCGAAGGAAGTCATACGCTTGCCCTGTGCATTGAAAGGAGAGACACGCACCAGACGGTGCACACCGTTCTCACTCTTCAGGTAGCCATAGGCGAACTCCCCACCCTCTATCTGCATCGTGACACTCTTGATACCAGCCTCGTCACCATCCTGTAAGTTAGAGATGCTGACCTTATAGCCATGAGCCTCTGCCCATCGCTGATACATACGCATGAGCATGGAAGCCCAGTCCTGACTCTCAGTGCCACCCGCACCAGAGTTGATCTTAAGGACACACTCCATCGGGTCCTCTTTCTGACGCAGCATGTTCTTGAGTTCCAGGTTTTCCAGACGTTCGATAGCCACCTGATAATCATGGTCGACCTCCTCCTCCGTCACCATCTCCTCCTTGTAGAAGTCGAAGGCGAGCTGGAGCTCGTCAGCGGCATTACGCACCTCGTTATAGCCGTCAATCCATTTCTTGATGGATTTCACCTTCTTCATCTGCTCCTCGGCACGTTTCTGGTCTTCCCAGAAGTCAGGAGCCTGCGTGCGAAGCTCTTCCTCCTCGAACTCTATCTTCTTCTCGTCAATCTTCAGATAGCGGTACAGTTTCTCCGTCCTATCCAAGACATCCTTCAGTTGGTCTGCTGTAATCATTCTTTATTTTAAATTAGGAATTAGAAATTAGGAATTACTAATTACTAATTACTCATTATTCTTCGTACATCATGTCGATTTGTTCCTTATAGTTTTCATAGAGCACACGACGGCGGATCTTCAGGGTGTTGGTCAACTCACCCTTCTCCATCGAGAGGTGGTGTGGCAAAAGGACGAAACGCTTCACCTGCTCATAATGGGCAAGTTGCTGCTGGAGCGTGTCGATACGCTCCTTCATCATCTCGATGATCTGTGGATTGCCACAAAGCTGCTCACGGTCCTCAAACGAGATA
Source organism: Prevotella sp. tf2-5 (assembly GCF_900115435.1). Classification (GTDB taxonomy): domain Bacteria; phylum Bacteroidota; class Bacteroidia; order Bacteroidales; family Bacteroidaceae; genus Prevotella. The sequence continues at coordinate 506,062 of NZ_FOWK01000001.1, forward strand.
TTGTGCTCGCGGGCATATTCCTCCAAAAGCGTATAGACAGGGACGATGAGTGCGGAGACAAACTTACGCTGGTCAGCGACAATACAGATCTGGTCGATATACTTGTCGACCAACAGTTTCGACTCGATCATCTGCGGTGCGATATACTTGCCGTTGCTGGTCTTGAAGAGATCCTTGATACGCTCCGTCAAGAACAACTCACCATCTTTCAGGTAACCAGCATCACCTGTCTTGAAATAACCATCCTCTGTGAAGGCAGCCTTCGTCAAGTCCTCACGGTTATAATACCCCGGGGTGATCGTCGGACCCTTCAGGAGAATCTCTCCCTCCTCACTGACTTTGATGTCAATTCCCTCTATCGGCTGACCCACGGATCCTACGGTATAGGGAGCTCCTAAATGGTCGCAGGAGACGGTGGCAAGTGACTCCGTCAAACCATAGCCCACAATCATGTTAATGCCGATGGAATGGACGAATTCTTCCACATGGGCACTGACCGCGGCACCTGCCGTGGGGAAGAAATGCGCATTCTCCAGACCCAGTTCCTTACGAACGAGGGAGAAGACGGTACGGTTCAGCATCTCATACTCCAGATGGAGTGCCATCGGCGGTTTCTTACCGAGGCTCAGATATTCGATGTTATGCTTGCGTCCAACGGCAAGGGCATGCTTGAAGAGTTTACGCTGCATGGTGCTGGCATGGTCTATCTTGTCCATCACACCCATGTACACCTTCTCCCAGAAACGGGGGACACTGGACATACAGGTGGGGTGTGTCTCACGCATCGACTGCTGCACCTCCTGCGGATGGGTGTTCACGATCAGTGTCGCACCTTTCGTCAAGGCGAGGATCGTCCATCCTCTCTCAAAGATATGCGTAAAGGGCAGGAAGTTCATCACACGGTCGTTCTCGTCCACCGGCACACACTTGTTATTCGCTTCAAAGGCTGCATGGAACTGTGAGTGTGGCAGGATGACACCCTTTGAATCACCGGTTGTACCACTGGTATAAAGGATATTGGCGATATCATCGAAGGAAGCCTCCCGCTGACGTGCCTCCACCTCCGTCTGACGGGGCAGGTTCTCACCTAATTTCAGGAAATCACTGAAATAAAGTGCATTGGGATCGTGCGAGGAGATATGCACCAACGGGTCGAAGACGATGATACGCTCCAGCGTAGGACAGAGCGACACCACCCTGCGGGCACGGTCGTACTGTTCCTGTTCTCCCACGAACAGATAACGGATCTTCGCATCGTTGATCATGAACTGGATCTGCTGCTCGGAACTAGTGGCATAGAATGGTATCGTGACGGCACGGACACCCCATGCGCCAAAGTCACACTCCAGATACTGCACAGAGTTCTGGGAGAAGACACCAATATTCTCCTGTACCCTCACACCGAGGTTCAACAACGCGTTGCTGACCTGCTTAACGGTCTGTGACTCCTGATTCCAAGATAATGACTTCCACTCCTTACCACCGAAATCCTGATAAATCAGCATCTCACGGTCACCATACTTTTTGGCTAAGTCGTGTATCAATACCGACATGTGACTGTTTATCTGCATAAGCAATATATTATTAATTAGGTGCAAAGATACAATATTTTTATCAAAAAAGGTGAAGGATGAAGTTTTTTCTGTATCTTTGCATACGAAATGGCATACAAGAAATATACAAACGAGGCAACAGCACTGTTGAGTGAACTGATCAGCACACCTTCCGTCAGTAGGGATGAGAAGGCGGCAGCCGACCTGTTACAAAAGCGTATCAAAGCATGGGGGCTCCCCTGCAAGCGTATCGGCAACAACTTAATCGTCGCCCGGCGAATCAGTAAGAAGAAACCCACCTTACTGCTGAACGCCCATATCGACACCGTGAAGCCCGTGGCTACATGGACCCGTGATCCCTTCCAGCCCGTCATAGAGGACGGTAAACTGTATGGACTAGGTGCCAACGACTGCGGGGGTGGACTCGTCAGTTTGCTGATGGCTTATCGCATCCTCATGAACAAAGACAACCTACCTTATAATATAATATATGTGGCGTCCTGCGAGGAGGAGGTCAGTGGACAGGACGGATTCTCCGCCGTACTACCCCACCTGCCGGCAATTGATGTCGCCATTGTGGGAGAACCCACTGGTATGCAGCCTGCCATTGCCGAGAAAGGATTGATGGTGATTGACGGCACAGCGCACGGGATAAGCGGACATGCCGCCCGTAACGAGGGTGTCAATGCCATCAATGAGGTGTTGGACGACCTGCAATGGCTACGTGACTACAAGTTCCGTAAGATCAGTCCGCTGTTGGGAGAGACGAAGGCTACCGTCACTGTGATACATGCCGGTACCCAGCATAATGTCATCCCCGACAAGGTGGAGTTTGTCATTGATGTCCGCACCAATGAGTATTATCAGAACGAGTACCTGTTTGCTTTCCTGCAGAAACACATGAAGAGTGAGTTGAAGGCACGCTCTTTCCGACTGCATTCATCATCCATTCCAGAGGACCATCCTCTGATCAGGAAATGCAAACGGATGAGGATGAAACCGTTCGGCTCACCCACTTTGTCAGACCAGGCTCTGATGCCTTTCCCCTCTTTCAAATTGGGACCAGGGGAGTCTAGTCGCAGTCACTCTGCCGATGAATTCATCTGTATTGACGAGATTCATCAGGCAATCAATTGTTATGTGAAGTTGATTTCGGGATAACGGGATTCCGAAATGCCGAGATGCTTTGCATCACCTTCCCAACCAGGACTCTGGATTGAGTTTTGCCGTCTCCCTGCGTAACTGGAACTGGAGGATGTCATCCTGTCCTACCCGTCCTAATGCCTGACGGGTACTGACTTTCTGTCCACGATGTACATTGACAGAGGCAAGGTTACAATAGACGGAGATATAACTGCCATGGCGAACCATCACCACCATGGTACCTCCGAAACTGAATACCGCACTCACCTCACCATCGAAGATGGAACGAGCCTGTGCACCTGCCTGTCCCTTGATGTTAATACCCTTGTTGTCAAGAGTGACATTATGCAATCCCTCCACGTTATACTGACCGAAATGACTGACGATACGATAGGGACCAGTTATCGGCATCGGCAATCGACCGCGGTTGCTCTCAAAATTACCACTGAGACGACGATCCTCCGAACTCATCGAATAATCAAGTGTCTCCGTGTTCTTCTTAGCCTCAGCAACCTCCTTGGCATGCTCACGAGCCTCTGTCTCCGCACGACGTTCTGCAGCAAGACGGGCAGCCTCAGCCTCCTTCGCCTGACGCTCTGCCTCCTCACGGGCTTTCTTATTACGGGCGGCACGTGCCTCAGCTTTCGCCTTCTCCTCACGAGCCTTGGCTTCCGCGATACGACGGGCATTCTCCCTTGCCGCTGCTTCTGCCGCTGCTTTCTTACGGGCAAGCTCAGCAGCACGCTTCTTAGCAGCCTCTGCCTCCGCTTTCCGCTTCGCCTCTGCTGCAGCACGGGCTTTCTGACGTGCCACCTCCTCAGCGATCAAACGGTCGATTTGTGCGTTTAAAGCGGCATCTTTCTTCTTCTGCTGAGCAATGACATTCTGAATCTCCTTCTGTTGTTTCTGCAAGCCAGACACCACATTCTTCTGTTCCGTCTGCTTACCTTCCAGCGAACGACGCTCACTCTCACCACGTCTCAAGAGCTGGTTCTTGTTATCACGGGCAGCGAGAAGCTCCACCTGCTTGGCATTGACCTCAGCCTGTTTCACCTTCACATCCTCACCCTGGGAACGCTGATAGGAGGCATACTCTCTCATAAAGCGTATACGGCGGAACATCTGGGTGAAACTGCTGGCACTGAAGACAAACATCAGTTTACTCTGTAGCGACTGGTTACGATGCATATAACGCATCGACTTGACATATCTCTGCTTACAGTCCTCCAGCTCTTTCCTCAGGACATCCAGCTCGGTATTGAGGAGTTCTATCTCAACATCTAACGAAGAGAGGTCTTTACGAATGGTATCTATCGTGCGGCGCTTGTTGGCGATCTCCGTATTGAGCATCAGCAAGTTCTCCAGACGCTTCTTGACGTCACGCTCATTGGAACGTAACTTCTGCTCCTGCTCCTTGATCTGCTGCTGTAGCTTCTGCCGCTGGTCCTGAAGACTCTGCACGGAGACAGGCTGGGAAGACGATTTCTTTGTCGTCTTCTTCCCAGTCGTCTTTTTCGTAGTAGTCTTCTTTGTCGTCTTCTTGACAACAGTCGTCTTGCCCTTACTCTTTGCCGTCGTACGCTTCTGCTGGGCATACGGACTCAAGGCAAAGCCTAAAAGCAGCAAAATGATACCTATTCGCCTCATCTATATTTACAGTGCCATAAAGCGACGAAGGATCTCGTCTACAGATACTTCACGATATTTGCCAGAAATCTCTGTACGGGGCTCCCACTCCTCATCATTACCCAGGTAGTTGAGGGTCATACCCATCTTGACAGCCTTTCCTGGAGTATTGAACAGGATGTTATGGGTGAAGGGGAACTGCTTTTTACCATTGGCACGGAAGTCCTCATAGTCCCAGTTCAACTGATAGTCACCACGGATCTTATCCTCATACATGATGTTCGCCATCTTGATGAGCGCACCGTCTTTGTCAGCCAGCCAACGATAGGAGAGCTTACCGTTCTCCATGGAGATGATAGCGTCCTCACCGATGAGGTCTGTCTCATAGTTATTCAGCAACTCATCTGTCACCTTCGACTTTCCTGGCTGGAAGAGCTCGTTCCAGAACAAGGACTGGAGGGAATAGAAATTCAAGCCGCTATTACGCATGAAGTCCAGCTGGTTATAGTTTGCCTTGATGAACTGTTTGTTGATACGGTCCATGATCAGGACGTAATCCTTTGTGAACTCCAGGCGTCCAGCCTCTACGAAGCCGAAAGCCATCAGCTGCAGACGGATCACGTCATCACGCTTCATCTTCAGGTTACCTGTCAGTGTCAACTGCTGATTACCCACCTCTACGGAGAACTTCACCTTAGAAGTGATGAATTTAGCATACTGAGCATTGTCATTAACTTTCTGCAAGAACTGCTGAGCCTTCATGGTCGTAGGCGTCGTAGTCTTAGTCTCTTTCACAGCTTTTTTCTGTGTGCCGCAAGCTACCAGCATCAGTGGAAGTGCCAAGGCGGCAATTTTCAAAATACGAGATGGTTTCATTCTTTTAAGTATTTTTTGAGTTTTATCTTTCGTGTTAATATCTGTCGTCTGTCCTCACTACCCGGCTCCGGTTTGGGTGAAGCTTTGGCAAGTGCCTGCTGCCAATAGGCGAGTGCCCGTTCATGGTCACCAGTATGGTAGTAAATATCTCCCGCATGCTCCAGCAAGACCGCTGACGAGTCAGAGTCACACTGCAGGGTCTGGTCGATATAGATCTTCGCCTCCGCATAGCGTCCTTCCTTGAAGAGTATCCAGGCATAGGTGTCGAGATAGGTGGCATTCTTCGGTTCTGCCTTGATGGCACGGTATGACATCTGCTCCGCTTTATCCAGATGAAGCTCTTTCTCACTAAGGTAATACGCATAATTGTTCAGACAACCATAATTGTCGTCTTTCCATGTCAGACAAGAGTCATAGGCGGCGAAAGCCTCCTTGTCAAGTCCTTTCTGGTGGAGGATATCACCCATCACCGCATAGAAATCGCTGACAATCTCCGTATCACTCTGCTGGTTGATGACGCTGATACCATTTTGGAAGGCGTCCAGCGCATCATCCAACTGCTCCTGTTTGTAATATGCGATACCTTGATAGTAATAAAAAGCCATTTCATCAGGGTTATACTGGCGGGCATCTTTACAAAGGGAGATGATACGGTCCATATTCTCTGCCTGCCAAGCGTAGCTGACTAGTTGCAGACGGGCTGCGGCATTATCAGGAGCCACTTGCAACACCTGTTCCAAGACCCTGCTGATAGAATCGTTAGGCATCTTCTTGAGGTTCATATAGGTCGCACAGAGGATAGCGACATCCGCGTCCATCTGCGGCTGCTCCAACATCCTGCGGAAGAGATAGAGGACTCTGGTAGAGTCACCACCCTCCTGCTCGCTCTGTCCGATTTCCTGACGCATGAGCAGGATCCGGTCTTGCGAGGTGATATTCTTACTCAGCAGCACCTTCTCTGTCAAGGCATCAGCCTTGTCGGGATCACCCTCGTCTTTCTCATAGGCAAGTAATGCCATGAGTGCATTACGGTTCTCCGGTTCTATCCTAAGGATATCGTCATAAATCTCCAGCGCTTTCTTCTTCTGACCGTTGACGAACAGTGTGTTGGCATATAGTCCGCGATAGTTCTGGTCGTTAGGATACTGGTCGGCAAGATTTTTCATTTCCGCAATGGCAGCTTTCTTGTTGCCAAGTTGAGTATAGAAATTACTTTTCGCATAAGAGAGCCGCTCACTCTTCCCTTCTATCGTCTCTAATTTAGCAAGGGTCTTGATGGCAGCCTCATATTCATGCTGCTCCTCATAAAGCTGGACGAGAATGCCCAACACGTCATCCCTGTCACGATGCTGGTCATAGAGACGTTCCAGGACCTGTACCGCCTGGTCATATTGACGAAGGTTGATATAAGCGTTCGCCAGCGTCTCCTGATAAGTGGAGTTCATCGGCTCCAAAGCGGCAGCTTTCTCTATACATGCCATAGCACGCTCTTTCTGTTTCAAGGCGCCATAGTACTGGCTTAAATAATAGTAGGCTTCCGATTTCATGGAGTCAATCTCCACACATCGGCGCAGCAAGTCAAAGGCAGCATCATTATTTCCTTTGGCACGCTCACAGATCGCCTCCAGGAAGAAGGCGTCATAGCGACGGCTCTGACTGACGGTCTGTGCGACCCCAGACAGACCTGTCGTCAATACCAAGAGGAATATGACACCTGCTCTTTTCACTTCAAATGCTGTATTTATTTAACACCAGTATGTCCATAACCACCCTCACCACGCTCTGTCTGGTCCAGTTCCTCGACCACGACAAAATCAGCTTGCTCATGACGGGCTATCACCATTTGTGCGATTCTTTCTCCATCGTTGATGACAAAGTCCTCTTGCGAGAGGTTGATCAGCAACACCCCCACCTCACCACGATAATCCGCGTCAATCGTTCCAGGAGAGTTCAATACCGTCAGTCCATGCTTCAAGGCGAGACCGCTACGAGGGCGGACCTGTGCCTCATACCCCTCTGGCAGAGCGATATGCAAACCAGTTGGTATCAGACGGCGCTCCATGGGACGGAGGGTAATGGGAGCCTCAATATTCGCACGAAGGTCCATGCCAGCACTCTGTGGAGTGGCATAAGCGGGCAATTGCTGGTGCCCTTTATTGACAACTTTTACCTGAATCATTTCAAAATGTTGCTTATTATAAGGTGCAAAATTAGTCATTTCTCTCCAAATAGCCATATTTTTATATAAAAAATATCGGTTTTTAATAAAAAAACACTACTTTTGCACGATGATGGATTGGAATAAACTCATATCAAACAAACGACTAGGACAAGAATTCCGGCACTCGAAACCACATGACGACCGTACGGAGTTCAAGCGTGACTATGACCGGTTGATTTTCTCGGCTCCCTTTCGCCGGCTGCAAAATAAGACACAGGTGTTCCCCCTGCCCGGCAGTATCTTTGTACACAACAGACTGACGCACTCCCTGGAGGTTGCCAGTGTGGGTATGTCGTTGGGTAATGACGTGATGCAACGTATCATCAAGGAGAGACGGCCGGCATTGAAGGACACGATGTTTGAGCAGATCGGACAGATCGTGAGTACGGCTTGTCTTGCCCATGACTTAGGGAATCCTCCTTTCGGACACAGTGGTGAGAAAGCCATACAGACTTTCTTCACAGAAGGACCTGGCAGTTTCTTGAAAGAGGAGGTCAGTCCTGCCTTCTGGGACGACATCACTCATTTTGAGGGCAACGCCAATGCTTTCCGCTTGCTCACCCATCAGTTCAAGGGCAGGCGGCCCGGTGGTTTTGTGATGACCTACAGTACCTTGGCAAGCATTGTAAAATATCCTTTCGCATCATCCGCTCCCAGCAAGAAAGGAAAGTTCGGGTTCTTCTGCTCCGAACAGGAATACTATCAGAGAATTGCCGATGAAATGGGAATTATTCGCATCTCCAAAGAAGGAGAGCCCCTACGTTATGTGCGCCATCCATTAGTCTATCTGGTAGAGGCAGCGGATGATATCTGTTACGAGATCATGGACATTGAGGATGCTCACAAGCTGAAGATCCTGTCATATGAAGAGACGGAAAGACTGTTACTCAGTTTTTTCAGTGATGAGGAAAAAGCCAGCATCAAAGGACGCATCCAAGAGGAGGGTGTCCTTGACCCCAACGAAATGGTGGTCTATATGCGAGCATGTGTCATCGGAAAACTAGAAAACGAGTGTGTCAACGCCTTTATAGAACATGAGGAGGACATCTTGGCAGGGACTTTCGAAGGTAGTCTTATCGAGCATGTCAGCGACACTCAGGCTCGTGCCTATCAGCATTGTGCGGAGGTCTCCCTAGAGCGCATCTATCGCAGTCGTCCTGTGTTAGACGTGGAATTGTCTGGTTATAAGATTATGGACACCCTGCTGGAACAGATGATAGAAGCGGTGACCCATCCCGGACGTTTTTACTCCCAGCAACTGATCGGACGAGTCTCTGGTCAGTATGATATCCATGCCAAGGACCTGGAGACACGTATCATGGCTGTGATAGACTATATCGCAGGTATGACAGATGTCTATGCGCTGGATGTTTACCAAAAGATGAACGGTATCTCGCTGCCTATCGTATAAAGATCAGTCTTTCTCCTTATAAATCACCTTATTGGCTCCGGAAGTGATCTCCAACTCATCACGATGCTCGTGGATATAGGAGTCAATATGACGTTTGCGCTTCTCCTCGAAGATCTCATCGATAGCTATCAGGATACCCGTCTCCTCGACGTCGCCGAAACCATAATTAATCGCTGTCCCGAAGAGTTTCATGGTAGGAGAGAGACCCATATAGGCGTTCACCAACGGGGGGATATTATAACCTAGCTTACGAATCTCACGATTCAGGATACGATAGTCCTCCTTGAAAGAATTCATACAGAAAAGTTGTTCCAAAACCGCTTCGTCAGTCTCTATTTTCAACGGTTTCATCGGAATAATCAACTTTTCCTTGTCGTCAAAATATTTCTTGAGGAAATAAAGAATCATATCACGACCCTTACGGATATAGGAAGGGTACATCGTCATCTTACCAAAGTAGTAACGTACATTAGGACGGATGACCGTGATAGCACCCAGTCCATCCCATAAATTATCAAGGGCAAACAGGCTCTTGGCACCCATCCTGGATGACTGATAGGGCAATGACACGAAGGAACGACCCAGCTCTGCCGTATAGGGAGCATATTCCTTGATGAACTTCTCCGAGAAATGGAACATATGACTGGTGGCGAGAATGGGCTGACCTTTGTCGTCATATTCCCAGTCTGTTCCCAACAGGTAGCGATAGCCTCCGATAATCTCCTCAGCCTCCGGATTCCATACGATCAATTGTTTATAGCAATTCTCACAAAGATCGAATTCATCGAGATCCATATCCTTACCAGTACCACCCCCTGCCTCACGGAAGACGATCTCACGAAGACGCCCAATCTCCTTGAGGACATTGGGGGCATTATGCGCTGTAACCACATAAATCTGGTTGTTGCTCTTATTGGTCAGACGCAGCTGCTTGTCTGGTGTCAACTCACTCTTAAGCAGCTCTTTGTCGATCGGCTGGATGATTTCCTGTTCCATTGTTGTTGGTTGTTTTATAGTTCGTAGACTTTGTCCTGTACATATTTCGCCCATTCCAACGGAGTCTTGCTTTTATCAAAAGTCTGCCAGGGGATGGGTTTTCCTATCTTCACCTCAAAGGTTTTTCCCACATTCTTATACATCTCGTCGACCAGATAAAGCATCGCCAGGTTGAATGGCAGGAACCTGTCAGAGAAACGAGCAAGACGATAGAAGAAGTTGGAGTTCTGACCACTAAAGTGGATAGGCACTATATCACGCTGATATTCAACGCTTTTAACGATAAATGTCTTTGACCAGGGGATGTCACGTATCGTTCCGTCAGACTGCTTACGGGAACAGATTCCCGCAGGATACATCAACATATGGTTGTCGCTCTCGAAACCAGCCTTCACCATCGCTGGGAAGTTACGACTCTGGTGCCCCGTCTTGTTGATGGGAATACATAACGGTGCAAGACCCGGTAGGTTCATCAACAAGTCGTTGACGAGGTAACGGAAACGACTGTCATAATGACGTCCGATAATAGCTCCTAAGGCGACTCCGTCCTCCCCTCCTAACGGATGGTTAGAGACAAAAGTGTAGTGCCTGCCGTCGTTCTTGTCAGGAAGATTCTCCTTCCCCTCAATCTTGAGGGTCATCTGAAGATATTCCACGCAGGCCTCCAACCACTCGGTACCTTTTTTGTCACGACTTCTCCAAAGGAAGGCATTCACCTCATCCTGGTGGATCGTACGCTTAAGCCAAGAGACGAGGAAGCCGGGAATCCATTTTGCCTTGGACCCCATCTTACTCTTGAGAATCTGATCAATATCGATTGTCTTCTCTGTGATCTGCTCCATTTCTCTCTAAGTCTACTAACCGTTTGCAAAAGTAACAATTTAGTTTGAGAAAAATGCACTTTTTAGAAAAAATGTGCAAATAATTTCCGAATTTTATGCCAAGGGCTCCCATCCCCCCATTCCGATATCTCCCATGGGGGTATTCCAGTATCTGGAATCACCTGTACCAGATATGGGGACAAGTCATACCGGCTATCGGGAAAAGTCGTTCCAGGTATCGGGACAAAACGAGGGAGACTTGAGAAAAATTCCCCACCACATATAATAATTGCTAAATTACTGATTATCAGTTAGATAATATTTCTTAATTAAATTTTAAAAATTATTCACTAAAATAATGTGGGGAATTGTGGGGGATTGTGGAGGAAAATGATTAATTTTGCAACCGATATATCAATAATAGAGAAGTACGCATGCGATTTTTAGGTAATATTGAAGCCAAAATTGACGCCAAGGGACGTGCCTTCCTACCAGCCTCTTTCCGTAAGATCCTGCAGGCTGGTGGAGAAGAAGGACTTGTGCTTCGCAAAGATGTCTTCCAATCGTGTCTGGTGCTCTATCCCGAATCCGTATGGAACGAACAGATGGACGCCATGCGCCAGCGGTTGAACAGATGGAACAAGCAACAGCAGCAAGTATTCCGTCAGTTCGTCAGTGAGGTGGAGCTCATCACCCTCGACGGCAACGGTCGTTTCCTGATACCCAAGCGTTACCAGCGTCTTGCCGCCATCGAGCAGGATATCAAGTTCGTAGGCATGGGGGACACCATTGAGATATGGGGTCTCAAGAAAGCAGAAGAGCAGCAGATGTCTGCCGACGACTTCAGCAACGCCTTGGAGGAGCTGATGGCTGTCGAATGAGAAAAAAACGAGAAGAGAATGGTCAGAACAGCAGAGACATATCACGTACCAGTACTCCTTCAGGAGAGTATCGACGGACTTGACATCAAGTCCGGCGGTATTTATGTGGATGTCACTTTCGGAGGTGGCGGTCATAGTCGTGAGATCCTCTCGCGACTTGGTGCCAAAGGACATCTCTACAGTTTCGATCAAGATGCGGATGCGGAGAAGAACATCATCAACGACAACCGTTTCACCTTCGTACGCAGCAATTTCAGATACCTGCGCAACTGGATGCGGTATTATCAGGTAGAGCAGATCGACGGTTTGCTGGCAGACCTCGGGGTGTCCTCCCATCATTTCGACGATGAGACCAGGGGATTCTCCTTCCGGTTCGACGCCCCCCTCGACATGCGTATGAACAAGCGGGCTGGCAAGACCGCCGCGGATATCGTCAACGAGTACGATGAAGGAAAGCTGGCTGACGTCTTCTACCTCTATGGAGAGATGAAGAACTCACGTCGCATAGCCAATGCCATCACGACATACAGACAGCAGAAGCGCATGGAGACCACCGCTGACCTTATCGCAGCCACAGAGAAACTGATGCGTACAGAGAAAGAGAAGAAAGACCTCGCCAGACTGTTTCAGGCTTTGCGCATAGAGGTCAACCATGAGATGGACGCACTACGGGACATGCTGAGCGCAGCAAGTCTCCTCCTGAGAAAAGGAGGGCGGCTGAGTGTCATCACTTACCACTCCCTGGAAGACCGTATCGTGAAGAATGTCATGAAGGCAGGTAATGCGGAGGGGAAGATAGAACAGGACTTTTTCGGACATATATACAGTCCTTTCCGTCTCGTCAACAACAAGGTGATCACCCCTATAGAAAGCGAACTACAGAACAACCCACGAAGCAGGAGCGCTAAACTCCGTATCGCTGAAAAGATATAACAGGCAAATGAACAAAAAAGAAGAACAAGAGCTCAACAATGTCGAAGATGTTGTCGAAATAGACAAAGACATCCTCCAAGAAGAGGAGGACGACAAGAAGGCGCTGCAGGAAACCATCAAGAAAATCAAGGAGACAGCCAGCGAGGAAGACCCCAGACCGTCCCAGCAAGTCAATCTCCGCACGATACTTGGTGGAGACATCCTTACTGCGGAGATGGTTCGCTCGCAGATATGGCTGTTCGTCTTGATCGTCGCCTTTACCATCGTCTACGTGGCTTTCCGCTATCAGTGCCAGCAGGATATGCAGACCATTGACAAGTTGGAGACACAGCTGAAAGACGCCAAGAACAAGGCTCTTGCCGCCTCCAGCACCCTCACGGAGAAATGTCGTGAGAGTCATGTGCTCGATATACTGAAACAAAACAAGGACTCGCTGTTGCATATCGCCGACCAGCCTCCTTATATCATACAACTACCAGAATAAGAAAACCGTCATGAGTAAATTCGACAATGATAAAGTAATGCCGCGCTACATGTTTATCGCAGTAGTGCTCACAATTGTTGGTATTGCCGTCATCGGCAAAGCCTTCTATATCATGACGGCCAAGAAACAATACTGGACGGACGTGGCTGACCGTCTCAAGCGTGACAGTGTCAGTGTGAAACCCAAACGAGGTAATATCCTTAGTTGCGACGGACAGTTGATGGCAAGCTCCATCCCAGAGTACAAGATCTATATGGACTTCAAAGCCGGCGGGGAGGAGAAAGACTCTATCTGGCAGGAGAAAGTGGACTCCATCTGTATGGGACTGCATGAGATCTTCCCACAGAAGAGTGCCGAGGAGTTTAAGAAGCACTTGGAGGAGGGACATGAGAAGATGTCACAGCACTGGCCTATCTGGCCCCGACGTATCGACTACAACACCTACACAGAGGTGAAGCAGTTACCCCTTTTCCGTCTTCCTAAATATAAGAGTGGTTTCCACGAGGAGGAATATAACGCACGACGCCGCCCCTTCGGTTCTTTGGGAGAGCGTACCATCGGGTCTATGTTTGGTGCCAAGGACAGTGCCAAGCAAGGACTGGAACTTGCTTACGACTCCACCCTGCGTGGTACACCAGGCCTGACCAACCGTCGTAAGATCCTGAACAAATACATGAATATCCCTGTCACCCTGCCTGTTGACGGCTGTGACATCGTGACCACCATAGATGTCAACATGCAAGACCTTGCGGAACGTGCTGTCATAGAGGAGCTTAAACTCATCGGTGGCGACCTTGGCGTTGCCATCCTCATGGAAGTGGAGACGGGTGATATCAAAGCTATCGTCAACATGACACGCTGTCCTGACGGTGAGTATCGTGAGGTGAAGAACAACGCTGTCGCTGACCTTCGCGAGCCAGGCTCCGTCTTCAAGACCGCCTCTATCCTAGTAGCACTTGACGACGGGGTCGTTGACACCACCTATCGTGTGGAGACAGGATGCGGCATCTGGAACATGCACGGTCGTGACATGAAAGACCACAACTGGCGTCGTGGAGGTTATGGGAACATCTCCTTGCCACGAATCCTGGAAGTCAGTTCCAATATTGGTGTCAGCCGTATCATCGACGAGAAATATGGAGGTAAGCCCGAGAAGTTCATCGAGGGTATCTACCGGACAGGACTGGCAGCAGACCTCAAGCTCCCTATCAAGGGATACGCACGTCCCCATATCCGTATGCCAGAGAAGGACAAATACGGTCACTGGACCAATTGGAGCAAGACGGCTCTTCCTTGGATGTCTATTGGTTATGAGACACAGATTCCCCCGATTTCAACGGTAACATTCTATAATGCGATCGCCAATGACGGTATCATGATGAGACCCCGTTTCGTCAAGAGTGTGATGAAAGACGGAAAGGTGGTCGCCGAGTTCCCGCCAGAGAAAGTGATGGAACGGAGAATTGCCAAGCCGCAGACCATCAAGACCATGCAGACCATCCTGGAACATGTTGTCAGTCAGGGACTTGGCAGGAAAGCCGGCTCACGGATGTTCAAGGTGGCAGGAAAGACAGGTACGGCACAGATTGCGGAAGGCGGCGGCTATAAGACAGGTATCGTGAAATATTGGTTGTCATTTGCCGGTTACTTCCCTGCTGATAACCCACGCTATACCTGTATCGTATGTTTGAAGAAATCCGGTCTTCCCGCCTCTGGCGGTGGTATGAGCGGTGTTGTGTTCCACCATATCTCTGAAGGTGTTATGGCACGGAACCTGAAACTGGATGTGAAAGATGCCCACGACAGCTCCTCCGTTGGAATTCCAGATGTCAAGAGTGGTAATATCCTGGATGCCAACTATGTCCTGAGATACCTGGATATCAAGACGAACCAGTCGTGGTCTGGCTCCTATGCTAACGGCAACCCCATCTGGGGAAAGGCAGAGCGGCAGTCTGACCTCATTGCCCTGCAACAAGTACAGATCGACAAGAACACAGTTCCGGATGTTACCGGTATGGGGGCGAGAGACGCCGTCTACCTTTTGGAGAGTCTGGGCTTGAAAGTGAAACTGCATGGCAGGGGCAAGGTCAGGAGCCAGAGTTACAGTGCCGGTAAACAGATTACAGCAGGCAGTGAGTGTGTTTTGAACTTAGAATAATAAATAATAAGGAAGGTATCATGAAATTAAGTGAGCTACTTAAATACGTCAAACCGGTCAGTATCATCGGTGATGAGCAAATAGACATCACCGGTGTCAATATTGATTCCCGCAAAATCGAGAAGGGACATCTGTTTGTGGCGATGAAAGGCACCCAGACGGACGGTCATAAGTTTATCCCCAAAGCCCTGGAGCACGGTGCCTCTGCGGTATTATGCGAGGACCTTCCCGCTGAGAAGGCAGAAGGTGTCACCTACGTGCAGGTCACCTCTACGGAGAGTGCCGTAGGACCCGTTGCCACCGTCTTCTTCGGCGAGCCCTCCCAGAAGCTGAGACTGGTCGGTGTCACTGGCACCAATGGTAAGACGACGATAGCCACCTTATTATATAATATGTTCCGCAAATTCGGACATAAATGCGGACTGCTCTCCACCGTCTGCAATTATATCGAGGACGAGGCGATTCCCGCAGACCATACGACACCCGATCCTATCGAGCTGAACCGTCTGTTAGGCAGAATGGTTGACGCAGGATGTGAGTATGCCTTCATGGAGTGCTCCAGTCACGCCATTGCCCAGCAACGTATTGGAGGACTGAAGTTTACGGGAGGACTCTTCACCAATCTGACACGTGACCATCTGGATTACCACAAGACCTTCGAGAACTATCGTGACGCCAAGAAAGCGTTTTTCGACAGTCTTCCCAAGGACGCCTTTGCCATTACCAATGCCGACGACAAGAACGGCAGCGTGATGGTCCAGAACTGTAAGGCGAACGTGAAGACCTACTCCACCCGTTCGATGGCAGATTTCCGTGCCCGCATCATCGAGTGTCATTTTGAGGGTATGTATCTGGAGATAGACGGGAAAGAGGTCGGTGTACAATTTATTGGCAAGTTCAATGTCAGCAACCTGCTCGCCGTCTATGGCGCGGCTGTCATGTTAGGAAAGAAACCCGAGGACATCCTGCTGGTATTAAGCACCCTCAAGAGTGTGGCAGGTCGTCTGGAGCCCATCCGCTCTAAGGAAGGAGTCACCGCCATTGTCGACTATGCCCATACCCCTGACGCATTGGAAAATGTGCTCAATGCCATCCACGAGGTACTGGACGGGAAAGGCGGACAGGTCATTACTGTCTGTGGTGCTGGCGGCAACAGAGACAAGGGCAAGCGTCCCCTGATGGCACAGGAGGCAGCAAAGCAGAGCGACCGTGTCATCATCACCAGTGACAATCCCCGTTTTGAGGAGCCTCAGGACATCATCAACGACATGCTGGCTGGTCTCAGCGCACAACAGATGAAGAAAACCCTCAGTATCACTGACCGCAAAGAAGCCATCCGCACAGCATGTATGATGGCGCAGAAAGGGGATGTCATCCTCATTGCGGGAAAAGGTCATGAGGACTATCAGGAGATCAAGGGTGTCAAGCATCATTTTGACGACCGTGAGATCGTGCGTGAGATCTTCGGCGTGGCTCAATAGTAAATAGTAAATGGTCAAATTGTAATAAAGAATATGTTATACTATCTGTTCCGATTCTTAGAGCAATTCAACATCCCAGGCTCGCATATCTGGTCATATATCTCCTTCCGTGCCCTGCTGGCGCTCATCCTCTCGCTGATGATCTCAGCATGGTTTGGA
Organism: Prevotella sp. tf2-5; assembly: GCF_900115435.1. Classification (GTDB taxonomy): domain Bacteria; phylum Bacteroidota; class Bacteroidia; order Bacteroidales; family Bacteroidaceae; genus Prevotella. Next base: position 522,805 of record NZ_FOWK01000001.1, read on the forward strand.
GAGCGTTTCATCAAATGGATGAAGCGTCGTAACATCTCTGAGACCGCTCGTGATGCCAGCATAGACCCCTTTGGCGTGGAGAAGAAGGGTGTTCCGACGATGGGAGGTATCATCATCATCGTCTCTATCCTTGTCCCCGTCCTCCTGTTAGGTCGTATGCGTAACATCTACCTGTTGCTGATGATTATCACCACCGTGTGGCTGGGATTCTTAGGATTCATGGATGACTATATCAAGATCTTCAAGAAGAACAAAGAAGGTCTCAAGGGAAAATACAAGATTATCGGACAGGTGTCCATCGGCTTCATTGTCGGTCTGACGCTATGGCTCAGTCCTGATGCCGTCGTCCGTGAGAATATCACCGTGCCCCAGAAGAGTCAGCAGGAGGTCGTTGTCAAGCACAAGGCGGAGTATGTGAAATCTCTCCAGACGACCATTCCGTTCTTCAAGAACCACAACCTGAATTACTCAGATGTCATGTCGTTCTGTGGGAAATACAAGGTGGCGGCAGGATGGGTCTTGTTCGTCCTCATGACCATTTTCGTGGTCACTGCCGTCAGCAACGGTGCCAACCTGAATGACGGAATGGACGGTATGTGTGCGGGAAACTCCGCCATCATCGGATTTGCCCTTCTGGTCTTCGCGTATGTCAGCAGCCATATTGTCTATGCTGCCTATTTCGACATCATGTATATCCCCGGCTCCCAAGAACTGGTCGTCTTCCTCAGTGCCTTCATCGGTGCGATGATTGGTTTCCTTTGGTACAACGCCTATCCCGCACAGGTGTTCATGGGAGACACCGGTTCCCTGACGATCGGCGGTATCATCGGTGTATGTGCCGTCATTGTCCATAAGGAGCTCCTGCTCCCTATCCTTTGCGGAATCTTCTTCATCGAGAGTCTGAGTGTCATCATACAGACCCAGTGGTTTAAGATACAGAAGCGCAAGGGCAAGCGCGTGAGAGTCTTCCGCGCCACCCCTATCCACGATACTTTCCGCAGGTTAGACTCACAACTTGACCAGACCAGTACGTATATCCTGAAAGGATGGCCCCATCGTCCCTTCCATGAGTCGAAGATCACCATCCGTTTCTGGATCACGACCATCATATTAGTAGCAATAACGATTATAACACTGAAAGTAAGATGAGCAGAATCGTCATATTAGGAGCAGGAGAGAGCGGAGCAGGTGCCGCCGTCCTCGCCAAGAAAGAAGGCTTCGACGTATTTGTCAGTGACATGTCGAAGATTAATGAGAAATACAAGAAGTTGATGGACTCCCACGATATCGAGTGGGAGGAGGGACAGCACACGGAGGAAAAAATCCTCAATGCCGACGAGATCATCAAGAGTCCCGGCATCCCCGATACGGCTCCGATGATTGTGAAGATCAAGGAGAAGGGCATCCATATCATCAGCGAGATAGAGTTCGCCGGTCGCTATACCCGTTCCAAGATGGTCTGCATCACAGGGTCTAACGGTAAGACGACGACCACCAGTCTGATCTACCATATCTTCAAGGAGGCGGGATATGACGCAGGACTTGCCGGGAACATCGGTAACTCCCTTGCCCTTCAGGTGGCGGAAGACCCGCATGAATACTATATCATCGAGCTCAGCTCGTTCCAGTTGGACAATATGTACGACTTCCGTGCGAATATCGCCATCCTGCTGAATATCACACCCGACCATCTCGACCGTTATGATTTCTGCATGCAGAATTACGTGGACGCGAAGATGCGCATCATCCAGAACCAGACACCCGATGACGCCTTCATCTATTGGAATGACGACCCCATCATCAAGAAGGAGCTGGAGAAATACCATATCCAAGCCATCCAGTATCCCTTCTCCGAGCTGAAGGAGAAAGGCAGCATCGGTTATATCGAGGAAGGACAGTATACGATTGAGCAACCCGAGCCTTTCAATATGGAGCAGGAGGCACTCAGTCTGACGGGCAAGCATAATATCTACAACTCCCTTGCCGCCGGTATCGCCACCAATATCGCAGGTATCAAGAAAGAGGTGATCCGTAAGTCACTTAGCGACTTCCCTGGTGTGGAGCATCGCCTGGAGAAAGTATGTACGGTACGTGGTGTCCAGTATATCAACGACTCCAAAGCCACGAATGTGGACGCCTGCTGGTATGCCCTGGAGTCGATGAAGACCAAGACCATCCTCATTATCGGAGGCAAGGACAAAGGCAACGACTACGACCCCATCAAACCACTGGTCAAGGAGAAATGTGCCGGACTGGTCTATCTGGGTGCCGACAACCAGAAGCTGCATGACAATTTCGACGGGATGGGTATTCCTGTCAGGGACACCCACTCTATGAAGGAGTGCGTGGAGGCATGCTACGAGCTTGCCGAGCCGGGCATGACCGTCCTGCTGAGTCCCTGTTGCGCGTCCTTCGACCTCTTCAAGAATATGGAGGACCGTGGTGAGCAGTTCAAAGAATTAGCAAGAAATCTATAGATATGAACAAGAAGATAGGCAATATTTTCAAGGGAGACAAGGTCGTCTGGATGGTGTTCTTCTTCCTTTGTATGATCAGTATCGTGGAGGTGTTCTCCGCCTCCAGTAACCTGACCTACAAAAGCCAGAACTACATCGGACCTATCGTCTATCACGCAGGGACCATCGCCTTTGGTGTCCTCGTCGCTGTCATCACACTGAATATCCCATGCCGGTTCTTCAAGCTGATGACACCCTTCCTGTTGCTTATCACGGCGATAACACTGCTATGGGTACTGGTAGGCGGTCAGACCATCAATGGCGCCAACCGTGTCATCTCCCTGCTGGGATTCACGTTCCAGCCCTCTGAGATAGCGAAGGGAACCATTGTTCTTGCCACAGCACAGATACTCAGCGCCATGCAACGGGAGAACGGTGCCGACAAGAAGGCTTTCAAATGGATCCTGTGGATCACCATCCCCACGTGTTTCCTGATCGGCTTGGAGAACCTCTCCACGGCAGCCCTGCTCTTCATGGTGGTCATCCTCATGATGTTCATAGGACTCGTGCCTTTCAGACAGCTCGGCAAACTGGTCGGTATCCTGCTTTTCTTCGTTATCCTCGGTATCTCCATGGTCATGCTGGTCGGTCACGACACCACCGGGCAGGAAGAGGAGATCGCCAAGACCGAGCAGACAGACCAGCCTAAGAAAAAGAGCAAGCTGGAGAAGCTGCTCCACCGTGCCGACACGTGGAAGGGTCGTATCCTCAAGTTCGGCAAGGATGATGTCACCCCACAGGAGTATGACCTCGACAAAGACGCGCAGGTGGCACACGCCAATATCGCCATCGTATCGAGTAACATCATCGGCAAGGGACCCGGACAGTCTGTGGAGCGAGACTTCTTGTCACAGGCGTTCTCCGACTTCATCTATGCCATCGTCATCGAGGAGTTAGGTATCCTGGGAGCCTTCGCCGTCGCCTTCCTGTATATCGTCCTGCTCTACCGTGCGGCACGAATAGCGAGTCATTGTGAGAACAACTTCCCCGCCTTCCTGGTGATGGGTCTTGCCCTCCTCCTCGTCGTACAGGCAGCCTTCAACATGATGGTGGCTGTAGGACTGGCTCCTGTGACGGGTCAGCCTCTCCCGCTGATCTCGAAAGGTGGTACCTCCACCATCATCAACTGCGCCTATGTCGGTGCTATCCTGAGCATCAGTCGTTCGGCGAAGATGAAGAAAGAGCCCGGTGAGGAAAAAAATATCGGGTAACATTCGTTCATAAGAAATTAAATTCGTAATTTTGTAGGGTCTATATATAATAAGGTATATGAAAGAAGAGTTAAGGGTTATCATCAGTGGTGGCGGAACAGGCGGGCATATCTTCCCAGCCATCTCTATCGCCAACGCTATCAAGGAGTTACGTCCTGATGCCAAGATCCTTTTTGTGGGAGCCTTAGGTCGTATGGAGATGCAGCGCGTTCCTGCTGCCGGCTACCAGATCAAAGGCTTGCCGATCTGTGGTTTCGACCGTAAGAACCTCCTCAGGAATATCTACGTGCTCTTCAAGATATGGAAGAGCCAGCGGATGGCGAAGAAGATCATCAAGGACTTCCAGCCGCAGGTGGCAGTGGGTGTCGGTGGCTATGCCAGTGGTCCCACCCTTAACAAAGCAGCCTCGATGGGCATCCCCTGTCTGATACAGGAACAGAACTCCTATGCGGGCGTCACCAATAAGCTGTTGGCGAAGAAAGCCGCGAAGATCTGTGTCGCCTATGACGGTATGGAGCGTTTCTTCCCTGCCGACAAGATCATCAAGACAGGCAACCCCGTCCGTCAGTCACTGCTGGAGACCACCGTCTCCCACGAGGATGCCGTCCGCTCCTTCGGACTCAAGCCCGACAAGAAGACCATCCTGCTGGTAGGAGGCAGTCTGGGAGCCCGTACCATCAACGAGAGTGTCCTGCAGCACCTCGACGTGGTGAAGAAAGGCGACGTACAGTTTATCTGGCAGACAGGTAAGTACTACCACAAGCAGATCATGGACCGCCTGACGCACGAAGACCACCTTAACGACCTCGTCATCCACGACTTCATCAGCGATATGGGTGTGGCTTACAAAGCCGCCGACCTGGTCATCAGCCGTGCGGGAGCCAGCAGCATCTCCGAGTTCTGCCTGATAGGCAAGCCCGTCATCCTGGTACCGAGTCCTAATGTCGCCGAAGACCACCAGACGAAGAACGCCATGGCACTGGTGAACGTGGACGCCGCCCTTTATGTGAAAGACAGCGAGGCACCCGCCCAGCTGTTGCCGATGGCTGTCGCCACCGTCAACGACCCTCAGAAACTAGAGTCCTTGAAAGAGAACATCCTCAAACTGGCACTGCCCGACTCTGCAGAGATCATCGCCAAAGAGGTTATCAGATTAGCGAACAATGGAGAATAAAGATATCAAAGCCGTCTATTTCGTAGGTGCCGGTGGCATTGGAATGAGTGCCATCGCCCGCTATTTCATCCACCGTGGACTCGTCGTCGCCGGTTATGACAAGACCCCGAGCGACCTCACCAGGCAGTTGGAGAAAGAGGGGATGCTGATCCATTATGAGGAGTGTGTCGACAAGATTCCCGAGGCATGTAAGCAACCCGCCTCCTGTCTCGTCATCTACACCCCTGCCATCCCTGCCGAGCACCAGGAGCTGCGGTATTTCCGGGAGAACGGTTTTGAGATACAGAAACGCGCCCAGGTGCTGGGCACGCTGACCCGTCAGCATAAGGGACTGTGTGTCGCCGGTACCCATGGCAAGACCACTACCTCCACGATGTGCGCCCATATCATGCACCAGAGTCATCTCGACTGCAACGCCTTCTTAGGGGGTATCTCGAAGAACTACGGTACCAACTATATCCTCTCCGCCTCCGACTATGTGGTGATCGAGGCTGATGAGTTCGACCGCTCCTTCCACTGGCTGCGCCCCTGGATGTCCGTCATCACGGCGACAGACCCGGACCACCTGGATATCTACGGCACGAAAGAGGCTTACCTGGAGAGCTTCCGTCATTATACAGAGCTCATCCAACCGGGTGGCGCCCTCATCATCCATCGTGACCTGGAGATGCGGGAACAGCTGCAGGAGGGTGTCCGCCGCTATGACTACGCGCTCCACGAGGGCGACTTCCATGCGGAGAATATCCGTATCGAGGACGGCGAGATCTCCTTCGACTTCATCTCCCCCATCGAGTGTGTGAGGGGTATCGAACTGGGACAGCCCGTCCCCATCAATATCGAGAACGGCATCGCCGCCATGGCGATGGCACAGCTGGCTGGCTGTACCGCCGACGAGCTGCGGGAGGGTATGAGGACCTTCGGGGGTGTCGACCGCCGCTTCGACTTCAAGTTGAAGAACGACCGTATCGTGTTCCTCAGCGACTATGCCCACCACCCGCAGGAGATCTACCAGAGTGCCAAGAGCATCCGTGAGCTCTACCGCCACCGTAAGATCACCGCGATCTTCCAGCCTCATCTGTATACCCGCACCCGTGACTTCTACAAAGACTTCGCCGATGCGCTGAGCCAGCTCGATGAGGTCATCCTCACAGAGATCTATCCCGCTCGTGAGCTCCCCATCGAGGGAGTGACCTCCGAGCTGATCTATAACAACCTGCGACCGGGTATCGAGAAACAGATCATCCGCAAGGAGGATGTCCTCGACCTCGTCAGGAGCCGTGACTTCGACGTGCTGATCGTACTGGGTGCCGGCGACCTCGACAACCAGGTGCCGCAGATCACAGAGATACTGAAGAACAAATAAGAACAACCCATAAGGACACCGTATGACACTCAACTGGAAGAAATCATTCTTCATCCTCGCGGATATCGCCCTGGGCGCCTACCTGCTGCTCGCCATGACGGCTTTCAACGAGCCCGACGAGCAGAAGTTCGTATGCACCGAGGTCGATATCAACATCATGGACGGACAGGATGACGGCTTCCTGGGGAAGACAGAGATCCGCGACCAGCTCAAGAAGGCGAAGATGTGGCCGCAGGGTCAGCCGATGAAGGAGATCAATATCCGTAAGATGGAGGAGTGCATCAGCAAGAACCCCTTCGTCGACTCTGTGGAGTGTTACAAGACACAGGGTGGCAAGGTGAAGGTGAACCTCACCCAGCGCCTCCCCGTCTTCCGTGTGAAGGCAGACAATGGTGACGACTATTACGTGGACGCACAGGGTGGTATCATGCCGAACACTCATTATGCCAGCAACCAGCCCGTGGCTACCGGTCATATCAGCCGTTCCTTCGCCCAGAAGCGGTTGTCACGCATCGGCAACCATATCATGCACCATGCGTTCTGGAACAGTGTCGTCGAACAGGTCAACGTCCTTGACGACGGTACGATAGAGATGGTGCCGCGCATCGGTGACCATATCGTATACCTCGGTGCGCCCATCGATATCCCCCAGAAGCTCGACCGCCTGGAGAAGTTCTACCGCTACGGACTGAGCATGGCGGGGTGGAACAAGTACTCCTATATCAGTCTGGAGTTCGACAACCAGATTATCTGTAAGAGAAAAAGGAAATAAGAAGAAAAAACAAAATATAGTATTAAGATGCAAAAAGAGTTTATCGTTGCTATCGAACTAGGGTCATCCAAGATGACAGGTATCGCAGGTAAGAAGAACCTCGACGGCAGCATCCAGGTGCTCGCCGTGGTCAGGGAGGACTCCTCGTCCTTCATCCGCAAGGGTTATGTGTATAACATCGACAAGACTGCCCAATGCCTGGCGACCATCGTCAGTAAGTTGGAGAAACAGCTGAAGACCTCCATCACACAGGTGTATGTGGGTGTCGGGGGACAGTCTATCCGCTCTATCCGTAACGTCATCACCAAGGAACTGCCTGCCGACACGGTCGTCACCCAGGACATGGTCATTGAGTTGATGGATGCCAACCGTAACATGAAATACCCCGACCAGGAGATCCTCGACGCCGCTGTCCAGGAGTATAAGGTGGACTCCCAGCTGCAACTCGACCCCGTGGGTATCCAGTGCAGCCATATCGAGGGTAACTTCCTGAATATCCTGCAGCGTAAGGCGTTCTACAAGAACCTCAACATGTGTTTCGAGGCTGCCAATATCAACGTGGCGGAGATGTACCTCGCACCACTGGCGCTTGCCGACAGCGTCCTCACAGAGACGGAGAAACGCTCCGGCTGTGCCCTCGTCGACCTCGGTGCCGACACGACGACGGTGAGTGTCTACTCGAAGAACGTGCTGCGCCACCTCGCCGTCATCCCCCTGGGTGGCAACAACATCACGAAGGATATCGCCTCCCTGCAGATGGAGGAGCATGACGCGGAGAAGATGAAGCTGAAATACGCATCTGCCTATACCGACAATAACGAGATCGACAATAACATGAAATACTCCATCGACCTCGACCGTCAGGTGGAGTGCCGTAAGTTCGTCGAGATCGTCGAGGGTCGCCTCGAGGAGATCATCGCCAACGTGTGGTGCCAGGTCCCTGAGGAGCTCTGCGACAAACTGCTGGGCGGTATCATCCTCACCGGTGGCGGCTCTAACATGAAGGAGATCGAGAAGGCGTTCTCCAACTACACCCATATCGACAAGATCCGTACGGCGAAGTTCGTCACACAGACCATCGTCTCCAACAGTCCTGAGATAACGGCGAAGGACGGTAGGATGAATACCGTGCTGGGACTGCTGGCGAAGGGCGACCTCAACTGTGCCGGACAGGAGATCGACCCCAACGGCGACCTCTTCAAGCAACAGCAGGTCGTGGAGACCCCCGTCGACCAGCGCAGGGCACGCCAGGGCTTCGAGACACCAGCCGGTGTGGTACGTACCGCCGAGGAGAAGCGTAAGGCAGAGGAGGAGGCTCAGCGCAAGCGTGAGGAAGAGGAGCGCATCGCCCGTGAGAAGGCGGAGGAAGAGGCTCGCCTCGAGGCTGAGGAGCGTCGCCAGAACAGTTTCTGGAACAAGGCGCTGAAAGGTCTCAAGAAATTTGGAGAGACCATTGTGAAGGAAGAGGATTAATAAAAAAGAATAGATATATGGATAATGTATTACTGGATTTCGGTGGTACCGAAAAGGAGAACAGCATCATCAAGGTGATTGGTGTTGGAGGCGGTGGCGGCAATGCCGTCAACCATATGTATCGAGAGGGAATCCATGACGTGACCTTCGTGCTCTGTAATACCGACAACCAGGCACTGAACGACTCCCCCGTGCCCGTGCATCTGCAACTGGGTAAGGAGGGACTGGGCGCCGGTAACAAGCCGGAGCGTGCCCGTGCCGCTGCCGAGGAGAGCATCGAGGATATCAAGGCGATGCTGAGTGACGGCACCCGTATGACATTCATCACCGCTGGTATGGGAGGTGGCACAGGAACAGGCGCCGCACCTGTCATTGCCCGCATCTCGAAGGAGATGGGCATCCTGACAGTGGGTATCGTCACCATCCCCTTCCGTTTCGAGGGCGACCGTAAGATAGACCAGGCGCTGGACGGTGTCGAGGAGATGTCCAAGCACGTCGACGCCCTGTTGGTCATCAATAACGAGCGTCTGCGTGAGATCTATCCCGACCTGTCGGTGCTCGACGCCTTCGGCAAGGCTGACGACACCCTGTCGGTAGCCGCCAAGTCTATCGCGGAGATCATCACGGTACACGGACTCATCAACCTCGACTTCAACGATGTGAAGACGGTGTTGAAGGACGGTGGTGTCGCCATCATGTCCACCGGCTATGGTGAGGGCGAGGGACGTGTGAAAAAGGCTATTGACGACGCCCTGAACTCCCCGTTGCTCAACGACAATGACGTGTTCAACTCCAAGAAGATCCTGCTGAGCATCTCCTTCGCGGGAGGCAAGGACGGCAAGGACTCACTGATGATGGAGGAGATGAACGATGTCAATGAGTTCATGGCGAAATTCGGTGACTTCGAGATCAAATGGGGTCTCGCCACCGACCCCGAGCTGGGTAAGAAGGTGAAGGTGACCATCCTCGCCACCGGTTTCGGTATCGAGAATGTCGACGGCATGAACGGACACCTGAAGCGTCACACCCAGGAGGAGGCTACACGCCTCGCCGAGCAACAGGAGCGTGAGGCTGAGCGCCAGGACCGTCGTAACCGCTACTATGGCAGCGAGGGCAGCACGAAGCGTTACAAGCGCCGCCCCCATATCTATGTGTTCCGTCCCGACGAGCTGGATAATGACGATGTCATCTCCGCCGTGGAACAGACACCGACCTACAAGCGCACGAAGGAGGTGCTGGACAGCATCTACTCACAGGCGAACGGCGACACCACGCAGGCTGCTGACAGCCAGCAGGAGCCGCCCGCACAACAGGGACCAATCGTCTTTGCGTGAGCAAAGGCAAATCCTTTTATCATATAATTCTAAATTAGTTTCTAAGTCCACAGCTGGTGGAGCACTGCCAGGCTTCTCAAATCAGGGAAGTCTGGCAGATGTAGTTTATAATACCTCATCAGCACGTCGAGGATGCGCCCCCTGTCCTGCTGGGAGAGCTGGAACAGGTGCATCGTGGGATAGTCCATGCGCATCAGCAGGTGGATCATCCTCGCCTCCGCAGGTGCCAGATAGTCCTGGTGCGTCGGCACCGTGGACGTGAAGAGTCCTTCACGAAGGTCGAAGAAGACCCTCTCTGTCTCCATATTCGGATAGAACCCCAGGAACCTCGACAGGCGCATGAGGAATGTCAGGTGGAAATTAGCGTAATGCGACGGTGCGGCATCCAGCCACTGCATGGAGTCCATGATATAGTCGAAGAGCTGCTCGTTACGCTGCTCGGAGCGGAGGGCGTAATACAGGAACTCGGCGATGAAGAGGGTGATCGACAACTTGGCGGGCGACAGCGGGATGGTGGTGTACGGCACCAGCAGCCGCACGTCATGCAGTTTCTGTAACGCCACACGGGGACGCACGTCACACTCCACCTCCAGTACCGTCATCGGCTGGAAATACTGTTTGCGGAACGGTGACTTCGCCGACTTCGGCAAGGTGACGATGAACGACAGGCGACCCCATGTCCGGGAGAACATCTCCACCACCACCTTCTGGTCGCCATACTTCAGCGTATGCAGCACAATTGCATGTGACTTTTCTAACATTGGCTTCAAAATTACACAAAAATCATTGAATATTAGCATTTTTCATCAAGAAAATTTTGTCAGAAGAAAAAATTGCAGTACCTTTGCACCCGCAAAAAATGGCGACGGTCCCTTCGTCTATCGGTTAGGACGAGAGATTTTCATTCTCTAAAGAGGAGTTCGACTCTCCTAGGGACTACAATTAAATCTGTCATCGGCACAGCCAAGTGCTACCGCAAGGGAAAGGTGGCAGAGGGTGGCAACACCCGCCCAGGGCAGCCTATAGGACGTAAGACCCACAAGCTTTATATTAATAATTAAACAAAAGAAAGAAAAATGGCAAATCACAAGTCATCCCTGAAGAGAATTCGTCAGGAGAAAACAAGAAAAGAGCATAATCACTATTATGCCAAGACCATGCGTAACGCCGTTCGTAAACTGCGTGCCATGACCAACAAGGAAGAGGCTGCCGCTCTCTATCCTAGCGTACAGAAGATGCTGGATAAGCTGGCTAAGACCAACATCATCCACAAGAACAAGGCTGCGAACCTCAAGTCAAGCCTCTGCGCGCACATCAACAGTCTCTAATCCGAAAGAGATAAAAAGAGTCAGATAAACAAAGTTTATCTGGCTTTTTTTTGTTATTTCCCCTTTTTTTCGTATCTTTGCAACCTATAAACGACTATTAAACGAAATGGTAGAAGAACAGAACAAGGAAAGCAATTATTCCGCGAGTAATATTCAGGTGCTCGAGGGACTGGAGGCTGTACGCAAGCGTCCGGCAATGTATATCGGTGACATCAGTGAGAAGGGTCTCCACCACTTGGTGAACGAGACCGTCGACAACTCCATCGACGAGGCGATGGCAGGCTACTGCACCCATATCGAGGTCACCATCAACGAAGATAACTCCATTACGGTATTAGATAACGGACGAGGCATCCCCGTCGACGAGCATGAGAAGATGCACAAGTCCGCCCTTGAGGTCGTCATGACCGTCCTCCATGCCGGTGGTAAGTTCGACAAGGGCTCCTACAAGGTCAGCGGTGGTCTGCACGGCGTGGGTGTCAGCTGTGTCAACGCCCTCTCCACCCACATGCTCTCACAGGTCTATCGTAACGGTCATATCTACCAACAGGAATACGAGAAGGGAAAACCCCTCTATGACGTGAAGATCGTCGGCGACACCGACAAGACAGGTACCCGCCAGCAGTTCTGGCCCGACGGCACCATCTTCACCACCACAGAATACAAATACGACATCATCGCGCGTCGTATGCGTGAGCTCGCCTACCTCAACGCAGGCATCACCATCACGCTCACCGACCTGCGTCCCGACGAGGAGGGCAACCTCCGCCAGCCCGAGGTGTTCCACGCCAAGGAGGGACTGAAGGAGTTCGTGCGCTACGTCGACCGTCACCGCACCCACCTCTTCGACGATGTCATCTACCTGAAGACCGAGAAACAGGGTGTACCCATCGAGGTCGCTGTGATGTACAACACCGACTATAGCGAGAACATCCATTCTTACGTCAATAACATCAACACCATCGAGGGAGGTACGCACCTGACCGGTTTCCGCATGGCACTCACCCGCACCCTGAAGTCCTACGCTGACGCTGACCCCCAGATCTCCAAGCAGATCGAGAAGGCGAAGATAGAGATTGCCGGTGAGGACTTCCGTGAGGGACTCTCCGCCGTCATCAGCATCAAGGTCGCTGAGCCCCAGTTCGAGGGACAGACGAAGACGAAGCTCGGCAACTCCGAGGTCGCCGGTGCCGTCCAGCAGGCTGTGGGAGAGGCGCTCTCCAACTACCTGGAGGAGCACCCGAAAGAGGCGAAACTCATCTGCGACAAGGTCGTCCTTGCCGCCACCGCCCGTATCGCCGCCCGTAAGGCACGCGAGAGCGTACAGCGTAAGAACCCGATGACCGGAGGCGGTCTGCCCGGCAAACTCGCTGACTGCTCCGAGAAAGACCCGAAGGTCTGCGAGATCTTCCTCGTCGAGGGAGACTCCGCCGGAGGTTCCGCCAAACAAGGACGTGACCGTCATTTCCAGGCTATCCTCCCCTTGCGCGGAAAAATCCTGAACGTGGAGAAGGTACAGTGGCACCGTGTCTTCGAGGCAGAGTCCGTCATGAACATCATCCAGTCCATCGGTGTCCGCTTCGGCGTCGATGGCGAGGGCGACAGAGAGGCGAACATCGACAAGCTGCGCTACGACAAGATCATCATCATGACCGATGCCGACGTCGATGGCTCCCACATCGACACCCTCATCATGACCCTCTTCTACCGCTTCATGCCACAGGTCATCCAGGGCGGACACCTGTATATCGCCACCCCGCCCCTTTACAAATGCACCTATAAGAAGAACTCCGAGTATTGCTATACCGACCAGCAGCGTCAGGCGTTCATCGACAAGTACGTGGCAGGCGACGAGAACAACAGCGGTTTCCACACCCAGCGTTACAAAGGTCTTGGAGAGATGAACCCCGAGCAGCTGTGGGAGACCACCATGAATCCCGAGAACCGCCTTTTGAAGCAGGTCACCATCGAGAATGCCGCCCAGGCAGACGAGATCTTCTCCATGCTGATGGGAGACGACGTGGAGCCCCGCCGTGAGTTCATCGAGCAGAACGCCACCTACGCCAACATCGACGCATAAAACAGCAACACACAACTACTTTACATATAAACGAAAATCCCCCTGCCGAGTCACAGACTTTGCAGGGGGAATTTCTTTTGTTCAGCAGGCTCCGACGCCGCCTTCATATTTCCAAACACCTAACCCTACACCTAAATTTTTATAATCTTTAACGCAAATTCGATAGGGATGAGACAAATATGAAAGGAATTGAGAAAAATTTGAAAATTTGTCTCCATCCTGTTTCGTAACTTTGCAGCATGTTTATAAGAAAAGTGTTGCTAATTATTATCTCTATGTTCTCACTAACTTGTGTATCACAGACTCAAGAAGGATGGGAAGAGGCTTTCCGCCAATGGATAGATGCTGAAGAGACAGAATCTTCAGCTATAGAGAACGTGTATGAGGAATTGTCAGAAATAGCTGACCATCCTATCAATTTGAATCAGGCCAGTCGTGAGGACTTGGAAAAGTTACCTTTTCTGACAGTACAGCAGGTAGAAGAACTCCTGTCATATATACATCGTTTTGGGGGTATTCGTTCTAGTGGGGAACTTCAGATGATTTCCTCCTTGGATGCGGAGCGGCGTCATTTGCTGAGTTATTTTATCTATATAGGTGAGCCGGCAAAAAAAAACAACAAACTGCGATTCGACTCTATCCTTTATCATAGTCGTCATCAGCTATCTGCAACTGTAAAGGTTCCCCTTTATACTAGAAGAGGAGACCGAGACGGATACCTAGGTGCTCGTTATCGTCATTCTATACGTTATCAACTGACATATCATGATCGTGTGAAATTCGGGCTGACTGGGGCACAAGATGCTGGAGAGCCGTTCTTCTCTAATAGAAACAACTGGGGCTATGACCACTATTCCTATTACCTACAACTGAAAGAGCTCGGCAATATTAAGAATCTATGTCTGGGAATGTACAAGGTGCAATTGGGGAAAGGACTTATTATAAATGGTGGATTTTACTTAGGCAAGCTATCCTCACTCCAATCGATGGGTCGTACCTCAACAACTCTTAAAGCACACTCTTCACGTTCTGCCAATGACTATCTGCGAGGTGCCGCAGCCACCATCCGTCTTCATCGGAACTGGGACATAACAGCCTTCGCATCCTATCGTTCTTTAGATGCCACATTAAACAAAGACAGTACGGCTCGTACTTTACTCACCAGTAGCTACCATCGCACGCAAACGGAAATGAATAAAAAGAACAATACCCATGAGACAGACTTAGGAGGCAGTATCAGATGGCGTAAAAAAAGCTACTATGTCAACCTTAATTACCTTTATACCCATCTAGACAGGTTATTACGTCCTGAAAAAGAGAACGCCCCCTATCGACGCTATATCGCTGAGGGTAATGACTTTATGAATTGGAGTCTTGACTATGGCTATACCAACTCCCGTTTCTCTTTATCTGGAGAGACCGCACTCAATAAAGAGGGAGCATTGGCAACCATCCATCAATGTAGCTTTCGACTAAAATGTCCTATGACGCTTATGCTACTACACCGATATTATGACAAGAGGTATACAGCACTTCATGCCCAGAGCTTCAGCGAGGGGTCAAATGTACAAAATGAGCATGGGATATATGCAGGATTCATCTGGCAACCCTCCTCCAAATGGACATTGAACGGATATGTTGATTATGCGCATTTCACATGGAAACGGTATCAGGTGAGCATGCCTAGTGATGCCTTTGACACGATGATTCTCATGCGTTTCGTATTAACTGACAGGTGGAGAATAGAAGGACGCTATCGCTTTCATTTACGTCAGAAAGATAATTCTCAGAAAACATATATTGTTAACCAAACAGAGCATCTGTCACGACTTCGTGTCAGTTATGATACTCCCTCTGGACTATCCCTACAAACACAATTTGATGGTATTTCCGTCTCTTTGGAAGGGAAAAATAAAGGATGGATGATATCAGAGCAGATCACCTATCAGTGGCGATGGTTACAGCTCTATGCGAATGCCACCGTCTTTCAGACGGATAACTATGCGAGTCGTCTTTACTTATACGAGCGTCCCTTGCCCTACAATTTCTCATCCATCATGCTCTATGGCAAGGGGATTCGTTATGCTTTTATGACTCGTACAGAGATAGGGAAGCACCTCCTGATGATAGTGAAGTTTGGTGTCACCAATTATTTCGACCGCCAAAAGATTTCCAGTAGCTGGCAGGAGATAAATGGCTCCTCACAAACAGACATAGACATCCACCTCCGCATCACCCTTTAGACGGGGAGTTGGAGGATGAAGCGGGTGCCTCCGACATAGGTGTCGTCGAGACGGAGGTCGCCTCCCATGAGGCGGGCGAGACGGCGGGTGAGGTAGAGCCCGAGTCCTAAGCCCTCGCTGAAGGTGCTGAGCTTGGTGAAGAGGGAGAAGATTCGCTCTCTGTCGGCGGGCGGGATGCCTTGTCCGGTGTCGCTGACGGTGATCTCCACGAAACGGGGGTCGTACTGCTGGCAACGGAGGATGATGAGTCCTACCTTCGTGAACTTATTGGCGTTCTCCAGGAGCTCGCTGAGGATCTTCTGTAGATAGGCGCGATGGGTGCGCAACAGGAAGTTGTCGGGGAGGCGGGTCTCCATGGTGAGGGAGACGGTGTGGGGGGGTATGAGGGTGACTCTCTCGATAGCCTGCTGGCAGATGCCGTTGACATGGAGGGTGTCGTTGAGTTCCACACTGGTGGCACCCTCAAGGGAGGAGACGATATGGAGGTTTTCGATGATCGTCGCCATGCTCTTGCTGTTCTGGAGGATGCCCTTGGAGATGGAGTCGAGGTCTTCGTCCTCAAGGCTGTCGCTGTCTGTCTGCAGCACCTGTGCGAAGCCGCTGATGATGTTCAGCGGGGTGCGTATCTGGTGGGTGAACTCTTGGATGAACTCCGTCTTCTTATGGTCTGACTCCTCTACCTTGGCTTTCGCCACGACGAGTTCCTCGTTACGCTCCTCAGTCTGCTGTCTCACTTGCTGGAGGTCTGAGACATAGCCGCTGATGGACTGTTGCATGGCAGCGAAGGTGTTCTGGAGCTGTCCTATCTCGTCGACACGGTTGCTCTTGGGCAGTGGCTCGTCATAGTCGCCCTGTGCGATATGCTGTGTCTGGTCGGCGAGGAGCTTCAGGGGGTTGACGGCGAGTCGTACGACGATATAGCCGGCGAGGAAGACGAGGAGCAGTCCGAAGAGGACGATGCCGCCGATGATGTATTCCGGCTGGCGGAAGTTCTTGTAGATGTCGTATCTGGGACAGACGACGCAGATCGTCCAGCCGGTGCGCGGCACGGTCTCATGGACCACCATGCAGTTGTCACGCCGCAGGTCGTCGAGGGTCGCGTTCTCATGTCCCGAGGCGATGAGTTTTCCCTCGTGATTGAGGAGGAGGTAATAGGAGTTGGGATAGGGAGGATCTATTGCCAGCAGCTGTGACAACCGTCGGTGTGAGAGGTCGGCGGCGATGACACCGATATAACGTCCGTCAGCACCGACGAGGGGTCGGCTGTAGGTAGTGATCATCTCCTTTTCGTAAGTCTCCTCCTCACTGTTATAGTCGTGGTACGGGTCTATCCAACAAGGCTTATGAGTGGTCATCGGCAACTTATACCACGGCATCTCGAAGTAGTTATAGTCGTCGTTACCCTCCTGTTCCGTCATGATATGTCCGTCCTCATTCGACGAGTAGGCGGAGAAATAGTGCCCCTTGGCGGGGAAGAAGTCGGGAGCCATGGCGATGCTGCATCCGTAGAGGTTAGGGTTGATCTGGAGGATACGTTGTGAGATCTTGAAAAGAGAGTCGGGGTTCAGGTCATGGAGCACCGCCCATTCCGTATTGATCGTCGCCGTCTCCACCTCGTTGAGCACGCCACGGATATGCAGTCTGGTGTTATGGAGCGACTGCGACATCTCATCGATAGCCACCTGCCGCACCTGTTGTCTGGAGCGGAAATAGAGGAATCCCAACGTGATGAGGACGATGAGCAGTGTCCCCATCAGGATACTGAGGCTCAGGCTGAACGCCAGGGACTTACGGATGAATCGCAGGATCATGACTCACCCTCCTTTCCCTTTGTGGTGCGCGTCTCCTCCTGAGCCGTCTTCAGCAACTCATCGAGGAGTCCCGTCACCTTTGTCGTGTTATCCGTCATTTCCCTTGTCTTCGCCCGTAACTCGTCAGCGCTCATCTGTCGACCACCGTCACGGATGACCTGTGCCGTCTTGACGATATGAGACACCGGCTCCGCCATCTGTCCCGTCATGTGACGTACCACCGACGTCTTCATACGCTCGTCCTGAGTAGCCCGCTCATACGCCTCCTCCAGTTCCCGGTTACGACCCTCGAGCGTCTCCGTCTGCTGTTTGATCTCCCCGACATAGCCCGCCAGCGACTGCTGCATGGTCTTGAAGCTGGACTCCAGCTGACCGATCTCGTCAACGCGGTGGCTCTCATGGACGTCACCGTTGAAATGCTCGTCGGCGACACGCTGTGCCGACTTCGTCAGGTGCCGGAGCGGTCGGAGGTTTTTACGGACGATACGGCTGCTGAACACGACGAGGAGGAGGATGCCGATGGCGGCGATCGACAGGTATGCCCATTTCATACGGACATACGGGGCGATGATATCACTCTCCTTACAGATGATCGCCACGCTCCACTCCGTGTTCTTGAACGGTTTATAGAACACATAACAGTCCTCTCCGTCTATCTCCATCTCCTTATAGCCCGTCTCCCGGTCCAGCATCGCATTACCGAGCGCCCTCAGCGCGGAGTCCGGTTTCTCGAGGGTGCGGGTGAAGATCGTCTCATAGAACAGGCGGGTCGTGTCAGGATGGACGAGGAAGGTGCCTCCCCTGCCCAGCAGGATGCTATAGGAGTTAGGATAAGGCTTCGCCGCCGATACCGTCTCCGAGAACCAGTCGAGGCAGATATCCACGGAGAAGGTGCCTACGGTCTTACCCCTCTTGTCGTGGATCGGCTGACTGTAAGAGGTAAAGATATCGTTGACGATGATACCCACGGAGGCATCCTCCATATACGGCTCCAGCCAGTACGGTCGGTCCAGGAGTCGAGGAATGAGGTACCAGTCCATAGTATGGTACTGGTACTCCTCATTTCCCTCCTGTTCTGTCAGTATGTTTTTGCCGTCGTTATATGAATAAGCAGAGAAATATTGCCCTTTGCTCTTGTAGTAGAACGGGTCGAAGGAGATGCTGCAGCCCGTCAGGATGGGGTTGTCTTTCAGCGTCTGCCGGCTCAGTTCGAACATCATGTCAGGGTTGTCGAGGTGTTGCTCGATATTATACAGCATGTTATTGGAAGCCACCTCCACGCTATGCAGCGTGTTGTCGATATGCAGGACGGTGCCCTCCAGGGTCTTCGTCGCCTTGCTGAAAGCCTCCTCCCTCATCACCTCACGTATCTCGGAGAACAACATGCTGTACACCGTGGCGAAGATGGCGGCGACGATGACCGCCACCCACAGGCTGAGGCGGGTGGACAACGAACGGCGTATATGACCCAGTATGTTCCTCATTGCCCCATCAGTTCTTGGTATGTCACGGTACGCTTGATAAAGCCACACTCCCTCATCATGCGGTTAGCCTTCTCCACCATGTCAGGGCGCAGGCGGAACTCCCGTTTACCCGACTCACGGTCGAGTTGCAGGCGGAGCACCTCCATCAGCATGAAGCGCTGCATGGTGCGGTTGGTGGGAGAGTTATATTTCCGCACATATTTCATCACGATATCGAGCGCCAGCTCAGGATGCGTGGCAGCCCATTCCCACCCTTTCCTGGTGGCACGGGCAAACCTACGGCATGTCTCCTTATGGTCCCTGTAGTAGTCGGGTCTCACATAGACCCCATGCTCCTGGATGTTAAAGTCGTGCTCGCTGAAGCGGTAGACGTTCTCCTTGCCTAACCTGAACCCAGCCTGCAGCAACTGGTAGTACTCGTTATAGCCCAATGCCATCATCGCGTCGACGGCACCGGAAAGGAAGAGGTTGATCTGGCTGGTGAAGCGCACCCACTCATAGTTTAGTTTTTTATAATGGTTGAGAAAAAAGACGGAATAGTTAAGGTCGGTACTATAGACTGCCACCTTCTTACCCTTGAGTTTCAGCGGGTCAGCCCCCCAGCGTGCTATCAGCATGTTACTGCTGTTCATGGAGTCCTGGAAGATATTCACCATGGGGACACCCTGTGTGATGAAGTCGATGGCAGACATCAGGGTGAGCATGAAGGCGTCACTATGATCATGTTGCAGGCGGTAGAGGACGGAGGTGTTCAATGACGGGTGCTGGATGACGACATCGAGACCCTCAGCTTGATAGAAGCCCTTCTCCTTGGCGGCATAATAACCGGCAAACTGCGCCTGTGCCGTCCATGCCGTAGTAAACACGAACCGCTCTGCGCTTGACGGAAGGGAAACGAGTAACAAGAGTCCCATCAGTATCTTACGTATGCTGTCTCTCTTCACTTTTATCCAGTCAATAGTAATATTCCGTGCGCAAAGATACGAAAAAAAAGGAAATATACAACAAAAAAGGCGATTTTTTCGCCTATTTACCCCAATTCACGGTAGATTTCGAGTACCTGACCCGCCACATCAGTGCCACGGAAGCGCTCGATATACTGCTGACTGAGCCGGATGCGCTCCGTCCTCCCGTCGGCACCGTCGAGGACAGAGAGGATGGCGGCAGCCATACCCTCGGTATCATCAGGGTCGACATACAGGCAAGAAGGTCCTCCAGCCTCCTCGAGACACGACCCTGTGCAGGCGACGACAGGCAGTCCCGCGGCTATCGCCTCGATGATAGGGATACCGAAGCCCTCGTAGCGGGAGGGGTAGACAAAAGCCTCGGCGAGACGATAGATGACGGCGAGGTCGTCGTCAGGGACCCCGCTCAACAGGTGGAGGCGGTTGCTCTGAGGCAGCGACTTCGCATAGTCCGTCTGTCGTCCCACCGCCACCAGATGGATATCAGAAGGCAGCAGAGACAAGGCGTCGACGGCAAGGCGCAGGTTCTTACGCTGCTCGATGGTGCCGACGTTAAGGATGAAACGCTCAGGCAGTCGGTAACGCTGTCGCACCTCCTGTTGCTGGGCAGTAATTGCCGTGGTGGAGAAACGAGGGGCATAGCTCTGATAGACGAGACGGATGCGCTCGTCGGAGATATGTCCTAACTCCATGATATCCTGTTGGGTACGCTCACTGATGGCGATGATGCGGTCGGCTTCCTTGAGGGTCTGCCGGAACTTCCACTCGTAGAGCTTGGTGTCTATCCAGTGGTAGTATTCAGGATGACGCAAAAAGATGAGGTCGTGGATGGTGACAACGCCTTTGACACCACTCTTACGGAGTCCGACGGGCAGTTCGCCAGAGAGACCGTGGTAGATCTGTACACCGTCACGCCGGAGGTCTTTGACGATACCGTAGGTGCGCCAGAGGGGAGACCCTCTCTGACTCCCCCTGTTGAGGGGGAGAAGACGGGAGAAAAATGGGGCGGCGGGATAGCGGAAAGTGGCACCCTCGATGATCTGGTTACGGAGGTCGTCCCTGCCCTCGTCGGGGGCATAGAGGAGGTACTGCATATCAGGGTCATGACGACGCAGCAGGTCGTTGACAAGGGTACGCCCATAGCTGCCTAACCCTGTACCGTTGCGCACGATGCGCTTTGCGTCGAAACCGATAATCATCTCAGTCAACCCTTAACCATTAACCATTCACCCCTTCCAGCACCAGCTGTGCCACACGGGTAGCGTCCTCATCGCTCAACTCATAGTAGAGAGGCAGACGCACGAGGCAGTCGCCATAATGGTCGCAATGGACGAGAGGCTCACCCCGGAACTGGTCTTTATAGTATGCGCTGGAGTGGAGCGGCAGGTAGTGGAACGTCGTCTGTATGTCATGCTCCTTGAGGAACGCCATCAGTCTTGTGCGGAACTCCAAGGTGGGGCACACGAGGTAATACATATGTCCGTTATTCGTGGCGTAGGACGGGATCTCCGGCAACTGGACACTTTTCTCCTCAACCTTCCCACGCAGGATGCTGTCGTAGATCTTCCAGATACGGAGACGCTTTCCCTGTATGTCGTCCAACTGCTCGAGCTGTGCCCATAGGAAGGCGGCATTGAACTCAGAGGGGAGGAACGAGGAACCGATGTCACACCACCCGTATTTATTGACCATCCCCCGGTAGAACTCGGCACGGTTGGTACCTTTCTCCCAGATAATCTCAGAGCGACGGACAAAACGCTCATCATTGACGACGAGCATGCCGCCCTCGCCACAGTTGATGTTCTTCGTCTCATGGAAGGAGAAAGCCCCCAGATGACCGATACCGCCAAGGGGACGACCCTTATAGAAAGAGTCGATGGAATGTGCCGCGTCTTCGACGACGAGGAGGTGATGCTCCTCAGCCAGCGCCATGATGGCGTCCATGTCACAGGCGACACCCGCATAATGTACCACAACGATAACCTTCGTACGCTCGTTGAGGAGGGGACGGATGGTGTCCACGGTGATATTGGGATTGGAGGCACCGCTGTCGGCAAACACCACTTTGGCACCTTCACGGAGGAAGGCGATGGCAGACGACACAAAGGTGTAGGAGGGTACGATCACCTCGTCACCAGGTTGTAAGTCACAGAGCATGGCACACATCTCCAAGGCATCAGTCCCAGAGGTACACAGCAGGCATTTCCTGAAACCATAACGTTTCTCGAAGAACGCATGACAGCGTTTGGTGAAATCACCATTTCCCGACATCGTCATGGAGCCACACACCTCCTTGATATAGTCCAGTTCACGACCGGAACAATAGGGCTTATTAAATGGAATCATCGTCTTATAGCAATTATTTTTGCAAAGTTACGAAATATTTCGTACTTTTGCAAACAGAATATGAAAAAAGACACTTTAGGCGAGGTTTTGCGTTTCGGTATCGTGGGGGTCATCTCCACCGTGCTCCACTACGGCATCTACTGGGTGCTGCAGCACTGGATGAACGTGAATATCGCCTATACGATCGGTTACGGACTGAGTTTCCTGGTGAACTACTACCTGACGGCGCACTTCACCTTCCATGAGAAGACGACCAAGCGCAACGGGGTCGGGTTCGGAGGTGCCCACCTGTTCAACTACTGTCTTCAGATCGCCCTCCTGAACTTCTGGCTGTGGGTCGGTCTGAGCAAGGAGGTAGCCCCCTTAGGTGTCTACGCCATCGCCGTCCCCACCAATTTCCTCCTCGTCCGTTTCGTCTTCAAGCATTTTAAGAAAGAGAAGTGAGATTCATTTTAAAAAGATTAGAGCGATTTCCTATATCGAAAGAATCAGCAGCCTCCTTCTTGCCATTACAATCTAAATGCTTTTTTAATATCCTCTACACGGTCAAGTTTCTCCCATGTGAACAACTCAATATCCATTGTCTTGGTCTCGTGATAGCGACTGGTGAACGTCTTCTTCACCACCTCACACTGACGTCCCATATGTCCATAGGCCGCCGTCTCCAAATACATCGGCTGACGCAACTTCAATGAACGCTCAATAGCCTTCGGACGAAGGTCGAAGAGCTCCTCTATCTTCTTGGCTATCTCACCATCCGTCATCTGCACCTTCGAACGTCCATAGGTATTCACATAGATATTCATCGGTTTCGCTACACCGATGGCATAGCTGATCTGTACCAGCATCTCATCGGCAACACCAGCCGCTACCATATTCTTGGCAATATGACGTGCGGCATAAGCTGCGGAACGGTCAACCTTCGAAGAGTCCTTACCAGAGAAAGCGCCTCCACCATGAGCGCCCTTGCCACCATAGGTGTCTACGATAATCTTACGGCCCGTCAGACCTGTGTCACCATGAGGACCTCCAATCACGAACTTACCCGTCGGGTTCACGTAGTATTTGATGTCGTCACCAAAAAGTGCAAGCACTTTCTGAGAGTGGATCTTCGACTTCACTCGTGGTATCAAGATGTTTATTACATCGTCTTTGATACGCTGGAGCAT